>NZ_JAILYH010000033.1 GCF_019793435.1 Rhizobium redzepovicii | reverse complement strand
GCGTTGAGACAAGTTTGCAGCACGCCAAGGAAGTCCGGGTGCTCTCAAGCAGGGCGGTGGAGGAAATCTCAAAGCCGGTCAAGGATGCTTTTGACAAGGTGCTGACGGACCTCAAGGCGACGTAAAAGCGGACTCGCACTTAAATCGCCTGGACTGATCGGGGGCGGCCTACCTTATTCATGGACGGAAAAGATGGTGACGGGGACCATCAGGTCGGGAGAGAGCTGGAAAGTGTGTCCTGCGATCTCGATAGCTCCAGCTAACAAGCTCCTGAAAACGGATCGCGGGCGGCCGGCGTGACATATTGGACGGTTTGAACTGGCGAAGAACCCACCATCTTGGTATCTAACCGCGTAGGCGGCAGGGGGCAGGGGGCAGGGAAGTGGTAATGGATTCACGCAGGGACATAGCCGAGCGGGTCATCGCGCGTTGGAAGGCGCGAGGAATCCGGATCGATGAAGACCCGGGTTTCATGGAACTGGTCGCTCTTTGGACGGCAGGGTCGATTGCGTCCGGTGAAATGCGCCGCCGGTATTCGGCGCTCCAGCGCGAGCGGTCGCTGTCCAGGTCAATGCCACTTGATGTGTATCCCTGCGACGAAGGGGCGGAGGTCGATCATCGATCGATTGCGATTCCAGACGACGAACCAGATGAACGGGGAGGTCTCGGACTGCCGGCGCAAGGGTGACTCTTACAAAGGGCTCATCACGCACCATTTCCTGGCGAGCGCGAACTTCACGAAACAGCGGGTCGACAAGCGCTGCGTCGCGTTGTGCATATTCTCGGGAAGAGTCCGAAAAATCCTTGCCACGAGCCGCAATGGCTGGCGGCTCAGCAAGGTAGAAGGTGAGGAGCGGCCGGCGGTACTGAGTCGACATCTTTATCAACTGTGGGCGTGTCGGCTCAGGGCATCTTCAAGCATGGCAAGGCGGTCGCTGCCCGCTATACAGGGTGCATCGCTAATGCCGAGCTTGTCGGCACATCTTCAACGCTGAGTCCCTCAGTCTCGTGCGCCCAGCGTCCGACAAGTTATTGTCTTCCATGGGAGTCCGGCTTGCGCAAATTGCCCCCGATGAAGGTTGGTCCGCCCGGGTCTTCCGCATGGAAAACGCGCGTTGCCTCAAAAACGCCGGTGCGCCATGCATAGGTCGTATCGTCGATCATGCGGCAAGACCTCCTGGTTTGTCGGACGACCGTACCATTTGGTGACGATGCGGGCTACTTTGGCGACGAGCGCGGTACTCATGCGAAGGTTCGAGTGTGCATCGAACATCTCCGGCGCCAAATAGCATCGAGACCTCGTTTGGGCGAAAGGTTATTCCTTTGCTGCAAAGCCTAGCTCAACGCGGCTGACATCTAAGATCGCCCGAAGGACGTCGATGCCGAATTTGAGGCTTTCCACCTCGACATCCAGCGAGATGCCCTCGGTGACTGTGCCTTTTGCGTTAGCGATTACCACCTCCTCCAGGTCTTCGAACCACTGAGGACTGTTCCCTTTGTGAAGCTTCGATAGTTCCGCAATCGCGACACTAAATGCCGATTGGACCGCGATTAGAGCGGCGCCGAGCTTTCGTTCGTCTACACCCGAGATGCAAACAATGGGGCTGTTTTTCTCATCCATGGGCTGTTCCTCTGCTGGCTCGCCACGAAACCCTATTTCAACTAATAGGCGACAGAGTCGTCGATCGCCGACGAATGCAAATAGGCCCGTAGGCTGGAGTCTCGGGTAGTTAGATCAACGAATACGCGATGCTGGGGGTGGACCATGTGGAAATGGTGGATGCGCTTGAGGCCTGTTGAAATCTGGGTCCAGCTTCCGAACGTTCCAACCGGCGGCAATGCCTCTAGGCCGTAAGCGTCGCACCTCCTGGTACGCGATAGCGGGTAATCCTTTGTACGAACTGGCTCGCATGCAAGGTCGCCCGAAGGACACAAGTGCCGAGCCTGGGCTTTCCGGCCATAGTCTTCAGTGAGACGTCTGTTGCTTCCACAACTCAACACATTCCGGCGAGCGGCATAAACCTGCAAACTCATTGTTTTTGATCCGCACGCGTCATACCTGGCCTGCACCCCACCGCCATGGCTTCGGCAAAAGGCCTTTTACTCAAAACGCAGGGACCTAGTTTGGCCCGTTTGTCAGGCAGCATCACAAAAAGATCTGCGGAAGGCTCGTCCCGCTTTGCGCGCTCAGGTGCGCCCGCAGTCGATCTGGCAGCGGATTGTTATTCAGGTACACTTTGCAATGAGGCGGAAGCTGCGACAGAATGTACGGCAGTGCAGTTCGCCCGTCGCCAAGTCCTCTCAGGTTGTTTCCACGAACGCTAAGCTCCTCCAGCCCCCTCGGCAGGTTAGGGGGCAGGTGGGTCAGTTCATTACTGTCGGTGCTGAGCCACTTTAGGGTGGCCGGGAGGTCCTCGGGTAGGCTAGTCAGTTCATTGTGAGGGACTTCGAGCCTCGTGAGCTTTGCAGGAAGGCGCTCGGGCAGGCGAATTATATTATTGAGTTCGGCGCGGAGATCCGTCAATTCGAGGGGGAGATTCTCCGGCAGGTGCGCGATTTCGTTGCGGGTGACATGAAGCTCCCTGAGCTCAGGCGGCAGGTTATCGGGCAAACTGGTCAGCCGGTTGTGGTTGACGTAGAGATACTTTAGTCCGGAAGGAAGCTCGTTCGGCAATCTGGTCAGCCGGTTGCCGTCGACGTAGAGCGTCTCGAGCATGTCCGGAAGAACCTCAGGCAGCGTGGTCAGCTGGTTGTCGCAGGCAGAGAGCTTTCGCAGACCGGGCGGGAGGTTGTTGGGCAGCCTGCCCAACCGGTTGTCATTGGCGTTGAGCCGCTGGAGGCCGGCCGGTAAGGTGGGGGGCAGTGCCGTTAGGGACAGCGATGTTAAGTTCAGGGGGGCACGAAAATTGCGGGTTTCCGTCCAGGCCTCGATCCGTGCCATTGCCTCGTGCCGGTCCTCGTCCTGCTCCTGCTGCCCGTCTTCCGCCCAGGCCAGTAAAATTTCTTTCAGTGCCGCTTCGCCGGACGAGGAGCCAGTCAAGCCTTCAACCCAGTTAAAGGTGTCTTCACCGCCTTGTTCGGAACTATTGCCAACACCCCCCTGCCTTCTGCCGTACATTGCGTCGTTCCTTAGGTCATTGCGTCACTGCTGATGTTACTTCCGTCGCGACCTTTCCTTCCAATACCAAATTCGTATCCCGTTATGCTTCGGGGGCATGGCCAGCGTCCTCCCTCGAGCTGGACAGCGCATGATTTTTATCGCGACGTTGAACAATCCCACCATTGACATGCTGCGCAAACTCGGCCTGACAGGCATGGCCAGCGCCTATCAGGAACTCGAAACGCAAATAGAAGCGAGACACCTTCGAGCATGGTGAAAGGCTTCGACTGCTGCTCGAGGCGGCCACGCTCCGCCAGAAGCGCTTCGAGGCGAGAGCCCGCCCTGCAAAGCAGCGCTGTAACGCCCAGATCGAGAACGCTGATTTTTGCGCCGCCCGCGCCCTGATCGCAATTTCGTGACGCCGAGTGATAAAGGTATTTCATCCACCAGTTCCAGCTTGGTGGAGACCTAAACCAGACGCATTTGGAGCCGCTTGCGGCCGATTTCGCGTGGCAACTCCATCTAACTGAGGCGCAAGTTCCCGGAACAAACGCTCACGCGCGATAACCTTTCCTCATTTTCGGGCAATCTCGCAGTGTCACGTTGATTTGGTAGGTCAGCTTACGACGCCGAAGCCGTTACGCTTTTTCTCTACGCCTGCAGGGCCCTGCCGACTTAAAGGCAACGACTTCCGGACAGCCGAGGCCCAGAACCAGTTCACCTTGACATCGTGTCACTCGGGCGTAACAGGCGGCAGCCCGAGTGTCGCAATAAGCTTCATTATCGACGGCGTGGGTGGACCCGGTGTCGGCGGCGGCATGGAGACGATGGACCCGAGCCGCGGAGGCGTTGCCATAACGCCAATCATCGTGCCGATAATGGCGATCCCATCGCCGCTGATTTCGATGGCCTGCGGGCCGGTTCTGCCCGATACTACAAGGCGGATCTTGTCGGGTGTTACCTCGACGCGGCTACCTAAGGCCGCTGCGGCAGGGGAGTCGGGCGCGGCGCCGCCCGAGGTCAGGAGGAAGTGTCTCTTGACGTCGATGCTGTAGATATTCCCGACCTCGACGGTATGATTCTTCTGGGCCTTCAAATAGACCTCCTCACGGCCCTGCTTGTCCTCAAAGCGCAGTTCATTGTAGGCATTAGCGGCGCCGCCATCGGTATGCGTCCGGAAGGTCGACCGCGTTTTGTCGGTCGGCAGGGTTTCAGGCGGCAGATTTGAGCCATTGTATACGACGCCGGTCACCAGGGGCGTGTCGGGATTGCCGTGGATGAAATCAACCACGACCTCATGGCCGATCCGTGGGACGACCAGGTTGCCAAAACCCTTACCAGCGAAGTTCTGGGCCACCCGAATCCAGCAGGAGCTGTTCTCGTTCTTTCCGCCTTCTCGGTCCCAGAAGAACTGAACCTTCACACGGCCGTACTTATCCGTCGCGATCGACTCGCCCTCGGGGCCCACGACGACGGCCGTCTGCGGTCCGTGAATCAACCGCGCCGGTGTGCGGCGCCTCGGTCGGTACTGGGTGGTCGCGGGGATAATCTCTACGTTGCTGTGATAGAGGAACCGCTCGCCCTTCCCCCCCACGGTGTCCGCAGTGAGATCGTCCCCCACCTCACCGATGACAGTGAAGTCCTGTCCGACTGCCAGAAAGCGATCGGTGGGTTTCGGGCGGGAACCGACCTGGCCGTAGTAGAAGGGATTTGCCGCCTTGAATAATGACCCGGTCGTTATCTGGCGCGCAGTGCTTTCGATCCGCGCGCGATAAGCGTTGCAGGCGAGTTCCTCGGCACGGATGGTGGCGTAGAAATCGCCATCGCTTTTTTTTGTATACTGGCCTGGATACTCGAAGACCTCCCGCATTGCCGTGCAGCCGCTGCTTGCCGACGAGGTCTCGCCCGTTCTGACCGCCACGCTCTCCCGCGGTCGGGTGATGGCGCTTCCCGTGAGCTTGCATGGCGGAATGCCGCCTGTCCTCACGGGAGGAACACGCGCGACAGACGTCAGTTCTGCCATCGGCTTCTCATGGTCATAGTCCCTGAGAACGACCTTATTCGGCTGTAGCGATACGACCTCGTCCCAATGCAGGATGACATCTTCTTGGTAAAGACTTCGGGCAGGCCTGAGATTGTGGTGGGTCTCTACGATCTCAGGCGTGCAGGCCATGTGACTCGCGGCGTTGTCGACCAGCACCAGGTCATGTTGGTCCTCAGCATGTTCAAAATAGTAGTAGATGCCGTCCTGCTCCATGAGGCGGCTGACGAAGGCCAGATCCGTTTCATCGTACTGGACGCAATATGGGCGCTGTGGGAACCGTCGGGCGGTCTGATTCTTGAAATTGCCTTTATGTTCTCGAAAAATCGTGGTGATGATCTCGATGCTCGTCTTGTTCTGAAAGACCCGACTGTTAGAGCGATGCTCGAGCAATGAAATCCACGGCCGCACCTGCGCCACGTAGTTGAGGTGCTCGGTATCGTCGAGGCCGAGATATTGGAAGCGCGTAACAACACCGTTGAAGAAGCGCGTTTGCGAGTCCTTGAGCTTAAGGCCGATTGTCAGGTTTTGACCGGGGATCGTAGCAAAGTTCTGAACTGGATTGCGGCTGGCGAGCTTCACCTCGTAGAGGAAAGGTTCCCCCAGCCGCTCGGTGCCACTGAGCCGCCGGAGAGAGATTTCATTCAACTCGGACGCGGCCGAAGTGACCGCAACAAAACGATTGTGCCTTAAGAGACTCTCGATTCTTGACTCGACCATGGTGGTGTGTGTTCCGCAGATTTGATGAGAAGGCGCGGTTGCGCCCGATGGCGTGAGTAGGATGCTGCCGAAGCCATCGGCGAAGATGCCGAAAAGCGTTTATTTCGTGCATCGAAATCGCCGACCGTTGCTCAGCCAAGATGTCTTGCTGGCCCGCATCGTCAGAGCCAAGCGGGGGAGGGCGGGGTGAAGAAAGCGTGTGGGTCTCTTGGAACTCACCCACGCTAAGTCCCACCCAAATCTCGCCATGCGGCCTTGTAACATCGATGAGTTGGCGGATTCCGGCGGTGCTAGCGACGACGTGTCTCCTGGAAGATTCAACCAGGCCCAGGGCGCAGCGCCCGAGCGGACAACCACGGTGGTCGAGTTTCGCCGCGATCGTCGGCTCGATAGGCCTCTCCGCTGCTGAAGCCTCAAGGGCGTCAAAATGGCGATAACGTTCCAAAGAGGCGTCACGGCGAATTTTGCAAAGGGCCTTGGCGGTCCCATTGCAGTTTGCGTTGAGCTTACTGAAGAGAGTCGAGCTTCCGATGCTTGTCATAACGGGCCTTCCAAGCCGCCGCCCGCCGTGCCGCCGCACTTGGTATCGAGGTTACGTGGGCCATTCACCCGTTCCAGATCGATCTCGCCAAGGAGATCTTCTCCCCGCCCGAAAAGAAGGTCGAGCGGGCCCGCCGCATCATGGATGTCCGTTTCAGGAGAGTGCCATGCGGCAGCCGGTGGGCCCCGGTCAGTCGGGGTAGTTGTCAAGTCATCGGCGTGCTGGCGCGTTTTCCTCTTGCCCATCCAACTGGACCATCCGAGTCTGCCGCAGCGACCCAACTGCACTTCCGGGACCTGCTCCTGACGGAGAACGAGGTTAATCTCCCAGTCAAGTTCATCTCCAAGGTAGTTGCAGATGATCTCCGCTATCGACTTAAGGCCGGGAGCTGCGGGCAGAAGCGATTCGTAATGAGCCAGGCTGAGGGGACCCACAATGAGTCGGAACCGATGGTGCCACACTCTGACCCTCGCACCTGCAATAGCGTTGCTGTTCAGCGTGCCCGTGGCCGGGTCGTGGCCCAGGAGGCAGAGCGATATGCGGGGCAGATCCACCCACTTTGGGACAAATTCACGGATATCAACCGGCGCCTCGACGAAGCTGGCGAGGATGGCAGCGAGCCCCTCGGCGTTGCGGGTGTGTGAGGCGAGACGGCCGGTGAAGTGGAGTTTGGCCAGATCAGGCATAGCATCCCGCGCGCGCAGGGAGGTCATCCCGAAGCCGGCTAGCGCGCCGAGCTGAAGGGCAAATCGATCTTCTTGTGGCCTGTCATAGCTCACGGTCGGTTCGCCCTCCGCCCATGCGCGGAAGAAGAACGAGGCCATTCGATGATGAAAGGTATCAGCAAATCGGATCAGCGTCTCATCCGCGGCGTTGTGCTGCCGGAGAAGGGCGTACTCCGTCAGATGCAATGGGAGGGGACCGTGGGGTCCAAACAAGCCGAAGGCGTAGGTGGAGATTACGGGGTCGTTCTCCTCGTGCGCAGTCACGCCCGCGATCGATCGAGTCGGAAATGCAAGGGAGGGCTGCTGGGCGATCCGCACGCGATCCAGGCTGGGACCGCTCGATTCTCCCAGCCGAGGCCGATCTGAGCAGATTGCATCGATCCGCCGCAGAGCCTGGAAGAAGTCGCAGGCATGCGGTTCGGCCCTGAGCGAGCTTAGGAAGTCGCCGAGTGCCCCCGAAATCAAAGGATCGCCCGGCGGCCGGCCATCGTCGGCCATCGCATTACCTCCCCGCGCTGTAGCGTCGAGACGACCATCTCGGTGAAGCTGTTGATGGATACGTATTTCGCGAAGAACTGGTTGAGCACGGAGGCGAGCGGAAAGATGCCAACGCCTTCGAAGGCCGCTTCGTCCAGGATGATACCAACCTCAATCCCACGTGCTACGGCGGCTTGTCCACCGCTGGACAATCGCCTGACCGCAGGCCTGGACCGAATCTCCCGGATCCCGTCGATCTGCCGTGAGGCGAAGGCATTGACTGGATCGACGTAGAGGCGGAGGAGTTCACGTAGCGCTTCTGCGCCCCGGTGGTCGTTCCTATCGGAATTGCTGATCGAGAGGTAGTTCAGTGAAAGATGGCTAATTAATCGCCAAGTGATATCGCCATTGGCGAAGGAGTGGCGCGGTCGGCTCGGGGGCGATACGCACCGGGTGGCGGTAACTGGAGCGCCGATTTCCAGGGTGAAGTCTGTCACGTCCCGGCCGATCGGCAGCAGCAGCGCCAGATCCCGGTTCGAGCACAGGCAGTTTACAGACAAATGCCGGAGTTCCGCCGAATAGGGAGCCGCCTGGCGATCAACTAGAGAAACGAACGTTTCGCTGCCGATGTAGCCAGTCCGCGCGCCATTTAGACGCTGGTGCTCCGACATGAGGCGCTGCTCCCGGCGGATCGCGTAGTATCTGGAATGCTGCTCCTCCTGACCGTGCGCGCTGATGCTATAGAACGGGTAGAACCTCACGGGAGCCGCTTCGTTTTTCGCCCCGTCTCCGCTCATCTCGAGGATCGAGTGGACCTCAAAGTCGAGCGGCCTCATCCTGTCAACAATCACATGATGCTCGGTGTTCTTGTCGCTCACGTGGACGAGATCTGCCTGGCGTTCGAAGAGATTAATCGCGGGCGTTGCGAAGAGAACGATATTTTGGGGCCCGAGCTGTCGTTCCAGCCGTGGCTCGACACGTCTGAGTGCGAAGACGATCTCAAGGGTCTCGGCAGTTGACAGGGCTACTGCGTCTGCCAGCCCGCTAACCTCGACGAACAACGTCCGCTCCGCGAGGGCGAAATACTCCTGTAGGAGACGGTACCCGTCGAAAGAGCGTGGCACCTCGGGCAGGAGAGCACAGCTCGGCTCCAAACCGCGTTGCTGCAGCGCATGAACCGGAATCTTTTCCTGCCAAGGGATAGGCCGGCCGACCGGACGGGCTATGATATTGCATGCGTCACCGAGAAGCTGTTCGGCGAGTGCGGCGCCGATGCCACCGGGGCCTGTTAGGTGCAGTGTGAGAGCCTCTAGTCCGAGTTTATTGAACGGCATGCCATTGGTGGTACGAAGGCGTAGTCGCAAAGCAGCCTTCGCATCTTGCCGGGCCGGAAGATCCAGTGCGGCGATCTGCCCCGGCGTCGAAAAATAATCGGCAGCGCTCACCACAATTGGCCAGAGATGCACATCATGGGCCGTGCGGAACTCGCAATGTGTGACGGCGCCCGGAGCAAGACGGCCCAAAAGCTTGGTTCCCCGCGGCACGAGGTATCCATTTTCAAGTCGTCCGGCATCCTGGTCGGGCTCGAAACGGACGATCGTCATCGAGGGGAGCGGCGGTAGAAAATGCGGATAGACCATCTCCAGGAGGTGCTGGGTGAATTCCGGAAAGCGAGACTGAAGCTTCAATTGCACCCGCGCCGCCATGAAAGCGAAGCCTTCCAGAAGCCGCTCGACGTAGGGGTCGGCGACCTCCGCTGATTCCATCCCGAGCCGGGCGGCGACCTTCGGGAATGCACGGGCGAACTCGGCCCCCATCTCGCGCATATAAGCAAGTTCGTCGTTGTACAGTCGCAGGAGCCGGGGATCCATCAGCTTATCTCTGTACCGAGATGAACGCGGGCGGATTCGAGCTCGGAATCTACCTCCGTACGCATCACCATTCGCACCGGCAATGGCTGCGCCCACAGATCGGCTTCGATCCTAAAGCGAAAAGTGCCGCAACCCTGACCATCGTCCAGGACCGTGACCTTCAGGGTGTCCGGTAAGAGACGCGGCTCAAAGCGCTGAAGGCTCTCGATTATCGCTTCGCGCAATGCGCTCTTATCCATGCCTTCGCGAATTTGTCCGCTGAGAGGCCAGGCACCATAATTAAGTGCACTGGCCGCTACGTGAGGGTACGCTTGTAGATCTACGGTTGCACCCAATTGATTGGTGTTCAACAACCAGGAAACATCGCGTAGAATCACCTCTTCCAGTTGGCGAACAGAGAAGCTGCGCTTGTCCTGCGCTTCACACGAGCTGCGCGGCTCATCGTCCGTAAGCCGGTCCAGGAGGGATGGTTGCACGAGATCCCGCTTAACATCTCTGCCCATGTTACAATCTCCAGGTGCAATGGCGACGAGTCGATCTGTCGTTTTCGCGCGCAGCCCCGAATATTCCCGGGTTGCCGATGGCCCCATCAGCCGACGAGCCTATTGAAGTCGGTGCTGTTCGCGATTTGGTTCCAGATGCCCTCGCCAGCTTTGGTAAGAGCGCCTTTTTCATCCTGCCTGTAATAAATGACCTTGCAGGCGCCGAACCGGAATGTGATCGTCTCCTCGGGGGCCTCTTCCGCATAGGACCACTCGACCTTCTCGACTACCAGCATGTTGAAACTCCAGTGCAAGAACAGGTTCGATTCTGATGTAGCTTGTCCGCTCCCCGTCGCTTTGAAAAGTTTCAGTTCGACGCTATTGAAGTGGGCGCCGCGACCACAGGCAACGTACAGAGAGGGCGATGACGTATCCACCTGCTTCTTGATAGTGAAGACCTCGAATTCGGCCTTGCCCGCGCCCGCCCCGGCGGTATGAGGCCCAATGTTCAGCTTGTTTTCGAGTGAAAAGCTCCATTCGTCCGCTAGGGTGATACCGTCCTTTAGAATGATAGATTCGCCCTTGGGCAAAATGCCGTCCTTGGACGCTTGCGTGAATTTTATAACCGCGTCGAACGCCATGATGGACTTTCCTTTTCTCGTTGATCTGATTGGGCCTGGATTGCATCGGCCAGCCCGGGGCAGCTATTCCGGAGTTTTGGCGCCGAGAACGGAGCACAATCATCTGCGGGTTTTCTCAGTCCTTGCGGGCGGATGGCAGGCGCGAGACAAGTCTCAAAGAGATGGTTAGGCCTTCGAGCTGGTAGTGTGGCCGCATGTAAAATCTCGCAACGTAATATCCGGGATTATCTTCGACCTCTTCCACCTTGACCTCGGCTGAGGAGAGCGGCTGCTGTGCCTTACTCTCTTCGCTCCCAAGCTCGGGCGAGGGGTGGACATAGCCCTGAATCCATTGGTTGAGCCACTCCTCGACCTCGTGGCGCTCCTTGAACGTGCCAATCTTGTCCCGGACCATACACTTCAAATAATGTGCGAAGCGGCAGGTTGCGAAGATGTAGGGTAGCCGGGCACTGAGTTCGGCGTTCGCTGACGCGTCGGGGTCTTCGTATTTGACCGGCTTGTTAATAGTTTGAGCGCCAATAAATACGCCGAGGTCCGTGTTTTTGCGGTGCAACAGCGGTAGAAGACCGTTTTTGGACAGTTCGGCCTCACGGCGGTCGCTGATCGCGATCTCAGTGGGGCATTTTAGGTCGACGCCACCGTCGTCGCTGCGGAAGGTATGTACCGGCAGACCCTCGACCAGGCCGCCGGATTCGACGCCACGAATTCTGGAGAGCCAGCCATAGAGCTTGAACGAGCGCGTGATATTTACGCCCATGGCGTAGGCTGCGTTCGTCCAAAGGTATTTCTCGCTGTCGCCGCCGTCTGTGTCCTCCTCGAAGGCGAATTCATCGACCGGGTTGGTTTTGGCCCCGTAGGGCAGCCGGCCAAGGGTGCGTGGTAAGGTCAGGGCCACGTACCGAGAGTTCTCGCTCTCGCGGAACGCCCGCCAAGGGGCATGTTCGGGCGTGAGGAAGATTTTTGTGATGTCACGCGGGTTCGCAAGCTCACGCCAAGAATCCATCTGCAGCAGATGTGGTGAGACGGCAGATATAAGCGGTGAGTGGCTCGCCGCCGCGATCTGCGCCAGTCCCGAAAGCAACTCTACGTCCGGTGGGGTATGGTCGAAATAGTAGTCGGCAATCAGGCAGCCATAGGGTTCACCGCCGATTTGGCCGTATTCGTCTTCGTAAATTTTTTTGAATAGCGGACTCTGATCCCAGGTGACACCCTTATATTTCCGCAGAGTTCGGGACATCTCCACCTTTGAAACTGGGAGAACGCGAATCTTCAACGTTTCATCGGTTTCGGTGTTGATGGCAAGGTGATGCAAGCCCCGCCAAGCTGATTCCACGCGCTGGAAATTTTCGTGATGGAGGATCTCGTTGAGTTGTGCAGAAAGCTTCTGGTCGATCGAAGCAATCATTGCTTGGATAGTCGTGACGACATCGTCGCTGATTAGCGACGTGTTTTGAAGTGCCTGCTCGGCCAGTGTTCGGACGGCACTCTCCACCAAGTCACGGGAGTGGTCCGAGCGGATCTTGAACTCGAATCGAAGCATGCGGGTGAAATCGCCGAGATCAACGGTGGCGACCTGTACATCTGTGGCATCTGCAGGCATCATGATCAGTTCTCCTCTGTGTCTGGGGATGCCAATGGCGGAGCGGCAACCACTGCATCAGGCTTCTCAGTCTCGATGCCATTGCCGAGGGCGCTTAGCAGTGCCGAATCCGCGAGGAAGTGGGTGAGCAACTCTTCGGCACCGTTCTTCCCGTCCATATAGGCCAGCAGATTGGAGAGCTCCGTTCGCGCCTCGAGCAGCCTGCTAAGGCTGTCGACCTTGCGCGCCACGGCCGCCGGCGAGAAATCTTCGAGCCGCTCGAACGTCAAGTCGACAGCGAGTTGGCCTTCTCCGGTCAATAGGTTCGGCACCCGCATCACCACCCTGGGCCTCAGCGATCTGAGCCGATCATCGAAATTGTCGATATCGATCTCCATCATCTTGCGCTCCGCGACAGGGGCAAGCGGCTCGGCAGCATTGCCGGCGAGGTCGGACATCACGCCGACCACGAAGGGAAGCTGAACCTTCTTCTGAGAGCCATAGGTCTCGACGTCGTATTCGATCTGTACGCGAGGCGGACGAACCCGCGCGATGAACTTTTGACTACTCGCCTTTGTCATGTGTTCCACTCTCCTGATAGGGAAGATTGCGCACGTCACGTGCCCTCGCCGACCGCCAGACCGGCAATCGAACGGTATTGGGCAACCCCTTCTGGCGCCAACTCTTTGATAAGAGCCATGAAGTCCTTCGAGACAAGTCGCTGCGCGCGCTCCAGGAGGGCTGGCAGCGGGCTCGCGGGCTCATTCACCTGGTACCAGTGGCAAATGCGGCCAAGAATTTCGACAACGTCATCGCGGTTGCGGATCACTTCGGGGTAAGAGGCCTTGCTAGAGTCTGGCAATGGAGATGCCGGGGCTGCAGGCTGGGCCCTTTTCCGATGGGCGTCGACCAGATCCTTGGCCTGGGTGAGTAGCACTATCAGAGGGTCGAATCGAACGGCCTCGTCACTCGCGACGTGCTGCCGAACACTCGCGTCTAGATGGGTGGCGGCTGCCAGGCTGGCGTGGAGACCAGTGCTGATCTGCTCGAGCTGCAGTGGATCGGTGTCGATGAAGGCGTGCTCGATGGTCGAACGATCAATTTCCGTAGATTGGGACCGTAGCGCACCAGCCCAATCGCGGAGCGTAAAAGTCCCGAATTGCCTGGAGGAGGTGAGTGGGACTTGGCGTATTTCTGCCAAGAGCCCGGAGAGATCGCAGAGGCTCGCTAGAGCGTTGAGGCGAACGGTCTGATCTTCGTCATCTTCTGGATCCGGTCGCGGATGTAGCTCTGACCAGTAGAGCTCGACATAGGCCGCGAGCAGCTCAAGCCCCCGACTTAGACCAGAGAAGCCGAACTGACTGAGGGCGGATCGTGTGAGCAAGATGCCGACTCTTAGATCCTTAGTGCGGGCAGAAAGGTCGAGGCCAAGCCGCCACACCTCTGTCCAATCGGGAGCCTCCTCGGTGGCGATGGAGTCGCCTATCTGCTGGTGCGGCTTGCCATGCGACGCTATCTCCAGCTCCAGGAAGCTCAAATCGTAATCGAGAGCATCCCCGCATGCGTTGCCGTCGCTGATCGGTTTTAATAGATGATCTGCATCGAGCATGACCCAAATCCCAGTTTTCCCGACATAAAAGATCGTCGCGCCTCTGTTTCTCAATGTTTAGCAATGAGCAGACGCGATTGCTCATGCACAATCGACATTCGTATATGTCGTGAATGCTTGGGGCGTGAATGCCGCCGCTTCGGATCTTGACGCAGCTATGTGCTGCTCAGGCGCGAGGGACACCTTGTGAACAACAAGAAGCTCTTCCGGGTCCATCGGGAGGAGAAGCTCACGATGCGCAAGCGCCGTGGCCGGAAACGAGCGAAAGGCAAGCGTTGGTGTTGATCCCGCTGGCTGCCAATGATCGTTGGCGCGGGTTCAGGCTTCTGATGGTCGTGAGGAAAGCCGGACTCTCGTCGCCGATACTTCGCTCTCCGGCCTGCGGTCGCCTGTGGACTGGATCGGGTTGTTGAGGAGCGTGGCAAGCCAAGCACTCTGGCCTCGGCTAACTAACCCTGCAGAGTTCGCCCAGATCGGCAACCCGCGACGTGATGCAGTGCTACGCATTCGGAATGGTCTCCGCACCTAAACCCGCCGATGCCGCCGCAGATGCGCAACCCACCGCTGGAGCGAACCCCAAACTGGATAAACTTGACGGTACAAGCTCAGCCAGATTGAATTGACATCGTCGGGCAGTCGTTGCAAAGGGCAACCTGCGGAGTACCGTTGCAAACGTGAGCCTGAAGGCCTCCAACTACGAAGTCTTCGCGCGGCCGCCTCCGCGCCAGTTGCTGCATAAGGTGGATGGCGTCCTCGGCGATCGCTCTTGGGGGTGTCGGCGCGCGGACCCTCATCGAACGAGCAGCCAGCCGGCGGGTCCATCGCGCGTGCAGCGACCCGGCGTCAGTGGTAGAACGGCTCGAGCACTTCAACGGCATTATATCTCCTGCGCTCCGCCGGATCGCCGCACGAGGCATATAGGGCGACAATCTGGATGAGATCCGTATTGACCGCATGTAACGATGCTCCCCGAGATTCGCACGTTGCCTCATTCATTTTGCTCCCAGTTGGAGCGAAGGAGTGGGGTGCGGAGATGGCGGGGTTTCGCAGCGGCCGGCCTCCTTCGTGAGCGCCATTGCCGTTTTCGACGGAAGTCGAAGTTTAATAACCATCGTCGCGGTATTTACTTTTGACAATGGGTGTGATGCGGCTTTGCGTGATCTTCTAAAAAGAATCGAGTCCCGCCGCCAATCCCCCGTTCTATCGCGCACCTACCGCATCCCAACGTGACTGTCGACCCTGCTTCCATTAGTCGTGCAGGGCAACCACGCGGTCTCTCGTGCAGATCCCTGCGATTTCGAATTGACGGACACCGACCCCGTTTGACGGTCGTGGAGTGCACGCACTTAGTCACCCTAGCCGCCCGCGCACTGCAACCCCGCTGTAGCGATCCTTCTACCTCTATGCTAAAGAAAGTTTTGGAAAAACTTGCCTCGTCGCCATCGTTCGACGGCGGCCTTGGCGCCAATCTTGCGAGGAGCGGGCTGATGGTCGCAGCGGCATGCGAGCCGACATTCTGCGCTCCCGACCGTCGAAGACGAGGTCGCTCTCGGCGTGTTAGTCAGCCGGAATGCGCCGGCCGTCGTGCCCCTAAATATCGATCTCGAGCCAGGTATTGGCCTCCAGACTGAAGAAAAATTCGGCGCTCTCACATGCTCATGCAATCCCGTGGTGGACAACCAACGCACATGATGGTGCAGTTCCTAGGGAATGTGGTGATGAGTCATGAGCCGTCCTATATCACCTTGAACGCTGCCCTCCTGGCTATCCGTTTCTTCGAGGCACCCACGATTATGGCGGCATCGGCGGCGCTGAGATCGGGATGGGCCGCCTTCAGTGCGTCTGCCCACGCCCCCTTGCTCTGCCCCGGCAGCTGCGGTGTCTGCCTAGCGATTTCGTCCAGCCTCGCCTGATCCTGGGCCGACACCGTCCGGAACGCCGCCCTCCTGGCGATATCGTCCCTAAAGGTGCCCAGGATGGTGGCGGCATCGGCGGCGCTGAGATCGGGATGGGCCGCCTTCAGCGCATCGGCCCAGGCCGCATTGCTCCCCCCCTGCCGCGGTGTTGCCGCCGCGATTTCGTCCAGCCTCGCCTGGTCCTGGGCCGACACCGTCCGGAACGCCGCCCTTTTAGCAATATCCTGCTTTATGGCACCCACGATTACGGCGGCATCGGCGGCGCTGAGATCGGGATGGGCCGCCTTCAGCGCGTCCGCCCAGGCCGCCTTGCTCTGCCCCGGCAGCTGCGGTGTCTGCCTAGCGAGTTCGTCCAGCCTCGCCTGGTCCTGGGCCGACACCGTCCGGAACGCCGCCCTCCTGGCGATTTCGTCCTTTGCGGCGCCCACGATGGTGGCGGCATCGGCGGCGCTGAGATCGGGATGGGCCGCCTTCAGCGTGTCCGCCCACGCCCCCTTGCTCTGCCCCGGCAGCTGCGGTGTCACCGCCGCGATTTCGTCCAGCCTCGCCTGGTCCTGGGCCGACACCGTCCGGAACGCTGCCCTCACGGCGATATCGTCCTTTAAGGCGCCCACGATTGTGGCGGCATCGGCGGCGCTGAGATCGGGATGGGCCGCCTTCAGCGCGTCCGCCCACGCCCCCTTGCTCTGCCTCGACTGTCGCGGTGTTTGCCTGGCGATTTCGTCCAGCCTCGCCTGGTCCTGAGCCGACACCGTCCGGAACGCCGCCCTTTTAGCAATATTATGCTTTACGGAACCCACAATTATGGCGGCATCGGAGGCGCTGAGATCGGGATGGGCCGCCTTCAGCGCGTCCGCCCATGCCCCCTTGCTCTGCCCCGGCAGCCGCGGTGTCTGCCTAGCGATTTCGTCCAGCCTCGCCTGATCCTGGGCCGACACCGTCTGGAAAGCCGCCCTCCTGGCGATAACCCGCTTTACGGCGCCCACGATGGCGGCGGCATCGGCGGCGCTGAGATCGGGATGGGCCGCCTTCAGTGCGTCCGCCCACGCCCCCTTGCTCTGCCCCGGTAGCTGCGGTGTCTGCCTGGCGATTTCGTCCAGCCTCGCGTGGTCCTGGGCCGACACCGTCTGGAACGCTGTCCTTTTAGCAATATCCTGCTTTACGGCATTCACGATTATGGCGGCATCGGCGGCGCTGAGATCGGGATGGGCCGCCTTCAGCGCGTCCGCCCACGCCCCCTTGCTCTGCCCCGGCAGCCGCGGTGTCACCGCCGCGATTTCGTCCAGTCTCGCCTGGTCCTGGGCCGACACCGTCTGGAACGCGGCCCTTTTAGCAATATCCTGCTTTACGGCACCCACGATTATGGCGGCATCGGCGGCGCTGAGATCGGGATGGGCCGCCTTCAGCGCGTCCGCCCACGCCCCCTTGCTCTGCCCCGGTAGCTGCGGTGTCTGCCTGGCGATTTCGTCCAGCCTCGCCTGGTCCTGGGCCGACACCGTCCGGAACGCCGTCCTCCTTGCAATATCGTCCTTAAAAGAGCCCACGGTTATGGCGGCATCGGCGGCGCTGAGATCGGGATGGGCCGCCTTCAGCGCGTCCGCCCACGCCCCCTTGCTCTGCCCCGGCAGCTGCGGTGTCGCCGCCTTGATCTCGTCAAGCCTCGCCCGGTCCTGGGCCGACACCGTTCGATACGCCGCCCTCCTGGCGATAACCCGCTTTACGACGCCCACGATTACGGCGGCATCGGCGGCGCTGAGATAGGGATGGGCCGCCTTCAGCGCGTCCGCCCACGCCCCCTTGCTCTGCCTCGACTGCCGCGGTGTCTGCCTGGCGATTTCGTCCAGCCTCGCCTGGTCCTGGGCCGACACCGTCCGGAACGCCGCTCGAGGCCCCACGATTATGCCGGCATTCGCGGCGCTGAGATCAGGCGCCAACGCCAGCGGCCTTTGAGCATATAACGTCTGCCTGCGGCTGGGCCTGGGATCTGCGTCCTTCTCAGTAGTCCGCCTCTTGCGCCCGCCACCGGTCGGATCGCTGGGCTCCGCGGGCACCTCGGACATGGCCGAATGCTCCTCTCTTCCACCCGGCACCTCGGTGGGCCCGGCAACCGCTGAGGCTTCTAAATTCCCAAGGCCATGCAGCCCCCCGCGCTGAGGGCCAGTCTCCAGCGGCTGGCCCTCGACGAGGTGAATAGTGCGATCGGCATTATTGTATTCATCTGTTGTCCTCGTGAGGTTGAACGCGGTCTCTGCCGGGACGACCGGAACTCTCGTCAGTTCCGTCATGTCAGCCATCATTTGCGGGGTTTGTTCTTCAGGGCTTTGAAGCTCGGTCGGCGGGCTTGGCTGGCCGACGCTTAGCCTTTCCACGTAACGCAATACCGAATTCTCTTGCCAGATGTCGTCCGAATTGAAGTTGTCGGCCACTTGATCGACACGCGCCACTGAAGACTGCGCTCTTTGATCCGCTGGGTGCCGGCCCTCATCCGGCCGCGAAGAGCCCTGCCCCTTAGTCCGAGGGTCCCTGTCAACCATGCTCACCCCCCTGGGATATGGCCTTCAGGAAACAAGGGGTCAGCTGTCGGGCACCGACTGCTGACGGAAGGTCAGAATTTATCAGGGGCTCAAGCGACTTAACCAGAGTGCAAGGGGCGCGACTGCGACCATCGACCGCTCCAGCTTGCCGAGCCTCGTTCGGACGCCGCTCAATCACCGTGGGTCCCGTTTTTTGCTGTTGTGGCATGGGGCGGCTCTGCGGAATCGAGCTCAGGTGACGGGAGGCCGGCAGATCCCGAAGACATGGCCAGGCCGTTGATAACTGGTAGCGTAAACGCATCATTGCAGCAGAACCTCAAAAACCACGGAGAAGAGCCCGCGATTCAAACTAGCGCAGTCCCGGTATTGGATTGCATGCACAGGTGATATGCTCGCATCCGGTTAGTGAGCGGCTATGGCGCAGCTCCTGCGTGAACCCATAACGACAGCGGCGATCCTTCGAGAGATGCAGCGACGACCCGTTCTCCAGACCGGAGGTCCGTGCTTGATGTGGCGATCGGCACGGATTGCTATCAACGCTGACGGCCGCCGGTGCCGCGCAAGCCGGTTACGACGAAACATCGACATGATCTCTTCTATGGTGGGATTGGCCCACCGATACCAGGGTAGTGGCAACTGTCGCCAATTGCGGCGCCAGTGAGGTCGGCCTTCATCTTCGAACTCCTTGCTGGCTTCCGCTAAACAACGCGGCCTTATCACAAAAGGCTGGGAGATTTAACGATGATCCCGGCATCCGGACTTCTGCGCATTGCCGGCCGGTAATAGCGCGAAAGACTTGCAGCAATCGCAGCGCCGGCGGCACCCGTGACTAGTATCCGCACTGCCTGGCCCGTAACAATGCGCTGTGACCAGCGGAAGCCGATCTCGTGGAAAGACAAGGCATGCTGCGGGCTGATATGATGAAAGACGCCGGCAATGGTGCGGCGGACCCGGGACTTGAAACCTCCCACCGAGTGGACGGCGACTTGGACGAATTCGCGGCTCGAATGCTTTACGTTCTCATGCGTAGCAAAGCTCTTGCCAATCGCCATGAACGCCTCACCGCCCAGCAGGCAGGTTGCGGTTCGATCCCTTTCGCCGTCGCGCGCCCTGCATGTATCGAAAGGCCTTTTCGGCCCCGTCCAGGCGGTAGACCGTCCGGATCCATTCTCGGTCGCTCACCGAGATGAAAACGGTCGATCTCCACCGTGCCATCTTGCATGTGCTCGCGCGCCAACATGAGGCGCAGCGCATATCCCATTCGCTAGCTATTGGGCATCACCAAATGTGGAAATGCCTATCTTCGCCGCATGAATGATCCATGCCGCCAGGGCTGCTATCCCGCACCTGGCGCGAACCGGGACTGCAACCGGTTCGTGGATCGTGTCCAGGAGGTGGTTGTCTAATCGCTAAACTGGTCGTCAAGGTGCTTTAGGGGCGGCGGCGCGTGAAGACGATGTTGGCGGCGGCACTGCCTCAGCGTATTCAGGAACATTTTCGACGAGGCAATGCGCATCACGTGTCACCTTGCCTGTTGCGCTGCTCTTTTGGCCCCGTACTTGCGGCGCCGGGTCTCAAGGCTTCCGGGCGGTCATTTGCGAGATTCATCTCGTACGAGTGACAGGACAGGCGAATTGGCGCGTTGTAGGTCAGTGTGAACATGAACGACCAATAAGGCTCTGAGGGCAACGGGCTACTGAGCGACAGTCTAGATGAGACCCCTTGCTTGTCGCGCTGCAAGGGGGCTCATGACCAATCCTGATGAGCTTCGGCGCTTGCATATCTGAGCTGTCCCGACACGCGATGCCCTTCTACCAGCGCATTGTTGGATATCAGATGTGCATGCAAGGGGGCAGTGAAGCTCTGCTACTTTTACGGAGAAAGCCGTTCTGTCAGGTGGACGCGAGGCGAGTCTTGAATGTCGTGGAATAATAGGGTCGTCTGGTCGGAGGGCTTGTTCCTCCGCCCGCAGCATTTTCAGCAGGCCGATCGTCACGTCGAACAGCTGGTGCGCAGCAGGACGGCGGTTTTGCATGGGTACGGGTGGGGTATCAGCGAGCTGCGGCTCAATCGAGAGCTGCTTGGTCTCGGTAAGATCGCCATCGAAGCGGCTCGCGGCGTCTTGGAGGACGGGATGCCCTTCAGTATTCCTGACGAAGCCAACCAGCCAACTCCCTACGACGTTCCGCCGGATTTTCGAGATTCGCTTATTCACTTGGCGGTACCGTTTTATCAACCCGGCGCTCTTGAAACCGACGCGCAAGCGGGAATTGACGTACCTATCCGCTTCGCAGTCTCCACTGAGGATGTTGTCGACACCAACGCTGGCGAGCGAGGCAGCGCCTCCATCGACGTAGCGAGGCTGGATTTTCGACTGCTGCCGGACGCGGCAGACCGGTCTGGCTACACTTGCATCCCAATCGCCCGTATCATAGAGGTCCGGGCCGACCGACAGATCATTCTGGACGAAACGCACGTGCCGCCAACCCCCGACTGCGCCAGCTCCCGGGTCCTCTCGAACTACATCACTGAGATCACCGGCCTGCTTCACCATCGTGGTGAAGCTCTGGCCACTCGGGTCTCCCAGTCGGGAACGAGCCGGGTTGCAGAGCTCGCGGACTTCCTTCTGCTGCAGGCGATCAATCGGTACGAGCCGTACTTCTGCCACCTGTCCAAGGCCGCCGTTGTAAATCCGGAATCGCTGTATGTTGTCATGCTCCAATTGGCGGGTGAACTAGCCACGTTCGCCCGCGTCGATAAACGTGCCCCGACCCTTGGTGTTTACAAGCACGACTCTCTCGCGGAGGCGTTTTTGCCAGTGATGCAGTCGATCCGGGCTTCGCTGGGTGCAGTGATTGAGCAGACTGCGGTCCCCGTACCGCTGCAGCGGCAAAAATACGGTGTCCATGTGGCTGAGGTGGCCGACCGCTCTCTCTTTACGACCTCGAGCTTCGTGCTGGCTGCTCGGGCTGATATTGAGGTCGAGCGCCTCCGGCGCGAGTTCCCGTCTCAGATTAAGATCGGCCCGGCGGAGAAAATCACGGAACTCGTCAATGTCGCACTGCCCGGCATTATCATCAATCCCCTACCGGTCGCGCCGCGTCAGATCCCGTTCCATGTTGGATTCAGCTATTTCGAGATCGATCAAAATAGCCGCTTCTGGAAGGATATGCCCCAATCCGCCGGCTTGGCGCTGCACGTTGCTGGCGACTTCCCAAATCTCGAAATGGCTCTCTGGGCCATCCGAGCCGGACAGAACCCACATTTGAGTTAGCCCACCAATGCCCCTCACGCTACGTGTACACAGCAATAGATGTAGTTTTCCGGAATATCTCGTGCCGGGCGACGCGGCTGGTGGACTGACTACCAGCCGAGCAGGCAACAGCCTGGTTCTGCCGGATGATCAGCAGATGGTCTCGAAATCCCACTGCTCAATCGAGTGCATGGCACGGCGATACGTACTGATCGACCGAGGCCGCGACGACACATGTCAAAATGACGAGGCGGTGCCGCTTCCGTCAGAGGCGCCGGTCGCCCGGAAAACCAGCGATGTTATTCAGATCGGCGCCTATATGACCGATGTCGTCGCGGTGTCGCCTTCGATATCCATTGCGGAGAGTGCCGCCGAACCGGAGGGACAACTTGCAGCGACAAGTGAGGAGTTGAGTCTTCTTGGCCCCCTCGAAACGGCCTCGTCGCTCCTGGCGGGCAATTGCACCCGGGGTGAAGAAGCGCTGCTGGACCTGAGGGACGGCGAGTTCCTACCATTGCCGTTCTTAGGCACTCGTTTAGACGCGCTGGCGGGCATGATGAGAAGTCCGTGGGATATCTACGCAGACAGTGTGCCAGATCGGGCCCCCATCTTGACGCAACCCAAGGTGGAGCAATCATCTCGCCAAGAATCATCGAGCGGCTGTCACGGCTTTCCTTGCCGCCTGCGGCTTATCATTGGCAGATGTCCGGAATGCCGGCATCGTAAGCGTGTTGGATCGTGCAGGGAAAATGCTTCTGTATTCCGCCGCGCTGCACAGCATACTCTCCGAGCGAGAGCTGGCGAACAATTATTCAGAAATAAGAGTTCCGACGAAAAAACCCTGAGTCTCGTCCCCGATGTCGGTGAGGCGTTGCGCGCAGTTCTGTGCAATGACTCCAGCGGGTTCCTCCGCGGAGACCTGGCCGTTGAGCAAGCCTTCACCGACCGTGGGACGCATGACGTGTCATTCGCGGCTGTGCAGAAGGCTCTGTCCAGCGTCCGTGCACGCTTGTCCCTAGCAGGGATCGAGAAGGCGATGGGGCGGCCCCGTTCCCTTTTGCACCGCAACCATAAGGCGCGAAACCGGAGTGCGTACGTGCGCGTCTTCAATGACGTCGTATCGAGCATCGAAACCGATTTGCTCCGGAGCTTCGGCGCCGACTTCGCGCGCCCAGTGCGAGAGCGTAGTCGACCCACCCGCCGATCCCACGATGAGAGCGTCCGCTCCAAAGGGAAGTGGGCGGGTTGATGATGGTGATTGAGGAAACGATGCCAAAATCCCAGCCACTCGTCCTCCTTCACGCCGAGGAGCAGTTGGCTGTCCCTTCGCCGTCATCGCCAGTGGCGGAGGAACTTACCTGGGAGATGCTTGCGCTCGACCGACTTAATCCACTGGTCGCGGCCGCGGCGGCGCTGCTGGGTCTCAGCGCTCAGCTCAAGAGCAGTGCTAGCCATATCGACGTTGAAGCACTGCGCCTTAGGGTGCTGCGGGAGATCGATGCTTTTGAGCGTCGGATCACGCCGCTCGGATTGCCCTCGCGAGCGATCAAGGTCTGCAAATACGCCCTCTGCGCGACCATCGATGACATCGTTCTGAACACAGCCTGGGGCAGCAACAGCGTCTGGACGACGCGCAGCTTGGTGGGATCGCTGTTCAGCGATACCTGGGGCGGCGAGCGCTTCTTCGATCTGCTGACGCAATTGAAAAATGAACCGGCCATCAATATAGAACTGCTGGAGCTGCTCTATTACTGCATGAGGTTGGGCTTCGAAGGCCGCTACCGCGTCACTGCGGGAGGAGCCGCAGAGCTCAGTGTGCTGTGCGAAGACGTCTACCGCCTGATCCGAGCAGCCCGTGGTGACTTCGAGCGCGAACTATCCCCGCACTGGCGGAGGAACTCAAATAATCCGGAGCCACGCCGCACAATCGTTCCAATCTGGGCCGTCGTAGCGTTTGGGGCAGGATTACTCCTCTCGATCTATGCCGGACTCCTGCATGCATTAAATGCCCGCGCCGACGCTGTCTTCAACGATATCGCGACATTGCCGCCGAACGGCGTTGTCAGATCGGCGAGAATCGCATTGCCACCAAAGGTTGTTATGAGCAGCGACCGACTGCGTAACTTCCTCGAGCCCGAAATCCGCGAAGGGCTTGTCACTGTGTCCGAGGACCCACAGCAGATCGTCGTTATCATTCGCGCCTCCGGGATGTTCGATTCTGCTAGTCCGGAAGTGAAGAAAATGTTCCTGCCGCTTCTTTTACGAATTGGTCGTTCTCTGAACGGTGAGTCGGGATCGGTCCTCCTGACCGGGCACACCGACGCCATTCCGGTGCAATCACTCGCCTTCCCTTCAAACGATTCCCTTTCGCTCGCGCGTGCGAGCGCAGCTGCCGAGATTATCAAATCCATGATGAATGACCCAGGCCGCGTGCGAGAAGAGGGCAGAGGGAGCGGAGAACCGGTCGCTTCGAACCACACGCCCGAGGGCCGCGCGCGGAACCGTCGGATTCAAATCATCATCACAAAGACACAATGAAGACAAGCCATGCAGTCAATCAAGAAAGCGCTTAGGTGGCAATGGCTCCGTGTCGGCGGGGCGGCGATCGTATGTGCCTTAATCTTCACGCTCGGACCGCATATCTCGGTCGGAGGATTTGCGCCGCTTGACAGCCTTCGCAGCCAGATCGCGGCATCGATGCTGATTCCGGTCGGATACACCGTGATCTACTTGATCCAGTCCCAGCTTTACAAGGTTCAGGCCTATTTTGAAGACCTCGTCCAATCACGAGTGTCGGGAGCGCTGGACGCGGGTGGGGCCGAGCAGAAGAAGGGAGACCCAAGGCCTTCCGACCGAAGTGTGGGGCAAGCCAGCACGCTTGCTGAAAGAGAGCTGGAGGCGATTCGTCATCGTTTCCGCGAGACCCTTACCACACTCAAGGGGCGCCGCTACGCAGGAGGTATCAGCAGGCGGTGGCTCTATCAGCGGCCCTGGTATGTGATGATCGGTCCGCCCAACTCGGGGAAGACCACAGCAATAGTCAATTCCGGGCTCAGCTTTCCGATGGCGGCGAGGTCCGGTCTGAGAGCCGCCGGTGGGTTAGCGGGTACGGAAAACTGCGACTGGTGGATCACCGATGACGCGGTGTTCGTCGACACTGCTGGGCGCTACACGATACAGGAGGGTGATGCAGACCGGGACAAAGCGGTTTGGCGTGGCTTGCTTCGTATGCTCAGACGCTCCCGGCCACGGCAGCCGCTGAACGGTGTCTTAGTCACGATCGCAATCAGCGAGCTGAATTCTACATCCGAGGAAGTGCTCGCCGATCGCGCGCGCTGTATCCGTGAGCGGCTCCTCGAAGTGTACAGGGAGCTTCGCCTGCAACTGCCGATTTATGTGCTTTTCACTAAGAGCGATCTGCTGGCGGGATTTGTTGAATTCTTCGACGATCTGGGTCGCGAGGGGCGGGAGGCGGTGTGGGGGTTCACCTATGCGCAAGAGGCGTCGGAGGACGAAGGCGATCCGATGGCGTTTGCCGCAGCATACGATGCGCTTGTTGGCCGCCTAAACGAAAGGCTGCTTGAACGAATGCAGCACGAAAGCAACCTCCAGCGTCGCGCGCTCATGTTCGGCTTCCCACAGCAGGTCGCTAGCCTCAAGCACCTGACGCAACAGTTCTTGAAGGAAGCCTTTGGCGGGAATTCGTTCCAGGAACCGCTTATGCTCCGCGGCGTCTACTTCTTAAGCGGCACGCAAATTGGCATGCCCTTCGATCGACTTGCGAACGCCAGATCTCAGACCTTCGAGATCGCTCAGCCGCCCTGTACAGCGCTTCGTGGCCCGGGCCGTGGTTATTTCATCAGCCGGCTGCTGCGCGAAGTCGTTTTCGCCGAAGCTGGGCTCGTCGATGCCAATCACCGCTTCGATCGGCGCCAGCGGCGGATCCGGTATGGCGCCTACACGATGATAGCGGCGGTCATTGTTACCGCCAGCGTCTTATGGACGTTCAGCTATATTCGGAATGTTCAGCTGATCGAGAGCGTTCGCCTAATGGCTGGCAGCTATGCCAGAGGGGCCGAAAAGCTGAAGCTCGACCGGGTTGAGAGTGGCGATCTTCGACCCATCCTGCCACTGCTTCAGCGGCTGCGTGATGCCAACGGCGACAGCGCGGGCGGCCCCCTATCAAGTTCGGGTCTCGACCAGAGTAAGAAAATCAAGGTTCAGACGCTCGCGGCGTACCGCCGCGCCGTGAACACCATCCTGCTGCCGCGGCTGATGTTCCGGTTGGAAACCTTATTGGTCGAGCGGCACGACGATGATCAGTTCGTCTACCAGGCGTTAAAGGTTTACCTGATGCTGGGTCAGCAGGGTCCGCTCCAGCGCGCGGTCGTCAAGAACTGGATGGCTGCCGACTGGCGAGTGATGTTTCCGGCCGAAGCCGATGCCGGCCTGCGCAGCGCGCTCGCTGATCACCTGGATGCACTCATGGAAGGGCCGCTGCCCCATAGTGAGCTTAATGGCGAACTGATCGAGAGGAGCCGCGCGAAGCTCCAGACCGTCTCGATGGCGCGCCGCGTCCTCGACATCATCGCGACCAGTCCCGAAGCCTCGCGGGCGCCAACCTGGCGTCTGGCCGACCATGCCGGGCCGCTGGCGCAGGGCGTCCTGGCTCGCAAATCGGGACAGCCGCTCAGCGAGGGGGTTCCTGGCATCTACACGAGGGCGGGGTTTTACGGAACCTTCCTGCGATTGCTGCCGCAAGTGGCTGACGCTGTCGCTGCAGAAGGCTGGGTTCTCGACTCACAGGTAGTCGCGCCGATTGCAGCCGGTGATGTGAGCCAGAAGCTGCGGCGTTCGGCGGCGGATCTCTACGCTCAGGAGTTCGCGTTGCGCTGGGACCAGCTCATTGGCGATATGTCCATCCGCCCCTCTGGGGGTATCGATGACGCGCTGCGCACCTTGAACACGCTGTCCGCGCCGACGTCACCAATGCGCCTGTTCCTTTTCGCGGCGGCGCAGGAGCTAAAGCTCAAGCAACCACCGGCTCCCGAGGACGGCTTGACGAAAGGTGACAGTGTCCCCCAGGGCGAGGTGTTGCCAAGCGAGCTCGAGGCACTGTTCCGGTCCCAACCGGCCGCGGACACGCCTGAAGCTCACGTCCAGCTCTATATGGGCGATCATTTCCGGTGGCTGCACCAGCTGGTCGAAGTGCCGTCGAACAGCCAAGCGGGCGCGCAGGCGCCGATTGACAGTGCTCTCCGGGATCTTGGCGAACTGTATCGCTCCCTCAGCCAGGCGCAGGGGCTGGCGGGTTCGAACATCTTGGAACACAACGGGCAGGCGGGCGTCGCCATCCAACAGATCGAGGCGGGGGCGGCCGATCTGCCCGAACCCATCCGGCAATGGATCCTCGGCCTCAGCCGCCACAGCTCGGACTTAACCGTCAGCGGCATGAGGCGCGGGTTGGCGAGCGGTTGGGCGGGCGGCCCCGGCGATTTGTGCCGACGGGCTACCGAAGGACGGTATCCCTTCGCGAGCGGATCCCGCCGGGATATCCCTTTGAGCGATTTCGCCCGGCTGTTCGGCCGCAAGGCGGAGATCGACACTTTCTTCGCCGAGAACCTTTCCCCATTCGTCGACAAATCCAAAGGCTCGTGGCAGTTTCGGCCAACGAGCGGTGTCGATTTCCCTATCGGCCGCAATACCTTGGCCCAGTTCCAACGGGCAGCCACGATCCGCGACACCATGTTCGATGATGCCGGCAAGGTGTCAGTTGGATTCCTGCTCACCGTCGCCGAGACCGATCCGTTGACAGACCAGGTGGTGGTAGACATCGACGGCCAGCGCCTCGAACATCGACGAGGAACAGCCGCCGCGGCCATGCATTTCCATTGGCCTACGGCCGGCGGCGTCGGCGGCGCTTCCGTCGCTTTCATCGGTTTTCAAGGCGCCACCCTCTCCAAGAGCGGCCATTGGGCGCTGTTTCGCCTCTTAAATGAGGCGGATAAGCAGCCATTGGGAGGAGGGGACCTTATTCAGGTACGACTGGTGTCCGGTCGCCATTGGGCGGTTTTTAACCTCCAGCCTGACAGCGTGATGAGCCCGTTGTCCCGCAATCTGTTGTCAGAATTCCGATGTCCAGATTTCTTATGAACGCCGGGATAGCATCCGACTGGCGCTGGGAAAGCCCTATGGGGTCACGAGACGCCCACGCAGGTCTGCGGCGGGAGAGGTCGGCATGTCGGTTGCCGGCCGGATCGGAGGCGGTCACGGCTGCGACTGGCGGCGATCGTCGCTTGATCTCGGCGCGCCGCTTTCCCGCTCGACTAGACCGCTGGAGAGCGCGGTCACCTCCATCAGGCAGATCTTCGGGAAGTTGGGTGATCAGATCCTGTCCCACCCTATCAACCGACGTACACTGATCTAGAACAGGAAACTGGAGAGATATAATGGCCGGAATGAAGCACAATAGGACAAGAGCGAAGAAATTTCTGCAGTTGATCGACCAGACGAAGAACAGAGCGGATTTGGAGTTCTGCTTTGCGGTTGGCACGGTTGGCGATCTGCGGAAGCCTGCTGTCCTGGTGAGTAAGAAAAAGCTCAATGGATTGGCACAAACTTTGAAAAACATGCCTTTTGAAGATGATGAGGATAGTAGTAAGGAGAACTTTTCGCTTCTGCGGAGAGGCACGGGCAGGATGAACGAAAACGGCGTTATCCTCGTCAAGTTGGCTGATGGTGGAAAGGCCGGGTTCCCGCAGGTCCAAAAGGTGATGAAGAAGTATTTCGTGAACTTCCGCATGAGGTTGCCTGACATGCAGGAAGCAGGAATCTTAACTGAAGAAGACATTCAGCAGTTTGAGATGAACGCCGAGGAGAACTCCCAATTTCTTCCACCCGACGACTCTGAAGAATTCAATCGGCCGATGACGGCGCTCGATAGCGCGGAAGGGAACTCTGCAGGGAGTGTTGAGGAAACTGAAGAGAGAAGCAAGCGTGAAGGCGGGGCTGAGCTCCTGGAGCAGCTTCTCCCGGAAGTGAAGGAGGGGATTGCCGCCGCGGCCGCGACCATTTCCAATCACGCAGTAAGTCTCAGCGCGCAAATTGGCGCGGGACAGACCGCAGAGTTGTCCCATCTGACCACGAAGATCGCGGATTGGCTGCAACGTGTGCTGGCTGCGACGCCTCCGGAAGAGCAGGAGGCAACGTTGCACAACTTCGCCGGCCGACTTCTGTTGATGCTGGCCTATCCTGAGAATCTGCGAAATCTTCAATATGTGGATGACATGCCCGATGGGGCGGGGCAGGGCGAGACAAACGGCGACCGCCGCGAAGAGGTCGTGGTGAATGGGATCGATCTGAACAGAGTTCCAACGGGCGCTCTCGATCAAGACGAGGTAGTAGAGTCCTTGTTCCGTCTGATCAAGGCAAAGGCTCAGGAGCGACAGCTTTCTTATCCGCTAGAGAACGCGAATTCTGAGAGGATTGCGAAGATAGTGTCGTCGCAATGGCCGAAGGAACTAGGCGATGCAGCCCGTAGGCGCGCGGTTGTGGAGCGTCTGATCGCAGCGGTGGTCCCGCGGCCCGGTAACGATGATCAACTTCTGGTCCTTCTTGGCATCGCAGACCAGCCCGAACGGACCAAATCCATCGAGAACTCGGTCGAAAGTATCATAGCTATATGGCAGGCTTATCTCGACACTGCCTTGACGCTGCGGGATGAGGTAAAGAGCAAGATCAACCAGATGGTCGATGTGGAAGCCCGCGGCGGAACGTGGAGGTATGTCGACGACATCTTCCTGCAGTTCGGAGGAGAGCTTTCAGATCAGCTCTCCGCCATCACCGAACGCAACGGTGAGGCACTGTCGAGCGCGACCGAGCGTGTCCGAACCACAGTCCAGAAGAAGCTCGATTATCTCAACGGCAGCGACATTGTAGCCATGCTTGACAATCCTCCAATCGACATCGGTCCGGGCACTATAGGGCAGACGCTGCGGGAAGGGCTCGCGGCCATCACCGATGGACTGAAGCGCATCGAAACCTCGCGCGCCGCGCCCGCCGCGTAATAATCGCCTGTCTCGATGCCGGCCGACCCACCGGAAGGCCGGGCGAGCAGGCCATCAACGGCCTCATCAGCGACGGAAGGAGTTCCGCCGCTCAGGTGGGTCAGCGAAGCGGTGAAGGAGCGGCGCACCAACAGAGGCTCTTCGGCTCTTCTTCATCGGCTGCCGCTTCAACGACCAGATGCTGCGCACCTACGCCCGACAGATCATGACGCGATCCAACGCACCACGTTTTGCGGTGCTGGATGCGGCAGCGCCGACCAACAACCAACGCCGTTTCCTTGCAGCAAGCCCGATCACGCTTATCGACGTGCCGACTGGCGAAGCTGCGGCTAGGCTTATCGGCTGAAAACCAGAGTAGAGAAGGAGTGTTGCGGGTACGACGATACACGAGGATTTCGGAGGTCGGTCGTCGGCACCGACGTCGGAGGCGGATTTGCCGTAAACGTTGATCATCACGGCCGCTGTTTGAAAGTGCCGCTCGCCTTGCTATGAATCCACCCATCCCTTTTTTGCACGCATTCCATCCAAACAAACAATTTTACTGGTCAAAACAATTGCCCTTAGAAAAAACGCTGAAGAGCGCTGTGCAGAACGATTGTGTGGAGTTCTAAAAATGGGTCCTCAGGTTCGGTAGAGACTGTGCTGGAAAACGAGTTGGAGCACTCTGTCAGTTGCCTGGCCTCGATTGTTATCACGTTGGACGTGATCGGCCAAATCTTGGCCGTTGCTTCTGCCGTTTCAGTGCTAATGGGCTCTCACAAGAAGCACTGTTGCCTGGTCGACTAAATCTGTGAGTGCATCCCTCACAATGACTAGAAGCCAGAGCAGGCGCGCTCGCAGCCGCAAGGACATGATCTGCGCCTTTTGCAGGAACACCAAACCTCGTGATTTTCTTGCGGCTGTCGGGCCGAAATATGAAGGACTGAGTAATGTGGATAGATTACGTGGCAGTTCTGCTGCAAATGCTTCGGTCAGGGTTTCCGTGCGGCGTCGCAACTATAGCATCAAGAAGGTTGCGCAGCATCGATTGTCGGCAATGTCGCCGAGCCGGTCGCTATTAGTATCGGCTTCGCCTGTGAGCTCTATCTGACACGTCAAACACAAGCTTTGAACTTACGAAAGCCGGCGGTCGGGCCAGAGCGACCTACCTTTCGAAACGGACTGGAGAGCAACATGCTGTGTCTAGGGCTGAGTGGGCGTCTAAGCAGAGTCTACGAAAATTCGTTCGATCTACCGAACAGCTTTATGCACAATGGGGCTGCGGTTCGCGTTCGCGACGGCCGAGTGATAGCGGCAGTCGAAGAGGAACGGCCTAACCGAATCAAGCACTCCAACACGCTACCAATTCGTTCGATTCAATATTGCCTCGCATCTGCAGGTGTTCAGCTTAGCGACATCGACCGCATCGCGTATTATGCAACCGAGGCCTATTGCAACGCTGTGCTCGAGCGCGTGCGCCTCTCTCACCCAAGCACCCCAGTATCGGATGCGAGGCTGTTGCAACGGGCTCGGGGAGGTCGACACGGGCTCTATATTCCTGTGGGACACCCCGATGTTCCATGTGATCGCCATCGTCACACAGATCTGGCCGCCCATTGGACGCGTGATGGCACAATGCCATGGAGGTTGTCACCCGCGCTCCACCGCCGAGATGAACTCGAAAACGTTGGACCCGGAATTGATTGTTGAGGAATGAACTTCATGAAACGCAATGTAGAAAAAGAGGTGACGGATCAACTCGCTTATAGGCGAAAGATGTTGCAAGATTGGAGAGGAGAGCGCCTCACTGGACACCAGATAAACCTAGCATCAATAGACCTCAACCTCCTGGTGGCGCTCGAGGCTCTGCTCGAATACCGGAACGTGACGCACGCGGGCCAGCACATCGGGCGGAGTCAACCGGCGATGAGCCGGGCACTGGGAAGGCTGCGCGGCTTGTTCAATGATGATCTCCTGGTGCGGTCTTCAACGGGTTTGATCCCAACGCCGCAAGGCGAACATTTGGCTCAAAGGCTGCCGTCGGCACTGCGTACGATCCGAGAGATGGTGACAAGCCGCAGCGTAATCTCAAAAGAATGGGGGAGGGGGGCAACGCTGGCGATCCCCGATCATCAAGCTTTGGCTGTACTACCGCGCCTCCTGCCGTGGTTACGCGAGCGTGCCCCTCATCTCGACACACTCGCCTGTTTGCCGTTTGATCGTGCCGTGCGGGGGCTTGAGCAAGGTGATATTGATTTGGCCGTTGGGCATATCGACGTGCAACTGCCTGGCTATTTTCGGCGCAGTCTTTATACAGACCGCTTCGCGTGTTTGTTGCGCCACGGCCATCCAGCGCTGGCGCAGGAATGGACGATCGACAACTTCGCGACCTTGCGTCACGCTGCCATCAGTACGGACTCCCCCGACCACTTCGGCCCGATCTACGACCACTTGCCCAACCTGCGAGCGGATCGTAGTCCCATACTTTTTTCCAGCGTTCTCACGGCAGCGGTGGTAGCTTCGGCAACGGATTTGGTATTGCTCGTCCCGCGCCGCGTTGCGACCCAAGTTTCCGCGATGCTGCCGCTTAGGGTTGTTGATCCACCCCTCGAGCCGGCACCGTACAAGGTCATGCTCATCTGGCACGAGCGGTGCCATCACGACCCGCAGCATAAATGGCTGCGCAAGGAGGTCGCCGCCGCGTTGGAGACGGGAGCGGACTGACACAAGAAGCGGGTGATCGGGATGCTCCTGAAGCATCAAAGAGAGCAACCGGGCATTTTGCGCGGGGAGGTGACCAAGGCCTCAGCGCTGCTGCGACCGAGAGTGCCCGGCATGTTGGACGAATATCGAGACTTGGCTGCCTATGTGCTCGCGGGGCCTGCTTGTGTCCGGGCTTCTGCTGAGCTGCGGCACGGCCCGGCAGTGGCGCGGATATCTTCGCGTCGACTCTCGGATCGACCATGTTGGTGGTGATCGTCAAGTGATCAACATTCATGTCAGCAAGCTCGCCGACACGGTCCGGCAGTGCCAGACCGTTGGTTGAAAGACACAGCTTGATATCGGGGATCTCTGTGGCTCCGCGTTCAAATGTCGCCTTTGTCTTCTTTCGGTCATAACAGGCATCGCTTGGTCCGGTGATAAAGAGCACGGAAAGCTGAGGGACTTCATTGGCGACCGCAACGACCTTTCGCAGGGCCTGGTCAGGCGTCAGCTTTTCCGAGACGACCCCAGGCCGGCTTTCGTTGGCGCAGTATTTACGATCGCAGTAGTTGCACTGGATATTGCAGGCTGGTGCGGCTACGACGTGCATGCGCGCGAAATAGTAAACTTCTTCTGAATAGCAGGAAAGGTCCTTGATTTTCTCCCACACAGCCGGCTCGGCGTGGTGCGGCTTTGCGGACGAACCGCACAATGACGCGGCGCAAGCAGTGGACTTCGCTGTGGCCAGCAGTTGGTTCATGGTTGTCGTGCTGGTCAGGCTCTTGAGCGAAATCATTGGTGGGGACATTGAAGGCTCCGTTGCTGCTTAACATCGCGGTTCAAAAAGCAAGGGCCATGCCAATGCAAATAGTTAGGTTTTTCAGCGGGTTAGCGTTTTTTGTCCGGTTCCCTCCATTTGCTACCCGACATAGGGTTGTCAGGCATTTGACAATAGACAGACACCGGTAAAATGGCGGCTCGCCTCGAGTGCATGAGTTGAGGAGGGCAGGTCGGGCCGTTCGACCACACCAGGCTTAGAACTTTCTTTCACCCCGATTTGATGCCCGCGGATGGCATAACCAACCTAAGGTGGGGTGAGGCCGGAGGCGAGCCGCCTGGCCTGAACCCACCCAGATTTCTCCATCGCGTCGATCAGCCGTTCCCGCTCGGTCAGACGCGCACCGATTGCGAGCCAGGCAGGATCGTTCGGATCACAGGCTTTGGAGGAGGCTTCGCCGAGGCAGGCGCCGGCGCGCCCGGCGGCCGCAAACGGGGATCCAGTCGACATTGGGCTCTTTCTGGCGAACTCGTCAATCGCATTGTTGCCGAATGGACCGTTAGCTCCCTTCCACACAAGCGCAGAGGGGCACTGGCTGTTCTTGCAGGCAAAATCCAACGGAGCAATGGTCCTTGATTGCGCGAGAGTTGCTGTCCTACGCACGCGGTTTCAAGTTCACAGACGTTCCCTGGGAAGCGGCATTGCGAGGCCAGGTCAAGCGCCGACGGCGCGAATGTCCGTTCGCAGATGCACCGAACGCCACTTTCAACTCAAGACTAGACTTGCGACGAGCCATGGACCAAGAGAAAATGGTCGAATTGCATGATCGCGAAACGATCCGCGACTGTCTCTATCGGTATTGCCGCGGGATAGACAGGCGGACGAGGCGGCGCTGCGCAGCTCCTTCTGGGTCGATGCGCAGGACAATCATGGAGCGGATACGGGCTCCGCCGAGGCTTCATTGAGTTCGCGCTTGGTGTCTTCAAGACCGAACCGCCCAACATCCACCAGATCACGAAAGTTCTGATTGAGTTTATCAGCCCGACTGAAGCAACTGTCGAGAGCTACTTCACAGTGCAGCATGAGGCGGGCCGTCGCAGACAGTCGCAGCAAGATTGCAGTCTCTAATCTTCGCCTGCGTCCTCGTAATAGAGGGGCGTATCAACTCGGCCGGCGGCGCAAAAAGTCATCACGATGACGGCAAGCTTTTATTCGCGGTTCAAATTGAGGTGTTCGAAGTACCAAGAGGGGTCATCATCGGATGAATCTGTCTCGACACTGGCTTCACTCGAATGCCCCTCGACACCTGCTTCATCGTCGCTAAGATAGTCCACGGTTTTCGAGAGATAACTCCAAGGTTTGCCTGCGCGCTGCCATCCACCCTTGCTATTCTTTGTCCACTTGTCCGGATGTTGCGTAGGGTCGAGCACCCAGCGATTTTGACCCACGTCAACGAAACCCATCTGCTCTAGACGGGCTCCCATCTCTGGCGAAGCGGGACGTGACATGATTAACGGCTGTTCGCCGTCGAGTTGAAGTTGATGTTCGAGCAGAATATCGCCTGCGTTCTCGACAAGCGGATGAGTAACGCGAAGGTCTACAATCGAAGTGATTCTTTTCCGACCGGGAAAAAGTTCCCGCCACGGCTCGTTCTCGATGCTAAATCCATCCTCTGTTCTTAAAAGCCCAACGCTTCGTTCTCCCAGATCATAGCTGAAATATCGCGCGCTGGGCGTATCATTGTCGGTGCCGCCGTAGAGTCGAGCGATGGTAGCCGTACGCAGGGCTTTAGAGGACACGAAGGGCGAGTACTCTTGTGGATTGACGGAAATGTGCTTGATATCATCACCGTAAAATTCCCTCACTTTTCTGGCAAATGTCGATCTGTCGAGCACCTTAATTGGAGGTTCGGAAGAGAGCGAGTATGGCCGCGTTGGCGACGAAGGCGAACGAGCATGGGGATCTGACGTTGATCGGGACGGCATGCCCGTAAGTGTTTGTGCCCCGGTCATATTCTCGATCCACCCCGCCATGGCCCGGGTGCGATCATCTTCCTCGGAAATGTTGTAGCGCAGCGATCGTTCTGTGTTATCCATGGCGGTCTCTCCTGAGAGTGAAAGGTGTGATGAAGCGCATCCTTTTCAGTCGCTTCACATGTGGGAACGGTGCGCTCACATGTCCGGCCTATAAAGCGGATACGTGACTGCTAAGCTTCGATGAAGCGGGGGGTACGCGTTGCATGCGCGGCTCCTGGTCTCGCCTAGAGGGGACTAAACTTCCGCGAACTGGGCGGAAAGACGACCTGCGGGGCCCATATAGCCCGATGCGATCACTGGTTCTGCCAGCGTCGTCCGGACCCGCTCGGGAAGCTGCTCACAGCCGGTTGTCGTCCGCGAGCTTCTGGAGCTCTGGCGGAACAGTGCCGGCGGCTTGGCCAGCCGCAGTGATTGTAGTTGCATTAACATCGCCAGCGTCCATCCACGTTATAGTTCGTCTTACCGCCTCCAGCCGCTCCTCGTCTCCTCCTGATCCCTTTCCTCAGCCCAAGCCTCGAGGATTCGTGAAAGCGTGGTCCCTTCGCCAAACCATCGTGGAAGTCCGTCGGAGGTGTCTGCGCCGCGGCAGGGCTAAGATTAGCTTGAATGTTAGAGGTGTCCTCGGAGGATTTACCGCCCCGCGGGCCTGTTCTGTGTTCACCGTTGTTGGTCTCCAATTGCAGATTACGCATATGCTAGTGCAACCGGACTGGCCGCCATCATGCAAAACCGATATTCCAAAATGCTTTGGAAAAGCGGATCCACGGAGTCCCCTTAGGTGGTGAAGGTTCTGAGGAGTAGGTGGGCATCAGTGGTTTTTCGGCAGGGTCTGGTTGTTCAAGCACAGCCCGATAGAAGGCCACTGATGACCAATGAGATGATGGACCTCCGCTCGGGAATACGTCATGCCAAGCTGATAGCTGCTTGGCGGCGCAAGTCCCATCCGGCCAAAGTCACAGCGGCGAAGCCGGGGCGAGTCTTGCGGGCGTCGCGGTAACGGGGGGGGCTGAAGTGTAGACAGATACGGGTGCGGGAATGAGCCTCAAAAGTTGAATGATCACGGAAGGCCGAGTGGGTTCTGTAGAGCGACAATCTGGCTGAGTCTCACCTTGTTTGTCGCCGCGCACTGAGGCGGCGAAATCAGAAAGGCCGGCGGAAAGATTGGTTGGAATCGGAATGCTGACGGCACCCTTCACGCTGCATGTTCCACACATCACCCGAAACTGCTTAAATGAAGGCCAATTTTAGCGGGCTCCGCATGGCAAGCGGCAAGCTGGCGAGCCTCTCAAGCCATGTGCCGGCCTGATGGTCGAGTGCAGACGATTGTCGGCAAGCCGTCGCATATAGCGTTCGGCCATGCCTTGAGGGCATGATTGGATCTGGCTTTAGCATGCCGGGCGGCGGTCGGCAGGCATTAGGATCGAGGTTCCAAATTTGAATTTCCGGAGGACCCGCATCGATGTACCCAAGACGGAACCAGCCGCGCGATGACGATTCTCGCGAAGTAAGTGGGTGGATCGAAGACGTGACCGGAGCTTTCGATACGGACGCCTGGATCCAGGACTACTATTCACAGAGACGAGACATGGAACAGGATCCGAGCGACTTGCGCCTCGGTTCGCACGACAGTGACGCCGGCGACCGTGTGCCGCGTCGCAGATCCGTGGGCGGTTCGATGCGAGTGACGCCGCAGTCGCTGGCGCCGGAGAACTCGTTGAGCGGCGCCCGCCACAGCATAGACGTCTCTCGGGCGGGCTCCAGCAGCTTGCGATTCGGCGGCTCGGGGAGCAAGACATCGAGCAATATGGCGGACGCGGGAGAAGTCGCCGCGGCGCCGCAGGGCAGAAGCCGCGGATTTAAGTCGCGCATGGTGTCAGGGTTCAAGAAGGCGTTCGGATTGAGCAGCGGCAAGACGTCGTCGCGGGGTTCGGGGCAGCAAGACGTCGATGCCGCAACCGAGACTCACGTGGTCTCAACCAAGGTTCGCGTCGATTACGCCAAGCGTGGTCGCCCCGCCGACCGGGACATGCATCCCGATGACGAGTCCCGCATCAACCAGTTCGCGGAAGCAGTCCGAAACTACGAAATTCTACCCGACGGTAGCATCGGCCGAGGGGACGGAAGGGTTCCCGAGCGTACCGTCGAGAACAATTTGGGGATTCTTAAGAGGTTCGCTCGTTGGCTCAGAGCAGAGAACAGAGATTCGATGGCTTCTCGGTTTTTAAACGATCCAGATTCACTAGCCGTTGATATCGCGGCTTATTGGGCAAGCGGTGGGGATGGTCAGGGCCGTCTTCAGTCAGCACTGTCTCATTTCAGGAGGCTCGCGCCTGAGGGGCAAGAACTCCAAGCCGTTGGACCTGGGCCGCGCCTGATGGGACGCCAGATACATGATCCTTATCCCGACGACGCCCGCGTCATTGATAGCTTGGCCAAGGAAGAGGTCCCGAATTCTCGGAAAAATGCCAGTGGGCAACGAAAGTTTAGCGCTTGGCTCAAAAGGGAGGGCAGGGAGAGCATAGTCAGCCGACTCACCGGTACTGATGAGCAGCGACGGTCGTTGCAGGAGGATTTTAGGGCCTTTACCAAGGATGAAGGAAAAAAAGTGGTCGTGGGTTTCGATCGGCTGCGGCAGTATCTAGGCGCCGAGTCGCAGTTGAAACAGCATGATCCTTATCCCGACGACGCCCTCATGATTGATAGCTTCGCCAACGAAGAGCTGAGCAAGCTCGGATCGGGCTCGACTTCCAAGAGGAATGTTGTCTGGACTATAGCCAGCAATCAACGAAAGTTTAGTAATTGGCTGCAAACCAGGGGTAGGGAGAGCATAGCGAGCCGGCTCAACGGCAGCGAGATGCAGCAAAGGTCCTTGAAAAAAGATTACCAAGACTTCACCGAAGCCATGGGAAAAAACCTCACCATGTCTTTCAAGCGGCTTCGGCAGTACCAGCAAGTCGTTGAGGCGAACGCAGCGTCGGGGTTGTCCCCTGAGCAGGCAAGTGGCCGGGAACCGGCCGGTCTGGACGGCCGTTCGGATTCACGTGCCGAGTTCAGATCAACTTCGCCGCTGCAGCAGGTTGATCCATCGATCGAAGGCCGCAGCGGATTGTCGCTCGACCATACCGAATGGTTGGGCGACCAGCATATCCAGACGGATTATGAGCT
>NZ_JAILYH010000032.1 GCF_019793435.1 Rhizobium redzepovicii | reverse complement strand
GTGCTCGGTTGCAGGATCGCGGCGAGTTGGCAAAGGGCAGCAACCCGGCTGGTGATAAGGGTGAGGAACTCACCTACCAGACCAACAATGGGAAGCGATCCTTTGCGCGTGGCGACCGCATCGTCTTTCTGGAGAATGATCGTGATCTCGCCGTCAAGAATGGCATGCTGGGCGAGGTCATCGCCGTCGCGCCGGACGCAATAGACGTCCGGCTTGACGGCAAGGCGCAGACGCAAGATGGCCAGCGCCACGTGACTATCCCGGTGAACAGTTGCCAGGCCTTCGATCACGGCTACGCGACGACGATCCACAAGACGCAAGGCGCTACCGTCGACCGGAGTTTTGTTCTGGCGTCGACGACGATGGACCGGCATCTGACCTATGTGGCGATGACCCGTCACCGCGAGGCGGTGCAGCTCTATGCCGGGCTCGATGCATTCAAGACAGTGCGCTCGCTGACAGAGACACTGAGCCGATCAGGCGTGAAGGAGACGACGCTCGACTATACGCATGACCTTGCCAATCGGCGCGGCGTGGAGGATCGCCGGGGGCAGGGCGAGAGTGATGTCGCATCTCAGGAAATCAGCAAAGGGATACAGCGCATTCCGGACACGGCGGTTGCCAAGCCAGTGGAGAAACCGCAGCCGCTTGCAGCCCGCACCATCGCCGATAACAGTCCTGCACACCAAGATCTCGGCGACCATGAACGCCGCGTGCTCATTGCGGCCGTGAAGACCTATGCGATGAGCGTCGAAGAGGTTGGACGGTCAAAGGCGATGCCGGCATTCGAACGAGATTGGGACGCGGCAAAGCAGCTTGCGCCGCAGGTGTTCAAGGACGCGCCAGCGACCATGGGAGCCTTGCGCGGCCGGATCCTGGATGAGAATGCAGATCCGGTCGCGCTCGCCTGCCAACTCAGCACTTCGCCCGAGACGATCGGTGCGCTCGCCGGCAAGACCGGCCTGTTCGGAGACAACGCCGAACGCAAACACGCGCTTTCCCGGATCGATGCGCTGGCGTCGCATGTTCGCCAATCCGGCAAGACCTGGCAGCGTCGCCTCGCTGCCGAATGCGGCTCGGAACGCTGGAAGCGGGAAAAGCAGGACGTGGTCGAGGTTCTGGGCCCGAGCCGCCGGAGCGAGGCGCTGCTGCGCCAGCTCGACGATCTCCCCTATAGCGACAAGGCAAAGTTCGTCGAGCAACTGGCGGGGACACCGGAAGGGCGTCGAGCGCTTGCCGAGGCAAAGGACATCGTCAGCGCGATCGAAACGCGCTTCGGTCGCGCCGATCCCTCAGATCTCGCCGACCAGCTGAAGCGTGTGGGACCCGATCAGGATGGTGACGTCGAGCGTATCCGCGAGGTTGCTCGCCTTGCCGGTCGTAGTCATCGTGCCGAGCTCACGCAGCAGATGGAGCTGAAACGCTCGCTGAAGCGCGGCAAGTCCTTGGGGCTTGGGATGTAGAGTTCCATCACCGACTTGCGGCCTTTTTTGACGCTGCAGATGCCCTCGGCTGTGTGGATGGCGATCGACCGCGCGGCCTGGCGCCCCAAGTTCGATTATCCGCCTATCAAGTTCGTACGCTTTAAGGGGTCCGCTCTCACCGAGGGCGTCGAACGGCATTGCATCGAGGGCGTCGAGGTGCCGATCACAAATCCGGCGCGTTCGAGAAGCCGATCTGATATTGCGAGACGTCATAGCGTCGGGGCAAGCGCCCCGACGACGCGGTCGGCCATGAAAGCGCAGCGGGCGCCATCGAACGGAAACAGCGCCGAGAAGGCGCCGGACAGCCGTTTTTGAATCGACTGGCGCATCATCTTCCGCGCCCGGTGCAGCCGCGTCTTGGCGGTTTCGGGTCTTATGCCGAGATAGGATGCGGCCTCGTAGGTGCTCATGCCCTCGACATCCCGCAGCACGAAGATGGCGCGAAAATCATCCGGGAGTTCGTCGACCGCCTGTTCGAGGAGCTGCCGCGCCTGGCTTCGCGACAGCTCGGTTTCCGGATCTGTTGCCGATAGGGAGGACGGAAACTGCACGACCTCTCCACCTGCCGACGTCGCCTGCATGTCGATTTCCTCCAGCCCGATAGTATTCCTTCGGGCTCGCACCCGGCCCAGCGCCTCGTTGAGCGCAATTCGGGTCAGCCATGTCGAAAGCTCCGCCTCGCCCCGGAACGCCGCCAGATTGGCGAAGGCCTTGATGTAAGACGCCTGGACGACATCTTCCGCCTCCGCATCGTTGCGGATGACGGCGCGCGCGGTGCGGAACAGTCGCTGATTGTGACGCTGGATGATGGCGCGGATGGCGACCTCGTCGCCGATTTTTGCCAGCGGCACGAGGTCGGTGTCGGCAAGTGCCGATGGGAGCGGTCGATGTCGTGTGACCGGAACCGGAATGGCTGTCATGGAAATCTCCGCTACTCCGTGTTTCCAGGAGACCGGCCTATGGCCGGACGTCCAGTGTGCCCGTCATGGCGGGATGAAAGCGGCAGTAAAAATCGACCGCTCCCGCTCGGCTGAGTATCAGGCGACCTTCCGATTTCGGCGGCAGATCGATGTCGAAGCTTTTGTCACGCGCTGTTGCCGTATGCCGGAATATATCATCATTTCGCCAGACGATCACATCGTCGACATGCAGTTCGGCAGGCGGCGCGCTGAATTTCATTCCTGCAATGGGGACCTGATATTCCGTGGCAGCGGCAACGCCGACGCCTGCCCAAAACAGCGCAAGCAGCAGCGGCAGCGATTTCATCGGCAAACCCATCGCCGGCCTACTTCATCATCGAGGCAAGATGCTCGGCATGCATCTGGTGCTGCTTGAACAGGGTCAGGCCCGTTTCCAGGAGCGCCTTCAGCTCCTTGTTCTGAGCCGAGGGGATCAGCATCGTGGACAGCGCTGAATTGACCGACTTGTGATAGGCGACTTCGTTTTCGACATAGGCCTTGTCGAAGGCCGCGCCGTCGAGAGCCTCAAGCGTCTTCAACTCCTCGCTTGCTTGAGCCGAGAGGGACTGGCTTATCTTGTTGTCTTCGGGCGTCACCTTCAGCTTCTTGACGAGGGCGAGTGCCTGGTCGTTGACGGCCTTGTGGTCGCGTTCCATGGTCTTGGCGAATTCTATGACTTCGACATTCTTGCTTTTCTTCAATGCCTGCTCAGCGGCGGTAACATCGATCTGCCCCGCGGTATAGGCGATATGGGCGATCTGAGGGTCGGTCGGCTTGGCATCGGCGGCGATTGAAACCGTGCCGAGCGAGGCCGCTATCAGCGCTGCACCGAAAATCTGTTTCAACATGATCTGTCTCCCTTGTGTCGTGTGAATGCCTTCCGCGCCGGCGCGTCTTTGGAAGCAGGCATTGGATGCAGATCCGTCGAAAAGGTTCCCGGAATTTTTTTACGCGGGGCGGCAGCGTTTCGTTGGCGTCGGCCCCGACGCTTCAGTCTTTGCCGAGGAAGCGTTGAAGCACGATCGCGTGATTGTGCTGGAGGTCTTTCGCCGCATAGAGAAGCGTTGCGTCCGATTTTCCGATCTGGTGTTCGAGTTCTTCGACGGCCGTCGCGTTCTATTCGAGCTCGTCCCGGTAGCGGCGCTGGAACTCTGTCCATCTGGCGGGATCGTGGCCGAACCAGCGGCGCAGCGCCGGGCTCGGCGCGACCTCCTTCAGCCAGAGATCGACTGCCGCATCCTGCTTGCTCAGTCCGCGCGGCCAGAGCCTGTCGACGAGAATGCGGATGCCGTCCTTGTCTTGCTTCGGTTCGTAGATTCGCTTGATGTGCGCCGTCATTTGCTTACCGCGCAGGTTCAGAATCAGTTTTCGACCGAAGAGATGAGCGAAGGATTTGGTTCCTGCCGGCTATCGCCGAGTCTGCCCGAGTTCTAAGGCAGGCTGTCGATGAGATGAGCGGGCCTGTCATCGTGCTGGACGGCGGCGCCTTTGACGATCTGCCGGATGCAGAAGAACTTCAATCTCGCCCTGGTGACGATCCGCACGGTCCTGGGGGAGCGAGGTTCGGACCAGTTCGCGGACAAGGCGGCGAAATTTCGCCGGATGCTGGCCAGCTTCAGGTCGAACGGTACCGCCTTCGGAATCCCCGTCTCCGATGAAGAATCGCGGCCGATTCCTTCGCCTCCCCATGATCTCTGGCTGAAGCTTGCCGATGCGCTGGATGGGTTCTCGGCCTGAATATCGACCGCGCCACAACCGCAATGGCCGTTGTGGCGCGGTGATGCGTCTCCCTATCAGAACGGATAATGCTGGGCGGAATCCTCGACCGTGATCCAGCGCAGATCGGTGAACTCGGCGATTGCCGCCTTGCCGCCGAAGCGGCCGTAGCCGCTGCCCTTGACGCCGCCGAAGGGCATTTGCGCCTCGTCGTGCACGGTCGGGCCGTTGATGTGGCAGATGCCGGATTCGATCCGCGCCGCAACCGCCATTGCCCGCTGGATGTTGCGGCTGAAGACGGCGGATGACAGGCCATATTCGGTATCGTTGGCGATGCGAATCGCTTCTTCCTCGCCCGAGACGCGAATGATCGGCTTGACCGGGCCGAAGGATTCTTCCGCATAGACGCGCATGTCCGATGTGACGTGGTCGAGCAGTGTGGCCTCGACCACGGTGCCGGTGCGTTTGCCGCCGGCCACGAGTTTCGCGCCCTTGGCCGTCGCATCGGCGATCAGCTCTTCCATCTTCTTGGCGGCATCGAGGCTGATCAGCGAGCCGAGAACGACATGGCCGCGCGGATCGCCGGCCGGGAGCTGGCTGGCGCGGGCGGCGAGTTTGGCGACGAATTGATCGGCGATCGAGCTATCGACGATGATCCGCTCGGTTGACATGCAGATCTGTCCCTGATGCATGAAAGCGCCGAAAATGGCGGCATTGACGGCGCCGTCGATATCGGCGTCGTCAAGGATAACAAGCGGGGCCTTGCCACCGAGTTCGAGAAGGGCGGGTTTGAGATATTTGCCGCAAGTCTCGGCGATGATCTTGCCGACTTTTGTTGAGCCGGTGAAGTTGACGCGCCTGACGGCGGAATGGGCGATGAGCGCGGTGACGATCTCCGGCGCATCCTTCGGCGCATTAGTAATGACGTTGATGACGCCGGCGGGCAGGCCTGCTTCCGTCAGCACCGTCGCGATCAGCCGGTGCGTGCCCGGGCATTGTTCGGATGCCTTGAGAATGACGCTGTTGCCGCAGGCGATCGGCATGGCGATGGCGCGGGTGGCAAGGATGACGGGCGCGTTCCAGGGCGCGATGGCAAGGCAGACGCCGGCGGCCTGGCGAACGCCCATGGCGAGCGTGCCGGGTTTGTCGGAAGGGATGATTTCGCCGGTGATTTGCGTCGTCATGGCGCCGGCCTCGCGCAGGATGTTTGCGGCGAGCATGACGTTGAAGCCGGCCCAAGGCGCGGTGGCGCCCGTTTCCTCGATCATCAACTGGGTAAACTCGCCCACTTTCGAATCCATGATGTCGGCAGCCTTCATCAGGATGGCGCGGCGCTGGCCGGGGCCGGTCTTCGACCAGGTGCTGAAGGCGGCGGAAGCGGCATTAACGGCGGCGGCAACATCGTCCAGATTTGCCGCGGCGGCGCGGCTGGCGAGCTTTTCGGTGAAGGGATCGATGCGGTCATAGGTCCGGCCGCCGGAGGCCGCGCGGTCCGCGCCATTGATAAGCAGGGAAATATTCATCGTAGGTCTCCTCAAGAAAACTAGAAGCCGAGGACGTCGGCGTTGATAGACGCTTCGAGGCCGCCGTCGGCGGCGAGATTGGCGCCGTTGATCCAGCGTCCGCCATCCGAGCAGAGGAAGAGCACGGCGGGCGCGATATCGGCGGCAGTGCCGGCGCGGCCGACGCGGGTGATGTCGCTGTCGACCCTGGCATCGCCGAGCACGGCGCGGAATTGTTTGAGGATCGGCGTTTCCACCGGCCCGGGGCTCACAGCATTGACGCGGATGCCGCGCTGTTTGAACAGCGGCTGGTGGGCTGCGCGCATCGTCCAAAGCAGCAGAAGCTCTTTGGAGAGCGGATAGGCTTGCTCGTCCTTGAGACCGTGTTCGGCAACGATCGCCGCCACATCGGGGAAGCCCTCGACTGATGTCAGCGACTTCGCCCGCTCGAGATTGGCCCGCCAGCCGTAACCGGCGATCGAGGCGACGTTGACGATGGCACCGCCTTCGCGCAGTCGCGGCGCCACGGCTTCCGACAGGGCGCGCAGACCGTAGAAATTGACCGCGAGCGTCGAGACGACGCCGGTGCTGCCGGAAAGGCCGGCGACATTGGCGAGCGCATCGAGACGCGCCGGGAGCCGTGCAATGATCTCGGCTACGCCCGATGGCGTGGACAGATCGCCCTTGATGAAAACGGCACTTCCATTTGCCGGTTCGCGGACATCGACGCCGATGACCTCGGCCCCCATCTGGCCGGCCAGTTCCGCCGTGCGGGCACCGATGCCGGAGGCCACGCCGGTCACCAGGATTGTTTTACCAAAAAGCATGAACGTCACCTTTCACAACAACTCCGGAGCAAGCCGGCTCATTCTTTCCAATTGATTTTGATCGGACCGGGAAGTTTCAGCCGGTAGCCGACGGGCAGAAGCTGGAAGTCGAAGCGACGCTCTACTTCGCCCCAGAGCCCGCGTGGGAGGTAGAGGGAGAAAATCAGGGCGGTGGCGCCGAGGCCGATCAGATACCAGACGCCGGCTCCGCCGAAGAAGGTCTCGATGAGGAAGAACAGGATGGCTCCGAGGATAGCGCCTTCGAACTTGCCGATCCCGCCGACCAGCACCATGAAGATCATGTAGGCCGTCCATTGGACGCTGAAATAGGTCTTCGGCTGGAAGGTGGTGGCGGTCGCCAGCCACAGGCCGCCGGCGACCGCAATGCCGAAAGCGGCGAGCACGAAGAGCAGACGCTTGGTCGCGGTCACCCGCACGCCGACCGAGGTCGCCGCCTCTTCATTGTCGCGGATTGCCTGCATCGCTGCCCCTGCGCGGCTGCGCATCAGCATGAAGAGAGCGCCGAGCAGGGCCGCCATGGACGCCAGCGCAAGCCAGTAGATCGTTGCCCGCCGCATGCCGCTGTCATAGAGGTTGAGCGAGATCAGCGACGTCCCGGTTTCCCCCTGAATCAGCCGGTCGAGATTGACGAGCAGATGGGCGAGCTCGGCCACGACCCACATGCCGATCGCGAATTCGCCGCCCTTCAGCCGCAGCATGAAGAGCGAGAGTGGGATCGACAGCGCGCCGGTCACGATCGCGGCGGCAAAGACCGAGACGAAGGGGTCGAGCCCGGCATCGGCGAGCCGAATGGTGAAATAGGCGCCGAGGCCGAAGAACACCTGCTGGCCGACCGAGACCAACCCGCCGAAACCGGCGAGCGCATTCCACATGGCGGCAAGGATCACGTAGATGAAGAGGGCCGTCAGCCTGTCGATCGCGCCGGCGCCGAGCACGGCGGGAGCGAGCGCCAGCAGGGCAAGCACTGCGGCCATCGAGCCAAGCGCCAGCCGCGAAGCTCTCGTCCAGCGCTCTATCGATATTCCGTTAGAGACGAATGTCATGTCGGGCTCCGAAGACGGGCGCGAAAATTCAAGAATGCGCCGAGCTTGTCGAGTTGAGGCATGCCGAAGCGGGACAGCCTGACGAAAAGGACCAGCAGAAACACGGCATGGCCGCCGATCAGAAAGCCTTGCGGATGCAGCTGCGCGCCGAGCGATTGGGCGAGGCCGAGAATGATGCCGCCGGCAAGCGTGCCCCAGAGCGATCCCGCTCCGCCAATCACGGCCGCCTCGAAGGCGAAGAGCAGCTGCGGCCCGCCGGCATAGGGGCTGAAGGTCGCCCGCATGCCGAGAAAGGCGCCGGCGATCCCGATCGTCACCATGGTGATCGCGGTGGCGACGGCATTCACCCGGCGCGCATCGATGCCGACCAGCCCCGCCGTATCGGGGTCTTCGGCCGTGGCGCGGATGGCGCGGCCGAGCGCAAAGCGGCTAAGGAAGAATTGCAGCGCGCCGAGAAGGAGGATTGCCGTCACCATCATCATCACGGCAAACTTGCCGACGAAGATGTTGCCCAGCAACTGCCAGGACGCATAGGACAGGTTGCCGATGAAGGGTGCGAGCGACCGTGTATCGGCGCCGAACTGCTCGAACAGCAGATTGTCGATGACGATCGACAGGCCGAAGGTGGTGAGGATCGGCAGCAGCGTGCCGCCGCGGCCGCTGCGTTCGAGGATGAAGCGCTGCAGCAGCCAGCCGATCACCGCCATGACGGGCAGCACGATCAGCAGGCCGGCGAAAGGCGGGATGCCGGCCTTGGCGGCAAGCAGCCACAGCCCGTAGGCGGCCGCGACCGCCAGGCTGCCATGGGCGAGATTGATGATTCGCATGACCGAAAACATGAAGGACAAGCCGCAGGCGATGACGGCGTAATAGCCGCCGAGCAGGATGCCCTGGATGAGGGAGTTGATCATGATGGGCTCCTTTCGCCGGCTGCCCGGTGCAGCCCGAAATAGGCCTGGGTGACGTGCTCGCGGGTGACGGCCGCAGCCGGCCGGTCGAGCACGATGCGTCCTTCCAGCATGCAGATGACACGGCTTGCGACGCTCATGGCGCGCGCAAGATCCTGCTCGACGAGCACGATTGTTGTTCCTGAGGTCAGCAATGCCTGCAACTGAGCGTAGACGCGGTCCACGACCAGCGGCGAAAGCCCGAGCGAGACTTCGTCAAGCAGCAGAATGTCAGGGTTGCTCATCAGCGCCCGGCCGATCGCGGTCGCCTGCTGTTCGCCGCCCGACAGGTGCCCCGTCTTGGCGTGGCGGCGGGGTTTGAGGTTCGGGAAGGCGTCGAGGACGCGATCGATGCTCCACTCGCCCGTCCGGCCGCAACTCTTTCCGAGAAGCAGGTTCTCTTCCACGGTCATCTGCGAAAACAGCCGGCGGCCCTCCGGCACGAGGGCGATGCCCTTGGCGATCCGTTTGTGGGAAGGCACGGAGGCCAGGTCTTCATCGTTGAGAAGAACGCGCCCGGCAGACGGAAGGTGGGCGCCGGCGATCGATCGGAGCAACGTCGTCTTGCCCGCGCCGTTGGCGCCGACCAGCGCCAGCACCTCGCCCTTGGCGATATCGAAACTGACCCCGCGCACCGCCTGGAGCAGGCCGTGGCGGACGTCGAGGTCGCGGATGGAAAGGAGGCTCATGCCGGCGTCCCTCCGAGATAGGCTTTGACCACCTCGGCATTGCTCATGACCGCTTTCGGCTCGCCATCGGCAATGATCCTGCCGGCGTCCATGCAGATCAGCCGTTCCGCCACCCGCAGCAGGATATGAACGATATGCTCGATCCAGACGATGCCGATGCCGCGGCGGCGCAATTCGAGGATGGTTTCCACGAGCTCGCTCGCTTCGCCATCGGTCAGGCCGCCGCCGATCTCGTCGAGCAGCAGCAGCCGCGGCTGCGTGGCGAGCGCACGCGCAAGCTCCAGGCGTTTGCGATCGAGAAGGCCGAGCGTGTCGGCCGGACGGTTGGCGACGCCAAGCATGCCGCAGAGCGAAAGCGAATCCACCACACGCTGATAGGCTTCGTCGCGGCTTGCGGCATGGCCGTGCGATGCGGCGACGAAGACATTTTCGAAGGTCGTCATGCCGCTGAAGGGTTTGGGCACTTGATGGGTCCGCACCAGCCCGGACCGGCAGCGCTCCGCCGCCGTCCGGCCCGTGACGTCGGCGCCGTCGAAGGTGATGGTTCCAGCACTTGGCGGGAAGGCGCCTGCGAGCACGGAGAGCAGCGTCGTCTTGCCGGCGCCGTTCGGCCCGACGATGCCGACCGCATCGCCATCGCCCATGGAAAAGTCCAGGTTCTCCAGGACGACGAGGGCGCCGAACTGCTTGTGGATGCCTTTGGCCGAGAGAAAGGCTCCTCCCGGCCGATTTTGAGCTAGCTGCTGCACCGTGCGTTACCCGTTATAAGCGATGAGCTTGGCGCCGACCGGGACGTTGGGATCGGTGGCGTTTTCGGTGACGACATAGTCGAGCGCGAATTTCGAGCCTTCCGGCGCCTTCACCCATTGCGTGCCGATGATTGGCCCGGGCGAGACATTGGCGACCGGGCCGCTGGTGAAATCGACCTTGCCGGCGATCGTGGTGGTTTTCAGCGTGGCAATCGCCTTGGCGACGGCTTCCTTGCTCTTGACGTCGCTGCTCGCTTTCAGCGCATCGAAGCCGGCATCGAGAAGCGCCAGGCTGGCGCCCAGCTGCTGCGTCCACTGTTTGCCGCTCGCCGTTTCGTAGCCGTCTGCGAGTTCGGTTCCCGACACGCCGGTCAGCGTGGATTTGTAAGGGAAGGCCTTGTGCCAGTAGGCGGCGCTGCCGATGTTCATGCCGAGATCGCCGAGCGCCTCGATGTCGGAGGGAAACAGGCCCGTCTTGGCGACCTGGCAGATCTTGATCTGCTGGGTGAGACCCTGCTGCGCGGCCTGGCGCCAGAAGGCGGCGAAATCGGGCGGGATCGGGAAGGAATTGAAGATCTCCACGCCCTCTTGCCGAAAGAGAGCGATCTGTGCGGTAAAATCGGTGGTTCCAGTTTCATAGGCGCCGGGATCGACAATGGTGAAGCCGGCCGTGGCAAGGGCGGGCGCCAAATGGGCGCGGATCGCGTTGCCGTCGGCGTCGTTCGGATACATTACGCCGACCTTCTTGTTGGTCTCGATCAGGTTCCATTGCGAAACATAGGCTTTGTGGAACTCTTCGACGCCGAAGCCGAAATGATAGGTCCATTTGAACGGGGAGGGCGCCCCCGGCTTGGCGCCACGGCCGAAATACCAGGCTTCCCAGGGCATGACCGTGGAGAGGCAGGGAACGCCGGCCGCCTCGCAGGCGTCGGCCACCGGGTTGATGGTTTCAGGCGTCGAGACGGCGAGCATCAGGTCGATCGCCTGGTTATTGATCAGCTCCTTCGCGAGCTGGCCGGCGCGCGACGGATCGGACTGGGTGTCCTGGTCGAGAATCTCCACCTTCCAGGTCTTGCCGCCGGCTTGCAGGCCGTTCGCCAACGCCTTGCGTGCGAGGTCCAGCACATAGCCGTCCGTCTCGCCGAAGCCGCCGAGCGGGCCGGTGCGCGGGCTGATGAAGCCGACCTTCAGCGTGTCGCCGTCAGCGAAAGCCATGCGGCCGGACAGCGCCAGTGCCGCGCTGCCTGCCGCGGCCGATGCGATGAAAGAGCGGCGGGTCAGTGTCACCGCGTTGAATCTTCCGTTCATGAAATCATTCCTCCCTCTCGATGCGGGCCTCCCGCCCGTTTCGCTGTTCATTCCGGCCGACCTCTGGTTCAGATCGGGTATTGCCGTTTTCCCGATGCCATGGTGACCCATCTGAGCTCGGTGAATTCGTCGATCGCCGCCTTGCCGCCGAAGCGGCCGTAGCCGCTCGATTTGACGCCGCCGAACGGCATTTGCGGCTCGTCGGAAACCGTGGCTTCGTTGATGTGGCAGATGCCGGATTCGAGCCGCATGGCGACGGCGAGCGCTGCATTGACATCGGCGCTGAAAACCGCCGCCGAAAGCCCATATTCGTTGTCGTTGGCAACCGTCACGGCCTCGTCGACGCTACCGACCCGGATGATCGCCGCGACCGGCCCGAAGCTCTCCTCGCGGTAGATGCGCATGGCCGGCGTCACGTGATCGATGACGGTCGCATCCATCAGCGTGCCGTGCGCCTCGCCGCCGCAGACGAGGACCGCGCCCTTCTGCAGGGCATCGTCGATCAGCGACCTGACGCGGCGCACGGCCTCTGCATTGATCAGGGTGCCGAGCGGCGTATTGCCTTCCCCGGGGTGGCCTGCGACGAGGGTGGCAGCTTTCATCCCGAACTTGCCGACGAAATGGTCGGCGATCTCATCCAGCAGGATGATGCGCTCCGTCGACATGCAGATCTGGCCCTGGTTCATGAAGGCGCCGAAGGCGGCGGCACTGACCGCCTCGTCGATATCGGCGTCGGCAAGCACGATGAACGGCGCCTTGCCGCCGAGTTCGAGCAGGCAGTGCTTCAGATGCCTTGCCGAGGATTCGGCGATGATCCTGCCGACACGGGTGGAGCCGGTGAAATTGATGCGGCGCACGGCCGGATGGGCGATCAAGGCATCGACGACGACGGCGGCATCGCCTGGCGCATTTGAGACGACATTGACGACGCCGCGCGGAAAACCGGCATCGCGCAGGATGTCGCCGATCAGGCCATGGGTCTTCGGGCAGAGTTCGGAGGCCTTGAGCACGACGGTGTTGCCGCAGGCCAGCGGCATGGCGACGGCGCGGGTGCCGAGAATAATCGGCGCATTCCAGGGGGCGATGCCGACGCAGACACCGGCCGGCTGGCGCACGGCCATGGCGAGGCTGCCAGGAATGCCCGACGGAATGAGTTCGCCCGAGATTTGCGTGGTCATCGCTGCCGCCTCGCGAAGAATTTCGGCGCCGAGCCCGCAATTGATCGCCGCCCATTGCGTGGTGGCGCCGGTTTCGCCGGTCATGGCGGCAATAAGCTCCGGCGTGCGGGCCTCCAGGAGATCGGCTGCGGCATTCAGCAGCCGGCGCCGTTCGCCGGGGCCTGTCTGCGACCAATCGGGAAAGGCGGCAGCGGCCGCATTGGCGGCCCGCGTCATGTCGGCGACGGATCCCGCCGAGGCGACCGTTGCGACATCGCCGGTCAGCGGATCGATGCGTTCGAAGGTCGCCCCTTGGGAAGCCTCCATCGCCTCGTTGTTGATCATCAGCTTTGCCGAAAACACCGTTTCACCCCGCATTGTTGCCAAGGGGAGAAGACGCGCGGACGCATCAGCCCGAAGGCTGTCTCAGCGTTGCCGCGTCTATCGGAATGCCTCCTCCCAAAGGCTGATGACGATCAGGTTACGCCGATCGATTGCGGATGGAATGCGATTTATTGGGTTAATATTGTAATTATCCGGTGAATGCCGCAGTGTTTAGCGGCAAGCGGAGGAGAAGCCTTGGTGACGGACGGCGGAATTCATCATTATGCCAGGGGCGAATGGCATGCGCCTTCGCTGTTGCATCGGCGCATCCGTCTGCAAAAAGGACTTTATGCCGACTTCTATCATTTCCTGCTGCTCGGGGAGGGGCGAGCCGAGCTTCATTTCGACAGTGGCGAAGATCGGATATTGCAGGGGCCGCTGCTTGCCTTCCTGCCGCCGCAGGCGCGTTGCGACCTGTCGATTTCTGCCGGAACTGCGGCCCATCTCGTCGGAGCCTCGGCGCAGGTCATGGTCGATGCGATCGGCGACAAGGTGGAATCCTATTCGCTGCGCATTTTCACTGAGCAGCGCAAGCTGGTCGAGGCGACGGACCCCTTGCTGGCGGCCGAAATCAATCCGTTGATTTCGGGCTTCGTGCGGGAACTCGCCGATCCCTCCCGCTCTTCCTGGATGGTGGCTTCGGCCTATATGCGCCTGATCCTGATGACGCTATGGCGCGGTTCCGGCGGCGAGAGAAGCGAGCCGCGCGGGCAGGGCGAAACCGGATCGATCCTGCAGCGATATCGGCAACTGGTCGAGGCCGGTTTCCGCCGGCATCGGCCGATCAGCGATTATGCCGCAGAACTGGGCGTCACCGCCGACCGGCTTCATGCGATCTGCCAGAGGGCGCTCGGCCGCTCGCCGATCCAGCTACTGCATGAGCGCGTGGTACAGGAGGCAAAGCTCAGATTGGAGCGCTCGGCCCGCAATATCCAGGAAATCTCCGACAGCCTCGGCTTTCGCGACCCGACCTATTTCAGTCATTTCTTCAAGCGCAAGACCGGCCTTTCCCCTGCCGGCTACCGCGACATCGCCCGCGCGTCCGCCGGCGCGGAAAACAGCATGCTGTCCTCGGGTTATGCGGATTGGCCTTAGGCTCGGGCTCGTTGGTCAAAGCCCGAGTTTGCCGGTCTTGGATCGCAAATCACATTGATAGGGAAGCCCCAACAGACGTAGGACTGCAATGCGCCAAGAATAACCGTCACAACGGATCGGGTGAACGACCGCTTTGGGGCCGGTGGCCGACCGTCCACTGCTGGAACCCCCAAAACGAAAAAGCGGGCATCGGAGTTCTTGCCGCCGAGGTCTGAGATCGGCCCTTTGCTGCCGTTCAAGGTCGATCCGAGGACGCGGGGTATATGCTAGAATGCGGCCGAAGTCAGAACGCGACAGGCGCAATGCGAGGGCGGTGTGATCGAACCAGAGTTCGTGCGACCGTGTGCCGACGTTGTGCTCTTGGAAGGGAGACGAGGACGATGCCGACACCAGAGCGGCCCAGCCTAATAGTTCGACAGAAATCCCCTGAAAATATCGAGTTTCCGTTTGCGTCGCTCTCCGATCGTGTGATCCCAACCGAGCTGTTCTTCGTGCGAAACCATTTCCCGCCGCCGGATCTCGATGCGCGAGACTGGAGATTGCGCGTTGGCGGGGCGGTGGAGCGGCCGATCGGACTTGACCTCGACAGCACCAAGGCGATGCGGAGCACGACTTTCCCCGCCGTCCGCCTAATCCAAGTGTGCCGAATGCTAAACTTGATCAAATGTGCTCGTTGGCTGGGCACGCCCCAGGTAGAGCGTCTTCTCACCGCATAGAAGGCCGTGATAAAGAGGCCTCATGGGCATTAGGAACTATCTGATCGAAGGCGGCTCGGGGACTGGAAAGACGTCTGTCGCTACCGAACTGGAGCGGCGGGGCTACCATGTTGTCCATGGTGACCGTTGGCCTATGTCGGCGACCCCGAGACAGGCCGGGCGCTCGCAGGGCCACCCGAAGGGGTAGACCGTATCGCCTGGGGATACGCTCACTGGATCTGGCCTGTCGATAAGGTCCGAGCCATTGCTGCCGACACCACCCATACTGCCACGTTCTTTTGTGGCGGTTCGCGCAATTTCCACAAATTTCTGGACCTGTTCGATAAGATTTTCGTGCTCGACATCGATGTTGAGACGTTGAACCGACGGCTGGATGGGCGCCCGAACGAGCCGGGCTTCGAGCCGGCCGAGCGGGCCCTGGTGCTCCGCTGCCATCGTAGCCGGGAGCATCTTCCGGCTGGCAATAATATTGACACGGCGAATGCCATCCGAAGTGTCGTCGACGATATCCTCGCTCAACTTACCTGAAGCCCGGCAGGTTTGTGATCGGGAGGGAAGCAACTGACTATTGCGAGAAAGACGCTGGCTGCCGTGCGGCTCACTGGCGGCGTTGTCGGTTTCATAGCCGACCGGCCGTCCTGAGAATGACAAACCGGGCGTCCTGACGGCCGTCTTGAGGGCGCGAAGCTGCCGAGGCACTTCTGCAGCTGTCGGCCTGCGCCAGACGATTTTTGTCGCCGCCGCGGTGCATGCCCTCGGATCACCGGCCTACCGACTGAATATTAGAGAAGCTTGCGCTTCTTGCGCGAGCAGGTTATACACTGAACTATATGGTTCAGTATTTAGGTTCTCCCCTCGATCTCTCGTTTGCGGCGTTGTCCGATGCGACCCGCCGCGGGATCATCGATCAGCTGGGGCGAGGGGACGCGTCGATCACCAGTCTGGCGGATCAGTTCCAGATGACGCTGACCGGCATGAAGAAGCACGTCCAGGTTCTCGAGCGAGCGGGGCTCGTCGTCACGCAGAAGGTCGGACGCGTGAGAACCTGCAAGCTTGGGAAACGCGGCCTCAACGCGGAAGCCGAGTGGATCGAGGCGCATCGCAAGCTCTTCGAGGCCCGCTTCGAAGCATTGGACGAAATCATCAGCGAAATGAAACAGGAGGGAAGCGATGACTGAGCAAGTTAACAGTGCAGATAGTGCGCAGAACCGCACGTCAGTCGAGCGCAGAGGAGATCGCGAACTCTTGGTAACGCGAATATTCAATGCGCCGCCGAGCACGGTTTACAAGGCGTGGAGCCGGCCCGAGCTGTTCCAGCGCTGGTGGGTGCCAAAATCGGTATCCGGTGTTTCGCTCGTGTCGTGTGATATGGACGTCCGTACCGGCGGCAAATATCGGCTGGAATTCGGCGCCGACGGTTCGGACACCATGGCCTTCTACGGCAAGTATCTCGAGGTCGTGCCGAACGAACGCATCGTCTGGACCAACGACGAGGGCGAAGAAGGTGCGATCACGACCGTGACCTTCGATGACCAAGGCGGGAGGACACTATTGAAATTCCACGAAATTTATCCGTCCAAGGAGGCGCTTGAGGAAGCACTGCAGGGCTCGGCGGCCGCATTGTCGGAGCAGTTGGAGCAGCTCGACGAATTGCTTTCCAGCATAGGCGAGTAGCGCGGGTCGGGAAACTCGCCTCAAGGGACGTCTGCTCCCGGGAAGCGGCTCCACCGGCCTTTCTCACCGTCTTGAGGGCCCGAAGCAGCCGTTGAACTAACTGATATTTGATGATTGCTTCCGGCCGTTAGCGGAAACTGCTGAAGTTGACTTGACCTCGAAGAGCAGGCCAACCTCACGACAGGGCGAAGATTTTGACCTCCCGCCCGATGCCCTGAAGTTCCGCCATTCGCGAGGCGGAGCTTATGCTGCTGTCGCGCAGGATCTCCGAAACCTTGATATCGCCGACGATCGCCTCCGTCGTCATGATCACATTGGGATCGGCAAGGCCCTGGACGCGAGAGGCGATATTAACGGTCTGCCCGAAATAATCCTGCCGGTCGTTCAGGTTGACTGCCAGGCATGGCCCCTCATGGATGCCGATCTTCAGGAGAAGATCGTCGCTGCCGTGTTCGGCATTCAACCGAAGCATCGCCTCCCGCATGAGGAGCGCGGCCGCAACGGCGCGGTCCGGGCTCGGGAAGGTCGCCATCACGGCGTCGCCGATGGTCTTGACGACAGCTCCCGCCTCGGTGGCTACGATCTCGTGAAGAACGCGGAAATGCGCCCGCACCAGATCGAAAGCGGCAAGATCTCCGACGCGCTCGTAAAGTGCTGTCGAGCCCCGCAAGTCGGTGAAGAGGAAAGTCAGGCTGGTGATCTTCAGGCGCTGGTCGACGTCTAGCGTGTCGGTCCTGTAGATGTCGCGGAAGCTCTGGTTGGTCAGCAGGCGCTTGGCCGTCAAAAAAGGCCGCCGGCGGCCCAGAAGATCATGCAGCTCATCTCCCGCTATGCAGACATTCGGCACCACGCGGCGATCGGTGTGGTTCTCGAGGGCGAGCCGCAGCAAGCCCGGGCGCAGCGCTACGGTTTCGTTCAGCGCATGCCCCCGGCTGATGACCATGGAGAGGTTTTGGCGCTCACCGGTGGGCTCGCCCTGCACATCGATGAACTGCGCCGAGTGCGTGACCGCATCGAAGATGATGACGAATTGCGAAGGCAGCTGCAGCGAGACGAAAGCCTTCTCGCCCGGCGCCAGCTCTATCATCTCCAGCAGGATGCGTTGAAACTTCGCTTCCAGATCCTCCGGCAGGTCGACGCCGGAGGAGAAGAAGATCTGGCGGTAATATTCGAGCGGAGGCAATCGGTCGGGATCATGGGCAGCGATCCTGCGCACACGCGGACTGACGGTGAACGTTACCTCGACCATCTCGTCGAGGGTCGGTTCGTAACCGGCGGCGCACAGCGCGCAATGATAAGTGTCCTGGACGACGCCTTTCAGGGTTGCGCCGCTGTCGAGAACGCCGCCGCATCCCGGGCAAAGCACATTCCAGGTCATTTCGAACGCGCCTATGCGGGCAGCATGGAGCAGCGCTGCGATCGTTCTCTCTTCATCGAGATGATGTTTTTCGGCGAAGGCCAGCGCATTGATGCGATTGAGATCGCGATCCGAGCCATGCTTGACGACGTTTTCGATGCACTCGACCGTCTGCGGGTCAGCCGCCTGCCGCAGGGTGGCAAAAAGCACGTCCATTTCACTCATGAGACAAGTCTCCGTGTGCAGAACCCACGGCGGACGACGCCTGGACAGGGATCATAACACGGGACTTTCCCAATAGAAATCTATAGGCTTGGATGCCGCGTGCTTCCGAAGCGGAAGCGGGGTCAGTGCCCCTTATAGATCCGCTTCAGCGCCGCCAGCAGCCCATCCAATTCATCAGGCGAAAACAGGTCGATGAAACGCTGTTCATGCGTGTCGATCAGCTTGCGCGCCCGCGCGAGCATCGCACGTCCGGCCTTCGTCAGATGCAGTTCCTGGCGCCGGCGGTCGGCCGCGGAAGGATGGCGCTCGATGAAATCGCGGGCTGCCAGCCGGTTGACGAGGGCCATCATCGTTGCGCGGTCGGTGCCGAGCGTATTGGCAAGGTCGATTTGCGATGCGCCCGGATTGCCCGCGGTGAGTTCCATCACCGCGAGTTGCTTCTGCGTCAGCCCAAGCTCCTCCATGGTTTCGGCGAAGTCGCGATAGATCGCCACATGCGCCATGCGCAGGTGAAAACCTAAGAGATCGCCGAGCCGGCCGACGTCGAGCGGCGGCGTTGCGGAAGCCTCCTCGGCCTCAATTTCGTCCTGCGGTGGTTTTGCGGCCATCATTCGTCTCGCTTCGTTCAGGCGCCATAACCATCAAAATCAGCGGGTTAGTCAATATCTCCGTGTTTGCGGCATCAGGGAAATTTCCCGCGCCGCCTTCGGGGGCCGGATTTGTCAAAACCAGCCTCTTGCATCTGGCCGGAAAAAGATATTAGTATGTGTTACATACAAATTTGACGCCTGTGGCGGAGGAGCGGCGGGCATGGGGAGGAGAAAATGGCGCATTCCTTTTCCGGGATGGCATCGTCGGCGGATTGCGGGCTGGTGACGGATGATCCGATCCTGTACCGCGCCCGCGTCGCGGGAGATGCTCTGGCTCTGTCCGAGATCGCCACCGGCCGGCAGCTGACCTATGCCGCACTCGATGCGCGCATCGCCCGTTGCGCCGGCCTTTTGAGCGCGATGCTCGGGGTAGGGCGGGATGGAGCGCGTGTCGCCATGCTGGCGCGCAACTCGATCGACTCGATCGTGCTTGCCTTTGCCTGCCAGCGCGCCGGCGCCATCTACGTCCCGCTCAACTGGCGCCTCAGCGCCGCCGAGCTTCGGCCGATTCTTGCCGACTGCGCGCCGGCACTTCTGGTCCATGACGAAGAGTTTTCGGCGGCGGTGGAAAGCCTTGCCGAGGTCGATCCCGAGATGATGGTGATCTGGACGGGAAGTGACCCGGGCGGGCTTGCCGCCCGGATCGAGGCGAGCCTCGCGGTGAAGCCCCTGCCCGTCGATGCGGATCAGCCTTGCGTCCTTCTCTATACGTCAGGCACGACGGGACATCCGAAGGGCGTCGTCATTACCCGCCGCAACGCCTTCTTCGCCGCCATCAATTTTTCCTTCGTTGGCGAGATCGGGCCAGGATCCGTCGCGCTCTGCGACCTGCCGTTCTTCCATACGATCGGCTTGATCGCCGTGGCGCGCACCACATTGATGCTGGGCGGTACGCTCGTCATCTCGGACAGGTTCACGCCGGCGCGCACACTAGCAGCCCTTGCCGACCGGCAGCGCGCCATCACCCATTATTTCGCCGTGCCACAGATCGCGCTCGCCTTGCGTGGCGATCCCGCCTATAGCGCCGCGGCTCTTTCCGGCCTGCATGCGCTCTTTGTCGGCGGCGCGCCGCTGACGCAGGCGTTGATGGAGAGCTATCTCGGCGACGGCGTGGCGCTGGTCAACGGCTACGGCATGAGTGAGGCCGGAACGGTGCTGCACGTGCCGATCGACCGGCGCGCAGTACGGGACAATCCCGGCAGCGTCGGTCTGCCGGCACCGCTGCTCGACATCCGCATTGTCGGTGAGGATGGCCGCGACGTCGGGGAAGGTGAGATTGGCGAACTCTGGCTGCGCGGCCCCGCGGTGACGCCCGGTTACTGGAACAAGCCCGAGGAAACCGCTGCCGCCTTCGCCGACGGCTGGTACCGCACCGGCGATCTCGGCCGGCGCGAGGTAAACGGCTTCTATCGCATCGTCGACCGGCTGAAGGACATGTATATCAGCGGCGGCGAAAATGTTTACCCCGCCGAGGTCGAGGCCGCGCTCGCAGGCCATCCCGATATTCTCGACGTGGCGGTCCTCGGCATTCCCGACATCAAATGGGGCGAATGCGGCATTGCCTATATCGTGTTGCGGCCCGGTGCTGCGGTAACGGGTGAGGCGATTGCCGGCCATTGCGCCGCAAGGCTCGCCGCCTTCAAGCGTCCGGCGCGCATCCTCTTCGTCGAGACCATTCCTCGCACCGCCTCCGGCAAGGTGCAGAAGCATGTTCTGCGCCAGCTGCATTCCGACGAAACCCTTCAACGACAGGCCTGATTAAGCGGCCCCGGCATTCATGCCGAAACCAATGGAGCAGACCCATGACTGATATGAAATCGCCGGTTCTGGTCGAATTCGACAATGGCATTGCTTTCGTGACCCTCAACCGTCCTGAAAAACGCAATGCGATGAACCCGGCTCTGAACGCCCGGATGATGGAGGTGCTCGATGAACTCGAGGGCGACGAGCGCTGCGGGGTCCTCGTCCTGCGCGGCGCCGGCGAGTCCTGGTCCGCCGGCATGGATCTGAAGGAATATTTCCGCGACAATGACGACAAACCGCGGGATGCGACGCTGAAGGCGCGGCGCCAATCCGGCGGCTGGTGGGGCCGGTTGATGTATTTCGAAAAGCCGACGATCGCCATGGTCAACGGCTGGTGCTTCGGCGGCGCCTTTACACCGCTGGTTTCCTGCGATCTCGCCATTGCCGCCGAGGAGGCGAATTTCGGCCTTTCCGAAATCAATTGGGGCATCCTGCCGGGTGGCAACGTCACCCGCGCGGTTGCCGAGGTGATGCGCCATCGCGACGCGCTCTACTACATCATGACCGGCGAGTTGTTCGGTGGACGCAAGGCCGCCGAAATGGGCCTCGTCAACGAGGCCGTGCCGCTCGCCGAGCTTGAAACCCGGGTCCGCAAGATCTGCGCCAGCCTGCTCGAAAAGAACCCGGTGACGCTGAAGGCGGCCAAGGACACTTATAAGCGCGTGCGCAACCTGCCCTGGGATCTCGCCGACGACTACATCTACGCCAAGCTGGAGCAGATGCTGTTTCTCGACAAGACCAAGGGACGCGACGAGGGGCTGAAACAGTTCCTTGACGACAAGACCTATCAGCCGGGGCTCGGCGCCTATAAGCGCGGCCGCTGACGGAGGCGAGGCGTACCGGGCCGTTTCGTGGGGCAATCATCGGGAGGAGGATACCATGAAGATTCATGCCGCAGTGGCGCGTGCGCCGCATAAGCCGTTTTCGCTGGAAAGCCTCGATCTGGAGGAGCCGCGCGAGGGGGAAATCCTGGTTCGCGTCGTCGCGACCGGGGTTTGCCACACCGATATCGTCATGCGCGACCAGCACCTGCCGGTGCCGCAGCCGGTCGTGCTCGGTCATGAAGGTGCTGGAATCGTCGAGCGTGTCGGGCCGGGCGTTGCCAAGGTGGTCCCAGGCGATCATGTCGTCATGACCTTCAATTCCTGCGGCCTTTGCCCGAGCTGCAACGATCACGAAGAGACCTATTGCCACGAATTCTTCCCGCGCAATTTCTTCGGTTCGCGCGCCGATGGTTCGAGCGGGCTCTCCTACAGGGGGGAGCGGGTGAACGGCAATATTTTCGGGCAATCCTCTTTCGCCAGCCACGCGCTCTGCCATGAGCGCAATATCGTCAAAGTGCCTGAAGATGCGGATCTGGCGCTGCTCGGGCCGCTCGCCTGCGGCATCCAGACCGGCGCCGGCGCGGTCATGAATGCGCTGAAGGTTGAACCCGGAAAAGTGCTCGCGGTTTTCGGCCTGGGTTCGGTCGGCCTAGCCGCCGTGATGGCGGCGCGGATCGTCGGCGCCTCCAGGATCATCGCCGTCGACGTCAACGAGGCGAGGCTGGCGCTTGCCGCCGAGCTCGGCGCGACCGATATCGTCAACGGCAAGGCGAACGATGCCGTTGCCGCGATCATGGCGCTGACTGGCGCCGGTGTCGATTATGCGATCGATGCTTCCGGCGTGCCTGCCGTCATCGATCAATGCGTGCGGGTGCTGGCGCCGCGCGGCACCTGCGGCATCGTCGGCGCCTCGCCGCACGGCGCGACGCTGACACTCGACCTCACCCATATCCTCTCCGGTGGACGCCGGGTGCGCGGCATCGTCGAGGGTGATTCCAATCCAGACGTGCTGATCCCTCTGCTGATCGAGCTCCACAGGCAGGGCCGCTTCCCCTTCGACAGGCTGGTCACCTTCTATGATTTCGCCGACCTCAACCGGGCGGTGGAGGATGCGGAAAAGGGCATCGTGCTGAAACCGGTCGTGCGTCAGCCGGCCGTCTGACATCGTTCAAGGGAGGAAAGAATGAACACCGTCGCCCCAATCGCTACCGATACCAGTCCCGACGCCATGAAGGCGCTGCTTGCCCGGCAAAGGGCATCCTTCCTGAAAGAAGGGCCGCCTGATATCGACACCCGCATCGATCGCATCGACCGCGTCGTCGCCCTTCTTGTCGACAACAAGGACGCGATTGCCGCGGCTCTCTCGGATGATTTCGGCAGCCGCAGTGTCGAGGCAAGCCTGCTGCTCGACGTTTTTACCTGCGTCGGTTCGCTCAAATATGCCAAGGCACATCTGGCAGAATGGCTGAAGCCGGAAGAGCACGAGGCATTGTTCCCGGATGCCGTCGCCAAAGTGGTCTATCAGCCGAAGGGCGTGGTCGGGATCCTCAGCCCCTGGAATTTTCCCTATCAGCTCGCCCTCGCGCCGCTTGCCGGCATTCTCGCCGCCGGCAATCGCGCCATGATCAAACCGTCGGAGGTGACGCCGGCTTCGTCAGCGCTGATGGCGGAACTCGTCGCCCGCGCTTTCGACGACTCGGAAATCGCCGTCGTTCAGGGCGGACCGGCGACCGGTACCGCCTTTACATCACTTGCCTTCGACCATCTGATCTTCACCGGCGGCACCGCAATCGCCCATCACGTCATGCGTGCGGCGGCGGAAAACCTGACGCCGCTCACACTTGAACTCGGCGGCAAATCGCCGGTGGTCGTTGGGCGCTCGGCCGATCTGGCGGATGCGGCCCGCCGCGTCATGACCGTCAAGACGCTGAATGCCGGCCAGATCTGCCTGGCGCCGGACCATGTCTATGTGCCGGAGGAAAGCGTCGAAGCCTTTGCCGAGCACGCGATGGCGGCGGTCGCCGCAATGTATTCGACGCTGAAGGAAAATCCGGATTACACTTCTATGGTCAATGCCCGCCATCACGCCCGCGTCCAGGGCCTGGTCGACGACGCCAGAGCCAAGGGCGCCCGTATCGTCGAGATCAACCCGGCGGCGGAGAATTTCTCGCAGCAACCGGCACACCGCATACCGCCGACACTCATTCTGGATCCGAGCGAGGATATGCGCGTGCTGCAAGAGGAAATCTTCGGACCGGTGCTGCCGGTTCTTCCCTATCGCGATATCGCCGACGTCATCGATCGGATCAACGTCCGGCCGCGCCCGCTCGCTCTCTATTATTTCAGCCAGGATGGTGAAGAGGAGGCCCGCGTTCTCGACAATACGACGTCCGGCGGCGTGACGGTCAACGACTGCATGAGCCACGTCACGGCCGAAGGCCTGCCCTTCGGCGGTGTCGGCCATTCCGGCATGGGCGCCTATCACGGCAAATTCGGCTTCCTCGCCTTCTCGCATCCACGCGCCGTCTATCACCAGAGCAAAATGGTGGAAGCGGAATATATGATGCGGCCGCCCTTTGGCGAGGCGATGCGCGGCTTTCTGGCCGGGGCGATCTGCAAGTAACGGAGGACAAGCCCGGCGGCCTACGCCGGGCTTCCTCGTCCGGACGCAGACGGCCGGGAATTTCCACTGCAACTCTAGGAACATGCGCGCCTTTTGATCGCGTAATAATAGTCCGATTGCGCAGGCTTATCCGAATTACGCAGTATTGTGCCATCACCAGGCATGTCCAGCCGAAGCGAACGGCATTTGTTAAATATGCCTTATAACAGGCGTGCCAGCCTTGCCTGGTCGATACTCCATGCCGCTCCATAAGATCGGTTTAACCAAGCTCAAACCAGTTTCGCCTATGATGAGTTGGTTACATGTCGTGGAAGGTGGATACAGCGCGGTGAATGGCAATTGGACGCAATTCGGTGGCAACCTTTCCTTCGTGTGCCTGGCAATTTCACTCTGGGCGCTTTTTTCGATTGAGTGTCAGCGCCGGTCCTTCAGGCAGGAAAAAGTCGCCTTCGGGATCATAGCCGGCGGCGCCTCCATCGGATCCATATTGCTGGCCGTTGAATTCCACCCCGGCATCTATATCGACCTGCGTTTTTCGCCGCTTGCATTGGCCGGCATGTTCGGGGGGCCGATCGCGGCGGCCTTTGCCGCGGCGTTGGCGATGGCCTTTCGTTTTGTCGTCGGCGGCACAGCGATGGTCGACGGGATCATCACCATGGCCGTCGCCACCGGCATTGGCTTGGCCGGTCATTTCTGGACCCGCAAGAGATCGCCGGAGCTTAAGGACGTTGCGCTGCTAAGCCTTGCCCTTGGCGTTGCATTGGTCCTGTCGATGGCCCTGCTTCCCACCTTGGTGAATGCCCATGTGCTCGCCGGCGTCGGTTTCCCCCTGACGGCATTGAATTGTCTCGCGACTGTTCTGGGTGGTTTCGTTCTGCTGAAGACACAGCAATGGGAGCTGGAGCGAAGCATATTGGTGACCGCATTTTCGCAGTCGCCCGATTATCTCTATGTGAAGGATCGAAACAGCAGGTTCATCACCGTCAATGAAAACATGACCCGCCTCTTCCGCTTCCGGACCACGGCGGAGATGATCGGATTGTCGGATTTCAATCTGATGTCGCGGCCGCTCGCCGAGGAATTATATTATCTCGAGCAGCAGGTCATAGACACCGGGGTGCCGCTGATCGATTCCACCGAGCATATCGAAGGCAGATTCCTGCTCGCCTCCAAAGTGCCGCTGCGGGACAAGCAGGGGCGGGTGATCGGCCTTGCGGGCGTCACGCGCGATGTTACCGAGCGCACCGCCCTGGAGCGGGAATTGCGCGAAAGCAAGAACCTGCTCTCGCATGCGATGGCCGGTATGTCCGATGGCATCGCCATGTATGACAGCAAGGGCTTTATCCTCTTTTGCAACGATCAGTATCGCAATGCGTTCCCGCTCTCCGGAGAGGCCCGCGTGGTCGGCGCTCATATCAGTGACATCCTGCGTCGCGTCGTCGAAACCGGCGAGCGGCCTGGTATTCCCGATGATGTGGACGGGTGGATCAAGACTGCCACCGCCTCGCTGCACAGCAACAAGGATGAAGAAGTTCAGCTTCATAACGGCGACTGGCGCAGCATCCGGACAAGGCTTGCGGAAGACGGCACGGCGATGGCGGTCGTCTCCGACATTACGGCGACGAAACAGGCGGAAATCGCACTCAGGCTGTCGGCGGAGCAACTGAAGAGCCTTGCTGAAACCGACGGCCTCACTGGCATGGTCAACCGCCGCGCCTTCGACGAAGCTTTCGCTCGCGAGACTGCGGGTAGCGCCAGGAGAAACACGCCGTTCAGCCTGCTGATGGTCGATATCGACCGCTTCAAGGCCTATAATGACACCTATGGTCATCCTGCCGGAGACCAATGCTTGCGGGTCGTCAGCAAGTGTCTGCGCCAATCCGTCAGTCGGCCGGCAGACATTGTCGCCCGTTACGGCGGCGAGGAGTTCGTAGTGTTCCTGCCCGACACCAGCGCCAAAGGCGCAATGATCGTCGCCGAGCAATTCGCGCGGCGCCTGGCCCAGGAGAATATCGCCCATTCCGGCAGCGAATTCGCCCGGGTGACGGCAAGCATCGGCATCTCCTGTGCGACCGGAGCCGTTCTGCGGACCAACCCGAACCGCCTGCTGACCGAGGCCGACGCAGCGCTCTATGACGCCAAGACACAAGGTCGCAATCGCATTCTGGCCCATTCGCCCAACGGCGAACGGCATGCGATGAAGGAAGCCGGTTAAATCGAGATCTTTCCTCGATAGGTTTTTTCTATCAAACCATCGCGCCTGGCGCCTTGATGTTTTTCGCGCTTCGACAATAAGGGCGCATGGACTCAAAATTCATTGGTAAGAAATCGGCGGCCGCCGGCGGCTGGGGCGCTTTGAAGAGCTGCGGCAAGCAATTGCTGCAAAGCGGCATGCCCATCTCGGGTGCGCGCACCATGCTGAAGGCGAACCAGCCTGATGGTTTCGATTGCCCGGGCTGCGCCTGGGGCGATCCGGAACACGGATCGTCGTTCGAGTTCTGCGAAAACGGCGTGAAGGCGGTGGCCTGGGAGGCGACGGAGAAGAGGGCAACGCCCGCCTTCTTCGCCAAGAATACGGTGTCTGAGCTTCGTCGGCTGACGGATTATGAACTTGAACTCAACGGCCGCCTGACGCATCCGATGCGCTACGATGCGGCGAGCGATCGTTATCTGTCGGTTTCGTGGCACGATGCCTTTACCGAGATCGGCGGCATCCTGAAGGGTCTCGATACCCCCAACCGGGCGGAATTTTACACTTCGGGTCGGGCGAGCAACGAAGCCGCCTTCCTGTATCAGCTGTTCGTGCGCGTCTACGGCACCAACAATTTTCCCGATTGCTCCAACATGTGCCACGAAGCAAGCGGCATCGCCATGCGCCAGGCCGTCGGCGTCGGCAAGGGCACGGTGCTTCTGGAGGATTTCGAAGAGGCCGACGCGATCTTCGTGATCGGGCAGAACCCTGGCACCAACCATCCGAGGATGCTCGGAGACTTGCGTCGTGCGGCGATCCGCGGTGCGCGCGTCGTCGTCTTCAACCCGATCCGTGAGCGCGGCCTGGAGCGCTTCTCCGATCCGCAGGACAAGATCGAGATGCTGCGCGGCGGTTCGACCGATATCGCCAGCCTTTATCTGCAGCCGCAGCTCGGCGGCGACATGGCCGCGGTGCGCGGAATGGCCAAGGCCGTGCTGGCTAGGGAAGACAGAGCGGCCGCCGCTGGCCAACCCGCCGTTCTCGATCACGCATTTCTCACGGAACACTGCGCGGATTTTCAGGCGTATCAGACAGCGGTCGAGGCGACGAGCTGGGCTGAGATCGAGGACCAGTCGGGACTGAGCCGGGAGGAGATCGAGCGGGCGGCCGATGTCTATATCAACGCCGAGCGGGTCATCTGCACCTGGGCGATGGGCGTGACGCAGCATCTGCATTCCGTTGCGACGATCCGCGAGATCGCCAATTTCATGTTCCTGCGCGGCAATATCGGCCGGCCGGGTGCCGGCCTTTGCCCGGTTCGCGGCCATTCCAACGTGCAGGGTGACCGCACCGTGGGTATCAACGAAAAGCCACCGGAGGATTTCCTCGATGCGCTGGAAAAACACTTCCGCTTCACCGTTCCTCGCGAACATGGCCACAATGTCCTTGCGGCGATCGGCGCGATGCTCGACGGCTCTGCCGAAGCCTTCATCGGACTTGGCGGCAATTTCGCCCGCGCCACGCCTGACAGTGCACTCGTTGAAAGGGCGCTGCGGCGGCTGAAGCTGACGGTGCACATCGCAACCAAACCCAATCATTCGCATCTCATGCCCGGCGAGACGGCCTTCATCCTGCCGTGCCTCGGGCGCACCGAGATGGATCTGAACGCGGCGGGCAACTCCCAACTCGTGAGCGTCGAGGATTCGATGAGCATGGTGCATGGTTCTGCCGGTATCAATCGCCCGGCCTCGCCGCATCTCCTCTCGGAAGTGGCCATCATCGCCGGCATTGCACAGGCGACGGTCGGCTCCGCCGTGGTCGACTGGGCAGAGCTCGCCGACGACCACGACCGCATCCGCGATCACATCGAGGCGACCATTCCCGGTTTCGAAAACTACAATAAGCGCCTGCGCAAGCCCCGCGGTTTCCACCTGCGCAACGCAGCAAGCCATCGGGAGTGGGACACATCGGCAGGCAAAGCGTCGTTCTCGTCCGAGGCGCTTCCCGAGGAGACGGTCCATCAGCGGGCGCGAAAGGGCGAGGGACGTCGTTTCGCCCTGCAGACATTCCGGTCGCATGATCAATACAATACGACGATCTATGGTCTGGATGACCGATATCGCGGCGTCTACGGAGAGCGGCAGGTCATTTTTATTCATCCGGCCGACCTGAAGGCGATGAATGCCGAGGCTGGTGACCGCATCGACGTGGTCGGCGAGCATCATGACGGCATCGAGCGCATTGCCGGGAATTTTCGCCTAGTGCCCTATGACATTCCGAGGGGCAGCATCGCCGGTTATTATCCCGAGCTGAACGTGCTGGTGCCGCTCGGCAGCGCCGGCAAGGAAAGCGATACGCCCACCTCGAAATCGATCATGGTGTCCTTGCGCGGGCGAAACACCGCGTGAGCAAAGAGCTATCCGACGCCGATCGATTTTTCGCGCTTGTCGCTGCGGCGCAAGCCGGGGACATCCGCCTGACATCCATACAGGCGGGCCTCCTCGTCGCCGCCGAACTCGGGATCGCGCGCGACAGCCGCGCCTTTGCACGCAAGCTCGGGATTGCCCATTCCCTCGTTCTGCGGGAACTGAACGCTCTGGCGGCGAGGGAGGGGGTGCTTGAGATCGTCAAGCGGGATCCGAGGACGATGAGAGTGCACTACACATTGCCGCCGGCTTCCGCGTCCTAAAGCGCGTCGCGATCTTTCAGATTCGCTTGTCACGCTTTAGGTCTTTGTTTTTGCGCATGTCTTTATCGCAAAACCGCAGCACATTTTTGCGGGACATGCTTTAACCCCGGCGGCTACAAACGGCAGACGCGCTTCCGGGTGTCGGAAGGGTATTCCCCGTAGGTCGATTTGTAGACTGCGGAAAACCGGCCGAAATGAAAGAAGCCCCATTTGAGACAGATCCCTTTCATGCTCTCCTTGCTCTCGGGGTCGAGCAGCTCCTGCCGCGCCGCGCGCAAGCGAAGCGTCAACAGATAGACGGCGGGAGAGGTGCCCCTGAAGGCGCGGAAGCCGGTTTCGAGCGCCCGGCTGGAGACGCCGGCCGCCTCGGCGACCTTCGGCATGGTGATCGGCTGATCGATATTGGCCTGCATGAATTCGATCGCCTTGCGCACGTGCCGGGGAGCGATGAGCGCAGGCCCCTTGTCGAGGAAATGCGACAGCCGGTTCGGCACCATGCGCACGACAAGATCGGCCAGCGCCTGCGTTATATGCGCCATGGCGATCGGTGACTGCAGCAAGGGGCCATTGTCGCGCATACCGATGGCGATCGTCTCCGTCAGGTTGCCGATCGTCCGGCCGACCGGCGTCGACAGATCCAGTTCGGGCAATAGATCGAGAGAGCCGCTGAACGGCATTTCGAACGTCTGGCCGATCGTCTGCAGGATCACCGACCAGTTGATCAGCAATTCGTCGATGACATTCGACTGGCCGTACATGAGGACACTATCTGGTTCGAAATTGTTATAGAGAAGCAGTTTTCCTTCCCCCGCCTCGGCGACGCGGGACCCGTAAGCCACTCCCATGCCGCCGCTGCGCGGTACGACAATCGACAGGTATTCCGCCGTATCGACTGTCGGCTCGATGTTGAACTGAAACTCCGCAGCGTGATAGCCGGTTAGAAGGACAGCGCTGTCATTTGCGGAGAAATCCAACCCCCAGTGGAAGTCCTGGGCGCGGCCGACAGGCTCGGCATCGAAGGCGCCGAAGGCCCCGCCGAGCGTTTCGACCATGTTGTCGAAGGACGAACCGCGAAACCGGAACGAGAATGGCGCAGGGCTATTGTCGGACATGCTGCTCCCATTGTTCAGTGTGGCTGCGTTGACCTGCCCTTCCCACCTGTTTGCGGATCCCGGCGCGACGCGCGATCCCTGCTGACGGATGAATGTGCGTACCTCTATCCGTCATGCCGGTCGTCATCGATCGCCGCGGATTGGGCGAGGCTTGCCTATATTCTAGCTTATCGGGGGTTGGAGCGCAGCAGGCCTTGGCCGAGCAGGTGGATCTCCGCACGGTATCGGCAGCGAGATCAGCGCCTTGCACAAGCCGATACCGGCCGAACTCGGACGTGGCAGACGTCAAACAATCCAACCTGTTGAACGCATTATCGACAGTTCCCATCCACTTGGTTTTTGCAGCTTAAGGGCCGGAACTGGCAGACATGGGAACAATAGGCAAGCCGTCACGCCGCCGGCTATCGGTGGTGAAACGATTACGCAGCGGGGTAATTTTATGGAGTGTATCCGTGAGGCCACGAAAGGCTCAACGCGGCGATCTTGCCGAGACACGCATCATGACTGAAGCTGTGGAGAATATCCCACTCAGGGATCTGCGCAGTCGCCTGCCGAAGGTTCTATAGTGGACCGCTTAATAGCCTTCGGCAGGCAGACAGGCATGCTGGCATACGCACGGGATGGGGTGCGTATGTATGATCCCTTCCATCCGTTTTGGGGGTGATGGATGAACGGGCTTGGCTTGAGGACCGCTGACCTTCATGGCCTTGGTCGACAAACATCTTATTGCTCCGTGGCCATCGAGCAATTGTCGGCCGCCGATAAAGTCGGCCAAGCGGCTTTTCGCGACGCAGTCTGGACTGCTTTTGCGCAAAATGTATAAGAAAGCGCTGGCTGGAGGTGTGTTCGCGCCGCGGCTTGCGCAAGGTGGATAGAGATCTTGAGGGTCTCGTTTGGCACACAGGAAGAGCTTGCTTACGCAGTAAGCGGGAACACTCCGGCGTCACAGTTCCAATGCAGCCCGCCTACACTCACAGAGGGCATGGCGCGCTTGGCGCGGGGCGGCGCAGTCTCGGGTTTCGATGACATCGGTACCCCCCGAGCGCAATTCCTCGCCTAGCCGGTGTTGTGATCGATCAGGCATCAAGAAGCCATTTCAAGTCTCTTCAAGGTCCTGCGACGGCCGGCTTTCCGGAGATGGCGACGTGCTTGGTGTCGCCAGCGAAACGGAAAGACGGCCGCATTGGCAGTTTCAGAGGGCGACCGACAGGGCGCTGTCGCGCTGGGGAGCCATCTCTTGTGAGTTCACCATCGCGCTTGCGAGCTGGCGGAAAGTGACGAGCCCTAAGGTTTCTCCGGAAGGCGAAACTACCCTGGCGTCGCCCTCTGGCGCCGATGACAGGATCCGGACGGCTTCTTCGACGGTCGTTCCCGCCACAATCGCCAGTCCAACCGGCGCCGCACCGGAGTGCAGCGGCGTCATGATGGCTTCGACGTGGATGACCCTGCCGCGATTGACCTCCTTGACGAAGTTGGCGATGTAGTCGTCTGCCGGGCGCAGGACGATGTCCTGGCTGGTGCCCTGCTGGATGACTTCGCCGTCGCGCAGGATGGCGATCTGGTCGCCGAGACGCAGTGCCTCGTCGAGATCGTGGGTGATGAAGACGATGGTCTTCTTTATCTCCTTCTGGATATCGAGAAGCACTGTCTGCATGTCGGTGCGGATCAACGGATCGAGCGCCGAATAGGCTTCGTCCATCAGAAGCACCGGGGCGTCGTTGGAGAGCGCTCTGGCCAGGCCGACGCGCTGCTGCATGCCGCCGGAGAGCTGGTTGGGATAGCGCTGCTCGAAGCCCTTCAGCCCGACCCGTTCGAGCCAGCGCATGGCGATGTCGACGGCTTTTGCCCGCTCCATGCCCTGCACTTCGAGGCCGAAGATGGTGTTGTCGAGCACATTGCGGTGCGGCAGAAGCGCGAACTTCTGAAACACCATCGCCGTCTGGTGGCGGCGAAACGCCCGCAATTCGGTCTCGTTCATCTTCACGACATCGACGCCGTCGACCAGCACTTCGCCGGCGGTCGGGTCGATCAGCCGGTTGATGTGGCGGATCAGCGTCGATTTGCCCGAACCCGACAGGCCCATGACGACCTGGATGCGGCCAGATGGGATCTCGACATTGATGTCCCTGAGGCCGAGCACATGACCGTGCTTTTCGTTGAGCTCGGTCTTCGACAGTCCCTTCTGCACCGCATCGACATGCGCGGCGGGGTTGGGGCCGAAGATCTTGTAGAGATGGCGGATCTTAATGCCGCCGAAACGATGCTCAGCCATGGACGGTCTCCCGATGCTTCTGGAGCCTTTTGCCATATGCCTGGCTGACTCGGTCGAAGATGATGGCGATGCCCACGATGGCAAGACCATTAAAGATACCCAGCGTGAAATACTGGTTGGCGATCGCCTTGAGCACCGGCTGGCCGAGGCCCTGAACGCCGATCATGGAGGCGATGACCACCATGGCGAGCGCCATCATGATCGTCTGGTTGATGCCGGCCATGATGGTAGGCAGCGCCAGCGGCAGCTGCACCTTGAACAGCTTCTGCGATCGCGATGTGCCGAAGGCGTCGGCAGCTTCGAGCACGTCCTTGTCGACGAGGCGGATGCCGAGATCGGTCAGGCGGATCATCGGCGGGATGGCGTAGATGACGACGGCGATCAGGCCGGGCACCTTGCCGATGCCGAGCAGCATGACGACCGGGATGAGGTAGACGAAGCTCGGCATCGTCTGCATGACGTCGAGGATCGGATTGATGACGCGCTGCAGCCGGTCGGAGCGGGCCATCAGGATGCCCATCGGAATGCCGATGGCGATGGATAGAATGGTGCAGACGAAGATCATCGAGACCGTCCGCATCGTATCGTCCCACATGTCGAAATAGCCGATCAGCATCAGCGTCACCAGACAGCCGAAGACGATCTTCAGGCTGCGGCTGGCAAACCAGGCGATGGCAAGGACGATCAGGGTGATGATCGGCCACGGCGTCTGCGTCATGAACCGCTCGGCGGCAATCAGGAAATGCTGCAGCGGCACGAACAGGGTTTCGATGCCGTCGCCATAGGCGCGGGTGAATCCGCGAAAGCCGTCATCGATCGCCTTCTTCAGATTGCGAAGCGCGTCGTCATCCATATGCGGGAATTTGTAAAACCATTCCATTCGGTTCCCCTTTTCTTCAAAGAGCCGCGGCCGTCTTTTTGTTTTTATCGGCGAGTGAGAAGCGGTGCGCTTTCGGCGCACCGCGATAGTCAGTGTTAGAGGGCAGCTTCGATCTTCGTGGCTGCCTCCGGCGAAACCCACTTGGACCAGATGTCCTTGTTTTCTTTCAGGAAGTGCTTGGCGCCGTCTTCGCCGGTCGCCTGGTTGTCGGTCATCCAAGACATCAGCTTGTTGACCGTGTCGTTGCTCCAGGAGCGCTTCGCCAGATAGTCCATGACTTCAGGCCCGACCTTTTCCGAGAAGGGCTTGGCAACCAGGGTGACGACGTGATCGACCGGCCACGAAGCGGGCTTCGGGTCGGGGCAGTCGGCGACGGTGATGCAGCGCTTCCATTCGGCGGAATCCTCCGGCACGCCGGCTTCGAGCTTGACCATCTGATACTTGCCGAGCAGCGCGGTCGGTGCCCAGTAATAGCCGGCCCAGCCTTCCTTGCGTTCGTAGGCCTTGGCGATCGAACCGTCGAGGCCGGCGGCAGAGCCGGTGTCGACGAGGGTGAAGCCGGCCTTCTCAGCCTCAAAGCCCTTGTAGAGCTGTGAGGTGACCACCGTGCCGCCCCAGCCCTGCGGACCGTTGAAGATGGCGCCCTTCTTCGGATCCTCGGGATCGGGGAAAAGTTCCGGATGCTTCAGCACGTCGCCGATCGTCTTGATATCGGGATGAGCATCGGCGACGTATTTGGGGATCCACCAGCCCTGCACGCCGCCATCCGGCAGCGGCGAGCCGACCTGGACGATGCGGCCTTCTTCCGTGCCCTTCTTGACGACGTCGGGCAGCAGATCAATCCAGGCTTCGGGCGCGATGTCCGGCTGGCCCTTTTCGGCCATGGAGGTGATCGTCGGGACGGTGTCGCCGACGGTGATGTCAGCACTGCAGCCATATCCTTCGTTCAGAATGAACTTGTCCAGGTTGGAGAGAACTTCGGCGCTCTGCCAGTTCATGCTGGCGATGGTGACGCTGCCGCATTCGGCGGCGCTGGCGAATGACGCGCCGCCGATCAGGCCGAACGTCAAACACGTCGATGCAAGTAACTTTTTCATTCTCGTTCCCTCTGTTTAGCGGCTTGTCTTGTCGAGCGGAGTGCCGCAGTGCCCGCCCCAACGGTCGTCAGGAAACCTTTCCCATACTCACCGATTTCTGAAATGCTGCCGACAATCCCGTGGCAACCGAAGCGTCGAATCCTGCAGCGCGCATGCTGTCGATGGCCGCCGCAGTCGTGCCGCGATAGTCAAGAAAGGTTTGAACGACGTCATCCGGGCTCTCGTCGCGGCGCTCCAAAAGGCGGCCGGCGCCCGATATCACCGTATTGACGGCGCGGCGCGCAATCTCGGCCGGCAGACCGTGTGCGACGGCATCGCTCATCATGGCGGCCGCAAGCAGCGCCGGGAACGCCGGTCCGGAACCGGAAAGGCCTGTGAGGTAATCGATGTCGCTTTCGCGTGCGACCTCGTCTTGTGAGCCGCAGGCGTCGAAAATGGCGCGGACGACGACGCGGTCGCCTTCCGTGATGTCGCCCGCAGCAATCCACGGCGTATAGGACTTGGCCACTTCGGCACCGGCATTCGGCAAGGCGCGGACAATACGACCGGTCTTGTGGCGTTGCGAAAGGGCGGCAAGGCCGATGCCCGCCATGACCGAAATGATGAGCTTGCCGCCGGCATCGACGTCAAGGGTCCGCCAGTCATCGGGCCGGACGGAGAGAAGGATCACGTCCGAGCGGTCGGCAAGCGCCTGATTGTCGGAGGTCCAGAAAGAATTCGAGAAGCGATCCGGCTGCTGACTGCGATAGGAGAGCGAGAGATTTCCAGGCTCGATCAGGCCGGCATCGACAATCGAGCCGGCGATTGCTCCGCCCAGCCAGCCGCCGCCGCCAATTATGCCGATCCTCAAGGAAACGCTCATCCGGGTCTCCTTTAACCGGGCCTGTAGGCATGCCGGGAGAAGAAGCGATCAAGCTCCCTCTGCTGCGGCACTTCGCCCGTGTAGATCGCAATATATTCCGGAATCCGTTTCATGCGGACGGCGAGTTCCTCCCTTGATTGCATGGAAATATATCCGATCTGGACAAGGTACGTTGTGCGCGCTCTGACATCCGATGTCGTTTCTGGTAACCCGAACCGCATGAACATGCGTTTCAGCGCCTCCAGCCGGAGCTGATCAGCCTGCTGGACCTCGGCGAGAAGCTCGTCGGATTGCAGCGCCCAGCTGCGCACGGCAAATTCGAACTTCGCGTCGAACAGATCGTTGTCGAGCCAGCAATCGAAGACGTTGAGCATCGCCTCGGCCAGCGATTCCGCATAGGCTTCGGACCGCTTGACGATGTTGCCGGTGTTTTTGTCGCGCCATAGCGCTACGAGCGCGCTCAACAGCTCCTCCCGATCCTTGAAGAACCAGTAGAAGCTCGTGCGCGAGAGATTGAGTTTCTTCGCCAGCGGCAGAATCTTCACCGAATCCACGCCGGATTCCAACAGGGAGTGGTAAGCTGCATCCAGCCATCCCTCCTGCGATCCGCGCCAGCCAGTGTCGTTCATAGCCTGATCCATGCTTTATCCCCTATCAAATTATGAAGTCGTGCACAAGAAAAATGTACATGAGTGTCGAAAATAGCGACCTAACTGTTTTCATCGTTGACACATATGTACATTGCGCTTAGCGTCTCCTTCGATGTTTTAATCCGGAACCACGACCCATGTCGAATGATCCTCTTCTACAGCCCTATCAGCTCAAACATTTGAAGTTGCGCAACCGTATCATTGTGACGTCCCACGAGCCGGCCTATCCGGAAGACGGCATGCCGAAGGAGAAGTATCGCGCCTATACGGTGGAGCGGGCAAAGGGCGGGGTGGCTTTGACGATGACGGCGGGCTCGGCGGCCGTCTCCAAGGATAGTCCGCCGGTCTTCAACAACCTGCTTGCCTATAAGGACGAGATCGTTCCCTGGATCAGGGAGATGACCGACGCCGTGCATGAAGAGGGTGCGGCGATCATGATCCAGCTGACCCATCTCGGCCGGCGCACGCGCTGGGACAAGGGTGACTGGCTGCCGGTTCTCGCGCCCTCACATCATCGCGAGGCTTCGCACCGCGCCTTCCCGAAGAAAATGGAAGATTGGGATATCGAGCGCGTCATCAAGGATTTCGCCGACGCGGCCGAACGCATGAAGGCGGGCGGCATGGACGGTGTCGAACTTGAGGCTTACGGTCACCTGATCGACCAGTTCGTGTCTCCGCTCACCAACGAGCTCGATGGCCCCTATGGCGGCTCGCTGGATAATCGCCTGCGCTTCTGTTTCGACGTGTTCAAGGCGATCCGGAAAAGGGTGGGCGACGATTTCATTCTCGGCCTGCGCTATACCGCCGACGAATGTCTTCCCGGCGGCACCGGCAAGGCAGAAGGCATCGAAATCTCCAAGCGTCTGAAGGCAAGTGGCCTCATCGATTATCTGAACGTGATCCGCGGCCACATCGATACCGATGCGGGCCTCACCGACGTCATCCCGATCCAGGGCATGGCGAATTCGCCGCATCTCGACTTCGCCGGCGAGATCCGGGCCGCGACCGACTTCCCGACCTTCCATGCGGCGAAGATTCCCGACGTCGCCACCGCCCGCCACGCAATCGCGGCCGGCAAGGTCGATATGGTCGGCATGACCCGCGCCCATATGACCGACCCGCATATCGTCCGCAAGATCATCGAAAAGCGGGAAGACGATATCCGTCCCTGCGTCGGTGCCAATTACTGTCTCGATCGCATCTACCAGGGCGGGGCCGCCTACTGCATCCACAACGCCGCGACCGGCCGCGAACTGACCATGCCGCATATCGTAGCGAAGGCCGACGCCAGGAAAAAGGTCGTCATCGTCGGCGCCGGCCCGGCCGGTCTGGAAGCGGCGCGCGTCGCCGGAGAGCGCGGCCATAAGGTGGTCGTCTTCGAAGCGGCGAACAATGCCGGCGGCCAGATCCGGCTCACCGCCCAAAGCGAGCGCCGCAGGGAAATGATCAGCATCATCGACTGGCGCATGAGCCAGTGCGAGAAATACGACGTCACCTTCCACTTCAATAGCTGGGCGGAAGCCGACACGATTGAAGCCGAGAACCCCGACGTCGTCATCATCGCGACCGGCGGCTTGCCGCATACCGAGGTTCTCTCGCGCGGCAACGAGCTGGTGGTCTCTTCCTGGGACATCATCTCCGGCGATGTGAAGCCAGGCACCAATGTACTGATCTTCGACGATGCCGGCGACCATGCCGGCCTTCAGGCGGCGGAGTTTCTCGCCAAGGCCGGCGCCAAGGTCGAGATCATGACGCCGGACCGGTCCTTCGCGCCCGAAGTCATGGCCATGAACCTAGTGCCCTATATGCGCTCGCTTCAGAAGCATGACGTCACCTTCACCGTGACCTATCGCCTGGAGGCCGTCGAGAAGAGCGGCAACCAACTCGTCGCCCATGTCGGCAGCGATTACGGCGGGATTGCCAAGCAGAGCAGCTTCGACCAGATCGTCGTCAATCACGGCACGATCCCGCTCGACGAACTCTATTTCGAGCTGAAGCCCAGCTCCAGCAATCTCGGCGAGATGTCGCACGACCAGCTTCTTTCCGGGGAACCGCAATCCGTCATGCGCAATCCCGAGGGCAAGTTCCAGTTGTTCCGGATCGGCGATGCTGTCGCTGCGCGCAATACGCATGCCGCCATTTATGACGGCCTGCGCATCGCCAAGGATATATGATCGCAGGAGCGGCCGCTCGTCGGCCGCTCATTTCGGGGGGCGATATGAGTTTACGCGAGGAAAGTCTCCAGCGTTTCGTGGATGCCGCGTCTCTGGCTTTCGATCGGTTCGCGAAGGCCCCGGAGTCCCGGCGCTCGATCCGTCAATTTTTTGCGGCGTTGGAGCAGCCCGGGAGCGGGCGTGCGGGGGAGGGAAGTCGCTTGCCCGTCTGCGCTCAGCTTGATGTGGCGCTTGCGGTTGATCCCTCTTATGATACTTCGCTGTCGCGATTGATCGAGGCGTTCAAAGGCATCGAGCCGATGCTTGAATGGCGTCGGCGCACCAAGTATGACCACACCGCCGGCGACAATTTCGTCGATGGGCATGCCAATGCCATGATCGTCGGCCCGGGAGGATTGGAGGAGCGGAGCGACCTGTGGCTGGGTGTGACATTGCTGGCACCGCACGTGCGCTATCCCGATCACGACCACCCGCCGGAGGAAGTTTATCTCGTGCTTTCCGAGGGAGAATTTCAGCAAGGGGAAGGGGACTGGTTTTCGCCTGGTATCGGCGGATCGTTCTACAATATCCCCGGGATCAAACATGCCATGAGGTCGGTGGATACACCGCTCTTCGCCTTCTGGGCGCTGCTTGCCGAACGGCCGCACTGATGGCCGGCAGTCTAGAAATAAAGGGGTTTTGCAAATGAAGATTCTCGTGCCCGTCAAGCGCGTCGTCGATTACAACGTGAAGATCCGAGTGAAGCCGGATGGTTCCGGTGTCGAGCTTGCCAATGTGAAGATGTCGATGAACCCGTTCGACGAGATCTCGGTGGAAGAGGCGCTGCGGCTGAAAGAAGCCGGCAAGG
>NZ_JAILYH010000031.1 GCF_019793435.1 Rhizobium redzepovicii | reverse complement strand
GAACGGGTTCATCGACATCTTCACATTGGCAAGCTCGACACCGGAACCATCCGGCTTCACTCGGATCTTCACGTTGTAGTCGACGACGCGCTTGACGGGCACGAGAATCTTCATGGTGTCCTTCCTTCAGGGGAAATTGGCTTCAGCGAAAATGCGCGCTCGCGCGCCATTTCGATTGTCGAATGGCGACATGGATACGCGCTTTTCCTCCAATTACAACGCTTCCATGCTAGCGGCGGGCGATTTGCCGGGCAATATATGGACGTTTACGTTCACGTCAATATTCTTGTCGGCGTCGACCCCAAGGAAGGCGTTGAACCTTGCGCCCGGCCGCGTCGACAGTGATGGCCGGACCGGTGCCGGGATCGCTTCTCACAGCCCGGGGCGTGACGATCTCTCGGTCGAAGAGCGGCACACCCGGCCGGCGCAACACCAGGATCGAAAGGGCACCGGCAAGAATGCCGCCGACATGCGCGCCCCAGGAAACGTCGCCGTCGGGTGCGACCGCCAGCATGAAGAATTGCTGGCCGATCCACAAAAGCAGCGGCACGAAGGCCGGCAGCGGCAGCGGCACGCGGAAGAAGACCAGAACCCAGACCTTGACGCGCGGATGCAGCAAGACATAGGCGGCAATCACACCGGAAATCGCCCCCGAGGCGCCGACCAGCGGCGCTTGCGACGTCATGCTCAGCAGACCGTGGCAGAGCGCGCCGGCGGCCGCGCACAGCAGATAGAAAATCAGGAAACGCAGATGTCCCATGGCATCCTCGACATTGTCGCCGAAGACCCAGAGGAAGATCATGTTGGAGGCCAGATGCCAGAAGCCGGAATGGACGAAGGCATAGGTGAGGTAAGTCAGCGGCTCCGGCACGATTTCCAGCCCCTGGGCCAGCACCGCGTCGCCAAAGGCGATCGCCGGGATATAGCCGAGCCCGACGGTCGTTGCCTGCGCTGCCTGCTCGCTCTCCAGGCTGGTGAAAAGCCAGACGGCGACATTCAATGCGATCAGTAAGAGCGTCACCCACTGGACCTTGATATATTTCAGCGTGTTGGCGTCATGAAAAGGTATGAACATCAAGCCCCCCGGCAATCGTGATCGCGGCAAGCCTATCTGTTTTTTCCCGGAACCCAAAGCACATCCGCATGGCCGCGGTCATTTGCATGACGTGCGGCGACGAAGAGGAAATCGGAGAGCCGGTTGACATATTTCCTCGCCGGCTCGCTGACGATCTCGCCGTCGGTGCGGGCAAGCGCCACCATCAAACGCTCGGCGCGGCGCGCGATCGTGCGGGCCAGATGCAACTGCGCGGCGGCCGGGCTGCCGCCCGGCAGGACGAAGGACGTCAGGGGCTCCAGGCCGGCGTTCAACTGGTCGATGTCGCGCTCCACGCGGGCGACCTGCGCCTCGACGATCCGCAGCGGCTCATAGGCCGGTGGCTCGCCGGTATCGGGGGTGGCGAGATCGGCGCCGAGATCGAAGAGATCGTTCTGGATCGACATCAACATAGCGTCGAGTTCGGGCAGGCCTGATGTGTGCAGCCGCGCCAGCCCGATCGCGGAATTGGCCTCGTCGATCGTGCCATAGGCCTCGACGCGCAGATCGTCCTTTGCCCGGCGCGGGCCGGACACCAGCCCGGTCGTGCCGTCGTCGCCGGTTTTGGTGTAGATCTTGTTGAGTTTCACCATGTTGCACCGCCTGATAGGGGGAGGGTTGAACCACCCCACCCTCCGTCATGCTCGGGCTCGACCCGGGCATCCAGACCGCATCCAGCAGCGGCTAGGGGGATGGATCCTCGGGTCAAGCCCGAGGATGACGGAGAGTGGGGTTGGCATTGTTGCCAAACTCGCGCAGTCATACTGACACACACCGCGTTGGGGTGTTTCCTCAAGCCGCTTACCTCACCTCCCTCATTCCTGTTACGAGCACAGGAATGAGGGAGGATGTTTCGGCGTTCATCATCAAAAATGCCCCCACGGTCTTCTCACGTCGGCCGGCCGCCGCCGGTGAACCAGAGTGTTAGCATGATCAGGAAGACGGCGATGGCCTGCAAGAGGACGCGCAGCTGCATCAGCTTGTTGGAGCGATTGGCGTCGCCGCCCTTCATCATGTTGAAGAGGCCGCGGATCAAGACGAGGGCGACGCAGCCCATGACGATGATCGCGAGGATATAGGTGACGGTGGACATGGCATTCAGCTTTCTCAGTCCGTCCAGCGCATCAGGCGGTAGAAGAGGTCTGCCGGAAGCAGCCGCTTCAGGAACATGCCCTGCTTGGCCGGTGTCGTTACAGGATAATGTGGCCTCGGATTTTTCGAGTTCAATGCGTGTTTCAACACGGAATAGACCGCCTCCGGGCCAAGCTTGTGGCGGTTGACCGGGCCGGATCCGTCGAGTCTTGCCAGTTGCCTGACATAGTCGGCTGCGTGCGGCGAGTTCTCGACGTCGATATGTTCGTGGATCTTGGCGAGCGCGTTGGTGGTGAAACGGGTGGCAATCGGGCCGGGCTCGATCAGACTTACATGGATGCCGCTGCCCTGCAGTTCCATGCGCAGGGTGATGCTGAGGCCTTCGAGCGCAAATTTGGAGGCGGTATAGGCGCCGCGATAGCGATAGGGCACGACACCGAGAATGGACGAGCATTGCACGATCCGACCCTGACCGCATTTGCGCATCGCCGGGATCACCTGCCGCGTCAATTCGTGCCAGCCGAAGAAATTCGCCTCGAACTGGGCGCGCAGCGCTGCCGTCGAAAGATCCTCGACGGCGCCCGGCTGGCCATAGGCGCCATTGTTGAAGAGCGCGTCGATGCGGCCGCCGCTACGTTGCAAGACGGTGTCGACCAGCTCGGAAATCGTCTCGGGCCTGGCATAATCCATCAGGAAGGCTTCGATGCCGTCGGTTTCCAAGCCCGGCAGATCTTCCGGTTTGCGCACCGTCGCGAAGACGCGCCAGCCATCGGCTTTCAGCGCCCGCGCGCAATGAGCGCCTATACCGGACGAGCATCCAGTCACGACGATGCTGCGCTCTGCCGCCATGGAATGATTCCTGTACAAAATGGGACTCGTTTCCCATATTCGGCCAGAGGATACAATCTGGAAAGCCGGAGACGGAATGCCGAAGGCGCTGCGCACGATCTACGACGTGGTCTACGACGCGATCTGTCACATGGTCGAGGATGACGGCTTCGCCATGGCAAGCCATGTGGCGCTGTCGAGCCTGCTTGCGGTTTTCCCCTTCCTGATCTTTGGCACGGCGCTCGCAAGCTTCCTCGGCGCCGATCAGTTTTCCTCGACCGCCATCCATCTGATCTTCGACACCTGGCCCGAGGCGATCGCCAAGCCGCTCGCCGACCAGGTGCTGCAAGTACTGACCATTCCGCGCGGCGGGCTGCTGACGATCTCGGTGCTGGCGGCTGCCTATTTTGCTTCGAACGGCGTCGAGGCGCTGCGCATCTCGCTCAACCGCGCCTACCGGGTGCAGGAAACGCGGCCGTGGTATTTCACCCGCCTCGCCAGCCTCGGCTATGTGCTGATCGCGGTGATCATCTTTGCGGCGATCAGCATCCTGCTGGTCGCCGTACCGCTGGCGCTCGACTATGCCAGGAATTGGTTTCCGCTGTTTGCCGATACGCTCGACATCGTCTTCAGCTGGCGCATTTACGGCACGCTTGTCGTGCTGACCGTCGGGCTGCTGGTCATGCATCTCTGGCTGCCGGCCGGCAAACGGCGGGTCTTCGACGTCATTCCGGGCGTGCTGCTGACGCTGCTGCTCTGGCTTGCCGGAGCGCTGATCTTTGCCTATTACCTCGCGACCTTCGCCAACTACACCGCAACCTATGCCGGTCTCGCCTCGGTCATGATCGTGCTGATCTTCCTCTATATGGTCGGCGTCATTTTCATCATCGGCGCCGAGATCAATGCGGCGCTGATCAAATTCCGCGTCTTCCGGATGTTCTCCCACACCCTTTCGATTGTCGGCAGGGAGCGTGTCGAAAGGCCATCAGAGCCCGACAAGGCGGCGAATGTCGGCCCCTGACATGCCGCTGGCGCGCAACTCGCCAATCCCGCTGTCGCCCTGGCTTTTCGAAAGCTTGCGGCCGGCATTGTCGAGAATGAGACGATGATGGTGATAAACCGGCTGCGGCAGGCCGAGCAGCACCTGCAGCAGCCGGTGCACCGAGGTGGCCGGGAAGAGGTCGAGCCCGCGCACCACATGGGTGACACCCTGGAGCGCATCGTCGACCACCACCGAAAGATGATAGCTCGACGGAGCGTCCGAGCGCGACAGGATGACATCGCCCCAGACTTCCGGCTCGGCGGCGATCTCGCCCGATCTGCCGTCGCCGGTTTCCGTCCAGAACAGCAGCTCGCCGATCAGGTCGAGTGCCTTGCGCATATCGAGCCGCCAGGCATGTTTCTTCCCCGAGGTCAGCATCTCCTGCCGTTCGTCTTCCGGGCGCTCGCGATCGGTTGCGGGGTAAAGTGGCGTGCCGTCGGGATCGCGCGGCCAGGACTTGCCAGCGGCCTCATAGGCGGTGACGCGCGTCTTCACCTCGCCGCGCGTCAGGAAGGCCGGATAGACCAGGCCGCGTTCGATCAGTGCGTGCAGTGCCGCCCGATATTCGGGGAAATGTTCCGACTGCCGCCGCACCGGGCTTTCCCAGCCGACCCCAAGCCAGTCGAGCTCCCTGAGGATGCCGGCCTCGAACTCGGGCGTGCAGCGCGTCTGGTCGATATCCTCGATGCGCAGCAGCAGGCGGCCATGTTCGGCCTCCGCCATGTCGTGATTCAAGAGGGCCGAGAGGGCATGACCGAGATGCAGCTCACCGTTGGGGCTCGGCGCAAAACGAAAGACAGGTTTTTGACGCTCGCTCGTGGTCATGCTTTCTTCTGCCATGGATTTAGGTTTCGAACCACTGCGAGGCGATGTGCAGATCATCCGCAACGAAGACGACGTCAGGCAAGGGCTCGAAGCGCTGCTTCGCCTCGATCCGCGCCTTGTGCCGATCGCGGCGGATGCCGGGCCTGTGCCGCTGCGGCTGCGTGAACCGGGTTTTGCCGGCCTTGCCCATATCATCGTCTCGCAGATGGTGTCGCGCGCCAGCGCCGAAGCGATCTGGCGGCGCATGCAGCCGGCGGACGGTCTCCTGACCGCGGAAGGCTATACGCTGCTTCACGCCGAGGCCTGGCGCGACTTCGGCCTGTCGCGCGCCAAGGCCGAGACCTTGTCGCGGATCGCCGAAGCCGTTGCCTCCGGCCGCCTCGATCTTTCCGGGCTCTGCCTGATGCCGCCTGGTGAAGCGCTTGGAGAACTCACCGCGCTGAAGGGCGTCGGTCCGTGGACGGCAGAAGTCTATCTGATGTTCTGCGGCGGCCATGCCGATGTGTTTCCGGCCGGCGATGTCGCGCTGCAGAACGCCGTCGGTGCGGCATTCGGTCTCGCGGCACGGCCTCAGGCAAAGGCGCTAACGGCGCTGGCGGAAGCCTGGTCGCCGTGGCGCTCGGTGGCGGCACGGCTTTTCTGGGCCTATTACGCTACGAAAACACGGCGTGACATGGTGCCGACCGGCTGATCGGCAACACTCTTCAAATTGCCTTTATCCTCTGAATTTATTGGACTTCACAATCCTGTAACAACCGGCCTAATATACAGGTGCAGATGCCGAATCGATCAGGAGAGTCCCTTGACGATTGCAGTCTCCCCCCAGGCCCTGCCAGCGCTCGTCCTGAACGCTGACTACCGGCCACTGAGTTATTACCCCTTGTCGCTGTGGTCCTGGCAGGACGCGATCAAGGCGGTATTTCTCGACCGTGTGAACATCATCGCAGAATATGAACATTCGGTTTCCTCGCCGAGTTTTTCGATGCGGCTTCCGAGTGTCGTGTGCCTCAAGACCTACGTCCAGCCGTCCCGCAATCCCGCCTTCACCCGGTTCAACGTCTTCCTGCGCGACCGGTTCGAGTGCCAGTATTGCGGCGCCCATGACGATCTGACTTTCGATCACGTCATCCCGCGCGCCCATGGCGGCGAGACGACCTGGGAGAATGTCGTGGCCGCCTGTTCGCCTTGCAATCTGCGCAAGGGCAGCAAGCTTCCCAAGCAGGCGAGCATGTTCCCGGCGCAGAAACCCTATCAGCCGACGGTGCAGGATCTGCACAATAACGGCCGGCTGTTCCCGCCGAACTATCTGCACGACAGCTGGCTCGACTATCTCTACTGGGATACCGAACTGCAGCCCTGATCAGGCCGTCTTGCGAACGCCAACGAAAGCGAAGGCGGCCAGCAGGATTCCGGCAATCACGTTCCAGCCCGCAAAAGACAGGCCGAGCACCCGGAGCGCCGCATCGGTGCAGGACGGGCCCTTGATCGTGTTGAGCTCACCGAGCAGATCGCCGGCATTGGTGGTCATGCTGCTTGCCGTTGTCGAGCAAGTGGCCGGGCCCGGCCAGAAATGCCATTCGACTCCGGCGTGATAGACGCCCATGCCGGCCGTGACCAGCATCAGCATGCCGGCGGCGAGAATGAGCGCGCGGGTGATCCAGTTCGGCAGGCCGACGAGTTCCGAAACCGCGGCGAGGACGGCGATCGGGATGGCGTAATAGTAGGGCTGCCGCTGCAGCAGGCAGAGCGCGCAGGGAATATAGCCGCCGATATATTGGAAACCAAGCGCCGTGCCGACCGCGGCCGCCATGCCGATGGCGAGCAATATGGAATAGACGAAGCCGGGACGGGCGAGCGGCGAGGAAGTGGCAGTCATGGCGGAACTCCGCGAGATTTAGTGAGCGAAAGAGCGGTAGCCGACATATAGCACGATCACCGCAGTTGCACCGATGCCGACGATCTGGCCGAGGCGCTTCTCGATGAAGTCACGGATCGGCTCACCGTAGCGGCGCAGCAACCAGGCGAGGAAGAGGAAACGCGCGCCGCGGGCGATGATCGCCGAAACAATAAAAAGCCCCAGATTGACGTGGATGACGCCGGAGAGGATCGTGACGATCTTGATTGGCGGCAGATGCGCAAGTCCCGAAGTGACGAGCAGCAACAGGATCGTCTCGTAGGTGACATAGGCCTTCATCTGCTCGAAGGCGTCGAGCTTGCCGTAGAATTCGAGAACCGGCCGCGCCACCGTCTCATAGGCGAAATAGCCGAGCGCCCAGCCGGCGATACCCCCGAGCACGGAAGCAATGGTCGCGATCACCGCGTAGCGATAGGAGCGTTCCGGCTTGGAAAGCGCCATCGGCAGGAACAGCACATCGGCGGGGACGAGAAAGACGGAGCTTTCGACGAAGGCGATGACGGCGAGCCAGACTTCGGCCGATTTGCGCGCGGCCAGAGACATGGTCCAGTCGTAAAGTCTGCGGAGCATTCCGAACCCTTCCTGTTGCGGTGCAAAAAAGCTTTAGGGGCCGTGCGCGACGCTGTAAATGCCCGCCCGTGTCCTTCGTGCCACCCGCCGCCTAAAAATTTCGTGATACAGGCCCCGCCGCCCTCCCAAGATTTCATGTGATGGCGAATCGGCCATTCTGCGGCAAGCTGTCTCAAAGCGTGATGCCGAAAAGTGTGGGCGGTTTTGGGACGGCATCAAGCTCGAGCTGAATTGGGCGACGTGCAGGGTGGCATCAGAATGTTCAAAGTGATCGAAGGCGGCCGCGGGCAGGCCGTGCATATGGCCGACCGGCCCGAAGAGGGCGGCAGACCGAGCCGGGACGATGTGCGCCGGGAAGCGGCGCGACGGCTGAGCGAAAGCGGCTATCATCCGTCGCGCATCCGGGAATTTGCGACCGGCGTGCCAATGCTGGCGTCGCTTAAATATTTGTCGCTGCAGATCGATTTCGCAGCCGAGACATTGTCGCGGCTCGACCCGATCCCGGAGGATTTCCGCGCCGACGGCTATTGGCCGGCTGGCTGAGGCAATCGCATATCGCATTCGCAGACATGCGTCGGTATTGCCTCAGGAGAGGTCCATCGACTTTTCCCATTGCTGACGCAGGTCGTTCATCTCCGTGCGTTTCTGCGCCATTTCGCTGACGGCGGCGCGCAGATTGGGATGACGCGACATGAACATGTTGAAGTCGCGCCGTTCGAGCACTTCGAACTGGCAGAAATCGACGGCGATGACATCGGCCGTGCGCCGTCCGCCGGTCAGAAGCGCCATTTCGCCGAAGAAGGCGCCAGGCTCAAGGCGGATCGCGCCGCTTGCGAGCCGGACTTCCACCGCCCCCGAAGAAATGAAATACATGCCGTCGCCGCGGTCGCCGCGGCGGATGACGCGTTCGCCGGGTGGAGCGGATTTTGCCTTGAAGAGCAGCAGCAGTTCCTCCTGCGCGTCTTCGTTAACCTCGGAGAACAAAGGAAAAGTCTCGATCAGCTGCTGCATTTTCAGCTGATGCTCGCGTTCGCGCTCCTCGCCGAGCGCCCTGATCTTTTCCAGTTCCTTGCTGAGCGCCTTCTGCCTCGCCCTGCCGTAGCTTTCCCAAAGGGAGGGCCATCTCGAATGGGCAAATTTCTTCAACCCGTCGGTCGCCAGGATCACGATCGGGTTGAGCGTGATCGACAGGATTGCAGCGGCAAGGATCAGATCCTGGCCCTCGTGCGGCAGCAGCCCGAGCGAGACGCCGAGGCCGGCGAGGATGAAGGAGAATTCGCCGATCTGGGCAAGGCCGCCGGCCAATGTCAGCCCCAGGCCGATCGGATATCGCAGCAGTAAGACGATGAAGAAGGTGATGATGGCCTTGCCGAGGATGACAAGCGCCAGCGCGCCGATCACCGCCAGCGGCTGGCTGACCAGGATCGATGGATCGAAGAGCATGCCGACGGAGACGAAAAACAGCACGGAGAAGGCGTTCTGCAGCGGCAGCGAGTCGGCGGCCGCCCTGTGGCTGAGCTGGGATTCGCTCATGACGACGCCGGCAAAAAAGGCGCCGAGCGCAAAGGAGACGCCGAAGATCGCCGCCGAGCCGAAGGCGATGCCCAGCGCGATCGCCAGGACCGTCAGCGTGAAGAGTTCACGCGAACCGGTGCGGGCGATCATCGTCAGCAGCCAGGGCACGATGCGCGGGCCGAGGAAGATCGCCATGGCGGCGAAGCCGGCCACCTTCGCCAGCGTCAGGCCGATCGTCAGCGCCAGGGAAAGCTCGCCGAGGCCGTGGTTGGTGGTCGCGGCGGCGTTGCCGCCAAGAAGCTCTGCGAGCGCCGGCAGCAGCACCAGCGCCAGCACCATCACCAGATCCTCGACGATCAGCCAGCCGACGGCGACGCGCCCGCTTGGCGCGTTGACGAGATTGCGCTCCTCCAGCGCCTTCAGCAGAACGACAGTGCTGGCCACAGACAGGCTGAGGCCCAAGACGATGCCGGCGCCCAAGCTCCAGCCCCAGAGTTTGCAAAGGCCGATGCCCAACAGGGTGGCGAGGATGATGCGCCCGATCGCGCCCGGCACGGCGATCCCTCGGACGGCGAGCAGGTCCGAGGCGGAAAAATGCAGGCCGACGCCGAACATCAGAAGGATGACGCCCATTTCGGCGAGCTGCCCGGCAAGGGCGGTATCGGCGACGAAACCCGGCGTAAACGGCCCCATCAGAATGCCGGCGAGGAGATAGCCAACGAGCGGCGGCAGCCGCAGCCGGTCGGCGCCATAACCCAGGATCGCCGCGAAAACGAAACTGACGGCGACCGTTGCGATAAGCCCTACTTCCTGATGCACGTCCGACCCTTCCTGTGATGGCGGCGGCCACTCTGTACGAAGTGCAAGCAAAATTAAACAGTTGATTTGGCGGGTAGCGGCCCTTGTTCGCAATCCTTGCGATCAGGCGTAGAACTGGTCTGCTGTCGTCTGCACCAAGCCCGGGCGGGCGGCGATCTTGGAACCAGTTGCGTCTTGTCTCGTTGCCCTTTCATCCAGAAAGGAGAAACGACATGCGGAAGATCATCCTGAATTGTACTATAGCGGCCCTTGCCGCCTGCTCGTTTGCAGCGCCTGTTCTCGCCGACAGCGTCTATGTTAGGGAACGTACCTATGATGACGGTTATCGTCATGAACGGGTGAGACCCGGCATAACCATCAGCGAGCGTGGCGTCACTTTCGGTGCGGTGCGCGAACGTGAACACCGCCGCTATCGCGACAACGGCTGCGAAACCAGAAGTGTCACCCGTCAGACCGACGACGGCGAAGTGACCAAAACGGTCCGGCGTTGCAATTAACTGGAACTACGCGACAATGACGAAGCCCGGTTCGAAGAGCCGGGTTTTCGCCTTTCGTGGCGCTGATATCGCAATCCAGTGGTGAAACTCGTCCGTCGGTGTTATGAGCACGCCTTTGGTAGAAGCGCATTCCCAGCGCAAACACCGCCTGCACAGGATTTCGAGTATGATTGAACTTACGCCGTCCCAGATCGCCGCGCTGAAACTCGCCAGGGATGGAGACCTTTACCCTCAGCCGGCCAATAAATGGACGCATCAGAACGCAACGGTGACCTACGCGAAAAACGACCGCTGGAAAGAGCGGCCGCAGAAAATAAAATCGGTCACTGCCAAGACGCTGGGCGAGTTGAAGGAACCAGGTTTCCTCGAGCGGCGGCACCTCGATGACGATGTCACGAAAGACGTCTACGGCATTACCATGGCCGGCAAGATGTGGCTGCTGAAGAACAAGTAGTTTCGGATGTGAATACGGTTCGTGCTTCCGCGTCAGCTTGTCGATGCGGAGGCGCGGACGAACGTATCGGGATGACGGTTTTAGTGGCCGGAGCACTGTCTAAACCGGTCAGCCATCCTTCCTAACGGAACTGCGGCGCGACAGCCTTCGCTCTATGAGCTTCGGCTTGCTGAGCCGAAGCTCATAGAGCGAAGGCTGGTGCCCCATGCCGGGGTCGAACCAGCACTTCTTTCGAAACTCGATTTTGAGTCGAGCGCGTCTACCAATTCCGCCAATGGGGCAACGGAGTGAACGGGCGGCTGTCTAACATGCGAGCGCCCGCACGCGCAAGACGGGCAAGCGAAGTTATCGGACTGATCCGGTAGAGACATCCGGCCTCGTTTCGAGGCCGGATGCTTGCGATATCAAAGCTCTCTATTTTTATGCATGTCGTTATCCCCGAACCGCTGGCACACTTCCGGGCGACATGCATTAATGGGCGGCGGCGGGCGCCGGGCTGGTCAGGCCGGACTTCTTCAGCGTGATCGCCAGGATCGAGGCCAGCAGGCAGAAAGCGCCGGCGACGAAGAAGGCGGGCAGGTAGCTCGACAGCTCCGTGCGCGACAGGCCGGCGCCATAGGCGGCGGTAGCGGCGCCCAACTGATGGCCGGCAAAGACCCAGCCGAAGACCAGGCCGGCCTTTTCGCGGCCGAAGCGGTCGGCGGCGATCTTGACGGTCGGCGGCACGGTGGCGATCCAGTCGAGGCCGTAGAAGATGGCAAAGATGGAGAGGCCGTAGAAGCTGAAATCGCTGAAGGGCAGATAGAGCAGCGAGAGGCCGCGAAAGCCGTAGTAGAAGAACAGCAGCCAGCGATTGTCGAAGCGGTCGGACAGCCAGCCCGAGCCGATGGTGCCGAAGAAATCGAAGATGCCCATGACGGCGAGCACACTGGCAGCAGCCACCGGCACGATGCCGAAATCGCCGCAGAGAGTGACGAAATGGGTCTGGATCAGGCCATTGGTGCTGAGCCCGCAGATGAAGAAGGTGGCAAACAGGATCCAGAAGGTCGAGGTCTTGGAGATTTCCCTGAGCACGGTGATCGGCGTCATCAGCGCAACGCCGAGAGAGGTTCCCGCCGGCGGCGGTGTCACCTGCGTTTCGCCGACGGACGGCAGGTTCAGGTCGGCCGGCCGGTCTCGCATGAAAGCCAGCACGGCCAGAGCTGCGACCATGATCATGGCGCAGACGAAAAACACCGTCGATCGCCAGCCGTAGCGTTCCGTCAGCTCCGCCATTAGCGGCAGAAAGACGAGCTGGCCGGTAGCCGAGCTCGCCGAAAGCATGCCGACGACGAGGCCGCGATGCTTGGTGAACCAGCGGGTTGAGACGGTGGCCGCGAGCACCATAGCCGTCAGACCCGTGCCGAAGCCGACGACGACGCCCCAAAGCGCCAACAGATGCCAGAGCTTGGTCATGAACAGCGAACCGATGAAACCGGCGCCGATCAGGGCCAGGGCGAAAACGATGACCTTGCGCACGCCGAAATAATTCATGAAGGCGGCGGCGAACGGTCCCATGAAGCCGAAAAGGATCAGGCGGATCGCAAGGGCCGAGGAAATCTGCGAGGTCTCCCAGCCGAACTCGTCCTGCAGCGGCTTGATGAGAACGCCGGGTGCGCCCATGGCGCCGGCCGTGACCAACATGGTGAGGAAGGTGGCGGCGACGACGACCCAGCCGTAGTGGATGTTGCGCCGGGCAAGGGTGGAGGCAAGGGCTGTGGAAACCATAGGCGAGATTCCGTTCGGATTCAGCTTCGGGAAGATACGGGAATGCTTTACATGATGGCCATCATATTTCTTGCCTATTGATGATGGACGTCATATATTTTGTCAAGCGACTATTTCTGGAGTTTAAAAATGCGGGTCAGCCGCGAGAAATTTGCCGAAAACCGAGAGAAAATCCTGAGCGTTGCCGGCGTGCTCTTTCGAGAGAACGGTTTCGACGGCGTCGGCGTCGCCGACATCATGAAGGCGGCCGGGCTGACGCATGGCGGTTTCTACGGTCACTTCGCGTCGAAGGACGACCTGGCGCTGGAGGTCAGCCGCAAGCTGATCGACAAGGTCGAAACGCGCTGGAAGGAGCATATCGCCGATTCTCCGGACCGGCCGCTGGAATCGCTTCTCGACCACTATATCCACTGGCGAACGGTCGACGATCCGGGCGGCAGCTGCGTCTTCGCGACTCTGATCCAGGAGGTCAGCCGCAGCCGCGGTGCGGTGCGCGCCGTCTTCAGCGACGGGCTCTCCGTGCTGGTCGACACGCTCGCCGATATCGTTCCCGGAAAGAGCGAAGAGGAACGCCGCGCCAATGCCGCTACCACGCTCTCCTCGATGATGGGCGCCGTCATTCTTGCCCGCGCGGTGGAAGACCGGGCGCTTGCAGAGCAGTTTCTGGTGACGATGCGCCGGCAGCTCGATCCCAGCAGTAGTTTTTAATCTGGAAAGACAATGTTTCGCTCTCCCTCTTCTGCCCATAGAGGGAGTGTGATCTGTCTTACCGATGCCTCAGGCGGCCAGCGGCTATTTGAAGCCGGCGACGGCGTGTGGGATATAGGGTGCTTCCAATGCGGCGATTTCCTCAGTGGTGAGCTTGACCGAGAGCGAGGCAACGGCGTCGGTCAGGTGGTTCGGTTTGGAAGCGCCGATGATCGGGGCGGTCACCGCACTCTTCTGCAGGATCCAGGCGGTTGCGACCTGGGCGCGGGAGACGCCGCGAGCCTTGGCGATCTCTGCCACCGCCTCGACGATCTTGCGATCGGCATCGATGGACTGCGTGTAAAGCGTCTTGCCGAATTCGTCGGTTTCGCTGCGCGCTGTCGCCTCGTCCCAGTCGCGGGTCAGGCGGCCGCGGGCAAGCGGGCTCCAGGGGATGACGGCGATCTTCTGATCCTCGCAGAGCGGCAGCATTTCGCGCTCTTCCTCACGGTAGAGCAGGTTCAGGTGGTCCTGCATGCTGACGAATTCGGTCCAGCCGTTCAGCCTCGAGACGTAGAGCGCCTTGGCAAATTGCCAGGCATACATGGAGGAGGCGCCGATATACCGCGCCTTGCCTGCCTTGACGACGTCGTGCAGCGCCTCCAGCGTTTCCTCGATCGGCGTCGTATAGTCGAAGCGGTGGATCTGGTAGAGGTCGACATAGTCTGTGCCGAGGCGGCGCAGGCTGTTGTCGATCTCGTCGAAGATCGCCTTGCGCGACAGGCCGGCGCCGTTAGGGCCCGGCCGCATGCGGTTGAACACCTTGGTCGCCAGCACGATGTCCTCGCGCTTGGCGAAATCCTTTATGGCGCGGCCGACGATCTCCTCGGAGGAGCCGTTGGAATAGGTGTTGGCGGTGTCGAGGAAGTTGATGCCGAGGTCAATCGCCTGCCGGATCAACGCCCGGCTTTCTTCCTCCCGCAGGCTCCAGGCATGATTGCCGCGGCCGGGATCGCCGAAGGTCATGCAGCCCAGGCAGATTTTCGAGACTTCCAGGCCGGTTTTCCCAAATTTTGCATATTCCATGAAACGACTCCGTGATGAATTTGCTGATCCAAATCCGATGCCCCAAATCCGATGTCGTTGGACCGCCTTGTATGATCTAGTGCGGAAACCGGCAAAGTCGCAGGGCGCCGGGCGAAGAATCCGTCCGGCGATGCGCACAACAATGCGTGATGGGCTTTGAAGCAGGGGGGCGGTCATCGCCGTCCGGACCGGTCGCTTGCGCAATTGCAGCACAAGGTGTTAGCTGGTGCAGCATTCACTGGATTTCGCCTATGCTACTGCCGTCCCACAATCGCTACGACGATCTCTATCGCGATTTTTCGTGGCGGATTCCCGAAGATTTCAATATCGGCCGCGCCGTCAGCGACGACTGGGCGGCGAGGGCGCCGGAGCGCGTCTGCCTCGAACATTTCAGCCCGGACGGGCATCACCGCAGTTTGACCTATCGCGCGCTCGCCGACCGTTCCTCGGCCTTTGCAAATGCGCTGGTTTCACTTGGCATAAAACGCGGCGATCGCGTCGCGCTGCTCCTGCCGCAATCCTTCGAGACGGTGATCGCGCATGTGTCGATCTACAAGACTGGCGCGATCGCCTTGCCGCTGGCGCTGCTCTTCGGCGTCGAGGCGCTGGAATACCGGCTGAAGGCGGCAGGGGTGGCGGCCGTCGTCACCAATGGCTTCGGTCTCGAGCGCATCCGGCAGATCCGGGAGCGCCTGCCGATGCTGAAACATATCGTCAGCATCGACGGGGCGACTGCCGATGCGGCCGACTTCGGCGAACTGGTGGATGGCCATTCTCCCGTCTTTGATGTCGTCAAGACCGGTCCGGACGATCCGGCGTTGATGATTTTCACCTCGGGAACGACAGGGCCGCCGAAGGGCGCGCTGCATGGCCACCGCGTCCTACCCGGCCATATTCCCGGCATGCAGTTTGCTCATGAGGGTTTTCCGAAAGCGGGCGACAAGGTCTGGACGCCGTCCGACTGGGCCTGGGCGGGCGGGCTGCTCAACGCGCTGCTGCCGAGCCTTCTGCTCGGCGTTCCCGTCGTCTCGTCGCCGGCGCAGAAATTCGACGCCGACATGGCCTATCGCATCATGGCCGAGATGGGGGTGCGCAACGCCTTCATTCCGCCGACGGCGCTGAGGTTGATGAGATCCGTTGCCGATCCGCGCTCGAAATACGATCTGGTGCTGCGCACCATCGGCTCGGCCGGAGAGGCGCTCGGCCGTGAGACCTATGAATGGGCGCAAAGGACGCTCGGCATCACCGTCAACGAATTCTACGGCCAGACGGAGTGCAATTTCGTGCTCTCGTCGAGCGCTGCCCATGGCGTGACCAGGGCCGGCGCCATTGGCCGCGCGGTACCCGGACACCGCGTCGCAATCGTCAGCGAAGCCGGTGACGAATTGCCGACGGGCGAACCGGGCCAGATCGCCATCGCCAGTCCCGATCCCGTGATGTTCCTCGGCTACTGGGACGATGCGGCGGCGACGAAACGAAAATTCGCAAAGAACTGGCTGCTCACCGGCGATGTCGGCCGGCAGGATGCCGATGGCTACGTCGCCTTCGAGGGCCGCGACGACGATGTCATCACCTCGTCGGGATATCGCATCGGCCCGGCCGAAATCGAGGATTGCCTGATCGGCCATCCCGCCGTGCAGCTTGCCGCCGCCGTCGGCAAACCCGATGCGGTGCGCACCGAGATCGTCAAGGCCTATATCGTTCTGTCGCTGGGCCATCAGCCAAGCGAGGCGCTGGCCGCCGATATCAGGGAATGGGTGAAGACGCGGCTTTCAATGCATGAATATCCGCGTGAGGTGGAATTCATCGATGCCTTGCCGCTGACGACCACCGGCAAGGTGATCCGCCGGCTGCTGCGCGAGAGGGCGGCGGCCGAAGGTCAGCCGTGCTAGCCCCGGCCGGCGAGCGACATGATCTTCTCGCGCAGCATTTTCGCCATGTTGCGGGTGCTGCGGTACATGTGGAGCTGGGCTGAGACCTGACGCATGTCGCGGTCGCTGTTCTGCGTCAGGCCGATCACCAGCGTTCCCATTTCCTCGCGCTCCTGCCAGAAGCGGCTCATGATCGGATGGTCCGAGACGGCGCAGGAATCGGAGCGGACGATATTGGCGTCGTCGAGATGCCATTCGGTGAGTTCGCTCATCAGCAGCTTGCCCGGCGAAAAGCGCGCATAGTTCTCGTCATAGGCGGTCTTCCAGGTATAGGCCTCGCCACCCATCATCAGCACGACGATGGCGGCGATCGCCTTGCCGTTGAGATCGATCGTGTGAATACGCACGGCATCGACGGCGGCAAGGTTCGACACCGCCTCGCGGGCGAAGGCCGTGTGATAACGATCGGTGACGAGAGCGCTTCGGCGCTTGCCCTTCCAGCCACCGGCTTCCATTGCCAGGAATTCCTCGAAGCGGATATGGATTTCGCGCGGTTGCCGGGCGACGGCATAGACCGCTGTTCCCAACTCCTCCAGCAGGCGCCACTGGCGGCGCATCTCGCGCATATGCGAGGAGGAGATGGTTTTGCCGAGATAGGCCGGCGCCTCTTCCTCGCTCTGCAGCATCGGGCGCAAATAGGGATTGGTGACGGTGACGGGAAGATTGCGGCTGAGCGCCACGGCCTTGATCATCCGCACGAAGATACCGTTCAGCCTGAGATCGGGCAGGACCACGATTCCGGGCAGATTGAGGTCGCGCGCGGTCAGTCCCTCGAAGAGATTGTCGAGAGTCTCGGCAGCATCCTCGCTGTCGACCAGCGGCGTGCCGAGCGGGCCGAAGCTGTTCGACCAGCCGCGGATGATCGATGGGCCGACGGCAAACCCCGGCTTGTCGACCGAAAACGGCATTAGAAAACGCATGCGGCTGCGGCCGGCATTGTGGTCGCGGATCAGGGCGAAGTTCACCTGCCGGTCTTCGAGCCGCGGCATGGCGGGCGCGAGGAAGCGGCCGGAGAAGAAGACGTTCGGCTCCATCGCCCGGTTGGAGAGGAAGTCGAGTTCTTCCTGCAGTTCATAGCCGAGCTTGCCGGGATAGAGGCAGAGTTCGCGCCCCGGCCGGCCGATCTCGGCGCGGGCCTCAGCCCGCGGCGCTTCGAAATGCAGCGCGGCGAGATCATGCACCATGCGGTTGGCAATGCTATCGGTGCTTTCGGTAACGGGAGGAATACGCACCATCTATCGAACTCTCATTTCTGGCGTTGCGGCGGAGGGGCTGGCAAAGGCGAAAAGGACGATGCCGAGCGTGCGGCGCACGGCAAGATGCAGCAGGATTGCCTCGACCGCCATGGCAGAAGCCGTGGCGATCGCGGTGCCCTCTATGCCGTAATGCGGGATCAAAGCGAGGTTGAGACCGACATTGGCGGTCAGAGCGCCGGCGTAGAGCGCGACGCAGAGGTTCTGCTTGCCAGCCATCATCAACAGCGTTTCGGCCGGGCCGACCAAAGACTTGGCGAGGATGCCGGCAAGCAGGATCGCCATGACCAGATAACCTGATGTGAAGACGCCGCCGAAGAGCGACAGCAGAAGATGGCCGGCGGCAAGTACCACAAGGCCGACGCCGAGTGCCGGCCAGAAAGTCCAGCGGGCGGCGTCGATGGCGGCGGTCGCCAGCTGGGCGTGGTCGCCTTCGGCGATGATCGAGGAAAAGCGCGGGCCGGAGGCTGCCTTGACCGAGAAATTGATGAAATGCACCAGCGCCATCGTCTTGGCGGCGGCGAAATAGATGGCGACATCGTGCGGCTCGAGGAAGATGCCGACGACGACGACATCGGAATTGGTGAGCAGGAAGCTCACGCCCTCGATCAGGAAAATCGGAAAAGCGACGCTGAACCAGGCGAGGAAATCGATTTTGCGCGGGCCTTCGTCATAATGCCGGCGAAGGCGATAGAGCGTTGCAGCATACTGGCCGAGCGCGGTGACGAAGGTCGCGACGAGCGCCGCCTGCATCGCGGTGACGGCCGTATGCTCGGCGCCGATGGCAATGGCGATGAGCATGAAGGCGATGATCAGGATCGGACGGACGATATAGACCGGGCTAAGCGCCATGACCGGCCAATGGTTCGCTCGCGACGTGCCTTCCAGAATGTCGCCGAGCGCGATCATCGGCATGGCAAGCAGGCCGAGGAATATCGGGACGAGATAATAGACTTGGATCATATGGCCGAATAAATGCAGCCCGAGCATGCCGGCGGCGAGCACCGCGGTGCCTGAAAGCAGCGCGAAGATGCGCGCCGTGCCGGTGAGGCCGCGGATTTCCTCGAAAGCGCCGGCCGCCCTGTATTGCGGCAGAAAGCGGATGATCGCCGTGTGGAACCCAAGACACGAGAGATCGCCGAAGACGACGACCAGCACCCAGACGAAAACGAAAATGCCATATTCATATTCGCCCATCAGCCGGGCAAGCACGATCTGGGAGATGAAGGCGAGGGCTGCGCTGAGGATTCGGATCGAAAAGGCCGTCAGCGCCATGCGCTGAGCGGCCGCCTTCTCACCACGTTCGGTGAGCACGGCCGCAAGCATGCGCAGCGCACGGCCGCCGATCGGGCGCAGACCCGCGGGCAGCATCTTTTCCGCTGTTTCTATGACCGCCATGATGAACACGCAAAACTCTGAAGGTCAGGCAAATCGTCCCGAAGTCTTGACAGAACAGGGTTAAGAAACGGTTCCGGATCGGGCTTGTCACCGATGCTGAAATCGCGGTTTTCCTGCGCGGCCGCGGAAAAGAAAATGCCGCCCGAAGGCGGCATTTTCACGATCTTTGGGGCTTGCCTCAGACCTGCTCGAAGGCGCCGTGGCAATGCTTGTATTTCTTGCCGGAACCGCAGGGGCAGGTCTCGTTGCGGCCGACCTTGCCCCAGGTAGCCGGGTCGTCCGGATTGCGGTTCTCCGGCGAAACGATGACTTCCGATGCCTGGTAGATCGCCGGGGCGAAATCGTCCTCGCCTGTGGTCGGATCGAGGTGATGGGCCTGCATCAGCGGCGGTTCGGGTTCGGCAGGGGCCTGCTGCACCAGCTCGACGCGCATCAGCTGGGCGGTCACGGCCTCGCGCAGATTGTTAAGGAGGCTCGTGAACAGCTCGAAGGCTTCCGACTTGTATTCCTGCAGCGGATCGCGCTGGGCATAGCCGCGGAAGCCGATGACGGAGCGCAGATGGTCGAGATTGACGATGTGCTCGCGCCAGAGATGATCGAGCGTCTGCATAACGATCGAGCGTTCGACATAATGCATAATGTCGTCGCCGAAACGCTCGGCCTTTTCGGTGAAGGCGGCGTTGGTGGCTTGCGTCAGGCGCTCGCGGATGTCGTCTTCGCCAATGCCTTCTTCCTTCACCCAGTCTTCGATCGGCAGGTCGAGATTGAGAATGTTCAGAGCACCGGTCTTCAGGCCGGCGGCATCCCATTGCTCGGCGTAGGCGCGCTCGGGGATATGCTTGTCGACCAGATCCTCGATCACCTCACGGCGCATGTCGGAAACGGTTTCGGAAATATTGGTCGATTCCATCAGTTCGAGGCGCTGCTCGAAGATCACCTTGCGCTGATCGTTGAGAACGTCGTCATACTTCAAGAGGTTCTTGCGGATATCGAAGTTGCGGGCTTCGACCTTCTTCTGCGCGCGCTCCAGAGCCTTGTTGATCCAAGGGTGGACGATCGCCTCGCCCTCCTTGAGGCCGAGCTTGGTCAGCATGCTGTCCATACGGTCGGAGCCGAAAATGCGCATCAGGTCGTCCTGAAGCGAGAGGTAGAATTTCGAGCGGCCGGGGTCGCCCTGACGGCCGGAGCGGCCGCGCAGCTGGTTGTCGATGCGGCGGCTTTCATGGCGTTCGGTGGCGATGACGTAGAGACCGCCGGCTTCCAGCGCCTTCTGCTTGAGTTCCTTGATCTCCTCGACGATTGCCTGGATCCGGGCTTCACGCTCCGGACCGGCTTCGACTTCGCCGAGTTCGCGCTCGATGCGCATCTCGAGGTTGCCGCCGAGCTGGATGTCGGTACCGCGGCCGGCCATATTAGTGGCGATCGTGATGGCGCCGGGCACACCGGCCTGGGCGACGATATAGGCTTCCTGCTCGTGGTAGCGGGCGTTCAGCACCTGGAAGTCGTCGAAGCCCTGTTTGCGCAGGCGCTCTGCGAGCAGTTCCGATTTCTCGATCGACGTGGTGCCGACCAGCACCGGCTGGCCGCGCTTATGGGCGTCGAGAATCTCCTCGATGATCGCCTTGAACTTCTCGTCGAAGGTCCGGTAAACCTCGTCGTCCTCGTCGATACGCTTGATCGGCAGGTTGGTCGGGACCTCGATGACGTCGAGGTTGTAGATATTCCCGAATTCTTCCGCTTCCGTCTGTGCCGTGCCGGTCATGCCGGCGAGCTTGGCGTACATGCGGAAATAGTTCTGGAAGGTGATCGAGGCCAGCGTCTGGTTTTCCGGCTGGATCTGCACCTTTTCCTTGGCTTCGAGCGCCTGGTGCTGGCCTTCGGAATAACGGCGGCCGGGCATCATGCGGCCGGTGAATTCGTCGATGATGACGACTTCGTCGTTGCGGACGATATAGTCCTTGTCGCGCTGGAAGAGCTTGTGGGCCTTCAGCGCGTTGTTGACGTGGTGGACGATCGCGACGTTCTCGATGTCGTAGAGCGCGTTGCCCTTCAAGAGGCCGGCCTGGCGGAGCAGGTCCTCCAGCTTCTCGGTGCCCTCTTCGGAGAAGTTGGCCGAGCGCTGCTTCTCGTCGATCTCGTAGTCGCTGGGGACGAGCAGCGGAATGAAGGCGTCGATCGTATTATAGAGTTCGGAGCGGTCGTCGAGCGGACCGGAGATGATCAGCGGCGTGCGCGCTTCGTCGACGAGGATCGAGTCCACTTCGTCGACAATCGCGAAGTTGTGGCCGCGCTGGACCATCTGGTTCTTCTCGTACTTCATGTTATCGCGCAGATAATCGAAGCCGAGTTCGTTGTTGGTGGCGTAGGTGATGTCGCAGGCATAGGCCGCGTGGCGTTCCTCGTCGGACAGGCCGTGGACGATGACGCCGGTGGTCATGCCGAGGAAACTGTAGACGCGGCCCATCGTCGCGGCATCGCGCTGGGCGAGGTAATCGTTGACGGTGACGACGTGCACGCCTTTGCCGGACAGCGCGTTCAGATAGACCGGCAGGGTGGCGACGAGGGTCTTGCCTTCGCCGGTCTTCATCTCGGCGATCGCATTCGAATGCAGGATCATGCCGCCGACCAGCTGTACGTCAAAAGGCCGCAGGCCGAGAACGCGGCGGGAGGCTTCGCGCACGACCGCGAAGGCCGGGATCAGGATGTCGTCGAGCGTCTTGCCCTCGGCGAGCAGAGCGCGAAACTCGACGGTCTTTGCCGCCAGCTGCTCGTCCGTCAGGGCCTTGGTCTTCTCTTCGATAGAGTTGATGGCAGCGACGTTCGGCTGGAAAGACCGCACGCGGCGGTCATTGGAGGACCCAAATAACTTGCGGGCTATACCGCCAAAGCTGACCATATGACTGGTCCTTTCTCAATATTCATCCCCGGCGTTTGTTGTTCGCGGCCCAGCCGAAAATCAGGCGCGCGCCTTAAAACGCCCGGAAACTGTTCTGGACGCGAGGTTGCGTGACAGATAAGAGGGGGGTCGAATGATGTCAACGGATTTGGCGGATACAGAAAGGCCACAATCCGGTGTTGATGGCTATTTTGGGCCGATTCAGGCGATGCTGAAACCGGCGATGTAACTGTGAAGGGTATTTCATGTTGAGCACCAACAAACTTGCCGTTCTGGCTTTCGCAACTGTTGTTGCGTTCCAGGCCCCGGCCTATGCCGATGACGCCGTCATCGCCAAGGTTGGCAATCTGGAGATTCACCAGTCGGAACTCGACCTTGCCGTCGCTAATCTCGATCCGCAGCTGGCGCAGCTGCCCGACGACCAGAAGAAAGTCGCAGCCCTTTCCGCCGCCATCGACGTGAAGCTGCTCGCCGCCGACGCTGCGGCCGAGAAGCTCGATCAGACCGACGAATTCAAGAAGCGCATGCAGTATCTCACGGACCGCGAGCTGCACAACGCCTACTTCAAGAAGCATGTCGTCGACATCGTGACGCCTGAAGAAGTCAAGGCTCGCTACGACAAGGAAGTCGCCGCCCTGCCGAAGCAGGAGGAAGTCCACGCCCGACATATCCTCGTCAAGACCGAGGACGAAGCCAAGGACATCATCAAGCAGCTCGACGCCGGCAAGGATTTCGCCGAACTCGCCAAGGAAAAGTCCACCGATCCGAACAAGTCGGAAGGCGGCGACCTCGGCTATTTCTCGCGCGGCCGCATGGTCAAGGAATTCGAGGACGCAGCCTTCGCGCTTGAGAAGGGCACCTATTCCAAGACTCCGGTTAAAACCGATTTCGGTTATCATGTCATCAAGGTCGAGGATAAGCGCGACGCCCCGCCGCCGCCCTTCGAGCAGGTGCAGGACCAGGTTCGTCAGCTCGTCATGCGCGACAAGTATCTTGAGCTTCTGAATAAGGCGAAGGCCTCGGCCAAGATCGAAATCAGCGACGAGACGCTGCGCAAGGGTTACGACCAGGCCAACAAACAGCCGGAACCGGGCAGTGAGCCCGTCGCGCCGGCGCCGAAGCAGTAATAGTCGCATCAGGGCCCGGTTTTTCCGGGCCCTTTAATATCGTTGTTGTTGTCGCATTTCCGGACGGCGAATCGTTTTCGATTCCGCCTGGAAATGCCCATTGGCAGGTTTCATCATGTCCGGTTCCGTCTCTCCGCTCGCCCCGAAATCCTTCGTCTCGATGCCGCCGCTGCGCGGCGTGCGCATGGCAACGGCTTCCGCCGGCATCAAGTACAAGAACCGCACCGATGTGCTGCTGATGGTCTTCGACAAGCCGGCGGCCGTTGCGGGCGTCTTCACCCGCTCGAAATGCCCGTCGGCGCCGGTGGATTTCTGCCGCGCCAACCTGCCGCATGGCAGTGCGCGTGCAGTCGTTGTCAACTCAGGCAATGCCAATGCCTTCACCGGCCTGAAGGGCCGCCAGGCGACTGCACTGACGGCGAAGTCGGCAGCATCAGCTGTCGGCTGCGGCGAAAATGAGGTCTACATGGCCTCGACCGGCGTCATCGGCGAGCCGCTCGACGCCACAAAATTCGCCGGCGTGCTCGACCGGATGCAGACCGAAGCCACCGGCGACTTCTGGTTCGAGGCCGCCAAGGCGATCATGACGACCGACACCTATCCCAAGGTTTCGACCCGCAGCGCCGAGATCGGCGGCGTTGCAGTGACGATCAACGGCATTGCCAAGGGTGCCGGCATGATCGCGCCCGATATGGCGACGATGCTGTCCTTCGTCGTCACCGATGCCGATATTGCGCCCGCCGCGCTGCAGGTGCTGCTGTCCGATGGCGTCGGGCCGACCTTCAATTCCATGACCGTCGACAGTGATACCTCCACATCCGATACGCTGATGCTGTTTGCGACGGGGGCTGCGGCCGAGGACGGCCAAGCCCGTATCGAACGCGCCGACGATCCGCGCCTTGCCGCTTTTCGCGCCGCGCTCAACGAAGTGCTGAAGGATCTGTCGCTGCAGGTGGTGCGCGACGGCGAGGGCGCCACCAAGATGCTCGAAATCACCGTGACGGGCGCCGAGAGCGATGCCGCCGCCAAGCGCATCGGGCTGTCGATCGCCAACTCGCCACTGGTCAAGACGGCGGCCGCCGGCGAAGACGCCAATTGGGGCCGCATCGTGATGGCTGTCGGCAAATCCGGCGAGATGGCCGACCGCGACCGGCTCGCCATCTGGTTCGGCGATGTCAGGGTCGCCGTCAATGGCGAGCGTGACCCGGATTATTCCGAGGCTGCGGCCACTAATGTCATGAAAGCGCAGGATATCCCCGTCAAAGTCGATATCGGTCTCGGCACCGGCACGGCAACCGTCTGGACCTGCGACCTCACCAAGGAATATGTTGCGATCAATGGCGACTATCGGAGCTGATCGTTCGTTGGTGCAGACATCCATCTCTTCTCAGAATCTGCCGTTGGTGCGCAGGCTGGAGGCCGTCGGCTTTCGTGCCTGGCCGGCGGCATCCGTCCAATATGACGGCAGCTGGCAGGTGCGGCTGACGGCCGGCCACCCGTCCAACCGGCTGAATTCGATCGTGCCGCTCGATCCCTCGGACTATCGCGACGTCGAAATCCGCCTGGAAAAGGCAAGCCGGAAATTCGAAGCCTATGGCCGCACCGCCGTGGTCCGCCAGACGCCGCTTGCCTCGCCGGTGCTGATCGATCTTCTCCGCGCGCAGAACTGGAAGCAATTCGACGAGACGGTGGTGATGACCTGCGACCTGGCCGAGGCCGAGCTGCCAGATACGCTCGATCACCTGCCGACCCATGATGTCGGACGTTTCGTTGACGCCAATCTTGCCGTCGACCGGGCGCCACTGAGTTTGAAGCCGGCGCTTGCCGAAATCATTTCGGCGATCAAGCCGCCATCGGGCCTGTTCATGATCGAGAATGCGGCGGACGGGCCGCTGGCGACCGTGCTCTGCGTCCAGGACAACGATCTTGCCGGCATCATGTCGCTTTCGGTCTCCGAAACGCGGCGGCGCGAGGGGCTCGGCACCGAGATCCTAACCTCGGCGCTGCGCTGGGCGCGCATGCGCAGCGCGCGATCGGCCTGGCTGCAGGTGAAACTGTCCAACCGTCCGGCCATCACACTCTATGAACGGCTCGGTTTTCGCGACGCCTATCACTATTGCTATTGGCAGCAGGAGCCGCGATGAGCGAGGCAGGCCGGAAAATATTGCTGGTCGCCGCCTGTGCGCTGATCGATGCCGATGGGCGTATCCTCTTGGCACAGCGTCCCGAGGGAAAGTCGCTTGCTGGATTGTGGGAGTTTCCCGGCGGCAAGGTCGAGTCCGGCGAGACGCCGGAGGAAACTCTGGTGCGCGAGCTTGAGGAAGAGCTCGGCATCAAGACCAAGATTGCCTGCCTGGCACCGCTGACCTTTGCGAGCCATTCCTACGAAACCTTCCATCTCTTGATGCCGCTTTATATCTGCCGGCGTTATGAAGGCATTCCGCAGGGTCAAGAGGGCCAGGCATTGAAATGGGTGCGCCCGCAGGCGCTGCGCGATTACCCGATGCCGCCGGCTGACGAGCCGTTGATCCCGATGCTGCAAGATCTACTTTAAACCGCGTCTCGTTGAACTTGATTCGCGCGACGCGGTTCAAATTTAATTGCATGGCATGTCGTTATCCTGGAGCCGCGGCCCACTTCCGGACGACATCCATTAGCGTTACCTGATTATTATCACGCCACGGCGTTTTCGGCTGTGGATATTAATGGATCGTTTAACACCTTCTGCCAAAGATCGGCCTCAATCAAGCATCTGGCGTGCGTGTATTAAAAGGCTTGACGTCATGGACGATGATTTCTGGAAAGCTGTCCGGGAAAAGGAACGGGTTTCGTCTGCCTCGCGCAGGACGGGTGCGCTCAATATCGCCCTTTTGTTCGGCACGGCGGTGGTCGCCCTGACGCTTATCCTGACACCGATGCTTGCGGATTCCTCGAAGAAGAGCGTCTTTGCCAGCGCACCGGCGGAATTCGATACGATGACGACGGGATCGATCCCGAAGAGCGAAAGCGGCAAGCGTTATACGATCCGCCGCAGCGTCCTCCAGGATACGCCCGGCTCTGTCTGTGTGGTCCAGGGCTACGGCGTCGGCGCCGGTTGCTGAAAATGCCGGCCATCACGTGATGGTCGTGGAATGCTCGTTTGCTTTCAGTTTGCGCTAAGGGTTGGGGTAATGCGTATTTTTAAAGCATTTCTTGCGGACGACGCAGGTGCGACGGCGGTCGAATACGGCTTGATCGCCGCTATCATTTGCACCGCGCTCGTCTCCGGCCTTGGCTTCTTCACCGGCGCCTTGCAGAACGTCTTCAACGTGATCAACAACAATATGACCGTCAACTGAAGCAGCAGTTGGCTCAACTGTTGCAGCGTGATGTTGTCCGAAACCGCTCACAGTTTTCGGCGTCGCGCTCTATTGCCTGAGCTTGTGCTCGTCCACGTTGAGCGCATCGGCAAGGCGTGCCTTGGCCGAACCCGGCTGAAGTGGCTTCTGCTGGCTCTCGTGGGGAGCCCACCCGGAGACATAGATGATCGAAAAGGTCGCGCGAATACGTCCGTCGGGATCTGAATAGCGCTCGGCGTAGATCTCTGCCGCGCGCAGAAAGAAGGCACGCGTCAGCGGTATGCGGCTGCGGGCGGCAAGCGGATTGCTCATGCCCATGGCTCGGAGATCCCGCATCAGCGGAAAGAGCGAATCATAGCGTACCGTGTAGTTTTCCGCGTCGATCACCGGCAGCGTGAAGCCGGCGCGCTGCATCAGGCTGCCGATATCGCGCACATCGGCGAAGGGAATAACGCGCGGGCTTGCGCCGCCTGTCATCTCGACCTCGGCGGCGAGCAGCACGTCGCGCAGTTCCTGCAGCGTGCCGGCACCGGGGATCGCAGCCAGGAACAGGCCGTCCGGCTTAAGGGCGCGGCGGATCTGGATGAAAACACCAGGCGTGTCGTTGGTCAGGTGCAGGCTAAGTGGCGCAAGGACGAGATTGGTCGATTGCGGCTCGAGCGGCACATCTTCGAGCGGCGCCTCGGTCAAGGTTTCGCCTTGGGTCGCATAGGCCTTCTCGCTTTCGACACGGATCATACTGCCGATCTTGCCGGTCGCCAACGCGGCACGGGCGGCGGCTCCGGTCGTGCCATGCAGTTCGACGCCGGTTTCGAAGGTCCGCTCGACCACAGCAAGCCTCTCGGCCATTTCCTCGGCGGCGATATCGAGCAGGAAGGCGGCTTTCGGGTCGTTATTGGCAAGCGCGCGATGGCGATGCGCGGCGATCAGGGTTTTATCGAAGATCGTTTCCATAACGATGTCCTTAATCCCGCTCTGTAGCAGCGGCAAGGCGATTTTCCTTTCGCGGAGAACAGGCTACTCTCTGCCGCATGGGGCCGATCGATGGCGAAACACGGGTGGAGTTCTTGCGGGCGCAGCTCTTGCGGCCGTTTTCGGCGCTTGCCGATTTTCTCTATCCGCCAGCCTGTTCCGTCTGCGGCATTTCCACCGGCGGCCATCGCGGGCTCTGCGCGAAATGCTGGTCCGGCATCCGCTTCATCGAACGACCCTATTGCGAGGTGCTCGGCATTCCCTTCTCGCACGATCTCGGCGCCGGCATCCTCAGCGCCGAGGCGATCGCTAACCCGCCGCCCTTCGACCGGTTGCGGTCGGCGGCAACGCACGACCGTGCGGTGCGTGATCTCGTTCATCGGCTCAAATATCGCGATCGCACCGATCTGGCGCCGATGATGGCCGCCTGGATGCTGCGCGCCTCCGACGGGACGGTTGAAAGCTGCGACACGCTGATCCCGGTGCCGCTGCACCGTACCCGGATGCTGGCGCGCAAATTCAACCAGGCAGCCGAACTTGCCCGTCACATGGCAAGGCTGTCAGGCAAGCCGCTGCTGGCCGCCACGCTTATTCGCGTCAAGCGCACCAGCCAGCAGGTCGGCCTCGGCGCGAAGGCGCGCGAGGATAATGTCAGGAGCGCTTTCGCGATTGCCAAGGGTTGCGAAAACGACATTTTCGGCAAGCGCATCGTCCTCGTCGACGACGTCTACACGACTGGAGCGACGGTCGCCGCGGCAAGCCGGACGCTGCGCAAGGCAGGTGCGGCCGACATAACGGTTTTGACCTTTGCAAGGGCTCTCTCCGAGCCTATATGACAGAAATACCCGGCATCCGTCTGGAGAGATTATGGTACCCGTCACCATCTATACGCGGCAGTTCTGCGGCTATTGCACCCGCGCCAAGTCCCTTCTCGAAGAAAAGGGCGTAGATTACGTCGAGCACGATGCGACATATTCACCGGACCTTCGCCAGGAAATGATCGGCAAGTCGAACGGCCGCACCACCTTTCCGCAGATCTTCATCGGCGCCGATCATATCGGCGGCTGCGACGATCTGTTTGCGCTCGATCGGGCCGGCAAGCTCGATCCAATGCTGGCGGCCTGAGGACGAACCGATGAGCTTCAAGGCCGCCGCCGTCCAGATGTGCTCCGGGGTCGACCCGCTTAAGAACGCCGCCGCCATGGCGCGGCTGGTGCGCGAGGCTGTCGCCCAGGGCGCGACCTATGTGCAGACGCCTGAGATGACCGGCATGCTGCAGCGCGACCGCGCGGCGGCGCGTGCGGTGCTCACAGACGAGACGCATGACATCATCGTCAAGACCGGCTCCGAACTCGCCCGGGAACTCGGCATCCATATGCATGTCGGCTCGACCGCGATCGCCCTTGCCGATGGTAAGATCGCCAATCGCGGCTTCCTGTTCGGCCCCGACGGCAGGATCCTCAATCGCTACGACAAGATCCACATGTTCGATGTCGACCTCGACAATGGCGAGAGCTGGCGTGAAAGTGCCGCCTATACGGCCGGCTCGGAGGCGCGCGTCTTGTCGCTGCCTTTTGCCGAAATGGGCTTTGCGATCTGCTACGACGTGCGTTTTCCGGCGCTCTTCCGCGCTCAGGCGGTTGCCGGTGCCGAGGTGATGACGGTTCCGGCTGCCTTCACCAAGCAGACCGGCGAGGCGCACTGGGAGATCCTCCTCAGGGCGCGCGCGATCGAGAACGGCGTCTTTGTCATTGCCGCCGCGCAGGCCGGCCGGCACGAGGACGGGCGCGAGACTTTCGGCCATTCGATGATCGTCGATCCCTGGGGCACGGTGCTGGCCTCGGCCGGCGCCACCGGCGAGGCGGTCATCATTGCCGAGATCGACCCCAGCGCCGTCAAGGCCGCGCATGACAAGATCCCGAACCTCAGGAACGGCCGGGAATTCTCGATCGAAAAGATTGCGGGGGCAGTCGCCGGAGGCGTCGCCGCTTGATCCGCTATTCCCTCACTTGCGACAATGCCCATGAATTCGAAGGCTGGTTTTCTGAAAGCGCCGATTTCGACCGCCAGGTCGCGACCGGTTTCTTGACCTGCCCGGTCTGCCATTCCGCCGCCGTCTCCAAGCTGTTGATGGCACCTTCGGTATCGACGGCACGCAGGAAGGACGAGAGGCAGACGCTGGCGATGGATGCCATGCGCCAGGAGGCACTGCAAAAGCTCAAGCAAGCGGTCGCGGCGGTCAAGGCCAATTCCGAGGATGTCGGCACGCAGTTTCCCGAGGAAGCCCGCAAGATCCATTATGGCGAGGCGGATGCCCGCGGCATTATCGGCCAGGCGACGGTCGACGAGGCGCAGGCGCTGCTCGAAGAGGGCATCGAGATTGCTGCCATTCCCGTGTTGCCCGAGGATGTGAACTGACGTCCGCGCGTCTGGCCTTCCGGTGGAGTTATGCAGACCGCTTGGCCAACAGCATATAATTCACGTCCATATCTTTGGACAGGTTCCATTGGTTCGACAGCGGATTGAAGAAGACACCGGTGCGGTCGGTGATCTCGATGCCGCTTGCCGTCAATGGCCTTTCCAGCTCTTCTGGGCGCACCAGCTTCTCATATTGGTGGGTGCCGCGCGGCAGCCAGCGCAGAATATTCTCGGCGGCGAAGATGGCAAGGGCTGCCGCCTTCATCGTGCGGTTGATGGTCGCAACGAAGATCAGGCCACCAGGGCGGACCATTTTTGCGCAGGTCGTCATGAAGAATTCGACGTCGGCGACGTGCTCGACCACTTCCATGTTCAGAACGATATCAAAGGTTTCGCCGGCGTCGGCGAGCTCCTCGGCGGTGACGGCGCGATAGTCGACCGAAACGCCGGAGGCCTTGGCATGGGTCGAGGCGATGCCGATATTCTTCTCGGACGGATCGGCGCCGGTGACGGAAGCGCCCATGCGGGCGACAGGTTCGGACAACAGGCCGCCGCCGCAGCCGATATCAAGCACGCGCAGACCTTCCAGCGGACGCGCGCTCTTCGGATCACGGCCGAAATTCTCGCAGGCCTTGTCTCTTATATAGGCGAGGCGGACGGGATTGAATTTGTGCAGCGGTTTGAACTTGCCGGTCGGGCTCCACCATTCCGCTGCCATCGCCGAGAAGCGGTCCACTTCGCCCTGGTCGATCGTGCTTCTGGCGCCTTCCGTCATCGTCCACTCCTTCGTTCGCAGGATGTGAAGTCGGACGATCGGAGGCATAAGTCAAGGGGCGCGGACCAGAGGACTGAGGAGCGCGGAGCTGCTCGCCAACCGCTTTTGTCGTGCGCGCTTGCCTCCCCCCGCCAAACTCGCTAAGAGACGCCGCAACTTGGGGCCTTGGGGACCCGGGCTTTTAGAGCGGTTCCAGAAGTCGGGAGCCGGCTCTCCGGCCAAGCGGTCCGCCCCAGAGCTTTCGTGATGCCGGGTCCGGTTTTCCGCTTTCCCGGCGCCAGTCGTGGTAGAGGCATATGGCACGCATCGTAATGAAATTCGGCGGCACGTCCGTCGCTGACCTGGACCGCATCAAGAACGTCGCCCGCCATGTCAAACGCGAAGTCGACGCCGGCCACGAGGTGGCGGTGGTGGTGTCGGCCATGTCCGGCAAGACCAATGAGCTGGTCGGCTGGGTGCAGGGCATGCCGAAGGTGATCGGCGCCAATTCGCCGTTTTACGATGCGCGCGAATATGACGCGGTGGTCGCTTCCGGCGAGCAGGTAACCTCGGGACTGCTGGCGATCGCTTTGCAGGCGATGGATATCAATGCGCGCTCTTGGCAGGGATGGCAGATCCCGATCCGCACCGATAACGCCCATGGCGCGGCGCGGATCATGGAGATCGACGGTTCCGACATCGTCAAGCGGATGGGCGAGGGGCAGGTTGCCGTCATCGCCGGCTTCCAGGGACTGGGACCCGACAACCGGCTCGCGACGCTTGGCCGCGGCGGATCGGACACCTCGGCCGTCGCGATCGCGGCGGCTGTCAAGGCGGATCGCTGCGATATCTATACAGATGTCGACGGCGTCTACACAACCGATCCGCGCATCGTGCCGAAGGCGCGCAGGCTGAAGAAGATCGCCTTCGAGGAAATGCTCGAAATGGCCTCGCTCGGTGCCAAGGTGCTGCAGGTGCGCTCGGTCGAGCTCGCCATGGTGCACAAGGTGCGCACCTTCGTGCGCTCGTCATTCGAAGATCCCGATGCTCCGGGCATGGGCGATCTGCTAAACCCGCCCGGAACGCTGATTTGTGACGAGGATGAAATCGTGGAACAGGAAGTAGTCACCGGCATCGCCTATGCCAAGGATGAGGCTCAGATCTCGCTTCGCCGTCTTGCCGACCGGCCGGGCGTCTCCGCGGCGATCTTCGGGCCGCTCGCCGAATCCCATATCAATGTCGACATGATCGTCCAGAATATCTCCGAGGACGGGTCGAAGACCGACATGACCTTCACGGTGCCATCGGGCGACGTCGAGAAGGCGATCAAGGTGCTTAGCGACCATAAGGAGAAGATCGGCTACGATGTCGTGCAGAACGAATCGGGGCTGGTGAAAGTCTCGGTCATCGGCATCGGCATGCGCAGTCACGCCGGCGTTGCCGCTACCGCATTTCGTGCACTTGCCGAAAAAGGCATCAACATCAAGGCGATCACCACCTCCGAGATCAAGATTTCCATCCTGATCGACGGTCCTTATGCGGAACTGGCTGTCAGGACTTTGCATTCCTGCTACGGTCTGGATAAGAATTGATTCCCAGTGGGCGGCCTGCCCCTTCAGGTTGAGGAGACGAGGGCCGGCCCGCCGGGACTGAGTGCTTTGTTTCGGGAGCTTGAGACGCCATGAGAGACCTTTCCGGCGGTCCGCGCGTGCTGCTCAGGCGGTTGCGCGAGTTGATGGCGGAGCCGCTGGAGCCGCAGGATCGTCTTGACCGGATCGTCCGCCAGATCGCCGGTAACATGGTGGCCGAGGTCTGCTCGGTTTACGTGCTGCGCGCCGATGGCGTGCTCGAACTCTATGCCACCGAAGGCCTCAACCGCGAAGCCGTGCACCTGGCGCAATTGAAGATGGGGCAGGGCCTGGTCGGCACGATTGCTGCCTCGGCCCAGCCGCTGAACCTTTCCGACGCACAGTCGCATCCTGCGTTCCGCTACCTGCCGGAAACCGGCGAAGAGATCTACCATTCCTTCCTCGGCGTGCCGATCCTTCGGACCGGGCGCTCGCTCGGCGTTCTCGTCGTGCAGAACAAGGCGAGCCGTACCTATCGCGAGGAAGAGCTGGAAGCGCTCGAGACGACGGCGATGGTGCTCGCCGAGATGATCGCCACCGGCGAGCTGAAAAAGATCACCAAGCCGGGCCTCGAACTCGACCTGACGCGTTCGGTAACCGTCGACGGCGACACGTATAATGACGGCATCGGCCTCGGTTACGTCGTGCTGCACGAGCCGCGCATCGTCGTCACCAACCTGCTCAACGAAGATGCGGAGAAGGAAATCCGGCGGCTCGCCGAAGCCATGGGCTCGCTCAGGATCTCGATCGACGACATGCTGTCGCGCCGCGACGTGTCGATGGAAGGCGAGCACCGCGAGGTGCTCGAAACCTATCGCATGTTCGCGCATGACCAGGGCTGGGTCCGCAAGCTCGAGGAGGCGATCCGCAACGGCCTGACGGCGGAAGCGGCGGTCGAGAAGGTGCAGAGCGACACCAAGGCGCGGATGATGCGGTTGACCGACCCCTATCTGCGCGAACGCATGCATGATTTCGAGGATCTGGCGAACCGGCTGCTCAGACAATTGACCGGGTATACCGGGCGGACGACCGCCGAAGGTTTCCCCAACGACGCGGTCATCCTGGCGCGCGCCATGGGGGCGGCCGAGCTGCTCGATTATCCGCGCGCCAATGTGCGCGGGCTGGTGCTGGAAGAAGGCGCGGTGACGAGCCACGTGGTGATCGTTGCGCGGGCCATGGGTATTCCGGTTATCGGCCAGGCGGCCGGTGTCGTGGCGCTCGCCGAGAACGGCGATGCCGTGATCATCGACGCCGACGAGGGGCATGTGCATCTCAGGCCGATGGCCGATCACCGACGTTCCTACGAGGAAAAGGTTCGCTTCCGCGCCAGGCGGCAGGAGCAGTTCCGGGCGCTGCGCGCCGTCGAGCCGGTGACCAAGGATGGGCAGCGGATCGCGCTGATGATGAATGCCGGGCTGTTGGTCGACCTGCCGCAGCTTTCGGAATCGGGTGCCGAGGGCATTGGCCTCTTCCGCACCGAACTGCAGTTCATGATCGCCTCCACCATGCCGAAGGCGGACGAGCAGGAGCAGTTCTATCGTAATGTGATAAAACAGGCGGCGGGCCGCCCCGTCACCTTCCGCACGCTCGATATCGGCGGCGACAAGGTCGTGCCCTATTTCCGCGGTCACGAGGAAGAAAATCCCGCACTCGGCTGGCGCGCCATCCGGCTGTCGCTCGACCGGCCGGGGCTGTTGCGCACCCAGCTGCGCGCCCTCCTGAAGGCTTCGGCCGATACCGAGCTGAAGCTGATGGTGCCGATGGTGACCGAGGTTTCCGAGCTGAAGGTGGTGCGCGAGCTGCTACAGAAGGAAGTGCAGCATCTGTCGCGTTTCGGCCACGGGCTGCCGCGCAAGCTGCAATTCGGAGCGATGCTGGAGGTGCCTGCACTGCTTTGGCAGCTCGACGAGCTGATGGAGGCGGTGGATTTCGTTTCGGTCGGTTCGAACGACCTTTTCCAGTTCTCGATGGCGGTCGATCGCGGCAATGCGCGGGTCTCGGACCGGTTCGACCCGCTCGGCAAACCGTTTTTGCGCATTCTGCGCGACATCGTGCGCGGCGCCGATCGGAACAGGACGCCGGTGACGCTTTGCGGCGAACTCGCCAGCAAGCCCATCTCGGCAATGGCGCTGCTCGGCATCGGCTTCCGCTCGATCTCGATGTCGCCGGCCTCGATCGGACCGGTGAAGGCGATGCTGCTCGGGCTCGATGTCGGGGCGCTGGCAACGGCGATGGCCGAGGTGCTGGACGATGTCCACGCCACGACGCCGATGCGCGAGGTGCTTGCCCGCTTCGCCGAGAGCCACAATATTCCCCTTTAGGCAGACGTTAAGAAGAATCGGAGTGAAGGGTGGCGAAGCTTCCCGTTGAAAAGATGCGCGAGCTGGAACGCCGTTTTGGCGAGATCGAAGCGCGCATGTCGGCCGGCCCGGCTGCCGACGTCTATGTGAAGCTCGCATCCGAATATTCCGAGCTGCAGCCCGTCGTGACGAAGATCCGCGCCTATGAGAAGGCGAATGCCGAGCTTGCCGATCTCGAAACGCTGCTCGAGGACAAGTCGGTCGACCGCGAGATGCGCGACCTTGCTGAGCTGGAGCTGCCCGAGGTGAAAGAGCAGATCGAGGCGCTCGAGCAGGAGATGCAGATCCTGCTTCTGCCGAAGGACGCAGCGGACGAAAAGAGCGCGATCCTCGAAATCCGCGCCGGCACGGGCGGATCGGAAGCAGCCCTTTTTGCCGGCGATCTCTTCCGCATGTATGAGCGTTTTTCGGCGGAGAAAGGCTGGAAGGTGGAAGTGCTCTCGGCAAGCGAGGGCGAAGCCGGCGGTTACAAGGAAATCATCGCGACGATCACCGGCCGCGGGGTCTTTGCCAAGCTGAAATTCGAATCCGGCGTGCATCGCGTGCAGCGCGTGCCTGAGACCGAGGCAGGCGGGCGCATCCACACGTCGGCGGCAACGGTTGCGGTGCTGCCCGAGGCCGAGGAGATCGACATCGAGATCCGGCCGGAGGATATCCGCATCGACACGATGCGCTCTTCGGGTGCGGGCGGCCAGCACGTCAATACGACGGACTCGGCGGTGCGCATCACCCATCTGCCGAGCGGCATCGTTGTCACCAGCTCGGAAAAATCGCAGCACCAGAACCGCGCCAAGGCGATGCAGGTGCTGCGCTCCAGGCTCTACGATGCCGAGCGGCAGAGGGCCGACAGCGAGCGGTCGGCCGACCGCAAGAGCCAGGTCGGTTCCGGCGACCGCTCCGAACGCATTCGCACCTATAATTTCCCGCAGGGGCGCATAACCGATCATCGCATCAATCTGACGCTCTACAAGCTCGATCGGATGATGGAAGGCGAAATCGAGGAGGTCGTCGATGCGCTGATGGCCGATTACCAGGCAAGCCAGCTGGCGCAGCTCGGCGAGCAGCAATGAGCTCGACGGTTGCCGATACGCTCGCCGAAGCACGCCGCCGCTTCACCGAGGCGGGTATCGCCGACCCGGCAACCGATGCGCGCTTGCTTGTCGCGGGCCTTCTGAAACTATCGCCGACCGAGCTTTTGACGCGATCGGCCGAGAGGCTTTCGTCTGAGCAGGCGGAGGTGATGTCCAAGGCGGTCGAGCGGCGGCTCGGCCATGAGCCGGTGCACCGCATTCTCGGCGAGCGGGAATTCTACGGCCTGCCGCTTGTCCTTTCGGTGGAAACGCTGGAACCCCGGCCGGATACGGAAATCCTGGTCGATACGGTGCTTGCCTATCTCAAGGACCTTGCAAAGACACAAGGCCATCTCCATATCCTTGACATGGGAACCGGGACCGGGGCGATATGCCTTGCGCTTTTGAGCGAATGTCCCGATGCGTCGGGTGTCGGAAGTGACATATCGGCGGATGCACTTCGCACAGCAAGATCGAATGCAGAAAGAAACGAGTTGCAGGATCGTTTTCAGGCCGTGCAGTCGAGATGGTTCGAGAGCATCCAGGGTTCGTTTCACGCGATTGTCTCAAATCCGCCCTATATTGCTTCCAATGTTATTCACGATCTCGCTCCCGAAGTGACGAAATTTGATCCGGTCGCAGCGCTGGATGGCGGCCCGGATGGGCTTGACGCCTACCACGCCATCGCCAAGGATGCGGCAAGGTTCATGAGGCCCGGTGGGGTCGTCGGGCTGGAAATCGGCTACGATCAGCGCAACGATGTGATGGCGATCTTTGAAGCGAAAGGCTTCAAGTGCCTCAAATCCGTAAAAGATTATGGTCAGAACGATAGAGTGCTCGTGTTTGCGCTCGCGTGACAGGCGATAATCGCTGCATTGAGCGGGACATTCTTGTTATTGCGAAGAAAAGGCTTGGATTTCCCAGGGAAGCAATATAGGTTGCGGTCACGTGTTGGGCAGATAGGAATGAACGAGATTCGTTCGGTACTTGGTTTGCCTCGGGGGTCCGCTCTTTTAAACGAGAGTTTCAACGGTTGAACACGACCCAACGCGTGAATCAGTCAAACTGACTTGAGAACCAAGCGGCAGGTCGGCGCAAAGGCGCAGTATGCTCGCGGCACAAAGGTCCTGACCCGGTTTTCCGGTCATGGCGGTTGGTGCCATGTATCCATCACAAACAGAGAATTCAGGTGAACGATCTATGAGGCCAGGACAGCAGAACAAGCGCGGTCGAGGGCGTGGTAACAACAATAATAACAACGGCGGCGGTGGAAATAACAATAATAACAATTTCAACCGCAAGGGCGGCAATCCGCTGACCCGGACCTATGACAGCTCCGGCCCCGATGTGAAAATTCGCGGGACTGCCCAGCATATCGCCGAAAAATACGCCCAGCTTGCCCGCGATGCTCAAAGCTCCGGCGACCGCGTGATTGCCGAGAACTATCTCCAGCACGCTGAGCATTATAATCGTATCATCGCCAGCGCCCAGGCGCAGATGCAGGAACGCTTCCAGCGCGACGATCGCGGCGAGTATGATCGCGATGGTGCAGACCGCGACGGTTCGGATCGCGACGGCGACGATATGGATAACAACGACAATGACGGCGACGATGTCGTTATCGTCCAGCCGCCGCAGAACAGGCAGCAGCATCGGCCGCAGGCACAGCCGCAACCGGCGGCTGCACCGGCGCCCCAGCCCGAGGTGATCGACGGAACCGGCCCGCAGCCGGAGATCGAAGGCATTCCGGCCGAGGTCGCCATGGACGAGGAAGGCTCCGCCGGCCAGCCGCGCCAGCCCCGCCGCCGCAGCACCGGCAGCCGTCCCCGTCGCCCGCGTCGCGGCGCTGAGGGCGAAGCCGCCGCTGAGGGCGAGGGTGCCTCCGGCGAGGCGCCGGTTCTGGCCGACGCCGCATCGGAATGAGGATTTCGCTTCTCCTTCGAGGGAGGCGCGAGGTTCATGCCATCTGTTAGAATTGCAACGAAAATCCCCGGCCTCGTGTCGGGGATTTTCGTTTTGTCGGCTCTTTAAACTCGCAGAACAGGGTACCATATTCTCCTCGACTGCTTCGCTCAAATCAGAGATGGGTGAAGCGCGGCCTGCCTTTTCAGGGGGTCGATCTCAATCATCGGTCTGCGCCTCATCAGGGCAGAGCGATCCATGGAGGTAGAATATGAATATCGAGAAATATTCCGAACGGGTGCGCGGCTTCATCCAGTCGGCGCAGACTTATGCGCTGGCGCAGGGTCACCAGCAATTTACGCCCGAACATGTGCTGAAAGTCCTGCTTGACGACGATCAGGGCATGGCCGCCTCGCTAATCGATCGCGCCGGCGGTGATGCCAAGGCTGCCCGCCTTGCCAATGACGCGGCGCTGGCCAAGCTGCCGAAAATTTCCGGCGGCAACGGCAACATCTACCTGGCCCAGCCACTCGCCAAAGTGCTTTCGACCGCTGAAGAGGCGGCAAAGAAGGCCGGCGACAGCTTCGTCACCGTCGAGCGCCTGCTGCAAGCGCTGGCAATCGAATCCTCGGCTTCGACTTTTTCGACGCTGAAGAATTCAGGCGTGACGGCGCAGGGTCTGAACCAGGTCATCAACGACATTCGCAAGGGCAGGACGGCGGATTCGTCCAATGCCGAGCAGGGTTTCGATTCACTGAAGAAGTTCGCACGCGATCTCACCGCCGAGGCCCGCGAGGGCAAGCTCGACCCGGTGATTGGCCGCGACGACGAAATCCGCCGCACCATCCAGGTGCTTTCGCGCCGCACCAAGAACAATCCGGTGCTGATCGGCGAGCCCGGTGTCGGCAAGACGGCCATCGTCGAGGGACTGGCGCTGCGCATCGTCAACGGTGACGTGCCGGAATCGCTCAAGGACAAGAAGCTGATGGCGCTCGACATGGGCGCGCTGATTGCCGGCGCCAAATACCGCGGCGAATTCGAGGAGCGGCTGAAGGCCGTGCTCAATGAGGTTCAGGCTGAGAACGGTGAGATCATCTTGTTCATCGATGAGATGCACACGCTGGTCGGTGCCGGCAAGGCGGATGGGGCGATGGACGCCTCCAACCTTCTGAAGCCCGCACTTGCCCGCGGCGAGCTGCATTGCGTTGGCGCGACCACGCTCGATGAATATCGCAAACATGTCGAGAAGGATCCGGCGCTTGCCCGCCGCTTTCAACCGGTCGTCGTCGACGAGCCGACGGTCGAAGACACGATCTCGATTCTGCGCGGCCTCAAGGAAAAATACGAGCAGCATCACAAGGTGCGCATCGCCGATGCGGCGCTGGTGGCGGCGGCGACGCTTTCCAACCGCTATATCACCGACCGTTTCCTGCCCGACAAGGCGATCGACCTGATGGATGAGGCGGCGGCGCGGCTGCGCATGCAGGTGGATTCCAAACCGGAAGAACTCGACGAACTCGATCGCCGCATCATTCAGCTGAAGATCGAGCGCGAGGCGCTGAAGAAGGAAACCGACGTCGCCTCGGCCGACCGGCTGAAGCGGCTGGACACCGAATTGACCGGCCTCGAAGAGGAGGCCGATGCGCTGACGGCCCGCTGGCAGGCGGAAAAGCAGAAGCTCGGCCTTGCCGCCGATCTCAAGAAGCAGCTCGACGATGCCCGCAACGAACTGGCGATCGCCCAGCGCAAGGGTGAATTCCAACGGGCCGGCGAGCTGACCTATGGCGTCATTCCCGATCTGGAAAAGCAGCTGGTCGACGCCGAAAAGCAGGATGGCGAACGCGGCGCGATGGTGCAGGAGGTGGTGATCCCCGACAACATCGCCCACGTCGTTTCCCGCTGGACCGGCATTCCGGTCGACAGGATGCTGGAAGGTGAGCGCGACAAGCTGCTCCGGATGGAAGACGAACTGGCGAAATCGGTGATCGGCCAGGGTGATGCGGTTCAGGCCGTGTCGCGTGCGGTGCGCCGTGCGCGTGCCGGCCTGCAGGATCCGAACCGGCCGATCGGTTCGTTCATATTCCTCGGCCCGACCGGCGTCGGCAAGACGGAGCTTACCAAGGCGCTCGCCCGCTTTCTCTTCGACGATGAAGCGGCGATGGTGCGCATGGACATGTCGGAATACATGGAGAAACACTCCGTGGCCCGGCTGATCGGTGCGCCTCCCGGCTATGTCGGTTACGACGAAGGTGGAGCGCTGACGGAAGCCGTGCGCCGCAGGCCCTATCAGGTCGTGCTGTTCGACGAGATCGAAAAGGCCCACCCCGATGTCTTCAACATCCTGCTGCAGGTGCTGGACGACGGACGCCTGACGGATGGGCAGGGCCGAACTGTCGATTTCCGCAACACGATGATCATCATGACCTCGAACCTCGGCGCCGAATATCTGACGCAGCTCGCCGACGGTGACGACAGCGATACGGTTCGCGAGCAGGTGATGGAGGTCGTGCGCGGGCATTTCCGGCCGGAATTCCTGAATCGCATCGACGAGATCATCCTCTTCCACCGCCTGAAGCGCGAGGAGATGGGCGCGATCGTCGATATCCAGCTGAAACGTCTGGTGGCGCTGCTCTCCGAGCGCAAGATCGTCATCGACCTCGACGAGGACGCCCGCCATTGGCTGGCGAACAAGGGTTACGATCCGGTCTACGGCGCAAGGCCGCTGAAGCGGGTTATCCAGAAATTCGTGCAGGATCCCCTCGCCGAGCAGATCCTGTCCGGCCAGGTGCCGGACGGATCGACGGTGAAGGTGACGAATGGTTCCGACCGGCTGCAGTTCAGGACTGGTCAGACGGTGAGCGAAGCGGCATAGGCCGATTTTGCCGGATGAATGAGAAATGGCGGCTTCGGCCGCCATTTTTGTCTGGCGGGTGCGAAACCACGCAAGGGTTAAAGCATGTCGCGCAAAAGTGTGCAGCGCTTTTTGCGGCAACGTCATGCGTAAAAACAAAGAGCCAAAGTGTAGGGAGCGAATCTGAAAGATCGCCACGCGCTTTAGCGATTATTTGCTCGCCACCTGGTCGGACGTCTGGTTGTTCAGCAGCGTATCGATACGCTTGCGCTCGTCCTCGAATTTCGCCAGCGCCTCACCTTGCAGCGATTTGCCGCCCGGCAGGCGGATGCGCAGGGGATCGACCTTGGTGCCGTTGACGATCAGCTCGTAATGCAGATGCGGTCCGGTGGACTCGCCCGTCGTGCCGACCCAGCCGATCACCTGGCCCTGGCGGATCTTGGCGCCGGGGGTAACGCCCTTGGCGATGGCGCTCTGGTGATTGTAGGAGGATTCATAGCCGTTGGCGTGACGGATAATCGTCTGATTGCCGTAACCGCCAGAATCCCAGCCGGCTTTTTCCACAGTGCCGTTGCCGGCAGCGATGATTGCGGTGCCGCGGGGTGCCGCCCAATCGACGCCGGTGTGCATGCGGGCGAAACCGAGGATCGGGTGACGGCGCATGCCGAAGCCGGATTTGAAAATGCCGTTCGGGACCGGGTTGCGCAGCAGGAACTGGCGGATGCTTTTACCGTTCTCGTCGAAATAATCGACCGTGCCGTCCTCCGGATCCTGGAAGCGGTAGAAGCGTGTCTGCGTATCGCCGAAACGGGCGTTAACGTAGAGCAGCTCGGAATCCTCGGTCGCCTGGCCGGCGCTGTCGGCGACGGAGAAGAAGGCTTCGAGACTGTCGGTAGGCCTCAACTGCGCCTGGAAATCGACATTGCTGGCAAGCAGCTTGATAATCAGCGCCGTCATATCCTTGGTCATGCCGTAGGAAAGGGCAGCGCGATAGATGCCGTCATAGACGCGCGGCAGGTTCTGGCCCGGCGGCGGCGCGAAGGAATTGTCATCGAAGGCGGTGGCGATGGCATCCAGCATCGGCGGTTCGCTGCCGGGCACGTATCTGCCCTTGTCGTCGACGGCGACGGTAACGAGATGGCGGGTGCCGCGATAGACACTGGCCCGGATGATCTTTGCCTGTTCGCCCTTCTGAATGATGCCGATACGCAGCACGTCGCCCTTGTCGAGATCGGTGGAACCCAGTTGTTGCGAGATAAAACCGGCAATGCCGTCGGCATATTGCTGCGGATAGCCTGAATCCGTCAGCGCCTTGGCGATCGGCGTGTCGGCGCGGACCGGCAGGATGTCGTCGGCGAATTCCTCGGTCTGCGGCGTGATCGATTCCGATGCGGAGACGGTCATGTTCTGTTCGAGCACACGGGCGGAGAGACCGGCGGTCAGATCGACATCGGCATCCTCGTTGGAGAAACGGCGCGGATCGACGTAATAGAGGGCCGCAAGCTGGGTGTTGCCGTCCGTCAGCACCGAGCCATTGGAGCGCACATTCTCTTCGACCTCCTCGAGCGACAGGCCGGACGCCATCTTCATGCTCGTCTTGCCGGTCGGGAAGGAAACGGTTTTCAGGCTGACTTCGGATTCGACATCGGAGCCGTAAATCGCGCCGGTGCGGCTTTGCGGGGCGGGCTGCGGTTCGTCGGCGGAAAAGATCGCCAGGGGATCGAAGTCGGGATAGTCCTCGGTCGCCACGTGGTTGGCGGCCAGCGTCATCTTCACATGCGCGAAGGGCTGGCGGCGTACGACTTCCTTTTCGCCGTCGTGGACGACTGTGGAAACTTCCATGATGGCCCGGTCGGACGGTTTTGCGGCGATGGCAGGCGCGATCAGCCTTCCGCCGCGCACCACCGTCGTATCTTCGTGCGCGTCTGCCGCAGCACTTGCATAGGCTTCGGCGGGGATTGCCAGTTGCTGGCGGCCGTCAAGGGCGGCAAAAAGCGCGACGCCCATCAGGACCGAGGATGTAATGCCGGTGAGGAACGTACCCGAGAGCCAGCGGAGAGACACTTCACGGCGGTCGGGCGCACGCCTGCCGTCGGCCAGAAGCGGAGGCTCGTTGCCTAACGAGCGGATCATCATTTTCTCCGTCATCATGGCAGTCGGGTCCGCGTCCTTACATTCGACGTCTCTGGAAGCATTTCTCGGCCATCCTGGCTGGGGCGAAAGATGTGCATATTTTGGGCATGGAAGTCAAATCGCCCAGGGAAAGGCAGTCTGCCTGCATTTGCCTGTGTGAATCATGTGTCTCTTAAGACCAGCAGATTGTGATGATGTCGGGGCGCCGAGGAGACGAAAGAGCATTCTTCCCCGGAAAAGTCGAAGAAGGTTCATTTTTCGAGCCATGTCAGGCCGGTCGGAATCCGGGAAACTACCGCATTTCCCAGTCGTTGGAAAATTATCATTTGAAAACAATTGCATAAAAGAAAAATCAGTTTTTTCGAAATGGCCTGTTGACTGTTTGGGAGGGTTAGTTCTATAAGCCCACTCACTGAACGAGGGCGGCGGCGCTGCTGGCGACGAAGTCTTTCGTTCTAAAGAAACTCAAGCGGATTGGCGATTGCTGGTTTGTGTTCTG
>NZ_JAILYH010000030.1 GCF_019793435.1 Rhizobium redzepovicii | reverse complement strand
ACGTGCCGAAGATCGTCGACTGGTACATGCAGGGCAAGATCCAGATCGACCCGATGATCACCCACACCATGCCGCTCGACGACATCAACAAGGGCTTCGAGATGATGCACAAGGGCGAAAGCATTCGCGGCGTGGTGGTCTACTGAGCCATGAAAACCATCTCGACCGAGAAATCTCATGGCGGCACTCAAGGGGTCTATGTCAGTCGCTCCGAGGCCTGCGACTGCGACATGACCTTTGCGGTATACGTGCCGCCGCAGGCGGCCAAGGGCAATTGCCCGATGCTGTGGTATCTGTCCGGCCTGACCTGCACGCATGCCAATGTCATGGACAAGGGCGAATATCGGCGGCTTGCGGCCGAGCTCGGACTGATCGTCGTCTGCCCGGATACCAGTCCCCGCGGTGACCACGTTCCGGATGAATCGGACAATTGGCAGTTCGGCAAGGGCGCCGGCTTTTACGTTGACGCCACCGAGCCGCCGTTTTCGGCGAATTATCGCATGTACAGCTACATCACCGACGAGCTGCCGCGCCTCCTTGCCGCAGAATTTCCCGTCGATATGGACCGCCAGGGGATATTCGGCCACTCAATGGGCGGACATGGCGCAATCACCATCGCGCTCAAGAACCCGGACCGCTTCCGCAGCTGCTCGGCCTTTGCGCCGATCAGCCATCCCTCGGTGTCCGGCTGGTCGAAACCGGCATTGCGGAAATATCTTGGGCCCGATGAAAAGACCTGGCGGGCTTATGACGCCTTCTCGTTGATCGAAGACGGGCACCGGTTCCCGGAACTCTTCGTCGACCAGGGGACGGCGGACAGCTTCCTGGAGGACGGCTTGCGTCCCGATGAACTCAGGCAAGCCTGCGAGGCGGCGGGCATTCCGCTCAGGCTTCGCATGCAGGAAGGCTACGGCCACTCCTACTTTTTCATTTCGACATTCATGGAGGGGCATCTGCGCTGGCACGCGCAGAGGCTGGCGAATTGATTGCAGAGCTCGGCCGGGCATAACGCAAACGGCCAGGGAGGAAGGGAGAAAAGCAATGAGCAGCATAGCCATTCATCCGGCAGTGGATTCAGGCTTTCGAGCGACTGACGCTGCCTTTTCAGGCGGGACGCTGGTGTGCAAATGCACCAGTAATCCCGTGAAGGTCAGGATCAAGGGCGATATCGCCCACAATCACGCCTGCGGCTGCACGAAGTGCTGGAAGCCCGAGGGTGCGGCCTTTTCGGTCGTGGCGGTCGCGCCGACCGAAAACGTCGAAGTGCTGGAGAACGGCGACAAGCTCGCCGTCGTCGATCCTGCTGCCCTGATCCAGCGGCATGCCTGCAAGGAATGCGGCGTGCATATGTATGGGCCGGTCGAGCGCGAACATCCGTTCCAGGGATTGTCGTTCGTCCATCCCGAACGCTTCCAAGAAACCGGCTGGGCAAAGCCCGGCTTTGCGGCCTTCGTCTCGTCGATCATCGAAAGTGGCTTCGATCCTTCGAAGATGGACGCCGTCAGAGCGCAGTTGAAGGCATCCGGTATCGAGCCGTATGATTGCCTCAACCCCGGCCTGATGGACTATATCGCCACCTGGACCGCCAAGAAGAGCGGCGTTCTGGCCTCGTGATTTCATCGGGGGCGCCGACCCCGGCGCCCCCGACATGCCGCCGCTATCGAGAGATAATCCCAGATGGCCGCGCGCCGCCGGTTTGCCGGCGCCCGGGCTTTCCGATGCCCGGCCGCAGAGAACTCTCGCGCCCTATTATACGATAAACCGTTTGGCAAGAAGCTCCGCGGTGGCTACCGCCGCGGAGCTGTTCTCACTTGATCTCTGTCATCTCGATTAGTGGCGCCAATTTTCTACCCCTAAACCGTTTTCTCTCCACGCAGGGATCATGCGCTTAGACAGGCCGTCGGAACGGCCTATAATTGTGTATCCTCCGAATAATAATTGTGTACGCAAAGTACACAATCGTTTGACTCCGTTAAAAAGGCGTGCCATCTTCAGGGCGTAGAGCAACGAATGGCCGGAGATCGACGATGGCGAAGACACCGAAGAGCAATCTCTACGAGGACCTGAAACGCCAGATTCTGACGATGGAACTGGACCCGGACGCCGATCTGGACGAGGCCAGTTTGAGTGAAAAATACGGACTTTCCCGGACACCGGTGCGCGACATATTCCGCCGCCTTGCCGGCGAGGGCTATATCGACATTCGTGAGAACAGGGGTGCGCGGGTCATCCCGATGAACCACTCCACGCTTCGGAATTTCTTTCTCGTTGCGCCGATGATCTACGCGGCGATCGGCCGTCTTGCCGTCCAGAACTTCAAGCCCGCCCAGCTGTCGGACCTGAAGCAGACGCAGGAGCGGTTCCGCGCCGCCAGCCAGAGCATGGATGCCATGGCGATGGTTCTCGAGAACAATCGCTTTCACGAGATCTTCGGCGAGATGTCGGGCAACGTCTACATGCAGCCGAGCCTCGGCCGGTTGCTCATCGACCATGCGCGCATCGGTCATACGTTTTTCCGGCCGAGAAACGAGGATATGCGGCGGCGGCTGCAATTGGCCGTCGACCATCATGACGGCTTCATCGTGGCGCTCGGCGCTCACGACGAGGATGCCGTCGTCGATCTCGTTTTCGAACACTGGGAATTGTCTCGCGAGAACATGGAGATGTTCATCGCCCCGCAAGGCCTCAAGGCTGATGCCTTCGTGGGCGGTCCAGCCACGCAATTATTGGAGAAGTCGTCGTGAAATTTGAGGGGATCTATACGCCGGCAGTGACGCCGCTCGATAAGAACGGACAGATCGACCGGGCCGGATTTGCCGCCGTGCTCGAGTCGCTGATCGAGGCGGGCGTCCACGGCATCATCGTCGGCGGCTCGACGGGCGAATACTACGCCCAGAGCGGCCAGGAACGTCACGAACTCGCGGCCTATGCGAAGGACGTCATCGGCACGCGGCTACCGCTGATCATCGGCACCGGCGCCACGCGCACCGAAGATTCGGTCGAATATGCCAAGGCGGCGAAAGAAATCGGCGCGGATGCGATCCTGGTGTCGTCGCCGCCATACGCCCTGCCGACCGAACGCGAGAATGCGGTCCATGCGCTGACGGTCGATCGCGCCGCCAATCTGCCGATCATGCTCTACAACTATCCTGCCCGTATGGGTGTGGTGATGGGCGAGGAGTATTTCTCCCGCGTCGGCAAGTCGAAGAACGTGATCGCCATCAAGGAAAGCTCCGGCGACATGGGCAACCTTCACCGGCTCGCCCGGAAGTTTCCGCATATTGCCCTGTCCTGCGGCTGGGATGACCAGGCGCTCGAATTCTTCGCCTGGGGCGCGAAAAGCTGGGTCTGCGCCGGCTCCAATTTCCTGCCGCGCGAGCATGTCGCTCTCTACGAGGCCTGCGTCCTCGAGAAGAACTTCGACAAGGGCCGCGCGATCATGAGCGCGATGCTGCCGCTGATGGATTTCCTCGAATGCGGCAAATTCGTCCAATCGATCAAGCACGGCTGCGAGATCATCGGCCTCAAAGCCGGCCCGGTGCGGGCGCCGCTGCGCGGACTGAACTCCGAAGAGAAAAGAACCCTTGAGACCGTCGTTTCCACGTTGAAGCGCACGGTCGCCCAGATCACGTCGGGAGCCAATCATGCATGAACCCTTGACCGCCGCAGAATATAGGGCGATCGCCGCCGAACTGCAGTTTCCGACGAACGCCTTCATTGACGGCGCATTTCGTCCGGCAAATTCCGGCAAGACTTTCACCACCACGAACCCTGCGACAGGTGAGGTCCTTGCCGAAATCGCAGCCTGCGATTCCAGCGACGTCGACTTCGCGGTGCAGAAGGCGAAGGACGCGTTCGACGACGGACGCTGGCGGCTGCGCTCGCCGGGCGAGCGCAAGGAAGTGCTGCTGAAGCTCGCCAAGCTCCTGGAGCGGAACAGACACGAGCTCGCCGTCCTGGAAAGCCTCGACAGCGGCAAGCCGGTGCGCGAATGCCAGACGGTCGATGTTCCCGATACCATTCATACGATCCGCTGGCATGCCGAGCTCATCGACAAAATCTACGACAACACCAACAATGTCGGCGCCAATGCGTTGGCCATGGTGGTGCGCGAGCCGATCGGCGTCGTTGGCTGTGTTTTGCCGTGGAACTTCCCGCTGCTGATGCTGGCCTGGAAGATCGGCCCGGCGCTTGCCGCCGGCTGCTCGGTCATCGTCAAGCCGGCGCAGGAAACGACACTCACGACGCTGCGCGTCGCCGAGCTTGCCCATGAGGCAGGTATCCCTGCTGGTGTGTTCAACGTCGTCACCGGTTCCGGCCGGGAGGTGGGCGAACCGATCGGCCTGCATAATGATGTCGACATGGTGGCCTTCACCGGATCGACGCCGACCGGCCGTCGCTTCCTGCGTTACGCCGCGGACTCGAACCTCAAGAAGGTCGTGCTCGAATGCGGCGGCAAGAATCCCGCCGTCGTTCTCGACGATGCCGAAGACCTCGATCTCGTCGCCGAGCAGGTGGTCAACGGCGCTTTCTGGAACATGGGCGAGAATTGCTCGGCCACGTCGCGTCTCATCGTTCATTCCAAGATCAAGGATGAATTGATGAAGCGCATCGGCGCCTATATGCGCGAATGGAAGACCGGCGACCCGCTCGATCCCGAAAACCGCATCGGCGCGCTCGTCAGCAAGTCGCATTTCGAGAAGGTGAAATCCTTCCTCGACGACGCCAAGACGGAGAAGCTGTCCGTCACCCAGGGCGGCGAAACCTATAAGGGCATCTTCATCGAGCCGACGCTGGTCGAGGGCGTAACACCAGCTAGCCGCCTGTTCCAGGAGGAGATCTTCGGCCCGATCCTGTCGGTTACGACATTCAACACGCTCGCCGAGGCGACCGCTTTGGCCAACGACACCAATTACGGCCTCACGGCATCCGTCTATACCGGCAGTCTGCGCAACGCGATCCGGCTCTCCCGCGACATCCGCGCCGGCCTCGTCACCGTCAATTGCTTCGGCGAGGGCGATGCCTCGACCCCCTTCGGCGGCTATAAGGAGTCCGGTTTCGGCGGCCGCGACAAGTCGGTCTTCGCCCACGACAATTACTGCGAGCTCAAGACCATCTGGATCGACATCTCCGAACGGTCGGTTGACGAGACGATCCGATGAGCCGCCATGTGATCAAGCACCTGCCGACTGACACCGGCGTTTCGGGATGGGAGGCAACCAGCGAACGCGCCTTTCCCGTAACGGCGCTTGAACACGACATTACCGCCGACTGGCTGATCATCGGCGGCGGCTTTGCCGGTCTGTCGGCGGCGCGCCGCCTCTCACAGTCGCGGCCTCAGGACAAGATCGTCGTCCTCGAGGCCCGCGAACTCGCTAAGGGCCCGGCCGGAAGGAATTCCGGCTTCATGATCGACGTGCCGCACAATCTGTCCTCGGGCGAGTATTCGGTGGCCGACGAGGAAGCGACCAAGGACGAGATCCGGCAGAACCGTCTAGCGATCTCTTTCGCAGCCGATGCCGCGGCCGAATACGGCCTGTCCAGGGATACATTCGATCCCTCTGGCAAGGTGAATGCCGCAGCCTCCGACCGGGGAATGGGTCTCAACGACAATTACAGGAAGTCGCTTGAGAAGATCGGCGAGGAGCATCGCGTTCTCGATGCCGATCAGATGCGGGAGATGACCGGCTCGCACTATTATCGCGGCGGCCTTTACACGCCGGGCGCGGTGATGATCCAGCCTGCCGATTATATCAGGGGCCTCGCGCGCGGGCTCCATTCGAAGGTTGCCATCCACGAGCACTCGCCGGTGCTGGAGCTTTCGCGCGAAGGCAGGACCTGGAAGGCGAAGACCGCCCGCGGCTCCGTTTCGGCGCCCAAGGTCATCCTCGGTGTGAACGGTCATATTCAAAGCTTCGGCCATTTCCGTGGACGGCTGATGCATATCTTTACCTATGCGTCGATGACCTCAGCCTTTTCCCAGAACGAATTCGCAGGCGATGTCACCGGTGTGGATCGCTGGGCGTTGCTGCCGGCCGACCCGATGGGCGCGACGGTGCGCAAGATCACCAAGGACGGGCTTTCGAGGATCGTCGTCAGGACGAGGTTCACTTACGACCCGAGCCTAAAAGTGTCGGAAAAGCGCGTCGCCGGCATCGCCGCCGAGCAGCGACGGTCGTTCGACGCTCGTTTTCCTGGGCTAGAAAGCCTGCCGCTGGAATATAGCTGGGCAGGTGCGCTCTGCCTCAGCAGAAATCATGTGCCGGCGTTCGGCGAGGTCGAAGACGGGCTTTTTTCGGCCTGCTGCGAGAATGGCCTCGGCACCGTCAAGAGCACGCTTGCGGGCATGATGGCCGCGGATCTCGCGACCGGCGCCCGCAGCCCCGAACTCGACCGATACAGCAATCAGCCGGAACCGACCAGGTTGCCGCCCGAGCCCATCGCATGGCTTGGCGTCAATTCGGTCATCCGCTTTCAGGAATTGCGGGCAGGCCGCGAGGGATGATCCCTCGGCCGCGCAATATGAAGACTGCCGCCTGCAGACTTCGATGAGAATGGGAACGAAAACCAGGAGTAAGAACAATGAAGATTTTGTGGAAGGCGCTTTGCGCCGCTGCAGTAATCGGGATGAGCGTCCTTCCGGCTCGCGCTGAGGAAAAGACGATCAATCTCGGCACGATGTCGTGGGAAGACCTTACGCCCATCACCGGCATTACCAAGAAGGTTCTGGAAGACGCCGGCTACACCGTGAAGGTCACCGAGTTCTCCGAATGGGGCATCGCCTATGCCGCTCTCGCCAAGGGCGATATCCAGGCTCTCACCTCGCAGACCGACTACGTCGCCCAAGACTATTGGGACAAGAACAAGAACCGTCTCGAAAAGATTTCGCCGGTTTCGCACGGCCTCTATCAGGGTGTCGCCGTTCCGAAATACGTTCCGATCGACTCGCTCGAACAGCTCAATGAAAACGCCGACAAGTTTGGCGGCAAGATCATCGGCATCGAACCGGGCGCCGGCCTGATGCGCGATACGTCGAATGCGGTCAAGGATTACGGCCTCAAGCTCCAGCTCGTCGAAGGCAGCACGGCCGCGATGACGGCGGCGCTGAAATCCGCCTACGATCGCAAGGAGTGGATCGCGGTCACGATCTGGGAGCCGTCATGGATGGTCCAAAAGTACGAGGTCAAGTACCTGAAGGATCCGAAGGGCGTCTTCCCGCCGCCGCAGAGCTATTACTGGATCGGCCATAAGGGCTTCTCCGAAGAATACCCGCACGCCCGCGAAGTCATGGCCAGCGTCTACGTGCCGATCGCCGACATCACCACCATCAACGGTGAAGTCAAGGACGGCAAGACTATGGATCAGGCCGTGCAGGATTGGATCGGCGGCCATGCCGACCTGATCAAGCGCTGGGAAAACATCAAGAAGAAGTAAGCATCTCGTGGCCGCCCGACACGTCGGGCGGCCATCTTGGAACGGAATAAAGAAGCCAGCGCCATTGGCTCAAAGGGGATCGCTATGAAAGCTGTCAATATCGAAGCCAAAGATGTCCTGATCGACTGCCAATCCCTCTGGAAGGTCTTCGGAAGCAAGTCAGCTGCCGCGATGAAATCGATCAAGGAACGCGGCCTCGGCAAGAATGAGGTCCTCAAGGAATTCAACTGCGTCGTCGGCGTCTCCGATGCAAGCATCGAGGTCCGGCGCGGCGAAATCTTCTGCATCATGGGGCTGTCGGGAAGCGGAAAATCGACGCTCATCCGCCTTCTCAATAAGCTGATCACACCGAGCTCCGGTAAGGTCCTCGTCAAGGGACGCGACCTTGCCAGCCTGTCGCCGGCTGATCTCAGGCAGATGCGCGCCAAGAACATCGGCATGGTGTTCCAGAGCGTCGCGCTGCTGCCGCACCGGACGGTGCTCGAAAATGCGGCCTTCGGCCTCGAAGTCCAGGGTATTGCGAAGGCGGAGCGAAACAAGACTGCTTCTGCCGCGCTCGAGAAGGTCGGCCTCGCCGACTGGCTGAGCCGCTATCCCAACGAGCTTTCCGGCGGCATGCAGCAACGCGTCGGGCTTGCCCGTGCGCTCGCCTCCGACCCCGAGATCATTCTGATGGACGAGCCGTTCAGCGCGCTCGACCCGCTGATCCGGCGCCAGCTTCAGGATGAATTCCGCCAGCTGACCAAAGCGCTCGGCAAATCCGCCGTCTTCATCACTCATGATCTCGACGAGGCGATCCGCATCGGCGACCGCATCGCGATCATGAAGGACGGCGTCATCATCCAGACCGGCACGGCCGAGGAAATCATCCTTAACCCGGCGGACGCCTATGTCGCCGAATTCGTCGCGGGCATCTCCCGCCTTCACCTGATCAAGGCGCATTCCGTCATGCGCAGCGTCACCGAATTCCAGCAAAGCGCGCCGAACTTCGACATTGCGTCGCTGGCGCGCACGACGCCGGACGCGGATATCGACGAGCTCATCTCTTTGACGATGCAGTCGGAGCGCGACGCCATCGCCGTCGTCGACAATGATCGGGTCGTCGGCGTGGTCACGCCGCGCAGCCTGCTGATGGGCGTCAAGGGAACGTCTGCCCCCGATCTCACGGCGGCGTGACCCCAACTGGAGGTGATTGACATGGATAGTTCAGCCTTCACCGATGTTTTCGACGAATGGACCGACTCGGCGCTCGAATGGGTGAGCGACAACGGGGAGTCCCTCTTCGACTATATCAGACAGGTTCTTGAAGGGCTTTATGACGGCATCCTCTGGCTCCTGCAGCTTCCGCCCTTCTATCTGATCGCCCTGGTCGTGGCGCTTATCGGCTGGCGGCTGGTCAATGTCTGGTTCGCCCTCTTGAGCGGCATCGCGCTGGCGCTTTGTTTTTGGATGGGGCTCTGGCCGGAGACGATGAGCACGCTGGCTCTGGTTCTGACCGCGACTGTGATCGCCTTGGCGATCGGCATCCCGATCGGCATCGCCGCCGGCTTCTTCACCGCCCTCGATCGATTCATGGAGCCGGGCCTCGATCTGATCCAGACGCTTCCGCCTTATATCTACCTGCTGCCGGCGATCGCCCTGCTCGGCTACGGGCCGGCAACTGCGCTGATCGCAACCGTGATCGTCGCGGTGCCGCCGGCAATCCGCCTGACCTCGCTCGGTATCCGCATGACCCCCAAGGAATTCATCGAACTTGGGGAGGCGCTCGGGGTGACGCCGGCAAAGATGTTCTTCAAGATCCGTCTTCCCTTTGCCCTGCCGAGCATCATGGCGGGTATCAACCAGAGCCTGATGATGGCCTTCGGCATGGTGGTCATCGCCGGCATCGTCGGCTCCGGCGGGCTCGGAGAGACGATCTACGGCGCGATCAGGACACTCGACATCGCCACTTCAATCAATGGAGCGATCGCCATCGTGGTATTGACCATGGTGATTGACCGGATCACCCAGAGTGCCGCTCGCTTGGGAACAGGGAGGAAAGCATGAATCTTTCGACCTTGCAGTTTTCGCCCGGCGCCTTCCTGGCCCCATCAGTCGATTGGCTCAACACCAATCTTCACCCGCTGTTTGCGGCCATCAGCTATCTGGTGGAAACGGTGCTTTCGGCTATCGAGGCAGCACTGCTCTTCGTGCCGCCCTATGCGCTGATCGCGATCGTCGTCGTCCTGGCATTCTTTGCCGTCGGCCTGCGCGCCGCGATCCTTGCCGGTCTCTGCCTCGGCTTCTGCCTGCTCGTCGGGCTGTGGACGGCATCGATGCAGACCCTTGCGCTGGTCACCGTCGCCGTGATGATCTCGGTGCTCATCGCCTTTCCGATCGGCGTCCTGTGCTCGCGGCACAAGACGCTGGAGGCGGTGGTTCGGCCAATTCTCGACGTGATGCAGACCGTGCCGCCCTGGGTCTATCTCATTCCGGCGGTGATGATCTTCAGCCTTGGGCGCGTGCCGGCGATTATCGCCACCATCGTCTACGGCATTCCGCCGATGCTGCGCCTGACGACGCTGGCCTTCAACCAGGTGCCGAAGGTGTTCATCGAACTCGGCAGCGCGATCGGCGCGCCGCCGCGCTCGATCCTCTGGAAGATCGAAATCCCTCTGGCCAAGCAGACGCTGCTGGTCGGGCTCAACCAGTGCATTCTTCTGTCGCTGGCGATGGTCGTGCTGGCCGGCCTCGTCGGCGCAGGCGGTCTCGGCGCCGAGGTGACGCGCGGCCTGACGCGCATGGAGATGGGGCTTGGCCTGAGAGCCGGCCTGGCAATCGTCGCGGTCGCCGTTCTGCTCGACCGGTTGTCCCGCGGCCTGCTCGACCGCGACAGGCTGCCGAAGGCGAGATGAGGAGGATCCGAGGATGAGAAACAGCTTCTTCTGCATCGATGCGCATACCTGCGGCAACCCCGTCCGCCTTGTTGCCGGCGGCGGTCCGCTGCTTCCGCACGTGCCGATGGGCGAGCGCCGGGAAATCTTCGTCCGCGACCACGACTGGGTCCGCAGGGCGCTGATGTTCGAGCCGAGGGGGCATGACATCATGTCGGGCTCGATCATCTATCCCCCCTATCGAGAGGACTGCGATTTCGCCGTTCTTTTCATCGAGGTCAGCGGCTGCCTGCCGATGTGCGGCGCCGGCACGATCGGTACCGTGACCGCTGCGATCGAGGAGGGGCTGGTCAGACCGCGCAAGCCCGGCAGGGTCGCCATCGAAACGCCAGCGGGCAGGGTTGATGTGACCTATGAGGAGAAGGGCGGCTATGTCGATTCCGTTCGTCTCCACAATGTAGCGAGCTATCTCCATGAGGCGGATGTCGAGGTCGATGTGCCTGGTATGGGCCGTCTGCGCGTCGATATCTCCTATGGCGGCAATTATTATGCGGTCGTCGAGCCGCAAGAGAATTGGAGCGGGCTCGACGGCATGAGCGCCTCCGACATCGTCGGCTGCAGCCAGAAGCTCAGATCAGCGCTTGCCGATGTCTGCGATCCCGTTCATCCCGACGATGCCAGAATCCGCGGCGTACATCATGCGATCTGGTGCGACCGTCCGGTGAACGACGTTTCGGACGGACGCTGTGCGGTCTTTTATGGCGACAAGGCCATCGATCGGTCGCCGGGCGGCACCGGCACTTCGGCGCGCATGGCGCAGCTCCACGCCAAGGGGCGGCTCGATGTCGGGTCGAGATACCGTCATGAAAGCCTGATCGGAACCATTTTCGAGGGCCGGGTCGAAGCCGAGGCGAGGGTCGGACCTTATCGCGGCATCCTTCCAAGCATTGGCGGCTGGGCGCGGGTCATCGGCCACAACACCATTTTTGTTGACGAGCGTGATCCACTGGCACACGGATTTCAAATTCGATGAGCGCATTTTCCGAGTTTTGAGAGGCGGCAAGGAGATGACTATGCGACCGGAGCAGCATCGGCAGGGAGACGGCGCCGCGAAACCCGGTGCTCGGCTTAAAGTGGGATTCGTGCTGTCGCGGTCATTTACGCTGTCGGCCTTCGCACTCTTCATTGATACGCTGCGGCTTGCCAGCGACGAGCAGGATCGCTCCGGGAGGGTGCTTGCAGATTGGCAGGTGATCGGCAGCACGCGGCATCTGATCACCTCGAGCTGCGGAGTTCAGGTTGCCCCGACCTCCGATTTCGTCGATCCGTTGAAATTCGATTACATCGTGGTCGTCGGCGGACTTCTGACTGTGGAGAACCCTGTCGACCAGCAGACCATCAACTTTCTCAGGCAGGCGGATGCCAAGAAGGTCCCGCTGATCGGCGTTTGCACGGGCTCGTTCATTCTTGCGGCCGCTGGCCTGATGAAGCGGCACGAGTCCTGCGTGAGCTGGCTGCATTACAAGGAGTTTCGCGAGCGGTTTCCCGACCTCGGCGTTCGATCCGACCGGCTCTTCAATCTCGATCGCCAGCGCGGATCCTGCGCCGGCGGCAGCAGTTCGGCCGACATGGCCGCGTTGCTGGTCAGGAAATATATCAGCCGGGATGCCGAGCGAAATGCGCTTGAGGTGCTTCAGATCGAGAAGGCCCGGGCGCCGGCGGACATCCAGCCCCGCCGCCCGCTGTATGACGACTATGACGACGCCCGCGTCAAGGCGGCGATGATTACGATGGAACAGTTCGTCGACGGCAGCATATCGATCCAGAAGCTTGCCGGGATGGTTGGGCTGTCACGGCGGCAGTTGGAGAGAATTTTCATCGACAAGACGGGAATGTCTCCCGCCAAGGCCTATAATCGGGTTCGCATGGAGCGGGCAAAATCGATCCTGGTCCAGTCGAAGGCGCCGCTTATCGAGATCGCGCTTGACGTCGGCTTCGAAAATGCCTCCCAGTTCACGCGAACCTTCAAGCGGACCTTTGGGCAGACCCCATCACAGCATCGCGCGGCGGCTTTGAGAGCGCACTAAAGCGCTTCGCGATCTTTCAGATTCGCTCCTTGCGCTTTAGGTCTTTGTTTTTCGCATGTCGTTGCGGCAAAAGCGCTTCGCGCTTTGCCTGGCAAAACCGCAGCACACTTTTGCGCGACATGCTTTAAACGCACCTCAGATCTCTTCCCACGGAAAGGTGTCCAGCCGCTCCGCGCCCTTTGATGTGATCAGGGCCTGGGTCTCCAGCTTGATGCTTTCCGATCCGGCTTCGGCGATCAGGCTTTCGACGTTGAGCACCATGTTCTCCTCGATGATGCCGCTGAAATCGGGATCGAAATCCGGATGCAGCATCACGCCCGGCCATTCATCGGCCATGCCGGTGCCGTGCAGGGCCAGCGTATAGCGATAGCGCTGGTATTTCTCCGGGATTTGCCACGACAGTTCGTTGAACTCCCGGAACGTCATGCCGGGCCGGATAATCGAGAGATTGTGCTCGATTTGGTCCCTGGCTGCCGCGTAAAGCTCCTTCTGCTTGGCGTTCATCGCCACATGGCCTGATGTCCACGAGCGCGAGAGGTCGGCGCAATAGCCGTAGGGGCCGATCATATCGGTGTCGAAGGAGATCATCTCGCCGCGCTTGATGACGTAGTCCGAACATTCCTGATACCAGGGATTGGTTCGGGGGCCTGCGGTCAGCAATTTGGTTTCTAGCCATTCGCCGCCGCTGCGCGCATTTTCGAAGTGCAGCTCGGCCCAGATTTCCCGCTCGGTACGGCCCGGCTCTGACACTTCGTACATCCGCGCCATTCCCGCTTCGCAGACGCGGATCGTCCAGCGCATCAGCTCGATTTCTTCAGCGCTTTTGATCGACCGCGCCCGTTCGGCCAGCTCCTGGCCGTCGAGAAGGGTAAACCCGCGTTCCGTGAGTTCGAAGGCGCCTGATGGTTCGAGCCTGTCGACGGCGATGCGCCTGTTGCCGCCATTGCCGGTCACAAGATCCGCGACCTCGTCAGCCCATGCTTTCAGGCGGGGTTCGATGAGGTTGCCGGCGGTGAAGAAGATCCAGGACTTTGCCAGCCGGATCTCGTCGATGCCGGGCAGCCCGTCATTGACGTGTTCGGCGCCTTCGAATTCGAAAATAATCGCCGGGCCCTCGGCCAGGATCAGCGCGTAACGCGACGGATTGTGCATCGTCCAGATGCTCATATTCGACGAGTCGAAGGCATAGCGGATGTTGACGGGATCGTAGAGCAGCAGGGCGCCGCAATCCCATTCGAGCATCTTCATGCGCAGCCGCGCCAGCCGGTAGCGGCGTGCCCGGTCGAGTGTGGCCGCCGGCACAGGACTGATGAGAGGCCGGTCCGCTCCATCGGGATTGAGGTAAGCCTGCTTGCGCTCGTCCTTAAAGACGGTTGAGCCGGCCAGCTCGACGGATTCGTTTTCGTCTCGCAGCATCCGCGTGATCCCTGTTGTCGGTGAATAGTGCGGTGTCGCTCAGCGTTCGATGACGAGATCGCTGAGCGGCTTCGAGCAGCAGGGCAGGAAAAAGCCGGCGTCGATTTCCCTCTGGCGGATGCCGCCATTGTGGTTCATGTCGACCGTGCCTGATGTCAGCTTCGACTTGCAGGTGCCGCAAACGCCGTTGGCGCAGGAGGATGGAATCCTGACGCCTGACTTCTTCGCACAGGAGAGCACGCTCTGGTCGCCTGTTACCTCGATGCTGCGGGCCTGCTTCGAGAAAGTGACCTGAAAAACCTCGGCGGCCGCCTCCTGAATCGCCGGGATTTCAGACTCGTCGATGACCGCGGCGTCGAAGCTTTCCTCCAGATAGTGCGCGGCGGGAACGCCGAGCTCCGCGGAAATGCTGCGTGCGGCCGCCATGAACGGGGCGGGACCGCAGCACATCACCATCCGTTCCGCAATATCGGGAACCGCGAGCCTGACATAGTCCGCCGAAATGCGGCCGGTGAGGCCAGGCCATGACGCCTCGCCCGCAACTGTTTCCGGCAGGAAGTGCAGCCGAAGGCCCTTGAGCCTGCGGGCGATGCAGGCGAGTTCGTCGCGGAAGATCAGATCCTGCGGCGTGCGCGCCGCATGCATGAAGACGACGTCGGCAGGCTCGCAGCTGTCGGCGAGTTCCCGCAGAATGGACATGACTGGCGTGATACCGGAACCGCCGGAGAGCAGCAGAAGTTTCGGCTTCGACGCCTCAGGCCGGATGAAATTGCCAAGCGGGCCGTTCGCCTTGACGGACGCTCCCGGAACCAGGGTGTCGTGAAGCCAGTTGGAGATCTTGCCGCCCGGAACGCGTTTTACCGTAACGGAGAAGGCGTTCGTGCGATAAGGCGAAGACGAGATGCTGTAGCATCGGCTTTCCGCCTCTCCGTTATGCTCGAGGTCGAACAGAAAATACTGTCCGGCCTTGAAGGCGAACCGCTTCCCGTCAGGAGATGCGAAGGTGAAAGTCTTGACGTCATGGGATTCCTGCTGGACGTCGAGACAGACGAGCGCATCGTCTTCCTCGGGATTCCAGACGTCGTGACGGGCGGCCCTTGCGAGCAGCGCTTGCGGGGTCCTAGTATCCATGAGCGCGCATCCGGTCGATGTACCAGCTGGCGAACTTGTCGAGGTTCGTCTCGGAAAAGCGGGAATAGGGGCCCGGCTGATAGGCGGGATCGAGAGCGCCGGCATGGGAACGGGCGACGAGATCGGCGTCCTGATCCGTCGTGGCGACCCAGACATCCGTCAGCTTGTCGATGTCGTAATCGACCCCTTCGACGGCGTCCTTGTGCACCAGCCACTTGGTTCTCACCAGCGTCTTGCCGGCCGACAGCGGGATGACGGTTGCCACGACAGCATGGTCGCCCATGAAGTGGTTCCAGCTGTTATGACCCCAGAGATGCGTGTCTCCGAGATCCTTGCGGGTCATCTGGCCGAGGAGCTTGGAGGATGCGGCGGTGGCGTCGTGGGTCTGGGATTCGCCCGCACCTGATATGATCAGCCGCTGCGTGCGGAAGTTCGTGGCGCAGTCGGAAAGCTGCTCAACAGCAGCCGAAGGGAAACCGTCGGCCTCCCATGCCTGCGTGCGCTCCTCGTACATCCGGAAATGCTCCTCGGCCTGCTCACGATCCTCAGGGCTCAGCGTTTCCGGATCGAAGCCGAAGTCGAGATCGACGAAGGAGACGCAGAGTTCCGGGTGGTTGGCGGAGCAGTGATAACACTCGCGATTGTTCTCCATCGTCAGCTTCCAGTTGCCGTCCTCGATGACGTCGGTCTGGTGGGCGATCTTGGCATTGCGGATATCATAGGGAGCAAGGCGCTCGACCATCGCCTGTTCGAGTCCGGCAATGTCCTCGGGCGGATTGTCGGACAGGCAGACGTAGATCAGGCCGCCGATCGATTTGAAGGTGACGGGTTTCAGGCCGTGACAATCCTTGTCAAATTCCTTGCCCATATGGGGGGCGTAGCTGAGCTCGCCCGTGAGCTCATAGGTCCAGGTGTGATAGGGACAGACGAGCTTCGAAACGATCGTCTTGCCCGGATTGAGAAGGCGAGAGCCGCGATGGCGGCAGACATTGTGCAGGACGCGGATTTCACCGTCGTCGTCGCGCAGCAGGATCAGGCTTGTCTTGCCGATATCGACGACCGTGGCGTCGCCGGGCTCCGGAACATCACAGTCGAGGCCGACGCAGATCCAGTGCTTGTGGAAGAAGACCTCGATATCCGCTTCGAATACGTCTTCGCGGATGTAGAGGCCGGCCGGCAGCGAGTGGCCTTCCGAGCGGGAGTCCAGCAGCGCCGAAATGGAAGAAGGAAGCCTGTTTAGCATGAGAACCTCTTATGCGAGAGTTTCCCTAGATTGCACTTGCAGTGCAGGGCTTTCAACGGCATAAAAAATCACGTTCGCATAATCTTTTCTCATGTGAAAAGGTCTCCAAGATGCAATTTCGAAGACGGCTTCCATCACTGACGGCGCTGGTGACGCTGGAAGCGGTGCTGCGCAGGAAAAGCTTCACCCTGGCCGCGACCGAGCTCGGCGTCACCCAGGCGGCGGTCAGCAGGCAGATTGCGTTGCTGGAGGAGGAGTTCGGCCAGTCTCTGTTCGTGCGCAAGCACCGGGCGATCGAACCGACGGCGGCGTGCATCAGCCTTGGCGCGACACTGGCGAAGAGCTTTGCCGATATCGCCGAGAGTGTGGAAGCGCTCCAATCGCGCAGTCAGGACGTGGTGACGATCGGGGCGACCGTCGCATTCTCTTCCTTCTGGTTGCTGCCGCGGCTCGCCGAATTCCGCCGGGCAAATCCCGGCATTCTGGTGCGGGTGATCTCACAAGACAGCCCGATCGCGCTCGACGGCGGAGAGGTCGATGTGGCGATCCGCTACGGTCTGCCGCCCTTCAGCGATGGAACCGTCATCGCCTCGCGCGGCGACGTCATTTCCCCCGTCTGCTCTCCGGATTACCTCAGGCGTCGGGGAGATGGGCCGCTGGGCTCGGCCGACGAATTCATCGAAACGGACGTCGTCGATCGGTCCTGGTACAACTGGTCGCAATGGGTTTCGCTGATTGGCGCCAATATCGAAGTCAAGCCATCGCTTCGGTTCAACCACTATACCGAAACCATCGCCGCCGCACGCGCCGGGCAGGGGATCGCGCTGGGATGGCGCATGCTGGTCGGCACGTTTCTGGAGGATGGAACCCTGGTGCAGGCCGACAGCAGTGAGCTTGCCGCCGAAGGGCGTTACAATGTCATCGTGCCCGTCAAGACCAAGCGAAGCAATGCGCGCGATCTCGCCGCCGCCTGGCTGACGGCGTCATTGCACGGTTGATCGAGAAGGCCAAAGCTACAAGCCCAATCCCGGAGTCGCCGTCCGGTGCACGCCCTTCGGAACAAAGGTGAAGCGATCCGACAGGCCGACAAAATCGGCCGCCAGGTGGATGACGGAAAGCCACATTTCCGTTCCCTGCAAGCTCGGTTCGCCACCGTCGGCGAAGGGGAATCCTTCGCCATCCCGCCATCTATCCAGCGCTCGTGAAATGAGATTGCGGGCAATCGCTTCGCCATCGGCCCGCCGGTAATCGGTCTGCCGGGCAATCAGCAGCAGCGGATGGATCGTATCGAGCAGGTTGCAGGCATTGTATTTCTGAGCAACGAAGCCCTTGTGATTGCGGTAATTCAGGTGGACCGTTTCGAGCGAGGCGTGCGGGTGCGGGAGCGGCACGCCGAACTGCGCGTAGGTGCCGCGTGTCAGACGGTAAAAACCGTTCACCGGCTGGAGCCATCCTTCGAGCGCCGTCGGTTCGCCCCATAGGCCCGAGACTCTGTTGGCATTGCGGCTCAGCCACTCGAAGAGCGCCTGCCGTGGCCCTTTGATGCCGAAATACCTGGCGTTGAAATACATAGCGGTTCCGATGGCATCGATGACGCTGCCGGCGTGCCACGCCCGGCTCAACCAGGGCAGCGCGCTCAGCCATTGCTCCAGTTCCTGCGCATCGATCTGAACCGCCTGGATCGAGTGTCGCGGCCTGGAGCCGAGCAACTCGAGCGCATAGCCGACCGAAAGCACGTTGTAGAGTGCCTTCGGATCTTCTCTCAACGCCCGGTCCTGCCCATGCGAATGCGCCTCCGGAAAGAGGCCTGTCTCCCGCTCCTGAAGACCCCGGAGACGCTCGACGGTTTGCGAGGCATCGAGCCCGGGCGGCAGCTGATCGAAGCCGGCGGCGATCTCGATGGCATCGCAGAGATGCCGGATCGCCGGCCGCCTGCCGCCGTCCGCTTCCAGCGATTCATAGCCCTCAGAGGTTTTCCAGCGCGCAAGGATATCCGGCCATTGTTCCTTCACCTTCTGCCCGAGCCTGACCAGTCGATCTTCGATCTCCGCGATGCCGGATTTCCTGGCCGGTGCGCCCCGGCTCCGCAGCACCTTTGCCGGTACGCCGCCGGCAATCGCAAGCGCAGGAATATCTTGCGTCACCACCGCCCCGGCCGCAATGACGGCGCCGTTGCCGATCGTGACGCCGTCGAGGATCACGCAATTGGCGCCGATCCAGACATCGTCGCCGATGACGATGCCGAGGCTGACGACGCCCTGGCGGTGGATGGGGCGATCCGGATCGTCGAAGCCGTGATTGAATCCGACGATCGATGCGTGCGAGGCAATCCGCACCCCATTGCCGCACGTCACCTTGCCGGAAACGCAGGCATAGGGATTGATCGAGCAGTCCTCTCCGAGGATCACATCGCCGCGAACGAGTGCGTGTCCCGCAATCCACGACCGCTCGCCCATCACCAGGCTCTCGGTGAAGATCGCGGCGTTCTCGGCAATATAGGAGGTTTCGGCAAGCTCCGCGCCGCATGCCCGCCGAAGCGCTGCCTTGCGGGCGACGTGTGCCGGATGATCGAGGTCCGCTACAATGCGTTCCCAGGGAAGATATTGTAGTCGGCGCGCTTCACGCTGTTCGTCGGCCGATAATGGGACGCCATTGGCTTGGTCCATCTTGATCCTCGCACTCAGCTTCAGTCGCCGAATATCGGCTTAGCAGGACTGTGGGCAGCCGTCTTCCTTCACGAAAGGCTCGAGCCGAATTTGTCCCAGCCTTCCTTGATCGTCTCCATCGCCACATTGGTCGAGGTGTTGGCAACATGGGGCAGCGTCGAGATGCGCTCGCCCAGCACGCGGCGGTAGCGGCCGATATCGCGGGTTCGGATCTTGAGGAGATAATCGAACCTGCCGGCGATCATGTGGCACTCTTCGACTTCCCGGATCTTCTTGATGGCCTCGTTGAAGCTTTTCAGCGCATCCTCGCGGGTATCGGAAAGCTTCACCTCGACGAAGGCGATGTGGTCGAGCTGCATTTTCGACGGATTGAGGACGGCCTTGAAGCCTTCGATATAGCCGTCGCCGATCAGCCGCTTGAAGCGAATCTGGCATGGTGTCTTCGAAAGCCCGACGCGCGCGGCGAGATCGGTGATCGACAGCCTGCCGTCCTCGGCGAGTGCGGCGAGGATTTTCCTGTCGAACTGGTCCAATTCACTAAAGATGTCGGTTTCTGTGGCCATTTGAACTCTCTGTGCTCGATTTATAAGTTCATACAGCTTGAAAACCGTTGAAATCAAGTGAGATCGCGATTTGCGGCTGTGGTAGATTATGCATCGGCAACGGGAGGAAGGGCGCGGACGCTCGGCGCATTGCCGGAATCGGTAGCTGCGACGCGCAAAAAGGGGGATCATAGATGCATGAGAGAAAAGCGGATGGCGATCAAAGACTGGATCTGCTCGCTCACTACCGGCCGGTGGCGATAAGAGCGGTCGCTGCCGCCTTCACCCTCAAGCGGGACAAGCCCAATGCGCGTCCGCTTCACGAGACGGAATATTCCGGCCCGATTTTTACGGATCATGACACCTGGGACGATGAGCCCGGTGTTCCATTTATCCGTTAGACGAAACATTCACTGATCAGGGACTCCCATGTTGAACGCAGCGATCGACACCGCTTCCTCCAAAGAACCCGCCGGCGGCGCACCCTTCGCCGCCTTTGCCCCGCCGATCCGGCCGCAATCGGAACTTCGCCAGGCCATCACGGCGGCCTATCGCCGCCCGGAAACCGAATGCCTGCCGCCCCTCGTTGCGGCCGCGCGCGTTTCCGAGGCGAAGCGCTACGACATTCGCAGTACCGCCCGCACGCTGATCGAGGCGCTGCGCGCCAAGCATAAGGGCACCGGCGTCGAGGGGCTGGTGCAGGAATATTCGCTCTCCAGCCAGGAAGGCGTGGCGCTCATGTGCCTTGCCGAAGCGCTGCTGCGCATTCCCGATACCGACACCCGCGATGCGCTGATCCGCGACAAGATCGCCGAGGGCAACTGGACCTCGCATATCGGCGGCGGCAAATCCATGTTCGTCAACGCCGCCACCTGGGGCCTCGTCGTCACCGGCAAGCTGACGTCGACGGTCAACGACCGCAGCCTGTCCGCGGCGCTGACGCGGCTGATCGCGCGTGCCGGCGAGCCGGTCATCCGTCGCGGCGTCGATATGGCGATGCGCATGATGGGCGAGCAGTTCGTCACCGGCGAAACGATCGAGGAGGCACTGAAGCGCGCCCGGCCGCTCGAAGCGCGCGGCTTCCGCTATTCCTACGATATGCTGGGCGAGGCCGCGACGACGGCTGCCGATGCCGAACGTTATTTCAAGGATTACGAAAAGGCGATCCACGCCATCGGCAAAGCCTCGAACGGGCGCGGCATCTATGACGGCCCTGGTATTTCGATCAAGCTTTCGGCCCTGCATCCCCGCTATGTCAGGGCGCAGGCCGGCCGGGTGATGGGAGAGCTGCTGCCGAAGGTCAAGGCGCTCGCCGTTCTCGCCAAGTCCTACGATATCGGCCTGAACATCGACGCCGAGGAAGCCGACCGGCTGGAGCTTTCGCTCGATCTGCTCGAAGAACTCTGCTTTGCTCCTGATCTCGCCGGCTGGAATGGGCTGGGATTCGTCGTGCAGGCCTATGGCAAGCGCTGCCCCTTCGTGCTCGACTATGTCATCGATCTCGCCCGCCGTTCCAGGCGCCGGGTCATGGTGCGTCTGGTCAAGGGCGCCTATTGGGATGCGGAAATCAAGCGCGCCCAGCTGGATGGCCTCGACGACTATCCGGTCTATACCCGCAAAATTTATACCGACGTCGCCTATATCACCTGCGCGCGCAAGCTGCTGAACGCGCCCGACGCCGTCTTCCCGCAGTTTGCCAGCCATAATGCGCAGACGCTGGCGACGATCTATCATCTCGCCGGTCCCGATTTCGCCGTCGGCAAATACGAGTTCCAGTGCCTGCACGGCATGGGCGAACCTCTCTATGATGAAGTCGTCGGCAAGGAAAAGCTCGATCGGCCCTGCCGCATCTATGCGCCTGTCGGAACGCATGAGACGCTGCTTGCCTATCTGGTGCGGCGTCTGCTGGAAAACGGCGCCAATTCCTCCTTCGTGCACCGCATCTCCGATCCGAATGTCTCGGTCGAGGCGCTGATCGCCGATCCTGCCGAGACGGTCGCCGCCATGCCGGTCGTCGGCGCACCTCACGTGCAGATCGCCGCGCCGAAGGCGCTTTACGGCAGCGCCCGCGCCAATTCCGACGGTCTCGATCTCTCGAACGAGGCGACACTTTTCGACCTGGCCGAGACGCTCGCCGCCTCGGCTGCCAATCCCTGGCACGCACTTCCGATCCTTGCCGATGGCTCCACGGATGGGGTGACGCGTGACGTCCTCAATCCTGCCGATCACCGCGACGTCGTCGGCACGGTCACTGAGTTGAAGGTCGAAGAGGCGGCCCGGATCGTCGCGATGGCGGCCAAGCATGCGCCGCAATGGGCCGCGGTGCCGCCGGCCGAGCGCGCTGCCTGCCTGGAGCGGGCGGCCGACATCATGCAGGCCCGCATCAAGACGCTGATGGGCATCATCATGCGCGAAGCCGGCAAATCCGCCGCCAATGCCGTCGGTGAGGTGCGCGAGGCAATCGACTTCCTGCGCTACTACGCCGAACAGGCGCGCAAGACGCTCGGGCCGTCCCATGCGCCCCTCGGGCCCATCGTCTGCATCAGCCCGTGGAATTTCCCGCTGGCGATCTTCACCGGGCAGGTGGCCGCCGCACTGGTGGCCGGCAATCCCGTGCTTGCCAAACCTGCCGGCGTCACGCCGATCATAGCTTCGGAGAGCGTCAAGATCCTCCATGAGGCCGGCGTGCCTGTCGGCGCCCTGCAATTCGTGCCCGGCAGCGGCCGCCTCGGTGCCGGCATGGTGGGTGCCCCGGAAACGGCAGGCGTCATGTTTACCGGCTCGACCGAAGTCGCCCGAATGATCCAGGCGCAGCTCGCCGAACGGCTGTCTTCGTCAGGCAAGCCGATCCCGCTGATTGCCGAAACCGGCGGCCAGAACGGCATGATCGTCGATTCCTCGGCTCTCGCCGAGCAGGTGGTGGCCGATGTCATTGCCTCGGCTTTCGACAGCGCCGGCCAGCGCTGCTCGGCGCTCCGCGTCCTCTGCCTGCAGGACGATGTGGCCGACCGGACCCTCGCCATGCTGAAGGGCGCCTTCCGCGAACTGACGATTGGCCGTACCGATCGGCTGAGCATCGATGTCGGTCCTGTCATCAACGATGGCGCGAAGGCCGAGATCGACCAGCATATCGAGCAGATGCGCGGCGCCGGCCGCAAGGTGGATCAGCTGCCGCTGCCCGAAAGTGCCGCGGTCGGGACCTTCGTTCCGCCGACGATCATCGAGATCAAGGCCCTGTCGGACCTGACGCGGGAGATCTTCGGGCCGGTCCTGCATGTCGTCCGCTTCAAGCGAAACGGCCTCGATCGCCTGATCGACGACATCAACGCATCCGGCTACGGCCTCACCTTCGGGCTTCACACCCGGCTCGACGAAACGATCGCGCATGTGACCAGCCGCATCAAGGCCGGCAACCTCTACGTCAACCGCAACATCATCGGCGCCGTCGTCGGCGTGCAGCCTTTCGGCGGCCGCGGCCTGTCGGGAACGGGTCCGAAGGCCGGTGGTCCGCTCTATATCGGCCGGCTGGTGCAGCGCGCTCCCGTGCCGCCGCAGCAGGATTCCGTCCATACGGACCTTGCCCTTCGCGATTATATCGTCTGGCTCGACAAGAAGGGTTTGCCGGCCGAAGGGGAAGCGGCGCGCAGATATGCAAGCCGTTCGGCGCTCGGGCTCGAACGCGAACTCACCGGTCCGGTCGGCGAGCGAAATCTCTATGCGCTCCATCCCCGCGGCCGCATTCTAGCCGTGCCGCAGACCGAAACCGGGCTCTATCGCCAGATCGCCGCAGCCCTGTCGACCGGCAACCACGTTGTCGTGGATGCGGGTTCCTTCGCGAAATCGGTCCTGGCGGACCTGCCGGCCGCCGTCTCCGGCCGGGTTTCCTGGACGTCGGATTGGGAGAAAGACGGGCCGTTCTCCGGCGCACTTGTCGAAGGCGATCGCGACAGGGTTCTGGTGGTCAATCAGAGGATCGCTGCTCTGCCGGGGCCGCTTCTGTTGGTCCAGGCTGCGACGAGCGAGGAATTGGCTAGCGATCCCGAGGCCTATTGCCTGAACTGGCTGCTGGAGGAGGTGTCCACGTCGATCAACACCGCCGCAGCCGGCGGCAATGCCAGCCTGATGGCGATCGGCTGAGAAGACGAGACGAGGGCGCAGAAATGCGCCCTCGATCGCTATTTCGTATGTTCCAAAAAACTCGACACCATTGACCATTTTTTTAAGAGTTCTGGCTATCGTGACAAGCTGGCGCAACGACTGCTAATTGCGGTCACATCGACATGACCGCTGAAGCTGTATGTCGATGTGATTGGTCGCGCCGGAGAAGCAGGCAATTTCCTGGGCGGGGGCTTCCTTATGGCGTTGATTGACCGACTGTTGCAACGTATGCGGATCGTGACGAAGGTGCTCTTCTTCGTCGTGCCGCTGATCGTTCTCATCGCCGGCATCGGTCTTTTCGGTTATTTCACCGCCGGCACGCTGAACGGGCAGATGACCCTGACCCGGCAGACGATCGATACCCTTTCCAGTTTCCAGCAACTGCGATCCTCGCTGACCGCCTTTACCGATCTTCCGACAGCGGCCACGCGCGATCGATTGATCGCCAGCATCTCCGATCAGCAGAAGGGCGCGGCGACGCTCGATGCCATGCTGATCGATCCTGCACAAAAGCAGCAGATCGCCGCGGTGCGCGAACTCGGGGCTAAGATGCAGCGCGCCGCCGACGCGCTATGGGCTGTGTCGCAGGAGCGCGTCAATACCGAACAGGCGATCGACGACGCGGTGGCCGGGCTGTTTAAGGAAAGCCAGACGGCGCGCAAACAGCTCGACGTTCTCCAGGATCAGGCGAATGGCAAGGAGGCCTTCGTCCGGGCGCTTCTTCTCGACGCCTCGGCCTATAAGAATCTCGCGGGTCGCATTGCCAAACTGCGCAAGGCGACCGCGGCGGCAGCCGACCCTCAGAAGCTCGGCCAGGCCATCGGCAGCCTTCTGCCGCCGCTGGTCAAAGAGGTCGCCGACAGCGGGGCGCTTGCCTCCGACAAGGCTCAAAGCCAGATCGCTGCGCTAAAGCCGGTCCTGGACAAGCTCGCCCCCATGGCCAAGGACAGCCGCCTGACGCTCGAAGCTTACGCTCCCGTCGATCAGGATCTGCAGGGCCTGCAGGAACAATTTGCAAAACTCGCCTCCGGCAATGCGGACACGGCGATCGAGCGCTTTACCGGCATGGATGCGAGCATTTCAACGCTTCGTTCGATGGTGGCGATCGTCAACACCGCCTTCAAATCGATCGACGATCTGCGCCTGCACCTGAGTGAACTGAACAGGCGGGTCGATGCAGAGTCGCGGGATGAGGTTCTCGCCGATCTCAAGGCATTGCGCGAAAGCGCTGCAAAGCTTGTTCCCTTGAGCGGTAAAAATGCCGCGCTGCAGGATCTTGCCAAGAAGATCGAGCCGTCGCTTGCGACGATCGAGAAGGACACCTCGCTTCTGATCTCGATCGCCGACCGGTGGCGCGCGGACAAGGAGGCGGCGACCGCACTTGTGGCCGACGCAAGCCATACGCTCGAACAGTTCGTCAGCACGGCGCAGGAGAGCGGCAAGGAAATCAGCCAGCGCTCGGCGACGATGTCGCTCGCGGCGATGATTGCGGGCACCGTGCTTGCGATCATCGGCGGCCTCATGCTGATCGAAACTCTGCGTGGGCCGCTGAAGCGGATCACCCAGACGATGATGCGGCTTGCCGCCGGCGATCTGAACGTTGCCATCGGCGACGGCAAGCGTGGCGACGAAATCGGCGACATGATCCGCTCGGTGACCGTTTTCCGCGATCAGGCGCTTGAGAAGACAAGGCTGGAAGAGGTGGCCGAGGCAAACAGGGCGCGGGACGAACGGGAGCAGGCCCGCCGCGCCGCCGAGCAGGCGCGCATCGAGGCGGAACAGAGTGAGGCTCTGACGGCGCTGTCGGACATGCTGGGCAAGCTTGCCAATGGCAATCTCGCGGCCGAGATGAGCGAGGATCTGGCCGCAGACTATGTCGCGATGGCGCAAACCTACAATCACGCCATCGATGCGTTGCGCCTGACGCTCGCCGAGGTCCGCAACACGACCTACGAGATAGCCGAGGGCAGCACCAATCTTTCAGGCGCCGCCGACGATCTGGCGCGGCGCACGGAACAGCAGGCCGCAGCGCTAGAGGAGAGTTCGCGGGTGCTGGGTGAACTGACCGACAGCGTGCGGACGACCGCTGAAAACGCCCGCCAGACATCACTTTCGGTTGCGGAAGCACACCGCCAGGCCGAGCATTCCGCAGCCGTCGTGGCGAAGGCCGTCGATGCCATGGGCGCCATCAACCGGTCGTCCGAGAAGGTCACCAGCATCATCGGTGTGATCGACGAGATCGCGTTCCAGACCAATCTTCTTGCCCTCAACGCGGGTGTGGAAGCGGCGCGCGCAGGCGAGGCCGGCAGAGGTTTTGCCGTGGTTGCTCAGGAGGTGCGTGAGCTTGCCCAGCGTTGCGCCAAGGCTGCCCGCGAGATCAAGGACCTCATCTCCAACAGCGCATCGCAGGTTGGCGCCGGCGTCACCCTCGTCGAGGAAACCGGCCATGCGCTTTCTGCCATCATGGAGCACTTCACCTCGATTAATGGACTGGTGCAGGTCATTTCTGCTTCCACGACCACGCAATACAAGGGCATCGACGAGGTGAACAACGCCGTTCGCGACGTCGAGCATATCACCCAGCACAACGCAGCAATGGTGGAGGAAAACACCGCGGAAATTCACAGGCTTCGGCAGCAGGTGGAACTGTTGAACGAAAGAATTTCCCACTTTCAGACCGCCGACGGCCGCAGGACTTCGCCTGCCAGCATCGTGCGGATGGCCGCGGTCTCCTAAAGAGATTCCCGGAGTCCTTCCGCATGGTGATCAAGCGTCGTCGACGCTGACCGTCGAGGTGTCATTTTCCGCTCTACCGCACCCCGACTCCGTTAGGTTCCGCCCTGGTCCTTTGGCGCCGCCAAACGCCGTTTCACGTTTTCGATCCCAAGTACCGGGCTTGTCAGAACTGGAAGACCGTGGTGCATGCCCTGCACTGCACGAGCCATCGAGGCCTGCGCAAAAACGATCACGTCGACCTTCTGCGACAGCTCTTCCAGCGCTCGGCGGATTTGCGCGTCATGCGCTTCGACGTTCCCATCGGCGAGGAATTGAAACGCCCCGTGAACAAGCACATCGTCGATCACGACATTTTTGCCCGCCTCGCATGCCTGGCGCCTCAGCAGATCTGCTGTCGGCACCAGCGTTGTAGATAATGTCGCTAGGACGCCTATGCGGTTTCCATGCGCGACAGCGGCTTTGGCCATGCCTTCGTCAATACGGAACAGCGGCACAGGACAAAGCGGCGCAATGGCATCGACCGCCGGCCCAAGCGTTGAGCATGTGACGACGATCGCATCTGCCCCGGCGTCGACTGCTGACCATGCGTAGGTAGCCAGCCTTCGTTTCGTCAGATGGCATAAAGACCCGCGCTCGATGGTATTTCTCAACAGGCTCTCGTCGAGGATCGCGAACGGCTTCCAGTCGGGCAAATGTTCTTTAGCAAGGGCCCGAAACTCCGAAACAAGATCGGACACCGTGTGGATGAAAGCCAGCTTTCTGACAGAGGCACTGGCAGTTTGAATTGACATATGATTTCCCATCCGGGTGTTGGAAACTGATTGGGGGAAATGTGCAGCAGTTCATCACGTTAACTCGGTGTGCGAATCCTTCTCTGTTACGGATCGGGCAAGATCGCGCTTTGACCCCATAGAAATGCGCCAGCTCGCAATCGCTCTGTGCCTGTGCTTCCACGCGAATGAATTGCGTCAGATGGCGCCAACCTCAATTTTCGATCTGTCCCTGAAACGCGAGAGGCGGAATGGTGTCGGATCGACGATTGCCGTGTCGCCCCCGACCAGATCCGCCGCCAGATGGCCAATGCCAGGGCCGGCGCCGAAGCCGTGTCCGGAACAACCTGCGGCGACAAACACTCCGCCGATGCTGTCCACCGGTGAAATCGCGGGTATGGCGTCCGGGGTGGAGTCGACATATCCACCCCAAGCAGACGTGACGCCGGCCTCGGCAACGGCGGGGAGCAGGGCTCTTATCCGCGCCATTATGGCAGCCGTCATCCGAATGTCCGGAGCAGGATCGAGTACGCGAATGCGTTCGAAGGGGGTCGGCCTATCGAGACGCCAGCGACCGAGTGTTTCCGGACCCTCGAAAAACGAGCGGCCTATGCCGATCTCGACGGCCTTCCGTCGTTTCAGGAACATCGGCAGAAACGGGCGAGCATAGCGGATGCTCTGCGGCGTGAGCTCGAGCGTCGCTCTGCCGCTGACGGCTATGGTGTAGCTGCCATCGATCCGGCGCGTCAGGGCGCAATCAGAAGTATAGATTGCGCCTCCAAAATCGGGTGCAGGACCGGTCCGCAAGGCGGTCTGACGGACACTGGCCTGCGGCAGGCAAACCGCATGCACGCGCAGAAAAGCAGAAGCCCAGGCGCCGGCGGCACATAGCACCCTATTGGTGCGGATAAGGCCTTTCTCGGTGACGACGCCGCTTACTTGGCGATTGGTGATATCCAGGCCGCGCGCCGCGCAGTTCTGATGAATGGTCGCGCCATGTTTGCGCGCGCCCTCGGCTATCCGAGGAGCGGCGAGCCAGGGCTCAGCCTTGCCGTCGTCCACCGCGTGGACACCGCCCAGCCATTTGCGGCCGTCGGCCGCTGGAACAGCGGCGGCGGCCTCGCTGGCGGTCAGCATTCGGGTATTGACGTCAAACCTTCGGGCAACCTCGCGCCAACGTTCCCATTCACCGAGCTGCTTTGGATCAGCGGTTGCATAGAGGAGCCCGCAACGGCGAAAGCCAAGGTCATGCCCGATCTCTACGGTCAGCTCTTCCCATAGGCGCAACGCCAGATTGGCAAGCGGCAATTCACGTTCATCCCGGTTCTGCCGACGGCACCAGCCCCAGTTCCGGCTCGACTGTTCGCAGCCGACATATCCCTTTTCGACAAGCGCTACCGATAGACCGCGCCGTGCCAAGAAATAGGCCGCGCTGGCGCCAACAATCCCGCCCCCGATGATGACGACATCTGATGACGTGGGTAGAGTTTCATCGCTGCTGATGTGGTGGATTAAAGGGGACATGGCGGCCTCAAGGTGAATGATAGCCGGCAGTATCAAGAAAAGGGTGCGGCAGAATGCACTGGTTGCAGCGGATTCGCCGTATTTTGCATCGAATATCGTCGGTCGGAAAGTGACGGCGGCTTTGAGCCGGCAGGCGCGTCAGAGCATGCCTAATCTGCGTGCCCGACAATACCCTTGATCTCGGTGAATTCCTGCAATCCGAACTTCCCGTATTCGCGGCCGTTGCCGGACTGCTTATAGCCGCCGAACGGAGCTGCGCTATCCCATGCGGATTGATTGAGGCGCACGATGCCGGTGCGAAGCCGACGGGCGAGCGTCCGCGCCTCCTGCGGGTCGCCTTGGATATAGGCGGCGAGACCGTAGGGTGTGTCGTTGGCGATCGCGACAGCATCGTCCTCGGTGTCGTAGCCGATGATCGACAGTACGGGGCCAAAAATCTCCTCCCGTGCGATGGTCATCGAATTCTTCACGCACGCAAATACCGTCGGACGCACGTAATAGCCCGCGTTCAGATTGGATGGGCGCCCGGGACCGCCGGCCACCAATTCGGCGCCCTCGGCAATGCCTTTCTCGATCAGCGCCTGGATCTTGGCGAATTGGGCAGCGCTCGCCACCGGACCAAGATCAGTGCCCGGGTCATGAGGCGGTCCGACCGTCAGCGATGCTGCCGCCCTTGCTGCGATGGCACTCGCTTCATCCATGCGTTCGGCCGGCACCAGCATCCGGGTCGGCGCATTGCATGACTGTCCGGAATTGGCGAAGCACCGGCGCAGGCCGGCTGCGACCGCCGAACCAAGATCGGCGCTTCGCAATAGGATGTTCGGCGACTTTCCGCCGAGTTCCTGATGCACCCGCTTGACGGTCGGCGCCGCTGCCTGCGCGACGGCGATCCCCGCCCGCGTCGATCCGGTAAACGAGACCATATCGACATCGGAATGGCCGGCGAGCGCCGCGCCGGCAGTCGGTCCGTCACCCTGAACCAGGTTGAACACGCCTTTCGGGACACCCGCCTCATGCATGACTTCGGCAAAGACGAGAGCGTTGAAGGGCGCGATCTCAGACGGTTTGAGCACCATCGTACAGCCTGTCGCCAGCGCGGGAGCCACCTTGCAGGCAATCTGATTGATCGGCCAGTTCCATGGCGTGATCATGCTCACGACGCCGACCGGTTCGTGAACGATCCGGGTCGAGCCCTGCAGATATTCGAAGTCGAACTCATCGAAAGCCCGGATTGTCTCTTCGAAATGCGCCGCACCCAGCCCCGCTTGGTCCGCCCGTGCCATGGCCAGCGGGGCACCCATTTCGCGGGAGATGATGTCGCCGATCTCGTGCTGACGGCGCTTCAGGATCATCAGAACTCGCTCAAGGAGCGCCCGCCGCTCCGCCTTCGTCGACTGTGAGAAGATCGGAAAGGCCGCGCGGGCGGCTTCGATCGCCCGCTCTGCATCGGCCATGCTGCCGATCGCTATCGTTCCGATGGATTGTTCGGTCGACGGATCGATCACGTGAAGCTCTCTCAGCCTTTCGGGATCGACCCACTCACCGCCGATATAGAATTTGTGGGCGTTTTTCATGCAATGTCCCTCCGGCCGAGCCGAAATCAAAAGTCGGCCACTTTGCCCCAGGCGGATGTCCCGAAACGGTCCGGATGATAGGGCCGGGGATCGACGATCGGCTCATCGCCTGTGGCGATATCGGCAATCAGATGACCGGCGCCCGGCCCGATGCCGAAGCCGTGGCCGCTGAAGCCCGCAGCAAGGATGAAGCCGGGAAGGGAGGCGATCTCGCCGATCCCCGGCACGCCGTCGGGTGTGCTGTCGATATAGCCCGCCCAGGCCGCGCTGATGCCGGTTTTCTTCAAGGCGGGTAGAAGCTCGAGCGCGCGCGCATGCGTCAGGCGGATGGTCGCCTGATTGATCGCGGGGTCGAGGATGCGCATGCGCTCCATCGGCGTCGGCCTGTCGAGCCGCCAGCGTGCAAGAGACTCGTGGCCGGAACGAAACCCCTCCAAGCCGCCGGGCGCGAGACTGCGCCATCGCCGGGCGAACATCGGCAGAAACTCTCGGGCGAAGCGGAACTGCTGCGCGGTCGGATCGACGCGGCCGCGGCCGCTGATCGCCAGCGTGTAGCCGCCATCGCTGCGCCGCGTAACGGAGACCGCGGACGTGTGGAGTGCGTCCGGCAGCCCGCTTGCCCCAGGCGAAACGGAAAGGATCGACGAACGGATCGATGCCTGCGGAAATCGAATGCCGAGCTGGCGGCAGAAGGTAGAGGCCCAGGCGCCGCCGGCCAGGATCGCGATTTTTGTCCGGATCGTGCCGTGCTCGGTGACGACGCCGGCGATCCTGCCGCCTTCGATGTCGATGCCGCGGGCCGCACAGGATTGATGCACCGTGCCGCCGAGCTTCAGGATCGCCCGCGCGACGGCGGGCGCGGCGCGTGCCGGATCGGCGGTGCCGTCGGTCGGCGAAAACACCCCGCCCTTCCACGACGCGCCGGTGGCGCGCCCGCGTTCGGTTGCCTCTGCACCGCTCAGCATATGCGTCGTGACGCCGACCGAACGCGCGAAGTCGCGCCAGCGTGCCCAGCCGGCCAGTTCCTCGTCGCTATTGCTGAGATAGAAGAGGCCGCAGCGGCGAAACCCGGTATCCTCCCCAGTCTCGGCAGCGAAGCGCTCCCACAGATCGAGGCTCTTCGTCGACATCGGCAGTTCCCGGGCGTCGCGGTTCTGCTGCCGGCACCAGCCCCAGTTGCGGCTCGATTGCTCCGCCCCGACAAGGCCTTTCTCGACGAGCGCAACCTTCAATCCGCGCCGGGCAAGATAATAGGCCGCGAAAATGCCGACGATACCGCCGCCGATCACCACAGCATCGGCGGCAACGGGCAGCTCCGCTGTGGTATCGACGCGATCGAGCGGTGCAGGCATGGTGTCGTCTCCGTTTCATACTCTAGAGCGGTTCAGCCTTTCGCCGAAGCGCAGAACCTCTCTAACATTTTGTTTTTACCTGATTTCCGGTGGAACGTTGCCGGACAAACGATCGCGACGGCGACCCTCATTGCCGACAATACGCCCGCACCAGTTCAGGATCCTGCTGGAGACCGTCGAGCCAGGCCGGATCAAGCGTCGGTACTGAGGAGAAGAGCAGCTGCGAATAGGGATGCGTCGGCGCCTTCACCGTCGAGGGCGTGATTTCCTCGACCTTCCGGCCGCCATACATCACCACGATCTCGTCGCAGATCGCCTCTACCACAGAGAGGTCATGGCTGATGAAGATGTAGGAGAGACCGAGTTCCCGCTGCAATTCCTTGAGCAGGTCGATGACCGCGGCGGCAACCACCGTGTCGAGCGCCGAGGTAATCTCGTCGCAGAGGATCAGCTTCGGATCGGCGGCGAGCGCCCGGGCGAAATTGACGCGCTGCTTCTGCCCGCCCGAGAGTTCTCCCGGCCGGCGATGGCGCAGGCTGCGGGGCAGGCGCACCATGTCTAGAAGTTGATCAATCCGGGCATTTCGCGCCTGCCGATCCATACGATGGTAGAAAACCAGGGGCCTGGCGAGAATGTCCTCGACCGATTTTGCTGGGTTGAGAGCGGTATCGGCATATTGAAAGACGATCTGCATCTCGCGCAACTGGTCGCGCGAACGCTCGCGAGCGCTGCGGCGCAGCTCCGTGCCGTCGAAGACGATCTTGCCGATTGCCGCCGGCAGGATGCCGGCGATGGTGCGGGCGAGTGTTGACTTGCCGCACCCGGATTCGCCGATGATGCCGAGATTTCGCCCTTTCTCCACCTTCAGGCTGACGTGCTCGACCGCGCGAACGAGGGGCAGGCCGTCGGCCTGGCGCTGTCCATAACCCGCGACAAGATCTTCGATCTTCAGAAGCGGCGCGGTCGCACTTGCTGCCAGTGCTGCCGCGCCGCGCGATTTCGGTTCAAAGGCCGCGAGCAGCTCTTTGGTATAGGGATGCTTCGCATTGTTGAGGATTTCATTGGTGGTGCCGGTTTCCTGGGCCTCCCCGCCTTTCAACACGACGATGCGGTCGGCGATCTGCGCGACGACGGCGAGGTCGTGCGAGACATAGACGCCTGATATGCCGCCCTTCTTCATGACCGATTTGAAAGCGCGCAGCACTTCGATCTGGGTCGTCACGTCGAGCGCCGTCGTCGGCTCGTCGAAGATGACGAGGGTGGGGTCGCCGATCAGCGCCATGGCCGCGGCCAGGCGCTGCAGCTGGCCGCCGGAAACCTGGTGCGGGTAACGGCTGCCGATCGTTTCGGGCTCCGGCAGCGACAGCGCCCGGAAGAGCTCGACCGCCCGGGCGCGCGCAGCCTCCGGCGACATCAGCTGATGGATACGGGTGACTTCGATCACCTGGTCCATGATCGTTGTGGCCGGGTTGAAGGCGGCGGCGGCTGATTGCGGGACATAGGCGACTTCGGTGCCGCGCACCTTGGCGCGCTGCTTCTCGCTGAGCGTGACCATGTCCTTGCCGCCGACCGAAACACTGCCGCCGGTGATGCGGCAGCCCGCACGGGTATGGCCCATCAGGGTCAGGGCGATGGTCGTCTTGCCCGAACCGCTCTCGCCGATCAGCGCGATGATCTCGCCTTCGGCAACGTCGAGGCTGACACCCTTGATGATTTCGACACGTCGGCCGGAATCGGTGGTGGCCTCGATTTTCAGGTCGCGGATTTCAATGAAATTGCTCATGACACGCTCCGGTCGCGAATCTTCTGCGGCAGGTTGTCTATCAGCAGGTTGACGCTGATCGTCAGGCTGGCGATCGCAAGTGAGGGAAACATCACTGCCGGCGCGCCGAACGGCAGCCCGCCGATATTCTCGCGCACCAGCGCACCCCAGTCGGCATAGGGCGGCTGAACGCCAAGGCCCAGGAAGGAAAGCCCGGAAAGGAGCAGAACGATGAAGACGAAGCGGATCCCGAGGTCGGCGAGCACCGGCCCGACGATGTTGGGCAGAATTTCCGAGCGAATGAGATAGAGGGTGCTTTCGCCGCGGATGCGCGCGACCGTGATGAAATCCATCGCATTGATGTTGACGGCCAGCGCCCGGGCGAAGCGGTAGGCGCCGGGAATGTAGATCACCGACAGTGTCAGGACCAGAACCGGGATCGAGGAGCCGACGGCGGCGACCACGACCAGACCGAACAGCTTGCTCGGGATGGAATTGAGGGCGTCGAGGAAGCGGCTGAGGATCGTGTCCAGCCAGCCGCCGGCGACCGCTGCGATCATGCCGAGCACGACGCCGCTGAAGCAGGCGATCGTTACCGCCGCCAGCGAGATGCCGACCGTGTACCGCGCGCCCATCAGAATCCGCGAGAGCATGTCGCGGCCGAGATAATCGGAGCCGAGCCAGAGTTCCCGGCTCATCGGGCCGAAATAGTCGAGATCGACAATTTCGCCGACGGGATAGGGGATGATCAACGGCGCGAAGATCGCGACGAGCGCCCAGGAGAGGATCACAGTGAAGCCGATCGCGCCGACGATGTTGAAGCGATAGCCAAACCGGGTCCCGGACAGCCGGCCGGAGGTGGTTTCGGAACTGGTCATGGTCATCGGAGCCTCGGATTGGAAAGGATGGCGATGATATCCGCGACGGTGATCAGCAGCAGGTAGCCCAGGCAGAAGATCATCGCGCAGCTCTGGATTAGCGGCAGATCGCGGGTGGCGACGGCATCCAGCATCAGCTTGGCGATACCGGGATAGTTGAAAATGGTCTCGACGATGATCACGCCTCCGAGCAGATAGGACAGCGAAAGCGCAACGGCATTGACGATCGGGCCAAGCGCATTCGGCAGTGCATGGCGAAATACGATGCGCGGCCGGGAGGCGCCTTTGAGCAATGCCATCTCGACATAGGGTGTGTTGAGCGTCTCGATAACAGCTGCGCGCGTCATGCGGATCATCTGGGCCGAGACAACGAAGGTGAGGGTGATCACCGGCATGGCATAGACGCGCAACAGGTCGGTCATACTATGGACCTCATTGGCGAAAGACAGCGCCGGCAGCCATTTCAGATAGACGGCGAAGATGAGCGCGGCGGAGGTCGCGACCATGAACTCCGGCACGGAGATGACGCCGATCGTGATCACCGTGACAATCCGATCGTAAAGGGTGCCGCGCAACATCGCCGCAGTGATCCCGAGCGTGAGCGCGATCGGCACTGAGAAAAGCGCGGTGACGCCGGCAAGTTTCAGCGTGTTGACGAAGCGGCCGGCGATGAGAGCGGCGATCGGCATGTTGTTGGCATAGGACGTGCCGAGGTCGCCCTGCAGCAGTCCGACTAACCAGCGCAGGAAACGAAAGAGCGCCGGCTCGTCGAGATGCATGGCCTTGCGCAGGCCCTCGACGGCTTCTGGCGTGGCGGCTTGGCCGAGCAGGATCGTCGCCGTATCTCCAGGCAACAGCGTTGTCGCGAAGAAGACGGCGAAGGAGACGATCACCAGAGTTATCACGGCGACGAACAATCTGCTCAGTACAAGGGATAAGACCTGGCGGTTCACGGGCGTCTTCCCTTTGCGTTCGAGTTGAGTTCCATCAATGCAGATGGAGGAACTGGGGCGCGGCTGCTGCCCCAGTCTCCTTTGCTTAATCAGACTTCAAGCCAGACATATTCCGCGAAAGCGTATCCCATCTGGCCGCCGAGCGGGTTGGCTTCCAGGCCCTTGAGCTTGGCAGTCGTGGCATCGACGTTCGAGATATAGGCCGGAATGATAGTGCCGGCTTCCTGGGCGACCATGCCCTGCATCTCGTTGTAGATTGTCTTGCGCTTGTCTTGATCGAGAGAGCCACGCGCCTCGATCAGCATCTTGTCGAACTTCTCCGACTTGTAGTGGCTTTCGTTCCACGGAGCGTCCGAGGTGTAGAGCAGGGAGAAGAGGATATCCGGGGTCGGCCGCGGGTTGATATTGCCGAAATGGATCGGCGCCTTGAGCCAGTAATTGTCCCAATAACCGTCGGATGGCACTCGCTGCACATCGAGCTTCATGCCGATTTCGGCGCCGGCCGCCTGGATGATCATGGCCATGTCGATCGACGAGCTCGCCGCATCGGAAGCGATGATCGGGATGGATTGGCCAAGCACGCCGGCCTTGTCGAAGTGGAACTTCGCCTTCTCAGGATCGAAGGCTCGCGCTTTCAGCTCTGCGTCATGATAGAAGTTCGCCGGTGAAACGGGTTGATCGTTGCCGACTTCGCCGAGACCGCGTAGCGCCGATTTGACGATCTGTTCGCGGTTGACGAGATACTTCATGCCCTCGATGAAGTCCCGCTTATTGCCGGGCTCCATATCCAGTCGCATGTTGAGATTGGTATAGTTGCCGGACGTCGTCTTAGACAAGGTGAAGCCGTCGCCCTGGGCCTCGACGAGGCGCATAGAGCGCGGATTGATCGTGGCTGCAAGATGGATGTCGCCCGCAAGCAGTGCGTTTACACGGGCATTGTCGTCGCTGATCGCGAAATATTCGAAGGAATCGACGTTCGGGCCGGATTTCCAATAATTCTTGTTCTTGATCCCGACCGAGCGAACGCCCGGCTCGAAGACTTCCTTGACGAATGCGCCGGTGCCGTTGGCCTTGGTGAAATCGGTCGTGCCGTCGGAAACGATCATGAAGTGATGCATCGACAGGATGGTCGGCAGGTCGGCGTTCGGGCTGGCGAGCGTGATCTCGACGGTCTGTTTGTCGACCGCCTTGAAGCCGGTCATCTGGGCGGCGATTTTTGCGACCTTCGAGCCGACGGACGGGTCGAGATGGCGCTTCAGCGAGAAGACCACGTCGTCTGATGTCAGCGGCTTGCCGTCATGGAAGGTAACGCCGTTCTTCAGCTTGACCGTCCAGGTCTTCGCATCCTTGGACTCGATCACTTCGGCAAGCTCCATCCGCGGCGTGCCTGATTTGTCGAGGAAGGTGAGGCGGTTATAGAAGGAGCAGCACCGGACATAGTCGGTGGACAGCGACGCCTTGGCGGGGTCGAGCGTATCGGCCGTGGAGGACGACCAGCCGGCCGCCTTGAGCGAGCCGCCGGAAACGGGCGTGGCGGCGAGCGCCTTGCCGGCGCGGCCAAGCACGAGCCCGCCGGCCGACATGGCCACGCCGCCCGCAAGCATCATATGCAGCAACTCGCGACGGGTGGCGCCACGGCGGATGGCGCTTTCGACCATGGCGTCGTCGGATCTGGTCCAATTGGTGATTTTGTCGTTCATCTCATTCCCCTTTTCTTGTGTGGCGGGCTGCCCGTTCCGGGCAGGTCCGATCTGCTTTCAAAGTCAGGCGCGCGCGGCGGCCACGGCATCGGCAAGGCCGGCCATGGAGGTGAAATGGTAATCGGGTTTGGTGAACTCGGCCGGTTCGATCGTGCCGCCGTAACCCTTCTCAGCATGTCGCCGCTCGATCCAGCAATTGGTCAGCCCGAGTTTCCTGGAAATGCCGATATCGTGGTATTGGCTCTGGGCGACATGCAGGATGTCGTCCTTCGAATGTCCTTGCGAGACGACGTAGGCGAATACCTTCTCGAAGAATGCGGGATCGGGTTTCTCGGTGCCCGTATCATCCGCCGTGAAGGCGGCATAAAAGGGATTGCCGAGCTCTTTCTCGAAGAAATCGAATGCCCAGCGGCGGGCGTTGGTCATCGCAACGAGGCGGTAATCCTTCGCAAGACTGGCCAGCGCTGCGGCGCTGTCTGCAAAACCCTTCCAGCCCTTGGCCGAATCCCGCAGCTGTTCGCCATATTTTTGCTCAGTGGGCAGGCCGAGCTTCGGCGCGATCGCCAGGTAGACGCGCACGAGGTCGTCGGGAAAGAGATTGGCATCCTCGGCATAGCGGGCTGCACGGTAGAGGGTCAGCGCCTGCTCGCCGTCGACGGTCGTTCCCGCCTCGGCGGCGATATGGCCGATGCAGGTCTTGAGGCCGCTCTCGAAGTCGATGAGCGTGCCGACGACATCGAATGTCATATATTTGAATTCCGGAAGGCTCTTGCTCACGTGAATTCCCCAGTGTTCGGCTCCCAGTGGGAGCATGGTGTCTCGAAGAAGAATATTCTGTTCCCGCGGGCGAGATCGTTGTCCCGCTCTTCTGTGGAAGGCCTCGCATTTGCCGGGATCCGAGCCCTTCAGTGATCGTAGTGTGTCACCTGCACCGCGCCGGATTCTCCTGAAAGGCGTCATATGGCGGCACAAAATACCGAATCTGACCGTTTCGCGATATTCTGAGGCTTGCATCGCCCACGCGCCGGTCGTCGTAGTTCATGGTTTGTTCTTGGCGGGCGCCCGTGCGCTCGATGATCATGTCTGCCGTTTCGGGCTGCGCGCGGCAGCGCATGGCAAGGACGCCATCGTCGAAGGCGGGGAATGACGAGGCCAAAGAGAGCGTGTTCAAGCGCCGTGCTGGCGGGGGAATCGGCGGTGCCGGCGGGTGCCGTTTCCGCCGGTACTTCCGCCAGACCGGAGATAGGTCAGTGCATCATCGCCAGCGCTGCCGCAAAGAAATCCTCACCTCCGAAGTTGCCTGACTTCAAAGCCAGAAGCATGTCGCCCTGGGCATTGCCGACCGTGCGCAGCACCGGCACGCCGGCCGCAATCTCAGGCCCGATCAGAAATGCTGGAATGGCAAGCCTGTCGACCGCTGCGCCCGACGTTTCTCCGCCTGCAACCACGAGGCGCCGGACGCCTCTTGCCACCAGTTCGGCTGCGATGATCGAGGTTGCGGTCTCGATCGCATGGCCGGATGCGTCCCGTCCGTAAAGGGATTGCAGCCGGGCCACGGTTTCGGGTGCGGCGCTTGCGGCGACCACGATGGGGCCGGCGGCGATGCGGTCTCCAGCCCAGGAAATCGCCGCGGCGATCTCATCCGGGCCGGCAAGCAGCCGTTCCGGATCGAGCCGCAGGACTGGCATCGACCGTTCGGCGACCTCGAGTTGGCGCAACGTTGCCTTGGAGCAACTGCCGGCAACGATCGCGGAAAGCCCGCCGACCGGGCGAATGACGTCTGCCGGCGCCGCTCCGCCGGACGATATCCGACCGGAGCGGACCAACGCGCGGGCAAGGCCGAGACCGAGCCCGGATGCGCCGGTGGATACCGGTGTTTCCAATGCGATCTCGCCGAGCGTTTCAAGATCCCGCTCGAAAATCGCATCGGCGATGGCAGCGGTAACGCCGGCCGCGCGCAGGGCCTCGAGCCTCGCTTTGACGGCGCAAGGTCCGGCCGCGATGGCGGTGAGATCGATCAGCCCGACAGCACCATGCGATTGCCGGGTGAGAACCCGCACGAGATCGGCGTCGTGCATCGGGTTGAGGGGGTGGTCCTTGAGCGGGCTTTCGTTCAACGGCTGTCCGCCGACGAAAAGATGGCCAAGATAGACGGTGCGACCTGCTTCCGGGAAGGCTGGCGTGACCAGCACGATGCCGCCGCCCGCAGCGTGTCTCAATGCCTCGGTGACGGGTCCGATATTGCCGGCATCGGTGGAATCGAAGGTCGAACAGATCTTGTAGAGCACGTGGCTCGCGCCGCGCCGGCGCAGCCATCGTTCGGCGCTGGTTGCGGCAGTCACCGCGTCCGAAGCCGGGACGGAGCGGATCTTCAGGGAAACGACGACGGCGTCGACGTCAGGCAGAGCGAGCGACGGATCGGGGATGCCGACCGTCTGCACCGTGCGCAGCCCGTTCTTCGTCAGCGTATTGGCGAGGTCGGACGCGCCCGTATAGTCGTCGGCGATTGATCCGAGCAAAATGGCCATTGTCTAGCTCCGTGCAAAAGATCTGAACCAGCCGAGGCCGTCCAGTGTATGGCCGCGCGGGATGTATTCGCAGCCGATGAACCCGTCGTAACCCAGGCGGTCGATTTCGCCGAAAAGGTAGGGGTAGTTCAGTTCTTCCCCGTCCGGCTCGTTGCGGGAGGGCACGCTGGCGATCTGGATATGGCCGGTAATCGGCAGCAGGCGCCGCAACGCTATTGTGACGTCGCCATGGATGATCTGGCGATGATAGATGTCGAACTGGAGTTTCAGGTTGGGCAGGCCGGATTCGGCAATCAGCGTTTCGGCGGCGCCGAAGTCCTTGAGGAAATAGCCTGGCATGTTTCGGCCGTTGATCGGCTCGAGCACGAGATCGATGTCTTTGTCCGCAAGCCGCCCGGCAGCATAAGTAACGGAGCGCCGATAAGAGGCGGCGGCGGCTTCATCATGAGGGTCGGCGATGCCCGCCATCAGGTGCAACCGCTTGACGCCGGTCGCCGCCGCATAGTCGAGTGCCCGTTCGACATCGGCCTTCAGCGCATCGAACCGTCCGGGAAGGGCTGCGATGCCGCGCTCGCCTGCCGCCCAGTCGCCCGGCGGCAGGTTGAACAAGGCCTGCTGCAGATTGTTGCGGGCAAGCCGTTCGGCGATTGCCTCCGGCGCAGCTTCGTAGGGAAAGAGGTATTCGACGGCGGCAAAGCCGGCATCGGCTGCGGCGTCGAAGCGGTCGAGGAATGCCCATTCGTTGAACATCATCGTCAGGTTGGCGGCGAAAACCGGCATGGCTAGCGTTCCCCTTTGTTGGAACCGGGCAATTCCGCCCCGGAAAGCTGGGCATAGAGCCGTGCGAGCGAGGAATCGTCATCACGGCCCATGCCGGCGCCGGCGGCGGCCAGATACATTTGCAGCGCCGCCGCCGCGAGCGGCACCGGATAACGCTCGGATCGGGCCATGTCCTGGACGATACCGAGATCCTTGACGAAAATCTCGATGCTGCTGAGCGGCGTATAGTCTCCGGCCAGCACATGCGGCACGCGGTTTTCGAACATCCACGAATTGCCGGCTGAGGCGGTGATCACCTCATAGACTTTGTCGAGGTCGAGGCCCTGCTTGGCAGCAAATGTTATGGCCTCGCAGGCGGCGGCGATGTGCACGCCGGCGAGAAGCTGGTTGATCATCTTGAAGGCCGCGCCTGCCCCGGCGGCGTCGCCGAGCTCGTAGACCTTGCCGGCCATGGCGTCGAGACCCGGACGGGCGGCGTCGAAAGCCTGTCTGGAGCCGGACGCCATGATCGTCAGCTCGCCCAGCGCAGCCTTGGCTGCGCCACCTGAAATCGGCGCGTCGAGATAATGCAGGCCGAGAGCTTGTACCCTTCGTGCCAGATCGCGGGCAACGGCGGGATCCATGGTGGCCGAGGAGATGAAGACGGCCCCGGGCTTCATCGTGTTCGCGACGCCTTTCGGCCCGAACAACACGGCTTCGGTCTGGGCGCCGTTGACGACGACGGAGACGACGATGTCGGCGTCCTTCGCGGCGCCGACTGGGGTCGCCGCCCCACGTCCGCCGTCGGCGATGAAGCGATCCACCGCCGCCGGCGTGATGTCATATCCGACGACATCGAGCCCGGCGCGCTTCATCGACCGGGCCATCCCCAGCCCCATGGAACCGAGACCGATGACGGCCGCGACGACGACAGGGCCTGGATTTTCAGCAAGTGGTGACATCAGGAGGTTCTCCGGTCTCGTGAGAAAAACTCTGTGCCCTCCGGGTGCAGTCCCGGAGGGGCCTTAGAGCGCCGTGCGTCCATAAGACACGCTAAGGACGCTCTAACATTTTGAATTTGCGCATAATCCTTTGCGAAAATCGATTCCGATTTTCGGGGGATGCGCGCGTTCAGCGATTGACGGTTTTGGCGGGAACCGTCAACACGGCGAGCGAGCCGATGATCAACGCAGCCGCCAGCAGATACATGCCGGCGCTGTTGGTGCCGGTGAAGTCCTTCAGATAGCCTACCAGAAATGGCCCTAGGAAGCCGGCAAGGTTGCCGACCGAGTTGATCCAGGCGATGCCGGCCGCTGCACCCGTGCCGGCAAGAAAAGCTGTCGGGAGCGACCAGAAGAGCGGGGCGCAACTGATGGCGCCTGCGGCGGCGAGCGAAAGGCAGACAATCGAGATCGTCGTGCTGGTCGCTATCGTCGCCGCGACAAAACCACCGGCGGCGACGACGGCCGGGACGACTAGGTGCCACCGGCGTTCGCGCAGCCTGTCGGCCGAGCGCCCGAGGGCCAGCATGACGACGAATGTGCAGATATAGGGAATCGCGGAAATCAGGCCGATATTGAGGTTTCCGCTGACGCCTGAGGCTTTCACGATTGAAGGCATCCAGAAATTCAGGCCGTATTGCCCGAGCACGAAGCAGAAATAGATCAGGCACATCAGCCAGACGCGGCGGTCGGTCAGCGTTGCGGCAATGCTGTGCGGGCTGGTTGTCTTGACCCGGTTCTCCGCTTCGATGTTGGCCGTCAGCACGCGCTTTTCCTCATCGTTCAGCCATTTCGCGTCATGGATCGTATCATCAAGATAGAAGAAGGTCGCGACGCCGAAAAGAATGGCCGGAACGGCTTCGATCAGGAACATCCATTGCCAGCCGGAAAGGCCGTGCGTGCCATGGAAACTGTCCATCAGGAGACCCGAAAGCGGATTGCCGAAAATGGCGGATATCGGGATCGCGGACATGAAGGTCGTGATGATCCTGGCGCGGCGATCGGCCGGATACCACGCTGTGAGATAGAGAATGATGCCGGGAAAAAATCCGGCTTCGGCAACGCCCAGTAGGAAGCGCAGCACATAGAAGACCGTTTCCGATGAGGTGAACATGAAGGCGGCGGAAATGATGCCCCAGGTGACCATGATGCGGGCAATCCACATCCGGGCGCCAACCCTGTTCATGATGACGTTGCTCGGCACCTCGAACAGAAAATAGCCGATGAAGAAAATGCCGGCGCCGATGCCATAGGCAGCTTCCGAGAGGCCGAGTTCGCTCGACATCTGCAGTTTGGCGAAGCCGACATTGACGCGGTCGAGATAGGCAACCACGTAGCACAACATTAAAAACGGCACGATGCGCCAGAACACCTTGGCATAGGCGCGGTCTTCCGCCGTCCGTGCGGGAAGTGCGCCAACGGGCGGCGCCTGTGTCTGCAGAGTCATGATTTTCTCCTCCTATTGTTGCCGCGGTCTCCTGTCGGTCCTCCCGCAGCACGCCAAGCCATTTTTGGCAGCGCTGCCATTCTTACTAATCCATTTTGGCAGCGCTGCCAACAGCAAATTGGTAGCGCTGCCAAAAAATCCTTGCTTCTTGATGGGAGCGGTGAAAAATGGTGGTAGCGCGGCGGTTGCCGACGGACATATCGGCAGACCATTCCAATAGAGCTTGGGTTCGGACATACGATGGAATTCAAACCGCAGGTGACGGTGACGCTTGCCGAGGTTGCGGAAGCAGCCGGTGTTGGCGAGAGCACGGTGTCGCGCGTGCTGCGCAATCACGGCTCGTTTTCCGGCAAGACGCGGGAGCGAGTGATGGCTGCGGTTGAGCGGCTGGGCTATGTGCCGAACCGGATCGCCGGGACGCTGGCCTCCACCGGCTCGCGCCTGGTCGCCTTTGTCATCCCCTCGCTGTCCAACATCGTCTTCCCCGATGTGTTGCGCGGCGCCAGCGCCGTCCTGGAGGAGAACCGGTACCAGGCGGTATTCTCCGTCACCGACTATGATCCGGGTAAGGAGGAGGCGCTTGCCGCTGCGATGCTCGCCTGGCGGCCGGCGGCGGTCATGCTGGCGGGATACGAACATACCGACGGGACAGTGAAGATGCTGCGCGCCAGCGGATGCCGGGTCGTGGAACTGCTCGATCTCGACGGAGATGCACTCGATATCGCGGTCGGCTTCTCGAACCGCGCGGCCGGGCGGGAGAGCGCTGGCTTTCTGCTGAAGCGGGGCTATCGCCGGATCGGCTATGTCGGTCACGATCTCAATCGTGACACCCGCGCCGGCAAGCGGTTTTCAAGCTTTTGCGAAACGCTGGAGGCCGGCGGCGTGCCTCTCGTCGCGCGCGAAATTCTCGCCGGCGCTTCGTCGGTGGAAAACGGCAGGCTAGGGCTGGAGCGGCTGCTTGCCCGGACGAGGGATCTCGATGCGGTTTATTTCTCCAATGACGATATGGCGCTCGGCGGCTATTTTCACTGTCTGGCCGAGGGGATCGCTATCCCTTCGAAGCTTGCCATTTTCGGCTATAACGGCCTCGATATCGGCCGGGCGATGCCGCAGCCCTTGTCGACCATCCGAACGCCGCGTGTGTCGACCGGACAGATCGCCGCGCAGCTGGTCGTCGCCAACGCGCCGCCCCAGGCCGTCGATCTCGGTTTTGAGCTGATCGAAGGCGCAACCGCGTAATCTTGGAGGAAATGTCATGTCCGACGCGCGCCAGCGTGAAGAAATTTGCCGATACGGCCGCTCGCTGTTTGAGCGCGGGCTGACGCCCGGTTCGTCGGGCAACATATCGTTGCGGCTCGATGATGGCGGCTGGCTGGTGACGCCGACCAACGCCTCGCTCGGTTTTCTCGATCCGGCACGGATCTCCAGGCTCGATGCCGAAGGCTGGCTGCTCTCCGGCGACAAGCCGACCAAGGAAATTCCGCTGCATACCGCCCTCTACGACACACGCGGCAGCGCCCGCGCCATCGTCCACCTTCACTCCACGCACGCGGTGGCGCTGACCATGCTGCCGGAGATCGATCCGCGCGCCGCCTTGCCGCCGATGACCCCCTATTATCTCATGCGCGCCGGCGAAACCGCTCTGGTGCCCTATTATCGTCCCGGCGATCCGGCGGTGGCCGACGCCATCCGCGGGCTGGCAGGCAAGTATTCGTCGGTGCTTCTGGCCAATCACGGACCCGTCGTTGCCGGCGATAGCCTGGAAGCGGCGGTCTTTGCGACCGAGGAACTAGAGGAAACGGCAAAGCTCTATCTGCTGCTGCGCAACCTCAATCCCCGTTATCTCAGCCCGGGACAGGTGGCAGATTTGGTCGACACGTTCGGCCTCGACCTTCCTTCGCATCACGATCACGACGACCATTGAACGGCCCAAACCGGATTCAGGTCGGGCGACCCAATCCGCTCACTTCGTCCGCATCTTGTCCTAATCGAGCGCCGAAAGCACCGATGCCGTGATTGCGTCCGTCTTGTCCCTGCCGGGACTTGCACCGATGCCGCGTGCAGTCGTTGCCTCGATTGCGGCCATCACCTTGCCGGCGGCGACCGTTTCTCCAAGGTGCTCCAGCATCATCGCGCCCGACCAGATGGCGGCGATCGGATTGGCGATGCCGAGATGGGCGATATCCGGCGCGGAACCGTGGACGGGCTCGAACATCGACGGCGCCGAGCGATCGGGATTGATGTTGGCGGAGGCTGCAAAGCCGAGCCCGCCCTGGATGGCGGCGCCAAGGTCTGTCAGGATGTCGCCGAACAGGTTGGAAGCGACGACCACATCGAGGCTCTCAGGCGCCATGACCATGCGGGCGGCCATGGCGTCGATATGATAGCTGGTCACCTCGACATCGGGATATTCAGCGGAAAGCCTTTCGGTGGTCTCGTCCCAGAAAACCATCGAATATCTCTGCGCGTTGGACTTTGTGACCGAGGCAAGCTTGCCGCCCCGCGCCCGCGCTTGTTCGAAGCCGAAACGCAGGATACGCTCGACGCCCTTGCGGGTGAAGATCGAGGTCTCCACGGCCACCTCGCTGTCGGTCCCCTGATGGACGCGGCCGCCGGCGCCGGAATATTCGCCTTCGGTATTTTCACGAATGCAGAGGATGTCGAAATTCTCCGACCGCAACGGTCCCTGCACACCCGGCAGCAGCCGGTGCGGGCGGATATTGGCATATTGCACGAAAGCCTTGCGGATCGGTAGCAGAAGCCCGTGCAGCGACACGGAATCGGGCACTTTGCGAGGCCACCCGACGGCGCCGAGCAGAATGGCATCGAACGAGCGCAGCGTTTCGATGCCATTGCCAGGCATCATGCTGCCGTTCTCCAGATAGTAGTCGCAGGACCAGGGATAGCTTGTCGTCACAAGCGAGAATCCGTTCCGCGCAGCCGCCTTTTCGAGTACGGCCTTGGCTGCCTCAGTGACGTCGCGGCCGATACCGTCTCCTGGGAGAAGGGCGATCTTATAGGTCTTCATGGCAGGTCCTCTCACCGGCTGATCAGCACATTCTTGCTCTGCGGGTTGCGCCGTGCGGGAATGACTGTAGAGGAAGGCTCCGACTTTATTTGCCGAAAGCGGCCGGGATTTGGTCGATTGTTGGGTTTACGCCGGCATCGCCAGTGCATTCTCTCGAGCGATCTGGATCGACGGAAATCGATTGAGCGGATTCATCGGCGGTCGGTCGGATTCAAGCGCCGGGATAGACGGGCGTGGAGGCCTGAGCCTGCCGGCGTTCGGATTCGGGGCGGAACGAGCGGTATTGCCAAAGACCGTCCGGGGATTGCCGCCGGTAGACGGTCTCGAGCCAGAACACGGTGTCGTCGATCGGCAAGACCGGATGCCAGGCGTACCATTCAGACCAGATCTTGCCGGCCTGTTTGCTCTCCATGGTCATTATTCAACTCCGCATGCTTGGAGGCGTTCATGAGATCGAAAAGCAGGCCGTGAAAGTTGCTGCTGTCGCCGCTCACGGAACGTTTCTTCTCGTTAGATGGGCCCCTGATCCCACCAGCGGATTTATTCCTCAGTGAAGAATAACAATGAAATATCATTCTTCAATAGAGATTGTTTTCCCGCGCTGGGTGAGAATTCCTTGGCTGTATCGCGGCGCGTTCACGGCTGTCAATGTATATCGTAATACGATATATTTAAAGAGCGCCGATCGTTGAGGAGTGAGCTTCATGGAAAGCCGATTGCATCCCGTATTGCACCGCCCCGTGCTTTATCCCGCCGATAAGGCGTTTGAAAATCTCAGGCAGAGGGGTCATGCCTTGCTTGATAGTGGAGACGCAGGCCGCTGGGAGCTTTTGCGGGCGGAGTGGCGGTATGATGTGGCGCTGCTCACGAATGATTTTCGTCTTTGGATGCAGCATCTCGACAGAGGCTTCGATATCGCCAAATAGGCGAGTATTCGATCGTCGCCTGGAAAAACCGAATGGCTCAGTTGATCGAACGAAAGCCGAGATAGACCGCCAGGCTGATGGCGGAGAGGGCGATCGTCAGTTTGGGTCGGGCATCGTCGAACATGGCTGCCAGCAGCAGGCCGAGCGACAGGATGGCGGATGTCGCCCAGAGATTCTGATCGGAGACGGTAATGGCCAGCGCCCCCAGAAAAACGGCGCTTGCGACGATCGTCACGGGCGCGGACTTCTCGGCGAGATCGCCTCCCGGGAGATAGGGCAGGAGAAAGCGTCGCATGCTCAGGCCGGAAGCGATGCTGAGAAGAAGACAGGTCAAGACAAGATGCGCCATGGGGTCGTCGCCGATCGATCTGCAGATGGAATTGCCGATGCAAACCCCGTGCCAGCTGCAAACACCGCAATTCCCGCCAAGTGGCGGCAATATCGGCCGCCCGTGGCTATTTCCTCGGCGCCGCGTTGTTTTTTTCGGCAACTGTTCCCTCTTCGCTTGCGCCGGCAAATTATATCGCAATACGACTTGAGTGGCGGCGATGATTTTTGTATGGAGAATTATCTTTCTCCATAATTCTGGAAACGAGATCTTTCATTGGACCTTTCGTCGCTCGAAATATTCCGCGCTGTCGCCGGCGATCGCAGTGTTACCAAGGCTGCCAAGGCCGTCGGTCGGGTGCCGTCGAATGTGACGACGCGCATCCGGCAGCTGGAGGACGATCTCGGTGTTTCCCTGTTCAGCCGTGACGGCAAGAAGATGACGTTGACGCGGGAGGGGGAGACGTTCCTGGCCTACGCCAACCGGCTGATGGCGCTTGCACTCGAAGCGCGCCAGGCCGTGCGGCCTCTCGCCCCGTCGGGAACATTGCGCGTCGGCACCATGGAAAGCACGGCGGCGAGCCGGCTGCCCGCGGTGCTGACGCAATTCAACCGGATGTGGCCTGATGTGTCGCTTCATCTGACGATGGGCGCATCCCGCGATCTCGCCCGCGCCGTCGTGGCCGATGCACTGGATTGTGCGCTGATTGCCCGCCCGCCGAAGGCGATGCGCGGGGAAGAGATGAGTTTCGAGGCCGAGCTTAAGGCGCTGGCGATGGAACCGGTCTTTGTCGAGGACCTGTTGATCGTGCTGCCATCAGGGCATCCCGCCGTCAAATCCGCTGCCGACCTGCGTGTCGGGTCGATTGCCGCTTTGGAGCCTGGCTGCACCTATCGCCGGATCGCCGAAAACTGGGCGCGCAAATCGACCGCCATGCCGACGAGCGAGCATGGCTCCTACCATGCGATACTGGCGAGCGTCGCGACCGGCAATACCGCCGGCGTCATACCGAGATCCGTTCTCGACCTCATGCCCTGGCCAACATCCGTCCAGACTCATCAACTGGGACCTGTCGAGACGCTGCTGGTCTACCGCAAGAACGATCGCCCCAGCGCCTTTAACGCCTTCCACGAAGTCCTCAGCGCGACAAAAGGCAGGGATATCAGGCTTGCCACAAACTAGCCTTCATGCCTTCCCTCAGTCCGCCAGATAATCCTCGCTCAACATTGGTCTTGTCATGCCGCACCCCGTTTCCCCGAAGGTGGGACCGAGCCGCTTCCGTCGCTTCCGTCTGTTTTCACCGATTCTGGCCGGCGCGACCTTACGCGAGCGGCTGATCGCATGTCTCGGCGCTTTGCTGGCCATCGGCCTTACCGGCGTCATCAGCGGCTATCTCTTCGGGCAGGGGCCGCACCTTCCCCTGATCGTCGCGCCGATGGGGGCATCGGCGGTGCTTCTTTTCGCGGTGCCCGCGAGCCCGCTTGCGCAGCCGTGGTCGATCATCGGCGGCAATACCATTTCCGCCCTGATGGGAATCATTGCCGCCTATTTCATCCGCGATCCGATCATCGCGACCGGCGTCGGCGTGTCGCTTGCTATCGGCGCCATGTCTTTCACACGCTGCCTTCATCCGCCGGGAGGTGCTGCGGCGCTGACCGCCGTTCTCGGCGGCCCCGTCGTCGCCGGCTGGGGTTTCCTCTTTCCCTTCGTGCCGGTCGCCCTGAATTCCTGCCTTCTTGTCGGTCTCGGCCTGCTGTTCCACAAGCTTTCCCGGCGGAACTATCCGCATGTCGTTCCAAAACCCGCTGAGAACACCCATCGCACGATCGACCTGCCGTCCGCCGTGCGGGTGGGTTTTCGTGAGGAGGATGTCGATGCGGCCCTTGCAGCGCTCGACGAAACCTTCGATATCGATCGCGCCGATCTCGGCCGGCTGCTGCAGCAGGTCGAGCTGCAGGCGGCAATCCGCTCAAACGGCAAGATCAGCTGCGCCGATATCATGTCGCGCGACGTGATCGCCGTCGGCGAAGCTGCGGAACCGGATGCCGCACGGCACCTGCTTTTGAAGCACAATATCCGCACGCTGCCGGTAAAGGACCCGGAGGGCCGCCTGATCGGCAGCGTCGGCTTGCGGGAATTGTCGACCAGCATCGATACGATCGCCGGCGCAATTTCAAAACCGGCGGTGGCAAGGCCTTCGGACCCGGCCCTGTCGCTGCTTCCCATTCTGACGGACGGGCGCACGCATGCCGTCATCATTGTCGATGACGATTACCGGATTCTCGGCCTGATATCGCAGACCGATCTCCTCAGCGCAGTGGCGCGGCTGCTGCCGAACGACAGTGCTCCGATCTCGGCGGTGGCCTGAACTTTGGTCGTGGATTGTCAAGCAGAGGGAGGAATGAGCCGGTGTTGATCGAGCGCGATCCGAATGGGGATTTTATCCTGGACTCATCCGAACTCGCGGAACGGTTCGGGCTGTCCCTGGCCGATCTCCGCCGTCACATGCGACATGGCTCACTCGTCAGCACCGTGGAAATCGGCACGGCTGAACACGAGGGTACCAAACGGGTGTCGCTTCGGCTCGGCAACAGGCTTTGGCGCGCGGTACTGAATGATGCGAACGAGGTGCAGCACGAACAGATGACCGTGCTTCGGGGAAAATCATCCGAGCGAAATTCGGGCTGACCCCATCCATCATGAGGAGCGGCTCTAATGCCGCCGCTCTATTCAGAGCGCCTTTTCCAGTTCCGGCAGGGCTTCGAACAGATCGGCGACGAGGCCGTAGTCGGCGACCTGGAAGATCGGCGCCTCCTCGTCCTTGTTGATGGCGACGATCACCTTGCTGTCCTTCATGCC
>NZ_JAILYH010000003.1 GCF_019793435.1 Rhizobium redzepovicii | reverse complement strand
CCCACCAGCTGTAGAACAGACCGGCGCGGAAGCCCGCGACGTCGAGGTAAGCGGAGTCGAGGATGGCGTCCTGATCCGAGGCGTTGTCAGCATTGAACTGCATGACGATGACGCCGGTCAGCGGACCGTACTCGGTGTCGCTCTTGGCCGTGAACTGAACCTGACCGCGGGTCTTGGCATCCCAATCCGAATCGTTGCTGACCGAGCCATTGAGCGGCTGATCACCAACGTCGACCTGGAAACGGATGTAGCCTTCGATCTTGAGGCAGGTTTCGGTGCCCGGGATGTAGAAATAGCCGGTGCCGTAAGCGTCGCAGACGCGGACGTATTCAACCGGTTCCGGCTCGGCAGCAACGATAGCGTCAGCAGCCTGAGCACCGGAAACTACTGCGAGAGCAGCAGCGGAGCCGAGAAGAAGGCTCTTGATGTTCATAAATGACCTCCAATTCAAAGTTTCGATCGGGTTTGGGATCTTTCGCTGAGCAGCGTTCCCTGCCCCATTCCCGTGTTGCAAGAAGTGGACGATCAGTCGCCCTGGCTTCCGACGCTGAAAATACAAGACGGAAGCCGTCACGCAATCACCAACTTACTCGGATGGGGGGTTTGAGGGAGCCTTCCCGACTTTCTGTTGCTCAAAGGACACAAGTGGGGCAGCCGGCCTCGATTTCCTTTATGCTTTGTTAAGAAAACCCTGATTTTGCGGCGGCTTAAGTGGGAGCGACAGTGAACTGGACATCGGCTGCGCCGCACATTTTCGACGCTTTCTTGACGAAATCCGGATGCTGAAGGGATATCACCACTGCTGCAAGCGTAACCGGACATGCACAGATCCGGTTTCGCTGCCTGCCGGGGGGCATGGGAGCGGCGAGTGATTCCCTGCTGGCGATTCTCCCATTCGAGGCGAAGCGATTTTCTCATTACGCGCCGTGGCGCATGACCGTCCAGCGACCACGAGACATAACCGCCTAAGCGCAGGTTATTCTCTGCCGCACGATAAGGATTGAACTGAGCTGGGAAAAATCAAAGTGGCGGAGAAGATGGGATTCGAACCCACGATACGCTTTTGACGTATACTCCCTTAGCAGGGGAGCGCCTTCGACCACTCGGCCACCTCTCCGGTGCGGCCTAACTATGGTGACCGGTCTGTGAATGCAAGGGTTTTTTCAGGTTTCACCAGAAGAAATGCAGTGGCTGGCATTTCGGACGGTTGCGTAAACAGACCGCATTTGCAGGCGTGATCGGGGAAATTTGATCGCGCTTCGTTCTTCGACGACGAAGCTGAGCTTTGCCGTCCAGCGTCCGATAGGAGCGGCGATCCCAACACGGCGTCCCCGCAGGGGCCATTCCTTGCGGAATGGGCTCCCGACTCACCCGAGCAGGCGCTTGAGATCGGTAGAGGGGTCGGCGAGAATCGATCTGTCGGGGTTAGTCCCGGATTCCAGCAGCTTTTTTCCGGTCACATAGGCTTTGGCGTCGTTGATGGCATCGACGGCGATCAGCAGGCCTTCCCGGAAGTACCAGATGGAATGGGCGCCTTCGCGAGCGCCGGGGCGCAGCAGCGTTTCGTCATAACCGAGATTGAAGCCGGCGATCTGCAGCTTGACATCATACTGGTCGGACCAGAACCATGGCTTCGGATCATAGGGCTCGCTGCCACCGGCAATGACCGCTGCCGCCGCTTCGGCCTGGTCGACGGCATTCTGCACCGATTCGAGCCGGATGCGGCCCCCCTGCCAGGGAAGCGCCGCGCAATCGCCGGCGGCATAGATCGCCGGATCGGAGGTGCGGGCGTATTCGTCGACGACAATACCGTTGGCGACTTCGAGGCCGGCTTCCTTGGCGAGCTGGTCATTCGGCACGACGCCAATGCCGACGACGGCAAAGTCGATGTCGATAACCGATCCGTCGGACAGTGCGGCGCCGGTAACGCGCCCATCCTTGCCGACCAGATGCTTGAGCCCGGTCTTCTCGCGGATCACCACGTCGTGGGACTGATGGATCCCGCGCATGATGTCGGCGGTCTCCTTCGCCGCGACCCGCTGCAGGATGCGGTCGGCCATCTCGATGACGGTGACCTCAAGGCCGCGATGGCGGGCGACGGCTGCCGCCTCCAAGCCGATATAACCGCCACCGATGATGAGGACGCGGCGACCGGGGCGCATCTCCTCGGCGAGCAGATCGGCATCGCGCTTGTCGCGGGCGACATAGACACCTTCGAGATCGCCGCCGATTGCGGCCGGCAGCCGGCGTGGAGTCGAGCCGGTGGCGAGCGCCAGCGTGCCGTAGTCGAGAACGGAGCCGTCCTGCAGCAGAACCTGCTTGCTGTCCGGTTTGATCTGCTCGGCCCATGTGGAAAGGCGAAGGTCGACGTCATTATCGCCATACCAGTGCTCGTCGCGGAACAGCAAACGGTCGAAGGCCATTTCGCCGAGCAGGTATTTCTTCGAAAGCGGCGGGCGCTGATAGGGCGCGACGTCTTCGGCGCCGATAAGGGTGATCGGGCGCGTGTCCTTCAAGGCACGCAGCTTTGCCGCCATTGCGAAACCGGCCTGCCCCGCGCCGATGATCACCAGTCTATCCGTCACGATCTCACTCCTGAAACTAGGCCCGACACTCATGCCAAGGCCTATCCCCTGCCCTATGCGCCGTCAACGGAAAGCGGCTTCTTACCTTCAGCCGATCTCGATCCAGCGACGCTCGTGGAATGACTGTGCCATGGCATGCACCGACTTCTCTATCCTGAGACCGTCTTCAAATGTCACGATCGACGACGGCTCGCCCGATATTGCCCGGATCAGCTCGCGGCATTCGATGATCTTCAGATCGTTGAAGCCGAGGCCGTGGCCGGGCGCCGGGATAAAGCGATCATAAGGCCGATGGGCTGGCGCCGCCAGTATCTTGCGAAAGCCCTGTTCGGAGCCGCGACCCTCGGCCTGATAGAGCTCGAATTCGTTCATCCGCTCCTGGTCATAGACGATCGAACCTTTTGAACCATAAATCTGCAGGGCGATGCGGCCCTTGCGGCCCCAGGCGGCGCGGTTGGCCATCAACACGGCGGAGATGCCGCCGCCAAGCCGCATCAGCACATTGGCGGCATCGTGATTTTCGACGTCACGCCGACCACCCTCGCTCTGCGGGCGGTCGGCATAGGGCTTTACCATATCGGTAATGACGGCCTCGACATGGCCGAAGAGATACCAGAGCAGCGACAGCGGGTGCACGGCAAAATCGTCGAGCGCGCCGTAGCCGGCGGAAAGCTCGCTCTTCCAATAGAAGAAGACATCGGGATCGGCCATGAAATCCTCGTCCATCTCGACGCGGATATGATTGACCGTGCCGATGGCGCCCTCGCCGATAAGCGTCTTGATGTGCCGCATGACGGGATTCTGGATGTAATTGTAGCCAAGGGCGGCAACCTTGCCTGATCGTTTCGCCGTTTCCAGCATACGCTCGGCATCGCTATAGGCCGGCGCCATCGGCTTTTCACACCAGACGTGTTTGCCGGCTTCAAGCGCTGCAATGGCCATCTCGGCATGGAACTGATTGGGTGTGGTGACCGAGACGACATCGACCTCGGGGTCGGCGATCAGCGCCCGCCAGTCAGCCGTCGCCTTCTCGAACCCGAACTCACCGGCCCGCGCCTCAGCAAGCCCGGCATTGGCTTCGGCCAGATGCACGAGACGCGGACGCTCGACATCGCCGAACACCGTCTTCACCGCATTCCATGCCAGCGCGTGGCACTTGCCCATATAGCCGGTGCCGATCAAACCAATGCCGAGTGGCTTCATTTCCGTCTCCTCCAGAGCTGCGCGCGGATTTTTGGAATATTTGGATCATTTTGACAAGAGACCCATCCACAGTCACCGGCACCATTTTTCGGGAGGATTGTCTAAAGGCCTTGAATTACAGGCGATTAAAAACAATTAGGCGTGCCGTTTGAAATCGTTTATGCTCGACAATATGGAATATTTGTTTCATCTCGTGAGCTGCAAGCATGGATAATGACCCCCAGAGGCACGCACGTGTGCCGCGCGATTTCGAAAGCCTGCGCAGCACCATCATCGAGCGCAAGGCGAGCATGCCGAAGCGGCTGGCGCAGGTTGCCGCCTTCGCGCTCGGCAATCCCGACGAGATCGCCTTCGGCACGACGGCGAGCATCGCGGCCGCCTCCGAGGTCCAACCTTCGACGCTGGTGCGTCTGGCGCATCATCTGGGCTACGAAGGTTTTTCCGACCTGCAGAGCATCTTCCGTGAAAGATTGCGCGAACGGACGCTGAGCTATGAAGAGCGGCTCGTCACGCTGGAGCAGGCGAGCGGCGACGACGAGGACGCCAATCTGCTGTCCGGCTTCATTGCCGCGGCCAGCCAGTCGGTCAATCGGCTGGCGGCGACGGTACAGAGCGACACATTCACCAAAGCCGTGGATATCCTTGCCGCCGCCGAGACGATCTATCTGATCGCCAAACGGCGCTCCTACCCGCTGACGGCGCACATGACCTACGCTTTTTCCAAGCTCAATATCCGCCACCAGATCGTCGCCTCGCCGAACGGCGTCGACCCTGAAATGGTGCAGTTCGCAACACCGAAGGATGCGGCGATCGCCGCGAGCTTCTCGCCCTATGCGGCCGACAGCCTCAACCAGAGCCAGGAACTCGCCGACCGCGGCGTCCCCGTCATCGCCATCACCGACTCGGCCTTCTCGCCGCTTGCCGCCTGCGCCACGCACTGGTTCGAGGTGGCCGAGGCCGATTTCGCCGGCTTCCGCTCGCTGTCGGCCTCGATGGCGCTCACCATGGCGCTGCCGGTCGCCATCGCCGAGCGGCGGCGCAAGCGTCAGCATGCAAAAGCTGGGAAAGCCAAAATGGAATAAACATTCCGAATTGACAAAATATCGGAACCGATGTTTCATTATTGAAATTCGCAGGCACTGGAAGCCGCGCAAAATCTAGCGGGAGGACATCATGGTACAATCGAATCCGGGTTCACAGCCGGAGCCGGCGCTTGATGTAATCACTATCGGCCGTTCCTCGGTCGATCTTTACGGCCAGCAGATCGGGTCACGACTGGAGGATATCGGCACCTTCGCCAAATCGGTCGGCGGCTGCCCGTCCAATATCGCCATCGGCACGGCGCGGCTCGGTCTCAAATCTGGCCTCATCACCCGCGTCGGCGACGAGCAGATGGGACGCTTCATCCGAGAGCAAGCGGCGCGCGAAGGTGTCGCGACCGACGGCATAATCACCGACAAAGAGCGGCTGACGGCGCTGGTGTTGCTTGCGGTCGAGGCCGAGGGCGTGTCGCCGATGATCTTCTATCGCTCCGACTGCGCCGACATGGCGCTCGACGAAGGCGATATCGACGAGAATTTCATCAAGTCGTCGCGCGCTGTCCTGGTGTCCGGCACGCATTTCTCCCGGCCGAATACCGAGGCCGCGCAGCGCAAGGCGATCCGCATCGCCAAGGCGAACGGCCGCAAGGTGATCTTCGACATCGACTATCGGCCGAACCTCTGGGGTCTTGCCGGCCATGCCGAAGGCTTCGAACGCTACGTGAAATCCGACCGCGTTTCCTCGAAGATGAAGGAGACGTTGCCGGATTGCGATCTCATCGTCGGCACCGAAGAGGAAATCCTGATCGCTTCCGGCGCCGATGACGTGCTCGGCGCGCTGACGGAGATTCGCCGCCTGACGCCGGCGACGATCGTGCTGAAGCGCGGCGCCATGGGCTGCATCGTCTATGACGGGCCGATCGCCGACGATCTAGAAGCCGGCATCGTCGGCCAGGGTTTCCCGATCGAAGTCTTCAACGTGCTCGGCGCCGGCGATGCCTTCATGTCCGGCTTCCTGCGCGGTTTCCTGCGCGACGAGCCGCTGCAGACCTGCGCCACCTGGGCCAATGCCTGCGGCGCCTTCGCCGTCTCCCGCCTGCTCTGCTCGCCGGAATATCCGACCTGGGCGGAACTCGACTACTTCCTGAAGACCGGCAGCAAACATCGGGCGCTGCGCAAGGATGAGGCGATCAACCATATTCATTGGGCATCGACCCGGCGCGGCGAAATTCCGCTGCTGATGGCGCTGGCGATCGACCACCGTTCGCAGCTCGTCAGCGTCGCCGACGAGCTCGGCGTCGGCCATGAGAAGATCGTCGCCTTCAAGCGGCTGGCGGTCTCGGCGGCAGCGCGGGTTTCGGACGGCCGCGACGGTTACGGCATGCTGATCGACGAACGTTTCGGCCGCGACGCCTTCTTCGATGCGGCGACGAAGAATTTCTCCTGGATCGGCCGGCCGGTGGAGCTGCCCGGCTCGAAGCCACTGCGCTTCGAATTCAGCCAGGATATCGGCTCCCAGCTTGTCGAATGGCCGCTCGGCCATTGCATCAAGTGCCTGTGCTTCTATCATCCCGACGATCCGGCCGAATTGAAGAGCGAGCAGCAGGAGAAGCTGCGCACGCTGTTCGAAGCCGCACGCAAGGTCGGGCGCGAGCTGCTGGTGGAGATCATCGCCGGCAAGAACGGACCGCTGACCGACGATACGATCGCGACCGCGCTCGAAGAACTCTATGCGCTCGGCATCAAGCCGGACTGGTGGAAACTCGAGCCGCAGGCATCGAGCGAAGCTTGGAAGAAGATCGATGCGGTGATCGCCAAAAATGATCCATGGTGCCGGGGTATCGTGCTCTTGGGGCTCGAAGCGCCCGCCGAGGAGCTGATCTCCTGCTTCGAGGCGACGCTGGCGGCCCCTTCGGTGAAGGGCTTTGCCGTCGGCCGGACGATCTTTGCCGATGCGGCGCGCGCCTGGCTTTCGGGCGCAATGAACGACGAGGAAGCGATCGCCGATATGGCCGGCCGCTTCCGGCAACTGACAGAGGCGTGGCTGAAGACGCGCGGCCGTCAGTAGGAAATAGGAAAAAGACCCCTCCCCAACCCCTCCCCACAGGGGGAGGGACTTACGCGGAGCACCGCTCGATGTCAGACAGCGCCCTCCTATAGGAAGAGACGCTGAAATTTGCCTGAGGAAGCGCCGCAAATTAAATCCCTGCCCCTTGTGGGGAGGGGTTGGGGAGGGGAAAAGACAGAATGTCAAAAGTCCGGGAGGCCCCGATGGGCAAGACGATACGGTTGACGATGGCGCAGGCCGTCGCGCATTTCCTCAAAAAGCAGATGACTGTTGTCGACGGCAAGAAGGTGCCAATCTTCGGCGGCGTCTGGGCGATCTTCGGTCATGGCAACGTCGCCGGCATCGGCGAGGCACTCTACCAGGTGCGCGGCGAACTGACGACCTATCGCGCCCACAACGAGCAAGGCATGGCGCATGCCGCCATCGCCTATGCCAAGGCGAATTTCCGCAGCCGCTTCATGGCCTGCACGACGTCGATCGGCCCCGGCGCGCTGAACATGGTGACGGCTGCCGGCGTCGCGCATGTCAACCGTATTCCCGTTCTCTTCCTGCCGGGCGACGTCTTCGCCAACCGCGCGCCGGATCCGGTGCTGCAGCAGATTGAGGATTTCGGCGATGGCACGGTTTCGGCCAATGACGCCTTCCGCCCGGTTTCGCGCTATTTCGACCGCATCACCCGGCCTGAACAGATCATTTCGGCGCTGAAGCGCGCCATGCAGGTGCTGACCGATCCGCTGGATTGCGGCCCGGTGACCTTGTCGCTCTGCCAGGACGTCCAGGCTGAGGCCTATGATTATCCGGAAAGCCTGTTCGATGAAAAAGTCTGGGCGACCCGCCGGCCGCAGCCGGATGCGGACGAGCTGGCCAATGCCATCGCGCTGATCAAGGCGTCGCAGAAGCCGGTAATCGTTGCCGGCGGCGGTGTGCTTTATTCGCAGGCGACGAAGGAGCTTGCTGCTTTTGCCGAGGCTCACGCTATTCCGGTCGTCGTCACTCAGGCCGGCAAATCGTCGATCAACGAGACCCATCCGCTGGCGATCGGCTCGGTCGGCGTCACCGGCACGTCGGCGGCGAATGCGATTGCGGAGGAGACGGATCTCGTCATCGCCGTCGGCACGCGCTGCCAGGATTTCACCACCGGGTCCTGGGCGCTGTTCAAGAACGACAGCCTCAGGATGGTTGGGCTCAATATCGCCGCTTATGACGCGGTGAAGCATGACAGTCATCCGCTGGTCGCCGATGCCCGCGAAGGGCTGAAGGCGCTTTCATCAGGGCTTTCCGGCTGGAAGGCACCGGCGGCACTTGCCGAAAAGGCAACTGCGGAGAAGAAGGTCTGGATGGAGGCGGCCGCCAAGGCGATGGCGACGACCAATGCCGCCCTGCCCTCCGATGCGCAGGTGATCGGCGCAGTGGCGCGTTCGATCGGCGGCGACAATACGACGGTGCTTTGCGCCGCCGGTGGTCTTCCCGGCGAATTGCACAAGCTCTGGCCGGCGACGGCGCCGGGCAGCTATCACATGGAATATGGCTTTTCCTGCATGGGCTACGAGATTGCCGGCGGGCTCGGCGCCAAGATGGCGCATCCCGAACGCGATGTCGTCGTCATGGTTGGAGACGGTTCCTACATGATGATGAATTCCGAGATCGCCACCTCGGTCATGCTTGGCCTCAAGCTCAACATCGTCGTGCTCGACAATCGCGGCTATGGCTGCATCAACCGATTGCAGATGGGAACCGGGGGCGCCAACTTCAACAACCTGCTCAAGGACTCCTATCACGAGGTGATGCCGGAGATCGATTTCCGCGCACATGCCGAAAGCATGGGCGCCATCGCCGTCAAGGTCGCCTCTATCGCCGAACTCGAGCAGGCGATCGCCGACTCAAAGAAGAACGATCGCACCTCGGTCTTCCTCATCGACACCGATCCCTTGATCACCACCGAGGCCGGCGGCCACTGGTGGGATGTCGCGGTGCCGGAGGTCAGCCCGCGCGAAGAGGTCAACAAGGCGCGCAAGGGCTATGTCGAAGCGCGCGCTTCCCAGCGCATCGGCTGATTCGATTGCCATCATTTTCCGGAGGAGCGCCCACTCCTCCGCACTATTTTTAAGGAGACTATAGATGAAGGCCAAACTTGGCATGTCGCCCATCGCTTGGTGGAACGACGATCTTCCTGAACTCAGCGACGACGTGTCCCTCGAGGAATGCCTGCGGCAATCGCGCGGCGCCGGTTTCACCGGCATGGAACAGGGCCGCCGTTTCCCAAGCAATCCCGAGGAAATGCTGCCCATTCTGCGCGCCGCGGATGTGACGCTGTGCGGCGGCTGGTTCTCCGGCACACTGGTCAATGAGGAGCTTGCCGCCAACAAAGACCGCATCGCGCCGATGATCGAATTGTTCAAGGCGGTCAATGCGCCCTGCATCGTTTACGGCGAAGTCGGCCGCTCGATCCAGGGCGACCGCTCCAAACCGCTCGCGACCAAGCCGCGCCTTGCCGACGACGAGATGAAGGCCTATGCACGCCGCGTCACGGATTTCGGCGAATGGTGCGCCGAACAGGGCATGCCGCTCTCCTATCACCATCATATGGCAGCCGTTGTCGAAACCGAGCCGGAACTCGACGCCTTCATGCGTTCTTCGGGCGAAGGCATTCCGCTGCTGCTCGATGCCGGCCATCTCGCCTTTGCGGGCGGCGACGTGTTGCGCGCCATCGACCATCACCACGCCCGCATCAACCATGTTCACGTCAAGGATATCCGCAAGTCGGTCATCGACGGGCTGGACCGCAGCCGGCAGTCCTTCCTCGACGCAGTGGCGCTCGGCGCCTTCACCGTGCCGGGCGACGGCTCGCTCGATTTCGGCGCCATCGTCCAGCGGTTGGCCGACCACGGCTATGAAGGCTGGTTCGTCGTCGAAGCCGAGCAGGATCCGCGCAAGGCGCCGCCGCAGAAGATGGCCGAGATCGGCCATGCCGAATTGATGCGGGTGATGACGGCTGCCGGTTACACGGTGGAGACCGAAGGTTTCCCTAAGCGATAACGGAAAAGAAAACCCCTCACCAACCCCTCCCCACAAGGGGGAGGGACTTAACTTGAGGCACCGCCCCGCTCCAGACTGCGCCACTTGCAAAAGGAACGCCGCAAGAGGGCGAGACAGCGCCGCAGATTAAGTCCCTCCCCCTTGTGGGGAGGGGTTTGGGGCGGGGAGTTTTTAACGTACGAGGAGAACCACCAATGCCAAACCTCAAGGTGAAACCATCGGGCACGCATGGCCGCGTCACGCATGTCACCCCTGAGAATGCCGGCTGGACCTATGTCGGCTTCGATCTGCACCGGCTAAAGCCGGGCGAGACGGTTTCGGGAGAGACCGGCGACCGGGAAGTCTGCCTCGTCTGGGTCACCGGCAAGGGCAAGGCATCGGCCGGAACCAAGGATTTCGGCACGCTCGGCGGCCGCATGACCCCGTTCGAAGGCGCGCCGCATGCGCTTTACATCCCGATGGGATCGACATGGTCGGTGACGGCGGAGACCGATCTGGAACTCGCCGTCTGCTCGGCGCCCGGCGGCGGCACCTATCAGGCGAAAGAAATCCCGCCCGGCACGCATCCGCAGGTGACGCGCGGCAAGGGTACGAATGTGCGCTACGTCAACAATATCATGCCGGAGGACGACAGCTCGGCGCATTCGCTGCTCGTCGTCGAGGTGATCACGCCGGGTGGACACACCTCCTCCTATCCGCCGCACAAGCACGACCGGGACGATCTGCCGAACGAGAGCTTCCTGGAAGAGACCTATTACCATCGCCTCAACCCGCCGCAGGGCTTCGGTTTCCAACGCGTCTACACCGACGACCGCTCGCTCGACGAAGCGATGGCGATCGAGGACGGCGACGTGACGCTGGTGCCAAAGGGCTACCATCCTTGCGCGGCAACGCATGGCTACGATCTCTACTACCTCAACGTCATGGCCGGGCCGAAACGGATCTGGAAATTCCACAATGCCGTCGAGCACGAGTGGCTGATCAAGGCGTGAGGACTGCCTCAGATCGCTAAATAATCTGACAGCGCCGAGCCGCCGCTGATGGTTCACTGCCTCCATCCAACAAGGATGGAGGATCATCATGCATAGCTCGAATATTTCCATAGCAGGCCGCAACGTCCATTCCTCGCGTCACAGGCCCGGCCTGTTGCCTGCGGCAATCACGGCCGTCCGCTGGCTCGCACGCAAGATCGGCGAACGGCGCAACCGCAATGCGCTGATGGAACTTTCCGACGATCAGTTGAAGGATATCGGCCTTTCCAGGGGGCAGACGGAAAGCGACGTTCACGTCTATAGTCGCTACTGAACACAGGCAACAGTTGTGATACTGTGCCGCGGGTCGCCTCGTCGGCGGCCTGTCCGGCTGGGAATATAAGATGTCGCAGTTTTCAACAGCGCTGCTCCTGCAAACGAAGACCGTCGCCATTCGTGACATCGTCTGCGATGGCGGCTGCCGCCATAAGGGCGACGAGGAATGCGCTCACAAGACGAGCCTCGTCTATCCCTATCGCGGCGTCTTCATGCGGCATGTCGGCCGCAATGATACGGTGGCCGAGGCCAATCAGATGCTGTTCTTCAATGCCGACCAGGGTTATAGGATCAGCCATCCGATCGAAGGAGGCGACGCCTGCGTCGATCTCGCGATCGATGAGACCATGCTCGAAGAGCTCGCGCCGAAGGACCAGGTGCAGCGGGGTGCAGCCTTTTCATTCCGTCGCCAGCGCCGGCGGATCGATCCGCGCGCGCAGGCACTGGTCGCGCTTCTGCGTCATGGTCTCCGCCGCAACGTCGCCGAGACGCTGGAGGCGGAAACATTGGCGCTGACGCTGGTGCGCCGCTCGCTCGGCGAGCGCACATCGCATGCGGCGGGCGCCAGCGCCGGCCGGCAGAAACTCGTCGACCGGGCAAAGCTGGTGCTTTCCTCCGATCTCGCCCGGCGCTGGACACTTTCGGAAATCGCCGCCGAAGTCGGCGTCTCGCCTGTTTATCTCACCCAGGTCTTCCAGCAGGTCGAGGCGACGCCGCTTTACCGCTATCAGCTGCGGCTCAGGCTCGCCCGCGCACTCGATCTGCTCGGCCAGTATGAAGATCTGACGGCGCTTGGCCTCGATCTCGGTTTCTCAAGCCACAGCCATTTCAGCGCGTCCTTCAAGCAGTCCTTCGGGCAGACGCCAGCCGAATTCCAGCGCTCGGCGCGGTTGCGGCGCAAGTAAGTCCCACATCGATCGCTAAAGATTTCGACAGCGGCGATGCGGTCTTCGATGATCTTATGAGACTGTCCCGATCCGGGGACGATCAACCGGAGGATCATCCTATGAAGAAGACGACATGCGCTGCCTGCGACTGTGAACTCGGCGCAGAGACCATCACCGTCAAGCTCGGCGGCAAGACTGTCGAGGTTTGCTGCCAGGAATGCGCCGAGGCGCTGAACGAGGCGGAAGCCGCGACATCGGCCGCTTCGGCGGGCAAGGAATAGACGGGATCGGCCAATAGCCGCGCTCCCCGCGCGGCTATTACGACTCAGGCGGGCAGAAGTCCGTAGCGCCAGCCGCGGTGCCTGGCATTCTGCGACAGCACCAGGAAGGCAAGAATGGACATGCCTGCCTCGGCAAAGACCGGCACCATCCAGATCCCTTGCTCGCCGAAGACGAAGGGCAGCAGGAAGGTGAGCGGCAGGGTGAAGAGATAGGGCCGCGACAGTCCGAAAATCGCCGCGCGCGGTGCATCGCCGATGGACTGGAAATAGGAAGACAGGATCAGCATCTGCCCGAAGAGGAAATAGGCGCCGATCGTCCAGGGCAGAATTCGCCTGACCTCGGCGACAATGGCGGGGTCAGTGACGAAGATGGCGCCGAGACGGCCGGCCAGCAGTTCGACGGCGATCTCGACCAGGCTGCAATAGACGAGTGCCGAAAGCATGGCGATCTGCAGGCTGCGGCCGACACGAAGCCCGAGGCCAGCGCCGTGATTGTTGCCGGCAATCGTCTGCAGGGCGATGCTGAGACCAAGCAGCGGCAGATAGGTGAAGGTCATGATCCGGGTGATGATGCCGTAAGCGGCGACCGTCGCGACATGATCTGCCACGCTCCAGAGCGAGATATTGACGAGAATGGCGGCGGATGCCAGCGATATGCCGATGAAGCCGAGGCTCATCGGCGCGCCGAAGGCGACGATGCCGCGCCATTCGGCAAGCGCGAAACCTCGAGAAGGCCTGAGTGCCGCCGGCCGGCGCCAACGATAGGCGAGCACGGCGGCGAGACAGACGAATTGCGAGGCGATGGAGCCGGCGGCCGAACCGAGCACGCCCCAATGCATCACCGCCATGAATAGCCAGTTGGCGAGGATGTTGAGCAGCGAGGCTGACAGCGTCACCAGCGTCATGAAACCGATCTTGCCTTCGCAGCGCAATCCGTCGAGATGCAGCGACAGGAAGAAGCTCACCGGCGCAAAGGCTATCATCGCGCCCATGAACAGCATGGCACCCTCGGCCACCGCGGCCGTACCGGCACCGGCGTCGATGATCTGGCGGCCCAGGGTCCAGTAGAGCATGTTGAGGATGAGGGTGACGGCCAGCGCCAGCATATGGGCGCCGGCAAATACCCTGCCCGCGCCCCGGCGATCGCCGGCCCCGAGCCGGCGCGCGAGGATGCTCGCCATGCCGTTCGAAACGAGCGATTGCAGGGCGATCAGAAGCATCAGACCCGGGAAAATCAGGCTGACGGCGGAGAGCGCGTCAGGGCCGACATAGGCGCCGAGAAAATAGGCGTCGACGACGGTGAAGAGGCCGTTGAGCGTGGTGATCGCGACGATCGGCGCCGCCGTCCTGATGAAGACGCCCGGCAACCAGCCGGTGAGAAAGGCATTGCCCTGGGAAAGATCGGTCATGGAGAAATCCGTGCGGGATGGCGAGGTCCGATCCGGGTAGAAAACATCCGGATTCAGGCGGCCTCAAAGGGAATCAAAAGTGATTTAGAGATCAAGCACCAGATGCGGCACGCCGTTCGAGGTTTTCCTCGGCGAGACGCCGTCGGCGTCGACCTGTCCGGTCACACGCCGGCGAAAGGCTGAAAAGCTCTCGAAGGTCACGACATCCACCGCTTCGTCGAAATGGATGGTGATCCTGTGGAGATCGCCGCCCGGCAGGGCCGAGAGCGAGAGGATTTCGCCGGTGAACGGCTGATTGAGATAACGGCCGCGAATATGCGCGCCGACGAAGAGCGGCGTCTTCGCAGCCGCATTGGCCTTTGCCGCTAGCGCCGCCAGCGTATTCCAGTCACGCGCGCCGTGCTGGCGGGCAATCATTTCCAAGGCGGCACTGTGGGTCAGCGCGGTGCCGCGATCGTTCATCGCCTGGCGCAGGCGTTTGGCCTGGGCCTTCAATTCGTCAATGGCAGGATAGGTGGTCGTCATGGAGTGAGCCTTCGCAAGGCATGCTCTTCGACTGTAGATGGGAGCTCGCATTGCCGCCAGTCAGCATGCACAAGGGCCGTGACCATGATCGCGAGGACTTCACCATGGATTTTCATCCGCGAGCGGCCGGTGCCTCGAACCGGCCTTTGTATGCGCGAAGGCTGCCGACATGTCAAGAATGGCTGACATTGAGCTGGAGTGAGCAAATTTGGGGCAAATCTGCCCGAAATCGGTGCGATTTTCCCGCAAGTCCCCCATAAGCATTCAATCTTCACAATGTTCTTCAGCAATCGTCAGCATTCTTCAACTAATATCCTGTGGTAGAACAAGCGGAGGCTAAAAGGGCCTTTCAGATGCACCTCGACACAGACCACCCCAAGCCGGAACGTGCTTACAGGGAATTCAAGCTCGACAGGCCCGGCAATATCATTTTCGTCGGCCACCACCTCAGCACCGGAACGCAGGTGCGCTGCCTGATCCGCACGATCACCCTTGCCGGCGCACTGCTCGAAGTCAGCCCGAACCTGGAAATGCCGAGCCATTTCTTCCTCGAAATCCTCGGCATCCATGACGAGATCGGCGCGACCATGGTCAAGCGCGAAGGCGAATGGGTGACGGTCAGCTTCAACATGCTGCTCAATCCGGAATTCCTGCACCACGTGCTGCGGCTGAGCTTCGAAACCTGAGGCTTCGTCCAAGCTGCGCCTTGTGGCGGCGCCATCTCCTCGTCTCGCCTCTTCTCGAGGCCAGGTATGCCATGATCGGAACGATCCAGAGAAGTCCGCGCCATTCCGGTCCATCGAGCGGATCGGCCATGGGATCGCGGCGCATGCGGCGACTGCGGGATTCGACTTCCTCGAACAGAATGATCCAGTTGAGAAGCATTGCTTCATCCTCCATCTATTGCTGGAGCACTTGAGCTAGGCCTTCACGCCTCTCCGATGTAGAGGCGCTGGGGAAAGGGGGTTTTCATCCATGAAAGATGCGAACTGGGACGACCTGCAGCTGTTCTTCCATGTCGCGACCGGCGGCGGGCTTTCGGCGGCAGCCGCGCGCACCGGCCTCAGCGCGCCGACGATCGGCCGGCGCATGCTGGCGCTCGAACGGGTGACGGGCCGATCGTTGTTCAGCCGCGGCCCCACCGGTTATCTGCTGGCGAAAGATGGGCAGGAACTGCTCGACCGCGTGCGGCTGATGCAGGATGCGGCGCGGGCGATCTCCGACTGGCGCGGCGAGGTTCTGACGCTGCCGATCGTCTCGACGGCCGCCGACAGCTGGACCTCGCGCTTCATCGCCGACCATCTCGCCAGCGTCTGGACGCCGAAAGACAGCTTCCGCATGTGCTACAAGACCTGCGATACCGGCGTCGATTTCACCTATCGCCAGGCGCATATCGCCGTTGGCCACAGCCGGCCCGACAGCGGCAACGTCGCGATCCGCCGCTCGGTCAAGGTGGCGCATGCGGCTTACCAGGCAGCGGATTATGACGCGTCCAACTGCAACTGGATCTCGCTCGGCACCGATACCGCCGTCACGCCGGCGGATAAATGGACGTTTGAGCAGCCGGACTACTGGATCACCAGTTGGACAAACACGCCGCATATGCTGTTTCATCTGATCCGCGGCGGCGCCGGCCGCGGCGTGCTTCCCTGTTTCATCGGCGATCAGGACCGCAAGCTTGTCCGCGCCGGGCCGCTCATCGACGCGCTGACCTACGATATGTGGATCGTCGCGCATGACGACGAGAGGCAACGGCCGGAGGTCAGAATCGTCATCGACCGCCTGGCAGCGCTCTTTGCCGATCATGAAGCGCTGTTTGCCGGGCAGAGCCCGGCGATATAAAGCGAAAACGCGGGCCGTCAAACCCGCGTTTTCCCTATCGCTTTGTTTTGGATGTCTGGGAGATCGGCTTACCCTCAAGCAGCGAGATGCCGCTCGATCTCGTCCACCGGCATATTGGTATAATCTTTTGCCACCTCCGCGGTGATCGCGGCTTGCGTGTCGGCACGAAGCGCCGGCCGCAATGTACCGAGCGCCTTTGGCGGTGCAACGATAACGATGCGACGGGCGTTCTTCTTCTGCACCAGCTCATCGAGCTTTTCGGCCACCTGTTTCAAAAATCCGGCTTCGGCCTGGTCCTGCCAACTGGTCTCCTCAACAGCGCTGCCGCTCAAGCCGTCTGCGGCATGGGTCCGGCCTGGCTTATCGGCGCCCATCTCGCGATCCGGCGCGCTCGGCTGCGTCAGGGTTTCAAGCACCTTTAGGTTCATCAGTTGAGCGTCGCCAGCATTCTGCATGATCAGAGCCTTGGCTCCGTCGCAGACCACGACCCATGATTCCCAAGGGATTTTGACGTTGGTCATTTTCAACTCCTCGCTGTCGTCATTCGAAGCGCGCCGTGCTTCATCGATCAAGGCAGAACGCCCGGCCATTGAAAGAGTTCGCAAAAATTGCAGCAAAATCGATCGGACAGCGATCCGATCGGCCGTTGCCGCGTAGAAAGACAGGTTCGGAGATCAACGATGAAAACAGCATTGTTTGCTTATGCCGGCACCTTTCTCACCCTTCTCGTCTGCGACGGGATCTGGCTTGGACTGGTGGCGCGCAATTTTTATCGCGACCAGCTGGGAGCGCTGATGCTGCCCTCGCCCAATCTTGCCGTCGCCGCGCTGTTTTATCTGTTCTTTGCCGCCGCGGTGGTTGTGCTTGCCGTGCTGCCGGCATTATCAGCGGGCTCGATCGCCACGGCCCTTCTCCACGGTGCCATTCTGGGACTGGCGGCCTATGGCACTTACGACATCACCAATCTCGCAACGCTCCGCAACTGGCCGCTCACGATGAGCCTCATTGACATGGCCTGGGGCACGTTGCTGACGGGGGTGACTGCCGTCGGCGGATATCTCGCCGTCAGAATCCTTGGCTGAAAACGAGACCTCCGGTTGAAAGCCCGCGTCCCGATAATGAACATCGGGGCGTCCCGCTTGGGAACAAAGTTTGAACTCGTTAAAATTGTAATTTTATCCTTGACGAATGTGCAAAACATTCGTGTGACCTTGATCGTGATCAAGACCCCGCTTGATCGTGATCAAGACCGCTCGCTTGTGATCAAGACCCGCATGCTTGTGATGAAGACCCCAAATGCGTCCTGACTGACGGAGAATGTGAATGTCTATGCTCCGCGCCACACACCTTGCCACGGTCAAATCCGCTGTCTACGACCTGCGCTGGGAAGAGTTCAGCGTCAAGCGGCCAGCCCGTATCGTCGCCGTCCGTCCATGCCTCACCGGCGTCTCGATGCGAAGCGCCGAGATCATCGATATCTCCCAAGGCGGCGCCACGTTCATCGTGTCGACCACCGCCGGCCTGCCGAAACATTATTATCTCAACATTCTCGGCCTCGCCTACCGGATCGGCTGTGCCGAGGTCTACCGTCACAAGGAACGCATCGGGGTGCGGTTCATCAATATCATGGACCCCGAAGTTCTGCGCCGCGTCGTCCGCACCGATTTCCTTGTCGGCAACATGGAAGCAATCGCCGCCCGGCGGGCGCCGATCTTCCGCGCGTAAAACAGGCCGACAACAAGCTGGTTGCAGAAATAATGTTGCTTGCGTCGGTGGTGGCCGGGCCTATTGTTGCGCCGATCGTCAACATATCCGGGAAACTGCCTTCGCATGTCCGCCTTTTCGCGCTTCACGCCTCTTGCCAGCGCCCTGCCCTCCACTGTTCCCTTCGTCGGTCCCGAGGCGATCGAGCGCCAGCGCGGGTTTGCCGTTTCGGCTCGCATCGGCGCCAATGAGAATGGCTTCGGCCCCGCTCCTTCGGTGTTTGCAGCGATGCGCGAGGAGGCCGGCAATATCTGGAAATACAATGACCCGGAGAATTTCGCTCTCCGGCACGCGCTTGCAGACCATCTCGGCGTCCCCGCTGCCAATATCGCCATCGGCAGCGGCATCGACGAATTGCTCGGCCAGATCGTCCGGCTGGTGATCGAGCCCGGCGCGCCGGTCGTCACCTCGCTCGGCGCCTATCCGACCTTCAATTTCCACGTCGCCGGCTTCGGCGGCCGGCTTGTGACCGTTCCTTACGCCAACGACCGCGAGGATCTCGACGGCCTGCTCGATGCCGTCAAACGGGAGAACGCGCCGCTCGTCTATTTCGCCAATCCCGACAATCCGATGGGAAGCTGGTGGGATGCCGACAGGATCGTCGCCTTCGCCCGGGCGCTGCCCGAGACGACGCTGATGGTACTCGACGAGGCCTATAGCGAGACCGGGCCGGCAAGCGCGCTGCCGTCGATCGCCTCGCTGATCGAACTGCCGAACGTCGTTCGCACCCGCACCTTCTCCAAGGCCTACGGACTGGCCGGCTCACGCACCGGTTACGTGATTTCGACGGCCGGGACGGCGCAGGCTTTCGACAAGATCCGCAATCATTTCGGCATGAACCGGCTGGCGACGGCCGCAGCCCTTGCCGCTCTCAAGGACCAGGCCTATCTCGCCGAGGTAGTCGGGAAAATCCAGGCGGCGCGGGAGCGGATCGGCGGCATCGCCCGGGCAAACGGGTTTGAGCCCCTGCCCTCGGCTACGAATTTCGTGGCGATCGACGCCGGCCGCGATGGCGCCTATGCGCGGGCGATCGTCGACGGGCTGATGGAACGCGGCGTCTTCATCCGCATGCCCGGCGTGGCGCCACTCAATCGCTGCATTCGCGTCAGCGTCGGGCCGGAGGCGGATATGGCGCTGTTCGAAGACGCGCTGCCGCAGGTGCTGAAACAGATCGGCTGATAGAGCATGATGCCGAAAAGTGTCAGCGGTTTTCGGGCGACATCATGCTCTTACAGTTGATGTAAAACAGCAGAACCGCGGCCGGTGGAGGATCCGGCCGCGGTTCCGTTCTCCTGGCGTCGGGCCCATCGAAAGCGCCCTGCCGGCTCCCCTCTTTCCGAGGTTCTTATATCCATTCCCGCCGGGTCGGCAGGACAGGTTCAGTGGACCGTCATCCATTCGCGGGCGGCGCGCAGCGCCGCCACGATCTGCATCTTGTCCATGGCGGCGGCCACATCCGCACGAAGCTCGGCGGCGCGATCGTTGCCCTTGATTGCGGCGATGTTCAGCCATTTGTGGGCTGCGACCAGATCGACTTCGCAGCCGCGGCCGGTCGCATACATCAGACCCATTTCACAGAAGACATCGGCGCTGTTGTCGCCACCCATGGTGGCCGTTTCAGCATTGTGCATTTCAAAGCGTGCCATCGGTTTTATCCCTGTTAGCCTGTTTATGACTTACCCTGTTTTACCTCCGGGCCTTGCCGTCTATCGCGGCTTGCGGCCCTTGCGGTCCGGCGGGTTTGCCCCGCTCGTTTGATGGCTTCACTATGCCGAACGGCTTTCAAAAAACGCCTAAAATGCATGATTAATTCTAGACAAACAAAGTGCAAATGCTTGGTAAATTTGGGTTTTTGTTAAACATCAGATGCCTTGTAGCTTAAGGATTTTCGCTCGAATTTTACGAAAGATTCAGATCTGAAAATAAAGGGATCGTTCATCATGAAATCAGCAGCCGAAATTTTGAAAGGTCGCCGCATGAGTGTTTCTCGGCGCTTTTTCCGCCGCTAAAGCTTGTTGTTTTTATGCATGTCGTTATCCCGGGACCGCTGCACACTGCCGGGCGACATGCATTAGCCTGGAAAATGACCACGCATATTTACCTTTACGTTCGCGTCAGTTAATTTCGCGCCCGATCAGGGACATCATGGAGGAAAAGATGATCCGCAGCTTCGTTCTCGCCAGCGCCATCGCAATGATCTCGGGCATCGCCCATGCTGAAGAGCCGATCGTCGGCAGCTGGAAAACAGCCGCCGGCGACACGGCAGTGATCGTCTCCTGCGGCGGCAGTTATTGCGTGACGTTGAAGACCGGTAAATATGCCGGCCGGAAGATCGGCACGCTTGCGGGAACCGGCGGCAGCTATGCCGGGGAGATCACCGACCCGGCCGCCGACAAGACCTATAGCGGCTCGGGCAAGATTTCCGGCAATTCGCTGAGGATGCAGGGCTGCGTGATGAAAGTGCTCTGCAAGTCACAGACCTGGACGCGGCTCTGAGCGCATCAGGCAGTTCAACAACGATCATCAGACGCGGGAATGCCGATGCACCGGCATTCCCGCGGCCTTTCTGCCCCTTCGCCCGGACGCCGCGGGAAAGCCTAACGCGTGGGAGCGTGGCCCTGAAAAACCCTCTTCTCTCCCGATCCCGCCCCCAGCGTGCCCGGCAAGGTGAACGGTGGATGAACCGGTATCTCAGCACTCATTCAGCCGCCCCATGGCAAAACTGTTGTCACGATAGAGTTGCGTATCGGGGGGAACGGCGATGGACATGTATATCCTGGCAAAACGGTTCAGCATTATCACACTGTTTGCGGCGATCTTCGCTGTCACGTTTTCGGCGGTGGTGGTGCATAATGGCGGAGGTGGCGCACAGTCGCATTTCGGCGCGAGCTATACCTGCCTGGAACGAAACGGCACTTTCTGCGCGCCATCGGTGCACTGACGATATCCGACACCAAAGAGGATAAAATAATCAGATTCCGCCGGGGCGCGTCGTTTGCTTGTCAAAAACAAGTCTCTATAATGCGTCATGAACAAACGAATCTCCCCTTTGTCGCCGCTCGACATATCTTCGCCACCTCCTTTCCAGCCTCAGAGCTTTGATGATCCCGCCAAGGCGGTGGAAGCGCTGACGGCGCTTTACGAGCGCAATACAGCGTTCCTGATCAAGAGCTTCACCGAGCTTGCGCAAGGCGCTCCGATCTCCTCGCGCTACCGTGCTTTCTATCCCCAGGTCAGCATCGAGACGACAAGCTTCGGCCACGTCGATTCGCGCCTTTCCTACGGCCACGTCACGGCACCGGGCATCTATACGACGACGGTCACCCGGCCGAAGCTCTTCAAACATTACTTGAAGGAGCAGTTGGCGCTCCTGGTGAAGAGCCACAATGTTCCGGTCATCGTTTCGGAATCGACGACGCCGATCCCCTTGCACTTCGCCTTCGGCGAGGGTGCGCATGTGGAAGCATCGACCAACGCCTTCATCGACATTCCGATGCGCGATATTTTCGACACGCCGGATCTCAACACCACCGACGACGAGATCGCCAATGGCGAATATATCCCGCCGCCGGGAGAGCCCTCGCCGCTTGCGCCGTTCACCGCGCAACGCATCGACTATTCGCTCGCCCGTCTGTCGCATTATACCGCGACGCATGCCGAGCACTTCCAGAATTTCGTGCTGTTTACGAACTACCAGTTCTATATCGATGAATTCTGCAGCTGGGCGCGCAAGCTGATGGCGGAGGGCGGCGACGGCTACACCGCCTTCGTCGAGCCCGGCAACATCGTCACCCTGCCGGGCTCGAGCGCGCCGGAAACGGATGCGGCACTCGCCCGCCTGCCGCAGATGCCGGCCTACCATCTGAAGAAGAAGGGGCATGCCGGGATCACTATGATCAATATCGGCGTCGGCCCCTCCAACGCCAAGACGATCACCGACCACGTCGCGGTGCTGCGCCCGCATGCCTGGCTGATGCTCGGCCACTGCGCCGGTCTGCGCAACAGCCAGCGGCTGGGCGACTACGTGCTTGCCCATGCCTATATGCGCGAAGACCATGTGCTCGATGACGACCTGCCGGTCTGGGTGCCTATCCCGGCGCTCGCCGAAGTGCAGGTGGCGCTGGAGGCAGCCGTTGCCGAAATCACCGGCTACGAGGGCTTCGAGCTGAAACGCATCATGCGCACCGGCACCGTCGGCACCATCGACAACCGCAACTGGGAACTGCGCGACCAGCGCGGGCCGGTGAAGCGGCTCTCGCAGGCGCGCGCCATCGCGCTCGACATGGAGTCGGCGACGATCGCCGCCAACGGCTTCCGCTTCCGCGTGCCCTACGGCACGCTGCTCTGTGTCTCCGACAAGCCGCTGCACGGCGAATTGAAGCTGCCGGGCATGGCGACCGCCTTCTACCGCACGCAGGTCAACCAGCATCTGCAGATCGGCATCCGCGCCGTGCAGAAGCTCGCCGCCATGCCGACGGAAGCGCTGCATTCACGCAAACTGCGCAGCTTCTTCGAAACCGCCTTCCAATAGGCGGTTTCCTCACCGTCCCGCCACGACAGGTGCTGGGTGGTCCGCAAGCATCTGCGGTCTGCCGGCGGCGGCATTCAGCCCTGATATCAGCAGGGTGAAGGCGATGAAGGCGAAAGCGGTGCGCTGGAGAATCTTCAGACCGTCGCTTTCATCGAACTTAGGCTGACGCTTTTCATGGCGGCGTGCCCAGATCTGGCTTGCCAGCGCGATTTCAAGAATGCTCATTTCAGTTCTCCTCGACAGGTTTCGATGAAGCCTTGTCGAGTGCTGCCTTGCGATTTCGACACCTGACCGGCACAAAGATTTTTTTCCGCCGCTGTCGAAATGTACGGAGGTCGTTCGTCCAGGGGTATGGAACACGGCAAAGGAGGCTGCCTGCGATGAAATATCTCTGTCAGGTGTGGTTCGACGGCGCGATACTCGACGCCATGACGAAAGAAGAGAAGGCCGAGCTCGACGCGAATTCGCTGAACTACGACAAGGATCTCGCTGAAAGCGGGAATATGATCGTCGCCCAGGCGCTGCAGCCGCCGAAATCGGCGGTGACGGTCCGGGTGCGCAGCGGCGAAATGTCGGTCACGGACGGTCCCTTCGTCGAGACCAAGGAGGCGCTCGGCGGCTTCATCCTGATCGAGGCCAAGGACCTCAACGACGCGATCCGCATTGCCGCCGGCATCCCACTTGCCAGGCTCGGCTCGATCGAGGTGCGGCCCATTCACGAATTCGCAGCTCAATGAGGAGGTACCAATGAAGTTTTTATGCCAGATCTGGTTCGACACGGAAAAAAGCAAGCTGGTCCCTCAGAGCGAATGGGATGCGCTCACACAGGAATGCATCGCCAGCGACAATCGCTGGCGCGACAGCGGTCATCTGCAAGCGGCGTTCGCCTTGCATGAGCCGTCAATGGCGATCACGGTCCGTCTGCACAATGGCGAAGTCTCCGCGACCGATGGACCGTTTGCCGAGATCAAAGAGCATCTCGGCGGTTTTGTGTTGATCGAAGCCGAGAATATCGAGGAGGCGAAGACCATCGCCTCCAGTTTTCCCATCCTCAAATATTGCTCGATCGAAGTGCGCCCGGCCTATTCCATTCAGGATGGGAGATAGGCATGCGCTACATCTGCCTGATCTACAATTGCGCCGATACCGACGGCACGCTGACACCTGATGAAACCGATGACCTTATCAAAGCGCATTTCGCCTTCGACGAGGAACTGCGCCGCGACGGCATCATGATCCATGCCGATGCGCTAGAGATGCCCGACAAGGCGACCGTGCTGCGTGTGCGAAACAGTGCGCTGTCTGCGACCGACGGCCCTTATGTCGAGACGAAGGAACATCTGGCGGGCTTCTACGTCATCGAGGCGCCTGACATGGCGGCGGCAAAAGAAATTGCCGGGCGGATCCCCTCGGCGCGCTTCGGCGCGGTCGAACTGCGGCCCGTGCGGATGCTGACGCTGCCGGACTGAGGTGCCAGATTGGAAAACGTGATCGACGAGATCTACCGAACACAGTCGCGCCGGGTGCTGGCGACGCTGATCCGCCTGCTCGGCGATTTCGACCGGGCCGAGGAAGCGCTCCACGACGCCTTTGCCGCGGCCGCCAAGACATGGCCGGCGGACGGCATTCCCGGCAACCCCTTCGCCTGGCTGGTCTCGGCGGGCCGCTTCAAGGCAATCGACACGATCCGGCGGCGGGCGCGTTTCGATGCTTCGCAGCACCACATCGAGGACAGCCTCTACACGCCCGAGGCAACTTACATCAGCGACATGGAACCGATCGAGGACGACATGCTACGGCTGATTTTCACCTGCTGCCATCCCGCCATTCCTGCCGATGCGCAGATGGCAATGGCGCTTCGGGAAATCTGCGGACTGACCACCGAAGAAATCGCCCATGCCTTCCTCGTGCCGGCACCGACGATTGCCCAGCGGATCGTCCGCGCCAAAGGCAGGATTCGGGCTGAGAAGATCCCCTACGAGGTGCCGGGCCACGAGGCGCTGCCGCAGCGGCTCGAGCAGGTTCTGCACGTGATCTACCTTGTCTTCAACGAGGGCTATTCCGCTTCTTCGGGCGAAGACGTGGTCCGTGCCGACCTGACCGCAGAGGCAATCCGTCTGGCACGGCTGCTTCTGGCGCTGCTGCCGCATCCCGACGTCTCCGGCCTGCTGGCGCTGATGCTGCTGCAGGAGTCCCGCCGCACCGCCCGCAGCAGCGAGCGGGGGGCGCTGGTGCTGCTTGCCGATCAGGACCGCTCGCTCTGGGATCATGCGAAGATTGGGGAAGGCCTGGCGCTGCTTGCCGAAACAATGAGAGCGGGAGAGATCGGCAGCTATACGCTGCAGGCGGCGATCGCCGCCGAGCATGCCAGGGCACCGGTTGCGGAAGAGACCGACTGGCGGCGGATCGCCTTCTACTACGATCTGCTTCTGACGGCCCAGCCCTCCCCGATCGTCGAGCTCAACCGCGCCGTGGCGATCGCGATGGCGGAGGGGCCGGCGAAGGGGCTGGAACTGATCGACGCCATTCTGGAGCGCCGGGAACTGCAGACCTATCATCTCGCCCATTCGGCGCGCGCCGATTTCCTGCGCCGCCTTGGCCGGAGGCAGGAGGCGATCGCAGCCTATGAGAAAGCGCTGTCGCTCTGCCGGCAGGAGCCGGAGCAGGTCTTCTTAAGAAAGCGGATTTCAGAGCTTGCCGCGACGCCCGAGCGGCAGTGAGATCGCCGTGCCGGTGAGCGCCGAGACGATGATCAGCAGGTGGGCATTGACGCTGGCCTGGGCGAGCGCGGCCAGGGCCAGCCGCTCGCTCGAAGCCCCGAGAGCAATGGCGCCGGCGGTGATGCCGGCCGGATAGGTGCCGACGCCGCCCGGCGCATGGACCGGCAGCACGGAGGAAAGCTCGCCGCCGAGCGCGCCGCCGAAGCTTGCCGCCATCGGCAGCACGCCCATCAGGCCGAGCGCCCAGGCCAGCACCATGACCTTTACCAGCCAGTTGACGATGGTCATCGCCCAGGCGCGCGCAAAGGCGACGGCATCGAGCGGCAAACCGTTTTCGATCTCGGCGACGAATTTCCGCGCCTTTTCCGGCAGCAGCCTGGCAGCGAGGCGCAGCAGCGGCTTGCGGGCGGCAAAGGCTGCGACCGGCAGCAGCAGAAAGCCGGTCCAGAGCGACCAGGCAACGATCGGATCGGCGGAGGCGATGGCAAAACCGATGCCGGCGGCAGCGACAAGCGCGTGCAGGTCGAGCAGCCGCATGACGAGGAGTGCCGAAGTTGCACGCGTCAGCGGAATGCCGAACTCCGAGCGCATCAGCAGTGGAAAGCTGGTCTCGCCGGTGCGGAAGGGCAGCATGATGTTCAACAGGTTGTGGATCTGCGTGACGCGGAAGAGGACGGCGAACCGGCCGGCCGTCTCCTTCGGAAAGTAGTCATAGATGCGCCAGGTGCGCAGGAAATAGGTGCTCGTCAACAGCACCAGCGCGCCGATCACCGGGCCGGCGCCGACATCGGCCCACTGCCGGATAATGACGGGCCAACCCCAGAACCATTGGATGAAGAGGGCATAGGCTGCGACAATGACGACCGTCAGCACCGTCATGCGATTGCGCATAAACCAGGATTGCCGGCTTTCAACGATCGAACTCTTCATGTAGTAGGCATTCCTCGCTTGGCGTCGGCATCGGCCCCGTTCGCCAGGCCTTTTAGGAGAAATGACGGTTGCGCACAACGGCGGAGTTGATGGGCGATGGCGGCGAACACGCTTCCCCGCCGACGATCCGAGCGCTGACCGCTAAATCACTCGCCTTGCCGGCTTGACGTGGAGATCGATGTTGGAGCGGATTACCAGAAACATTCCGAGCGCAAGCCTTTTTCTGGCAGCCTATTTCCTGCTCAATATCGCGCTTCGCATCGCCTTGCCGCATACGCTCGATCTCGACGAGGCCGAGCAATCCTTCTATTCGCAATACCTGCTTGCAGGCTACGGCCCGCAACCGCCGTTCTACAACTGGATCCAATATGCCATCGTTTCGGTGACCGGCATATCGATGTGGGTGCTCTCGGTCCCGAAGAACATCATTCTCTTCGGCTGCTATGTATTCTATGGGCTTGCCGCCCGCGAGGTGCTGAAGAACCGTTCGCTCGCAGCCGTCGCCATGCTGAGCCTGATTACGCTGCCGCAGGTGGGTCTGATGGCGCAGCGCGAATTGACACATACCGTCGCGCTCTTGTTTGCGACCTCGCTCTTCCTCTTCGGTTTTTTCCGTACACTGCGCCAGCCGACGATTACAAGCTTCCTGGTCATCGGCATCGCCACCGGCATCGGGCTGATCTCGAAATATAATTTCGCCATCCTGCCGGCCTCAGCGCTCATCGCCGTGCTGCCGGACCGTGAGTGGCGCAGCCGCCTCATCGACTGGCGCTTGCTGCCGGCGATCGTCGTCGCCATCCTGATCGTGCTGCCGCATGCGCTCTGGCTGCCCGACAATCTCCTCAGCGCCTCTGCGCCGACACTGGAGCGGATGACCGCCGAACATGTGGCGCCTGCAGGCATCCCCCGTATCGGACAAGGACTATTATCTCTCCTCATCGCCGTGCTCGGCTTCGTCGCATTGCCGATCGTTCTGCTTGCCGCCGCCTTTCGGCGGGATTTCTTTCGCGCGCTGTCCTCGTCCAGCCCGATGATCCGGGTGATCGAGCGGATGATGCTCGTCAGCCTGCTCGCTTTCGTCGGCGTGATCCTCGTCGCCGGCGCAAGCGATATTCACGAGCGCTGGCTCGACCCCTGCCTGCTCGTCCTGCCGATCTATCTGTTCCTGAAACTGAAAACCGCAGATGTCGATCTTTCCGCCGGCCTTGCGCGCTTCCGCCCCGTCGTACCGGTGTTCATGGTGATCATCCTGTCGATCCTTCTCTTCCGGATCATCGGCATTCAATACATCGGCACCTATACGAGAACGAACGTCCCCTTCGCCGGCTACGTCGCCGAACTGACCGCGACCCGCAAGCCGGTTCTCATCGTGGCTGGAACCAAGTTCGTCGCCGGCAATATGAAGCTTCAACTACCCGATGTTCCGGTGGTGATACCGTTCTTCCCGGGTTCCGGGGTTCCCGAATATGCGACGGCGAAGGGGCCGGTGCTGGTTATCTGGCGCGGCGAGACCGCAGATGACCCGACAATTTCCCCCGGCTTTGCCAACGATCTGGTGAGATCGGGCATTCATCTGCAGGAGTTGAACACGCTGACGCTGCCCTATCTCTTCGGTGACGGCAAACGCAGTTTCTCCATCGGTTATTCCTGGGTGGAGGGGGGCGCGAAATAGCGTTCCCACAGGTCGGCCGATTGCGGGGAAACCGGCATTGTCCGCTGGCAACCGGCGGACACTTCATGTACTAGCCTTCCGCAAGCGCGGCGGCGGCAGTAAAGATTGCCTGGCCGTCCGGCCTTTTGGAGATGAAAGTTGCAGACAACCGTAGAGCCCATGCGCGGTACGACTGATCCGGTACAATCGCTCGAGCTGTCGCTGGTCGTGCCCATTTTCAACGAAGAGGAAAGCGTCGGTCCGCTCGTCGAGCGCGTCGTGGCTGCGATGGCCGGCTATCCCCATCACTGGGAGTTGATCCTCATCGACGACGGCAGCACGGATGCGACGCTCGTCAACGCCCGCAAATTCGTCGGACGCGAAGGGCTGGCGCTCAGGATCGTCGAGCTGCAGCGCAATTTCGGCCAGACCGCCGCCATGCAGGCCGGTATCGACACCGCCCAGGGCCGCCTGATCGCAACGATGGACGGCGACCTGCAGAACGATCCGAAGGACATTCCTTCGATGGTCGCCGAATTGGAACGGCGTGAACTCGACCTCCTGGTGGGATGGCGCAAGAACCGCAAGGACGGTCTGTTCCTGCGTAAGATCCCATCCTGGTGCGCCAACTACCTGATCGGCCGCATCACCGGCGTCAAGCTGCACGATTACGGCTGCAGCCTGAAGATCTATCGTGCCTCGATCATCAAGCAGGTGAAGCTGATGGGCGAAATGCACCGCTTCATCCCGGCCTGGGTGGCGGGCGTCGTCCCGAGCTCGCGCATCGGAGAGATGGCCGTCACCCACCATGCCCGCGAGCACGGCGTTTCGAAATACGGTATCTCGCGCACCTTCCGCGTCATCCTCGACCTGTTGTCGGTGATGTTCTTCATGCGCTACAAGGCCCGGCCCGGGCATTTCTTCGGCTCGCTGGGACTTGGCCTCGGCGCGGTCGCCATGCTGATCCTCCTCTATCTCGGCTTCGACAAGTTCATCATGGGCAACGATATCGGCACGCGCCCGATGCTGATGGTCGGCGTCGTGCTGCTGCTGTCGTCGGTGCAGATGATCACAACCGGCATCCTGGCGGAGATGATCGCGCGCACTTACTACCGCGACGATGCCTCGCCGAACTATATCGTGCGGCAGATCTTCGACGATCGAAGCCAAGCCTAAGCCGGCAGCACGATGCTGGAGCGCGCGACGAGGACGATCAAAACCGCGGGCCTGCTGCTTGCGGCCTATTTCGTGCTCAACATCGTGCTGCGCATCGCGCTTCCGCATTCGCTGGAGCTCGACGAGGCAGAGCAATCCTTCTTCTCGCAATATCTGCTGGCGGGCTACGGCCCACAGCCGCCCTTCTACAACTGGATGCAATATGCCGTCGTTTCTGTGACGGGCATGTCGATCGGCGCGCTGATCGTGCCGAAGAACATCCTGCTCTTCCTGTGCTACCTTTTTTACGGCCTTGCCGGGCGCGAAGTCTTAAAGGATCAGGCGCTTGCCGCCATCGGCATGCTGGCGCTGATCACCCTGCCCCAGGTCTCCTTTATGGCCCAGCAGGATCTGACCCACACGACGGCGCTGCTCTTTGCCAGCGCATTGTTTCTCTACGGCTTCTTCCGCACGCTCGACCGGCCCGCTATCGGCAGCTATCTGCTGCTCGGGCTTGCCACGGGCATCGGGCTGATCTCGAAATATAATTTCGCGCTGATGCCGGCCGCTGCCTTGATCGCCATACTCCCGGATGCCGAATGGCGGCGCAGGGCGATCGACTGGCGCATGCTGGCGGCGATCGCCGTCGCGCTCGTCATCATCCTGCCGCACGCGATCTGGCTGCGGGACAATCTCGCATTCGCATCCTCCGATACTCTGGTGAAGATGGCCGCCGGCAACGAACCGGCCGGCATCGCGCGAGCCGGCAAAGGCCTCATCGCCTTTGTCGTCGCCATCATCGCCTTTGCGGCCCTGCCGGTCGCCATCTTCGCCGCCGCTTTCCGCCGGGATTTTGTTCGTGCCGTTTCGGCCGGCAACCGCTGGACCCGGATGATCGAGCGGATGATGCTCGCAAGCCTTGCCGGCATCGTTCTCATCGTGCTCTTCACCGGTTCCACCACCGTGCGCGAGCGCTGGCTCGACCCGTTCCTGCTGGTGCTGCCGATCTATTTCCTGGCGAAGATGCAGGCTGCCGGCATCGACCTTTCCGCGGGGCTGCGCCGCCTCCGGCCGGTACTGCCCGTGCTGATGGCTTGCGTGCTGATCGCGCTCGGCCTGCGTGTCGTCGGCGCCGGCCTGTTCGGCGTCTACGCGAGGCCGAACGTGCCGATGGCGGGCCTTTCCCGCGAGATGACGCGGCAGGCGGAACCGGCGCTGGTGATCGCCTCGGACACCTATATCGGCGGAAACATGCGGCTGCAATTTCCCGATGTGCCGGTGATCATCCCGGATTTTCCGGCACCGGGCATTCCCGCCTATGCCGAGGCGAAGGGACCGGTGCTGGTCGTCTGGCGCGGCAAGAAGACGGCGACGGCCGCCGATGCGGTCATGCCGGAACGGTTTTCGTCGGCACTGGCAACGGCGGGCATTGCGTCGCAGGAGATCGGCTCGCTGTCGCTTCCCTATTATTTCGGCCGCCAGGGCGATAATTTCGCGCTGGGCTATGCCTGGGTTCAGCCGGGGACCAGATAGATGACCGAAACCGACAGCCGCGACATCCGCTGGATTTTCGTCCTGCTGGCCGCCTATTTCGTGCTTCAGATCGGCGTGCGGCTGGCGACCTCGCATTCGCTCGATCTCGACGAGGCCGAACAGGCCTTCCGCTCGCAATGGCTTGCCGCCGGCTACGGCCCGCAGCCGCCCTTCTACAACTGGCTGCAATACACCGTCTTCCAATTTACAGGCGTGTCGCTTGCCGCACTTTCGGTGGTCAAGAACCTTCTGCTGTTCATCTCCTATCTGCTGTACGGCTTGACCGCACGGCTCGTCCTGCGCGACAGGGCGCTGGTGGCGATATCGACGCTGGGGCTGCTGACCATCCCGCAGATGGTTTTCGAGATGCAGCGCGACCTGACGCATACAGTCGCGGTATTCTTCTCGGCCAGCATCTTCTTCTACGGCTTCATCCGCAGCCTGAAGCAGCCGAGCCTTGCTTCCTATCTGATCGCCGGCATCGGCATCGGTTTCGGCCTGCTGGCCAAATATAATTTCGCAATCCTGCCGGCGGCAGCGCTGATTGCCGCGCTGGCGGATGCGCGTCTGCGGCAGCGCATCTTCGACCGGCGGCTGCTACTGACCGCTGTCGTGGCGCTTATCATCGTCCTGCCGCATCTCTTCTGGCTGAAGGACAATCTCGATTTCGCCACCGCCCGCACGCTGGAGAAGATGACCGCGAGCGGTGATGCGAGCTATTTCATGCAGGTCACCATGGGTGTCAGCTCGCTTGCTCTGGCCATCATCAGCTTTGCCGGATTGACCGTGGCGATCTTCGCCATCGTCTTCGGCAACGCTCTTCGCCCGGCGCTCACCGCCGGCTCGGAATGGACGCAGCTCATCGAGCGGATGATGCTCGTCTTCCTCATCGGCATTCTCTTTCTGATCGTCTTCGGCGGCGCGGCCGGCATCAAGGATCGCTGGCTGGTACCGATGCTCTTCATCCTGCCGCTCTATTTCTGCTTGAAGATCGAGGCCGCCGGCGTCACGACAGGTAGGGCCTTCCGGCGTTTCATGGTCGCCGTCGCCATCATCATGATCGGCGTACCGGCCGCCCTTTACGCCAGCGTCGCGGCGGCACGCTTTTCCGGTCATTACGAACGATTGAACAGGCCCTATGCCACGATGCTGGAAAGCTTGCGAAAACAGGCCGAGCCGGCGGCGATCCTCGCCGGCGACAGCCTGCTTGCCGGCAATCTCAGGCAGGATATTCCCGGCGCGCCGGTCCTCTCCGTCGATTATCCCGGTTTCAACCCCGATCTGACCGGCCGGCGACCACTTCTCCTCGTTTGGCTGATACCGCAGAAGGGCGGCAGCGAAGCACTCCCGCCTGATATGGCGCAATGGCTCCAAGCCAATCTCGGCGCATCCGCACCTGAGGGATTGGTGATCGACGTGCCCTATTTCTACAGGCGCGGCGACGACAGCTACCGTTTCGGCTATGCCTGGATCAACCAGCTGAACTGAGCGAAATCAGGATTTCAGCTCCTTCCAGGCCAAATCCAGCGCCAGCCTGGTAATCCTTGCCATCTCGTCCACCTCCGCATGGCTGATGACGAGCGGTGGCGAGGCGAGCATGCGGTCGCCGGTGGCGCGCAGCACGAGGCCGTTGGCGAGCGCGTGGTTGCGCACCAGCGCCCCGACCTGATCGGGTTTTTCAAAACGGGCGCGGGTGCTTTTGTCGGCGGCAAGCTGCAGGGCGCCCATCAGGCCGATGCTGACGGCCTCACCGACGAGATCATGATCAGCGAGCGCCGCCCAAGCCCTGCCGAAATAGGGGCCGATATCGTCGCGCACGCGTTCGACCAGTTTCTCCTCCTCGATGATGCACAGGTTTTCGAGGGCGGCGGCCGCACAGACCGGATGGCCGGAATAGGTGAAGCCGTGATTGAACTCGCCGACCTCGTTGATCAGCACATCGGCGATGCGGTCGCTGACGAGGACGCCGCCGATCGGCAGGTAGCCGGAGGACAGCCCCTTGGCTATCGGCGCGAGATCCGGCTCGACGCCGAAATGCTGGTGGCCGAACCAGGCGCCCAACCGGCCAAAACCGCAGATCACCTCGTCGGTTACCAACAGGATATTGCGCGCCTTGCAGATGCGGTCAATCTCCGGCCAATAGGTCTCGGGCGGGACGATGACGCCGGCAGCGCCTTGCACCGGCTCGGCGACGAAGGCCGCGACGTTCTCTTCGCCCAGTTCGTCGATCTTCGCTTCGAGCTCGCGGGCGACCTTGAGGCCGAATTCATCAGGCGAGAGATCGCCGCCCTCGCCGTACCAGTAAGGCTGGCCGATATGGACAATGCCCGGGATCGGCAGGTCGCCTTGCTCGTGCATATATTTCATGCCGCCAAGGCTGGCGCCGGCGACGGTCGAACCGTGATAGCCGTTCTTTCTCGCGATGACGATCTTCTTCGACGGCTTGCCGACGGCGCTCCAGTAAACACGGGCCATGCGGAACCAGGTGTCGTTCGCCTCCGAGCCGGAGCCGGTGAAGAAGATGTGGTTGAAACGCGGCCCGGCATGGGCGGTGACTTTCTGCGCTAGCAGCGTCGCCGGCGCCGAACTCGTGCCGAAGAAGGTGTTGTAATAGGGCAGCTCGTTCATCTGCCGTGCGACGGCCTCGGTGATTTCCCGGCGACCATAGCCGATATTGACGCACCAGAGGCCGGCAAAGCCGTCGAGATATTTCCTGCCGTGATTGTCGAAGATATGGACGCCCTCGCCGCGCTGGATGATGCGCGTGCCATCGGCATTCAGCTTCTTCATGTCGGCGAAGGGATGCAGGTGATGCGCGGCGTCGATCGCCTCAAGGTTCGGGGGTGGGGAAGTATCGGGCATAAGGTGAGGACCCTCGCGGATTGAAAGGCTGCTATCGATGGGATAGGAGCTTGGCCTTGTCCCGGAGGATTTTCAAGGTCATGGCGAGCGGCAGGATGGACGGCAAGACCGAGGGCGGCGACCCACGTTTCGAAATCCTGATCGTCGGCATGAACGGCGATCTGCGCGGCAAGCAGCTTCCATCAGGCGCCGAAGGCAAGGTCTGGGCCGGCGAAATCCGCCTGCCGACCTCGACGCAATCGCTCGACATCTGGGGCGACGACAATGACGACATCACCGGCCTGTCGCTGACGATCGGCGATCCGGACGGCAAGGTCATCCCCGACAGGCGCAGCCTGGCGCCGATGCCCTGGGCGCCCGAAGGCTCGATGCAGGTGCTTGCCACCATGCATGAATTCGACGGCAGCCCGAGCTTCATGGATCCGCGCGCCATCCTCGCTTCGGTGGTCGAGCGCTATGCGGCGCGCGGGCTGACGCCTGTCGTCGCCACCGAGCTGGAATTCTACGTGATGTCCGGCGACTGGCGCGAAACCGGGCGCCCTTCCCCGCCTGAAAGCCTCACCTATCGTGGCGAGCCGAACGGTTTCCAGCTCTACGACATGAGCGCAGTCGATGCGCTCGACGGCTATCTCAAGATGCTGAGGGCCTATGCGAAGGCGCAGGGACTGCCTGCGGATGCAACGACGGCGGAATTCGGCCCCGGCCAGTTCGAGGTCAACCTGCTGCATCGCCCCGATGCACTGGCGGCCGCCGACGATTGCCTCTACCTCAAGCGCATCGCCGAGCAGGCGGCGCGCCGCCACGGGCTGAAATCGACCTGCATGGCCAAGCCCTATTCCGACCATGCCGGCTCCGGCCTGCATGTGCATGCAAGCGTCATCGACAGCCAAGGCCGCAACATCCTCGACGCCAAGGGCGGCGAGCCGACGCGGCTGAAATCGGTCACGGCAGGCCTGCTCGACACGATGCGCGCAGCGCAACTGGTCTTCGCCCCCTTCGCCAATTCCTATCGCCGCTTCCAGCCGGGCTCGTTTGCACCTGTCGATCTGACCTGGGGCAACGGCCATCGCGGCACGGCGATCCGCATACCCGACAAGGACGGGCCGGCCGCCCGCATCGAGCACCGCGTCGCCGGCGCCGACGCCAATCCCTATCTGCTGCTGGCGGCGATCCTCGGCGGCATGCTGCTTGGCCTCGACGGCGAACTCGATCCCGGCGAGGAGACGACGCCCGCCCACACGCCTGCCGAGACGACACGGCTGACCCATGATTTCCTCAGCGCGGTCGAGACCTTCCGCACCTCGCCCTTCATCGCCGATACCTTCGGCGCACGCTATCAGGCGCTTTATGGCGACACCAAGCGCAAGGAAGCACTCGCGCATCTGCGCACCGTCTCGGATTTCGATTACCAAACCTATCTCCCGCGGCTCTAAAACTTGCGCCGCGGCCGACTTACGCGGCGGGCTCGCGCCGTTCGGCCTCATCCACCTGCGCTGCCAGGCCCTGCTTGACCAGAACCTTCAATTCGCCCGGATGCAGCCGGATCGAGACATTGCGTTCAAGCGGCAGCAGTTCGCCGTCCATCACGCAATTGGCCTTGGAGCGCAGTTTCGGGAAATGCAGTTGCACTTCGGCCGGGTGCATCACCATGACGTCGGCATTCTCGCGGACCTTGCCGCGCAGCATGTCGATGGCGAGGCGGGCGACACCGAGGGGCTTTAGCGGATTTGCCGTATAGAAGCCGAGTTCGCCGGTTCTGAGATTATCGGCGTAGAGCAGCGCATTCTCGCCGAAAGGATTGTTGGAGACCGAGATTGCCGACACCCAGCGGCGCTCCCGCATGCCGGCCGCCTCGAACTCGACTTCGAATTCCGGCGGATTGAACACGACACCCAAAGCCGCCTTCGTGCTCGCCCGGATCTTGCCCAGGCGGGAACGATAGCTGTAGGCGTTGCGGTAGCGCACCATGCGGGCGTGCAGGCCGGCGGAAAACTGGTGGATGAAGGGGCGTCCGTTGGCGCTGGCAATATCTACATTGTCGATCTCGCCGGTGGCAAGCACATCGAGCGCCTGCCAGATATCGAGCGGCACACGCAGCGAGCGGGCAAAAAGGTTCATAGTGCCGGCCGGCACGACGCCGAGCGCAATGCCGTTTTTCCAGGCGATCGATGCCGCGGCCGAAATCGTGCCGTCGCCGCCGCCGGCGACGATGCCGTCGATATCGTCACGCTTGGCCGCCCGCTCCATGGCGGGAATGATCTCCTTTCCGGAGAAGACGATGGCGTCGAAATCATGCCCCGCGTCGCGGAACGCCTCCTCCGCCCTCTTTTCGTAGGCCAGCATATCGGTGGTCCTGAAGGTGCCGCCGTCGCGATTGAAAAAGCCTACAAGCTTCATAAGGGCTCCCGTCCCTGGCGCGGAATTGTTCCTGCCTTTGCCTTGAGATGGTTGCGGCATCGGCGATTTCAAGCACAACCGCCTTTCCGAAGGAATGACTGAATTGCAAATATTGCAACGGACATATGCACATAGCAGGACGCTGCACTGCGAAAAATGCACTCGACGCCTGCCGGTACATCACGGATAGATCAGATATCGGAGAGATCGTCTCCACTTCCCGCCATAGACCACGATCGCCTCGCGGCCGCGCTTGCGCCTGAGGCCAATGCCAAGCAGCGACCGTCCCGAGGAGCGCTCATGAGTGAGATCGCCATCAATGATTCCATCGAAAGCCAGCCGGATGACGAGCTGCCATCGGCAACGACCGTCGCCCTGGTTCAGCTGGCGCTCGCCTGCGGCGGCTTCGGCATCGGCACCGGCGAATTCGCGATCATGGGGCTGCTGCCGAATGTCGCCGACACCTTCTCGGTGACGACGCCGCAGGCCGGCTACGTCATCAGCGCCTATGCGCTCGGCGTCGTCATCGGCGCGCCCGTTATCGCCGTGCTCGCCGCGAAAATGGCGCGCCGAACGCTGCTCCTAACGCTGATGCTGATCTTTGCCGCCGGCAATATATCCAGCGCCATGGCGCCGACCTTCGAAACCTTCACGCTGCTGCGCTTCGTCAGCGGCCTGCCGCATGGCGCCTATTTCGGCGTCGCGGCGCTGGTCGCCGCCTCGATGGTGCCGGTGCATCGCCGCGCGCGGGCCGTCGGCCGCGTCATGCTCGGCCTGACCGTCGCGACACTTCTCGGCACGCCCTTGACGACATTCTTCGGCCAGTCGCTCGACTGGCAGATCGCATTCTTCTCCGTCGGCATGCTCGGCCTGCTGACGGTAGTGCTGATCTGGTTCTACGTTCCCCAGGACAGGGTTTCCGAAGAGGCAAGCTTCCTGCGCGAACTCGGCGCCTTCCGCCGGCCGCAGGTATGGCTGACGCTCGGCATCGCCGCCGTCGGTTACGGCGGCATGTTTGCAATGTTCAGCTATATCGCCTCGACGACCACTCAGGTGGCGATGCTGCCGGAAACGGCCGTCCCGATCATGCTGGTACTGTTCGGCGTCGGCATGAATGCCGGCAATTTCATTGGCTCCTGGCTTGCCGACAAATCGCTGCTCGGCACGATCGGCGGCTCGCTCGTCTATAATATCGTCGTGCTGACCACCTTCTCGCTGACCGCCGCCAATCCCTATATGCTCGGCCTCTCGGTCTTCCTGGTCGGCTGCGGTTTTGCCGCCGGCCCGGCGCTGCAGACGCGGCTGATGGATGTCGCCGCCGACGCGCAGACGCTTGCCGCCGCCTCCAACCATTCCGCCTTCAATATCGCCAATGCGATCGGCGCCTGGCTCGGCGGCCTCGTCATCGCCTGGGGTTACGGTTTTGCCGCAACCGGCTATGTAGGCGCAGCACTTTCCTTCCTCGGCCTGTTCGTCTTCGCCGCCTCCGCACGGCTGGAGCGCCGCGCCGGCGCATAGAGCCCGTCTGACGCCATGCGCAGCTCACGCCCTTCAGGGCTGCAGAAGACGTAATCGTCGCCCCAGGCGGCGAGCGCGTCGACGACCGGCTTCAGCGTCATGCCGAGCGGCGTCATGGCATAATCGACATGCGGCGGCACGACGGGATAGACGGTGCGCGACACCAGCCCGGACTGTTCCAGTTCCCGCAGTTGCTTGGTCAGCATGCGCTGGGTGACGGCCGGCAGCTTGCGGCGCAGTTCATTGAAGCGCAACGTGCCCTGCATCAGGTGAAAGAGGATCACCCCCTTCCATTTGCCGTCGAGAAAACCCAGCGTCGCCTCCACAGGGCAACCGGGGAAATTCTTGATGAATTTGGCGCGGGGCAACGACATTTTTACAGTATCCTTTTTGGTACTATGTACAGAATTTGTGCATTCTTGCGCTGTTTCAGCATAGTGCGCATCTAGCCTCCGTGCAAAGAACACAGGAGTTTGCCATGCGCGCCGTTGCGTACAATAGCCCACAACCCATTACCGCCGAAACCTCGCTGATCGATATCGAGCTGCCGATACCGGAAGCCCGAGGCCACGACCTGCTGGTCGAGATCAAGGCCGTTTCCGTCAATCCAGCCGATGTCAAAATCCGCGCTCATGTGGCGCCGCCCACGGACGAGCCAAGGGTATTGGGCTGGGATGCCGCCGGCATCGTGAAGGCCGTCGGCGCCGACGTCACCCTGTTCAAGCTCGGCGACCAAGTGTTCTATTCGGGCGCCCTCGCCCGCCCCGGCACGAATGCCGAATTCCATCTCGTCGACGAGCGCATCGTCGGCGCCAAGCCGAAGAGCCTCGATTTCGCCGCCGCTGCAGCGCTGCCGCTGACCACGATCACCGCCTATGAGGCGCTGTTCGATCGGCTGAAGGTGCAAGATCCGGTTTCGGGTGCGGCGCGCTCCATCCTCATCATCGGCGGCGCCGGCGGGGTCGGCTCGATCGCCATTCAGATCGCTCGGGTGCTGACCGATCTCACCGTCATTGCCACGGCGTCGCGGCGTGAAACGCAGGACTGGGTGAAGGATCTCGGCGCCCATCACGTCATTGACCATTCCAGCCCGATCGCACCGCAGGTGGCAGCGCTCGGCATCGGCGCCCCGGGCTTCATCTTCTCGACGACGAACACCGATCTCCATATCAGCGACATCGTCGAAGTCATCGCGCCGCAGGGCCGCTTCGCGTTGATCGACAATCCGAAGACCCTCGATGTCGTGCCCTTCATGCGCAAGAGCGCCTCTATCCACTGGGAGCTGATGTTTACCCGTCCGCTCTTCGAAACGCCCGACATGATCGAGCAGCACAGGCTGTTGAACAGGATTTCCGAGCTCGTCGACGCCGGCAAGATCCGCACGACACTTTCCGAAACCATTGGCCCCATCAATGCGGCGAACCTGAAGAAAGCGCATGCGATGGTTGAAACGGGCCGGATGAAGGGCAAGGCGGTGCTTGCCGGGTTCTGAGACCCGGTCGCCCGTGCAAATACCTCTCTTGGAATGTTGCATCGCGAGGTGCGACATTCTGGCGTTAAGCATTTCTCCCGCTTGACTTATTCCGCGTTCGGGACCACCTAGCATGACACGTGGATGACACTTGTCTTCCACGGATTTTAACGGAGCCATCACTCAGATGCCAAGCGACAGTAGCAGTCGATTGCCTTTGCCGTACGCGGCCCTCGTGCGCTGACCGACTCCTGTCGGCTCGCCCGTTCGGGACGCTACGGCGGATCGACGGAAAGGCGAGCCTCAATGAACATCAATCGCTTCCCACTTCGGGCAGGCCATGCCGCCCGTGCCTTCATCAACAACAGCCGCGGTGCAACGATCGCCGAACGCGTCGATGCGTTGAACGCGCTTGCCGTCCAGGACGCCGGCCGTGTGCTGACCGGCATGCCGCTCGACTATGCCGTCAATATTCTCGACCGGCCGGAGCTTCGCAACGCCGCGCAGATCCTGGCGCTGGTCAGTGCCGAGGATGCCGCACGGCTGCTGCATGGCATGTCCAACGACCGTGTCGCCGACGTGCTGCTCGAACTCGACGGCGAGACCCGCGCCCGGCTGTTTGCTAGCCTCGACGAACCGGTGCGCATCGCGATCCAGCACCTGATGGGCTATCCGCCGCGCACGGCCGGCGGCATCATGACGACGGAGTTCGTCAGCGTGCCGATGAACTGGACGGTCGCCCAGACACTCGACCATGTGCGCCAGGTCGAACGCTCGCGCGAGACCGTCTATGCGATCTATGTGCTCGACGAGATCAGCCATGCGCTGATGCATGTGGTGACGCTGCGCCGCCTCATCACCGGCGAGCCTGATGCTTCCATCCTCACGGTGGCGCAGAAGGGCACGCCGGTTTCGGCCGATCCGCTGATGAAGCAGGAGGATGTCGCCCGGCTGATCCGCAAACACGACCTGCTCGCCCTGCCGGTGACCGACGAGCACGGGCAGATGCTCGGCATCGTCACCGTCGACGATGTGATTGACACGATGATCTCAGACACGACGGAAGCGGCCCAGAGGTTCGGCGGCATGGAGGCGCTCGGCCAGCCCTATATGAAGATCGGCTTCGCCGGCATGATCCGCAAGCGCGCCGGCTGGCTCGCCGCCCTGTTCCTCGGCGAGATGCTGACGGCAAGCGCCATGCAGCATTTCGAAGGCGAGCTGGAAAAGGCCGTGGTGCTGACGTTGTTCATCCCGCTGATCATGAGCTCGGGCGGCAATTCAGGTTCGCAGGCGACCTCGCTGATCATCCGGGCCTTGGCGCTCGGCGAGCTGAAGCTTTCGGACTGGTGGAAGGTGCTGCTGCGCGAACTTCCCACAGGCATCGTACTCGGCGCGATCCTCGGCCTCGTCGGCTTCACGCGCATCGTCTTCTGGCAGTCGGCCGGGCTCTACGACTACGGCCCGCACTGGCAGATGGTCGCCATCACGGTGTTTGCCGCCCTGATCGGGATCGTCACCTTCGGCTCGATCTGCGGCTCGATGCTGCCTTTCGTGCTGCAGAAGCTCCGGCTCGATCCGGCGAGCGCCTCAGCCCCCTTCGTCGCCACGCTCGTCGATGTCACCGGGCTCGTCATCTACTTCTCGGTGGCGCTGCTCATCCTCAGCGGGACGCTGCTGTAGCACCCAAGACCCCTCGCCAACCCCTGCCCACAAGGGGAGGGGCTTAAACTGCCGCACCCGCATCCCAAATATTGACCCTTGGTGGGGAGCGAGACGGTGCCCCAGATTAGTCCCTCCCGCTTGTGGGGAGGGGTTTTTATTAGCGAGAAAAACTATTGGGAAATCATCTTCCCTCGGGCAGCTTCAACGGTCCGTGTGTCTTGATGCTGCGGATGGCGAAGTTCGAGCGGATGTCGCTGACATTCGGGAGCGTCAGAAGCGTTTCCGTCAGAAGCCGCTCGTAGGCGGCAAGATCCTCCACCACCACTTCGGCGAGGAAATCGGCGGTGCCCGAAATCAGGAAGCAGGAGACGATTTCGGGGATGGCGAGCAACGCCTTCTGCTGCGCCTCGGAATTCTCGCGGCTGTGATGAACGACCTTGAACTCGACGAAGACGGTCAGGCCGAGCCCGACTTCCTTGCGGTCGATATCGGCCGTGTAGCCGCGGATGATGCCGGAGCGTTCGAGATTGCGGATGCGGCGCAGGCAGGGCGACGGCGAAAGGTTCACCTTCTCGGCGATCTCGACATTGGTCGCCCGCGCATCCTCCTGCAGGCACTTCAGTATGGCGATATCGAATTTATCGAGATTTGGCATTTTCGCGATCCCCGTTGGCGTCGTTTGGCAGAAGATTGCGCGTAGCATGATTTTTGAGCCAGAGATAGCAAGGACATGCCCTGCCCTCTCGAACTAATCTTCTCCTCGACCGGAACGCTCCGGATGAAGGAAGGGACAGGACGATGAGCACGATTGCATTTACGAACGACAAGTCGCCATCGCAGGCACTGGGTTATGCCGGCGGCACCGTTACCGTACTGATCTGGGCGACATGGTTTCTTGTCACCCGCCACAGCGCCGCAACGCCGCTCGGCTCGATCGACATCGGGCTAATCCGCTTCGGAATTCCCGCACTAGTGCTGTCGCCGGTCTGGCTGAAGACCGGGCTGCTGCCGAAGTCCGTGCCGCTGCATCTGCTGGCGATCATGGTGTCCGGCTCGGGCGCCGTCTTCTTCCTGCTGACCACGCTGGCAATTCATTCGACGCCGGCTGCCTCTTCGGGCATTCTGCTCGGCGGCTCGATGCCGCTCGCTGCGGCGCTGATCGGTATAACCCTGTTTGGCGAAAGACCCGACACCACCCGCATCGCCGGGCTCGCCGCGATCGTCGCCGGCGTGCTGATCCTGCTCACGCACAGCCTCGCGGATGCCTCGCTGCCATGGACGAGCTTCCTGCTGCTCCCGGCCGGCGCTTTTCTGTGGGCGAGCTATACGCATGCCTTCCGCCGCTCGGGCCTGACGGCCGTGCAGGCAAGCGCGCTAATCGCCGTCTGGTCCTTCCTGATCATGGGCGTGCTTGCCCTCATCTTCGGCATCTCCCTGCCGCAGGCGCCTCTCCCGGAAATCGGCCTGCAGGTGCTAAGCCAGGGCGTTCTTTCCGGCCTCGTCGCCATGGTCGCCTACGGCACCGCCGTCAGAACACTCGGGGGAACACAGGCCGCCGCCTTCACGGCGCTGACACCGGTGCTGGCGACGCTGGGCGGTGGCTTCCTGCTTGGCGAACCGATCGGGCTAACGGAAATCAGCGCCGCCGTGATCACCGGCATCGGCGTGGCACTTTCCACCGGGATCGCCGCCCGGCACCGCTGACCGCCAGCCGGACCTAACAAAGTCGAAAGTCGCCGACAGCCATCGCTGCGGCGGCTCTTTCAATGAAACTGATTTGGACCGCTCAGGCCTGGATGACGACGACCCTGGCGCCGACTTCGACACGGCTATAGAGGTCGATCACGTCATGGTTCATCATGCGGATACAGCCGCTCGACATGGCGAGACCGATTGATTGCGGCTGGTTGGTGCCGTGAATGCGGAAATGCGTGTCGCCGCCGCCGCGATAGAGATACATGGCACGTGCGCCGAGCGGATTGTTCGGGCCGCCCGGCATGCCGCCAGCGAGTTTGCGATAGCGCTCTTCGCGACGCTGCATGTTTTCGGTGGGCGTCCAGCTCGGCCATTCCGCCTTGCGGCCGATATAGGCGTTGCCGGCAAAGGCCAACCCCTCGCGGCCAACACCGACGCCGTAGCGCACCGCCCGGCCGTCGCCGAGGACATAGTAGGCGCGCCGTGCCGGGGTATCGACGATCACCGTGCCCGCTGCATGGGTGGTTTCATAGGCCACTTCCTGGCGGCGGAGCTCCGGCTTGATCTTGTCGATCGGCACCTGCTTCAACGGGAATTTTTCATCCGGAAGTGCGGCGTAATTCGTCTGGCTGTTGAGGCCGGTCGAGGAGCAGCCGGCGACAAAAAGCGGCAGAGCGATCAGAAAGCCCCGGCGGGAGATCGTCATGAAATGTGTCCTTAGTGCGTCAACAAGATGTCGCAAGCTAAGGAAATTATGGTTAACGAACGGCTAACGGCAGCCCGCAGCAAGTGACCACGAAGGCGGCAGCACCTAAAAATTGTCGGCGGTGGGGATAATCCGCCTCACATATTCGGATATACCGGCCCCTCGCCGCCCTGCGGCGGCACCCAGTTGATGTTCTGGTTGGGGTCCTTGATGTCGCAGGTCTTGCAGTGGACGCAGTTCTGGGCGTTGATGACGAAGGTCTCCTGCCCGTCCTTCTCCACCCATTCATAGACCCCGGCCGGACAGTAACGCGTCGACAGGCCGGCATAGATATCGTGTTCCGAACGCTTCTGCAGGCCCATGTCCTTGACCTGCAGATGCACCGGCTGATCCTCCTCGTGATTGGTGTTCGACAGGAACACCGAGGACAGGCGGTCGAAGGTCAGGACGCCATCGGGCTTCGGGTAGGCGATCGGCTTGTGCTGCGCGGCTGGCTCCAGCGACTGCGCATCGGTCTTGCCGTGACCAAGCGTGCCGAAGAAAGAAAAGCCGAACAAGGTGTTGGTCCACATGTCGAGACCGCCGAGCGCCACGCCGAGCGCGGTGCCGAATTTCGACCACAGCGGCTTGACGTTGCGCACCCGCTTGAGATCCTTGCCGATGTCGCCCTGGCGCCATTCGTTTTCGATCTCGACGACCTCGTCATGGCTGCGGCCGGCTGTGATGGCGGCGGCGATCTTCTCGGCCGCCAGCATGCCCGACAGCACCGCATTGTGGCTGCCCTTGATGCGGGGAACGTTGACCAGACCGGCCGAACAGCCGATCAGCGCTCCGCCCGGGAAGGAAAGCTTCGGCACCGACTGGTAGCCGCCCTCGGTGATGGCGCGGGCGCCATAGGAAAGCCGCTTGCCGCCCTCGAAGGTGCCGCGGATCGCCGGATGGGTCTTGAAGCGCTGGAACTCCTCGAAGGGATACAGATAGGGGTTCTTGTAGTTCAAATGGACGACGAAGCCGACGGCGACCAGATTGTCTTCCAGGTGATAGAGGAAGGATCCACCGCCGGTCTTCATCCCCAGCGGCCAGCCGAAGGAATGCTGCACCAGGCCCTGTTTGTGGTTTTCCGGCTTGACCTGCCATAGCTCCTTAATGCCGATCCCGAACTTTTGCGGTTCGCGGTCCTTCTGCAGATCGAATTTGGCAATCAGCTGCTTGGCGAGCGAGCCGCGCACGCCCTCGCCGATCAGCACATATTTGCCGAGCAGTTCCATGCCACGGGTATAGTTCGGGCCGGGCTCGCCGTTCTTCTCGATGCCCATGTCGCCGGTGGCGACGCCGATGACCGCGCCCTTATCATTATAGAGCACTTCGGTGGCGGCAAAGCCCGGGTAGATCTCGACGCCGAGCTCCTCCGCCTTACCAGCCAGCCAGCGACAGACGAGCCCGAGCGAGACGATGTAGTTGCCGTGATTGTTCATCAGCGGCGGCATCAAAAAATTCGGCAGCCGGATCGAGCCGGCAGGACCGAGCAGCAGGAAGTGGTCGGCATTGACCTCGGTCTTGAAGGGATGGTCGGTTTCCTGGCGCCAGCCGGGCAGCAGTCGATCGATGCCGATCGGATCGACAACTGCGCCCGAGAGAATATGGGCCCCGACTTCCGAGCCCTTCTCCAGCACGACGACCGACAGTTCCGGATTGACCTGCTTCAGCCGGATCGCCGCCGAAAGACCGGCCGGACCCGCCCCGACGATCACCACGTCGAATTCCATGCTTTCGCGTTCGGGCAACTCAGTCGTCTCAGTCATTCACTCGTCTCCGCTTGGCGGCACGCGGCCGTCATCCTCATAAGCACTTTCTTGTCAAAACGAGAAAGCGTTGTCGAGCCGGGATACGACAGCCAATCTTCAATTCGCACAATGATATGCCTTGTGCGTTGAAATTATATGACGCTTACGTCAACGTCAATTAGCGAACGCCGCCGAACCGTCACACTCCCTTTCCTTTTCCGCCGATTGCGCCTTATACAACGCTCGAACAGTTTGGAGGACTACCATGGATCTCGGCATCGAAGGCAAACGGGCGCTCGTCCTCGCCTCCTCACGTGGCCTCGGCCTCGGCATCGCCACGGCACTGGCGCGCGAAGGCGCGAATGTGCTGCTTTGCGGGCGCAGCGGCGAGCAGCTGGAGGCCAATTGCAAGGCAATCAACTGCGAAGGCAAAGGCCGGGCCGACTGGATCTGGGCCGACCTCGGGGACGAACGCTTCGTCGAAACAGTGACGAGCGCAGTGAGGGAGAAGTTCGGCGGGCTCGATATCCTCGTCAACAATACCGGCGGGCCGACGCCCGGCACGACCGAGGACATGACGGGTGAAAAGCTCGAGACCTATTTCCTCTCGATGGTCGCCCGCGTCATCACGCTGACCAATGCGCTGCTGCCCGGCATGAAGGCACAGGGCTGGGGTCGCATCCTGACGGTCGCCTCCTCAGGCGTGATCGAGCCGATCGCCAATCTGGCGCTGTCGAATACGCTGCGTCCGGCACTTGCCGGCTGGAGCAAGACACTTGCCTCCGAAGTGGCGGGCTTCGGCGTTACCACCAACCTGCTGTTGCCGGGCAGCATCCTCACGGGCCGTCTCGACGATCTCGACGGGGCGGCGGCAAAGCGGACCGGCAAGAGCCTCGAAGAAATCCGCAGCGACAAGGAAGCGCGCATTCCGGTCGGCCGCTACGGCCGGGTGGAGGAATTTGCCGCAGCGGCTGCCTTCCTGTGCAGCCAGCCGGCAAGTTACATCACCGGCTCGCTGATCCGCTGCGACGGCGGCGCGGCCCGATCCGTCTGACAGTATTTCAGCCGGCGTGGGCCGCTATGGCCGCCCAACTGGCGGCATTTTGGACCATCGATCCAACATGAGCCGGATCGTCGGCAAGCTCGGCGAGCTCGGACAAACGGTGGAAGCCCGTCAGGATCGCGATGCGCCGCCGGTCGAGTCTGCGTCCGGTCAGCATTTCATAGGCTGATATGATGCGGGCGGTTAGGTCGGGCGAGATGAAGTTCGAGTAGATGAATTCCTGGTGCAACGGCCCGAAGCCCGAATCGGCGAAATCGTAAATGCCATTGAGCCTTCCTTGCGCATGGTTGAAGGCCATGTTCCAGCCATGACCGTCGAAAAAGCCGTAGATGTTGCCGTGGGGATCGGGCGGCAAGGTTTCGAAATCGATAATAAGGGCCTCGGCAAAGCTCCTGATCTCGGGCGGCAACAGCGGTAAAGCCTTTTCTCGCACCGTCTCGGGCGATTGCCAGGGCTGGATCGGCCCGGCGCCGGCCGAGCGCATGCGATCGGCATCGAGCACATGCAACTCGGCGTAAAAGCGTGCCAGATCGTCCGCAAGGTGCTGACGATTGCCTTCGCCAAGCGCATCGTAATCTTCGGCAATGAGATGTTCGCCGTCGATCTTGGCGTGGCTGGAGAAGATCGGCGGCCCGTCGTGAATGTGCATATCGGGAACCGCCATCGACAGCGACGGCCTGATGATGTCGAGCAAGGCGGCTTCCTTGACAAGCGCTCTTTCCGCGCCTGAATGACGGGGAAATTTGAAGATCAGCGTGTCGTCGACGTCGACGGCAAGCGAATCCCAGCCCTTCGCCGCCAGCTTGAAGGCGGAGCCCGTGAGTTTAGGAAACACGCTTATGATGAGAGAGCGAAATTCGCTGGCGTTCAACTCGGTCATGACCGACCTGCTTTCTCTGGTTTTTTCCCGTGTTTTTCGCCGGGCAACGAACGGCACGCGGACCGATTTCGTCTTGTCGCGAACTGCCTGCCTGTCGGCCGTCAAACGGCACCGGATTACACTGGACCTATATTAGTACAGTTTGAATATTACGGAATATTCATTACAAAAATTTAAGCCGTTATAACCACTTAGTGATTGCGACCGGGGAATTATGTCTTTTTTGCGCCGCAATATAAGCGGCTCAATCGGGCCATAAAAATCGCACCCCCCTTTCAACACCCGGTCTCGCCCATGAAGAAATTTTGGATCACTGTCAGCGTTATTGCAGTTGCCGCCGTCGGCGTCTGGCAATTCGGGAATCTGATCCCTTATGCCTCCCGCATTCCCACCCTCTCGCAGTTCATCAAGCAGCCGGTTGGCGGCAATGGCGGGCAGCCGGCACAGGGCGATCAGGCGCAGGCCGATCAAGCGCAGAACGGTGGGCAACATCAGGGCGGCGGGCGTAGACGCGGCGGTGGTGGCCCGACGATCGTGAAGACCGTTGCAGCTGTGAAAACTGCGCTGCCGACGGATGTGACGGCTTCCGGCTGGGCCGATGCCGACGACAACACAACCATTGCCGCACAGGAACAGGGCCTGATCGTCAGCATCAATGGCCAGGATGGGGCGACCGTCAAAGTCGGCGACCTGATCGCCAAGCTCGACGACCGGACGGCCAAGGCCGCCGTCGACAAGGACAATGCGATGATCGTGCGGGACACGGCGACGCTTTCGGAATCCGAAACCGCGCTGGTGCGCGCCCAGGACCTCTTCGATCAGAAAGCCGGCACTCAGCAGAGCCTCGATCAGGCGAGAGCCGCCCGCGATACCGCCGCCGCCACGGTCGACGCCGATAAGGCGACGCTGGCCTCGGATCAGATCATTCTTGAAAATACCGATATCCGCGCACCCTTCGACGGCCGGCTCGGCGATATCGCCATCAGCAGGGGCGCTTTCCTCAATGCCGGCTCGGCGATCGTCACCATCGCCAAATACGATCCGATCTATGTGAAATTTCATCTGCAGGAACGCTATCTCAGGGAATTGAAGACCGCGCTCGCAGCCGGCCCGGTCGAGGTCAGCACGGTTCCCGCCTCCACCAAGGGGCAGGTCCGCAAGGGCGAGATCAGCTTCTACGACAACACCGTCGACACCGCCTCGGGCACGATCCTCGCCAAGGCGAAATTCGAGAATGCCTCCGGCGCGCTCTGGCCCGGCCAGTCGGTCAACATCGTCGTGCATTTCAACAATGACGAACAGCAGGTGGTGGTGCCGACCGTGGCCGTCAGCCCCGGTCCGGAGGGGTTCTTCGCCTTCGTCGCCAAGGACGGCAAATCGCATCTGACGCCGGTCACCGTCGCCCGCGCCAATGGCGGCTTCACCGCCATCGCATCGGGTCTTTCGGAAGGCGACCATGTCGTCGTCGAGGGCCAGGGCCAGCTCAGCGACCAGCAGGCGATCAACGAGCAGTTCGACGAAAAAGCGCTTGATGTCGCCTCCGCCGACGAACCTCGGCAGCCCCAGCTATCCGAGACGATCGCGGTGGGAGCTCAGCAATGATCCCGAATTTCTGTATCCAGCGCCCCGTCGCGACGACGCTGCTCGCCATCGGCGTCATTCTGGCCGGTCTTGCCGGGTACCGGCTCGTGCCCGTCGCGGCCCTGCCGCAGGTCGATTTTCCGACGATCAACGTTTCGGCGCAGTTGAGCGGCGCCTCGCCGCAGACGATGGCGACCTCGGTCGCCACACCGCTGATCAAGCAGTTCGAGACCATTCCCGGGATCACCGAAATCAGCGCCTCGAGCTCGCTCGGCAGCAGCAGCATCGTGCTGCAGTTCGATCTCAACCGCGATATCGACGCCGCTGCGGCCGACGTGCAGGCGGCGATCTCGCATGCCACCCGGCAGTTGCCCGACAATCTGACGACGCCGCCGAGCTACCGCAAGACCAACCCGGCCGATGCGCCGGTCATGCTGCTCGCCGTGCAGAGCAACACCATGCCGCGCAGCAAGCTCGACGAGATCGCCGAGGACATCATCTCGCCGTCGCTGTCGACGCTTCCCGGCGTCGCTCAGGTCAGCGTTTTTGGCGCCCAGACCTATGCCGTGCGCGTCGAGGTCGATCCCAACAAGCTGCTTACCCGTGGCATCGGCATCGATACCGTCAACAAGGCGCTTGCTGCCGCCAACAGCCAGCAGCCGGTGGGAACACTGCAGAATAATTCGCAAAGCATGACCATCACGGCGAACACCCAGCGCACCAATGCCGAACAATTCCGCTCGCTGGTCATTGCCAATCCGAACGGCGCGCCGATCCATCTCGGCGATGTCGCCGATGTGCAGGACAGCGTCGAGAACCAGTATACCGGCAGCTGGTATGACGGCCAGCGCGGCATCATCCTCGCCATCCAGCGTCAGCCGGATGCCAACACGGTCGATGTCATTGATGCAATCAACGCCAAGCTGCCGCAGCTTCACGCCGAAATCCCGCCGTCGGTGAACACCGTCGTCATGAACGACGCGGCAAAACCCATTCGCGCCGCCATTTCAGACGTGAAGTTCACGCTGTTCCTGACGATCGGCCTCGTCGTTCTCGTCATCTACCTCTTCACCGGTCATGCCACGGCAACGATCATTCCGGGACTTGCCGTTCCGCTGTCGCTCATCTCGACCTTCGGCATGATGTATGTGCTCGGCTACAGCATCGACAACATCTCGCTCTTGGGGCTGACGCTCGCGGTCGGGCTGGTGGTCGACGACGCGATCGTCATGCTGGAAAATATCCTGCGCCATGTCGAAGAAGGCATGCCGGTGCGGGAGGCGGCGATCAAGGGGGCCGGCGAAGTCAGCTACACCATCATCTCCATGTCGGTTTCGCTGATCGCGGTGTTCATCCCGATCCTCCTGATGGGCGGCGTCGTCGGCCGCGTGTTCAACGAATTCGGCATGGTGGTCGCCATCGCCATCATCTCCTCGGCGATCGTCTCGCTGACTGTGACGCCGATGCTCGGCTCGCGCCTCTCCAACAACCACAGCCGCCCGCCGCTCCTCATCCGCATCTTCGATGCCGGCTTCGAGCGGACGCTCAACGGCTATGACAGGGCGGTCGGCTGGTGCCTTGGCCATCGCCTGACGATCCTCGGGGTTTTCGCCGGCTCGGTGGCGCTGACGATCTATTTCTTCATGGCGCTGCCGACGAGTTTCTTCCCGCAGGAAGACATCGGCCGGCTGACGATCAGCACCCAGGCGCGGCAGGACATTTCCTATACCGCCATGGAGGCGCTGCAGCAGCAGGCGGCAGCCGCCGTCAAGGCGAACCCGGCGGTCAACCACGTGATGTCGACGATTGGCGGCAACCCGAACAAACCGCAGAACAACGGCTCGATGTTTGTCGAACTCAAGGACAAGAAGGAGCGCCCGCCGCTTGACCAGACGCTGCGCGAGCTGCGCACGGCGATCAACAAGATCCCCGGATTGCAGGCCTTCGTGACGCCGAACCAGAGCCTGCGTTTCGGCGGCCGCCAGACCGCCAGCCAGTATCAGCTGGTGGTGCAGGCGCTCAGCGCCGACCAGACCAACCTCTGGGCCGGCAAGATCCAGGCGGCGATGCGTGGCGACCGAGGCCTGTTCACGGATGTGACCTCGGACGCCCAGAACAACGCCCTGCAGGCCAATATCGTCATCGACAGCGAGCGGGCCGCCGCCTACGGCATCGACAACGACACGCTGCGCACGACGCTGCAGGAATCCTTCAGCGGCTATGCGGCCGCAGAAATCCAGTCGACCGGCGACAGCTACGACGTCATCGTCGAATACGACACCAGCAAACCCTGGGACGACCAGAAGCTGTCGGAAATCCGTGTCATCTCCGCCAATGGCAGCCTGGTGCCGCTGTCGAACTTCGCCCATGTACAACGCACCACCGGCCCGGTCACCATCAACCAGACGGGTCAGCTGGTCTCGACCACGGTGTCCTTCAACCTGCCGGAAGGTGTGTCGCTCAGCGACGCCACGGCGGCGATCGAGCAGATCAAGAGGGACATCAGCGTGCCGGCCGACGTCTTCACCTCCTATGGCGGCACTGCGGAGATTTTCCAGCAGTCGCAGGGCAATACACCCTATCTGATCCTGGCGGCAGTGCTGACCATCTATGTCGTGCTCGGCGTGCTCTATGAGAGCTTCATCCATCCGCTCACCATCCTCTCCGGCCTGCCGGCTGCGGCCTTCGGCGCGCTGCTGGCACTTGACATCATGGGCTTCGATCTGTCGATCATCGCTTTGATCGGCCTGTTGATGCTGATCGGCATCGTCAAGAAGAACGCGATCATGATGATCGACGTGGCGGTGGAGACCATGCGCACAACAGGCGAAAAGGCTACGGCAGCGATCCATGAGGCCTGCGTGCGGCGCTTCCGGCCGATCATGATGACGACCTTCTGCGCCCTGCTCGGCGCCCTGCCGATCGCGCTCGGCACCGGCGCAAGCTCGGAACTGCGCCAGCCGCTCGGCATCGCCGTCGTCGGCGGCCTGATCGTCTCGCAGATGCTGACGCTCTTCATCACCCCGGTCATCTTCGTCGAGATGGACCGCTTCGGAAACTTCCTCGGCCGCCTGATCGGCCACAAGAAGGTAGAGGAGCCGGAGGTGCAGGAGGCAAGGGCAATGGCCGCCGAGTGATGACGGCCCTCTGACTTCGGCATTGCCGATTGCCCCTTGCGGCGCACTTCTTCTTCCAACCGGGAGAAGAAGTGCGCCCGCGATCACATCAACTTCCGCTCCTCTTGAATGTGTCACGCCTCTGTGGCATCACCCGCCCTCCTGAATCCGGGGCGTGCTTACGTCCCTTCGCGGAGCCACGCTCCGTCTCCAACAACAATCGGCATGAAGAGGTGCGGGCATGGCTCAGGCGCTGGGTTTGGACTTCGGCACGACGAATACGGTTCTCGCCATGGCGGATGGCGGGGCGACGCGCTCGATGGCATTCACGAGTACCGAAGGCACGGCCGACAGCATGCGCACGGCGCTTTCCTTCATGAAGGATGCGCAGCTCGGCGCTTCGGCGCTGAAGGTGGAGGCCGGCCATGCGGCGATCCGCCAATTCATCGACAATCCCGGCGAATGTCGCTTTCTGCAGTCGATCAAGACGTTTGCGGCGAGCGCGCTGTTCCAGGGCACGCTGATCTTCGCCAAGCGGCATAATTTCGAGGATCTGATGGAGATCTTCGTGCGGCGCCTGCGCAACTATGCCGGCGACCACTGGCCTTCGGATGTCAGCCGCATCGTCACCGGCCGGCCGGTGCATTTTGCCGGCGCCAGCCCCGATCCCGATCTCGCGACCGAACGCTACAATGAGGCGCTGTCGCGCTTCGGCTTTCCCGAGATCCACTATGTCTACGAACCGGTCGCCGCCGCCTTCTACTTCGCGCAGAACCTGAAGCAGGATGCAACCGTGCTGGTCGCCGATTTCGGCGGCGGCACGACCGACTATTCGCTGATCCGCTTCGAGACCGTCGCCGGCAAGCTGACGGCAACGCCGATCGGCCATTCCGGCGTCGGCGTCGCCGGCGACCATTTCGATTACAGGATGATCGACAACATCGTCGCGCCGCAGATCGGCAAGGGCAGCCATTTCAAAAGCTTCGACAAGATCCTCGAAGTGCCGTCCAACTACTATTCCAGCTTCGGCCGCTGGAACCAGCTGTCGATCTTCAAGACGACGCGCGAATTCGAGGATCTGAAGAAGCTGGTGCGCACCAGCCTGGAACCGGAAAAGCTCGAAATCTTCATCGACCTGATCGATCATGACGAGGGCTATCCGCTCTATCAGGCGGTGTCGGCGACAAAGATGGCGCTGTCGGCGGCCGAAGAGGCGCCTTTCGATTTCGCGCCGCTTGGCCGCGGCGGGCATCGCAGCATCCGGCGCAGCGATTTCGAAGGCTGGATCGCCGAGGATCTCGCCCGCATCGAAGGCGCGCTCGACGACGTGCTCGACAAGACCAGGACGAAGCCCGGAGAGATCGACAAGGTGTTCCTCACCGGCGGCACCTCCTTCGTGCCGGCGGTGCGGCGCATCTTCACCGAGCGCTTCGAGCGCGACCGGATCGAAAGCGGCGGCGAGCTTTTGTCGATCGCTCACGGTCTGGCGCTGATCGGCGAACGCGACGACATCGCGCAATGGACTGTGCAATAGGCTTGCAAGGGCGGCCAATATGCCGCGCGCCCTTTCAATGCCCATTTCTCTCCGTTAAGCTTGCCGCATGATTTCCACCAACGATCTTTCCCCCGCCGAGCTTGCAGCGCTTCTGCACTTCCATGCGGATGCCGGCGTGGAGTGGCTGCTGGAGGAAGAGGCGATCGACCGCTTCGCCGAGTTCGAAGCGATGAAAGCGGCGCGGCGCCCGGCCACGCAAGCGCAGCCGCAACCTGCCGCCGCCGGGGAGCGTGCCGCGCCCGGCGAAAGCCGGACATCGCCGCGTCCGAATGCAGCGGCACGCCCGGCCCCGGCTGAACGCGCCGCTTCCGGCCCGCAACCGGCGATCCCGGATGGCGAGGCCGTGCAGCAGGCGCGTTTCGTCGCCGAATCCGCGCGGTCGCTGGCAGAGCTCAAGACCGCACTCGAAGCCTTCAACGGCTGCAATCTCAAGCACAGCGCCCGCTCGACCATCTTTGCCAGCGGCGATGCCGAAAGCGGCATCATGGTGATCGGCTCGGCGCCAGGCGCCGAAGACGATCGCGAAGGTGTGCCCTTCTCCGGAAAATCCGGCCAGCTGTTCGACAAGATGCTGGCGGCGATCGGGCTGAGGCGTTCAGCCATTCTGCTGACGCAGGTCATCCCGTGGCGGCCACCCGGCAATCGTGCGCCCTCGGCCGCCGAAATGGATATCTGCCGGCCTTTCATCGAACGGCAGATCGCGCTGGCCGAACCCAAGGCCATCCTGCTGCTCGGTAATTTTTCGGCCCGCTTCTTCTTCGGCGAAAACGACACGATTCACGGCCTGCGCGGCCGCTGGAAGGAAATTGCCGCTGCGGACTGTGTCATTCCTGCCATAGCCAGCCTGCATCCGCAGGATCTGTTGACCGCGCCCGTCAACAAGCGGCTGGCCTGGAACGACCTGCTCGCTTTTCAAGCAAAGCTTAAGTCCCTCTCTTTGCTTAGAAATTAGCCAAAGTTGAATAATTTGTGAATCGATCTATGCGTATATCGCATGGCTGCATCCCGCCGTGACGCATTGCGGAATCAATGCTGCACCGCAATATGAGGTGGTGTCTTGGGAGGAACCACAGGAACCAAGGCCATGAACAAGCATTTTCGTCCTATCCATAGCGGGTTTGAAACCCTTCGCCTCGCCGGCGACCAAGTTCGTTCCACCCACGGCTACAGCCGTTTCGGCTTTGCCGCGAACGAACAGATGACCGCCCGCGGCACCGGCATCAACGGCCGCACGGCGCGCCCCGACGCGATTTTCTCGGACTTCCAGCAGTATTGAGCGGCAGGCACTCTGCCTGCCTTCAAGAGTAAAGAGTAACAAGATGACGATCCTGATATCGCTTCTGCGCAACATCGAAATCTTCGAGCATATCCGCGCTGCGCTCTCCGCCGCGCGGGAATATGAACGCGAGCTTTCGGTGAAGCCGGCCGATGCCGGCAGACATGGCCGAAGTGCCGCGGCAATCGTTCTCTGATCAGACGGCCATTTCCTCGAACTGGGCTTTCGCCCATTCGAAGGCCTCGTCGACATAGGCGAACTTGACCGCCTGCCAGGCGCAATATTGCTCGACGAAATCCCGAGATATCCACAGATGCGCCTTGCGCGGTTCATCATCCCAGCCGACGCAGCCGCGCTGCGCCGCCTTTGCCAGTAGCCGCTGCAGATGGGTGCGCGACATCATGAAGTCGGCCGCGAGCGCGCGGGTTTCGACGCGGCCGACGGAATACCTCCCTGGTTCGCCGCTTTCTATATCCATGCGGGCGATGAAGTTGTCGATGACGAGGCCGCCGGCTTCCGTCCAGAGGAACAGCGCCACCTGTTCCGGCGGCTCGCGCCAGGCGGCGTCTTCCAGGCAATGGCGGGCAATGCGCGGCTGAACCAGCCGCATCAATGATGGGTTTGCCTGGAAAAACGCTGCCCTTTGACCGCCATCCAGCAGATCGAGCGCACCGAGATTGGAATGAATCCAGGCAAACATCGCCTGATGGCTGACCTCGGCCGGCTCGAAATGACGCGGCCGCCGCCGCTCGTCGCCCGGTGTGTGGACAATGAAGCGGTAGGTATAAAGCTCTTCGATGAAGGCGAGCACGGTGTTGCGGCTCGCCACCTTATGCGCGGTGATGCGTCCGGTCAGCCGGACGGCGGTGAAACCCGAGGTCGGGTCGCGCGGATCATATTCCAGGTTGAGGGCATAGGCAGTCTGGGTCAGAAGCCAGCGCTGATGCGAAGCGAGCAATCGCGCCAACCGTGGGCCGGCATCGAACATACCGCGCATCTGCCCAGCCAAAAAGCGGATGCTCAGCAGAAAGGAACAGTTCCCCGCCAATTGCTCCGCCGTGAATGCCATTACGCTTTTCTCCACCTCCCCTCGCCGGCCGGCGATCGGAGTAACGACACCGAGCGCTCTTCCGGCATCAGCGCCATTCAGACATGCACAGCTTCGAATAAATGATACTCTCTCATCTTCAACAAACATATTCCAAGAAGCAACGGTATCCCAAGAATTCACCATTCTTTTCGTCCCTTGCGCGCAATTTTCGAATCACGGCAACCACCACATTAAAGCCTTTCATATCAGCAGCTTGCCGGTGTCAGGCCGGCGGCGTCGTGGCTTTGCGCGCCTCCCGTTGCTCGATTCCCAGCTGATGCTCGCGATAGATGATGAAGATGCCGGCGGAGACGACGATCAGAGTGCCGATCAGCATGGTCACGCTCGGCACGTCGCCGAAGACGAAATAGGCAACGATGCCGCCGAGCAGGATCGAGGTATATTCAAACGGCGCGATGGTGGAGACGTCGGCATGGCGGTAGCTTTCGGTCAAGAGGATCTGTGCGACGCCGCCGCAAAAGCCGGCCGCGATCAGATAGAGCGCCGACGGCCAAGGCAGAATGAGCCAGCCGAACGGCAGGGAGGCCAGCGAGAAGACCGAAGCGGTGAGCGAGAAATAGAGCACGATCGTCGCCGTCTTCTCCTCCTCGACGAGACGGCGCACCTGGATCATCGCCATGCCGCCGAGAACGGCCGAGATGAGCACTGCGAGCGCGCCAATGGCCTGTTCGGCTTCCATGCCGCCATCGCGGAACAGCGTCAGCTTCGGCCAGGAGACGATGGCGACGCCGACGATGCCGACTAGGACGGCGCTCCAGCGATAGATGCGCACGGTCTCGCCGAGAAAAACCGCGGCGAAGATAACGGCGACGAGCGGCAGCGCATAACCGAGCGCGATCGCCTCCGGCAGCGGCAGATGCAGGAGGCCGTAGAAACCGAAAGCCATCGACATGATGCCGATCGTGCCGCGCTTGAGGTGGCCGACCGGATTGGCAGTGTAGAAAGCGGCGCGCAGTTGCCCGATATAGGCGAGATAGGCGATGATCGGGAAGAGCGCGAAGAAGGACCTGCAAAAAGTGACCTGCCCCGGCGGGATGGCCGAGCCCGCCAGCTTGATGAAGGTCTGCATGGCCAGGAAGACCACGACCGACGAGACTTTCAGCGCAATGCCTCTCATCGGGTTTTTGAGAACCGCGTGCATGATCCTGGCTCTTGATATCGACTTAACAGGAACGGGAAGACGCGTTCGACTCGGGAACGCTGGGGATGACCTCTTCCATCGTAGCGGAAGAAAATCCCGATTGGCGAAAAATCGCAGGCGGCGCGGAAGAATCACAAAATTGCTTTCCGCCGCAGGCCCGACGATGCGGCAATGCGCGCCCTCGCGTCGAATTTTCGCTCTCTTCAGCCATTCCCCCCGAAATGTTTACCTCTGACCGCTCGGTGTTAACCAATTGAAAACCATAGGCACGCATCGTTTTCGCTGATCTCGAAATTTCCTCGCCCCCAAGACGATTGCCGCCCTTCCAGGATCATTTGATGAAGCCGCTCAGCGCAGAAACCATTGCCCAGTCGCAGAATGCGACACCGCGCTCGATGCGCGTCGTCACCGACGGCATCAGCACCGACCTTGAGCGCTTCAGCGCCGAAAACACCAATATCGTCAAGCAGATCAAGCTGCTCGCCATCAATGCGCTGATCGAAGCGGCAAGAGCCGGTGAGACCGGAAAGGGCTTCGCTGTCGTTGCCAACGAGGTGCAGCGGTTGGCGCAGATCGCAACCGACATCACCGGCAGGTTCGAGAGCAACGTGCTCGGCCGCATCGGCCTCAGCCGCGCCATGGCGGATTGCCTGGTCGAGGAGATGGAGGGCGTCCGCCTCACCGACCTGGCGCAGACGCTGGTGCAGCTCATCGTCCGCAACCTCTTCGAGCGTACCGCCGATGTGCGCTGGTGGGCGACGGACCCGGCACTCTGGCAGGCGCTGCAGAACCCCGATCGGGACACCGTCGCCTTTGCAGCGCAGCGCCTCGGCGCCATCAACCGCTTCTACACTGTCTATCTCGATCTCGTCGTGACCGATCTCTCGGGCAAGGTGATCGCCTCCGCCAATCCCAAGTTCCAGCGCAAGATCGGCGGGGCAAGCCTTGCCGGTGATCCGTGGTTCCGCGCGGCTTCGGCGTGCTCCTCCGGTGACGCTTATAGTGTCGACGAGGTCAAATCGAGCCCGCTCCACGACAACAGGCATGCGCTCGTCTATGCCACCGGCATCCGCGAAGGCGGCAAGATCGACGGGCGGCTGATCGGCACGCTCGGCGTCTATTTCGACTGGCAGAACCAGGGCCAGGCGATCGTCGAGAAAGAGGCGAACCTGCCGCCGCAGCTGGCGGAGAAAACGACGGTCATGCTGCTCGACGGCAAGAGCCGGGTCATCGCCAGCACTAATCCCGCCCTGCTCTTTTCCCATTTTGCCCTCGCCAACCCGTCCGGCCGGGCCAAGGGTAGCTACTACGACAATAGCGGCTCGATCGTCGCCTTCGCACGCACCCTCGGCTACGAGGATTACGACGGGCTCGGCTGGTACGGCGTCGTCGTCCAGCGGACGGAAAACGACGCGACGATCAAGGCAGCGCTCAATTTGAAATAGCGCCATCCCGCCAGCAGCGGCGTTCATCCGCCCGAAACAGGATATTTTGCCCGCGAACTTGGTGTTCGCGGGCAATTTGCTTTAACTTTAGTTCAGACTTTAATGTAATCATGCCCGGCAAATTTATGGCAGAGTGCGCCCGCCTCTGTATTCCGCGGTTGTCAAATAACGGTCTTCAGGAAACACCATGCGAACAGATAACGGCCAGATCATTCATCTGGCAGATTACCGTCCCACCGACTTCGTGCTGGAACGCGTGGACCTGACGTTCGAACTCGATCCGACGGAGACAAAGGTCGAGGCACGCCTGATCTTTCATCGCCGCCCAGGCGCCGATCTGGCAGCGCCGATCGTGCTTGACGGCGACGAGTTGACGCTGTCGGGGCTGCTCTTCGACCAGGTGGAGCTCGAACCTTCGCGGTATGACGCTACAGCGGAAAGCCTGACGGTGCGCGACCTGCCGGAAAGCGCTCCCTTCGAGCTGACGATCACCACGCTCATCAATCCCGAGGCCAACACCCAGCTGATGGGCCTTTACCGCACCGGCGGCATCTACTGCACGCAATGCGAGGCGGAAGGTTTCCGCCGCATCACCTATTTCCCCGATCGTCCGGACGTGCTTGCACCGTTCACGGTCAATATCATCGCGGACAAGGACGCCAACCCGCTGCTCCTCTCGAACGGCAACTTCCTCGGCGGCGCCGGCTACGGCCCCGGCAAGCATTTCGCCGCCTGGTTCGACCCGCATCCGAAGCCAAGCTATCTCTTCGCGCTCGTTGCCGGCGATCTCGGCGTCGTCGAAGACACGTTCACCACCATGTCCGGCCGCGAGGTGGTGCTGAAGATCTATGTCGAACACGGCAAGGAGCCGCGCGCGGCCTATGCCATGGACGCGCTGAAGCGCTCGATGGCATGGGACGAAGAGAGGTTCGGACGCGAATACGACCTCGACATCTTCATGATCGTCGCCGTCTCCGACTTCAACATGGGCGCGATGGAGAACAAGGGTCTCAACGTCTTCAACGACAGATACGTCCTTGCCGATCCCGAGACCGCGACCGATGCCGACTACGCCAATATCGAAGCGGTCATCGCGCATGAATATTTCCACAATTGGACCGGCAACCGCATCACCTGCCGCGACTGGTTCCAGCTGTGCCTTAAGGAAGGCCTGACGGTCTATCGCGATCAGGAATTCTCCTCCGATCAGCGCTCGCGCCCGGTCAAACGCATCGCCGATGTTCGTCACCTGAAATCCGAGCAGTTTCCGGAAGATGGCGGCCCGCTCGCCCATCCTGTGCGGCCGACGACCTATCGCGAGATCAACAATTTCTACACGAGGACCGTCTACGAGAAGGGCAGCGAAGTGACGCGGATGATCGCGACGCTGCTCGGCAAGGACGACTTCAAGAAGGGCATGGACCTCTATTTCGACCGCCATGACGGCCAGGCGGTGACGATCGAGGATTTCGTCAAATGCTTCGAGGATGCGAGCGGACGCGACCTCACGCAATTCTCGCTCTGGTACCATCAGGCCGGCACGCCGCTGGTCACCGCATCGGGCAGCTATGATGCGGCGGCGGCCACCTTCACCCTGTCGCTCGAACAGATGATCCCGGCAACGCCCGGCCAGTCGAGCAAGGAATCGATGCATATTCCGCTCAGCCTGGCGCTCTTCGGCGAAAACGGCGGCAAGCTCGAGCCGAGCTTGGTCGACGGCGCCGAATATGCCGGCGAGGTGCTGCATCTCACCGGCCGCACGCAGACGGTGGTGTTTCACGGTATCGGCTCGCGGCCGGTCGTTTCGATCAACCGCAGCTTCTCGGCGCCGATCAATCTGCATTTCGATCAGAGCCCAGCCGATCTCGCCCATCTCGCCCGCCATGAGACCGATCACTTCGCCCGCTGGCAGGCCCTGACCGATCTGGCGCTGCCGAACCTCCTGAAAGCCGCCCGCGACGCGCGCGAGGGCAAGCCTGTTGTCTGCGAGGCGACTTTCGTCGGGACGCTGATTGCGGCCGCCGCCGACGACACCCTCGAGCCCGCCTTCCGCGCCCAGGCGCTGGCGCTGCCGAGCGAATCCGATATTGCCCGCGAACTCGGCGGCAATAACGATCCCGATGCCATCCATGCCGGCCGGCAGGCGATCCTGAAACAGGTCGCCGAGGCCGGAAAGGATGTTTTTGCCGGCCTCTACGCCGCGACGGCGACATCGGGCGATTTCAGCCCGGACGCAAGGAGCGCCGGCCTCAGGGCGCTGCGCAATACGGCGCTGACCTATCTCTCGCACGCCGAGCAGACGCCGGCCCGCGCCAGAGCCGCCTTCGATGCGGCCAACAACATGACCGATCTCAGCCATGCGCTGACGATCCTCGCCCATCGTTTCCCCGACAGCACCGAGACCGCCGAGGCGCTCGCCGCCTTCCGTCAGCGCTTTGCGGAGAATGCGCTCGTCATCGACAAATGGTTTGCCATCCAGGCCGGCATTCCCGGCTCAAAAACCCTGGAACGGGTCCGCACCCTGATGGACGATTCGCTGTTCAAGCGGACCAATCCGAACCGGATGCGGTCGCTGGTCGGCACCTTCGCCTTTGCCAATCCGACCGGCTTCGGCCGCGCCGACGGCGAAGGCTATCGTTTCCTCGCCCGTCAGATTCTCGATATCGACGAGCGCAATCCGCAGCTTGCCGCCCGCATTCTGACTTCGATGCGCTCCTGGCGCTCGCTCGAACCGGTGCGGGCCGATCATGCCCGCGCAGCGCTGAACGAGATCGAGCGGGCTGCCGCTCTTTCGACCGACGTGCGCGATATCGTCGAGCGCACGCTGAAGGGGTGATTTGCTTCGGCCGGCTGCCGCGAATAATTCGGCGGCCGGTTGCCGAGCAAATCGAATTGCCCGAAAAACACGAGATTCTAAATAGTTAACGGATTTTTACCTTTGCCTCTGGACAAGGCGAATCACCCATGATTCTCTAGGTCAGGTTCGAGCGAGCGGCGCGCGAATCACACGAGGGACAAGGCGAAGAGATGATGGACGTGCGGCGGGCAACCGTGGCCGGAGGACGGCTGCGTGTCGATTTTGACGGGTTGAAAGCCTGGCGAGACAGCCTTTCCGGTCATGCGACATCGGAACCACTTCTCCGTCATCTGCCGAAGGCGGAACTGCTCCTGAAGCGCGCCATTCCGGCGCTGATCGTCGCCTTCCTCTTTGTTGTCGCCGCCTCGCATTTCTTCGGCATGGTCAGCGAATATTCCCGCCTGGAAGCCTCGGCCCGCCATGCCACCGCGCTTTCGGCCGCGACCGCCTCCGCAGTGTTTGCCGATACATCCGAGATTTTCGACAGCGGCGACATCGCGGAAGCGCAGGCAAGGCTTGCCAGGTTCCTGCCGCAGGACCGGCTCGACAGCGGCGCCTTCGTGCTCCTTGTCCAGGCAAGCGGCAAGGTCTTTGCCGCAACGACCGCCGGGCTTTCGCATGTCGGCAGCAATGTCGGCGATTTCTTTCCCGAGGTCTCGGCAATCCGGCGTTTCGGCGATCGCGCCGGCGTCATCGAAACGACGATCGGCGGCGTGCCGCACTATGCCGAGATCACGCTGATGGGCAATGCCGGCGGTTATATCGTCGCCGCCACCTCGCTCGACGAGATCAGCCGCCTCTGGCGCGAGCAGCTCGCCCTCAACGTCACGCTGTTTGCCGGCATCTCCTCGATCCTGCTGGTCATCCTCTATGCCTATTACACGCAGGTGAAACGCGCCCGCGACGCCGACGACATCTTTCTGGAATCGAACCTGCGCGTCGAGACGGCGCTGTCGCGCGGCCGCTGCGGCCTTTGGGACTTCGATTTCGAGAACCGCGAATTCTTCTGGTCGCGCTCGATGTACGACATGCTCGGCCTGCCGGGTTCCGACAAGACGATGGGTTTCGGCGAAGCCGCGCGACTGATGCATCCCGATGACGGCGGGCTCTACGAGATCGCGCGCGCCATCGCCAAGGGCCACTCCGGCCAGGTCGATCAGATCTTCCGCATGCGCCATGCCGGCGGCCACTATGTCTGGATGCGCGCCCGTGCCCAGGTGATCCGCAGCAATTCCGGCCGCGTGCACCTGATCGGCATCGCCATGGACGTGACCGAGCAGCATCGGCTTGCCCAGCGTTACGCCGAAGCCGACCAGCGCCTTGCCGACGCCATCGAATGCACCTCTGAGGCCTTCGTGCTCTGGGACAAGAACGATCGGCTGGTCATGTGCAACACCCATTTCCAGCAGGCTTACGGCTTGCCGGACAGCGTGCTGGTGCCCGGCACCGAGCGCTCGATCGTCAATGCCGCCGCTGCCCGCCCCGTCATCGAACGTCGGATCGCCGACGCCGACGGTTCCGGCTATTCGCGCACGACCGAGGTGCAGCTTGCCGACGAGCGCTGGCTGCAGATCAACGAGCGGCGCACCCGAGACGGCGGCAGGGTCTCTGTGGGAACCGACATCACCCTGATGAAACGCCATCAGGAGCGGCTGCGCGAATCCGAACGCCGGCTGATGGCGACGATCGGCGATCTCTCCGCCTCGCGGCAGACGCTGGAGATCCAGAAATCCGAGCTTTCGACGGCGAACGCCAACTACCAGGCGGAGAAAGAGCGCGCCGAGGCCGCCAACAAGGCGAAATCGGAATTTCTCGCCAACATGTCGCATGAGCTGCGCACGCCGCTGAACGCCATCCTCGGCTTCTCCGAAATCCTGCAGAACCAGATGTTCGGACCGCTCGGCTCGCTGAAATACGACGAATATGCCCGTGACATCCATGACAGCGGCAAACATCTGCTCAACGTCATCAACGACATTCTCGACATGTCGAAGATCGAGGCCGGCCATCTCAGGCTGCATTGCGAGCGCATCGATCTCGTGCCGCTGATCGAGGAAAGCCTGCGCTTCACGGCCATTCCGGCGGCCGAGAAGAACATCGTCATCGATCAGCGCATCTCATCCGGCCTGACGCTGACCGCCGACCGCCGGGCGATGAAACAGGTGCTTCTCAACCTGCTCTCCAATGCCGTGAAGTTCACCGACAATGGCGGCCGCATCGCGGTGCGCACACGCCGCATCGACGGTGCCGTGCTCGTCACCATCGCCGATACCGGCATCGGCATTCCCCGCTCGGCGCTGTCGAAGATCGGCCAGCCCTTCGAACAGGTGCAGAGCCAATATGCCAAGAGCAAGGGCGGCTCCGGCCTCGGGCTTGCCATCTCCCGCTCGCTGACCGCGCTGCATGGCGGCCGCATGAAGATCCGCTCCCGCGAAGCCGTGGGCACGGTGATCTCGCTGCGCATCCCGGACGACGTCTAAGGAACGGCGGCGGCGTCGCCGATGCATTCAAGCCTTCACGACAGTCAGGAAGATCTTCCTGACCGCCTTCGAAAGCCGCTTCACTTCACCTTCCAGCGTCCTGATATCAGGGCAGTCGCCGGCGCGGCAGACCAATTCGACGAGACCGGCGGGCGCGTCGTTCGGATCGAACAGGCCGTCGATGCAGAGGCGGATCAGCTGCGACAGGCTGGTATAAAGGGCAAAAGCCTCAAGGCATGTGTCGAGATCGGCCGTCGCCATCAGCCTATCGCCAATCACCTTCAGCGCCTCGCCGGTGCTCAGCCCGTTGACGGCAGTGCCGACGCCTTTGGTGGGGGCGATCAGCGCCAGGTACTGGGCAATGAATTCGAGGTCGATGACGCCGCCGGAGATCAGCTTCAGGTCCCAGGGGGTGGATGGCGGCTTTTCCGTGTCGATCAGCGCGCGCATCTCGGCGACGTCATGCGCCACCTTGGCAATGTCGCGATCTGACGTCAGCACCTCGCGGATGATATGCTCCGCCTCGGCGATCAGGCTGTCATCGCCTGAAATCAGCCGGGCGCGGCTCAGCGCCATGTGCTCCCAGGTCCAGGCCTCCTCGCGCTGATATTTGCCGAAGGCATTGATGCGGGTGGCGACCGGTCCCTTGTTGCCGGAAGGGCGCAGCCGCATGTCGACCTCATAGAGCACGCCTTCGGCGGTCGGCGCCGACAGGGCGGCGATCAGCCTTTGGGTGATGCGGGTGAAGTAACGCGTCGCGTCGAGCGGCTTTGCCCCATCGGATTCGGAGGCAGCATCGTCATAGTCATAGAGCAGGATCAGGTCGATGTCGGAGCCCGCCGTCAGCTCGAAGCTGCCGAGCTTGCCCATGCCGGCAACGGCGATGCGTCCGCCGGGATAGTCACCATGTGCCCCCCGCATCTCACTCACCACGGCATTGAGCGCGGCTGATATGATGAGGTCGGCGAGATGGGTGAAGGCGCGGGCGGCCATGTCGCCGTTGATCGCGCCGGTCAGCAGGCGTATGCCGATGAGGAAGCGCTGTTCGGCCGCGAAGATGCGCAGCCGGTCGAGCACCTCCTCATAGTGGCGGGCCTGGGCAAGCGAGCCCTTCAGCCGCTCGCCGAGATAATCGCGGGTCGGCAGTTCGGCCATCAGGCCGGGATCGAGCATGCCGTCGAAGACATGCGGCCTGGCGGCAATCACCTCGGCAAGGCGGGGTGCCGAGGACATGATGTTGACGATCAGCGACAGGAGCGCCGGATTGCTGCCGAGCAGCGAGAACAGCTGGATGCCGGAGGGAAGGCCGGAGATGAAGCTGTCGAAGCGCAGCAGCGCTTCGTCGGCGCGCTTGCTTTCGCCGAAGACCCGCAAAAGCTCCGGTGCCAGCTCCGTCAACCTTTCGCGCGCCTCGACCGATTGCGTCGCGCGGTAGCGGCCGTAGTGCCAGGTGCGGATGATGCGCGAGATGTCGGAGGGCCGGGTGAAGCCGAGCTTCTTCAGCGTCTCCAGCGTATCGGGATCGTCGCCCTGGCCGGTGAAGACGAGGTTTCCGGTGCCGGTGGAAAGTTTGCTTTCCTGTTCGAACAAATGCGCATAACGCCGCTCGACCGTCTTCAGCACGCCGACCAGCCGTTCGGCAAAGCTCGGCGTATCGGTAAAGCCCATCATGAAAGCGATGCGCTTCAGGTCGCCATCGGTTTCCGGCAGCAGGTGGGTCTGCTCGTCGCGCACCATCTGGATGCGATGTTCGACATCGCGCAGGAACCAGTAGGCCTCCGTCAGTTCGTCCCGCGTCTCGGCATCGATCCATTTCGCCTTGGTGAGTTCACCGAGCGTTTCTTCCGTCGCCCGGCCGCGCAAGGCCGGCATGCGGCCGCCGGCGATCAGTTGCTGGGTCTGGACGAAGAATTCGATCTCGCGGATACCGCCGCGGCCAAGCTTGACGTTGTGGCCTTTGACGGCAATGGCGCCGTGGCCCTTATGCGCGTGGATCTGCCGCTTGATCGAATGGATATCGGCGATCGCCGCATAATCGAGATATTTGCGGAAGACGAAAGGGGAAAGCCCGCGCAGGAAATCGCTGCCCGCCGCAAGGTCGCCGGCGACGGCGCGCGCCTTGATGAAGGCTGCCCGCTCCCAGTTCTGACCCCTGCCCTCATAATAGATCATCGCCGCCTCGACCGGGATCGCCAGCGGCGTCGAGCCGGGGTCGGGGCGCAATCTGAGATCGGTGCGGAAGACGTAGCCGTCCGCCGTGCGCTCCTGCAGGATGCGCACCAGCCGGCGCATCATCCGGGGGAACACCTCGATCGCGTCATCGGGATCGGGCACGATGCCGGCCTCTTCATCGAAGAAGACGACCAAATCGATATCGGAGGAATAGTTGAGCTCGCAGGCGCCAAGTTTGCCCATGCCGAGCACGATCAGCCCGGAGCCGTCGCTCGGGGCCGCCGGATTGCGCAGCCTGAGCTTTCCGCCCTCATGGGCCGCCAGCAGCAGATGGTCGATCGCGGCGGCGACCGACGCTTCGGCCAGCTCGCTCAGCCAGGCCGTCGTCGCCCGCCCGTCGAAAATGCGCGAGAGATCGGCGAGCGCGACGAGGAAAGCGACCTTGCGCTTGATGATGCGCAGCCTGGTCATCACCACGGATTCGGCGGGTGCTGCCCCCTCGCCGTCCGGCCGCCAGCAACCGCGCGCTTCGGCGACTAGCGCCTCGATCTGGGGCTCCAGCGGTTGCGCGATGGCGCCGGCAAGGATGGCGGGATCGAGATTGGCGATTTCGCGCAGATAAGGCGACAGCGTCAGCGCCGCGGCAATAAAATCGCGTAGCGGGCCTTCCGTCTTCAGCATCGCAGCCACCGACGGCTGGCTTTTGCCAGCCTCCTGGAGGTCGGCCAGCGCCAGCTTCAGCTCCGTCTGGCTCAGCGGACGCAGCAGCCCTTCGGCCACGTCCTTCAGGCCATGCGTCGATTTCGTCAGCATGCGCTCTCCCTGGCTTTAGGCGAAAGGAGCGACCACGTCGAATCGCGAACTGTCTCCTTCGGTCGGGATTAAACTAGGGTCTTGGCACCAAACCGCCAATACGCGATTCAGCCTATCGGACTTCGGCGGAAAAGATCACGCGGCCTTGGCCGGGAAGATCATGCTGACGGTCAAGCCGCGCTGTTCGGGCTTGTCGGGATCGGTGTCCGAAAGTTCCAGGCGGCCGTTGTGCAGCTCCATGACGGCTTCTACCAGCGAAAGGCCGAGCCCCGTGCCGGGCTTCGAACGACTTTCGTCGAGACGGACGAAGCGCTTCACCACATCGTCGCGCCGTTCGGCCGGAACGCCCGGACCGTGGTCGGCCACCGAAAGACAGATGCCGTCCGGGCGGCGGGCAAGCTTCAGCGACACCGTGCCAGCGCCTTCGGTATCGGAGGAATATTTGATGGCATTGTCGAGCAGGTTGAAAATCGCCTGGCCGATCAGTTCGCGATTGCCCTGGACCTCGACGCCTGGCTCGACGCTGGCGCTGAGGCCGAGCCCAGCTTCCTCGGCCGCCGGCTCGTAAAGCTCGGCGCTGTCGGAGACGATCGCGGAAAGCTCCACCGTTGACATCTCCGCCGCCACCGACCCGGCCTCGACGCGGGAGATCATCAGCAGCGCGTTGAAGGTGCGGATCAGCTGGTCCGATTCGGAAATAATGCCTTCGAGCGCTGTCCGCCGCGCCTCGCCATCGGCCATATCGACCGCATCGGCCGCCTTGTTGCGCAGCCGCGTCAGCGGCGTCTTGAGATCGTGGGCGATATTGTCGGAGACCTGCCGCAGGCCCTCGTTCAGCTTTTCGATGCGCTCCAGCATGGTGTTCAAAGACATGGACAGCCGGTCGAATTCATCGCCGGAGCCGCCGACCGGCAGGCGCTGCGACAGGTCGCCGGCCATGATCTTCTTGCTCGCATCCGACATGCGGTCGATGCGTTTCAGCGCATTGCGGCCGATGGCGAACCAGATGATGATCGCGCCGAGCCCCATGATCGCCAGCGCCACCATCAATGCCTGACGCACCAGGAGGCGGAAACGTTCGGGATCGCCGAGGTCCCGGCCGATCAGGATCCGCAAGCCGTTGTCGAGAACGAAGATATTGGCGATCGCCCGATGACGGCGCTCGACACCGCCGCCGTCGGTATAACGTTGATAGGCGAAGGGCGCGGAGGTCCAGCCGACCTCCTCGAAGACGCCCGGCTGCACAGAGGCGACGTTACCTGCGAGAATATCGCCCGAGGGGCCGGCGATGATATAAAGATTGGCGCCCGGCTGGCGGGCACGCCGCTCCATCGTGCGCAACAAAAGGTTCATGCCGCCGGTGTCATAGGCGCGCTGCACCTGCTCTACCTCCTGCTTGACGGCGTCGCGGATCTGGCCGGTCAGCAGCCGTTCCGACATCGCCGTCACATAGAAGACGAGGGTCGCGGCGCAGATGGCGAAAAGCAGGATATAGAGTGCCGAAAGGCGGACTGCAGTGGACTTGAAGAGAACCCTGAAGCGGCTCATCCCTCATCCTTGATCATGTACCCCGCGCCCCGAATGGTCTTCAGGAGCGGCTGGCTGTAGTCCTTCTCGATCTTCGAGCGCAGCCGCGAGACGTGGACGTCAATGACATTGGTCTGCGGATCGAAGTGATAGTCCCAGACATTTTCGAGCAGCATGGTGCGGGTCACTACCTGGCCGGCATTCTTCATCAGATATTCGAGCAGGCGGAATTCGCGCGGCTGCAGCGGGATTTCCTTGCCGCCGCGGCGCACCTCGTGGGAGAGTCGATCGAGTTCGAGATCGCCGACGCGATAGACGACGTCCTGATCCGGCGTGCCCTTGCGGCGGCCGAGTACCTCGACGCGCGCCAGCAATTCGCTGAAGGCATAAGGCTTCGGCAGGTAGTCGTCGCCGCCGGCGCGAAGGCCGGTGACGCGGTCATCGACCTGGCCGAGGGCGGAAAGAATGAGAACCGGGGTATGAATCGCCTTGCGGCGCAGCTCGCTGATGACGGAGAGACCGTCCCGGCGCGGCAGCATGCGATCGATGACGATGACGTCGTAGGTGTTTTCCGACCCCATGAACAGGCCGGCCTCGCCGTCGCTGGCGTGATCGGCAACGATACCCGCCTCGCGAAAGGCTTTCGTGAGGTAGACCGCGGCTTCGAGATCATCTTCGATGATGAGAATCTTCATGCGGCCGACATTACCCACCGGCTGCGTTTCGGCAAGGCTCAAAGCATCTTCCTGCGGCGCGGCGCTCATCGCGATCATCCTTCAAAGGTCAGAAGAATCAAGCCGCGCGGATTTTCATCCGCACGGCTCCTGTTTTCTTAAAGGATCAGCCCCGGCCGTTGATCGGAAGCGCGACGAAACGGCTTCCTTCGCTGGACTGGATCTGGAACAGCGCGCGGGTGCGGCCGTCCTTCTTGGCCTGGTTCAGCACCTTGACGACATCGGCGGGGCTGGAGACTTCCTGGTTGTTGACCGAGGTGATCTTCTCGCCTTCCTTGATGCCCTTGTCCGCGGCGTCGGAGTCCGGATCGATGCCGGTGATCGCCAGGCCCTTGCCGTCGTCGGAGGGACCGACCGTCAGGCCGAGGTCGGCGAGCGCCTTTTCGGACGCCGGCGCTTCGGGCTGCTGCGGCTGGCTGTTGTCATCGGCGTTCGCATCCTTCTGGTCGGCCGGCAGCGTGCCGAGTTCGACGGTCAGAGGCTGGGCCTTGCCGGCGCGCCAGACCGAAAGCTCGACCTTGCTGCCCGGCTGCATCGCGCCGATGCGGCGGCTGAGATCACGCGCATCCTTGATCGTTTCACCGTTCAGCGCCGTGACGACGTCGCCGGCCTTCATGCCGGCCTTGTCACCGGGAGAGCCCGCCTGCGGGGCGACGACAAGGGCGCCGCTCGGCTCGGACAGACCGATAGATTCGGCGATATCCTTGGTCACCGGCTGGATCTGGACACCCAGCCAGCCGCGAGACACCTGGCCATCCTTCATCAGGTCGGCGACGACATCCCTGGCGGTCGAGGCGGGAATGGCGAAGGCGATGCCGACGCTGCCGCCCGACGGCGAAAAGATCGCGGTGTTGATGCCGACGACTTCGCCGCTGAGGTTGAAGGTCGGGCCACCGGAGTTGCCGCGGTTCACGGCCGCGTCCACCTGCAGGTAATCGTCATATGGACCGGAACCGATATCGCGACCGCGGGCCGAAACGATGCCCGCCGTGACCGTGCCGCCGAGACCGAAGGGGTTGCCGACCGCGACGACCCAATCGCCGACGCGGACATTGTTGTCGTCGGCCCAGTTGACATAGGTGAACTTCTTGCCCTTGCCGTCGACCTTGAGCACGGCGAGATCGGTGCGCGGATCCTTGCCGATCAGCTTGGCATCGAGTTCGGTGCCATCATTCATGACGGCGACGAAGGCCTGGCCATCGGACACCACGTGGTTGTTGGTGACGATGTAGCCGTCCTCGGAAATGAAGAAGCCCGAGCCTTGAGCGACCGGACGCAGCCGGCCCTTGCCGCCCGGGCCATTCGGGCCGCCCGGACCGTTCTGGCCAAAGCGCCGCTGATGGCCCTGCTGATCATTTGGGTCCTGGCCGCCGAACTGCTTGAAGAAGCGCTTCAGCGGATGATCATCGGGAAGATCATCGAAGCCGCGGCCGTTGAAATCGAAGGACAGGCCATCATTGTCAGAGACGGGATTGACGCGGTTTTCGACACGAACGGAAACGACGGCCGGCGAAACGGCGTCGACAACATTGGCGAAGCTCGGCACGGCAGGCGCCTGAACCTTGACGGCTTCGGCATAAGACCGGGTGATTTCGAGCGGAACGCCGGTTGCGAGCACAGCGGCTGCGATACCGGCGACGGTAGAAGCCTTGAGCACGGTGGCGAGGGACGGACGTCCGTTGAAATTCTTGAGCATTGGAGCACCTTCTCTTGTTCTTAAATCTTCAGCCCGGCAGCGCCGGATCAGTCGATGCATCAAGATATAGGATGGCGCACCTTACTGCGAACTGTCCGGCCAATGAAAAATTGGTAATGTGTGAAAATGTTTGGTCGCGGGCTGGCGATTGCCGCCGGCGGACCGCTACTTTTCCAGGAGCTCGTTCAACTTCGACTGCTCATCCGCGGTCAATTTACTTCCTGTCGGCTTGCCTGACCGCCTGCGGGCAAAGACCAGCAGTGACAGTCCGCCGGCGAGCACGAGCAGCGCCGGGGCGCCCCACAGCAGGCCGGTCTTCATGCTGAACCGCGGCTTCAGCAGCACGAATTCGCCGTAGCGCGAGACGATATAGTTCAGCACCGCCTCGTCGCTGTCGCCGTCGGTGATGCGCTCGCGCACCAGCAGGCGCAGATCCTTGGCGAGATCGGCATTGGAATCGTCGATCGACTGGTTCTGGCAGACCATGCAGCGCAGTTCCGCCGAAAGGGCGCGAGCGCGCGCTTCCAGTGCCGGGTCGGCCAGCACCTCGTCAGGATTGACGGCGAAGGCCGGCGCGGCCAACAGCATCAAGACGAAAGCCAGGAGGAGACGCCGCATCATTCCGCCGGCTCCATTGCAGGCTCTACAGGCTTTGCCGCCTTCGCCTTCCTGCGCGGGGCGCCGACGCGCAGGCGGCGGTCGCTGAGGGAGACGAGGCCGCCGGCAGCCATGACAAGCGCTCCGCCCCAGATGCAGAGGATGAACGGCTTCCACCAGATGCGCACGACGATGCCGCCGTCCTTGGTGGCGTCGCCCAATGAGACGTAGAGCTGGCTGAGGCCGAAGGTCAGGATGCCCGCCTCCGTCGTCGGCATCTGGCGGGCGGTGTAGAGGCGCTTGGCCGACCAGGTATCGGCGACCGCGACACCGGCGCGGCGGATGGTGAAGTGGCCGCGCTCCTCGGTATAGTTCGGCCCGGTCGCCGGCTGCATGCCGTCGAAATGCAGGCTGTAGCCGCCGGCGTCAGTGGTTTCGCCGGGCTTCATCTCGATGACGTATTCGGTCTGGAAGGTCGTCACCGCGACGATGCCGAGCACGCTGATGCCGAGCCCGGCATGGGCAAGAGCGGTGCCGAAGGCCGAACGCGACAGGCCGCTCAGACGCCGCCAGGCGACGTTGCCCGCAACCTTGCCGATGCCGGCACGATACCAGAGATCGGCAACCGCGCCGAAGACCAGGAACAGCCCGGCCGCCAGCCCGAGCACGGACAGCACTGGCCCGCCATGCTGGAGATAGAAGAAGATCAGCGCAGCGGCGAAGGCGATGCCGGCGACGACATAGAGCCGCTGCAGGGCGCCGAGCAGATCGCCGCGCTTCCAGGCGAGCAGCGGCCCGAAGGGGACGATGACGATCAGCGGCGCCATCAAGAGGCCGAAGGTCAGGTTGAAGAAGGGCGGCCCGACGGAAATCTTGTCGCCGGTCAGCGTTTCCAGCAGCAGCGGATAGAGCGTGCCGGTCAAGACCGTGCCGCAGGCGACCGTCAGGATCAGATTGTTGACGACGAGCGCGCCCTCGCGCGAAATCGGCGCAAACAGCCCGCCGGCCGCAAGCTTCGGCGCCCGGAAGGCAAACAGCGACAGCGCACCGCCGATGAAGATCAGCAGGATGCAGAGAATGAAGACGCCGCGGGAGGGATCGCTGGCAAAGGCATGCACCGAGGTCAGCACGCCGGAGCGCACCAGGAAGGTGCCCATCAGCGACAGCGAGAAGGTGAGGATGGCCAGCAGCACCGTCCAGATCTTCAGCGCCTCGCGCTTTTCCATGACGAGGGCCGAATGCAACAGCGCGGTGCCGGCAAGCCAGGGCATGAAGGAGGCGTTTTCCACCGGATCCCAGAACCACCAGCCGCCCCAGCCGAGCTCGTAATAGGCCCAGTAGGAACCCATGGCGATGCCCAGCGTCAGAAAGGTCCAGGCGGCAAGCGTCCAGGGCCGCACCCAGCGGGCCCAGGCGGCGTCGATGCGGCCTTCGAGGAGGGCGGCGACCGCAAAGGAGAAGCAGACGGAAAAGCCGACATAGCCGAGATAGAGCAGCGGCGGGTGGATCGCCAGGCCGACATCCTGCAGGACCGGATTGAGATCGCGGCCCTCGGCCGGCGCCGGATCGAGCCGCAGGAAGGGATTGGAGGTCAACAGGATGAACAGCGTGAAGGCGACCGAAATCCAGGCCTGTACGGCCAGCACATTGGCCTTCAGCGTCTCCGGCAGATTGCGTCCGAAGACGGCGACCAGCGCGCTGAACAGCGTCAGGATCAACAGCCAGAGCATCATCGATCCCTCGTGATTGCCCCAGACGCCGGAATATTTGTAGATCAGCGGCACCAGCGAATGCGAATTCTCCCAGACGTTCTCGACCGAGAAGTCGGAGACGACATGGGCATAGGTCAAGACGCCGAAGGAGAAGACGACGAGCGCAAACATCGCCAGCGAACCGATGGTCGCGACATCCATCATCGCCCGGTCATGGCGGCGGGCGCCGATGACCGGCACGACGGAGAGGATGAGCGCCGTTGCCAGCGCCAGCACCAGCGCGTAATGGCCGATCTCGATGATCATTGCGTCGCTTTCGCCTCCTGGCCCTGACCCTCTTTCCACAGCCCCTGCTGCTTCAGCCTGTCGGCCACGTCCTTCGGCATATAGGTCTCGTCATGCTTGGCAAGCACGGTATCGGCGGTAAAGACGTTGGTCCCGGGTGCAAACATGCCTTCGGTGACCACCCCCTGCCCCTCGCGGAAAAGATCCGGCAGGATGCCGGTATATTTGACCTTCACGGCATTGGCGCTGCCGTCGGTGACGGAAAATTCCACGGTCGAGCCGGCGCCGCGCACGACGCTGCCCTCGCCAACCAGGCCGCCGAGCCGGATGCGGGTTTCCGGCGCCACCGGGGTCTTGGCCAGATCGGCCGGCATGTAGAAATAGGCGACCGACTGGCTGAAGGCGAACATGACCAGCAGCACGGCGGCGGCAATGAAGCCCATGCCGCCTGCGATCACCGCCAGGCGCTTCTGCTTGCGGGTCATTCAGCCAATCCTTCCGTTGATATGCCGAGTTCCCTGGCCAGCGCCAGCAATTGGCTGCCTTGTTCGCCGGGCAGCGGAAAGGCGGCAAGCCCGCGCTTCAGCGCATCGGCGGCACGATCCTTATCGTTCAACACGGCATAGGAGCGGACGAGCCGCACCCATCCCTCGAAATTGTTCGGATCGGCGCTGAGCTTGGCGTCGAGGCTCGCGACCATGCCGCGGATCATCTGCTGACGGTCGCCGGCATTCATGTTTTCGGCCGCCGCCACATCCTGCTGCGTGGGATTGCCGGGGGCAGCCTGATTGGCGCCCGGGGGAGCCTGATCGGCGCCTCCCGGCGCACTGCCATTCATGGCGATATGCTGGTTGACCAGCGGCAGCCAGGGCGCATCGGCCGGAGATTGTTTCGCCAGCGCTTCGAAGGCCTGGCGCGCCTCGTCGCGTCGTCCTGCCTGCTCCATGCTGAGGGCGACGTAGAAGCGAGCGCGCGGATTGTCGGGTTCCAGCGTCAGCGACTGTTCCAGCACCTGCCGCGTCTCCTCCGTCACCACGCCGTCGGAGACCGCCATCAGCGTTTCGGCAAGGCCGTCGAGCCGAGCCGGGCTTGGGCCGAGCAGCCGGATGGCATTGCGGTAGGCCAGTTGCGCGTCGTTCACCCGCATGGTGCGCAGATAGATCGGCGCCAGCACGTCCCAGCCCTTGCCGTCATCGGGGCTCTCGGCCAGGTGCCGTTCCGCCTTGACGATCAGCACCGCCATGTCGTTGCCGGGATTTTCCAGCCGCGCTTCCAGCGGCTGCGAGGGCAGGTCCGGCCTGCCCGTCGTCAAGTAAAGACAGAGGCCGAGAAGCGGCAGCACCAGCAGCACGAAGGCCTCAGTGAAACGGTGATGCCGTGCAGGTTTCGGCGCCTCTTCCGGCCCGCCGGCGGAAACGGCGATCAGCCGACGGCCGATTTCGGCCCTGGCATAATCGGCTTCCTCAGGCGTGATCAGCCCGCCGTTGAGATCGCGGTCGAGTTCGCGCAGCTGGTCGCGATAGACCGCCGCCTCACCCGCACGGATATTCTCCGCCGCCTTCGCACCGCGCAGAAGGGGGTAGAGCAGGACGGCAGCGACGACTGCCGTCAGAACGGCAACGAGAATCCAGAACAGCATATCGGCCCAAATACGTGAAGCCGGCCGCCATTCCAACTGCCAAAGCCGGAATGACGAAGATTTGAGGCTATAAGCCGCAATTCACCTGATTTAGCCGAGCGGGGACCAGCTGCCATCCTCGTTGCGGCAGGCGGCACCCCGCACCACGGTGTCCTTGCCGTCGACGGTCAGTGTATGGGTATATTGCCGGCAGTTTTGCGAACCGACCTGATAGGGTGCGGCGGCGACCACCTTGCCGGTGACGTCCTTGCCGGTCCACAGCATCGGCTGCCCGACGGCAGCACCCTCCAGCGCCCGATATTCGGCCTCGAGTGCCCGCTGCTTGTCGCTATCACCAAGCGTCACGCCGCTGCGGCCGACAAGGCCGCCCTGCAGCGCGGTGAGGAAGGCGGCCGAGGCCGAGGGCTTGCTCGAAAAAATGCCGCGTGAAGCAGCACCCTTCGTCGTCGTGCAGCCGGTGAGGGCGACGGCGACGAGAAGAGCAGAAGCGATCATGCCTTGCGAGCGTAAAATCATTGCGTCGAACCACGATCAGGGGTCAATTTCAGCCGATCGAAGTGCAGCGTCCCCGTGTCAGCATTAAGGCAAAGCATGCTATACATTTGCCAGTATCTTTGTGACATCAAGCAGTTGCTCATGCAACATCCTTTGTGATGCCGGGCAGGATAAGCTTTGCCTTGAGCCCGCCCCATTCGCCGCGGGAAAGCTCGAGCCGTCCTTGATACTCACTTGATATCTCGGTGACGATCGACAGGCCAAGCCCGGTTCCGGGCTTGCTCTCATCGAGCCTGCGGCCGCGCTTCAGTGCCTCGCGGATCTGATCGGGCTCCAGGCCCGGCCCGTCATCCTCGACGGCGAGTTCCACCCAGTGGCGGCGGGCGCTTGCCTCGGCGCCCCTGACGTCCTCGCCGGCCTCGACGGCGGAAAGCCGGACCTTGCTCTTGGCAAAACGGGCCGCATTCTCCAGGAGGTTGCCGACGGTCTCCTCGAGATCCTGCTGCTCCATGGCGACGGCCAGATGCGGTGGCGAGACGACGAGATCGAATTCGGTATCGACGTTCAGCCGGCGCATGACGCGCACCAGCCGCTCCAGCGCCGGCTCGGCATCGGTGCGGGCGAGCACGGATTCGCGCTGCGCGGCGATGCGGGCCCGGTTGAGATAGGACTGCACCTGGCCCTGCATCGATTCCGCCTGGCTGCGCACCAGTTCGCCGTGGGATTTTTCGAGCACGCGCGCCTCATTGAGGAGAACGGCGATCGGCGTCTTCAGCGAATGGGCGAGATTGCCGACCTGCATGCGGGCCCGCTCGACGATGCGGCGGTTGCTGTCGATCAGCGCGTTGACCTCATTGGCAAGCGGCAGAATCTCGCGCGGGAAGTCGCCCTTCAGCTGCTCGCTCTCGCCGGCGCGGATGCGCTCCAAGGCGGCACGCGCCTTGTCGAGCGGCTTCAGGCCATAGAGAATCGCCAGCGCATTGACGATCAGGCTGCCGACGCCGAAGCCGGCAAGCGCCAGATAGAGACTGTGGGAAAAGGTACGCACGTCGTCCTCGACGACATCGACATTGCCGGTGACGCGGACGCGCGCCGCGCGCCCGTCGGTGTCGAGCACGACTTCGGTTTCGGCCACCTGCACGCGGTTCCCGGAGGCATCCGTCACCTGGTAGTAGCGTTCGTAATTCTTGTCGAAGGGCGCCTCGACGACCGAGGGCACCGGAATGAGCGCCGAGCCGAGCGAGGGCGACACCAGCGGCGCTGTCGTATAGGTGCCGAGCGGCTCCACCACCCAATACCAACCGGTCTTCGGCTGGGCAAAACGCAGGTCGCCGAGCTGCGGGCTGCCGCTGAGCGCGCCCTGATCGCCTATCGTCACCGAGTTGATGACGTTATAGAGCTGCGCCCGCAAGAGATCCTGGAAACCGCGCTCGGCGCTCTTGCGGTAAAGCGTGGAGATCAACAGGCCGATCACGACAAGCGCCACCGTCGACCAGACCGTGGTCAGCAGCAAGACACGTGCAGTGAGCGACTTAATTCGCATGTTTCGGCGCTTGAATGCGGTAACCGAGACCGCGCACCGTTTCGATCAGATCGACGCCCATCTTCTTGCGCAAACGGCCGACAAAGACCTCGATCGTGTTGGAATCGCGGTCGAAATCCTGGTCGTACATGTGCTCGACCAGTTCGGTGCGCGAGACGACCTCGCCCATGTGGTGCATGAGATAGGCAAGCAGGCGGTATTCGTGCGAGGTCAGCTTCAGCGTGGTACCGTTGACCGTCGCCTTCGAGGATTTTGTATCGAGCCGCACCGGGCCGCAGATGATCTCGGAAGAGGAATGCCCGGCCGCACGCCGGATCAGCGCCCGAATGCGCGCCAGCACTTCCTCGACATGGAAGGGTTTGGTGACGTAGTCGTCGGCGCCTGCGTCGATGCCGGCGACCTTGTCGCTCCAGCGGTCGCGCGCCGTCAGAATCAGCACCGGCACGCCGCGGCCGGCGCCGCGCCATTTTTCAAGAACGGTCACTCCATCCAACTCCGGCAGGCCGATATCGAGAATGATGGCGTCATAAGGTTCGGTATCGCCGAGGAAATGGCCTTCCTCGCCGTCGAACGCCTGGTCGACGACATAGCCCGCCTCCTTCAGCGTGTCGGCCAGCTGCCGGTTCAGATTGACGTCGTCTTCGACTACCAGAATACGCATCGGTCCGCCTTCGTCCGCTTCAAATCGATCTGTCCTGAATAGACCGATTCCGCCTACATCGGAACCTTTACCGTCACCTTGCGTGGACGCTGTCCGTTGCCCGATACCAGAACGGTGATGATGCAGGTATCGCCCACCGGCTGCACGGAGAGAAGCTGGCCGCCCGTCTGCTCGACGACCTGGGCTGCCGCGGCGCTGCAATCGCCTGCTACGCTATGAACGAGGGTGCCCGCGCCATCCGGTGAAGGCGCCGATACCACCAATCCGGCGGCCAATGCTGCGACGCTCAGAGGAAAGGCCATGTGCTATGCTTTCAAGGTAATGCCAACGTGGCCCGAATATGTACTCACGCGACCTGAATGGCAAATGAATGCGCTGTAATGCAGGGCGTTTAGAACCATTCTCGACTGCTGGCGGCAGCGGCTGAAACCCGCCGCCGCGCCTGCGTTCGGCGGCCATCTTCGCGTGGGAAAAGTCTGCAGCGCTAGGCACGCACGGAGTGCCGAGCGCGGACGAATAGCTGGGCGCCGCGGACCGCCGGGATTGCGATCGCAGCTTTTGCCGACCGGTCGAAGCTGTTATGTCCTTGCTGTTTCCGCATTCAGGTCATTTCAGCACCAATGCCAAATTATTTCCGCTTCCGCTCGGCGCAGACGGTCACCGTGCTTGCCATCACCCAGGTGATCGGCTGGGGCACGACGTTCGATATGCTCGGGGTGATGGGCCGCATCGTGGCGCCCGCTCTCGGCCTGCCGAACGAGGTGGTGTTTGCCGGCCTGACGATCATGATGATGATCAGCGCTTTCGTTGGTCCCGCGACCGGACGCTGGCTCGCCCGCTATGGCGCCGCCCGTGTGCTTTCGGCCTCATCGCTCATCTTTGCGCTCGGCTTGCTTCTGCTTTCAGCCGCAAACGGCATCATGCTTTATGCCGCCGCCTGGGTCGTCATCGGCATCGGCGGCGCCTGCGGCCTTTCGGCACCGGCCTATACGGCCGTCGTCGAGCGCGAAGGGGCGAACGGCAAACGCGTCATTGCCATCCTCATGCTGTTCACCGGGCTGTCGAGCACCGTCTTCTGGCCGATCCTCAGCCTGCTGAACGAAACCGTGGGATGGCGCATCACCTTCCTCCTCTGTGCCGGCCTGCAATTCTTCGTCTGCCTGCCGCTGCATCTTTTCGCCCTGCCGAAACCGATCGTAACGCATATCGAAAGCGGCGCGGCAGACATTGGCCCGGTTGCGCTGTCGAAGGCGGCACGGCGCAAAGCCTTCCTGCTGATTGCGGCGGCGACGACGATCTCGACCTTCATCACCTTCGGCATCTCGCCATCGCTGCTCGAAATCTTCCGCCAGTCCGGCGTTTCGCCGGCCTTCGCGCTGCAGCTCGGCGCGGCACGCGGCGTGCTCGGCATCTCGGCGCGTTTCCTCGACATGCTGCTCGGCCGGCGCGGCAACCCCATGCTGAGCGCGGTCATGGGCATCGGCTTGATGATGGTCAGTTTCCCGATCATGCTGGTCGCCGGTTCGTCGACACCGCTGCTCGTCACCTTCGTTCTGCTCTACGGCTTCGGCGCCGGCGTCATGACCGTCGCCCGCGCGCTTCTGCCGCTGGCCTTGTTTTCACCTGCCGAATACGGCCTGCAATCGGCCCGGCTGTCGCTGCCGCAAAACCTCGCCAACGCCATCGCTCCAGTCATCTTCACCGCCATCCTCGACCGCGCCGGCGCCGGGCCGGCCCTCATCGCCTGCGCCGTTCTCGCGGCCTTGTCGCTGACCTTCGTGCTGATATTGATGGCGATGGTGCGCGGCGCCCACGCATCGCAGCCGAGCCCTGTCGTTTCATAAGAGCCCGGCCAGCCTGCGGCGTTCTCTGTCAGCCATTCTTAAGGTGCCTTGATTATCATCTATCCTTAGAAGGGCACGCGTTCGCTACGCGCGCCGCCACCAAGGCCGGAAGACGATCAATGAGCAGCCGTTTTTGGCGAATCTTTTAAATCGCTTGCAGCTTCTTTTTCGAAGGTTGAGTCCGGCGGCTCAGAAGTTGAGTCAGCTTTCGCGCGATATCACCGCGGCAGATCACTTGTCCATTTGAAACTATGAAGAATGTGCTCGGCATCCCCAAGGCTTTAAGCTCACAGGGGCCGTTTCACTGCCGTGCGGCTGTCGTAGTCGGCGGCGATGCGCTTTTCACGAAGCGGCCGCACCCGCTCGATCGAGAGCTGATAATCCGGATGGGCCTTGTAAGCGGCAAGTGCTGCCTCGTCGTCAAATTCGCCGTAGACCACGAGGTCGATCTCGGTGCCCAGCTGATCGGTCTTCACATTGGTGCCGATTTCCAGGAGCCGCGCATGCGGAATGGCGGTCAGGATCGAAAGCCCGGCCCTCACCTCCTGCAAATGCTCCTCCTGCACTGTGAAGAAGACGATATGGCGGATCACGCGAAGCTCCTGTCAAGTTTCAGAGGGTCAGCCGCGCGATAACACGCGAGCCCCAGGCCTTCAACCGCGCGATCACGCCATGCGCAGCATTGGGACGCATCGCCGCATGGAAGGCCATGGCGTAACCCGCGAGCTTTTCCGCCCGGTCGGTGCCATTGACGATGCGCCGCGCGTTCACCCAGTCCTCGGTCGCCCCGTTCAGGTGATCGGCAAGCTTGTGGCCGGTAAAGCTGCCCTGCAGCATACCGTCGATCAGGATGGTCACCGCCGCATCCATCTCCATCGCCCGGTCGGGATCGGCAACGAGGTCGATACCCGTCAGCACGCTCATCGCCTCATAGTTCCGCTTGTGGGTGAGCTGCACCAGGCCGCGCCCGAGCCAGCTGCGGCCATCTTCATCGGGCCGCCAGTAGGGCGTCTTTACCCAGGAAAGCCGGCCTGCGGCAAAGGCCGTTTCCAGGATCTCGACGGCGCGGGCATCGCTTTGCGCCAGCGTCTCGCGAACCGGCTGCATCGTATAGGCGGTCTCATGATAGGCGGTGGCGAGGATATAGGCGAGCCACCGCCGGTCGGCATGCGGAAACCGCTCTTCCCAGGCGTCGAGAATCGCCGTGATGCCCACTACCTGAGGATGCGTCAGCTCTCCCTTGAAGAGTTCGCTCTTCACCGCATCGAAAAATAAACTTCGGTCCATGTGGACGACCATTCCGCGCTTCCCAGAAAACATCGTGGTTAAAACCGCCTTAATCGATTAAAATCCATTTAATCGTTTAAAGTCTTTAAGCCACTGATTTACACACCTTTTATCTTGTGCAATGCATCTTCTTGCCCTGAAGCCTTGCCGCGAATAGAGGAGACTTCCGATGCAGACGCCTGCCACTCCGCAAACCACCATTCCCCAGCACCTCGTAGACCAGATGGAAAACGAATGGCGCCAGATTCGCCTTGAACGGGAAAATCCGCGCCCGGCCCAGCAGCCTCAACAGCAACGCTGAGAGATACAGGCAAAGCGGCGCGGATGTAAGGCCAGCCCTCATCGCGTCGCAGCCTCAAACCGCTTCGCCAGCGTTTCCAGCGAGCGGATAAAGATCCTTTCGTCTCCCAGCGCCCGCGCCAACACCAGCGCGCCTTGAATGCCGGCGACGCCCTCCTCGGCGAGCGCTTGCGCCTCGTCGTCAGAATAGCCTGCCCGGCTCAACGCCGAACGCACGGCGCCGATCCAGCGGATGAAATAGTCGCCGATCGCCGCCGAAAACCGTTCCCTCGTGTCGTCAAGGGCGAAGGCGCCGACGAGGCAGATGCGGCGGCCGGATCTGAAGTAATCATTCACATTGACCCACATCGCCGCGATCGCCTGACGGGCGTCATCCTGTCTCAGCGGCCGATAGATCGCCTGCTCGAACCAGGCGTCGATTTCGGCAAGCACGGCGTTAGCCATCTCCTCCTTGCCGCCGGGAAAGAAGTGGTAAAGGCTCCCCTTGCCGAGGCCGGTGCGTTCGGTGATGCGGCTGAGAGACGTCCCCTCATAGCCGAGTTCGCGGAAGATTTCCGCCAGCAGCGGCACGATGTCGGCGCGTTCGTAGACGGTCTTCACCGGCGGAGTTTCCTTGGCCTCGCTTGCGTCAAAGGCCAAGCTCGGTCAGGCCGGGATGATCGTCCGGCCGCCGGCCGAGTGGCCAGTGGTACTTGCGCTCCGATTCTCGGATCGGCAGGTCGTTGATGCAGGCGAAGCGGCGCTGCATCAGGCCGGCGGCATCGAATTCCCAGTTCTCATTGCCATAGGAGCGGAACCAGTTGCCGCTGTCATCGTGCCATTCATAGGCGAAGCGCACGGCGATGCGATCGTCGGTGAAGGCCCAGATCTCCTTGATCAGCCGGTAATCCAACTCCTTCGCCCATTTGCGGGTGAGAAAGGCAACGATCTCGGCGCGGCCGTTGACGAATTCGGCGCGGTTCCGCCAGCGGCTGTCCGGCGTGTAAACGAGCGAGACGCGCTCGGGATCGCGGCTGTTCCAGCCGTCCTCAGCAAGGCGGACTTTCCGGGTGGCGGTCTCAAGGGTGAAAGGCGGGACGAGGCTGGACATAGGCGCTCCTGTACTGAACGGCAATGATTGTACCGATTGGTACAATGATATGCAAGACGGCCGGGGCAGCGTTTTGCAGCTCCTCACCCGCGGGCGCGCCGTAGCAGATCGGCGCTCTCCTTCTTCCATCGTAGCGGCAAGGCATCCGGGCGCAGCACGATCTGTTCCGGCGTGAACCGCCACAGCCGTTCCGCCCGTTCAATGCTGGCGACTTCGGGCGAATCCAGCAGCACCTCGACCTTTCCCGCCAGTTGCAGCATGTCGCCGGTTTCAAAATCGACGAAGACCAGCCCGGCCTTCGGGTTGACCAGAAAATTGCCGAGGGTGTTGAAGAACCGATTGCCGGAAAAATCGGGAACGGTCAGCACCCCATCGGCACCGACATGTACGAAGCCGACGTCGCCGCCGCGATGGGAAACGTCAACCTGCCGCTCGCCATTGTCGCGATCGACATAGGAGGCGACGAAGAAGGTATCGGCGCCCTCGATCATCCCGCGCATGCGATGGTCGAGTTGACCGGGATGCAGCGGCACCACCTCTGTCGGCCTATCGGGATCGCGGACAAAGACGGAAGAGCGAGGCTGGATATATTGCGGGCAATTGCCGAAGCTCTGGCCGACGCGCAGGCGGAAGGCTTCGGCATCCGTTCGGCGAATGACGCCGTTCAGCCGGTTGCGCCGCCGGGTCTCGAGCTGGATGCCGAGCATGGCGATCGCGTCGCCATCCTCCATGCCGGCATCGACCGGATCGGCCGGATCGCGCGGCAGGTCGACATCGAGGCTCTCCGGATCCGGAGAGGACATGAAACCCGGTCGCGCAGCCCGCACCGTTGCCCAGACATCGCCTTTGGCATCGACAGCGCCGAGCACTATGAAGGGCAGCATCGGAAAAAATGCGCGGTGCTGTTCGGGCATCGCCTTGCGGACGAAATTCCGGCCGGGTCCATCCATGCGTTCGACGACCCCGACGCTGCGCTGCATGGCGAGTTCGCCCCGATGCCAGGGTGACGTCGCGTCGTCTCTTGTCTGCTCCAGCATGACGGCCTCCTTGCGGGCATAATTTGGGAAACCGGGACGGTGATCCGTCCCGGCGCAGTCTCACGCGGCAAGGCCGATCTTCGTCTTGCGAAAGCCGACGAAACCGGGCAGCGCCTCGATGCGGGCAAGCCAAGCGCGAACGCTTGGATAGGCCGAGATGTCGACATTGCCTTCTGGCGCATTGGCGATGTAGCTGTAGAGCGCGACGTCGGCGATGACAGGATTGTCGCCAAGCAGGAAAGTGCGGGCGGCGAGCTCTGCCTCGATCAGCGCCAGAATGCGATGCGCCCGGGCGATCACTTCATCGGTGCGGAAATCGGCGCCGAAAACGGTCACCAGGCGGGCGGCGCACGGTCCATAGGCGATCTCACCCGCAGCAACCGAGAGCCATTTCTGTATTCGCGCCGCGGCCAATGCCTGTTCCGGCAACCAGTCGGTGCGGCCATATTTGCGCGCGAGATAGACGAGGATGGCAGAGGAGTCGGCAATGACCGCTCCATCGTCGTCGAGGACCGGCACCTGGCCAAAGGGATTGAGCTTCAGAAATTCGGGCGCCTTGTGGGCGCCCGCCGCCAAGTCGACCTCGACCAACTCATAGGGCACGCCAAGCAGCGACAGAAAAAGGTGAACCCGGTGCGAATGGCCGGAAAGCGGGTGGTGGTAGAGTTTCATGATGGTTTCCTTTGGTCTTCCCCATCGACGGGGATTGAGGATGGCCGCCTGCGAACCATCTGCGGGGAATGTATTGCCTTCCATTTGATTGCAGTAGAATGCTAATCTGGAAGGCATATTCCCATTTTTCGGAAGGATAAAATGGACCGCCTCGACGCCATGACCGTGCTTCTCGCCGTTGTTGAACAGGGCAGCCTATCCGCCGCCGCCCGGCATTTGCGGTCGCCGCTCGCCACCGTCAGCCGCAAAATTTCCGAGCTGGAAGCCCATCTGAACGCCCAGTTGCTGCAGAGAAGCAACCGGAAGATCACGCTAACGGAGGCCGGCCGCTCCTATGTGGAGGCGGCGCGGGAAATTCTCGATCGGGTGGAAGAGGCGGAACGGACGGCGGCGGGCGAATACAGCGTGCCGAAGGGCGAGTTGACGATGACCGCACCGATCGTCTTCGGGCGGCTGCATGTCCTGCCCGTGGTGGTGGACTTCCTCAAAGCCTATCCCGATATCAATCTGCGGCTGATGCTTGGCGACCGGCTGTCGAACCTCGTCGAGGATCACATCGATGTGGCGCTCCGGATCGGCAACCTGCCAGACAGCAACCTGATCGCCACTAGGCTCGGCGCGATGCGCCGGACGGTCTATGCCAGCCCGGATTATCTCGCACGGCAGGTCACACCTCGGCATCCGGGCGATCTCGCCGCGCATCACTGCATCACCTTCGACGGCATGGCCTCGACGCTGAACTGGACATTCACGGAGGGAAAACGCGATCTTACCGTGCCGATCCGCTCACGGCTTGCCGTCAACACCGCCGAGGCTGCGGTCGATGCGGCGGTCGCCGGCCTCGGGATCACCCGGGTCCTGTCCTATCAAGCCGCACGCGCTGAGACGGCCGGCCTGCTTACGCCACTGCTTGCCGATTTCGAACCGCCGCCGGCACCGGTGCATCTCGTCTATCCCGCGCAGGGATTGGTGCCCCTGAAATTGCGGGCGCTCATCGATTTCGCCACGCCGCGCCTGCGCGCCACGCTCAACAGATCTCAGGCTAGTTTACCCTCTTCCGCCTTGTAGAAATACTGGCTGGCGACCAGCCAGCCCTTCAGCGGCCGCAATGGCGGAATGCAGGTGGCGAGCATGAAGGGGCCGGTGACCAGAAGCTGCACCCAGATCGGCGCGGCAAACGCCACCTCCAGCCAGACGCCGAGCAGCACGCTCGGGATGCAGGCAAAGCAGATGACGAAAAAAGCCGGACCATCGGCCGGATCAGCAAAGGAATAATCGAGGCCGCAAGCCTCGCATTCCGGCTGCAGCGTCAGGAAGCCGTTGAACATATGGCCCTGGCCGCAGCGCGGGCAGCGCCCCCTGATGCCGGTCTGCAGCGGAGGAAGCGGGGGATATTCGGTTTCCATGACGATCACACCTTGTTCTGCGCCGGCATCAAGCCAATCAATGCCGATAAATGTATGCATTCAATATAAATACATTTTTCGGACATTGCCAGTCAACTCGTCAGAATGTCGCAGAGTTCCGCAGGCCGGGCCGACCGCGTTTGTCTGAAGGGCTTAGCTGCGGCGTTTGCGGCTCAGAAGAACGAAGCCGCCATTTCCGGCGGCCCCTCCAACGCATGGGCCATGAAATCCAGTGCGCCTTGCAGCTTCTCCCGGCTGATCGGGCCGCCGAGGCAGACACGCACGGCCTCGGGCGCGGCGCCCTCGACCGTAAAGGCGTCGCTTGCCACGACGCCGATGCCGGCGGAGCGCATGTGGCTGCCGAAGGTGGAGCGGGTCCAGCCGTTGGAGAGCGGCAGCCAGATGTTGAAACTGAGCGGATCGGCGCGGTAGCTGCCTTCAGGCAGGAGGGCGGCGACCATCTGCTGACGGGCGGCGGCTTCCGTGCGGATGAAGCGCAGGATCGCATCGGCCGTGCTGTCTTCGATCCAGCGGGTGGCGAGCGCCAAGGTCAGCGGCGAGGCCATGACATTGTTGGCGCGCATGGCGCTGACGAAGGGCCACACGGCCTTGCTATCAGGCGCCACGACATAGGCAAGACGCAGGCCGGCACCGATGCATTTCGCCAGCCCGCCGATATGCCAGGTGAGATCTGGCGCCGTTGCCGCAAGCGGCGACGGACCTTCCAGCGGAATGAAGCCGTAGGCATCGTCTTCGACGATCGGCACGTGATATTTGCGGGCAACCGTAGCGATTTCTTCGCGGCGCCTAGCGGGGATGGTCAGCGTCGTCGGGTTTTGCAGCGTCGGATTGAGATAAAGCGCCTTCGGCTGCGACCGCTCGCAGGCTCTCGCAAAGGCGTCCGGCAGGATGCCGTCCTCGTCCATCGGCAGGCCGGTCAGATTGAGCCGCAGCTGGGCGGCGATCGAGCGCATGCCGGGATAGGTGATGATTTCCGAGAGCACGGTCTCGCCCGGTTTTGCCAGCAGGCCGAAGATCGCCAACAGGGCCGGATGGGCGCCAGGCGTGACGAAGATGCGCTCCTGCGAGGGCACCAGCCCGCGACGGCTGAGCCAGGAGGCAGCAGCCTCCTTGTCCATGCCGGAGCCGCCGAAACCCTGGTAGCGCAGGAGCGGAATGAGGTTCGCCGTCACCGCCGACATGCCCTCGCGCATGCGGGCGATCAGCTCGGGATCATCCGGTTCCGGCGGCATGTTCATCGAGAAATCGACGATGGAGGCGCGGCGAGGATCGGGCGCGGCGTCGGGCGCGAATCCCTGGCGCTCCTTGTCCGCGCCACCGGTGACGAAGGTGCCTCGGCCGACATGCGAATCGACAAGCCCGCGCTTCTGCGCCTCGACATACCCTCTCGCCACCGTGGTGAAATCGACATTCAGCCGCTTGGCGAGTTCGCGTTGCGGCGGCAGCCGGTCGCCGGCCACAAGGTGGCCGCTGCGCAGATCCATTTCGATCACATCGGCGATCGCCATATAACGCGGGCTGCTGCTTCGCCCGAGATCGGGATGCCAGTCTTTCATGTCGTCATCCGTGCAGCTTGAGTCTTGATGGGATTGACTGTATATTGTTGCACGATGACGCTGTCACGAAAAATGTCGTATGCAAGACTTCGGTACGGCGATGAATGGCGTGGCGCAGTCCCCAGGGGTTGGAAATTCCATCGGCCATAGCCTTGCCTCCGCCCGCCCATCTTCTTACCTATTCAAGACAGAGTGCGCGAGATTTCGGCCTTTCGCGCCGGCGCTCTGTCAGGATGAAAGCATGAATATCGATCCAATTTTGCGGTCACTCGTGGCCGTTCGTTCTTCCATCCCGGAAGATGCCTTCACAGCAGAGACGCTGGGCACTGTCCGGGAGGGCAGTGGCGTGGTCATTCGCGACAATGGGCTGGTGCTGACCATCGGTTATCTCATCACCGAGGCCGAAGAGGTCTGGCTGACCACCAATGACGGGCGTGTCGTTCCCGCTCATGCACTTGCTTACGATCAGGAAACCGGCTTCGGCCTGGTGCAGGCTCTCGGGGCTCTCAATGCGCCGGCGGTGGATCTCGGCGACGCGGCAAACGCCAAGGCCGGCGATGCCGTCGTGCTTGCCGACGGCATCGGAGAATTCGTCGAGGCAAACATCGTCGCCCGGCAGGAATTCGCCGGCTACTGGGAATATCTGCTTGATGAGGCGATTTTCACGGCGCCGGCACATCCCTCATGGGGCGGTGCGGCGCTGATCGGTTCGGACGGCAAGCTTCTAGGCATCGGTTCGCTTCGCCTGCAAATGAGCCAGGGCGACGAGGTCGCCGATATCAACATGATCGTGCCGATCGACCTTTTGACTCCGATCCTCGACGATCTGTTGAACCGCGGAAGCGTCAACAAACCGCCGCGGCCCTGGCTCGGCGCATTCTCCGCCGAGAGCAATGGCGGCGTGGTGGTGATGAGCGTTGCCGAAGGCGGCCCGGCCGCCCAGGCGGGCCTGCGGCAAGGCGATATCATCTCGGAGATCCGCGACGAAGAGGTCGATGGCCTGGCCGATTTCTACCGCAAGGTCTGGAGCAGCGGCCCGGCCGGCGCCGAGATTCCGATGCGGATTCTCAGGAACGGCCGGGAAGCCTGGCTGCGCATCAAGTCCGCCGACCGCAACAATTTCCTCAAGAAGCCGCAGCTGCAGTAGGTCGCCGACCGCCGCCAAATGCGCTTTCCGCTTGCGCGAATTCTACCGGCGGAGATCTCCGGTGATCCAGCCGATCGCGGCCTTCACCCGTCGCGGCACGAATTGCCGCGACGGGTGAACCGCATGGATCGGCAGGCTGTATTTTTCCCAATCGGCAAGCACTTCGGTCAGCCGCCCGGCGGCGATGTCTTCCTCTACCAGGACCAGCGGCGCATAGACGAGGCCGGCGTCTTCCACCGCGGCAACGCGCATGGCTTCGCCATTGTCGATACCGATATTGCTGTTGATCTTTGCCGCCAGTACCCGTCCATTTTGATCTTCGAAATGCCATTGATCGCGCGGGACGAGGTTGAGGCTTAGGATGCAGCGGTGCTCTTGCAACTGCTCGGGATGGGTCGGGGTGCCGTTCTTGCCGAGATAACCTGGAGAGGCGCAGCAGACGAAGCGATAGGTGCCGATCCTTCTTGCGATCAACGAAGATGGCCGCAGATGCGCCACTCGAATGGCAAGGTCATAGCCTTCGGCGATCAGATCGACGTTCCGGTCGGTCAGATTAAGCTCCAGACTGACCGCGGCATGCTGATTGGCAAAGCGAGCAATGGACGATGCCAAGCGCTTCACGCCGAGCGTCGTCGGTCCGCTGATGCGGAGGTGGCCGGATATTTCATGGTTGTCGGGGCCGGCAATATCGTTCAGCTGCTCCAACTCATCGATGACCCTGCTTGCTCTCTCCAGAAATCTCAGGCCGATCTCGGTGAGCCTCTGGGTTCGCGTGGTGCGCTCGATCAGCTTGACACCATAATCTGTTTCCAAAGCCTGAATGCGCCGGCCCACCATGGCGGGCGAAAGGTTGAGCCTGGCGGCAGCTTTGGCGAAACTGCCAGCCGTCGCCACGGCTACAAAGGTCTTCAAATTGGTGAGATCTGTCATTCGATACTTTTATGCAATTATATTCCGCCATTCAATGCCATTTATGATGTGATCGCGGTCGGATATATCGACGTCATTCAACTCGATGAAGGAACCGACCATATGAAAACCGCTATTATCGGAACTGGAAACATGGGTGCCGGCTTGGCGCGTCGCCTGGCAGGCAAGCGCGAGCTCATCCTCGCATCGCGCAATGAGGCCGCGGCAAAGTCGCTTTCCGAGGAGATCGGCGCGACGAGCGCATCGATCTCTTCCGCCGTGGCCGAAGCCGATGTTCTGGTCGTCGCGCTGCCTTATGCCGCGGCGCTCGAATTTGCCGAAACCGCAGCATTGCAGGGCAAGATCGTCATCGACATTACCAATCCGCTCAAGCCTGATTTCTCCGGCCTGCTGTTCGGTCACGACACATCTGCAGCCGAAGAAATCCAGCACAGGGCCAAAGGCGCCAAGGTCGTGAAGGCCTTCAATACCATCTTTGCCGAGCTGTTTGCGGCTTCCCCAAAGCACAGCTCCACGATACCGGTCTTCCTGGCCGGGGACGACAATGCTGTCGAAACCGCCGCAGCGCTGGTGAAGGATGCCGACTTTGCTGTCGAGAAAACCGGCTCGCTCGATGCCGCTCGCCTGCTCGAACCCTTGGGGATGCTGAATATCCGCCTTGGTTACGGCCTGGGCCGCGGTACCGGGATCGCCCCGAAATGGGTCGCCATCGACGGCTGAGATCACGGCTGGTCTCCGCCCATGCGGGGCCAGTCATTCCTGCTTCCTGATTGAACGGCTGACCGAGTCGCTGAAAGGATCGCCTAAATCATTGAGCTGCCAAACCATATCGGCTAGACCCGTTCCTGACGTGAGACGGCGGTTGAAAGATGGTGGCGTCGTTCGAAGCCTGGGCAAACCTCTGTCGTCTGATTGGCTTCGCCATCGACAAACAGCGCGGCCTCGCCGCGGAAGATCGCGCCCTCTCCAGGCTGCGCCGGCGGCCTCTTTAGATCGTCAATGCACTGAGATAAGCGGATCGCCATCTGCCGCCTCCCGCGACGCGCGAGGACGCGTGCTGTCGTTGGCGACCTTCCTGTGCCCGTCGGCTGCAGCCTCGCGGATTTTCTGGAAGCGGTTGTCGCCAGCGTCTTCTGCGGCTGGCTGCGGGTCGCTCTTTTTTTTGAAACGGATCATCGATCATTCCTGCGTCAACAGAGGGAGCGCCCCGCACAGGTGGCGGAGCGCTCTCGAAAACAGTGTCAGGCGGCAAGCGTGGTGGCGCAGGCTTGAACACTCCGACTGTCGGGTGAGGTCTGCCCAGGCATGGTGGCCCAGCCGCCGGCCTCAACGAACTGACGCTGCTTGTAGCCGTCGGTGATCGCCTTGAACTCGGTAAGCTTGGCGGCCGCATCCGGCGCTGCTTTGAACCGCTCGACGCAAATGGCCGACGCTAGATCTCCGCGTGCAACGTCGCCGGCGGCGGCTGCCGCTTTGCTTGACGTGCCGCCTGTTACCCAACCGCCCCAGCTGAAGCCGATAATCATCGTGGCGATCGCCGTGACGACGCAGGCCCAGACGAGAAGCGTCTTGGATGGCTGGTAACTGTCGAAACGCTGGGTGATCGATGTTTTACTGCTGCTCTGCACGGACATTGGAATTCTCCCTGTCTGTTGTTCAAGTTGCGCCGTCCGACGACGCCGGACCGGTTCAGGCTGTTCTCAGTATCCCATATCGCCCATGCCGCCATTTCCGGCTGCAGGGGCGGAGTCTCTTGCGGGAATGTCGGCGATCATCACCTCGGCGGTGATCAGCAGCGCCGCAATCGAACCGGCGTCCTGCAGAGCAGTGCGCACGACCTTGGCAGGATCGACGATGCCGGCCTCGATCATATCGACATAGGTCTCCGTTTGGGCGTCGAAGCCCTGATTGTCATTATTACTGCCCGCGAGTTTGCCGACGACGATTGAGCCCTCGAACCCGGCATTGTCGGCGATCTGTCGGATCGGGGCTTCGAGCGCCCTGAGCACGATCGAGATGCCCGCCGTCACGTCGGCGTTCTCCCCGGTCAGGCCCGTCAGGGCCGACTTGGCGCGCAACAATGCCACGCCACCGCCGGGCACGATGCCCTCTTCGACCGCCGCACGGGTGGCGTTCAGCGCATCGTCGATGCGGTCCTTCTTTTCCTTGACCTCCGTCTCGGTCGCGCCGCCGACGCGGATGACCGCGACGCCGCCGGCGAGTTTCGCCAGGCGCTCCTGCAGCTTTTCCCTGTCGTAATCGGAAGTGGTCTCCTCGATCTGCGCCTTGATCTGCTGGATACGCGCATGGATGGCCGCTTTCTCGCCGGAGCCGTCGATGATCGTGGTGCTGTCTTTCTCGATCAGCACGCGCTTGGCGTGGCCGAGCATATCGAGCGTGACGTTGTCGAGCTTGATGCCGAGATCCTCGGAAATCATCTGGCCCGCCGTGAGCACGGCAATGTCTTCCAGCATTGCCTTACGGCGATCACCGAAACCCGGCGCCTTGACGGCTGCGACCTTCAGGCCGCCGCGCAGCTTGTTGACGACAAGCGTCGCCAGCGCTTCACCCTCGACGTCCTCCGAGATGAGGAGCAGCGGTTTGCCGGTCTGTACGACCGCTTCCAGGATCGGCAACATCGCCTGCAGGCTGCCGAGTTTCTTCTCGTGAATGAGGATATAGGGATCCTCCAGTTCCACGCGCATCTTCTCGGCATTGGTGACGAAATATGGCGAGAGATAGCCGCGGTCGAACTGCATACCCTCGACGACATCGAGTTCGGTCTCGGCGGTTCGTGCCTCTTCGACCGTTATGACGCCCTCATTGCCGACCTTGTCCATCGCCTTGGCGATCATCTCGCCGATGGCGGCGTCGCCATTGGCGGCAATGGTGCCGACCTGGGCGATCTCGCCTGACGACTTGACCTTCATCGCCCGCGCCTTGATTTCCTTGACGACGGCGATAACGCCGAGATCGATGCCGCGCCTCAGATCCATCGGGTTCATCCCGGCAGCGACGAGCTTTGCGCCTTCGCGGAAAATGGAGGCGGCGAGAACAGTTGCCGTCGTCGTGCCGTCGCCGGCAAGATCATTGGTCTTCGAAGCCACCTCGCGCACCATTTGCGCGCCCATGTTCTCGAACTTGTCGGCGAGCTCGATCTCCTTGGCGACGCTAACGCCGTCTTTGGTGATGCGCGGTGCGCCATAGGCCTTGTCGATGACGACGTTGCGGCCCTTCGGGCCAAGCGTCACCTTGACGGCGTTGTTGAGCAATTCGACGCCGCGCAGCAGGCGGTCGCGCGCGTCGGTGGAGAACCTGATTTCCTTGGCAGACATGATATTTCTTCCCAGTTCGGTCTTGAGATGCTGGTCACAAATTCGACGCTCAGGCGGCTTTGTCGGCAGCCGCTTCGGTCTTTTCGACGATGCCCATGATGTCGGTCTCCTTCATGATCAGAAGGGTTTCGCCATCGATCGTGACCTCTGTCCCCGACCATTTTCCAAACAGGATGAGATCACCGACCTTGACATCAAGCGGGACCAGATTGCCGCTTTTGTCGCGGAGACCCGGGCCGACTGCGACCACTTCGCCTTGCTGGGGCTTCTCCTTGGCGGTGTCTGGAATGATGATCCCGCCCTTGGATTTGACATCGCCTTCCGCACGTCGGATGACGACGCGGTCGTGAAGTGAACGGAATTTCATAGAGGTCTTTCTGCTGCCGGCGCGTAGGGCGGCTGCAACTCATAAATAGCACTCGTGGCACTCGATTGATAGGAGTGCCAAGAAATATTATTCACGCAGGAATTTTTTTGAGATATTCAGGAAATCAATCCGACCGAGTATTTTGTAATAATCGGGAAGTGAATAGAATTTTTTGCGCCATCGCGTCCGATTTTATTTGAATGAACAAAGAGTTAATTTGGCGTTTTTCATAGATAAATCAGATTTTATCTTGATTTAAACGCAATCGAGGCGCAATGATAGGTCTCGTCGATTTAGCCGACCTGGCTTCGCGGTGTCAGAGACCTACGACCCGCCATCACCACTGAATTCTCGACAGCGATCCATAACGTCGTTCCGGCGTTGAGTTCGCCTGTTCCGATCCGGAATGAGCTTGGCGCTGACCGCGGATGTACCGGCAGCCTCGAGTTCGTCCGGTTCGGATCTCAATGATACAGGAAACATATCGGTGTATCCTGCGGAGGCCCGAGCCGTGACAAGTCGCACCACACAAACCGTCGTCCGCTTTTCATCCCCATTCCGCCTGCCCGGTTTCGACAGAGCGCAGCCAGCCGGAGAATACCGCGTCGATTATGACGAGGAATTGATCGATGGCGTCTCCAGGCTTGCCTGGCGACGGGTCGGCGCCTTCATCCACCTGCCGGCGATAGCCGCCCAGAGTTCGACGCAGCAAATGATGCCTATCCACTTGTCAGATCTCGAAACCGTGCTCGAAAAGGACCAAAAACCGTCATGACCGCTACGCGCATCCCGCAACGCAATGGACGCTCCATCCGGCGCGAGGCAGCAACACATATCTTCACGGTGGGGCAGACCGTCCGGGTGAAGGACGGGTTCTTCGTCGTTCCCTCCAAGCTCCCCGAAACATACCGTGTTACCGCCACGCTGCCTCTCAGAGGAAATGTGCTGCAATACCGCATCCGCAGTGACGATGAACGTCATGAGCGGGTCGTGACGGAAGATAGCCTGGAATCGGTAAACCTATCGCCCGCCGGCAGCGGCGCAACACTGATCGAGAGGACGTTTGGCCAAGGCCGCGGCCCGAATGACGAAAGGTTGACATCGTGAACAGCCATGGAGACGAAGCCGAACGAAGACGGAATGCCTTTGCCGTCCACACATGGGAAGCGCCCGGCCGCTACTCCATGGAGACCAAACACGACGGCCGGATCGAATCCGCCCGTTCGTGGACCGTCTATCGTGTTTCTGCAAGCGTTCCCGTGCACGCCGGCCATACGGAAGCCGGGGAAGACATGATGTCCTTCAATCTCCTCAACATAGGATATCGGAAGGAATGGCTCAGGCTGTCGGGCACCGCTCGGAGTGCTCGGAAGAGCCCGCCGGTCCAACCATGGCGCTAGCTTTTCTGAACCTAAGCCGTAGCTTCGATCCGGCGAGAAATGCTGTGCGCTTCGTGGGCCATGACGGCATGTTCCAGGTGTTGTTCTTCATCGAGGTTGGCGCGCTGGCGAAATCCGACGCCGCATTGCAAAGAACCGAGCCTTCGGTAACGAGGTGGCTATCCTCCTTCGACGCCCTGCGCAACTCCATTCAGGAGGTGGCGCACAAAGCCTACTCCTACCGCCGCCGCGCCTTTTATACTCTAACTGCGGCGGATTTCCGCTAGACGGATCCGGACGCGCGAGAACGCTCCATGTTGATCCGTTACGGCTATGAAATGACGCTGACCTGCCCGCAGCCGACCGCATTGGTATGTCTGTTGTCGGTGCATGAGGATCGTGCGGCCGACATCAGGGTTCCGGAAACGGTATTCACCACGCCCAATGTTCCCACTTCGACTTATCGCGACCTCTTCGGCAACCGCTGCCTTCGGCTGGTCGCCCCGACGGGCGACCTGACCATATGGGGCGATGCGACGATCGAAGACGACGGCAAACCGGACAGGTCGCTGCCAGGCGCCAGGGAACTCCCGGTTTCGGAGTTGCCAGACGATTGCCTCGTCTACCTGATGGGCAGCCGCTATTGCGAAACGGATCGTCTCAGTCAGATTGCGTGGGATATATTCGGCACCGTCGCACCCGGCTGGAGCCGCGTTCAGGCGATCTGCGACTTCGTTCACGGCCATATCCAATTCGACTACATGCAGGCGCGATCGACGCGGACAGCCTTCGAGGCGTTCCACGAACGCGTCGGCGTCTGTCGCGACTTTGCGCATCTGGCGGTGGCGTTGTGCCGTTGCCTCAACATTCCTGCCCGATATATCAATGGTCATCTCGGCGACATCGGCATTCCCGTCGTTGATCCAATGGACTTCAGCGCCTGGATCGAGGTCTTCCTTGACGGTGCATGGCATGCATTCGATCCGCGCAACAACACACCGCGGATCGGTCGCATCGTCGTCGCCCGCGGGCGCGACGCTGCCGACATACCGCTCATCAATTCCTTCGGACCGCATGTGCTGAAGGCGTTTCGAGTCTGGACCTATGAGATGACGGACCTGCAGCAGATGCAAAGCGTCTCCGAGGGCGCTGTTTAGAACGGATGCGGCAGCAGCCTCACCGCCCCCGAGCCGGACTCTGCCCTCCCCAAAACCACGTGACAGCGGCTGGGCTGAATCACCGGCCATGAATGAGCAGGCAAGCTGCGATGACGATGCAAGCCCATTCGTTGACTCGGGACGGCGGTTGAAAGATGTTGGCATCGTGCCATCTTGGGGATGAGCAATCCTTCGGGGATTGGCGAAAAAGGGAGGGAGTTTTGCGGCCCATGTTCGATCATGTCTCCATCGGCGTCAAAGACCTCGAAAGAGCCCGCCATTTCTATGATGCGGCGCTGGCGCCGCTCGGATATGAGCGCCTGTCCAATTCCGACACCATGATCGGCTATGGCCCGGAACGGGTCGGGCTCTGGGTGATGCAGGTCGAGCAGCCGGTTCTTGCCGATCTGCGATCCGGGCTGCATTTCTGCTTCGTCGCGCCTGATGAAGCCGCCGTCGATGCCTTTCACGCGGCAGCGGTCGCCTCCGGCGGCACTGATAATGGCGAACCCGGCATTCGGCCGGATTACGGGCAGTTCTATTATGCAGCCTTTATCATCGACCCGGACGGCTACCGTCTCGAAGCCTATTTCCATAAAGGCGAACTGTAATAGGCGCTAGCTCTGACGCAATTCCGGGCGGAAAATCGCTTCATACTTTTCCTGGAATTGCTCTACGCCGCAGCTCTCGATATCGAGACGCGGCAGCCGGAGGCGACGAGCGCCTCGCCGGCGACGTCGAGGAACAGGCGGCGGAACCAGCGCGCCCGGCCATCGGCCTGGTCGACGCGGCGATAGAGCATGGTTACCGGATCGGCCGGCAGCGAAAGCGGCGGCGCTGAGATCGTCAGTCCGTGCAATTGCGCCATGCAGCGTCCGATCGATTCCGGCACGATTGATATGGCCGGCATCGCCCGCAACGCCGTTGGCAGGGCGGAAAAGCGCGGCACCGTTGCCACCACACGCCTGACATGGCCGGTGCGGCTCAGCGCGGTGTCGATGCTGGTCGAGGCGTTGCCCTCGAACGAGACAGTGACATGGGCGACATCGGCGAAATCCTCAAGGCTCAGTGGCGCCTTCAGCTTGAGTTGAGCCTCATCGTAAATGCAGATCGATGCCTGATTGAACAGCGGCGCTCGGATGTGCCAGGAGGCTGGTTCGTCATGCACGGATACGCTGAAATCGAAGCCCCCCTCGTCCAGCCGGCGGGCGGCATCGCGCTTTTCGGAAGCGATGCCGATCAGCCGGGCGCCGGGTGAAAGCTGCAGCAGTCGGGCGGCAAGCGGGCCAAAAAAGGCCGATTCGAGATTGTCGCACATGCCGATGCGGAACTCGCCCTGCCAGCTTCCCGGATCGAAGTCGGCCTGCGGGCGAATAGCGCGCTCGATGCCCGAGAGCGCATCCTCGATTGCCGGAGCAATGGAAAGGGCGCGGGGCGTCGGCTGCAGGCCGCGACCGACACGCACGAACAGTTCGTCATCAAGTGTCTCGCGCAGCCGTCGCAAAGCGGCCGACAGGCCCGGCTGGCCGAGCAGCAACCGTTCGGCGGCGCGGCTGACATTGCGCTCCTGCATCAGCACCGAAAAGGCCAGCAGAAGGTTCAGGTCGATTTTGCGAAGCGTGGCATCATTCATCATCATGAGTAATACCTGGCATGGCTACTATCAATTTGCAATGAGGTAGGAAGATGTACATTTTTCCGTTCCCTGCCGTCCGCGCAACCTCCCTCGACGAGGCGGCAGCAAAAAAGGAACGTATCGATGACACTTTCCAAATCGAAAAGCGGAGCGGGGCTGGCATTGCTGCTGCTCTGCGCCGCCAATTTTCTCGACGCCATGGACGTCTCCACCATCGGTGTCGCGCTGCCCGCCATCCAGGCTGAACTGGGCATGGAAGCGACGTCGCTGCAATGGGCCGTCAGCGCTTATGTGCTCGGCTATGGCGGCTTTCTGCTGCTCGGCGGCCGGGTCGCCGACGTCTTCGGCCACCGCCGCGTCTTCCTCTGGTCGCTGGCGATTTTTGCCGCCGCCAGCATCGCCGGCGGCTTCGTCGACAGCGGCCCGACTCTGATCGCCGCCCGATTGATCAAGGGCATTGCGGCGGCCTTCACCGCGCCGGCAGCGCTTGCGCTGCTGCTCTCCGTCTTTGGCGAAGGAACTGCACGGGCAAAGGCGCTCGGCGTCTTCGCCTCGACCGGCGCGACAGGGTTCGTGCTCGGCATGGTGCTCGGCGGTGCTGCGACCATCTTCAGCTGGCGGACAACGCTGGTCATGGGTGCGCCGGTCGCCATCCTGACGCTCTTTCTTGCGCCGCTGGCGCTGCCGGCAGACCCGAAAAGGACGGGGCCGCGGCCCGCTTTCGACTGGACCGGCGCGCTGACGATCACCCCCGGGCTGCTGCTCTTCGTCTTCGGCATCACCAATGCCGCGGCCGCCGGCTGGCAGGCTTTTGCGACCTGGGGCTCGCTGCTGGCATCGCTGGCGCTGATCCTGCTCTTCCTCGCAGTCGAAGCGCGCCACCCCGATCCAATGGTGCCGCTCGGCATGTTCCGCCGGGCGAAACTTCGGCACGCCAATGCGATTGCCGCCCTCTTCCAGGGCGCCTATGTCGGCTTCCAGTTCCTGGCGACGCTCTATTACCAAAACGTCCTCGGCTGGTCGGCCTTCACCACCGGCTTCTGCTTTGCGCTTGGCGGCGTCTTCGTGATGTTCCTGGCGCCCCGTTTTGCAAGCCTTGCACAAAATCGCGGCGCTACCAGGCTGATGGCGGCAGGTGTCGGCCTGCAGGCCTTCAGCTACGTCTTCTGGGTGACCGCACTCGGGCATGTCGACGCGATCCTGCTCGTGCTGTTTTCGCAGATCCCGCTCGGCCTCGGTTATGCACTGACCTACCCTTCGGTGCAGGTCGCAGCCCTTTCTGACGTCGAGGATGACAAATCGGGGCTCGCTTCCGGACTGCTCTTCGCCTCCTTCCAGATCGGCGGCGGCATTGTGCTCGCAGCCGCTTCGGCAGTATTCGGCGCCGCACCGCATTTCGGCTGGGATCCTTATGTCGCCGGTATCGCCTTCGTGGCGCTGCTTGCGGTCGCGATCACCCTGCTTGCCGCCGCCGGTCCGCGGACATCGGCCGCCCGGACTTCGGCCTATCAGGCCGCGGAATGACCGTTGCGCCCGCACCCTGACCGGTGCGGGCGCTTCATAAGATAAAGCGAATATTAGCAACAGAATCCCATTGCCTTGCCTCGGCGAAAGGCGCATGGTCTCGCCTTCGGCAGCCATTGTACGGGCGCTGCCGACTGAGGGTTTCATCCCCTCGCCCCGACGAAAGGAGGGCCTATGTCTTCCACTTCCGAAAAGCCGCATCTGACCTCGTCCGATCTCGACATGCTTCAAGGCGTGCTCGACGACGCCGGCTACGACGCCAGAATCCTGATCGATGACCAACGCGTGTTCAACGTCGCGGCCGTGTTGCTGATCAGGCTGTTCCAGGAGGGCGTCACCTCGCCGGCCATGCTCTCAAAGGCTCTCGAATACCATTTCGGCAAGCCGAAGGAACCGCCAAAACCGATCACCCCCATCTTCAACCGATATGCGATACAGGGATTGCCGCGCGAAAGACGGGCCGCTGGCTGATGCGCTGCGCATCTTTCAGATTCGCCAAAGGAGCCAATCACTTTGAAGCTGCGGAAAACCCTGTGTCTCTGTATCGGCGTCGCAGTGGCGGGTTATCTTGGATGGGTACAGTTCGGCGCTTATCAGCAACGGCAGCATGCCAAGGATCTTGCTGCGATTGACAGGGAGCGCCGGGTGGCGCTCCTCGAAGCGGACGGCTGCCAGGCAAGGGTGGACCTGCTTCTCACGATGACCGACCGCCTGCTCAAGGCCGGAGGGATGCGGGTCCCGTTCGACATCGGGCGGGATATAGATCTTTGCCTGGCGCGCGGCATCATGTCGGCATCCGGGCGAGCGGAAATGGAAAGAACCAAACTGATCCGCCTGTTTCCCATCAATGATTAAGCCCCTCTGAAAATATGGCTTTGTTGCGGCAACGGCCTTAATGGCACCGCAATTTCATTGTAAGAGAAGGGCTCGCTGATTTGGCCGATGCGGCATCTGCGGTGACCGGAATCCGGCCCGCCATTTTCCCGATCGCGAAAACATGGTGACGTCCCGCCTCAACGTCGGGTTTGGCTTTTGGTGACCTCTGAGGTCATCCGCCTCCAGACTTCGATGCGGTTTCAGCAGGCATCATTTCATTCAATTCCTGCGGCCCGGCGTTGTCGGGTCGTCCTCACGACGATCCCGCGATCTCCGGTCGCGGTCGACAAGCGGGCGAACACCGCGCAGGCTACGGCTTTTCAGTTTTCGATCAAACGGGAGATTTATTCATGGCAAAAGGACAGGTTAGAAGCAATCGTGAGGTCCGGAAGCCGAAGAAGGACAAGCAGGCGGCGAAGGTGGAAAGCACGTTCGCCAATCAGATGAAGACGGCGACCACGACCGCCCCGCATGGCAGTGCTCCAAAGAAATAAAAGATCTTATCGAGCCCCCGCCTCTTCGCAGAGATAGCGCAATTCACGATCGATTTGCGCATAAGAATCATGTGTCAACTGAAGTGATTGCGCGTCCGGTCGGCCACGCTACGCTCCTGCGTGACATTATCACCCATTGACATGTTTCCACAAAAACAGGAAGTGCTGCAGCCATGGTCTCTCTTCACACAATGTACCGTTTCGACTATCCGCTCTTTCTCATTCGCTCGGCTGTAGTGATCGCACTCGGCCTTTCGAGTATCGCGGCCTTTCATGGCGCTATTCTGTGATCCAATCCGCGCGCCGCAACGAGATTAAGGAAATCCAAGTGGTCCCTTTGGGCGAACCCGCCGCAAACTCGGAGTCTTCCGGGGGGCACAACGCGCTTTTCGCTGAGAAGCGCTGGTTGAAGATTCTTGCCGGATACCGTCAGCCGAGAGCCGGTCGAAGCGCTTTTGAGCTTGCCGTCACGGTCGTCCCGTTCGCTCTGTTCTGGGCTGCCGCATGGGCCGCGGTTCATTACAGCTTCTGGCCCGGCCTCATCCTCGTCGTTCCCGCCGCCGCTTTCCTGTTACGGCTGTTCATGATCCAACACGATTGCGGCCATGGCTCGTTTTTCGCACGCCGCGGCGTCGACGACTGGGTTGGGCGAACGATCGGCATCCTGACGCTGACGCCATACGACTATTGGCGCCGGGCACACGCGGAGCACCACGCCTCGGCAGGGAACCTGGACGAACGCGGCGTCGGCGACATCGAAACGCTGACGATCGCCGAATACAATGCGCTGTCGCGCTGGGGCCGGCTTGGTTACCGGCTGTACCGGCACCCGGCCGTGATGTTCGGAATCGGGCCGGCATGGCTGTTCATCTTCAAGCAGCGCCTGCCCTTCGGCATGATGCGCTCCGGCGCCTTGCCCTGGGTCTCCACAATGGCGACCAATCTTGCCATCGCGGCGGTCGCGGCACTGCTGATCTGGGCCGTCGGGATCGTCCCCTTCCTGCTGGTGCATCTGCCGACCGTGCTTCTGGCCGGTGCTGCCGGTGTCTGGCTGTTTTATGTCCAGCACCAGTTTGAGGAAACGCATTGGTCGAAGGAGCCGGACTGGCAGTTCCAGCATGCAGCTCTTCACGGCGCTTCGCATTACGACCTGCCGCCGGTGCTGCGCTGGATCACCGGCAATATCGGCATCCACCATGTCCATCATCTGTCGAGCCGGGTGCCCTATTACCGGCTGCCGGAGGTGCTGCGAGACCATCCTGAGCTTGCCGACCTCGGCCGCATCACGCTCATGGAAAGCCTGCGCTGCGTCAAGCTGGTGCTGTGGGACGAACAGACGAAACGGCTGGTGTCGTTTCGCGATGCGGCGCGGCTCGCAGCCGCGCAGTAAGCAGAGGCCTCAGAGCGCGTCGCCCCGATCTGATTGATGCGGCGCGCTTCGCCCTTTGTTTGGGCTGTGCCACCCCGCCCCCAGCGACGCGCTTTAGCGGTATCCCGTCACATCCGCCGGTTTGCCCGGCTCCTGCACTTCCACCATGTAGCGCCAGCAATCCGGCCGCGAACCGTCGATGTCATCGAACCCGTAGACCTTGGCAAGCCCACCGCTCGACAGCGACTGGCCGTTCCAGCGGGCGCGGTCGGGATCGGCGGCAATCGCAGCGACGGCGCGGCCGACGAAGTGCGGGGTTTCGGAAATGGCGAAGTGCGGCTGCACCTTGGTTGCCTCGCGCCAATTGTCTTCGTTGACACCATAGGCATCCAGCATCATTTCGGAGCGCAGCCAGCCGGGCGTGATCGAAACGGCCGTGGCGCCATGTTTTACCAGATCCTGCGCATGCGCCCAGGCCATGCGGGTGACGCCGGTTTTGACGAGGTCGTAGAAGGGCGACAGCCGATAATGGGTGGCATTGTAGTCGGCCGTGCCGTCGGTCACCTCGACAAGCAGCCCGCCCGGTCGCTCGATCAACAGCGGCAGCGCATAATGGGCGGTGATCAGATGCGTCTCGATGCCGAGCCGCAGCAGGCGCAGGCCCTTGTCCAGCGAATGCTCCCAGACGGCCTTATCCCATTCGAACAGTTTTTCGCCGCCCCAGATGTCGTTGACGAGAATATCGAGCCGGCCGGCCTCTGCCCGGATGCGGGCGACCAGCGCCTCGACCTCAGCCTCGACGAGATGGTCTACCCTCACGGCAATACCCCTCCCGCCCGCAGCCGTGACACGTTCGGCCGTTTCCTCGATCGTTTCTGGCCTGGCATATTCGGATTGCTGCGCGCGCGTCGAGCGCCCCGTCACATAGACGGTGGCGCCGGCAGCGCCGAGTTCCACTGCAATGCCGCGGCCAGCGCCCCGCGTTGCACCCGCCACCAAAGCCACTTTCTCCCGCAAGTCCGTTGTCACTTCTCCATCCTCCACGTTAGAAAAGAAAAAACTGACATTGCATATAAACGAATGTTCGTTCATAAATAAGGCGGATACGCGAGGAAATTCATGCCGCGCCGCCGTACGCTTTCCGATGAACAGCTTCTCGCCATGGTTTTGGCGCTGATCCATGCCGAGGGGCCGGATGCGGCGACCTTTGCGGCGGTGGCCAAAGTCAGCGGCCTTTCCGGTTCGACGCTGGTGCAGCGTTTTACCACGAAGGCGGCGATGCTGCGCGCAGCGCTGCTATACGCCTGGGACAGGCTGGATGCGGAAACGGCAAGGCTTGCAGGCAGCGTGGCGATCACACCGGACGGCGCCGTTGCGCTGCTTGTCGGACTGTCGCAGGATTACGGCGACAATGCCGCCGCCTATGGCGAGGGACTGCGGGTGCTGCGCGAGGACTTCCGCGATCCGGTGTTGCGCGCCCGGGGGGCTGCCTGGGGAACGGCGCTGACCGCGGCGATCGCACGCTGTTTCGCATCGGCAGGCGCGCCGGAGACCATCGCTCGGCTGATGCTGTCGCAATGGCAGGGCTCGCTCACCTGGTGGGGCTTTGGCGCGGAAGGGCCGGTGGACAAATATGTGGAGGTGGAATTGCGCCGCTTCCTCGCAGCGGTAAAAAGCTGAGCCGCTTACGCCTCTTCCTCTTCCTCGTCCTTCTCTTCACCCACAGTCAGCGGCCAGTCGACGACGTAGTCTTCGAGGTCGTCGATATCGATCTCGTTTTCGTTGATCGTGCGGCCGCGCGCGGAAATGCCGGCGGCATGAACGGTTTCCGGATCGCCGGAGATTAGCGGGTGCCACCAGTAGAGATCACGGCCTTCATTGACCAGCCGGTAGCCGCAGGTCGGCGGCAGCCAGGCGATATCGGGCACATTCTCCTTGGTCAGCTGCACGCAATCCGGAACGAAATCCCAGCGGTTCTCATAGCTAGAGCAGCGACAGCTTTCGCCGTCGAGCAGCTTGCAGCTGACCGAGGTGAAATAGATATCGCCGCTATCCCATTCCTCGATTTTGTTGAGGCAACAGAGACCGCAGCCGTCGCAGAGGCTTTCCCATTCGGCGACGGTCATTTCGGCAAGCGTCTTGCGCTTCCAGAAGGGCAGATCGTTCATCGTCATTTCTTGCAACAGCGGCCCGCAAATTGACGTGACCGCCATCTATCTCTCTTGTTATCAGCCGCAAAATCAATCAATTCTTCAGCATGCTCCTGGTATCGGAGGGCTTTGCGGCCATATGGCGGCCTCGCGCTTTCGTCGCTTTCCGACGGCCGGAGATAAGCGAAGCGCGATCAGGCGGGAATACAGGACGTGCAGGATCCGGACAACCCCGAAAGAGGTCCCGAAGCGGGACCCAAAGAAACGGCGAATAACGCGGCGGACAAGCGGCCGGCGAAGAGCCGCCACATCCTGCTGCGCATCGATTCGTGGATCGACTCAACCGTCTGGAACGCCGGCTTCCGCGCCGCCGAGATCTGGGAAGACATCACCATCTTTTTTCGCCGCTTCCGCGTGCGCGGCTGGAAGCGCATGGTCTTCGAATTGGCCGGCGAAGGGCTGACGCTCGGGGCGGCCGGCTCGGTGCTGATGCTGCTGCTTGCCCAGCCGGCCTTCGAGGCGACCAAGGAGGACTGGCGCAACCGCGGCGATTTCGCCGTCACCTTTACTGATCGTTACGGCAACGTCATCGGCCATCGCGGCGTCATTCACCAGAACTCCGTGCCGATCGACGAGCTGCCGGATTCCCTGATCAAGTCGGTGCTCGCTACCGAAGACCGGCGCTTCTTCGACCATTTCGGCATCGACGTGATCGGCCTCTTCCGCGCCATGGTGACTAACGCCCAGGCGGGCGAAGTCGTGCAGGGCGGCTCGACGCTGACCCAGCAGCTCGCCAAGAACCTGTTTCTCTCCAACGAGCGTTCGATCGACCGCAAGATCACCGAAGCGTTCCTCGCCTTGTGGCTCGAGTCGAACCTTTCCAAGAAGGAAATCCTCTCTACCTACCTCGACCGCGCCTATATGGGCGGCGGCACCTTTGGCGCAGCCGCGGCGGCGCAGTTCTATTTCGGCAAGAATATCACCGATGTGAACCTTGCCGAATCCGCCATGCTGGCCGGCCTGTTCAAGGCGCCGGCCAAATATGCGCCGCATGTGAATCTGCCGGCGGCACGTGCGCGCGCAAATGAGGTGCTGACCAACCTCGTGCAGAGCGGGCTGATGACCGAGGGACAGGTGATCGCCGCCCGGCGCAATCCGGCAACCGTCGTCGACCGCAACGAGGTAGAATCGCCCGACTTTTTCCTCGATTGGGCTTTCGACGAGGTGCAGCGGCTGTCGCCGCGCTTCCACCAGCATTCGCTGATCGTGCGCACGACAATCGACATGGGTATCCAGCAGGCGGCTGAGGAATCGGTCGAAACGTCGCTGCGCGAATATGGCGAGGCCTATCACGCCAAGCAGGGTGCCATGGTGATGATCGAGAACGGCGGCGCGGTACGCGCCATGGTCGGCGGGCGGGACTACGGCGAAAGCCAGTTCAACCGCGCCACCAGGGCGCTGCGCCAGCCGGGATCCTCCTTCAAGGTCTATACCTATTCGGTGGCCATGGAGAGCGGGATGACGCCGCAGACGACGATCGTCGACGCACCGATCTCTTGGGGCAATTGGAGCCCGCACAATTATGCGAACCACTATGCTGGCCGCATAACCCTTGAGACGGCGATCGCCCAATCGATCAACACGGTGCCGGTGCGGCTTGCCAAGGAGAAGCTCGGCATTCAGCCGATCCGGGCCATGGCGAAGAACCTCGGCGTCGAAACGCCGATCCGTGACGACGTCACCATCCCGATCGGCACGTCCGAGGTGACGGTGCTCGATCAGGCGACGGCCTATGCCACCTTCCCGGCCGGCGGCTATCAGTCGCGCCGCCACGGCATCACCCAGGTTCTCGATTACGACGGCGACGTGCTCTATGATTTCGACCGCGACGAGCCGGCGCCCAAACGCGTACTCTCGGAACAGGCCGATGCCTATATGAACCAGATGTTGTCGCGCGTTCCCTATGTCGGCACGGCGCGCAAGGCAGCCCTTGACAACGGCATCGTGACAGCTGGCAAGACCGGCACGACCCAGGCCTACCGCGACGCCTGGTTCGTGGGTTTCACCGGCAACTACACCTGCGCCGTCTGGTTCGGCAATGACGACTATACCTCGACCAACAACATGACCGGCGGCTCGCTGCCGGCGATGACCTTCAAGCGCGCCATGGACTACGCCCATCAGGGTGTGACGCTGCGCGCCATTCCCGGCATCGAAAATCCCTTGCCCTCGGAAAAGGATCTCGCCAAGACCGTCGCCGCCAAGCCGCAGGACGGATTGCCGCAGCTCATCCGGCCGCGCATGCTCTCGGTGCCATCGACGAATATTCTCAAAGCCCTCGGCGCAAAGCTGAAAAATGCCGCCCCGCTCGTGCCGGCGAAGGTGGCGAGCGCCGAATAGACGCCGCGTGGATGCGACGAACGATTTCCGGGAGATCTGCGAGAGCGTGGCCCCTCATCCGGCTAGGTGAGGGCAAATCATAGGCGCGCACGCCCGCACCTCTGGATAGATCGCGTACATGTCGTCGCATGGCATTCCACCCCACCAGAATCAGTGGTAACCCTTTAACTCGATATGGTTTCCAAGGTCTTGACGTGTTTCGATTCCCCCTCTTCATCCTGGTCACGCTGATCGTCGCCTTCGGCGGCGGGATCATGATTTCGCTGTATGCGCTGGATGCGACACAGGGTTTCGGGGCGATCAAGCTCGGTGCGTGGGAGGCCTTTCCGGCGCTTCAGACGGTCGATGCCGATCCTTATGCCAAGTCGCATCGGGCTCGCGCCGGCAAGCTGCTCTACGGCAGCGCCGAGGGGCTGACCTTCACGGCGAGCGTCGACGACGACGGTGCGCGGCTGAATGCCGGCTGCCGCTACCGCATCAGCGGGCAAACGCCGCCTGCCCGGATCTGGACACTCTTTACCGCCGACAATGGCGGCAACCCGGCGGCAGTCAAGACCGGGCATCCCTCAGCGCTCAATTCCTGGACGGTGCTGCGCCAGCCGGACAGCAGCTTCTCGATCGACATCTCAGCCGCGGCGCAGCCCGGCAACTGGCTGGCCTTGCCGGAGGCCGGCACCTTCCGGCTGGTGCTGACGCTGTTCGACACGCCGACCGCCGGCAGCTCCGGCGTGATCGACCTCGCCATGCCGAAGCTCACCAAGACCGGATGCGGCAATGCTTAGGATCTTCTTCGCCATTCTGACCGGCCTTTTCGGCGCAGCCCTGCTGCACCTCGTCATCATCCTGTCGCTGCCGCATTTCACCGGCAAGGATGCGGCGACCCGCGTGGAGGCGGAGGGCGACCTCAACAATTTCACGTTGCTCGGCGGCCAGTATGACGAAGCAGGCCTTGCCAATGGCGACCCCTTCGTGCGCACCGCCGTCTGCTCCTTCGACGTCGAGGATGCGCCGGTGCATTTCACCGCCAAGGGCAATGTGCCCTTCTGGTCGATCGCCATCTACGACAGCGCCTCCAACGAGGTCTTCAGCATGAACGACAGAACCTCGGTCGGCGGTGCGCTCGATGTGCTGGCCGGCGGCCCGATCCAGCTGACCGACCTGCGCAAGAACCTGCCGCAGGAATTGCAGCAGGCGATCCTGGTGGAAATGGCGCGGCCGGACGGCTATGCCGTGCTGCGGACGCTGGCGCCGCAGGCAAGTTTTAATGAGGCGGCGCGGAACTTCCTGACGGAAGCCGGCTGTGAGCAATTTAGCGCCCGCTAAAGTTGAACGGACGTTACTTCTTGTTGACGCGCGGCGCGGGCGCCGGACCATGTCTAGGGCTCTCGGTCAGCCGCTCGTAGCGGACGCCCGTGAACCAGAGGATCTTAGCTTCGCGGGGCTCTTTGTCCGGGCGGCGGGGCGCCCGCGGCTGCCGATCCGCCAATGCGACTACTATTGCCATTCTCGTCTCCATGCACTGCCCGAGACGGATGAACTTACGATGGATTTCACCCTGCCCGCCAATGTGCGAGCCGGCGCGTCCTGCGGTGGCGGAGTGACCGAACCGAGGGCATTCGCGCCTTTCCCACGGCACCTGGTTGAAATACCGTGATCAGGAGTCTCAACGATCCAAACACTCAAATCGCGTCGTTCCCATCCGAATTGAGACATATGACAGTTAACAGTTTACTAATATTCGGCGGAAGCCAAACACAGTTCACGTTACCTGCTCTGTAACGCGCGAAGAGTTGATTTGGTTTCACGCCGCCGCCCAAGGCTCCGGCCCGAACTCGAAGTATAAAACAAGAAGTAAATCATATAGTTGAGAAGAGCGGAGCACGCCTACCCCGGCAGCAAAAGAGCAATGTTGCAGAAATGCTTCATGAAAATATTTAATTGCACACGACTCCGATACGCGTATGTTTGCTCCAGTCGATCAGCATTTCCGGCCCCGATCGATCGCGGATATTCACGCTCTTGCCGGAATGCGGAGGCTAGCGATGTCTTTGCTGGTGAATTCATATTTCTCGCCTGACGATCTCGAGATTCTGCGCGGTGCGCTCGATGCCTGGTGCGCGGAACGGCGCGTCGACATCAAAAGCGTCGAGGCGCAGTATGCGGCATCGGCGGCACTCGACCTTTATCAGGCCGGCCACAACAGCCGCGAAAAATTGCTGGACGCGCTGCGCGATCGCAAAGCCGCCTGACCTTTTCCCTTGTGATGCCAGCGATGTGCAGTCGTTGCAGCGGCCTCTTCCACCAGACTTTTATGTTGCCGGCCAATCACGCCGCGACACGCGCCGCGTGTATATTTCTGGCGCATTTTCACAAAATCTTCAGCATGCATTAACCCTACCGGTGTAGGATTTGTTCATAACCCATGTGGCCCGGCATGCGTTCCGCCAGCGCATATCGGCCCGTGGTTCCCCTTGGTTCGGCGTTTTCGGGGTGTTCTTGTGCGTGACCGGTTTCGAGACCTAGAGGGCCCATTGGCCGTCAGGAAAAAGGACGTGGTATTGATGGCGACCGTCAGCAGTTTCGAGAACCTGTCTCATCCGACACGTTCCGAACTGCGCCAATTTGCCGAGCTTTTCATGCCGCTCTTCCAGGCCTCCTCCGACGAGGCCAAACGCCAGGCCGTCGCGGCACTCTCTCAATGCGAAAACATGCCGGCGGCCGTGGCGCTGTTCATCGGCAACCAGCCGATCGAGATCGCCGCCCCTTTTCTTGCCGCCTCCAAGGCAATTGCCGACGATACCCTGATTACCATCGCGCGCATGCAGGGTGCAGCGCATGTAAAGGCGATCGTCAGTCGCGATTCCCTCTCGCCGAAGGTCATCGATGCGCTGGTGGCGCTACGCCAGAGCCAGCCGCGGTCGGCCGCCGCATCGGCGCCCATCACAGAATCCCAGACGGTGCCGCTGTCGCCGGCGCCTGGAGAAACCTACGAGGCGGATGCGCTGCAGGAACAGCGGGTTGCCAATGAAGAGGCGCTGCGCGAGCGTATTCTCGGTCTTGCTGGCCATCTCGGCCGGGCCGACGAGGACAGGCTTGGCCTGCGCACGCTTACCGATATTCAGGAGGCGCTGCTGGTACGTTTTGCCCGCTCACGCGAGGCAATGCATTTCGCAACCGCGCTGGCCGATGCGCTGTCGGCCAGCCGCTGGCTTGCAGAACGCATCATGCTCGATCTTTCCGGCCAGCAGCTCGCGACGACGCTGACGAGCCTTGGCATGGGCTTTCTCGACGCCGTCTTCGTGCTGGAAAAGCTTTATCCGCATCTTGCCGAACAGCAGCACAATGTCACGCGCGGCTGGATGGTGCTCGATGCGCTCGATCCGGAAGAATGCCACGAACGGGTGGAAGCCTGGCGCCGCGCCGATCGCTACACCTACAAACCCGAAGCGGCCAATGCGCCTGCACCTCAGGAAACGCCGAGCCACCGCTTCCTCAATCAGGCGCCGGCGCAGCGCGACATGCGTGTCCTGGGGCGGCGATCCCGCTGAGATCGGCAGACCCGCCAGCCCTCAGCCATCCCGTGCAAGCGGGATCATGTCGCCCAATTCCTCCGCCTCGAGCTCGACGATCCACAGATCGGGGTCGAACCGGCGTTCCCGCTCCAGCATGGCGCGCACCGCCTCCGGCTCGCTGCGCGACAGGCGGATCTCGAACAGACGGGCGCCCGCCTCATCTTCGCCGAAGGCGGTCTGCGGCGCAGGCGCATAGAGCGTTTCCAGGCCGTCGCGAAAATGCTGGCGGATGAAGATCGCACCCGCCTCCTCCGCACCCTTCTTTTCGACGGCGGCAAAATCGCCGCTGGCGAAGACGCGGCGCAGGAGGGCGGAAACGAAGATGTCGGCGCGTAATCTCATCGGCGCGGTATAGACCGGGCAGCCAGCGGCGGCAATGCGGCGATTGGCGGTGTTCCAGACGACATGGCCAGGCCGCTTGGGCTGCGAGGGTTTCCGGTTATGGTAGGGGTGTTTCTAAGGCGTTTCGCGCTGTGCGCGGGAAAAGCGCTACGCACTTTTGCGCGACAGGCTTCGGGCTAAATTGCGCCGATCTCCTTGAGTTTTTTCAGCACCGCCTGGGTCGGCTCGCCGTTTTCGGGCAGGTTGTAGTGCTTCTGGAAATGGCGGATGGCCGCGCGGGTCTGCTCGCCGGCAACACCGTCGACGCCGACATTGGCATAGGCCATGTTGGAAAGGCCCTTCTGGATCTTCAGCACCAGGTCGACATTGGTGATTTCGCTTGAGGGAACCTGCTTTGCGGATGACGGAGCGGTTTTGACCGTCTTTTCGGCGCTGCGGATCGCCGCTGCGACCGGGTCTTCCGCCGCTGCCTTCGAGCTGACATCCTCGGGCGGCTTTTCCATGGGAACGGTCGAGGGGCCGGCTGAATCAGTCTTCAGCGCCGCCAGCACCTGCGGCGTCGGATCGCCGGTCTGGGCCATGCCGACGGTTTCCTCGAAGAAGAGGATGGCCGCGCTGGTACGTGGGCCGATGACGCCGTCGGGTATGCCGTTATAGAGGCCACGGCGCACCAGTTGTTGCTGGATGTCCATGACGAGCTGGCTCGGCTGCTGGCCGGGCGCGGCCGGCGCCGGCGTTGCGTTGGTGGTGGTCGCGGCATCCTCCGGCCGCTCGATGCGGAAGGTGGTGACGTCGCCCTGCTGCTCCTCCGCCGGGCGGCGGGCGCCGAGCACGTTGGAAGACTGCGGATCGCGGGTGCGGAAAATCGGGTGGGGATGCAGGCCCGGCTGATACCAGAGCGCATTGGCGGCGACGAAGGAGAAGATGACGACAAAGGTGATCGTGCCGCCGGCAACCGAGGGATTGCGGCCGATGACGCCGCCGAGCACCGAGGCGCCCTGCAGGCTGAGGCCGCCCAGGGCGGCTGCACCCGACATCAAGAGGCCCGGCTGCTGCCGTCCCCTTCTTCCCTTAGGCGATTTTCGCTTGTGCGCGGCCATCCAAACGCCCCTCCCCCAATTCTACACCTGCATTGAGCGCGCCCTTCAGCCGCGGCGGGAACTCGACAGTCGCGCCATGACCGGCGTCTTCGGCGCATATGGCGCCCGAGCCGTCCACCGCGATCTCTATGGTGATGATCGTGCCTTCGCCGGGCTGGCTGGCGATGGCGAAATGCCCGCCATGCAGCGCCACCAGCCCCTTGACCAGGGAAAGACCAAGGCCGGTGCCTTCGAAGCGACGGGTATAGTCGTTCTGGATCTGGACGAAGGGCTGACCGAGCAAGGCCAGCTTGTCGGCCGCAATACCGATGCCGGTGTCGCTGACCGTCAGCTTGAGGATGCCGTCGCGTGCCGCCGCGTCGACCGAGACGACGCCGCCGGCCTCGGTGAACTTTATGGCATTGCCGACGAGATTGATGAGGATCTGCTGGATGGCGCGCTGATCGGCGACGATCTCGCCGAGGCCGCGCTGGATCCGGCTCGTCAGCGTCAGGCCTTTGGTCTTGGCCTGCAATGCCAGCATCGATTCGCAGGATTTGACCGAACTCGCTATATCGAAAGGTTCAAGGATAAGCTCGTAGCGGCCGGCTTCGATCTTGCTCATGTCGAGCATGGTGTTGACGACGGACAGGAGATGGGCGCCGGATTCGCGCACGAGGCCGACATATTCGCGCTGACGGTCGTTTTCGAACTTGCCGAAATATTCGCCGATCAGGATATCGGAAAAACCGAGAATGGCGTTCAGCGGCGTGCGCAGTTCGTGGCTGACGGCGGCGAGGAAGCGCGACTTGGCGTCGTTTGCCGATTCGGCATCGGCAACACGGTTCTGGGCTTCGGCCCGCAGCTGCTGCTCGACGGAGACATCGCGCAGCTGAGCGATGACGGCGGCAAGTTCGCCGTCGGCGTCGCGCCGGGCCGTCATGTCCATTCTAAGATAGGCGAACTGGCGTTGATCGCGCGCGACCGAGGGGCGGTCGATGCGCAGATCGACGCACTCGGCATCCTCGCCCCGGCGCAGGCTATCGAGCGCCTGCAGGAAAAGGATGCGGTCGGAGACGTGCACCTGCTCCAGGAAGCCCCTGCCCTTGGGATCGCGCATCCAGGCGAGGAAATCGCGCCGGTCGCGGCCGCCGATCGTGGCCACACTGCCGTGCGGATCGAGGAAGAAGACGAGCCCGGGGGTGGCGTCAAGGAAGAAGTCCTCGGCCGACTGTGTCGCGATCCCGGCGGACGAGCCCTGACGGGCAAGCGCGATGCTGCCGACGGCGGAGAACAGAAAGGCGGCGCAAACCATGGCGACCCCTGCCGGCAAGGCGACGGCCGGACTGGTGACCGCCGAGAGGCCGATCGGAGCGGCAATAAGCGCAGCCGACGAGAACAGCACGAGGCGGCGCAGGATCGCAAGCTCGCGCTGGCGCACGGCTTCACCGCCGCCCGTCCGGGAGAGCCAGCTTGTCGCCGCCCGGTCTACGAGCGCCGTCACCCAGCCGCCAATGTTACTCAATACTCGCACGCAATACCCGCCCAAAAAGGCTGTCTATCGATCCGGACAATAGGCCCCGGCGGCTTAAAGAAAGGATAAGGCAAAAGCGCTGTTCACAGCCGAAAAGGCCCGAAAATCCCGTTTTGAAGCATCTGAAAGGCTCTTTGCCTTTTGTGGTTAATGGCAGGTAAGCGACGGATTTTCCTCATATTTCAGCATTGCGTTAACTCCTGTGGCAAGGCGAGCCGGCAAAAGCCCTGCAATTGCAGCGAGGTGCTGCCCTGATGCTTAACGGCGATCGCTCGCATTCGACTAAAATGTCCGTCAAATACCGTTCGCTAAAATTTGAACTAAATTTGCCGCAAATGCGCGTGAGTTTCGAAAAGCGGCATTCGCAACTTGGCGGTAGGGTGAAATCACACCGGACAACCGGCCTGATTCGGCGACAAGAACCGGACGGGAAAACAGGATGGGCAACGACAATGTGGTTTCTAATCAAAGGATCCTTCTGGTTTGGCCTTGTGCTCGTGCTCCTTTCCGTCTTTAGCACGGAGGGTTCCGACAAGTTCGCCAGCGGCCCGCAATTGCAGCTTTCCGACGCCTTTACGGCGGCAAGCGGCGCCTATGACTATCTCACCGGCATGTGCTCAGAAAAACCCGAGGTCTGCGCCAAGGGCGCCGAAACGCTCACCGCACTCGGCTACCGGGCGCGTGAAGGCGCCCACGTCGCCTATGAACTGCTCGACAGCCAGTTCAAGGACGAGACGCCGGCGACAGCAAAACATGCCGAAACGCAAATGCCGGTGGCTCTCACCATGCCTTCGCTTACGGCACCCGCCATCCAGGAAAAGGTACGCGAGGCAAAGGCCGCGCTGAACCAGCCGATGCCCTACCGCCCGCCGGTCGAAGATGACGCCTCCGCCGAGACGGTTGTCACCGGCGCGATCCCGCTGCCGACGCCGAAGCCGGCGATCTAGATTTTCCAAGCTTGCATCGGTGGCCCGCACGACGCGGAAATGCCCCATGCCTGACGTGCCTGCCCTGTTTAATTCAGCATGTTGCTGCGCCGTGAGGATGCCCATCCCTCACGGCGTTTCTTTTTCATGCATGTCACCAGGACGCGTGCCGCGGTTTAGAGATCACGACACGCATGAAAACGAGGAATTGAAGCGTGTCGCATGAATCCTGTTCGACGCGGCGCGCTTTAACGGTTCAAATCCGCCGGTCTTTCACCTATATGCAGTTTTAAGATTGAAAGGCTTTCCCATGGCATCCCTCGACCAGATCATCGACGACTTCGCCTTCCTGGACGATTGGGAAGACCGCTACCGCTATGTCATCGAACTCGGCAAGGCGCTGCCGGACCTCGCCGAGGAGAAGCGTACCTCCGAAAATAAGGTAATGGGCTGTGCCAGCCAGGTCTGGCTGGTGACGCATACAACAGGTGATCCCGACAACCCGGTCATGAGTTTCGAAGGGGATTCCGACGCCCATATCGTCCGCGGCCTCGTCGCCATCGTGCTTGCCACCTATTCCGGCAAGACGGCGTCGGAGATCGCCGGCCTTGATGCCTTCGAGATCTTCTCGAAGATCGGTCTGGTGGAGAACCTGTCATCGCAGCGTTCGAATGGACTGCGATCGATGGTCAACAGGATCCGTGAGGAAGCAAAGCTTCGCGCCGCGGCCTGAACGCGCTTGCGATAAGGGGTTCTGAGAGACGCCGCGCCCCAAGCGATTCAGGAAGCGCTACGATCAACGAATCAGTACATTAACACTTGCTGATAGTATAGGAATACATTCTACGGCTGCTCGCAAAGCATAGGTCAGAGGCGCCGCCGCAAGCACAGACAGAAAAGCCGGGCACAAGACCCGGCTTTTGTCGTTGATGGCTTTCGAAAAAGCTCAGCCGCGGCCGCGCTTGCGGCGCTGACCCAGGCCCATTTCCTTTGCCAGGCGCGAACGCGCTTCGGCATAGGCGGGCGCTACCATCGGGTAGTCGGTCGGCAGGTCCCACTTCTCGCGGTATTCTTCCGGCGAGAGGCTGTGATGCGTCATCAGGTGACGCTTGAGGGACTTGAAGTTGCCGCCGCATTCCAGACACGTGATCTGCTCGTCCTGTACGGACTTGCGGACAGAGACTGCAGGCTTCTGTTTTTCGACGATGGCCGCAGCAGGCTGCGGTACGGACGTGTTGCTCAGTGCCGAATGCACGTCGGAAATCAGATTTGCCAGGTCGCTGACCGGGACAACATGGTTGCTGACATAAGCCGCGACGATGTCGGCTGTCAGTTCCACAAGCAGCTCCGGCGCATTGCCGGTCGCCATTTCCGTCATATTTTTTCTCCTGTTAGCATGCTCAAACGGCCTTTGACTGTTACGTCAAAGACCCGCCTCGTAGAAGCGAACAGCAAAAGCACGGGAAGCGACCTTCTGTTTCGAAAAACGCGAAATCCACCCCTAGATTCCGAAGAGCGAGACCTGTTCTAATACTGCCTGGCTGCAAATCACTACGTCATGCCCCAGGCGATGGCCCCAGTTTAGACATAAAAAATCAAAACTGAGAGACTTGGAAGCAGTACGATTGCGATTCACAATCAGAACTCTACTTGCATTTTCAAATACCATCGTTTGGTCGAAAGGCCAATTATTATTTGTCGTTTTTCTTGAGAAAAAATGACAGATGAAGAATTAAGGCGCGTTCTGGCAAGCTTTACTCACAGCTTCCTGTGCATAAGTTTTGCATAAATCTGGTAAAGCGGCGAAACAGCACAGGCTCAGCGCTTTCGCATATCGTCGCGGACCGAGACGGCGCCGAGCGCATATCCCGAAAGGTGGGCGGCTCTGGCCAGCAGATGGGCGGAGACCGGCGCCGTCAGCAGCAGGAAGACGAAGCCGGCAATGGCGCGGGCGAGAATCGACAGTTCCTGCGAATAGAGGCCGGCGGCAAGAAGCAGCAGACCGGAACCGACCGTCCCGACCTTCGAGGCCGCGTGCATACGCGTATAGAGGTCCGGCAGCCGGACCAGTCCGATCGCTGCCGAAAGAGCAAAGAGCGCACCCGATATCAGCAGCAAGGCAGTGGTGCCGGCCAGGATATAATCCATCATCGTTTCTTCCCTCCCGCACGCCGTTTGGCGCCGGCCTTTGCCGGAGATGCGGACGCCGGCGATTTGATGTTGCCGCGCGACAGCACGAATCGGGCGAAGGCAACCGTTGCCAGGAAACCGACGAGGCCGAGCGAAATGGCGATATCGATATAGAGCGAAAAGCCGGTTTTGACCGCGATGACGGCGATCAAACCGATGGCGATGCCGGTCAGCATATCGAGGGCGAGGATGCGATCCGGCAATGTCGGGCCGGCAACGACGCGCCAGACCGTCAGAATCAGTGCCAGGCCGAGGATGATGAGTGCAGCCGAGGATGCGGCCGCGACGATGGCGGCAGGTGTGATCACCGGAAAGCCTCCATGATCTTGCGCTCGAAACCATTGGCGATATCGCGCTTGGCTGTCTCGGGATCGGAACAATCGAGCGCATGGACATAGAGCGTGCGGCGATCTGTGGAGACATCGACCGAAAGCGTGCCGGGTGTCAGGGTGATGAGGTTTGCCAGCAGAGTGATCTCGAAATCGCTCGTCACCGTCAGGGGGAAGGCGAAGATGCCGGGCTTCAGCTTCATATCGGGCGAAAGAATGGTGAGTGTGACCCTCCAGGCCGACAGCGACAATTCCTTCAGGAACAAGAGGGCGAGCGAGAACACCAGGCTGGCGCGGCGCAGATATCCCTTGCCGCCGAAGGGTTCGCGGATGATGGCGAGCGAAAGGGCGGCAAGCAGGAAGCCAAGAACGAGATTGTGCAGCGAGGCGCTGCCGGTGACGGCGACCCAGGCAATGGCGAGCAGAAGATTGAAGAGAAAGGCGATCACCTGATGCCTCCGGGAAAGACCGAATGAACATAGGCTTCTGGATCGGCAAGACCGGCGGCGGCCGATTGCGACAGCGCCAGCAGCTGGTCCGGCAGGATGCCGAAGCCGACGACCAGCGCCGTCAGCGCGGCAAGCGGCAGGCCGGTGCCCCAGAGGGCTGCGGCCGGTTTCGCGGCCATCGGCGCCGGGCGCCAATAGGCGAGCAGAAAGAGGCGGCCAAAGGCGATCGTCGTCAGAAAACCGCCGGCGAGGATCACGGCCGCCAGCCACCAGGCGCCACTATCGAGCGCGGCCTTGACGAGAATGACCTTCGGCCAGAAGCCGGAAAAGGGCGGCAGGCCGCAGGCGGCAAGGAAGAGCACCAGGGAGAGCGCGGTGAAGCCGCCGCTTTGGCGGTAGAGGCCGCCGAGCGTCGACAATAGAAAGCCGCCGCCGCGCCGGGCGATTTCACCAGCGGCAAGATAAAGCGCCGTCATCAGCACCATGGAATGAAGCGCGTAAAAGACTGCGCCGCTGATGCCGCCGCCCGTACCGCCAAGTGCGACGCCGGCAAGCATATTGCCGATGCCCGATATGACGACATAGCCGAACAGCCTGCGGATATCGTTTTCGGCAAGCGCGCCGAGCGCGCCGACGAGGATGGTCGCCGCGGCGATAAGCGCAATCAGCAGGCTCAATTCCTGGCGCTCCACCGGCAGCAGCATGACGACCACCCGGATCAATGCGTAAATGCCGACCTTGGTGAGCAGGCCGGCAAACAGCGCCGAGACCACGATGCGCGGTGTATGATAGGCTGCTGGGAGCCAGAAATTGACCGGAAAGGCGGCCGCCTTCATGGCGAAGGCGAGCAGGAAGAGACTTGCCAGCGTCATCAGCGGCGCCGTGGCGCGCAAATCCCTCGCCTTTACTGCGATATCGGCCATGTTGAGGGTGCCGAAGACGGCATAAAGGATGCCGACGCCGATCAGGAACAGCGTCGTGGCGATGAGGTTCAGCACCGCATATTTCAGCGCACCGTCGATCTGCCGACGTTCGGAGCCGAGAATGATCAGCCCGAAGGAGGAGATCAGCAGCACCTCGAACCAGACATAGAGATTGAAGATATCGCCGGTGAGAAAGGCGCCGCTGACACCGGCCATCAGCAGCATGAGCAGCGGGAAAAACCCGTATCGCCGGCCGCTGTCACCGATATCGGTCAGCGCATAGATGCCGGCGGCGAGCGCAGCAAGGGCTGAAGTGAAGGCCATCAGCGCCCCGAAGAGGTCGACCGTGAAGGCGATGCCGAAGGGCGGCAGCCAGCGGCCCATCACCATGGTGAGCGGCCCTTCGGCCACGACCTTGGCCAGCAGCGCCGCATCGATCAGCGCCAGCAACACAAGGCCCAAAATGGCCAGCCAGGCCTGCAGGCGGGGGTAGGCGCGCAGCATCAGCAGGACGGCGCCGAGCGTGATGCAATGGGCGACCGGCAGAATGGCAAGCCAATGGCCGATCGGCACCGGGGCGGTGATCAGGGCGGCGGAGAGATCGACGGCGGAGGTGGGAGCGGCCATCAGGCGTGGCCTTTGGGAACGCGAGGGGCGTGCCGTGGGATGCCCCCCTCTGCCCTGCCGGGTATCTCCCCCACAGGGGGGGAGATCGGCAAGACGCGCGCCCTTGCCGATATATCAATTGCACCCCCAGCCGCTTCGTCTATCTCAGGCATCTGACGAGGGTGAGACTTCGCCCCCAGCCGATCTCCCCCCTTGTGGGGGAGATGCCCGGCAGGGCAGAGGGGTGTAACCGCCAGCACCAACATCTGCATCAATACCCCAATGGCGGCAGCGGCCGGTCGTCGGGCTCGGCGGCGCGCATTTCGCTGGTGTCGTCGGTGCCGAGATCCTGGTAGGCGCGGTAGGTCAGCACCAGCAGAAAGGCGAGGAAGGAGAAGGAGATGACGATCGCCGTCAGGATCAGTGCCTGCGGCAGCGGATTGGCGGTGCCGGCGGGCAAGGCGTCGAGACCCGCCGGGATGATTGGCGGCACCTCGCGCGTCAGCCGGCCTGAAGTAAAGAGCAGGAGGTTGACGGCATTGCCGAGGATGGCGATGCCGAGCATGATGTGGATCGTGAATTTCGACAGCATCAGATAGATGGCGGCAGCGAAAAACAGGCCGACGAGGATCGCCAGAAGCGGCTCCATCATTCCACCTCCTTTTCTTCCAATGTCAGCGCGATCGAGGTGATAGCGCCGAAGACGACGAGATAGACGCCGACGTCGAAGAGCATGACGCTCGACAGTGGCACTTCGAGACCGAAAAGGTTCGGATAGACCCAGAGGCCGGTCATGAAGGGAACGGCAAAAAGGATGGAGAGAAGGCCTGATAGCGTCGACAGCAGCAGGCCGAAGCCGGCGATCGACAGCGGATGGAAGAAAAGCGCGCGGCGAACGGCGGCAACACCAAGAGCAATGCCATAGATCGCCAGTCCCGAAGCGGCAATCAACCCGCCGATGAAGCCACCGCCCGGCTCGTTATGGCCGCGCAGCAGCACGAAGACGGAGAAAAGCAGCATCAGCGCGGTGAGGAACGGGGCAATGGTGCGGAAGATCAGGGTATGCATCAGCCCTCGGCCTCCACTGGATCATTGGCGGCAAGCTTGCGCTCCGTGCCGGCGCGGATGCGGATCAGCGCCAGGATGGCAAGGCCGGTGACCGCGACGACGGCGATTTCGCCGAGCGTATCAGTGCCGCGGAAGTCGACGATGATGACGTTGACGACATTGGCGCCATGGGCAATCGTTTTCGAATAGGCGTTGAAGAACACCGTCAGCGCATCGTTGAACGGCACCTGTGTTGCCCGCATCAGCATAAGCGTGAAGCCGAGGCCGCAGACGAGCGCAAGCGCGCCGTCGAAGAGCCTTCGGCCAAGCGGGCGCCGATCGTCCGGGGAGAGGCGGAGCCTGGTCATGACCAGGGCGAGGATGACCACCGACAGGGTTTCGACCATGAACTGGGTGAAGGAGAGATCCGGCGCCCCGAACAGCAGGAAGATGATAGCGACGGCAAGACCCTGAATGCCAAGCGAGACGATTGCCGTCAGCCGGTCGCGGGCGACGAGCACGGCGGCAAGGCCGACCGCAGCGATCAGCAAAACCGCCCATTCATAGAGCCGGACATCCGCCGGCCAGGCTGGAAGCTGCGGCAATTCACCAAAGACGACGGGGGGGATGATGAGGATGGCGGCGACCGAGAGGAAGGTGCAGGCGATATAGATTTGCAGCCGCCCCGGCTGCAGAATACGCATGGTGCGGGCGGCGAAGCGGACAAGGCCCGATATGGCAAGATCGAATCCGTGATCCGGCCCGCGCCCGGCGGCGCGCAGGAAGATCGCCATCGCCACGCGGGCGAGGGCGAGCTGCCAATAGACGCCGATGCCGAGAAGCACTGTCAAAGCGGAGACCGCCAAGGGCACGCCTGGATGCAGCGCCAGCGAAATGTCGATCTCAGCAGGGGTCTGGCGGATCGCGGCTGATATCGGCGACGACAGGGCAGCGTGCGTGAAGCTCGAAAAGATCGCGGCAAGCAGGCCGAGGGCAGCGAGAACGGCCGGGCCGAGCCAGAGCAGGACGGGCGCTTCGTGCGGATGTTTCTCCGTCTCCACCGGCCGGCCGAGAAAGGGTTTCAGCGCCACGGCGAAGGCGACGGCAAACATCAGCGCATTGCCGAAGACGGTGATGGTAGTGAAGGTAAGCGCGCGGACATCGCCGCCGGTGAGTGCCGTATAGATCTCCTCCTTGGCGAGGAAGCCGAAGAAGGGCGGCAGGCCGGCCATGGAGAGGGCCGCCGCAAGTGCGATGACCCACGTCAGCGGCATCGCCCGCCCGAGGCCGCCGAGCCTGGTGACATCGCGCGTGCCGGTCTCGTGATCGATGATCCCGGCGACCATGAACAGCGCACCCTTGAAAAGGCAATGCGCCACCAGATAGAGCGCTGCCGCCTCCACCGCATGTTCGGAGCCGAAGCCGATCAGCATGACGAGCAGGCCGAGCGAGGAGACGGTGGTATAGGCGAGCTTGAGCTTCAGGTCGGCCTCGCCGATGGCGAGCGTGGCGCCGACCACCAGCGTCAACCCGCCGAAGAAGGGCAGAAGGATTTCCCAGGCGGGGGTCGCCCCCATGACGGGATTGAGCCGCATCAGCAGATAGACACCCGCCTTCACCATCGTGGCCGAATGCAGGTAGGCCGACACCGGCGTCGGCGCCTCCATGGCGTTCGGTAGCCAGAAATGAAAGGGAAACTGCGCCGACTTGGTGAAGGCGCCGGCAAGAACCAGGATAAGGGCAGCGAGATAGAACGGGCTTTCGCGCACGGCATCGCCAAATGCCATGAGCTGCGACAGCTGCGTGACGCCCGATATGTTCCAGAGCAGCAGCAGGCCGGCCAGCAGGCAGAGCCCTCCCCCGCCGGTGACGACAAGCGCCTGCAGGGCGGCGCGGCGCGCCGCCTCGCGCTCGTGATCGAAGCCGATCAGCAGGAAGGAGGTGATCGACGTCAGCTCCCAGAAGATGAAGAGCATCAGGAAACTGTCGGAAACGACGAGGCCGAGCATCGCCCCCATGAAGAGGAAGATAAACGAGAAGAAGCGGCCCTGATCCTTGTGTCCCTTGAGATAGCCGCCGGCATACAGCACGATCAGGGTGCCGATGCCGGTGATCAGCAGTGCAAAAGCCAGCGACAAGCCATCGAGAAACCAGGAGAAGGACAGATTGTAGCTCGGTACCCAGGCATAACCGCCGGCGACGACCTCACCGCGCGCGATCGCGGGCACGAAACGCAGGAAATGCAGAAAGGCGAGCAAGGGCGCGAGCGCCAGAAACCAGGCACCGTTGGCGCCGAAGATGCGGATGACGAGAGGAGCGGCAAGAGCGCCGACAAGCGGCAGACACAGGGCCAGAAATGTCAAAGCCGTGACATCGGCCATATCTCCTCCCCAACAGCGATAAACGACGCACCAGCGAAAACCGGCCTGTCTTCTGACTTAGGCGAAACGGGAGGGCGTCTCAAGCGATTTCGGCCGCAGGAGCTATTCGACGTAATCAGGCGGCCGATCGGGAAAGACGGGTCAGCAACCGGACAACGCAGCCGTGCAGGATAAAGACCAGAAGCGTCAGCGGCCACAGCAGGCAGGCGAAAAGCCCCGCCAGACGATGGAGCGTCAAGCCGTCATGGTTGGCCCAGCCCTCCAGGAGCGTGACCGCCATGGCGGCTGCGGCTACGAAGCCGTAGAGCAGGACGATTGCTGCTTCAAACACCAGTGATTCCCCTATACACGTAACATTAACCCTAACAGAAAACCCCTAACGGATGTAAGAGCAGGCGCCCTCCCCAAAAAGCGGTACATGGTCAATGGGGCGGGATGGTGCCCAAGTCTTGATGAACTGTCGACGGCGCACCACATTTTCTGGCAAAACGGAACCGCCCCTCGGCGAAAGGAGCATGGCATGTCCGAAACCGCAACCACCGCCAAGATCCACAAGACCGATGCGGAATGGAAGGAGCAGCTCACCCCCGAGCAATACCGCATCACCCGCCAGCACGGCACCGAGCGCGCCTTCACCGGCCCCTATTGGGATTCCTTCGAGACAGGGCTTTACCGCTGTGTCGGCTGCAACGCCCCGCTGTTCCGCTCCGACACGAAGTTCGACGCCGGCTGCGGCTGGCCGAGCTATTTCGAAGCCGTCTCGCCCGATGCGGTGACCGAGCATCGCGACACCGCCTTTGGCATGGTGCGCACCGAAATCCGCTGCGGCAGCTGCGAAGCCCATCTCGGCCACGTCTTCCCCGACGGCCCGCCGCCGACCGGCCTGCGCTACTGCATCAACGGCCATTCCATGGTGTTTGAGCCGGGGCAATAGACGTTCGGCGCAGGAGGCAACCTGCCCTTCATTCGCCTGTCGGCAACTTCTCCGTTCCACGATACGTCTCGTATCGCACGTCCCCTCGCCCCGTTTCTACGGGGAGAGGGAGAGGGTGAGGGGCAAGCTTTCGGCGCAAAACCGGGCCTACAGCGCGACGGTCCGGCTGGCGAGTCTTGACCGATCACTCATGCTCGGCAGGGCATGGCCAGGTCGTCGGCGCAGAGAGGCCGGCGGGGAGCTTGGTCGAGGTGTCGCCGCAAGCAAGGTCGATCTGGGCTTGTTCGAGGCCGGATGCCGCCGAGAGGTCGAGGCCTTCGATGCGGGTGAGGAACATGAAGGCGCGCTCGAAGATCGCCGGGCCTTCCAAACTTGCGCCGGAGAGATCGGCACGGGAGAGATTGGCGAAAGAGAATTTCGTGCCGGTCAGCACCGCCTTGTCGAAATCGGCGCGACCGAGTTCGGCTTTTTCGAAGCTCGCGCCGGCAAGCCTGGCGCCGGCGAAATTGGCTCGCTGCAGCTCGGCGCCGGCGAAGGAAGCGCCTTCGGCGATGATATTGGCGAAGCTGGCGCGATAGGCTTCGATTTTGGCGAAGCTGGCGCCTTCGGCGTGTGCGCCCTCGAGCGAGGCGCGCACCAAAGTCGCCTTTTCGAGATTGGCGGATTTGACGTTGGCGCCGGCGAGATCAGTCAGCGAGAAATCCGTGCCGACGAGGTTGGCACCTTCGAGATCACTGCCCTGCAGCATCAGGTTCTTCTTGGTGCATTCCTGCCAGTCGAGCTTCGGCGAGGCCAGGCTGCCGCAATCGGCGGCCCGGGCGGCGACCGGCGGAAATGCCAGAAGAGCGAGGGCAAGGAGACCGAGCGACGATCCGTGCTTTGCCATTGAACTGTTCACCTCCATACCATTCTAAGGCCACCCTCGAAGCCGGTCGCCTCTACTTTCTTACACAGCTCTGACTACAATAAAAAGATGGAGAGCGCCGTTGACAATGGCAATGCCCGGGGGCCCGAGGGATGCCGGATTAGGCCGAAGGCAGGCGAAGCTCCATGCAGGTGAGGTCCAGCCAGCGGCCGAATTTGGTGCCGACCTCGGAAAATCTACCGGCGATGCGAAAACCGAGCTTTTCGTGCAGCCGGATCGAGGCGGTGTTCTCGGCCTCGATGCCGGCGATCATCACATGAATATTGCCCGCCGCGGCGCGGACGATCAATTCGCGCATCAGCCGCTCGCCGATGCCGGCGCCGCGGCAATCCTTGTCGACATAGACGGAATGCTCGACGGTGTGGCGGTAACCGTCGAAGGCGCGCCAGTCGCCATAGGAGGCATAGCCGGCGACCTTGCCCGACAGCTCGGCGACAATGACGGGAAAGCCGCGGGCCTTGCGCGCCTTCATCCATTCCCGCCGGTTTTCGAGATCGACTAGCGTCTCGTTCCAGATCGCCGTCGTGTGTTCGACGGCGTGATTGTAGATATCACGGATGGCGGGAAGATCGGTTTCGGTGGCGTCGCGGAGGAGGACGGTGTCTTTCATAATTGCCTGTTCGTTTTGTCTGCGACAGGCGGCATACGCCCTGCCCCAAAAGATGTAAACGGCGGATCCACCTGCGAGAGACGCCGGGCGCGATCTTTATCAGACGCCCGGCGCCGACAGGCTGAAACAGGTGAAGACGGCCGAATAGTGCACGGCCGCGGCGGTGACGACGAAACCGTGCCAGATGGCATTCTGGAAGCGCAGCTTCTCCCAGACATGAAAGATGACGCCGAGCGAATAAATGACCCCGCCGATGACGATCAGCAGCATCGAGGCGGAGGGAATGCGCGAGGCGACAGGTTCGGCCACCAGCACGCCGCTCCAGCCCATGGCGAGATAGAGCAGGATGGCGACACGGTCGTAACGGCCGGGAAAGACGCATTTCAGAATAATGCCGGCAGCAGCAAACAGCCAGATCGCCACCAGCATGAACAGAAGCAGCGGGTCGTCTGCGCCGCGTTCGAGGAAGGGCGTGTAGGTGGCGGCGATCAACAGGAAGATCGCCGAATGATCGAAGCGGCGCAGATACCATTTGGTGCGCGAGACCGGCCACGCATTATAGGAAAAGGAAATGGCTAGCGTCAGCACCAGCCCGACGCCATAGATCCAGGCGGCGGCGAGCGCGCCGTAGGAACTCCAGAGCGTGGCGTAGAAGATCAACACCGTGGCGCCGATCAGCGCCAGCACGAGACCGACGCCATGGACGATGCCATCGGCGATCAGTTCGTATCTGTCGTAAGCCCAGCGAATGCCGTTGAACTCGGCCATGCACGCCAATCCGTTTCAGACCCAATGGCAATCGTCGCATCGAACGAACGGGTGCGCAACTGCGGCGAAGTGCACAAGCGGTCAATCTTCGTAACAGGCTGTCTGGCGCCGAGACGGCTCGCGCAATCAGACCTTTTGCCGGTCGACGAGCACAGAGCATTTCGCGTGGCGCACGACCCGGTCGGCGGTAGCGCCGATGAAGTAGTTGGAAAAATCCGGAACATGCGAGGCGACAATTATGAGGTCGGCGCCGTAGCTTTCGGCGGTCGAGATGATGGCTTTGGCGGGCGGACCGTTACGGATCTCGACGGTTGCCGCGATGCCGGTTTCTGTTATTAGCGCCTTCAGCTGGTCGCGGCTGTCCTGCATGGCATCCTCGACCATATTGGCCGGCAGTTCGATCGCGACATAGGTCGGGACATCCTCGATGACGTTGAGTGCGACGATCTCGCCGCCGTCGTCGAGCAGCGATGCGGCCTTGCGAAGGATTTTTTCTCCCTTTTCGATGCCCCCGAGCGCGATCGCTACGATGATCTTCCTGTACATGGCTCCCTCCATGACTGAGATGTATAAGTATCCTCTAAAGAAGATATGGACGCATTCACCGCGATCAAGTGGGCGCAAGTCATCGTCAACACCCGCTCAACACTTCATCATCAAAAACGGGTCTTCTGTGAACAATCGCGATCCGCCATATAGAGATCAGGTACGGCGGCTGAGAGGAGACAGAGGCGAATGAACCGGCGAAACTTCCTCGGCCTTGCTGCAGGCGGCACATTTGCCGCCACCGCCGGCACGCCTTCCTTTCAACAGGACAGATCACAGGCAGGAGACCAATCCATGACGACCGAAACTTCCTACGCGCTGACGCGGCCCGCCTATATCGACCAGTCGCATCTCGTCGTGAAGGACCTTGCTCTCGTGTCCGGCTTCTATCAATCGATGCTCGGCCTGAAGGTCATCGAGGAGACGGCGAGCGGCCAAGTGCTGGGTGTCGGCGATCTGCCGCTGCTGACGCTAACGACGGCCAAGGATGCCGCGATCGCGCCGCGCAACGCGGCCGGCCTTTTCCACACCGCCTTCCTAATGCCGGATCGCGCCGAACTGGCGCGCTGGCTGCGCCATGCGGCCCAGAACAATGTCGTGCTCGACGGCGCCTCGGACCATCTCGTCAGCGAGGCGATCTATCTGTCCGACCCGGAAGGCAACGGCATCGAAATCTATGCCGACCGGCCGCACGAGCAATGGAAATTCCAGCAGGACGGCATGGTGGAGATGGCGACGCTGCGCCTCGACCTGCAGGCGCTCTACGACAGCGCACCGGACGAACGCTGGGGCGGCATGGCGGCGGGAACGGCGATCGGCCACCTGCATCTGCAGGTCGGCGACATCCCGCAGGCCGACGCCTTTTATCGCGACGTGCTCGGCCTCAAGCTGATGGCGAGCCGTCCCGGTGCCAGTTTCTTTGCGACCGGCGGCTACCATCACCATCTCGCCGCCAATATCTGGAACAGCCGGGGTGCCGCCGCCCGCGCCGACAATATGACCGGACTTTCGGACTACAAGGTCCGGTTCAACGACAATGCGACGCTGGATGCGGCGATCTCCAAGCTCGATGCGCTGGAGATCAAGAGCGAGAAGCGCGATGGCGGCACCTTCCTCAAGGATCCCTGGGGTATCGGCCTGACGCTTTCGGCGTAATTTCCCAAGCGCGAATCAGCCCGAAACGGCCGAAAACATTCGCGCCATGCGGGCAAAACAATGCGTATGAAGAGGTGCCGCGTGCGGTTTGCCGGCTAGCCCTTTGCCTCAGGGAACCGGAACCGCGTCGGCGCGTTTCGGTCACGAAGCAATGAGCTTCGGGGGACCTCACCGCATGGGCATCGCCAATGGCATCCGCAAACAAGCCAAGAAGATTGCGATCGGCGAACGCCGCACCAGCGCCTGGGCGCAGACACTGAAGGAGGCAGCCGAAGAGCTGCCGCCGGCACCGCTGCACCGGCTTGAGAAAGACGGCCTGGATATAAGCATGGCCTGGGCGATCATCGGCATCTTCGGAATTCTCTTCCTTGCCGCGGTCTATCTGATGTCGCTGATCCTCATCCCGATCACACTTGCCGTCGTCGTCGGCATGATCCTCGGCATGGCGGCAGAAAAGCTCAGCAAGATGGGAGTGCCGCGGCTTGCCAACGCCTTTATCCTGTCAAGCAGCGTGGCGCTGGTGATCTTCCTGCTCATCAACTCGCTCGCCGATCCGCTGATGACGTTTGCCAATGAGGGCCCGGCCTTCGCCGAGCGAATGATAAACCGCGTCATGCCTTATCTGGAGCGAATCCGATGGCTGCATATCACGCCGGCGACATTTGAAAGCGGGTCGATGTCGATCGGTGCGCTGCTCGAAAACACCGGCAACGTCCTGCACGTGGTGACGAGCAGCCTGACGCCGGCACTGGTGCAGGGGATGATCTTCTTTGCGGCGCTGCTGTTCTTCCTCGCGGGTCGGGTCAACCTCCGCAAGACGATCATCATGACCTTCCGCACTCGCACGCAGCGCCTGGCCGCCATCCGTGTCATCAACGCCGTCGAGCAAGTGCTCGGCTTTTATTTCGCGACGGCCTCGCTGATCTATGTCGGACTCGGCGTTGTCATGACTGTCATCGCCTATGCCGGCGGGTTGTCGGCGCCGGTGCTCTGGGGCTTCTTCGCCTTCCTGTCGAGCTTCATCCCCTATCTCGGCATCACGCTGATGACGCTGGCCGTCGCCGTCGCCGGCATCCTGACCCATGATGGCCTCCTCGTCGGCCTGATGCCGGCCGCAGCCTTCTTCACCGTGCATCTCCTGATGGAAAACCTGATCTTCCCGGCGGTGATGGGACGGCGGTTGGAAATCAATCCTTTCGTCGTCTTCCTCGCCATCCTGTTCTGGACATGGATGTGGGGTGCCGTCGGTGCCATGCTGGCGCTTCCGCTTTCGCTAATCGTCATGACTGTCATCGACGAAATACTGATCGAGGAAAAGCCGCAGCCGCAATTGCCGAAATGATCAACCGGGGAGATAGTGGTGGCGTCTGATCTCACTCTCAACGAATCCGATCACGACCAGATGGTCAGCGGTCGATCGCTCTGGGGGAAAAGCGGCATTCGGCCGGAATGGCGGCCGATCGAGCAGAGCTTTTCCACCGACATCGCCGTGATCGGCGGCGGCATCACCGGCGCCCTGGTTGGCGAACATCTGACGGCGCGCGGTTTTTCCGTTGTTATCATCGACCGGGAGGAGCCCGGTTTCGGCAGCACTGCGGCGAGCACCGCGATGTTGCAATGGGAAATCGACAGCACGCTCACCGAACTTGAGGATTATTACGGCTTCGAACGCGCCGCCGGCATTTACCGCCGCAGCGGAGCAGCGGTCGCCGGCCTTTCCAAACTGATCGCCGCACACGGGATTGCCTGCGGTTTCCGGCCGCGCAACACGCTCTATCTCGCCGCCAACCAGGAAGGCGCGCGCGAGTTGCTGGAGGAGCGCCAACTTCGCCGCCGGGCCGGCCTGCCCGGCGTCTATCTCGAACATCCCGACCTCTTCACCCAGTTCGAACTCGATCGGGATGGGGCAATCTATTCGCCGGGTTCGGCCGAGGCCGATCCGCTGCTTCTGACCTGGGCATTGATCGAAATGTCCGTCCGGCGCAGCGCGCGGCTGGTCAATGCTTCCGTCACCGCGCTTCACAGTGAAGGCGATCACGTCACGGCCGAGACGGACGGAGGCCACGTCATCGAGGCGCGGCATGCCGTGCTTGCCACCGGCTATTCGATGCCGGGCCTCTACATGCCGAAGCTGCACCGCACCAGTTCGAGCTGGGCGCTCGCCACCGTACCCCAGGACCCGGCAAATTTCTGGCGCGAGAGGGCGCTGATATGGGAGGACAGCCACCCCTATCTCTACATGCGCACGACAGAGGACAATCGCATCGTCGCCGGCGGCGAGGATGACGGCACGGCCGATCCCGAAGCCCGCGACCTCAAGCTGCCGGCCAAGATCATGGCGATTCGCGAGAAGATAAATCGGCTATGGCCGAAAGCGGATACGCGGGTGGAGCACGCCTGGTGCGGAACCTTCGGCGAAACCGCCGACGGCCTGCCGCTGATCGGCCCGGTGCCCCATATGCCGCATGTGTTCGCAGCCTACGGCTACGGCGGCAACGGCATCACCTTTTCTTATCTCGCCGCCCAGATGATCGGCGCGATGCTGGCCGGCATGCATCGCGACTGGTTCGAGGATTTCGCGCTCGACAGGGATGGGCCGGGGCTGCGACGGTTTGGAGAGGATAGGCTGGGGGCTGGGCATGAGTTGCGGTAGAGGCCACGGCCACCGTTAGCCACAAAACTACTCCGTCGTCTTGTCGTCACCCATATCCTCGACATCCTCCAGACGAACGAACTCCGTCCCCTTCATCTTGAGATCGACCAGAGCCTTCGCCACCCCCTCGCCCGCCGCATGGGTCGGCTGGTTGATGTGCGAGATGACGACGTCGCCGTCCTTGGCCGAGGCGATGCGTTTTTCGGTGATGACGGCCCCGAGCAGCGAGCCGCCGTCGCCGTTTACCGAATAACCGGCGATGCGATAGCCCATGGCGCGGATCTCGCCGATGGCGGACAAGTCATATTTGGCGGTCGAGCCGCGGAACCAATGTGGCGCGGGAATGCCCGCCGCGGTCATTGCCGCGGCGCCGCCCTCGACCTCCTGCTTCACCGCCTGCGGCGAGCCGGCCGAGGCGATGCCATAGACTAGCGTCGGCGTGTCGATGGCCGGGATATGGTTCTCTCCGTGATTTTCGAGTTCGAAGAGATCAGGGTTCTGCAGGAACACGGCAAGGGCTGCGGGGTTGTGCTTCAGCCAGCGGGCGGTGACGAAGATCGTCGCCGGGATGCGCGCACGCACCAGCGTCGACAGGATGCGCTCGTCCGCCTGGCCCATGCAGGCATCGAAGGTCAGCGCAATGCGGGCATGGCCTGATATGTTGGAGCGGGCAATATGCAGATGCGGCTCGACGAGCTTTACCGCTGGGCTCTTCATGAGCGGAGCGGCGGCGGCCGGCAGCGGCGGCGCTTCGGCCGCGCACAGCGTAGACAGGCCGGCCAGAAGAAACGCCGAAGCAAGCAAGATGCGGTTCATGAAAGGACTTCTACGATTCGATCGGCCAAATTTAGCGACTGCATTCGTCCAAAACCATGTGGCCTGTTAGCGCAGTCAATGGGACAGGCGATCAATCGTAGAGATAATACTTGTCCCACTTCTCGCGCGGCACCTTGTCGCCGATCTGGTAATTCAGTTCGCGCACGTTGATATGCTGCGGGCCGGTGATGCAATTGTAGGAGAGATGGTACCAGTCGCCCTTGCTGCGGAAAACGGCGCCCGGCGCCTGCAGCGAATTGTCGCCGGGGATCGGGTCCTTGAAGGTATAGGCAATCACCTTGTCGGGCTTGAAGCCGGCGCTGTCCTGGTTGATGCGGCTCATTGCCTCAGTGTCGCAGCTCTGTTCCAGGCGGGTGGAGGGATCGAGTTTTTCAAGCTGCTTCTTGATGGCGGGATCGACGGCAAAGGCAGGGGCAGCAAGGCTGACGAGGGATACAAACAGGAGCAGATGTTTCGGCATTGCGGAGAAATCCCTTGCTGTTGTCCATTCTTCACCCTGCCACAGGCAGCTTGCCGGGGGCTTGGCACGTGTAAATTTCGCTCTGCGATAGCGGACATTCTTAAATATTGTGGTGACATCAAGGCAAGGCCGGCAGGGTGACCTCCAAGCCTGTGGAAGCCTATCCACCGCCTTGACGCAGCCTTGCCGCTTGATCCGGGACCAGTGCGCCTCTATCTCTTGCCAACCCGATATCCCGATCCGGAGCCATTCCTTGTCCGTTTTCAACAGCCTGCCGACACCGCCTGCCGCACCGAAGAAGCCCGTCTCCGATACGCGCCACGGCATTACCCGCACGGACAATTATGCCTGGCTGCGTGCCGACAACTGGCAGGCGATGTTCAAGGATCCATCGATCCTCGACCCGGAGATCCGCCGGCATCTCGAAGCCGAAAACGCCTATATGAACGCCGCGATGGAAGACACCAAACCGCTGCAGAAGCTGCTGTTTTCGGAAATGCGCGCCCGCATCAAGGAAGACGACAGCTCGGTGCCGGTGAAGGACGGCGCCTATGCCTATGGCACCTCCTACGTGACCGGCGGCGAACAGCCGCGCTATTTCCGCATCGCCCGCGACGGCGACGTCACTGATGAGACGATCCGCACGGTGCTGCTCGACGGCGACAAGGAGGCATCGGGCAAGGCCTATTTCCGCCTCGCCGGCCTCGACCATACAACCGATCACAGCCACGGCATCTGGGGCTATGACGACAAGGGCTCGGAATTCTACACGCTGAAGGTCCGCGATCTCGCAACCGGCGAGGACCTTGCCGACCGGATCGAGAACACCGGCGGCGGCGGCGTCTGGGCGCCCGACGGCAAGAGCTTCTTCTATTCGGCTCTCGACGAGAACCACCGGCCTTCCAAGGTGTTCCACCATATTGTCGGCCGGCCGCAATCGGAAGACCGGCTGGTCTATGAGGAGGCCGATGCCGGCTTCTTCATGGGCGTCGGCGGGTCGCTGCTCGACGATGTCATCTATATCGACATTCACGATCACGAAACCAGCGAATACCGGCTGCTGTCGACCAAGGACCTCACCGCTGAGCCGAAGCTGGTGGCGGCGCGCGAGGAAGGCATCGAATATTCCCTGACCGAGGGCGGCGATATCTTCTACATCCTAACCAATGACGACGGCGCCAAGGATTTCAAGATCATGGAAGCGCCTGTCGACAATCCAGGCAAGGAGAGCTGGCGCGAAGTCGTTGCCCACAAGCCCGGCACATTGATCATCAGCCACATGGCCTATGCCCGCCATCTTCTCTGGCTGGAGCGCAAGGACGGGCTGCCGCAGATCATGATCCGCGATCGGGCGACCGGCGGGGAACATGCGATCGCCTTCGCCGAGGAAGCCTATTCGCTGGGGCTTTCGGGTGCGGCGGAATACGACACGGATGTCATCCGCTTCTCCTATTCCTCGATGACGACGCCGTCGCAGCTCTACGACTACAACATGGTGACGCGCGAGCGCACTCTGTTGAAGACGCAGGAAGTGCCGTCCGGCCACAATCCCGACGACTACGTCACGCGCCGCGTCTTTGCCCCGGCGTGGGATGGCGAGAAGGTGCCGGTCACCCTGCTCTATCGCAAGGACACGCCGCTCGACGGCACCGCGCCTTGCCTGCTCTACGGATACGGCGCCTACGGCATCACCATTCCGGCCGGCTTCAACACCAATTGCCTGTCGCTTGCCGATCGCGGCTTCGTCTATGCCATCGCCCATATCCGCGGCGGGAAGGACAAGGGATTTTCCTGGTACGAAGACGGCAAGATGGACAAGAAGACGAATACCTTCAAGGACTTCGTCGCTGCTGCCGATTATCTGAATCAACAGAAGTTCACCTCTTACGCGAGGATCATCGCCGAGGGCGGCTCGGCCGGCGGCATGCTGATGGGCGCCGTCGCCAACATGGCGCCGGAGAAATTCGCCGGCATCATCGCAGCCGTCCCCTTCGTCGACGTGCTGAACACCATGCTCGACGACACGTTGCCGCTCACCCCGCCGGAATGGCCGGAATGGGGCAACCCGATCGACAGCCAGGAAGAATACGAGCAGATCGCCGCCTACTCGCCCTATGACAATGTCGGCGCCAAAGCCTACCCGCCGATCCTGGCGCTCGGCGGCCTGACCGACCCGCGCGTCACCTATTGGGAACCGGCCAAATGGGTGGCGAAGCTGCGCGACCAGACGACCGGCGCAGCACCCATCCTGCTCAAGACCAACATGGACGCCGGCCATGGCGGCGCCTCCGGGCGCTTCCAGCGGCTGGAGGAGATTGCGTTCGAGTATGCGTTTGCGATCAAGGTGGCGGGGAAGATGTGAAATCTTTAGAGGTGTGCCGAGGAAGAAGCAAATGCCGGTCTATATCGCCCTCCTCCGCGCCGTGAACGTCGGCGGCACCGGCGCCTTGCCGATGGCTGAACTCAAGACCATCTGCGAAGGCCTCGGCTTCTCAGACGTGAAAACATACATCCAGAGCGGCAATGTGCTCTTCCGCTCGGATGCATCCGAAACGGCCGTGGAGGAAAAGCTCGACGCGGCGCTCGGGCAGAAGTTGGGCAAGCGGCCGGGCGTCATGGTGCGGACCAGCAAGGCGCTCGAGGCGATTGCCGCCGACGCGCCCTTCCCTGATGCCAAGCCGAACTTCCTGCTCGTCTATTTCCTGCCGGAAAAGCCGCCCGGAAATGCGCTCGATAAAATGGTGGCGCCCGATGGCGAGGAAGCGAAGCTCGCCGCCCGCGAAATCTATGTGCATTATCCCAAGGGGTCCGGCCGCTCGAAGCTGAAGTTCCCCGCGCTGAAGTCCGGCACCTCGCGTAATCTCAACACCGTGCGCAAGCTTGCGGACATGGCGGCCGCGATGGAAGGCTGAGTGTCCAACGCAGAATTTGATTCAAGCGAGGCACCTCAAGCCTTTGTTTTATACATGGTCAATCCCTTGTCGTCCGTTTCGCCTTGTAGCCGCTGATCTCCTCGCCGGCGGTCTTGGAGAAGCGCAGGTTCCAGATGGTGGCGGTGATCGAGATGAGCGTGACGACGATGAAGGCTATGGAGAAATCGCCAAGCGACGGCGTTTCGACATTGTTGAAAGCCATCGAGCCGTGCAGCGCCAAGGCGCTGATGCAGATGCCGAGCGACAGCATGAGCTGCTGGAAGGTGGTGTAGAAGCTCGTGGCCGAGCTCATCCGTTCTTTCTCGATCTCGTCATAGGCGATGGTGTTATAGGCGGTGAACTGGAAGGACAGGAAGAAGGCGCTGAGCACCAGGACGATGAAGATCAGCGGCATCGGCCAGTCCGGCCGGAAGGCGGCGCAGAGACCATAACCGACGGTGCCGAAGATGCCGTTGAGGACGAGGCTGCGGCGGAAGCCCAGCCGGCTGAAGACGAACTTCGCCATCGGCTTCATGGCGAGCGCGCCAAGGGCGGTGGCGATGACGATCTGGCCGGCGGCGGCTGCCGACAGGCCAAAGCCGATCTGGAAAAGCAGCGGCAGCAGGAAGGGCTGGGCACCCTGGGTGATGCGCGTCAGCGAACCGGCGATCACCGAAGTGCCGAAGCTCGGCACCTTCATCAGCGAAAAATCCATGATCGGCGAGGGATGCCTGCGGGCATGCCTGAGATAGCCGATGCCGAAGATGAGGCCGACGGCGATCAGGAAGATCGAGAAGGCGCCCTCGCCCTCGTGGCTCGACATTTCGAAGCCGAAAAGCAGTGAGCCGAGCGAGAGGCCGGAGAGCACGAAGCCGATCGTATCGAAGGGACCGCTCGCCTTGCCCTTCACCTCGTCGATATAGATCGAGACGAAGATCATGCCGATGATGCCGACCGGCACGTTGATATAAAAAATCCAGCGCCAGTCGAGATAGGTGACGAAGAAGCCCCCGAGCGGCGGGCCGACGATCGGGCCGATCAGCGCCGGCACCAGCAACCAGGACATAGCGCTGACCATATCCTTGCGGGCAACGCTGCGCATCAGCACCAAGCGCCCGACCGGCATCATCATCGCCCCGCCTATACCCTGTAGCAGCCGCGCCAAGACCAGGAAGGACAGGGTCGGCGCCAGCGCACAGAGGATCGAGCCAATCACGAAGACGGCGATCGCCGCGCGGAACACGGTGCGGGAGCCGAAACTGTCGGCCATCCGGCCGCTCGCCGGAATGAAGATCGCCAGACTGAGCAGATAGGAGGTCAGCGCGATCGACATGGCCGGGGCGCTGACGGCGAAATCGCGCGCCATGGTGGGCAACGCGGTCGCCAGCACGGTCGCATCGATGTTTTCCATCAGCATAGCACTCGCGACGATCATCGCGATCACCCGGAAATTGGGCGCGGCGCGCCGAACCATCGGCGCCTGGTAAATCTGATCCGACATCTTCCGGGATCACTCACGGTGGCGCGGCGGAGCACACGAGGCTGCAGGGCCGCGGGGGATGACATGGCGTAACGCCAAGGGGAGACGATTTTCTATACGCCCGCGATCATGGCGGCGCTATGTCCTTTATGGCAAAGCTGCTTTGCCGAGAGGTAAAGGCAGATCACGATTCCTTGCATCGGCCCGCTCTTCGTGAAGGGCTGCGGGGTACTCATCCGAACCGGCTTGCGCCGCAGCCACCCCGGCCCTACCTATGAAGCATGACCTCCACGCTGCAGAAAAACCGGGCCGGCGCGCCCTTTCCATTCGACAACAGCTATGCCGGCTTGCCCGCCCGCTTCTTTGCGGCGCAGACGCCGACAGCGGTGGCCCAACCCTGGCTGATCAAGCTCAACGAGCCGCTGGCCGTCGAACTCGGCCTCGATGTCGAGGCGCTGCGCCGCGATGGGGCGGCGATCTTCTCCGGCAACCTCGTTCCCGAAGGCGCCGAACCGCTGGCGATGGCCTATGCCGGCCATCAGTTCGGCGGCTTCTCGCCGCAGCTCGGCGACGGGCGGGCGATCCTGCTGGGCGAGGTGATCGACCTGAGCGGCAGGCGCTACGACATCCAGCTGAAGGGAGCAGGCCCTACGCCTTTTTCGCGCCGCGGCGACGGGCGGGCGGCAATCGGGCCGGTGTTGCGGGAATATATCATCAGCGAAGCAATGTTTGCGCTCGGCATTCCGGCTACCCGGGCGCTAGCGGCAGTGACGACGGGCGAGCCGGTCTATCGCGAAGAAGTGCTGCCGGGCGCCGTTTTTACCCGGGTGGCGGCCAGCCACATCAGGGTCGGCACCTTCCAGTTTTTCGCCGCCAGAGGCGATACCGAGGGCGTGCGGGCGCTCGCCGATTATGTCATCGACCGGCACTATCCCGACCTGAAAGACGCCGACAATCCATATCTTTCACTGTTTTCGGCTGTCTCCGAGCGCCAGGCGGCGCTGATTGCCCGCTGGCTGCATGTCGGCTTCATCCATGGGGTGATGAACACCGACAATATGACCGTCTCCGGCGAGACGATCGATTTCGGCCCCTGCGCCTTCATGGACAACTACGATCCGGCAACGGTGTTCTCGTCGATCGACCAGCACGGCCGCTATGCCTATGCCAACCAGCCCGGCATCGGCCAATGGAACCTTGCAAGGCTCGGCGAAACGCTGCTGCCGCTGATCGACGAAGAGCCGGACGGGGCCGTCGACAAGGCAAATGCGGTGATCCGGGCATATGGCGAACGCTTCCAGGCGCATTGGCTGGCCGGCATGCGGGGAAAGATCGGCCTTGCCGGCGAAGAGGACGGCGATCTCGAACTGGTGCAGGCGCTGCTGTCGCTGATGCAGACGCAAAGTGCCGATTTCACCCTGACCTTCCGGCGGCTGTCGGATCTTGCCGGCGATATCGCCGGAGAGCCTGCTTTTGCCGCAAGTTTCCGGGAGCCGGAGGCCTGCGGATCCTGGCTTGCGCAATGGCGCGAGAGATTGTCGCGCGATCCGCAGACGGCCGCTGAGCGCGCCACGGCCATGCGCAGCGTCAATCCGGCCTTTATCCCGCGCAATCATCGAGTTGAACAGGCGATCGAGGCGGCGGTCGAGAACAGCGATTTCTCGCTATTCGAGGCGCTGCTGACAGTGCTGGCGAAACCCTATGACGACCAGCCCGGCTTTGCCGCTTATATGGAGCCGCCGAAGCCGAGCGAACGGGTGCTTGCGACCTTCTGCGGGACGTGAGCGGGTTTCCTACAACCATACCGTGACGTCTGCCTGCGGCAAATGCGGCCGTTGAAAGGCATCTCCTTCGCGCTATCTGGCTGATCGGCGGAGCTTTTCCGCCGCATCTTCACCCGGCTAACCTCAGCGGGAGACAGCCCTTATGGCGATCGTCATCACCTCCATCCTCTTCATCATCATCGGGCTTACGCTCGGCGGCGGCGGGCTGTGGCTCGTCACGCTCGGCGGCAGCGTCTTCTATCTCTTCGCCGGGCTTATGTTCCTGATCACCGCCGGTCTGCTTCTGATGCGCAAGGCGGTGGCGCTCTGGGTCTATGCTGTGCTCGTCGTCGCAGCACTCGCCTGGGCGATCTGGGAGGTGGGTTTCGACTGGTGGCAGCTTGGGCCCCGTGGCGGCATGATCATCCTACTCGGGCTCTGGCTGCTGACGCCGTGGATCCGCCGGCCGCTCGGCTTTCGCAGCCCGACGGGCATCATCTACGGCGCCAATCCCTGGCCGCTCGCCTTGCCGGTCATTCTCGCCATCGTCGTCGCGTTCTATTCGATGACGACGGATCCGCACGATCTTGCCGGCGAACTGCCGAAGGATGCGGTCGCCGCCAACCCCGCCTTCGGCGGCAACGTGCCGGATGGGGAATGGCACCAATATGGCCGCACGCCGTTCGGCCAGCGCTATTCGCCGCTCGACCAGATCACAACGGCGAATGTCTCCACCCTCAAGGAGGCCTGGCGATACCAGACCGGCGACGTCAAGCGACCGGACGATGTCGGCGAGACGACCTATCAGGTGACGCCGCTCAAGGTGAAGGACACGCTCTATCTCTGCACGCCCCACAACTGGGCGATCGCTCTCGACGCCAAAACCGGCAAGGAGAAATGGAAATATGACGCCAACTCCGGCATGAACCCCGACCGGCAGCATCAGACCTGCCGTGGCGTCACCTATTATGCCGATCCTGCCGTTGCCGCCGGCGAGCCCTGCGCCGAGCGCGTCTACCTGCCGACCTCCGATGCGCGGCTGATCGCGCTCGATGCCGCGGACGGCAAGGTCTGCACCGGTTTTGCCGACCAAGGCGTACTGCATCTGGAAACCGGCATGCGCTACAATCCGGCCGGCTATTATTATTCCACCTCGCCGCCGGTCGCGGTGGCGGGCAAGATCATCGTCGGCGGGGCGGTGAACGACAATTATTCGACCGAGGAGCAATCCGGTGTCATCCGCGCCTTCGACATCAAGACCGGTGCGCTGATCTGGAACTGGGATTCCGGCAATCCCGACGTGACAACGCCGCTGGCGGCAGGCCAGACCTATACGACCAACTCGCCGAACAGCTGGTCGGTCTTCAGCGTCGACGAGGCGCTCGGCATGGTCTACATCCCGCTCGGTAACCAGGTGCCCGACCAGCTCGGCATCAACCGCAGCGACAATGTCGAGAAATTCTCCTCCTCGATCGTCGCGCTCGACATCGCCAGCGGCCAGCTGCGCTGGGTGCGCCAGACCGTGCATCACGATCTTTGGGATATGGATGTACCGGCCCAGCCGGCGCTGATCGATCTGACCAAGCCGGACGGTACGGTGGTTCCCGCCCTCGTCGGCCCGACCAAGCAGGGCGATCTCTATGTGCTCGACCGGCGCAGCGGCGAGCCGATCATCCCGGTCAAGGAAATCGCAGCGCCCGGCGGCGCGGTCTCCGGCGATCACACCTCGCCGACGCAGCCGATCTCCGACCTCACCTTCTCGCCTGAGCCGCTGAAGGAAAAGGACATGTGGGGCGTGTCGCTGTTCGACCAGCTTGCCTGCCGCATCGATTTCCACCGATACCGCTACGAGGGCCGCTACACGCCGCCATCGCTTGTCGGCACGATCGTCTACCCCGGCAATTTCGGCACCTTCAACTGGGGTAGCGTGGCTGTCGATCCCGAGCGGCAGATCATGTTCGGCATGCCGACCTATCTCGCCTTCACCTCGCGCCTGGTGCCGGCCGCCGACATTCCGCCGAGAGGCCAGGACGAGAAGGGCAGCGAACAGGGGCTCAACCGCAATGACGGCGCGCCCTACGGCGTCTTCATGGGGCCGTTCCTCGGGCTTTTGAAAATCCCCTGCCAGGCGCCGCCATGGGGCTATGTCGCCGGCGTCGACCTGCGCACCGGCAAGATCGCCTATATGCACAAGAACGGCACCGTGCACGACATGACGCCGCTGCCCCTGCCTTTCAAAGTCGGCGTGCCCGGCATCGGCGGACCGATGCTGACCAAGGGCGGGGTCGCCTTCCTCGGTGCTGCGGTCGACAACTATCTCAGGGCCTATGACGTGACGAACGGGCAAGAACTCTGGCAGGCCCGGCTTCCGGCCGGCGGCCAGGCGACGCCGATGACTTATACGACAAGCGACAATAAACAATATGTCGTCATGGTCGCCGGCGGCCACGGCTCGGTCGGGACGAAGCCCGGTGATTATGTGATTGCTTATACGCTGCCGTGATGGAGGAGCGCGGGCTCCTTGCGGAAGCAAGACCCCTCCCCAACCCCTCGCCATAGGGAGGGACTAACCCGCGGTGGGGTCCTTGCGACCAGAATACGGTGTCACAAGCTGCATCGGCAGAAATGAAAATGCGACGGGCATCCCAGGGGTAGCCCCTCCCCTTGTGGGGAGGGGTTTTCCCGCGAACCTGACAGCTGTCGATCATGCCCTTTGCATTTGCACTCAAACCATCTCCACAATCATCCGCCCAACCTCGGCAAAGACCGGATTGAGCTCCTTCACCGGTACGGACGCTTCGGCGATATAGACGGTGGCGACGATCGGGCCGCGGTCGGGGGGCCAGATGACGGCGATGTCGCCGAGGGAGCCGTTCGGGCCGGTGCCGGTCTTGTCGCCGACTTTCCACTCCGCCGGCAGGCCGGCCCGCAGCCGCTCGCCGCCGGTCGTGCTGGCCACCAGCCAGGCGATCAGCCTATCTGCGGAGGATTCGCTCAAGACCGAGCCAAGTGTCAGGTTGCCGAGCGTGTCGAGCATCGCATCCGGTGTCGTCGTGTCGCGCGGATCGTCCTTCCTTCCCTCGTTCAGTGTCGGTTCGGTGCGGTCGAGACGGGTGGTGCCGTCGCCGATCGAACGCAGCCAGTCGGTCAGCCCAGCCGGGCCACCAAAACTTTCGAGCAGCAGGTTGCCGGCCGTATTGTCGCTGACCGTCACCGCCGCCTCGCAGAGCTCGGCGACGGTCATGCCGTCGGCACCGGCATGTTTTTCGCTGAGCGGCGAATAGTCGACCAGCTTATCCTTGCCGTAAGTCACCCGCCGGTCGAGGCTCTCCTCGCCCTTGTCAGCGCGGGCAAGCACGAAGCCGGCGGCCAGCGCCTTGAAGGTGCTGCACATCGGAAAGGCCTCGCTGCCGCGATAGTTGAAGGAAATGCTCGTGTCAGTGTCGAGCACCGAGACGCCGAGACGGCCGCCAGTGCGTTTTTCCAGGGCCGCAAGACGCTTCTGGATGTTGTCGTCGTCCTCCCCGGCCTTGTCCTCGGCAATGGCGGGCAGGCCCAAAACAGGCAGGCAGAGCGCCGAGCCGATCAGCATGCGGCGGGTAAGACTGAGATCCATGACATCCTCCGGCGGTGAGGAGGACAGAGCTAAGGCGCGATTGCGGCGGCATCTCGTCCCCGCGGCAACCTTGTTGCCGCCGAGCGAGTAATTCGGCCGCCGAGCAACCTTGTCGTCCGCCGCGGCGATTACGCCGCGCGCGTGACCTCGACGGTCACATGCGACAATTCCGTCAGCGCCGTAAGCCTGCCCTTGTAGAAGGCCGGCTCTCTCGGCGCCGGGGTGACAACGGCGACGATGGCGGCGTGATGGCCGGGGCCGACCTGCCAGACATGCAGATCGGTGATCCGGTCTTCCTCCGTCTCGATCGCATGGCGGATTTCTGCCGGCAACGTCTCGCCGTGCGGCACGACGTCGAGAAGAACGCCGCCCGAGGATCTCATCAGGCTCCAGGACCAGTTGGCGATGACAAGGCCGCCGACGATGCCCATGATCGGGTCCAGCCAGAGCCAGCTATAGAGGCTGCCGAGCGTCAGCGCCGCGATTGCAAACACGGAGGTCATGGCATCGGCAATGACATGCAGATAGGCGGCGCGGATATTGTTGTCGCCTGGCTTTGCGTGATGATCGTGGGCGTGATGATCGTGGACGTGATCACCATGACCGTGATGGGCATGATCGCCGTGATGGCGCGCATGGTGACCATGCGCGTGATGACCGTGGTGATGCCCATGCGCGTGGCCGCCGCCAAGCAGCCAGGCACTGACGAGATTGACAGCAAGGCCGATCACCGCGACGGCGATCGCCTGGGCAAAACCGATCGGCACCGGATTTGCAAGGCGCAGCCAGCTTTCCCAGGCCATCAGCAAGGCGATCAGCGCAAGGATGATGGCGCTGGCGAAGCCGGCGAGATCCCCGAGCTTGCCGGTGCCGAAGGTGAAACGCGGATTGCGTGCCTGCTTGCGGGCAAAGAGATAGGCGAGCGCCGAAATCAAAAGCGCACTGGCATGGGTCGACATGTGCCAGCCATCGGCGACCAGCGCCATCGAGCCATAGGCGGTGCCGGCGGCAATTTCCGCCACCATCATCACCGCCGTCAGCGCGATTACCAGCCAGATGCGCCGCTCGTTCACCGCATGGTCGGCGCCGAGGAAGATATGATCATGTTCCAGCGCGTTCACTCCGGCATTCTCGATCCCGGTACTCATTACAGGCTCCTTCGTCACGGCACTCAGCGGATATAGGTTCGCAAGACTTCCGATATTTCCTCGACCGCTTCGGCCCTTGCGGCGTCGTCCTCGGCATTCAGCACATGTTCGCGCAGATGATCGTCCAACACCTCACCGGTCAGCCCGGTCAGGGCGCCACGGACGGAAGCGAGCAGCTGCAGGATTTCGCCGCAGGGGCGCTCGGCCTCCAGCGCCCGCTCGACGGCCTCCATCTGCCCCTTCAGACGGCTGACGCGGGCGATGAGTTTCTTTTTCTGCAGCGTGGTGTGAGACATGGGCGCCTATATAGCATAGGGGGGTATACTATCAAAGACAAAAACGGGATCATTGCCGACGCGTGGCGATCGGCCTTGACAAACACGGCATTTCCGACGATTGATGCGCCATGATCAAAAACTCGCACCAGAGCCGCTCGTATTTTTGGCTGTACCTGTAAAGGGCGGCTGGACAGATCATATTGTCAACAAGCCGCCGTCAGGCGGCTTTGTTGTATCGGCAGCGTCCTGACGGCAGACTATCAAAGGACGCGAAGACCATGACCGAAATCGAAGACAGCGAAATTTCACTGATGCGCCCGTCTGTGGTGACGATCCGCGCCGCCAAGCCCCGCGACCTGCCCGAACTCAATTCGATGATCGCCCTCTTGGCAGCCCATCACGGCGATGCCGCGGCAACGACGCCGGAGCAGTTGGAGCGCGACCTCTTCGGCCCACTGCCGTGGATCCATGCACTGGTCGCCGAAACCGGCGACGGGCTGATCGGCTACGCCATTCTCGTGCCGCTCTACAGGGCGCAAGAGGGAAAACGCGGCATGGACCTGCACCATCTCTTCGTGCGCGACGGCCATCGCGGCCACGGCACCGGCCAGTTGCTCGTCGACCGAGCCCGTGAGACCGCGCGCAAGGCCGGCTGCGGCTACCTTTCCGTCAGCGCCGCCACCGGAAACGTGCTGGCGCACCGCTTCTACGAACAGCTGGATTTCACCCCGCGGCCGGTCACCGGCATGCGCTACATGCAGTCGATCGCTTGAGGCAGGTCTGTCCTACCGTCCCGGCACCGCCTTCAGATAGCCGGCGATCGCTTCGCGGTCGGCGGCCGGAAGATGAGCGATGTTCTGCTGCACATCGACCATCGAGCCGCCGACGCTATCGAAATCAGGCGTGAAGCCGGTTTCGAGATAGCTGGCGATATCGGCCTCGCTCCAGCCGCCGATGCTTTTGGAGGCCGGCGTGATATCGGGTATGCGGCCCTTGCCTTCCGGATTGGGGGCGCCGGCGAGCCACTGGCCTGCCTGGAAGCCGCCGAGCGCGTCCCTCGGTGTGTGGCATTCGCCGCAATGGCCGGGGCCTTCGACCAGATATTGGCCGCGCTTGATCTTGTCATCGCTCTTGGCGAGCGCAACACGCGGCTGATCGTTGAAATAGAGAAATTTCCAGCCGCCGAGCGCCAGCCGGATATTGTAAGGGAACGGCAGCTCGTGCGGGGGCGCGACATTTGCGCTCTTCGGCAGCGTCTTCAGGAAAGCGAAGAGATCGTTGACGTCCTTGTCGCTCATGCGGGAATAGGAAGCATAGGGAAAGGATGGGTAGAGGTGCTCGCCGCCTGGACCGACGCCGCGCTTCATCGCATTGCCGAACTCCGCCAGCGACCAGCCGCCGATACCGGCCTTTTCATCGGGCGAAATGTTCGGCACGTGGAAGGTGCCGAAAGGGCTCTTCAGCGCCAGGCCGCCTGATAGCGTCAGCTTGGCATCGCCTTCGGAACCGGGGGCGGAATGACAGCTGACACAGCCGCCCGCCCAGAACACCATCTGGCCGTTTGCCGGATCCGGCGCGCCGAGACCGGCCCAATGGCTTTCCGGCAGCGGATCGGGCGCGGTAACGAGATAGAAGGCGCCTCCGCCCAGCACGGCGACGCCGATCAGACAGAGCAGTAACCGGATGAACCTGCGGATCATGCCCCGCCTCCCCTTTTTCCGAGATTTTCCTATAGGGACCGATTCTGCGACTAGCCCCGCACGGGCGGAGAATAAGGCGATCCGCGCCGGCGGCAAGGCGGCGCAGATCGGTGTCGGATGGGAATGGCCTATCGCTCACTCCTTGATGCGATAGGCCTTATGACAGCCGCCGCAGCTGGCGCCGAGCGTGTTGACCGTGGCGCCGACAGCCGCGGCATCGGCCGGAAGCTGGGCAAGCGCGGTTTCGGCATCGGCGGAGAGCTTCGCGGCGCGCGCCTTGAAGTCGTCCATGTTTTCCCAGATTTTCGGGCTCGCTTCTTGGTCGCCCGTTTCCGTGCCCGGCTTGAACTGATCGGGGAACACCTTGGCCGTTGCGGCGATCGTCGTCAGCGCCGTTTTTACCGCTTCGGCATCATAGGGCTTGGTGCCCTTGGCGATGGCTCCCAAGGCGCCGGCCGCACCGCCGATCTGCTTCATCAGGGCAATGCGCGAATCATGCGTGCCGTCGGCGGCGGTCACCGAACCGAAGGCTATTCCTGCCATCGCTGCGGCGGCAGCTACTGCTTTCCAATTCATATTCCTCTCCATTTCTTTTCTGCATTTTCCCGAGCCAAGGCGGCCGATGGCCAATCTGCACCGGGAGCATGACAAAATCCATGCCTGCCGGGCAGTCACGTTTTGCCGGATCATCATAAAAACAATGTGATAAGCCTTCGCAATTCAGGCGCTTTTCCAACCCTGCCAGAGGCTGAAAGCGGAGACCGCAACCAGGAGCAGCCCGGCGAAACGGCCGACGAATGCCGTGACGTCAGGATTGGCGACGAGCAGATCGCGGCTGCGGCCGGCCGTCATCGCCAGCGTACCGTAGATGGCGAACTGGGTGACTACCGTCATGGCGCCCATGATCAGGCCCTGCATCCAGACCGGGCCGTATTCCGGCTTGAGGAACTGCGGATAGACGGCGAACATGAATATATAGGCCTTCGGATTGACGAGACAGGTGACGGCGCCCTGGCGGAAGGCGCGCCAGCCGGAGCGCGCCGTTCCCGGCCCGACCGCCTCGACGGTGATCGAACTGCGGATCAGCGAAATGCCGATCCAGACCATGTAGGCGACGCCGGCAAAGAGCAGAACGTTGAAAAGCTGCGGCAGCATGGTGACGAGCAGACCGACGCCGGCCGCGCCATAGGCCGAATGTACGGCGCCGCCGGCCATGATGCCGCCTGTCGCCGCGAGCCCTCGCCTGACGCCGCCGGTCAGCGAATTGGCGAGCACGAAGAGCATGTCCATGCCCGGCACGATGATGATGCCGAAGAGAAGGGTGAAGAAGAGCCAGAGGTTTTCGTGGTAGTTCATGTCAGTTACCGCCTTGTCTGTGCATGGGCCGTTTTGAAAGACCATGATTGATTTCAATCTGATAGGCGGCTCTATACGCAAACCCAACTGACAGTGTATTGTCAGGAGCCTAAGGGATGGGAGAGGCAAAATGCGCAAGGCCTCGCGGCTTTTCGAGATCATTCAGATCCTGAGGCTCGCCAGAAAGCCGATGACGGCGGCTGTCATGGCCGAGACGCTCGAGGTGACGGTGCGCTCGATCTATCGCGATATCGCCGCCCTTCAGGCGATGCGGGTGCCGATCGAGGGCGGGCGCGGCATCGGCTACATCATGCGGCCGGGCTTCGACCTGCCGCCGCTGATGTTCTCGATCGAGGAGATGGAGGCGATCGTGCTGTCGCTGGCGCTGCTCGAACGCACCGCCGATGAGGAGCTGAAGCAGGCGGCGCGCCGGGTCAACCGGAAGATATCAGGCGCCGTGCCGGCGCCGCTCCGCCAGGCGATGGACACGAAGGCGCTTTACGCCTGGGGCTCGACCGCGCAGCCGGCAGGCTTCGATCTCGCGATCGTGCGCCGGGCGATCCGCGACGAATGCAAGCTCATGCTCGGCTACCGCGACGAACTTGGCCGCGCCACCGAGCGGACGATCCAACCGATCGCGCTGATCTATTATTCGCAGACCGCCAATATCGTCGCCTGGTGCGAACTGCGCCAGGCCATCCGCAATTTCCGCAGCGACCGGGTGGAGCGCTGTGCGGCAAGCAACGATTTCTTCAAAGGCGACGGCGACAGGCTGCGGGAATTGTGGACGAGCGGGTGGACGGAGAAGGCTAGGCCGGTGTGAAAATGTGAGACTTGAGATTGCTGCTTTCCCCTCCCCAAGGGGGAGGGACTACCGTGCCGCGCCCGTCACGCTTCAATTCTGACGATACCGCATGTGGCATCGCGTTTTGGTGGCGGGAGCGTGGCGCAGATTAGTCCCTCCCCTTGTGGGGAGGGGTTGGGGAGTGGTCTTGGATTTGCAAGAAGTCCCTTGCAGCCTAATAAACCAGCGTCCGGCTCTCCTCGCGGCCGAAACCGCGGATTTCGATGCGGTCGGGGTGGAGTTCGACAATGGCGAAGGCATTTTCGCTCTCGGTATCGACCACGCCCTTGAAATTGACGAAGTGGCAGGCGCCGGCCTTGCCGTAACTGCCGGCATGGTTATGGCCGTTCAAATAGGCGATGACATTGTCGTGCGCGGCGAGCAACGCGACAATGTGGTCGCAGTCCCACATGTCGTGCTCGCCGGCGGGATAGACCGGATAGTGGTTCATGACGATCACCTTCTCGCCGGCCGCGGCAGCGCTTGCGATCTCATCGCCGAGCCAGGCGAACTGCTCGTCGCTCAGCGCGCCGTTCCACGGATGGGCGTTTCTTTCGCCCCTCGCCTGCAGGTCCGCCAGCATCTTTGTCGCCAAAGCCCGATGCGGATGGCCTTCGGGCGGCGCGAAGGTGCTGATCTCGTTGCCGTCAAGCACGACGAAGCGCCAGCCGTGGCGGCGGAAGCTGTAATAGGGCGACGGCATGCCGAGGCGTGCGGGGATTTCGGAGAGATGGCCCGAGGAGACCGAGAAGTCGTGATTGCCGAGCAGGAAGAGCGCTTCGTGCCTCAGTTTCTCATAGACCGGCAGGATGTCGTCGAAGCTTTTGAAGCTGCGGTCGATGACATCGCCGAGTGTCATGACGAAGCTCAATTCCTCGCCGTTGAAGAGCTCGATCGCCTCGGCGAGTTTGGCGAGGCTGTTGGCGCAATAGCGGTCCATGGCCGCATGCGGCGGGATTGCCGCATATTGCGGGTCGGCGATGATGCCGAAGCGGAACAGGGGAAGAGCGGAGGAAGACATGGAACGTGATTAGGAGCGGCGGGTGACAGGGATGTGACGATGTCCTAAACCATGATCGAACTGCGTCAACTGTCGAAATCTCCGAGTGTGCGGAGCCTATGGATCAAAACAGCAAGAACGTCGTGTAGATCTGGTGCGATATAGGCACATAGATTTTGAGTATCCGGCGTTGGCTGCACGAGGTCAGGCACCATTATGGTCATCAGACCGGCACGAGATGCCGAAAGCACACCATTGTGAGAATCCTCGAGTGCAACACAACGGCTCGGGTTCACCCCTAACCGGCTTGTGGCTTTCAGATACGGCTCTGGATGAGGTTTCGCCGCGGCATAATCTTCACGGGCAATGATGTGCGCAAAGCGATCCTTCAGATTCGCCGCGATCAGATGGCTAAGCACTGTGGCGTGGTCCGAGGAGGTGACGATGGCCCACGGAAGTTGGATTTCCTCCAGCCAGTCCAGTATTTCAATGACCCCCGGTTTGAGGCGCAGCGCTGTTGCAACCATCGTCTGGAACCGGTCCGAGGCTTGTTTCCACAAGTCCTCGATCGGAAATTCGCTGCCAAGATGCATCCCCAGAAGCGCTCTGGCCGACATGCTGGGTAATCCAACCGTTTCCAGATAGACGGAGACCGGGATATTAAACCCGTTTTCCTCAGCGGCCTTGATAACGGCGTCCCGATACAAAGCCTCGGTATCGAAAATTAGGCCGTCCATGTCGAACAGGACGGCTTCGGGCTTGAAGGGAAGCTGCTTCATCATCGATCTCTAGGCGCTCAAAACTTCAAGGTTTCGCGACGGGCGCATAAAACAAAACACCCGACGTTTGTGGCGCCGGGTGCTGAATTAGAAAGCAGAGACATTGCCGCCCATCGCGGCGGGTCTGGTGCCGCTTACTTCGTGGCTTCTTCGTAGCGCTCCAGGACGTAATCCCAGTTGATCAGGCTATCGACGAAGGCCTCGAGGTATTTTGGGCGGGCGTTGCGATAGTCGATGTAATACGAGTGTTCCCAGACGTCGACGCCAAGGATCGGGGTGGCGCCGTGGACGAGCGGGTTTTCGCCGTTCGGGGTCTTGGAGATTTCGAGCTTGCCGTTCTTAACGGAAACCCAGGCCCAGCCGGAGCCGAACTGGGTGGCGCCGGCGTTGGCGAAATCGGCCTTGAACTTGTCGTAGCCGCCGAGATCGGAGGCGAAAGCCGCTTCGAGCTTGCCGGGCAGCTTGTTGCCGCCGCCGCCCTTCTTCATCCACTTCCAGAAATGGATGTGGTTGTAGTGCTGGGCAGCGTTGTTGAAGAGGCCGGCATTGGTGCCGAAGGACTTCTTCACGACGTCTTCGAGCGACAGATCCGAAAGACCGGCTTCGGCGGCGAGCTTGTTGCCGTTGTCGACATAGGCCTTATGGTGCTTGTCGTGGTGAAACTCCAGCGTTTCCTTCGACATGAAGGGAGCAAGCGCTTCGTAATCATAGGGAAGTTCAGGCAATTCGAAAGCCATGTCAGATCTCCTCTTGGCGATAGATTGCGTCATCGGCAGGTGTGGCGGAACATAGGAGGGGAACGGGGGAGAGGCAACCAGCGAAATGTCAAAAAACGATCCGTCGAAGGAAAATTTGCCTCAGTTGCAGAGTTGGAATCAGTCGTGCAAATCGCCTGGGATGCCCGCCTCGAAAACCGTTTCCCCGGCGATTCACTGCAACGGAGACCCGATATGAACAGGAATATAATCCCGCTTCTGGCCATGGCAGCACTTCCGCTGCTTTCCGGTACGGTGCATGCCTCTTCGGACGATGCCTGGAAACAGCTGGCAGCCGATGTCGAGGTCAAGTGCAAGGAAGCGGCGGTCACGCTCGAAAGACCTGCCGCCAGCGTCGATCCCTTCGGCACCAGCCGCTACGGGCTGGCTTTGGTGACGGGCAAGCCGAAAGGCGCCAAGGGGCTTGTTGCCCAGATCTGCGTCTACGACAAGCAGAAGAAAACCGTGGAGATCGGTAGCGAACTGGACGCCAAACAGCTTGGCCTCACGCCGCCAAAATAGGCTGCGTCGGCACCGCGCTGTCTCCGCGAATCTGTGCCTTCGGTCACATTTCGTGGGGAACCGGACGCTACCCTTAGGAGTTGAAGTCTGGGCGTCAGGGAGGTGCGGTATGTCGGAGCTTCGCAGCAGGCCGGAAGATCAGCAGAAAATCTATCAGCGCTGGGCGCCGGTTTATGACCGTGTCTATCGCGGCCTCCTTGCCGACGGCCACCGCAAACTGGCGGCGCTTGCAGCCGCGGCCGGCACCGATATTCTGGAAGTCGGCGTCGGCACCGGCCTGACCCTCAGACACTATCCCAGCCGCTGCCGGGTGACCGGCATCGACATTTCCGAACACATGATCGCTCGGGCGCGCGAAAAGGTGCGTCGCGAGAAGCTGCAGCATATCAGCGCGCTCGAGGTGATGGATGCGCATGCGCTCGCCTTTGCCGACCGGTCTTTCGATGCGGTTTGCCTGCCCTTCGTCATCACGCTGATCCCCGAGCCCGAGCGGGCTCTCGACGAATGTGCCCGGGTGCTGCGGCCGGGCGGCGAGATCATCCTGGCCAGCAAGCTCGGCGACGGCGCCGGCCTGCAGGGCGCGATCGAGGCGGCGGTGGCGCCGCTGGTGCGTCACATCGGCTGGTCCTCCGCTTTCCGCATCCACCGCATCCTCGCCTGGGCCGAGCGGCGCGGCGATTTTTCCGCTGCCGAGATTCTGCCGGTCTTTCCGAACGGCTTCTTCAAGATCGTCCGGCTGAAACAGCGCGGACTTTCCGCCTGAATTAAAAATTTTCCCGCATCGCGGATTCTGATGCTACCGTTCGTCTGAGGGGACCGCATGACATCGGATATCTTCTTCTTCATCGTGGTGGGCTTCTGTGCGCAGATTGTCGATGGCGCACTCGGCATGGCCTTCGGCGTGCTGTCGACGACGAGCCTTCTGGCCTTCGGGGTGCCGGCGGCCAATGCCAGCGCCATGACGCATGTGGCTGAGATGTTCACCACGGCAGCGTCCGGCATTTCGCATGCCTATCACCGCAATGTCGACTGGCGTCTGGTGGCGCGGCTGGCACCGGCCGGCATGATCGGCGGCGCGATCGGCGCCTATCTGCTGGCCAATATCGACGGCAAGGTGATCGCGCCCTTCGTGTCGGCCTATCTGATCGCGATCGGCCTGTTGATTTTCTACAAAGCCTTTCGGCCGCCGGCCAAGCGCGAGGTTCGCGACTGGGCGGTGCCGCCCGTCGGCTTTTGCGGCGGCGTTCTCGATGCGATCGGCGGCGGCGGATGGGGGCCGGTCGTCACCAGCACGCTGGTCGGCCGCGGCCACGACCTGAAGCGGGTGATCGGCTCCACCAATTTCACCGAATTTGCGGTGACACTGACGATTTCGCTGACTTTCATCCTCACGCTCGGCTGGTCGGAACTCAATTCGGCGATCGGCCTGATCATCGGCGGCGTTATCGCCGCCCCTTTCGGCGCGATCCTCGTCAAGCGCCTGCCGGTGCGGGCGCTGATGGTGGCTGTCTCGATGGTCATCATCGTGACATCGGCAATACGGCTCCTCTAAAGCTCTTTGTTTTGATGCATGCCGTTGCGGCAAAAGCGCTTCGCGCTTTGCCTGGGAAATCGCTGCACACGTCCGGGCGACATGCATTAGGACCGGACTACAGATTTCGGCCGAAATAGACCTCCACGGAGGCGATCTTGTCGCCACGGAAGCGCAAACTCTCCATGTTGGCGAAGCTTCCGCCGTCGAGTTTTTCGGCGCGGTAACGCACGGCTGTCTCGTCGCCGTCGACCGCCAGGAATTCGATGTGGATGGCGCGGAAGAACGGTTCCTTCGGCCAGCAGCGCTCGAAATAGGTCGCCCGGTCGATATGGTCGTCACGCGGGCTGGAGAAGGTGAAATCTTCCGTCAGCATGGCGACGACTTTATCCTTGCGGTCTTCCAGATAGGCGGCGTAGAGATCGCGGACGGTCTGCTGCCGCGTGTGCATATCGTTCATGGCAATATCCTCCGATTAACCGATTGCATCTCGCAATCAGTATATCTAGCACTTTTATCCGAGATGATCCAGTTTCGGCGCAATCGCGCCCTAACGATCGATGCCGAGGCACGGAATGACCGATAAGCAATTGGACGCTGCAAGCGTTAGCGCAGGCTCGATCTACTGGAAGCGCAACCTGGCAATCTCGCTGCTCGGCTCCTTCACCACCATCGTGGCGATGACGCTGCTGCTGCCCTTCCTGCCGCTTTATGTCGAGGAACTCGGCGTCAGCGACCATGCGGCGATCGTGCAATGGTCTGGCATCGCCTATGGCGCCACCTTTCTGGCTGCGGCTCTGGTCGCGCCGCTCTGGGGGCGGCTCGGTGATATTTACGGGCGCAAGCTGATGCTGGTGCGCGCGAGCCTTGGCATGACGCTGGCGATCTCGCTGATGGGCATGGCCGGCAATGTCTGGCAACTGGTGGCGCTGCGCCTCTTTGTCGGGCTTGCCGGCGGTTATTCCTCCGGCTCGATGGTGCTGGTGGCGACGCAGACGCCGAAAGACCGCTCGGCCTGGGCGCTCGGCCTCCTCTCCTCCGGCATCATGGCCGGCAATCTCGTCGGCCCGCTGATCGGCGGGGCACTGCCGCCGATGATCGGCATCCGCGGCACGTTTCTCGCCGCCGGGGCGATGATCTTTCTCGCCTTTCTCGCCACGACCTTCTTGATCAAAGAGGAAAAATCGCCGGCCCGCAAACAGGCGGCCAAGGCGAGCGGCGGCTGGAAATCCATCGGCGACAAACGGCCTGTCATCGCCATGCTGGCGACTGGCATGCTGTTGATGTTCGCCAATATGTCGATCGAGCCGATCATCACCGTCTATGTCGCGCAGATCGTGCCGGCCGCCGATGAGGTGACGATGATCTCGGGCATCGTCATGTCGGCGGCCGCCCTCGGCAGCATTCTTTCGGCCTCATGGCTCGGCAAGCTTGCCGACAGGATCGGTCATTGGCCGGTGATCTCAGGGGCGCTCGCCGTCGCCGGGCTGCTGCTGATCCCGCAGGCCTTCGTCACCAGCTCCTGGCAGCTGATCATCCTGCGTTTCCTGATGGGCGCGGCCCTCGGCGGGCTGCTGCCCTGCATCGCCGCCGTCATCCGTCACAGCGTGCCGGACAGTGCGGCCGGCGGCATTCTCGGGTTTTCCATCTCCTCGCAATATGTCGGCCAGGTGGCCGGCCCGATCCTCGGCGGCTTCGTCGGCGGGCATATCGGCATGCGGGCGGTTTTCCTCGGCACCTCGGTGCTGCTTGTGGCGGGTGCTGCCTATGCCTGGTTGGTACGGCCAAGAGATACGCAGACATCGGACCTAGAACTGGATGATTTTAGGCCGGATCGGCCAAAAATCTGAATCCTGTTCTAAATTAACGAGTTAGAGCATGATGTCTTGAGAAAGCCGCTTACACTTTTCGGCATCATGCTCCAGCTTAGCGCCGTCCGCAGATCAGCTCGACTCCGGAGCGGGCAATCGCTTCCAGCGTCTCGCGGCTGTCGCCGGCGCGAGACCGCACGGCAAGCGAATGCATGACGGCGGAGGCGAGCCTCGCCATCGCCTGCGGATCGGCGCCCTCGGGAAGCTCGCCGCTTTCGACGGCAAGGCGCATGCGCTTTTCGATCTCGCCGTCGAAATCGCTGAGGCTGCGGCCGAGCACCTCGCGGACGCGCTCATGCTGGATCGCCTCGGCCGTTGCCGTGCCGATCAGGAAACAGCCGCGGGCGGCAGTTTCACCATGCAAATAGATCGAAAGCGCGCTCTCATAGACGCGGGCGAGATTGTCGCGCAGCTGAAGTGACGGGTCGAGCGCCTCAGACAGCGCATCCATGCCGTCCTGCCGATAGCCTTCCAGCGTATCGAGATAAAGATTCTCCTTATCGCCGAAGGCACCGTAAAGGCTCGGGCGGTTGAGGTTGGTCGCAGCACTCAGATTGTCGAGCGAGGCAGCCGCAAAGCCCCTGTCCCAGAAAACGTCGCGCGCCTTGCCGAGTGCCGCCTTGGCGTCGAAGGCTCTGGGGCGGCCGCGTTTCTTCTCGTCTTTCATATTCTGTACCGTTTCGCATTAAATTCTTGACGAAGGTTATTTTATGCGAAACAGTACAGAAGTTCAACGCCATTAACGGGCGGCATCGCCCGCCTCATCAGAAGGAAGCCAGTCATGAAACTCTATATGCACGCCGCGGCATGCTCGCTTTCGCCGCATATCGTCTGCCGGGAGCTGGGGCTCGACATCGAACTCGTCCAGGTCGACCGGCAGACCCACAGAACAAGCGACGGCAAGGATTATCTCGCCATCAACGGCAACGGTTACGTGCCGGCATTAATGCTCGACGATGGCAAGGTGTTGACCGAAGGGCCGGCGATCGTGCAGTTCCTCGCCGACAGTGTGCCGCAAGGATCGGCCATGCTGCCGGCGGTCGGCGACCTCAAGCGCAATGAGGTGCAATCCTATCTGAATTTCATCACTGCCGAGCTGCACAAGCCGATGGTGCTGTTGTTCAACCCGCTTTATGCGAGCGTGCACGAGCAAATCCGGGCGCTGATATCGAAGCGGCTTGCCTGGCTGGACGGCCGCCTTGCCGGTCCCTATCTCACCGGCGAGGCCTTCACGGTGGCGGATGCCTACCTCTTCGTCTGCCTGAACTGGTCGCCTTGGACCGGCATCGATCTCCAGCAATGGCCGGGCTTGCACGGGTTCATGGCCCGCGTGGCGGCACGCACGAAAGTGCGTGAAGCGCTGCAGGCCGAAGAGCTCGAGGCCTTCGACGCGGACGGCATCTATTTCGCGCCGCAGGCCTATCTCGCCTCATCAGGCCGGACCGGCTCGCCGGTGCGGCCGTAAGATCAGGCCTGTCAGAGGGCGTTGACGGCCACCGGCAAAGCGCGCTTGTGGGCGGTGGAGCGATAGGCGGCAAGGATGCGGCGGCGGGCGATCTCGCCGACCGGCTTGCCTTCGAGAAAATCGTCGATCTCGTCATAGGAGACGCCATAGGCCTCCTCGTCGGGGCGCAGCGGCCGCTGATCCTCGAGATCGGCGGTCGGCACCTTGAAGACCAGTTCGTCCGGGGCACCGAGCCGCTTTGCCAGCAAGCGGACGCGGCGCTTGTTGAGACCGGCGAGCGGCAGAATATCGGCGGCGCCATCACCGAATTTGGTGAAGAAGCCCATGACTGCTTCGGCCGCATGATCGGTGCCGATGACGAGGCCGCCAACCGCGCCGGCCAAAGCGAATTGAGCGATCATCCGCTGGCGGGCCTTGATGTTGCCGAGGATGAAATCCTGCCGGCCGGCATCGGCGAAGGCAAGGCCGCCGTCCTGAGCGGCGGCCAGCATCGCATCCGCCGCGGCCTTGATATTGACCACCATCGAGCGGTCGGCGCCGATGGTTTCCAGCGCTCGGCTCGCGTCGGCCTCATCGGCCTGGACGCCGTAGGGAAGGCGAACGGCGATGAATTCGGCCGCATGGCCGCCGTCACGCAGCTCGCGCACGGCCTTCTGAGCCAACAGCGCCGCCGTCAGCGAATCGACGCCGCCGCTGATGCCGAGGACGTAGCCGCGCATACCCGAAGCGACCAGATAATCCTTGAGGAAATTGGTTCGCCGCGCGATCTCCCGCTCAGGGTCGATCTCGGCGGCGACACCCAATTCGCGGATGATCTCGCCTTGTTCGTCGAACAGCACAGCCATAAGCTCTTCCTCCCCGCTTACGGAATTCCGGCGCCACTATGGCGAAAAGATGAGGAAAGACGAAGCCGTTTCGGGCAGACCTGCCATGCATTTTATGCAAGTGAGCGTCGGATTTCGGATCACTGGATTGGGCGGCCTACCGTACGATCGTAAAGAGCTCCGCCGGCTCGGCAAACCCCTTCAGCCCATGCGCTCCGACGGAGACGGCATCCCCTGCCCCGGCCTCCCTGCGAAACGGCGCCGACATCAGCAAGGCCTCTCCCAGTTCGCTGCAGGCGGTCTGGATGCGGCTGACCAGATTGACGTCGCCGCCGATCAGGGTGAAGTCGAGGCGGCGGCCGGAGCCGACATTGCCGTAGCTGACTTCGCCGTAGTGGAGGGCGATACCGGCCTTCACGCCGATGCCTTCATATTGGAAATGGTCGATCTCATCGAGCATGGCGCGGGCTGCGGCAAGAGCCGCACCGCAGGAATGGGCGGCATCATAGCCCGGGAAGAAGGCAAGCACGGCGTCACCCATGAATTTCAGCAGTTCGCCGCCTTCGCGGGTGATCGCCGGCACGATCCTGTCGAAATAGGCATTGAGCAGGCCGAGCACGGTGCTGCCGGGCAACCGGTTCGACAGCTCGGTAAAGCCGCGCAGATCGCAAAGCAGCAGGGCCGCCTGCATGGATTCGATCTCGCCGCGGCGGATGCGGCCCGCCAATATCCGGCTTGCCGTCAGCGGGCCGATATAGGTGTCGAGCAGGCTGAGCTCGACCTGGCGAAGAACGCGCAGCTCGCTGGTATTGCGCAGCGCCGGCAGGATGCGTTCGATCAGCTGCTGCTCGGAGGCGGTGAAGCCGCCCGGCCGCCTGGTGCCAAAGACGGCGGCGCTGACCGGGCCGTCGCCATTGCAGAGCGGGGCGATGACGAGCTGCATCAGGCCGCGATCAGCAAAGACATCGATATGCTGCCAGCGGCCATGCATGCTTTCGCCGGCACCGACCACCAGCGGTTCGCGGGTGTCCATGACCTTGCGCAGCGGCGTATTGGCAATCGCAACCCGGGCGCCGTGTTCGCGGTCGTGGATCTCGACCGGCTCGCCCGGCGCCCAGGCGATGGTGCGGCCGATGAACTCGGGATGCAGCGTCATCAGATGCAGGGTCACCCGGTCGACGGGCAGGCCAAGCGCCTGAAGCCTGCGGCCGAGGCCGGAGACGAGGCCCGCCTCGTCGAGGGCGTGGCATTCGTCGCCGGAGAGCCATTCGATGATCGAGAGCAGCGCGCCGGCGCTGACGGCACTGCCGGCCGCCCTTGGCAGAAACCGGCTGGTATCGGGGGCATGGATCGTTGATGTCATGGTGTTCTCTCCATCAAACTCTAGTGAGCGCCACCGCCGGAGAGTTGACCGGGTTTGCTGAGAAGCAGGCTTGCCAGCAGGGCGACGACAAGGGCGACGCCGAGCAGGAAGAAGGTGTCGCTGAAGGCCATGATATTGGCCTGCTTGCGTATTTTGAGCGCGATGGCGACAACGGCCTTGTGGCTGGCCAGCGCCTGATCGCTGACGCCGTGGCTCATGAAGTAGCCGGTGAGCCTCGCAATGCGATCGCGCGTGGCTTCCTCGAAGACGGAGACCGAGTTGGTCAGGATGTTCGAGTGGAACTGTTCGCGCTTCGACAGGAAGGTCTGCAGCGAGGCGATGCCGACCGCGCCGCCGAGATTGCGCATCATGTTGAAGAGCGAGGACGCCGAACCGGCATTCTCCGGCTCGATGCCTGATGTGGCGATGGCCGAAAGCGGGGTGAAGACAAGCGCCTGGCCGATGGCGCGCACGATGTTCGGCCAGAACAGCTGGTCGGTGGCATAATCGCCGGTCATGTGCACGTTCATGAAGTTCGAGGCGGCAAAAAGGGCAAAGCCGACGACGATCAGCAACCGGATGTCGAAACGCTTCATCAGCCGCGGCACCAGCGGGATCAGCAGCAGCTGCGGGATGCCAGTCCATGCGAGCACCATGCCGATCTGCTCGGAGTTATAACCCTGGATACGGGTGAGATAGATCGGCAGCACGAAAACCGAACCATAAAGCGCGATGCCGAGCAGGAAGTTGGCGACGATGCCGAAGCCGAAGTTGCGGCGCACCAGCAGACGCAGGTTCAGAAGCGGATGGGCCGTCTTCAGCTCGATGATGATGAACAGCGTCAACGAGACGGCGGCGATAACAGTCAGGCGCAGGATGAAATCGGAGCCGAACCAGTCCTCCTTGTTGCCCTCTTCCAGCACCGTCTGCAGAGCTGCCAGGCCGATCGCCATGGTGACGATGCCAGGCCAATCGCCCTTGGCGAGCAGCTTCAGGTTCATCGGCGCCCGGTCGAGCGAGGCAAAGAGCAGGCCGATCATCAGCGCGCCGGGCACCAGGTTGACGTAGAAGATATATTCCCAGCCCCAGTTCTCGGTCAGATAACCGCCGATGGTCGGGCCGATGGCCGGTGCGAAGGTGGCCGAAAGGGCAAAGAGTGCCAGGCCGATCGGCTGCCTCGCCTTGGGCAGCAGCGTGATGATTATGGTGAAGGCCATCGGGATCAGCACGCCGCCGGAAAAGCCCTGAATGGCGCGCAGGACGATCATCTGCTGCAGATTGGCCGCAAAGGCGCAGGCGACGGAAAAGATCAGGAAGAGGATGGCGTTGACAAGCAGGTAATTGCGCAGCGAGAAGACCCGTGTCAGCCAGCCGCTCAAGGGAATGACGACGATCTCGGCGATCAGATAGGAGGTCGAGATCCAGCCGCCGTCATCCGTGCCGGCGCCGATGGCGCCCTGGATATCGGCAAGCGAAGCATTGACGATCTGGATGTTCAAGACCGCCATGAAGGCGCCGAGCGTAGAGCCGACGACGGCCATCCACATGCGGACCGGGCTGATGGTGGCGGGCGCCCTAGCGGCGGGGCGCGTGAGCGAATTGCTGTTTGCGGCGATCTGAAGAGTGGCCATGGCTGATCTCTTTCCGGTTCTCACGGAAAACCTTCTCATGACGGGGTTCGGGCGAATTTGGGAAACGGCGGAAGGATTATCCGGCGTGGCGGGATAGTCCCTCCTCGGCGACCGAGGTCTCTGCAGCCTTGGTATCGATTTCGGGCTCGACCGACATGCCCGAGCGCAACAGACCGCTCAGCGCCTCGTCGTCGATGACGATCTTGACCGGGATGCGCTGGACGATCTTGGTGAAATTGCCGGTGGCGTTGTCAGGCGGCAGCAGCGAGAATTCGAGGCCGCTCGCCGGCGAAACGCTGTCGACATGGCCTTTGATCGCCATGTCGGGAAAGCTGTCGATCTTGATTTCGACCGGCTGGCCGGGGCGGACATGGGTCAGCTGCGTCTCCTTGAAATTGGCGACGACATAGACGGCATGCAGCGGCACGACGGCCATCAGCTGCGTGCCCGAGGTGACATATTGGCCGACGCGGATCGAACGGGCGCCGACCGTGCCGTCGACGGCGGCGACGATATCAGTGTAGGACAGGTTGAGTTCGGCCTGTTGGGCGGCAGCAGCCGCCCGATCGCGCTCGGCAATTGCCTGCTGACGCTGCGTTTCAAGGACCGGCACCTTGTTCTCGGCCGCGACGAGGGCTGCCCGGTCGCGCTCGACGGCGGCGGCCGCCTGGTCGCGGGCCGACTGGCTCTGTTCGGCGCGCGATTGCGTGCCGGCACCGCTGGTGATCAGCCGGGCCGAGCGGGCGGCATCGGAAACGGCAAAATCCAGCGACGCCTGCGATGCATCGATCGTCGCCTTGGCCTGGCCGATGACCGACTGCTGCAAAGCGATCTGGGCGTCGATATTGGCGACGGCGGCTTCGGCTGCCTTCACGGCTGCCTTCGCCTGCGACAATGCCGCCTGGAAGTCGCGGTCGTCGATGCGGGCGAGAACCTGGCCTGACTTGACCGGGTCGTTGTCATTGACCAGCACCTGCCTGATATAGCCGGCGACCTTCGGGGCGACGGTGGTGTAATCGGCTTTCACATAGGCATCGTCGGTGGATTCGATGAAGCGGCCGACCGTCCAGTAGCGGTAACCGAAATCGCCGGCAAAACCGACGCCAGCAAGCAATGCTGCGGCGATGACCGCGCGCTTGACGGTCCTGCGGCCGGTTTTCTTCGGCGTCTCCTTAGCAGCGGCTTCGACGACAGGCGCTTCGGCCGCAGGCGTGGCATCGGCCTGCCGGGCAGTGTCGAAAACGTCCTTGCGGGGCAACTCAACCATCATGTTTCTCCTTCAATGCCGGCCCCGTTGAGAGGCCCTGTTCGATCGAAGGGACAATGCACCCTGCCGTTCATTGTGATAATCTGCTTAAATCGGGAAGGATCATCAACTCTCAGCGGATAATCCGAGGGCGATATGGATCGGCTGACAAGCCTCACAGTCTTTGGCCGCGTGGTGGAATGCGGCGGTTTTTCCGCCGCCGCGCGCCGGCTCAACATGTCGGTCACCATGGTCGGCAATCACGTGCAATCGCTGGAGGATCGGCTCGGCGTCAGGCTCCTCAACCGCACGACGCGCAAGGTCAGCCTGACGGAAACCGGCAAATATTACTATGAACGCTCCTCGCAGATCCTTGCAGAACTCGACGAGGCCGACCGGACGGCGGGCGCACTCAGCACCACGCCGCGCGGCACGCTGAAGGTCTATACCAGCAGCGCCATCGTGCGTTTCCTGCTGCCCGTCGTCAGCGAATATATGGAACTCTATCCGTCGATCGCGCTCGATTTCAGCATCGGCGAGCGGATGGTCGACATGATCGAGGACGGCTATGATCTGGTGATCCGCACCGTGCCGCCGCCGGATTCATCGCTCGTCGCGCGCAAGCTGACGCCCTGGCGCCATGTGCTCGTCTGCTCGCCGGACTATTTCGAAAGCCATCCGATGCCGCAAAAACCGGCCGAGGTTGCCGATCACAATTGCCTGCAATATGCCTATTACCCCTATGGCGAGGAATGGCGCTTCGAGGATGGCGAAGGCCGGCAGGAAAGCGTCAAGGTCGGCGGTAACGCCGTCTCCAACAGCGCCGAGATGCTGCGTTTCCTGACGCTGAACGGAAAAGGCATCTTCCTGGCGCCGAGCTTCGTGGTCTTCGACGACATCGCCGAAGGACGGCTGGTGAAGATCATGCCGGACTACCGCCCGGTCGAATTCAGCATCAACGCCGTCTATCCCAACCGCAGCCATCTGGCGACCAAGGTAAGGCTGTTCATCGACCTCCTGGCGGAGAGATTTGCGGAGCATCGGAAGTGGATGACGTGAGGCGTGAGGCGGCAGACCTCAGCGCGAGAGGCTGCCCCTCACCCTAGCCCTCTCCCCGTTCTGACGGGGAGAGGGGACGTGCCCCGCGAGACGTTGGGGAGGGACGGAGAGGTTCACGGCATACCCCCTTCGCCCCGTTCACGGGGAGAAGGTGGCGGCAGCCGGATGAGGGGCGGGCCTTGCTCTGCGTCTCCGAACAACCCTGCCCTTCACTTGCGCTTCGGGCGTTCGTCATTGCAATCGATTCACTGGATCGATTGCTTCGGCTGCGCCGAACCGCTGCTCACTCCTCGCTCTCGCTTCTTCCATGGGCCCAGTCCATGTAGAGGTCGAGCGCCTTGCGGGTGACCGGGCCTTCCTGGAGGTTGCGGTCGTCGAGGCGGATGACGCCGACGACTTTGGAGTAGTTGCCGGTGGTGAAGATTTCGTCGGCGGCGAGGAAATCCTCGACGGACAGCGTTGTTTCCAAGACGTCGAAGCCGGCCTTGCGCAAGAGGTCCATGACGCGGGCGCGGGTGATGCCGGCAAGGAAGGTGCGGTTGGCGGCCGGCGTCATCACCACGCCGTCGCGCACCAGGAAGACGTTCGAAGAAGCGGTCTCGACGACATTGCCGTTGAGATCGCGCACCAGCGCATTGTCGAAGCCGCGGCTGCGGGCTTCGGCGATCATGCGGCCGCTGTTCGGATAAAGCGAGCCGGTCTTCGCCTCGGTCATCGCCGTCTCCGGCGATGGGCGCCGGTAGGGCGAGACGGTGAGGCTGGTGCCGCCATGGCCGCCCATCGGCGCCTCGAACAGGCAGAGCGCGAAGCGGGTCGATTCCGCATCGACGGAGACGATGCTGCCGGGCGAACCATGTTCGCCCCAATACATCGGCTTGATGTAGATCGGCGTGGCGCCGTCGAATTTCCCGACGCCCTCCCAGGCGAGTGCGGCGATTTCATCAGCCGATTTCACTGGCTTCAGCCCCATGGCGAGCGCGGAGCGGTTGATGCGCTGGCAATGCAGGTCAAGATCCGGCGCGATGCCGTCGAACCAGCGGGCACCGTCGAAAACCGTGGAGCCGAGCCACATGGCATGCGAGGTCGGCCCGATCAGCGGCGGATTGCCGGAAAGCCACTCCCCGTCGACATGAGTCCAGGTGGTTGAACGCGGTGATGTATCGACGGCCATATTGCCCTCCCCTCTGAAGTCGGGACAGCAAAAACCCCTGCGGTGAACCGGGTCAAGGACAAATCCGGGCGGCAAATGCGGAAGCAAGAAAATGCCGGAGGATGGCGCCGGGCCGCAATATTCGTGCGCGGTGCCCGCGGCGAAGCGATGGGTGCATCAGCAAAAATGATGGAACTGGATGTTGGAATGGCGGCCTGCTGCATGCGATCATGGGGAGAAATCGCGAGATAGCCGCAAGGGAAGACGCCGATGAAAGCCATGTATTATGAAGCCTTCGAAGAGGCGCCCGAGATCCGCACCCTGCCCGATCCCACGCCTTCCGAAGACGGCGTCGTCATATCGGTTGGCGCCAGCGGGCTCTGCCGCAGCGACTGGCACGGCTGGATGGGACACGACCCCGATATCCGCCTGCCGCATGTGCCGGGACACGAGCTTGCCGGGCGGGTGGTCGCCACCGGCCGCGGCGTGATGCGTTTCAAGGTCGGCGACCGGGTGACCGTGCCCTTCGTTTCCGGCTGCGGCCATTGCGCCGAGTGCCATTCCGGCAACCAGCAGGTCTGCCCGAACCAGTTCCAGCCGGGCTTCACCCATTGGGGATCTTTCGCCGAATATGTGGCGATCGATTATGCCGACACCAATCTGGTGCATCTGCCCGATACGATCGACGATGCGACGGCGGCAAGCCTCGGCTGCCGCTTCGCCACCTCGTTCCGCGCCGTCGCCGACCAGGCGCGCACCCGCCCCGGCGAATGGATCGCCGTGCATGGCTGCGGCGGCGTCGGCCTGTCGGCGATCATGATCGCCACGGCACTCGGCGCCAATGCGATCGGCATCGACATATCCGAGGAGAAGCTTGCCTTCGCCAGAGAATGCGGAGCGGTAGCGACCGTCAACGCCTCCGGCGTCGCCGACGTGGCGGAGGCGGTGCGCGAGATCACCAAGGGCGGCGCGCATGTCTCGATCGACGCGCTCGGCCATCCCGCCACCTGCTTCAATTCGATCAAGAATCTGCGCCGGCGCGGGCGGCATGTGCAGGTGGGGCTGATGCTTGGCGAATATGCCACGCCGCAAATCCCGATGGCGCAGGTGATCGGCCACGAACTAGAGATCTACGGCAGCCACGGCATGCAGGCCTGGCGCTACGACGCCATGCTGTCGATGCTGGCGGCCGGCAAGATCGCCCCGCAGAAGCTGATCGGCCGCCGCATCAGCCTCGAGGAAGCCGTGCCGGCGCTGATGGCGCTCGACAAGGCGGAGGCGACGGGGATCAGCGTGATCACGCGGTTTTCATGAGGCAGGCGGATGGCCAACTGCCCCTATTCGGCCACCCCAATCGAAGCGAGATAGGCAGCCGAAGCCCGGATCTTCGACTTATCCTTGATCTCGATGATCAGGCGCGGATTGCCTTCGAGCTTGGCAAGGGTAGCGAAGACGGCGTGCCAGTGGATCGAGCCGTCGCCGAGGTTCCAGTGGCGATCGGGATAGAAACCCGCACCGATCCGGCCCATTTGCCGCAGCCCGGCAGGTCTTGCGAAAACGCCCCGCCGCACCGATATCGGGGCCGTCGGTTTCCTGGCGCATATATTGTGATGGTTGCCAAAGCCGGCGCAAAGGGCTAACGGCTGCGCCCGCAAGAAAGGGCCAGCAACAAAAGCCCGCAAGAAAAAGAAAGAGACATGATGTCCAACTCATTTGTGAACGTGCACGCCGCTGAAGAGACCGGGGATGAGGCGAAGCGCTACTTCGTCCTCGGCGAGCGGATCGAGCGGCGGCTTCGCATCCGCGGAAACTGGCTCAATCTCTTCGACGTCACCGTACCATCAGGCAGCCGGACGCCGAGACATGCGCATGCGAGCCCAGAGGTGTTCCGCGTCCTTGAGGGATGCCTGACGATCTGGCGGCTGACGGACAACGGCCCCGAAGAAATCGAGGCCGGCGCCGGCGACATCGTCGCCATTCCCCCCTTCATGGTGCACGGCTATTCCAATCGCGGAACCGCCCCGGCAATCTTTTCCGCCGTCGTCGATCGTGACATGGCCGAATTCATCGAAGCGGAAGGCGTAACAGAGCCTCCGAAGGCCAGCCCTTCGGCAGAGACCATCGCCCGCATGACGGCAGCCGCCAATGCTTACGGGATTACGATTCTGGCGGCTTGACGGCGCGAACGCATGATGTTGGAACGTTCGAGCTGTTTTGGCATCATGCAGAAATGCGAAAAATTCTCCGGAAAGCCCAGCCGGGAACACGGCTCCGCCGTCCTTTTCGAAACTGTCACATCGCTGCGGTGAGATGATTTTGCCCGGCGCCTCTTGCGCCGATAGCATTTCACCGCCAAAATTGCGACATGCCCGACAGCGACCCATCCAGTACAAGCTCCGCCCGTTCCAGCCGGGATTTCCCGACCGAGGAAGGTGGCGACCGCTGTAGACGCGATGGCCTCCGCCTCGCCTCGGTTGATCCCGCAGAGCGCTGGTATCTTCCGGATGATTGCGAATGACGGGCCGCCTCGATGTTAACACGACAATGGAAAGACGAAGGGCGATGCTGATATAGCGTCTCTTCGAACGCCTCGCCGCATCGCTAGGGATGCGGCATAAAACCTCAACGAATAGGCTCCCTGTGTTTCTGGAAATTGGAATTGTGGCGTTTCTCACCATCCTCAATGGTGTACTCGCCATGTCGGAGTTGGCCGTTGTTTCTTCTCGAACGGCCCGCCTCAAGGTTCTCTCCGACAATGGCAGCAAGGGTGCGGCGCAAGCCATCAAACTTGCCGAAAACCCCGGCCGATTTCTTTCCACGGTTCAGATCGGCATCACGCTGGTCGGTGTTCTCTCGGGCGCCTTCTCAGGGGCGACGCTCGGGGGCCGCTTAGCAGGATGGCTGCAGGCGCAGGGGATGTCGTCAACGGCCTCCGACGCAATCGGCGTCGGTTCAGTCGTCGTCGCCATCACCTATCTCTCCTTGATCGTCGGCGAACTTGTTCCAAAGCAGATCGCATTGCGGGAGCCCGAAGCCGTTGCGGCGAGAATGGCGCCCGCCATGGCGTTGCTTTCAAAGATCGCGCTGCCGCTCGTGTGGCTGCTGAACGCCTCCGGAAATCTTGTACTGAAGCTCCTGGGCCAAACAGGAAAAGGCGGCGACAACGTCTCCGACGAGGAGATCAAAACCGTTTTGGCCGAGGCGCAGTCGGCCGGCGTGATCGAAAGCGAAGAGTCGGCGATGATATCCGGCGTCATGCGGCTGGCGGACCGCACCGCCCGAGCGCTGATGACGCCCCGGCGCGACGTCGAAATTATCGATATCGACGACAGCCTTGATGAAATTCGAGCTCAGCTGCATCGGACGAAACGGTCCCGGCTGCCGGTTCGGAAGGGCAGTTCGGACGAGGTGATCGGCATCCTTCCGGTCAAGGATTTTTACGACTCGGTGTCGCAATACGGCAGTGCCGATATCAAGGCCTTGACGCAGGACGTGCCGGTGGTTTCCGACCTTTCAACCGCCATCCATGTGATCGAAGCGATCCGGAAATCGCCAGTCCACATGGTGCTGGTTTTTGACGAGTACGGCCATTTCGAGGGGATTGTTTCGTCAGGCGACATTCTGGAAGCGATCATGGGGGCTCTGCAGGAGGGACCTGTGGACGAGCAAGCCATCGCTCGCCGCGACGACGGTTCCTACCTGGTGTCCGGTTGGACGCCGATCGACGAATTCGCCGAGTTCCTGAATCTCAAGCTCGATGACGATCTCGAATATCAGACTGTGGCCGGCCTGGTGCTGGAAGAGCTGAAACATCTGCCCGAGTTGGGTGAGAGCTTCACCAGAGGTGGATGGCGCTTCGAAGTCATCGATCTCGACGGCAGGCGCGTCGACAAGATACTTGTGTCTGCGGAGTGAAGCTCGGCGGGGCCTGCTTCGCTTGAGATCATCGGGTCCGACGGCCGCAGCATCGACAAAATCCGCATCCGCCGCATGGAAAGTGTGGCCTGATATCAGGAGTAAACGCGATGGCATGGTCTGCCAGCCAATATGTGAAATTCGAGGACGAACGCACGCGACCGGCGCGCGACCTTCTGGCGCAGGTGCCGCTCCAGAGCATCCGCCGCGCCGTCGACCTCGGTTGCGGGCCGGGCAATTCGACCGAGCTCATCATCGAGCGTTATGGGGCGGAAGGCGTTTCAGGCCTCGACAGCGATCTCAACATGCTGGAGGCCGCCCGCAAGCGGCTTCCCGGCACCGCCTTCGTCGAAGCCGATCTCGGCAGCTGGCAGCCGACTGAAACCGCCGACCTACTGTTTGCCAATGCCGTCTTCCAATGGCTGCCCGATCATCTCGATATTTTCGACCGGCTGATGGACGGGCTTTCCCCCGGCGGCGTGCTGGCGGTGCAGATGCCCGACAATCTCGGCGAACCCACCCACCTGTTGATGGAGGAGAGCGCGCATGCGGGGCCCTGGAAGGCCGCCTTCGAGGGAAAGAGCGTGCGACGCAAGGGGCTGCCGGCGCCATCAGCCTATTACTCCAGGCTGATCGCCAAGGCCTCCCGCGTCGATATCTGGCACACCATCTACAATCACCCAATGGCGGATGCGGCAGATATCGTCGAATGGGTGAAGGGAACCGGGCTGATGCCCTATCTCGCCCAGGCCGGCGAGCAGTATCGCGAGGCCTTTCTGGCGGATTATCTCGGCCGGGTGGCAAGGGCTTATCCGAAGATGTCGGATGGGCGGGTGCTGCTGCGGTTTCCGCGGATTTTTATGGTGGCGGTGAAGGGGTAGTCGGCTGCTGATCAGTGCTTTCCAGTTAGGACGAAGCCAAATCCCTCCCCAACCCCTCCCCACGAGGGGGAGGGGCTAAGATGCCGCATGGGTTCACTTAATCCTCAATCGTAACCATCCGTCGAACGGTAACAGCCTGCAAGCCCCCTCCTTTTGGTCACTGCCCGATACCACAGCTTAGTCCCTCCCCCTTGTGGGGAGGGGTTGGGAAGGGGTCTTGGGCAGCCGGACTGAGGAGCTGCGTCCCCAGCACGCCCCAGATAATGTCAAATGCGTGTTATCCCCCGCCCTCATATGTTGCGGCCAAACCGGCGCGCATTATAGTCGGCCGGAAAAACTCGGAGATGACATCATGGACGCTACCCCTACCCCGCCGGTCACCCTCGTCATCTTCGGCGCCACGGGAGACCTGACGCGCCGGCTGCTGGTACCGGCGATCATCAATCTGACGCGCGGCCGCCTCGTCGGCGAGGATCTCCACATTCTCGGCATCGGCATCGAGCCGGGTGACGATGAATTCCTGCGCGGGCGGCTCGACGACTTCCTCAGCCATCTGAGCGGCGAGGAGCAGACGCAAAAGGACGAAGCCTGGGAAAGCCTGCGCCGGCGTATTTCCTATACGTCAGGCGATTTCACCAAGGACGATATTTTCATCGAGATCGGCAAGCGGCTGGGGCCGAATGCCAATGCCGCCTTCTATCTCGCGGTGCCGCCATCCTTCTTCGGGACGATCGTCGAGAAGCTCGCCGCCCATGGGCTGACCGATGAAAGCGATGGCGTCTTCCGCCGTGTCGCGATCGAAAAACCGTTCGGCACCGATCTCGCCTCGGCGCAGGCGCTCAATGCGCAGATTCTCGCCCAGGTCGGGGAAAGCCAAGTCTACCGGCTCGACCATTTCCTCGGCAAGGAGACGGTGCAGAACCTGATGACGGCGCGTTTCGCCAACATGATGATCGAGTCCTTGTGGAACAGCCGCTACATCGACCATGTGCAGATCACCGCCGCCGAGATCGTCGATGTCGGCAGCCGCGGCAAATTCTACGATGCGACAGGTGCGCTGCGCGACATGGTGCCGAACCATCTTTTCCAGTTGCTGGCGATGATCGCCATGGAGCCGCCGAACAGCTTCGATGCCGAGGCAATCCGCAACGAGAAGAGCAAGGTGCTGAAGGCGTTGCGCATCTATACGCCTGATGAGGCCAAGACGCACGGCGTGCGCGGCGCCTATGGCGCAGGCCCGCTCAATGGGGCTCAGCTTCCCGCCTATCGCGACACCAAGGACGTTTCGCCCGACAGCAGGACTGAGACTTTCGTGGCGCTGAAGCTCTATGCCGATACCTGGCGCTGGGCCGGCGTGCCCTTCTATCTCAGAACTGGCAAGGCGCTGACGGCGCGCGACACCGAGATCGTCATCACCTTCCAGCCGGTGCCCTTCGCACAGTTTCGCGAGACGGATGTCAAGAGCCGCCTGCCGCCGAACCGGCTGGTGATCCAGGTGCAGCCGGACGAGGGCATGAGCATGGAAATCTCGATCAAATCGCCTGGGCTTTCCGTCGATACCGTGCCGGTCTCGCTCGATTTCCGCTATGCCGACAAATTCGATATCGCCAAGACGACCGGCTATGAATCGCTGCTCTACGATCTCTTTATCGGCGACCAGACGCTGTTCCAGCGCGCCGACGGCATCGAGGCCGGCTGGGCGGCGGTGCAGCCCTTCCTCGACATCTGGGCTGGGGATCAGAGTGTGCCTGACGCTTACGCTCCGGGCAGCATGGGACCGGCCTCAGCCGACGAACTGATCCAGCGCGACAGGCGGCAGTGGCATGAACTCGGCGTCATCCTGCATCACGACAAGAAGAACGGCAAATAGCGCCCTCCCCTGGTGTTACTGGTTTCCGTTATCACGGCATGCGGCGCTGACCGAGGCGCCGCTCTTGCCGCCCTCGGTGGCAAGCGCTCCGCGTGCCTTGCGCGGCGGGCAGCGCGCCCAGTCGACCGGACCGCTTAGAGGCTCGTTGTCGATGCTGCCGGTTTCGATCGAGTCGAGCGGGATTATCAGCCCGCTTTGCGTTTCAACTCCCGGCGCGGTGCCGAGTGGCGGCGTGCCGTCGATCCGGCCGCTGGCATCCATGCCCATGTTCGACTGGGCAAGAACCGGGGCGGAGAGGCTGAGGAGAGCGATCGAAGTTGCTGCAATAAACCTGCGCATGATGCTATTCCTTCTGGTTTCAGCGATCGTTTTTGTTTCACGCAATTCCGGACGCAAAACCGCTGCACACTTTTGCTGGAATTCCTCTAGCAACAGGCGATGCCAGCTCATTGTTCCCCCGGAAGCGGGCCGCAGACGATCAAAGTTTGGCGATCGGCCGAAGCCACATCAAAGCAGGGTGATATCAGGCTCAATCGCGCCAGCGCGCCAGGAGTTTGTCGAGACCTGTCGGATAGAGATCGATGCCGGCGTCGCGCAGCCTGTCGCGGCCGAACCAGCGCGCCGTCGCCGCCGTCTCGTCGAGTTCGGAATAGTGGATTTCATCACGCTCATAGAGCGACGCATCGGCCAGCTCGATATCGGCAGCAAAGATGTATTCGTGACCGGTCGCGCCGTGATGTTCGTAGATGTTTTCAAGCAGATGCCAGGGGCCGACGATGCGAATATCGGTCTCGAGTTCCTCCTGGAATTCGCGCTGCAGGGCCTCTTCGCGGCTTTCGCCGAATTCAATGGCGCCGCCTAGCGGGCGAACGCCCTTGATGCGACCCCTGTCATCCTCCACTTCGGCGGCGAGCAGTTGGTCTTTCCGCCAGGCGAGGCCGATCACCTTCACCCTGATCTGCTGCGATGGGCGCCAGATGGTCATGGGCTCTCCTTCCATTCAAGGGACAGCGCATGCTCTTCACTCCGGTGCTTCCGAAGCGAGAACAATGAGCCCCGCAAAATGCGGGGCTCCTGATCTCTCGTCTCAGACGAACTGGCTGAGACCCGGGACGGAAGCGACGACCTCGTCGACGACTTCCTCGCCAGCATATTGCTTGGCGATCGCGATGGTTTCCTTGGCAAGCGAGGTGATTTCGCCCATGCCGAGGCCTTCGCCCATCAGCTGCTGGCCGAGCCCCATGATGCCGCCGCCGCCGAGCGAGCTCATCAGCCCGCCGAGCAGACCGCCGCCGCCGGCACCTGCGCCGTTGAACTGGGCGACGAGATCGGCGCCACCGGGGATCGCTTCGATCATCTTGGCAACCGGGCCATCGGCGGCCTCGCGCTGCAGGAAGCCGAGCATCATGCCGAGCGCCTTTTCGGCCAAATCTGGCGCAATACCCACACGATCGGCGATCTGGGTCACAATTTCATTCATCGTCAGCCTCCTGTTTTTTTGACGTTAACGTCAACGTTATTCGAAATTCCACAGCAACTCAAGCCGGCCCTCCCCGGGCGGCACTTTGTCCAGTTTTGCTTTCAATGCAAACAGTTGTCCGCATGCGCCTGCCTGCTTATAACAGGGAAACGATGGTTCGATGAAGGCAGCGGAAGCAAGCCTTCTCATAAATGGCGGCAGAGCCCCAAGGGAGCATTCCGAATGATCGAGGAAGGCAAGATTTTCATCGGCGCGAGCCGCAATCCCGATGACAGCATCAACAAGCCGGAATATCTCGACCTGAAATTCGGCAATCGCCACGGCCTCGTCACCGGTGCTACCGGCACCGGCAAGACGGTGACGCTGCAGGTGCTGGCCGAAGGTTTCTCCCGCGCCGGCGTTCCGGTGTTTGCGGCCGATATCAAGGGCGACCTTTCCGGCATCGCCGCCAAGGGCGAGCCCAGGGATTTCCTGACGAAGCGCGCCGAGCAGATCGGCTTCACCGATTACGAATTCGACCAGTTTCCGGTGATCTTCTGGGATCTGTTCGGCGAGAAGGGCCACCGGGTGCGCACCACCATCGCCGAGATGGGACCGCTGCTGCTTGCCCGACTGATGGATGCCTCCGAACCGCAGGAAGGCGTCATCAACATCGCCTTCAAGATCGCCGACCAGGGCGGGCTGCCGCTGCTCGACCTCAAGGATTTCAGCTCGCTCTTAAACTATATGGGCGAGAACGCCAGCGAGCTTTCCAATCAGTACGGGCTGATCTCCAAAGCCTCGGTCGGCTCGATCCAGCGGGCGCTGCTCGTTCTCGAACAGCAGGGTGCGGAACATTTCTTCGGCGAGCCGGCGCTGAAGATTTCCGACATCATGCGCACCAGCAATAACGGCTACGGCCAGATCTCGGTGCTTGCCGCCGACAAGCTGATGATGAACCCGCGGCTTTACGCCACTTTCCTGCTCTGGCTGCTCTCCGAGCTGTTCGAGGAACTGCCCGAGGTGGGCGACCCCGACAAGCCGAAGCTCGTCTTCTTCTTCGACGAGGCGCACCTGCTCTTCAACGATGCGCCAAAGGTGCTGACCGAACGCGTCGAGCAGGTGGTGCGGCTGATCCGCTCCAAGGGCGTCGGTGTTTATTTCGTGACTCAGAACCCGCTCGACGTGCCGGAAACGGTGCTCGCCCAGCTCGGCAACCGGGCACAGCATGCGCTTCGCGCCTATTCGCCGCGTGAACAGAAGGCGGTGAGGACGGCGGCCGATACATTCCGTGCGAATCCGGCCTTCGATTGCGCCACGGTCATCACCAATCTCGGCACCGGCGAGGCATTGGTCTCGACGCTGGAGGCCAAAGGCGCGCCTTCGATCGTCGAGCGCACGCTGATCCGCCCGCCATCCGGCCGCGTCGGCCCGGTGACGGATGACGAGCGCCGGCAGATCATGGACAGGAGCCCGGTTCTCGGCATCTATGACGAGGATATCGACCGCGAATCCGCCTTCGAACTGCTGGCCGCACGGGCGAAGAAGGCGGCCGATGCCGAAGCCGCCAAGCGAGCCCAGGAAGAAGCGCCTCAGCAACAGGGCGGCACGACCTCCGGCTGGAACCTGCCGGGCTTCGGCGGCGGCAATGACGACAACCAGCAGGGCCGCGGCCAATCAGGCGGCCGGTCTTCCGGCTACCAACGCGAAACGGTGGTGGAAGCGGCGATGAAGAGCGTCGCCCGCACAGTGGCGACCCAGGTCGGCCGGGCGCTGGTGCGCGGGATATTGGGGAGCCTGAAGCGGTAGGCTTGCCTCCCTGGGGATACGAAGGAGGGATCGAGAGCTGCGGCGCGACCCTGCTCGGGGCTCTTGAGCAGGGCGCAAGCTCGTAACTAAATCTGGCCTTGATTTTATATCTTTTAGTATATATTTTTTAGGGCGGCCAATGATCTATAAGGTGCAGTTCCATCCTGATTTCGTCCCCGAATGGAAGCAGCTGGAGATGGGGTTGAAGGAACTGGTTGGCGAAGTGTTGGACCACCTCGAAGACGATGGTCCCTTCCTAGGTCGTCCTGAGGTCGATACGCTTTCCGGTTCCGATTATGCAAATATGAAGGAGATCAGAGTCAGGTTTGGAAGACAGGTCTGGCGTTTTGCATTCGCCTTCGACCCTGCCCAAAGAGCCATTGTCCTTTGTGGAGGGGACAAGCAAGGGATAAATGAAATGCTCTTTTACAAACAACTGATCAACAAGGCTGACGCCCGGTTCGCTGCATGGCTGAAGGAGAGTTAAAATGAGCGCTGAGTGGAAGACGTTACGCGCCGAACTTCCAGAAGATGTTCGCACTCGGCTCGACATGAAACGTCAGGAGCGCCGTCTGGGCAAGGCCTTGGCGGAAGTGCGCAAGGCGATGCAGGCAACGCAGCAGGATGTCGCTGCGCGTGCCGCCATGACGCAGAACACTGTTTCGAAAATCGAAAGCGCCGACGATGTCCTACTGTCGTCCGTCGTGCGGTACATGCATTCTCTCGGAGGCGGAGTCGAGCTTGTTTTGAAAACACCCGACGGGAAAGCAAGGCGCGTTGACTTTGATCCGGAAATTTATGTGAAGCAGATCGTCTAAGGCGCGTCGCGTCAAATTTGATTGATGCTACGCGTTTTAGCTCTTTGTTTTTACGCATGTCGTTGCCACAAAACCGCTGCACGCTTTTGCGCGATATGCTTTAGCTGCAAAGCACTCGGATTGCGGCAGCCCTGCCTTTGGTGCGCGGGGTATTGAGGGCGCGAAACGTTAGCACAGATCGTTCCCCGCCTTGAACCGCAAGCCGTCATCCCCTAAATTACCCGCCATCGACCATTTCAACAGGATGTGTGCCGCAATGGATTTCAACCCGATCGCAATGCCAGTTCGCCTTGCCAACGGGGAAATCCATATCCATGCCTGCATCTATCACTCTCTCCAAAATTTCATGGGCCACGCCTGACGGGCGGCCGCTTTTTTCCGATTTCGACTTAAGTTTCGGGGCGGAGCGTATCGGTCTGGTCGGGCGCAACGGCGTCGGCAAGACGACGCTGCTGAAGCTCGTCTCCGGTGACGCCAAGCCGCATTCGGGAACAGTATCGGTCGGCGGCAGCCTCGGCATCCTGCGCCAGAATGTGCAGGTGGCATCTCACGAAACCATTGCCGATCTCTTCGGAGTCGCCGGGCCGCTTGCGGTTCTCCAGCGCGCCGAAGCCGGCGAGGCGACGGCGGACGAGCTTGCATCGGCGGACTGGATGCTGCCGGCGCGGATCACAACAGCACTCAGCCGGACGAGGCTCGACGCACTGCCGCAGACACGGCTGGCCGAACTTTCCGGCGGGCAGCGCACCCGGGCCGGGCTTGCCGCGCTTGTTTTCAACGAACCGGATTTTCTGCTGCTCGACGAACCCACCAACAATCTCGACCGCGATGGCCGCGAGGCAGTGATCGCGCTGATATCGGGCTGGCGAGCCGGCGCGATCATCGTCAGCCATGACCGGGAACTGCTCGAAAACATGGATGCGATCGTCGAACTGACGTCGCTCGGCGGGACGCGTTATGGCGGCAATTGGAGCCATTATCGCCAGCGCAAGGCGCTTGAGCTTGCGGCGGCAGAGCACGATCTTGCCGATGCCGAAAAGCGTATGGCCGAGGTCGCCAGGAAGGCACAGGCGACGGTGGAGCGTCAGGCGCACAGGGACAGCGCCGGGCGGAAGATGGCGGCCAAGGGCGGCATCCCGCGCATCATGCTCGGCGGCATGAAGGAGCGCAGCGAAACGACGGGCGGCGACAATGCCCGGTTGGCCGAACGCCGGCGCGCCCAGGCACTGGACGAAGCAAAGACCGCGCGCGAAAAAATCGAGATCCTGCAGCCCTTGTCGGTGCGCCTGCCGGCGACCGGGCTTTCTGCCGGCAAAGCCGTGCTGAAAATGGAGGGCGTCACCGTGGGCTATCGGCCGGGCGATGCCGTCATCGAAAATCTCTCCTTCGACGTGACGGGACCGGAGCGCATTGCCGTCACCGGCCGCAACGGCGCGGGCAAGACGACGCTGCTGGCGCTTGTAACCGGCGCGTTGAAACCCTGGGCCGGCACAATCGCCATGATGACCGGCTTTGCAATGCTCGACCAGAAGGTCAGCCTTCTCGATCCGTCGGCCTCAATCCGCGATAATTTTCGCCGGATCAATCCGCCTTCCGATGAAAACACCTGCCGCGCCGCGCTTGCCCGTTTCATGTTCCGGGCCGATGCGGCGCTGCAGACCGTCTCGACGCTGAGCGGCGGGCAATTGCTGCGCGCCGGCCTTGCCTGCACCCTCGGCTCCGCGCCGCCGCCGCTCCTGATTCTCGACGAGCCGACCAACCATCTCGACATCGATTCGATATCAGCGGTCGAGGCGGGTCTCAGCGCCTATGACGGAGCGCTCATCGTCGTCAGCCACGACGAGACGTTTCTCGAAAATATCGGCATCAGGCGGCGGCTGGAATTGCCGGGCGATGCGGGTGGGTGATTTCACGAGTGCAGCAGCGCCCTCCACCACCGGCACCTACCATTCCCTAACTGCCTATAAGAGCGCGGCTCAACCGAAGCCCGAGAGGGCGTAGCCTCGAAGCACGCCGCAACATTGCTTCCTGCATCCCTCTGACGCCGCCTCCCTTGCCTCATTTTTCCGGCAACGGTATTTCCATCCTGCAACCCTTTCGAGAAAGGCCCCGGTGTATTTGCCTTTCGGCCTGCCATTAAGTCTTCGCTCAATCTCGATTGCTCCACTAGCCCGTTTCGCCGTGAAAAGGCTTGAGGTCGCTAGTTCGAAAGCGATGCCATACTTGCAAGATATAACGCATTCAACCTATTGATAACCACCGCGGCGGCTTGGAGGAGAAGGGCATGACTATGGAAGAGGCGATCGGGCATCGTGCAGCCCAAAAGTGGAGCCTCTGGAGAAGCGCCAATATTGGCATTAGCGTTAGCGCTGCCATCTTGTTGCTTCAGGTCGCGAACGGTCGAGGCTTTGAACTAGCAAACTACGCCCACACTCGGAGTGCGGAAACGATTAGCGCTTTAGGTGGGCAGGTTCTCGCCGCACCACTATTATTTGTGGTGATTGCAGCCATACGAAACGTTTTCAGAAGGGGTCAAGCTAAGTCGAACGCAAGTGCCATTCGGGGGGCAATCACGTTTGCGGCGCTCTTTGTCACAATTTTCGTCGGCCTTCTTGCCTACGGAGAGTTTGTGTTCTCTCGCGACGAAGCAATCGGTGGCGAAGCTCGAAAATCATTCATAGCCGACACCCAGTTTGCTTGCGTTCGAAAGCAGGCCTCACTCAACCAAGCTATTACCCAGCAGCAAATCCAAACCTATTGCACCTGTTTCACCGAGAAGATGGCCGACATCACGACGTACAAACAATTGGGCACTGAACTGGCTGCCAAAGACCTCGCGGACCTGCAGCAAAAGGTTGGAGAAATAGGCAACCTTTGCCGCCAATGAGTTCTGAACGGCGCATCGACTCGATATCAGCGGTCGAGGCCGGGCTGCGTGCTTATGACGAGGCGCTCATCGTCGTCAGCCATGACGAGACGTTTCTCGAGAGCATCGGTATAGAGGGGCGGCTGGAATTGGCTGGCGGTGTGCGGCGGGTTGATTGATGGATGCTCCTTGCATCCATCAACCACCAACGCACCTGCCTCGCCCTTCGAGGCCCCTGCGGGGCACCTCAGGATGAGGCTCTCTTGGGCGCCGGGCAACGGCGCCTCCCTTGCCTCCTAGTACAGGCAATGGTATTTCAATCCTGAAACCCGTTCGAGAAAGGAGGATCACGCTATGCAATATTATTTCCGGCATCATCGCCAGCGTGGTCCCGTCAACGCCCTGCAAATGCGTTTGCAGGGCTGACCAGAGACCGTTTCTCGACATCTCTTCCTGGTCTGCCCTCGTGGCCAATGCGGCGCCGTGCGAAATACCGCGCCCATTCCTGTCATTTTCCCGGGCCCGATAGGCGCAATCCCGTGATGGCTGAACGCCCCGGATCGCGTCGACACCCGGTCAGACCAGAGAACGATCATGACCCTCATCAATATCCGCAATCTCGGCGTGACGCTGGGCAATCCTTTATTTTCGAAACTCAATCTTGTCGTCAATTCAGCCGACCGCATCGGCCTCGTCGCCGCCAACGGGCGGGGGAAATCGACGCTGCTTGCCTGCATCACCGGTGCGCTGGAGCCGAGCGAGGGCGAGATCACCAAGGCGCGCGGGCTGACCGTCGGGCATGTCGCGCAGAATGTGCCGCCTGCCCTTTTCGACACGGTGTTTTACGATGCGGTGCTGCAGGCGCTGCCGGCCGATCAGGCCGAAAGCGAGAGCTGGCGGGTCGACGTCGTGCTGGAATCGCTCGACGTGCCGGAGGCCATGCGGAGCCGGCCGCTGAAGCAATTGAGCGGCGGATGGCAGCGGCTTGCCATGCTTGCCCGCACCTGGGTGAGCGAGCCCGACGTGCTTCTGCTCGACGAGCCGACCAACCATCTTGACCTCGAAAAGATCGGGCAAGTGGAGAGCTGGCTGAACGCGCTGCCGCGCGACGTGCCGGTTATCCTGTCCAGCCACGATCGCGCCTTCCTCGATGCGACGACCAACCGGACGCTGTTCCTGCGGCCGGAGCAATCGCCGGTCTTCTCCCTGCCCTATACCAGGGCGCGCGCCGCGCTCGACGAGGCCGACGCTTCCGAAGCCCGGCGCTACGAGCGCGACATGAAGGTGGCGGAGCAATTGCGCAAGCAGGCGGCGAAGCTCAACAATATCGGCATCAATTCCGGCAGCGACCTGCTCGTCGTCAAGACGAAGCAGCTCAGGCAACGGGCGGAGAAGCTGGAGGACGCGGCAAAACCGGCGCATCTGGAGCGCTCGGCCGGGGCGATCCGGCTCGCCAACCGCGGCACCCATGCCAAGGTGCTGGTGACGTTGGAGGATGCGGTGGTGACGACGCCCGATGGAACGCCGCTGTTCAAGACCGGCCGGCAGTTCATCTGCCAGGGCGACCGCATCGTGCTGCTCGGCCTCAACGGCGCCGGCAAGTCGCGGCTGGTGTCGATGCTGAAACAGGCGATCGAAAGACCGGAGACAGCGCGCGACAGCATCAAGGCGACGCCCTCGCTCGTGCTCGGCTACGGCGACCAAGCGCTTGCCGATCTTGCCGACAGCGATACGCCGATCGGCACGATCATCCGCCGCTTCGATGTCGGCGACCAGCGGGCGCGGGCCTTGCTGGCAGGCGCCGGCTTGACGATCGACATGCAGGCAAAACCGATCGGCCAGCTTTCCGGCGGCCAGAAGGCGCGGCTCGGCATGCTGGTGCTCAGGCTGACCGAGCCGAATTTTTACCTGCTCGACGAGCCGACCAACCACCTCGACATCGAGGGACAGGAAGCGCTGGAGAGCGAGTTGATGGCGCAGGAGGCGAGCTGCCTGCTGGTCTCGCACGACCGCAGTTTCGTGCGGGCGGTGGGAAACCGGTTCTGGCTGATCGAAAAGAACAAGTTGGTGGAAGCGGAGAGCCCGGAAAGGTTTTTCGCTTCGGTGGGATCAGATCGGTGATGGGGCGGGCGGTGCCGCCCCCTCCGCCGCGATCGGCCCGCAACAAATCTCAACGTTAAAAGACACTCCGCAACATCGGGGCGGGGCATGTTGCTGAGAGTCGGGCGGTGTCGCCACTGCCCTCTTTTTGCTCCCAATGAACACGAGGCATCTTCATGCATATCAGATTTATCGCCTGCGCCGCGCCGGCGCTTTCGGCCGCCGTTCCGGCCGTTGCCGCCGACCTCACTTACGAGACACCTGCTCCCGCCGCCGAGCAGATATCTGTGGCCTATGATTGGTCGGGCTTCTATCTCGGCGGCCAGGGCGGATATTCCTGGAGCCAGACGAAGATCCTCGGCTCGGATGAGAATATCGACGGCGGCACGGCAGGGCTGCATGCCGGCTATAATTTCCAATCCGGAAATATCGTCTACGGCATCGAGAACGACTTCAACTACAACTTCGAGAAAAACGACGATGCCAACCTCGAATGGGATGCATCCGGCCGGGCGCGGGTTGGTTACGCCTTGGATCGAACCCTGTTCTTCGCAACGGCGGGTGTGGCGGCCGGCGGTGGCAAGGTCGACATTCCCACCGCCGGAAAGAAGGACGGCATCCTGATCGGCTGGACGGCCGGCGGCGGCATCGAACACGCGGTCACCGACCATATCCTGGTGCGCGGCGAGTATCGACATTCCGATTTCGGCAACAAGGACTTCGGCTCCGCCATCGGCGATGTCGGCGCCACGCAGGACAAGGTTCTCTTCGGGAGCAGCTACAAGTTCTGAGGGGAAGACTGGCGGGCGGTTGTCAGTCCGGCTGCCGCAAAGGGTGTGACGGGTGGCCCCTCATCCGCCCTACGGGCACCTTCTCCCCTGTGGGAAGAAGGTGGCAGCAGCCAGATGAGGGGGCTCACGGCACGACGCTAAAGGGGCCAAAACCTACCGCTTCGGCGCCACCAGGCAGAAGAAGGCACCCTGCGGGTCGGTGGCCTGGATGATCCAGCTGCCGCCGGGGACTTCCATGGGACCGTGGACGACCTTGCCGCCGCCGGAGTTGACGCGTTCGATCGCGGCATCAAGCGCCGGCACGATGAAATAATAGCTCCAGAACGGCATCGGGATGTTTTCCGGCTTGGTCATCATGCCACCGATCTGCTTGCCGTTACGGGCGAAGAGGTAGTAGACGCCCATCGGGCCCATGTCCATTTCGCTGTCCTTGGTCCAGCCGAACAGCTTGGAATAGAAGGCGACGGCGTCTTTGCCGTTGCCGGCATAGAGTTCGTGCCAGCCGATATTGCCAGGCGCATCGGGGGCCAGTTCCGGCCAGGTTTTGTCCATCGGCGCCGGCGTCATGATGCAGAGCACCGCGCCATGCGGATCGGCGACAACGGCGAAGCGGCCGATACCCGGGATATCGTCCGGCGGACGACGGACCGATCCGCCATTGGCGACGAAATCCTTGGCCGACTGATCGACGTCGTCGACATCGACATAACCCGTCCAGTTCGGCGGAATGCCCTTACCCTCGAGTTCGGCTGGAAATTCCATCAGGCCGGCGACACCGATGCCGTTCGCCTCGAAGATCGTATAGGTCGGCATGCCCTCCACCTTCATCTCGGAGGTGGTCCAGCCGACGACCGAGCTGTAGAATTTCGCGGCAGCCGATGTGTCGGGGGTCATCAACTCGCACCAGATGAACTTTCCATGCGTCTCAGACATCGTACTCTCCCTTTAGAGGCGCCCCTTTTTTCAAGGTTCGAGCGCCGTGATTGTCAGATCTGCCGGGCGTAATGCGCTTCCATGAACTGTTTCCAGGCGCCGTCCGGCTGCCTGGCGCTGGAGATGAAGGTGCGGTGATCGGCGTCGACGAAAGTGATCCGCTCGCGGTAATCGGCAAGACCTTCGCCGTTGAAGTCAGGCCCTGTCGTATAGAGGTCAAGCACATTGCCCGAAGCGTCGAGCTCGCCTTCGTAGATCCACATGAAGTCCATCATGCTGCCGATCCAGCTGCCGACATACTTGGCCTTTGCGGCGTTATAGCCGAGCGTCAGGATGCTGGTGGCCTGTTTGCCATCCGGCATGCGGCCGGTGCCCTCGGCGACGAACCAGATGCCGTGCAGCGAGCGGACGGTCTCCGTCCAGGGCTCGCCGCCGGACATTTCGGGTGCGGTGACGGTCCAGTCGCCCACCAGTCTCTCCAGGAAGGAATGTTCCTTCAGCACTTCTGCGGTCTTCATCATCCTTCTCCCTTGCGTGATGTTGGCCAATGCCTTTATCGGCGCAACTCCCAGGAGGTCGCTTTGTGACGTCTGCTCGAATTTGCGCTGGCCAGCCAGGGCATGATGCCGAAAACCGCTGACAGTTTTCGGCATCATGCTTTGGCTCAGTGACAGCAGGATGGCGCCTTGGGGGCCTCCTCATATTCGTCGTGACGGCGCACGAAATTCATCGTGCTGTCCTCGTTGCGGCCTTTCGGGGCGCGGTCGAGGATCATCAGGGTGCCGATCAGTTCCTCGGGCCCGCGGGCATAGCTCGAATAGGTGTGGAAGACCTCGCCCTTGTCGTTTCGGTAGAAAGCGCTCAGACCCGGCAGTTCGTCATTGGCGCCAGCCGGCTGCATGGGAGTGAAATTGTAAAAGACCTTGTCTTTGGCAAGGTCCTCCGGGCTGAAAGAGACGTGATAATCGAAATTGAAATCGCTGCCGAAGGAAGAGACCCAGGGGAATTTCCAGCCCATGCGGCTTTTGTAGGCGGCGATCTTGTCGAGCGGCGCGCGCGAGACGGCGACCCAGGTGACGTCGTGATGGTTCAGATGCGGCAGGGCGCCATCGATATGATCGGACAGGAAGGAGCAGCCGGGGCAGCCGGCATCCCAATCCGGGCCGAGCATGAAATGATAGATCAAAAGCTGGCTGCGGCCATCGAAGAGTTCGGCGAGCGACTTCTTTCCCTCGGGCGTGTCGAAAACGTAATCTTTATCGACCTTCACCCAGGGCAGCGCCAACCGCTCGGCGTTGATGCTGTCGCGCAGCTTCGTCGCCTCCTTTTCCTTCAAGAGCAGGGCACGGCGGGCCTCGAGCCATAGCTCGCGGGAAACAACTTCGTTCTGCATTGGATGCGCCCTCCTCCGGCGCTGCCGGCGAGCCGGCCCCTCTCCTTCTCCTTGACTAGAAAGATTGATATCAATATAAAATGGCCATGTCAAATTCGGTTGAAATTCCTTTCTCTACAACGCTGCTGGTGCGCGACACCTGCCTCTGCCTGCATGCGCAGCGAGCGGCGCGGGCACTCGCTCGCCTGTTCGATGACGCATTGCGGCCCGCGGGGCTGACCAACGGGCAGTTTTCGCTGATGATGTCGCTGAACCGGCCGGAGCCGCCGCCGATGGGGCCGGTCGCCTCCCTGCTTGCCATGGACCAGACGACACTGACGGCGGCGCTGAAACCGCTGCAGCGCAAGGGCTGGGTGAGCGTGATGGAAAATCCGAAGGACAGGCGCGGCCGGCTGCTTGCCCTCACCGGCGAAGGCAAGGCGGTGCTAGCAACAGCGCTGCCGATCTGGAAAGAGACGCATGCGGCGCTCGACCAAAAGCTCCCGGATGGAAGTTCCGCGCGGCTGAGGCAGGATCTGCAGACGGTGTCAGGGATGACGGATGAGACGCCGAAGCCGGCCGGGCGCCGACTACGTTAAGGCGCACGGGCAGTCGGCGAATAGGGCGAGCCGAACGTCACTCCGCCACTGTTCGAGTATGTTTGCAGCTGTTCGATCAGCGTCAAACGGCTGCCCCTCACCCTAGCCCTTGCCGGGGTCGAACCACGGGTCTCGACCCGTCCTGCGGACCCCCGTTTTGACGGGGAGAGGGGACGTGCCCCGCGCAAGGTCTGGGGATCGGAGAGTGTCCGGCTTGCCCCCTTCGCCCGTTTAGGGGGAGAAGGTGCCGGCAGGCGGATAAGGGGCCACCTCGCCGATCTTCCGGCTGTTACTGCAATCAGGCAACCGTGACCGGAACTTCGGTCGAGGTGCGCATGGCGTGGCTGTAGGGGCAGACGATGTGGGCGGCGGCGGCGAGCTTTTCGGCGGTTTCGCGGTCGAGGCCGGGGATGTTGACCGTCAGCGCCACTTCGATGCCGAAGCCGGTGCCATCTTCACGCGGGCCGATACCGACTTTGGCGGAGACCGTCGTGTCTTCCGGAATCTTGACCTTCTGCTGGCCCGCGACAAATTTCAAGGCACCGAGGAAGCAGGCAGAGTAGCCGGCGGCGAAGAGCTGCTCGGGATTGGTGCCGGTTGCGCCGTCGCCGCCGAGTTCCTTCGGAACGGTCAGCGTCACGTCCAGAACACCGTTTTCGGAAACGGCGCGGCCGGCGCGGCCGCCGGTGGCAGAGGCTTTGGTCGTATAGAGAATAGGCATGACGATCTCCTTTGGTTGGCCCTTCGATCGGGTTGGATTTTTACTATCGTACAATTAAATTGTACGCAAGTGAATTTTGCAAATTGCATTTTGGCATGGAAAAGAAGACAATCACGGCCTTAAGGATGATGGATATGAAAGCGCAGACGATAAAAACGATGGAGATACCGCAGGAGGAGAAACGGCTGGAAAAGCAGTTGTGCTTCGCGGTCTACGCAACGGCGCATGCTTTCACCCGCGCCTACAAGCCGATCCTCGACAGGGTGGGCCTGACCTATCCGCAATATCTGGTGATGTTGGTGCTATGGGAACGCGGCGAGTTGCCGGTGAAGACGATCGGCGAGCAACTCGATCTCGATTCCGGCACGCTGTCGCCGCTGTTGAAGCGGCTGGAGCAAAGCGGGCTGATTAAGCGGCTGCGCGACCTGCGCGACGAGCGCCAGGTGATCGTGTCGCTGACCGCTGGAGGTGAGGCGATGAAAGGGGAAATCGATACGATCATGACAGCGATCGGCCAAGCCGCAGGCTGCACGCTGAAGGAAATGGCTGAGATGCGCGACATGCTGCATCGGCTGCGCGGCAATCTCGGCCGGGCCGGCACAAACGGCGGCTGACCACATCCGCCCGGTTAGCTTAAAACGGTGTAAGCCTGAGGATCAGGGCCGCTTCACAGCCGCCTTGGCCGGCGACCGGCGTTTCTTTGCAGGCGCCGCTTCAGGTGCTGCCTCGGCCTCCTGCTGCAGACGCAGGGCCTTCAGCTTTTCCGTCTTCTTGTCTCGGGCCGACGCCTCGGCCGCGATGATGGCGCGCGCCGTGTGATCGGTCGCTTCCGCCTTGTCGCGAGACGAAAGCTTGGCGGGATTGAAGAATTCTCCCTTGGTGGCGGTCATGTGCCCCTTTCTCAGGTGATGACGGAGGCTTTAGCCATGGCTAAGAGCCGTGATTCCGCGGCCGGGCCGGCTGGCCGCGATGCCGCGGTTGGGCCGCGATGCCGGGATTAGCGGGCGCGGAGAACCTTTTTCGGCGCCGGCAGCAGGCCTTCGCGCTGCAGCTTCTTGCGGGCAAGCTTGCGCTGGCGGCGAATGGCTTCGGCCTTTTCGCGGGCGCGCTTCTCGGACGGCTTTTCGAAAGCGCTGCGCGCCTTCATTTCCCGGAACAGGCCTTCCCGCTGCATCTTCTTCTTGAGCACGCGGAGCGCCTGATCGACGTTGTTATCCCTGACGAGAACCTGCAAAACGATATCCTTCCTGTCGGCGGCCGGGCCGCGCTGTGATGGTAAAAACGGCGGGACTACTTGCCCGTCCGAATGCTCGAAAACTTCAGCCAAGGCTCGGCGCCATCAGACTTAGCCACTGCCTCGGGGGAAGCCCTGGAGGGCGATTCCCCGGTATCGATGTCGGCCTCGGTGATGCGGCGCTCAAAATTCTCCGCGTCGAACCGGACGCGATATTGCACATGCCCGTGGTCGTTGGGCAGAATGCTGGCGATCCGGCACCGCTTATCGGCTTTCGCCGTACGAGTGAGGCCCGATTTCAGCACGATCATATCGCCGATTTGATAGTTTAGTCTGCCCATTTCAGCGTCCCTTGAACTCTTCGGCTGCTCGCCGGTCAATCAGAATAACCGCGGTCAATTCGGACATGCCGGCGATCAAAGCAAAAAGGCCGGGTTGGCACCCGACCTCTTCCAGTCACTCAGCCATTTCTCCGCCAGTCGGTCAGCTCGCTGCCAGTACATCCGTGGTCAGCGCGCCGCCAGCATCTGGACAGCATAGGCGAATGACAAATCATGCGGCCTGAAGGTTGTCAGCCGAATTCTTGCCGGACTTCTTGTCGCGGACGAGATCATAGCGGATCTTCTGGCCTTCAACGAGTTCGCGCATGCCGGCGCGTTCGACCGCTGAAATGTGGACAAAAACATCCGTAGAACCATCATCGGGCTGAATGAAGCCAAAACCCTTGGTGCCATTGAACCATTTGACGACGCCTGAATTCATAACGATCTCCTTTTCAACCGTTGTGTTCGCCTGCGGAAGAATGTCCGACAAGCCGTATCGATGTTGAGAGGATATCTGACGGAGCGCTTCAGCGCGTGGACAAAGGTCGCAAGCAATTCGATACGCACCATGTAGGTTATTTACCGAATTAAGCAATGGTTTTCTGAAAATAAAACTTTTCCGGGCGTGGGAAACGAGGGCATTTACCCACGGAATGCCGCTCGGCCGGGCAAGATCGAACCGGGGCGGCCGGATCGCGGCCGCCCCGCTGACATCACTGCCAGACGACGATCGGCGCCTTTGTCGGCACGCGGTCGTAGAGATCGATGATATCCTGGTTCATCAATCTGACGCAGCCCGAGGAGACGGCCTTGCCGATCGAGCGCCAGTCGGGATTGCCGTGCAGGCGGTAGAGCGTGTCTTCGCCGTTCGAGAAGATATAGAGCGCGCGGGCGCCGAGCGGGTTCTTCAGGCCCGGCTCCATACCGCCGTTCTCGATCGAATATTTGACGAGTTCCGGCTGGCGGGCGACCATCTCGTTCGGCGGCTTCCAGCGCGGCCATTTCTGACGCCACTGGATGACGCCGGAACCCTGCCAGGCGAAACCCTCGCGGCCGATGCCGACGCCGTAGCGCATCGCCATGCCGTCACCCTGGACGAGATAGAGAAAGCGCGACGGCGTATCGACGACGATGGTGCCGGGCGGCTGGCCGGTGGGATCGAGAACGCGCTGGCGATAATAGCGCGGGTCGATCTGCTCATAGGGAATGGCGGGGATGAGAAAGCCACCATCCTCGACGGGACCATACATGACGGCAAGCTCGGCCCCACTCGGCACGCTCGACGCCCCAGGCGATTGGAAGAGGCGCATGGGCGAACGGTAGATGATCGTCGTATCGCCCGATGTGACCGTATTGGCCGAAGAGGCGCAGCCGGTGAGCGCGGAGGCTGCGGTCAATGCCGAAAAGGAAAGAAAGCTGCGGCGGGAAAGATGTCTATCGAAGCTCATGACGCGGGACTGATTTCCTCTGATGCGGGAGCCGGACAAAACCCTGCGTGAGCGGCGATTCGTCCGATGCCGAGAACAACATCAGAAGATCTATCGGCTTGCGCCAAATAAACCATAGCTTCACGCAGACGTGTCCGGCCTTGGGCAGACGATATCAGCGGCGCTGTTGCAGCGCTACATCACAACGATCTCCGCCTTGGCAGGAAGGCGGTCATAGAGATCGACGACGTCCTGGTTCAGCATGCGCACGCAGCCGGACGAGGTGGCCTTGCCGATCGACTGCCAGTCGGGTGTGCCGTGGATGCGATAGAGCGTATCTTGCCCGTCCTTGAAGATATACATGGCGCGGGCGCCGAGCGGGTTCTGGAGCCCCGGATTCATGCCGCCGTTTTCGGCCGAAAAGGCGCGAACCTCGGGCTGGCGCGAGACCATCTCGACCGGCGGCGTCCAGCGCGGCCATTTCTGCTTCCACTGAATGACGCCGCGGCCCGACCAGGCGTAACCATCGCGGCCGAGGCCGACACCGTAGCGCATCGCCTTGCCGTTTTCCTCGACGAAATAGAGGAAATGCGCCCTGGTATCGACGATGACCGTGCCGGGGCGCTCGGTCGTCTGGTAATCGACTTCCTGGCGGAGGAACTGCGGCTGCACGCGGCTGACCGGGATCGCCGGCAGGGTGAAATCCTCGTCGCGGACCGCGCCATACATTGCTATATGCACCGGATTGCTGACCGGCAGGCCGTAGGTCTGATGGAATTGGGTCTTGTAGAGTTCTCGCGTCTGCGGCACCGGCTGATCGGGTATCGGCCGCACCCGGCGCGGATCGACGCCGGGCGGCTGATAGAAGACCGGCGAGGTCTCCTGAACGAAGCGGGCGGGCGAATCGGCGGCGACATCGGGAATGAGGATGTTGCAGCCGCTCAGCGACCCGGCTGCGATGACGAGCCCGGCAATCGGGAAGACCCGGCGCAGAAAATTCATGGAACCACCCTTATCAACGATCGGCGAGACAGCGATATCTACCGCGACGATGGCATCCGCGGCTGGCGCGAGGCTGGTGTTGAGGGCGGGAAAGCCGGAAGCTAATGCATGCGACCCGAAGTGCAGAGCAAAAAGCGCTGTGCCTCAGGGCCATCCCCACTGCCCAGCTAAACTTCCTGCAATGGCGAAGGCAGCAGCTCGGGGAAGTCGTTCGGCACGATCATGGTCTCTGCGTCCGTTGTCACACCGGGAACACAGGCCCAATAGGCCTGCGTTTGAAGCGGCGGCGAAAAATCAGGCCGCCACCCCATGGAAGAAGCGGATGCTCTGTTCGATCTCGGCCGGCAGCGCCGAAGTGTGGTTGCCGGCGACGGTTTCGGTTTCGATATGGATGCCGGCGGCGCGGGCGCGGCGGGAGAGAAGATCGGCCCGGTCGTTGAAATGAGCCTCTTCCGTGCCGTGAACGACACGGATAGGACATTTGAAGCTCTGGGCGTAACACAGCGCCGACCGCACCTCGAACTCATGCGCATTGCTGTCGTCGAAGCGGATATCCTGGGGATAGCGCTTGAAGAAGCGGAAGGCGTCGGGATTGCCCGATATCGGCGCGGCGGCCCGGAATTTCTGGGTGCTCATCGCCGTCAGCATGGTCAGCGTACCGCCGATGCTGTGGCCGGCGATGAACAGCCGCCCTGGATCGACCCCCGGCAGATGCGCCAGCCGCTCGGCGGCGGCAAGAACGTCGTCGACCTCGTCATAGAAGCCGGAGAAATTGCCCATCTGGCCGTTTTCGCCGCGCAGCGACGGCATCATCACAACGTAGCCGGCATCCATGTAGGGCTTCATCAACTGCCAATGGCCGATGCCCATGGCATTGCCGCCGTGGAGGAAGAGCACGGCGGGCTTGGCGGCGCGCTCGCGCTTATATTTCGAGACCCAGGCGACCAACTCGAGTTCGCCGTAGCCGGAGCGATAAAAGATCTTGTCGGCGTCGGCCGGCGCGCTCAGCGGCTCGTATTTGTCGGGCGCCGGACCCTTCTGCAAAAGCTTGGTGCGGAATTGGTGGCGGACCTTGGCATAGTCATGCTTGGCAAGCCGCGGTTCATCCGGAACATCGAAGGCCGCCGCCACTTGCGGCAGGACGAGTGCGCCGGCAAGACCCGCCAGCACGGCACGGCGTTGGCGGAAAAAGGCATTTTGTTCATGCGAGCTCATAACGCAGCACCCAAATCACGTCCCCGGCACACAAGATTTGCACCGGAAGATCGTTGCCGCCAATACACATCCTGTTGAAATTTTGGGACTGCGGCATTGTTGCACAGGAGATTGGCCCTCACCCCGGCTTGGCGTCGATCATGGCGATCAGGGTGCGCAGCCGATCGGCCTCATAAGTGGGCTTGTCGGGGCGAAGACGGGCGATGCGGGGAAAGCGCATGGCGACGCCCGATTTGTGCCGGGTCGAGCGGTTGATGCCTTCAAAGGCCACCTCGACGACGAAGCCGAAATCCTTATCGGCGCGCACGGCGCGCACCGGCCCGAAGCGCTCGGTGGTATTGTTGCGCACGAATTTGTCGAGCACTTCGAGTTCCGCATCGGTGAAACCGAAATAGGCCTTGCCGACGGGCACCAGTTGTTCCCCGTCCTCGTCGTCGGCCCAGACGCCGAAGGTGAAATCGGAATAGTAGCTCGAGCGCTTGCCGTGGCCGCGCTGGGCATACATCAGCACCGCATCGACATTATAGGGATTGCGCTTCCACTTGAACCAGGGGCCCTTCATCCGGCCGGCCTGATAGATGCTGTCGCGCCGCTTGATCATCACGCCCTCGATGACCGGATCGGGCGGGGCCGCACGAAGACGGTCGAGCTCGTCCCAGGACGAGAAAGGCACGAGCGGCGAGAGGTCGAAACGGTCGTGGGGGGCACGGTCGATGATCTCGGCCAGCCGATCGCGGCGATCGGTAAAGCCATCGCCCCGCACATCCTCGTCGCCGTCGAAGAGCAGGTCGTAGGTGCGGATGAAGGCGGGGTAGTCGGAAAGCATCCTTGCCGTCACCGTCTTGCGGTTCAGGCGCTGCTGCAGATCGGAGAAAGTGCGGGTCGGGCTGTTGGAGCGGGCGGTGCCGCCGACCAGCAGCTCGCCGTCGACAACGCCGGAAAAGCTGATGGCGTCGAGAATATCGGGAAAGGCGACCGAAATGTCGTCGCCGGAGCGCGAATAGATTTTGCGCCGGTCGCCGGAGCGGGAGAGCTGGACACGGATGCCGTCCCATTTCCATTCGGCGGCGTAGTTGGCCGGATCGAGACCGTTAAGGTCCCCCTCCTCCACCGCATTGGCGAGCATGACCGAATGAAAGATCGCCGGTGTCGCCAGCACCGGTTTTTCGCCGCCCGCAGCCAGCCATTCGAACAAAGTCTCGTAAGGCGGCTGCAGGCCGTGCCAGAGCGTTTCGATTTCGGTGACGTCCTTGTCGCCGAGATCAGCCAGCGCCTGTTTGGCAAGACGGGCTGAGACACCGATGCGCATGGCGCCGGTCGCCAGCTTGATGAAAGCGAACCGGCCGGAGGAATCCAGCCGGTCGAGCAGGTCGCGGACGAAGCCGCGCACTTCCGTGCGGCCGAGCGCATTCATATCGGTGACAACAGCGCCGAGACGCGGCTGGGAAAGGGCCGAGCGGTCGATATCCCGCTCATTGTCCCAGACTAGCGAGATGGTTTCGGCGAGATCGCCGACATAATCGTAGGAATAACGGAACAACACCTCGTCCATGCGCTCCAGCACCAGTTCGCGCAGCATGGCGGGCTTGACGTTACGCACCTCCAGCGTGCCGGCGATGGCGGCAAGGCCGTAGCCGCGGTCAGGGTCCGGCGTGTCGCGGAAATAATCGGTCAGCAGCTTCAGCTTGCCGTTGCGGCTGGGGGTGAGAACGAGGCGGTCGAGGAGGTCGGCGAAGGCTTTCATGTCGGCCTCCGCGTTTGAGGGGAAGGCTCAAAGGGTACGCCCTCATTCCTGTGCTCGTCACAGGAATCCAGTGCGCCCAAGTCCTTGAGCGCGAGAAACTCTTCGGTGTCACATAAGTCATTCACCGCGCCGACGCGCGGTGGCTGGATTCCTGTGACGAGCACAGGAATGAGGGAGCGAGGGGCGTGCATAGCCGCCATTTCCAGCGCGCCGGCGATAGCGGCAAGGTCCGCTGGGGAGGGGTTCTGATCCAGCACAGAGCTCATCTCAATCCGCCTCATCCTCATAGCCCACCAGATGCAACGGCTTCGCCTTGATGCCCTGGAGCTGGCACCAACGCACCAGGGCCTCCTCGCGGCCGTGGGTTACCCAGACTTCGGCCGGGTGCAGTTCCCGGATGGTTTCCGTCAGCTCCGGCCAGTCGCAATGATCGGAGATGACGAGCGGCAGTTCGACGCCGTGCTGTTTGGCGCGCTGGCGTACCATCATCCAGCCGGAGGCGAAGGCCGGCAGCGGTTCGTTGAAGCGCCGCGCCCAGCGGTCGGCGAAGGCCGAGGACGGGCCGACGACGACGGCGCCCTTGAAGGCGGATTTGTCGCGGCTCTCGATGGTCGCCGGCAGCAGCTCACCGAGATCGATGCCCTCGCCGACATAGTAGTCGCAGAGCTTTTCCATGGCGCCGTGGATATAGATCGGCTCGGTGTAACCGGCATCGCGCAGCAGCCTGATGACACGCTGGGCCTTGCCCAGCGCATATGCGCCGACGAGATGGGTGCGCTCGGGAAATTGGCGGAGCGAGGCGAGCAGCTTGCCGATCTCATCCATCGGATCGGGATGATGGAAGACCGGCAGGCCGAAGGTCGCCTCGGTGATGAAGACATCGCAGGCGACCGGCACATAGGCGGCGCAGGTCGGATCCGGGCGGCGTTTGTAATCGCCGGAGACGACGATGCGGGTGCCGTTTTTCTCGATGGCGATCTGCGCCGAGCCGAGCACGTGGCCAGCCGGATGAAAGCTCACCTTGACGCCGTTGATGAGCAGTTCCTCGCCGAAGGCGGCAGCCTGCTCGCTGACGCAAAAGCCCTCGCCGTAACGCAGGCGCATGATGTCGAGCGTCTGGCGGGTGGCAAGCACGTTCACATGGCCCGGCCGGGCGTGATCGGAATGGCCGTGGGTGACGAGCGCCCGCTCCACCGGCCGCACAGGATCGACATAGAAGCCGCCTTCGGGGCAATAGAGCCCTTCCGGGGCGGGATAGAGCAGCGCATCAGGTCTCATGAAGCAAGAGATAGCCGGAAATCGGCGCGAGGCCAGAGGTCGTCATCAGGCTATCCTGTCGAGAAAGGACAGTACCGCGGCATTGAACTCCGCCGGCCGTTGCAGCGGCGCGAAATGGCTGACGCCTTTGAGATAAATCATCTCAGCGTCCGGAATGCTGCGGACAAGATATTCGGCATGCTCCGGCTTGATGAACTCGTCGTGCCGACCGAGCACGATCGCGACCGGCACACCGATCCGTGCGAGGTCTTCGGCGCTGTAATTCGGCTCCGTGCGCATCATCTGGCTGACCGCCTCGACGAAGGCATTGAAGTCATGCGGCGTGGCGGACAAGGCCGCATAATCCTTGGCATGGCGGCTGAAGCATCGGTCGATGACCGGGGTCGCAACAAATTCCAGCGTACCGCTCGGATCCATGTTGCAGGCGAAGAAGAAGACGCCGTCGACACGTGACGGCACCGTCGCGGCGAGGATCAGCGCGATACAGGCGCCGTCGCTCCAGCCGATGAACGCTGCCTTGTCCAGACGCAGTTCGTCCATGACATCAAGCACGTCTGATGCCATCAGTTCATAGGTGTAGGGACGGGCATCGCGGGTGCTGCGGCCATGGCCGCGGCTGTCGATCAGCACGACGCGGCGGCCACTGTCGAGCAGCGCCGGGAGCTGATAGCCCCAGTTGCCGCTATGGCCGAGACCGCCATGCAGCAGGATGACGGCAGGACCGGTCCCATAGCTCGCATACCAGATGCGGGCACCGTCGCGTCCGACATGGCCTTCGGCAGATGCCGGCGGCAAGGCGGCCGCGCCGTGTTCTGCGAAACGGATGAGCTCGTCGTCCTGTGGTTCCATGGCGATACCGATCCTCTCCGGGGAATAAACTGCCAGCATAGAAAAGCCGGAAAAGAGCCCAAGAACAACCAGAATCGCTTTCTAGCTGTTGCTTCTTTCGATGCAATCATGGGGAGCATAATGGGCAGGAAGCTTTTCTATTGCGTGGGCGCGGTCGCACTTGTCGCGGCGGGCATCTATCTCAACAACACCAGCCTGCTCGCCGAGCATCAGCCGGGAAAGCCGGTGCTGCTCGCCCATCGCGGCATCGCCCAGCGGTTCGACGAGACCGATCTGAAGAACGACACCTGCACGGCGAGCCGCATGCTGGCGCCGAAACATGATTATCTCGAAAATACCATCCGCTCGATGCAGGCAGGCTTTGCGGCGGGCGCCGATATTGTGGAGATCGACGTGCATCCGACGACAGATGGCGCATTCGCCGTCTTTCACGACTGGACACTCGACTGCCGCACCGACGGGCACGGCGTCACCCGCGATCATTCGATGGCGGAGCTGCGGAAGCTCGACATCGGCTATGGCTATACCGCTGACGGCGGCAAGAGCTTTCCCTTCCGCGGCCGCGGCATCGGCATGATGCCGACGCTGGCCGAGGTGCTCTCGACCTTTCCGGATCGGCGCTTCCTGATCAACGTCAAGAGCCGCGATCCGTCCGAGGGCGAAAAACTCGCCGCCGTGCTCAACGGACTTTCACCCGCGCGACGGGCAGACATCATCGTCTATGGCGGCGACGAGCCGATCGATGTCCTGCGCCGGCTGGTGCCCGAGATCAAAACCGCCTCGCGCCAGAGCCTGAAAGGCTGCCTTTTCGGCTACATCGGCTATGGCTGGACCGGCGTGCTGCCGGATGCCTGCAAACACGCCATGATGCTGGTGCCGATCAATATTGCGCCTTGGCTCTGGGGCTGGCCGGACCGTTTTCTCAACCGCATGCAGGATGCAGGAACCGAGGTCTTCGTGCTCGGCCCCTATCGCGGCAGCGATTTCTCGACCGGCATCGACGACGCCGCGCTGTTGGCGCGACTGCCTGAGAACTATGCGGCGGGCATATGGACGAACGAGATCGAGGCGATCGGCAAGCTGGAAAAATAAGGCGTTCAAGCGCGTCGCGATCTTTCAGATTCACTCCTTACGCTTTAGTTCCTTATTTTACGCATGTCGTTGCCGCAAAAGCGCTTCGCGCCTTGCCTGCGAAAAACGCTGCGCAGTTTTGCGCGACGGGTTTTAGAGGCTGCGTGCCCGCAGCAATGCCGGGATCTCCTCCGGAGAAACGGGCTTGGAGAAGCGGTAGCCTTGCGCCTCCTCGCAGTGTGCGTGACGCAGGAAATCCATCTGCGCGTCGGTTTCCACGCCTTCGGCGAGCACCGAAAGCTTCAGCGTCTGCGCCAGCGAAATCACCGCCGAGGCGATGGCAACGGCGGTCTTGTCGCCCGGCAGGGCCTCGACCAGCGAGCGATCCATCTTCAGCCGGTCGAAGGGGAAGGTCTTCAGCGCCGCCAGGCTGGAATAGCCGGAGCCGAAATCGTCGATCGACAGGCGCACACCGAGCGCGCGCAGCGATTCCATCATGGCAAGCGCGCGTTCGGCATCCTGCATTACCACGCTTTCGGTGACCTCGAGTTCCAGCCAGCGCGCTTGCAGGCGGTGGCGCTCCAGCGCTTCGGCGACGTGGCACGCAAAATCCGGATCGGCGAACTGCTTGGCCGAGACGTTGACGGCGACGGTCAGCGACGGCAGGCCCATATCCTGCCATTGGCGCGCCTGGCGGCAGGCCTCGTTCAACACCCAGAGACCGAGGGGAACGATGAGGCCGGTTTCTTCGGCGAGCGGAATGAAATTGACCGGCGGCACCCTGCCCTTGGCCGGATGGTTCCAGCGCACCAGCGCCTCGATGCCGGTGATGCGGCCGGTGGCGACATCGACCTGCGGCTGGTATTGCAGGAACAGCTGGTGGCCGGTAATCGCCTGGTGCAGCTCCTCCTGCTCGCCGAGCGGCATTCCCACCGGCGCGCCACCGCCATCGTGATGCTGCAAGGTGTTGCGGCCAAGCTCCTTGGCACGGTACATGGCGCGGTCGGCATTGGCGAGAAGCTCTTCCGAGGTCGCGCCGTCGAAGGGGAAGGCGGCAACGCCGATGCTCGAGGTGACGGTGATCTCGCCGCCGTCGCTGGGGATCGGCCGGTTGATCGCCTTCTGCAGCTCGCGGAGGCGGCGCGTGATGCCGGCATCGTGGCTCGACTGGTGAACGAGCACGACGAGGAATTCGTCGCCGCCGAGACGCACCACCATATCCGAGGCCCGGATGCTGTTGGCCATGCGGGCGGCGGTTTCCTTCAGCACCTCGTCGCCGGCGGCGTGGCCGCGGCCGTCGTTGATGTCCTTAAAATTATCGAGATCGATATAGGCGACGGTGACCTTGCGGGTGTGGCGCCGGGCCTGGTCGAGGATATTGGCGAGCCGCTCCTTGAGGAAGGCGCGGTTCGGCAGGCCGGTGAGATCGTCGTGATGGGCCATGAAATGGATGCGATCATCGACACGCTTGCGCTCGATGGCGATGCCGGCAATGTGCGTGGCGAGCGCCACCAGCTTTATTTCGTGCTCCGTCGGACGGCGGACTTCCCTGGAATAGAGGGCAAAGGTGCCGAGCACATTGTTCTGCGAGGTGGCGATCGGTGTCGACCAGCAGGAGCGGAAGCCGAACGGCGCGACCAGCGCGCGGAAATCCTCCCACAGCGGATCGCTCATCACGTCCTCGACGATCACAGTCTGGCCACGCCAGGCGGCGGTGCCGCAGGAGCCGACCTTGGGACCGATGGTGACGCCGTCGATCAGCCGGCTGTAGCCGCCGGGCAGATTGGGGGCGGCGCCGTGATAGAGCCTGGTGCCCTCGCCGTTCAGCAGCAGCACCGATCCGTCGATGCCGGTCAGTTGCGCCTCGATCATCAGCACCAGCGCCTCGAGGATCATCGGCAGCGGCTCGTTGCGGGCGATCATTTCGAGCAGGTTCGCCTGCTCACGATGGAGATCCTCCTGACGCTTGCGTTCGGTGATATCGCGGGAAACGCCGATCAGGCCGATGATCTCGCCGCGATCGTTGCGCAGCGGGATTTTCGAGGTCAGCCGGCATATCGGCCTTTTGCCGCCGGGCAGGACGTAGCTTTCCTCCATATCGATGCAGGCTTGCCCCGTCGCCATGATCTGCTGCTCGATATCGAAATGGCGGCGAGCCGTCTCGAAATCGAACAGGTCGAAATCACGCTTGCCGGTAAGCAGATCAGCGCTCTCCAGACCGAGGCTGCTGGCGGTGACGGCGTTGGCGAAGACGAAGCGGCTGTCGCGATCCTTGACATAGAGGAAATCCGGAAGCTCGTGGACGATCGTCTTCAGGCGCAGGTTCTCGATGCCGTCGGAGAGGTGATGGGCGGTCGAGGCCATCATCGCCTCCGTCGCGGCGACGATGCGCCGCGTTTCGGCCGACAGGGCATCGGTCGATTCCCATCGCCTGGCACTCGGTTCGTGCATGCCGTCATTCTCCCCGGAGGCCGAAGGCCTCATCCCGCATAATCACCCCGTAATATTCCCTTCAAAGTAGTCCTCATTCCCTTCGGCTTGCTTAAATGAAAGAGTGAACAAGACGACAAGATCGGCGGCGATATCCTGCCCTTGGCCAAGGCGACAACCGCAATTCCGGCCACCTGTGCCAGAAAGAGACAGGCGGGTCTGGCACGTTTCGTGCTACGGGCGCGTTATGACGAGAGAATCCGGAATGCCTTCACGCCGCGACATGCTTTTCCTACTCGCCGCCGCAGCGGTTGCGGGAGGTTCAGCGCCGCGCGCGCTTGCCGCACCGCTGGCGGCTGCCGGGCAATCCGATCTGCGCGGCGCGATCGACGCGGTGGAATATCGCGCCATTCCCGAAAGCGGCGACCGCAAGACCCGCAACCTGCAACAGATGATCGAACAGGCGGCGCGCGAGAACATGCCGGTCTTCCTGCCGCCCGGCACCTATCGAGTCTCCAATCTCAACCTGCCTGACAATACCCGCATAACAGGCGTGCCTGGCGCCTCACGGCTCGTCTATACCGGCGAAGGCCACCTACTGACGGCGACAAATGTGCGGCGCATCGAGCTTTCCAACCTCGTCATCGACGGCGGCAATCGCTGGCTCGGTGATTATGCCGGCGGGCTCGTCCAATTCACCGGCGTCGACGAGGTGCTGATGGACAATTGCGAGATCGGCGGCAGTCGCAAACACGGGTTGCAGCTGGAGCGCTGCGGCGGACGGATCGAGCGCAGCCGCATATCCGGCGCGGCCGAGGCCGGGCTCTACGCGGTCGATTCCGCCAATCTTTCGGTCACCGGAAATACGATCACCGATTGCGGCAATGGCGGCATTCTGGTGCATCGCTGGAAGAAGGCCGAGGACGGCACGGTGGTTTCCGGTAACCGCATCTCCAACATCCGCGCCAATGACGGCGGCACCGGCCAGAACGGCAACGGCATCAACATCTTCCGCGCCGATGGTGTGATGGTGGTGAACAACCATATTTCCGACTGCGCCTTCACCGCGATCCGCGCCAATTCGGCATCGGACATCCAGATCAGCAACAATCAATGCCGGCGTTCCGGCGAAACGGCGATCTATGTCGAATTCGCCTTCGAGGGCGCCGTCGTTTCCGCCAACATGATCGACGGGGCGGCGAACGGCATTTCGATTGCCAATTTCGACGAAGGCGGCAGGCTGGCGAGCGTCACCGGCAATGTCGTGCGCAACCTCACCCTGAAAGGCCCCTACAAACACGAGGTCGGCTTCGGCATCGGCATTGCGGCGGAGGCCGACACGCTGATTTCGGGCAATGTGATCGAGGGCGCGCCGAGATGGGGCATGCAGATCGGCTGGGGTCCTTATCTCCGTAACGTCGTCGTCAGCGGCAATGTGGTGCGCAAGGCACCTGTCGGATGCGCCGTCTCGGTCGCCGACGGCGCCGGCACCGCCGTCATCACCGACAACGTCTTCCAGGAGACCGCTGAAGGCGCGGTCCTCGGCTTCCAATGGGAGAAGAAAGTGTCGGACGAGATGGCGGGCGGCGCGCCGTACAAACAGCTGACCGTCGAGCGAAACCGGGTCTCCTGAAGAGCATCAAAAGCTTTCATCATCCCATCAGCGGCAAGGACTTTTCCGCAGCCGCTGCGGCCTCTACCCTCTCGGACAATTACATCGAGGGGACAAGATCATGCTGACAATCTACGGAGTCTATCGATCGCGGGCGTCGCGCGTCTACTGGATGGCGGAGGAGCTGGGGCTCGAATTCCAGTCGGTGCCGGTGCTGCAAGCCAGGCGATTGGCGGAGCCCCTGTCCGAGAGCGCGCCGCTCAATACGCACTCGCCCGATTTCGCCGCCGTCAACCCGATGGCGCAGATCCCCAGCATCAAGGACGGCGATCTCCTCATGCATGAGTCGCTGGCGATCAATCTCTACCTCGCCCGCAAACATGGCGGACCGCTTGCGGGACAAACCGTCGAAGAAGACGGATTGCTGACGATGTGGACCGTCTGGGCTGCCTCGCAGGTCGAGCCGCATTCGGTCAGGATCGTGCTGACCTATGACAACGGCCTCGAAAACAGCCAGGAGGGCAAGGAGACGATCGCAGCCGCCTGTCATGCCTTGCGCAGGCCACTTGCCACGCTCGAAGGCCAGCTTGCCGGCCGGCAGTGGATTGCCGGCGACCGCTTCACCGTCGCCGATCTCAACATCGCCGAGGTGCTGCGATACGCCCAGAGCGAGGAGGCGCTTTTCCAGGCACATCCGAATATCGAGGCCTGGATCGAGCGCTGCCAGTCGCGCCCGGCCTACAAGAAGATGCAGGAGACGCGCGGCAGGGAGCCGATCGAGGTCTGAGCCAAAGCGCGTCGCGCTTTAGCTTGTTGTTTTGCGCATGTCGTTGCGGCAAAAGCGCTTCGCGCCTTGCCTGGAAAAACCGCCGCACAGCTTTGCGCGACATGCTTTAGCGGAACAAGGCAAGCGTGCCGGCCATTTCCTCGCGGATCCAGGCCTTGAAGTCCCTGACCTTCTTCGGCTCGCGCGTGCCCTCGGCGGTGACGAAATAATGACCGAAACCGGTGCGCGCCCGAATGCCGAAGGGCGCCGCCAGCCGGCCTTCGGCAAGCGCGAAGGCGGCAAGGGTCTGCCAGGCAAGCATGACGCCCTGCCCGGCGATCGCCGCATCGAGGCACAGCGAGGCATCGTTGAAAACGTGGCGCGTCGCCGGTGTGGCGCCTGACAGTCCCGCCTCGCGCATCCAGACCTCCCAGCTGAACATGGCGCGACCGTCGATGACGGCGGGCAGTTCCAGGATATCGGCGGGCGCCTTCAGTTTCGCCGCCATCTCCGGCGAGCAGACGGGAAAAACCTCCTGCTCCAGGAGCAGTTCGGCCTTCACGTCAGGCCATTTGCCGGTGCCGACGCGGATGCCGATATCGACGTCGGAGAGGGCGGGGCTGACGAGATTGGTGGTTGCATCGAGCCGCAGCTTGATATCGGGATGGCGCTCAGCGAAACGATCGAGCCGGCAGACGAGCCAGCGGGCGGCAAAAACCGGCGCCACCGAGATCGTCAGGATCGTGTCGTCCTTGCGTTGCGCAATCGACACGGCCGCCGAAAGACGGGCAAAGCCTTCATCGAGCGCGGCCAGTACCGGCCGGGCGGCTTCGGTCGTCATCATTCCCCGGGCGGTGCGCTCGAAGATCACCAGGCCAAGCTGCGCCTCCGCCTTGATGACCTGCTGGCTGACGGCGCCGACCGAGACGCCGAGCTCATCGGCGGCCGCCTGCAGCGAGCCGAGCCGACCGACGGCTTCCAGCGCCTTAAGGCCGTTGAGATGCACAGTGTTGAGGTTCTTCATATAGTTTTTCTATAGCAGAGCCGCATTAATCTCAATTGAAAATCCGCTTGAGGGAGCAGAGATTACAGCCTGCGGCGACCATCCCCCGCCGCTTGGAGAAAGCGAGGCATGCCATGTCATTGCTGAAGTTTTTCTTGAGGCCCGCCCTTGCCTTGGGCAGCGCAGACGCTCTCCCAGCCTGGAAGAACGATCCGCTGCGGCATCCCGAGGTCGAGCGCATGTCGATGCGGGAAATTGCCGATCTGCCGATTGGAACAGAGACCAACCTTGCCGCCGAGGCCAAACCGACGCTGGCGAAATGCGCGTGACGATGCGCGCCCGTGTCAGCCGCTCTGAAACGCGCCGCATCACTCGCGTGACGCGACGCGCTTTAGCGACCTGCCTCAGTCCACCGATGCCTGCCAGCAAATCACACGACCGTCCTCCGGATCAATGCGCTCGCCGATGCGGATGAAGCCGTTGCGTTCGAGGACACGTTGCGAGGCGATGTTTTCCACGCCCGTATCGGCCGAAACGTGCGTCACGCGCGGGTCTTTCCGCGCCCATTCGAGCAGTTCGCCGATCGCACGCGTGACATAGCCACGCCGCTCGCGGCTCGGCGCAATGCCATAGCCGACGTGGATTTCGCCCCTCTCAGGCGCACTGATGATGGAACACAGCCCGACGATCTCGCCATCCTCGACGATCATCCAGGCCGACGGGGTAAAATCGGCGCCGATCTCCGCGGCGATCCTCGCCAGCATCTCCAGCACCTCAGGCGGCGCGATGGCGCTATCGGAAACCAGGCGCGTATCTGCGGGCGCGGCGCCGTTCAGCAACCCGGCGAAATCATAAGCAGTCAATTCGATGATCATATTATTCTCGACATTGGACCTGCGCCAGCTTTGGCGCGTCATAGCCGAGCAGCAAGACTAGCCCTCGATTGAATTCGAGCCGCGTCTCGTCCTTCCGCCTCGGCCGGTGCGTTCTGAATATTTTGCGACGGCATACAAAGGCGTTCTCCTCTTCGGGCCTGACCCCGGAATGAGCGGATGCGGATCGATATTGAAGCTCGCCGGCCTCTTTGTCCAGCCGTTACGGAGAACTGGCCCTGGCAGGCTGAAGGGCTGATTCGACAGAGCGGGCAGCGCTTCCGCCGTAGAAAAAACCCTACTTGTCGCCTGCATTCGCGCGACCACGCCAACCCGGCGTCGGAGCCCTATCTGTTTCAGCAAAGAGAATTTCAGTGCCAGCAATTCGAAAAATCCTGTTGGGACTCCTCGCAATTTTAACGGTCGCCATTGTCGTCAGCGCCGGCTGGCTCTGGCAGGTCGCGGGTGCTTACGGTTTCAACACCGTCTTGCGGCGCGGTGGAACCTATTGGATCGACATAAAACCTGACGACGAGCGCCTTTCCGCCTCCGTGCAGTTGGCGTTGCGCCCGGTCATCCCGGCCGTTTTGCCCGGGCCGCTGGTCTGGCAAGAGCCGGAGACGGGCTTCGAGGTGGCGGAACTACCGGTTCTTGCCGATGGCCGCGAAGTCGACCGGATCTTGCTCAGCCGAATTGACCCGGCCCGCTTTCGATTCGTCACCCGTAACGCGGCTGCTGGCGATACCGGCATCGACGAATGGGAGAAGGTTTTGCCTAACGCCGCGCTGATCGTGAACGGCAGCTATTTCGACAAACATGGCAGGCCCGATACGCCTTTCATCAGCGAAGGCATTGCGATGGGTCCTCAGCAATATGACGCGAGGGCCGGCGCCTTCATTGCCGGCAAAGACACTGCCGAGATCCGCGACCTGACGCATCAAGATTGGCAGACAGCCTTTGCCGGCGCGTCGAACGCCATGGTCTCCTATCCGCTCCTGATCGGCGACGACGGGCAGACGCATGTGAATGTGAAAAGCCGCTGGCTCGCCAACCGTACGTTTGTCGCCAAAGACGACTTGGGGCGTGTCGTCATCGGGACGACAAAGGAAGCGTTCTTTTCCCTCGACCGGTTGGAGAGTTTCTGAAGACCTCGCCGCTCAATCTCAAGGTCGCGCTTAATCTTGATGGCGGTCCCGTCGCCTGCCGGAGCGTTCGGCTGGATGGCTATCGGCAAAAATTCTACGCAAGATGGGAGTCTCAGGCGGACGATAACAAAGTAAGCCTGCTCCGCTGGCCGATTTCCGAGGCCAATTGGGCCATGCCGATGGTGCTGACGGTCGAGCGGAAGTAGGTCGGGATCTGGCGATCGTCGCAAGGCCAGCGAGGATTATCGCGAGCATCGGTGTCGGAATCTCATTTCGCCGGCCGTCTTCAAGCCATTGCACAACGCCTTACATCGCATCGATCTAAGGATAATCATATGGAGGAAGCGATGACGATTACCATTACCGCCTTTGAACGCTCGCCCGATCGCGGCCGGGGTCTGGCGCGCGACATGCGCGTTCGCTGGGCACTCGAAGAAGCGGGCCAGCCTTACGAAGTTCGTCTCGTTTCGTTCAAGACGATGAAGGAGCCCGCGCATCTGGCACTTCATCCTTTCGGGCAGATTCCGACCTATGAAGAAGGCGATCTTACTCTGTTCGAGTCCGGTGCGATCGTGTTCCATATCGCCGAGCGCCATGCGGGCCTGCTGCCTGCGGATACGAATGCCCGGGCGCGCGCGGTCACGTGGATGTTTGCTGCGCTGAACACGGTGGAGCCGCCGATCTTCGAGCGCAGCCTCGCCACCATCCTCGAGCGCGACGAACCCTGGTACGAGCAGCGCCTGCATGCGCTTGAGGACAGCATCCGCAAACGGCTGGGGAGCCTTTCCGCTCGCCTTGGCGATGCCGACTGGCTCGATGGCGCGTTCAGCGCCGGCGACTTGCTGATGGTGACGGTGCTGCTCAGGGCGCAAGCATCAGGTCTCTTGGAGGAATATCCAAACCTTGCCGCCTATGTCGCCCGCGGCGAAGCCCGGCCGGCCTATCAGCGTGCTTTCGCGGCCCAGTTGGCGGTGTTCACCGCCGCATCGGCCGTGTGACAAGGGCCCCTTACCATCTTCATCCGATGGATGCTGCTGCTACCCATTGACCCTGCGTCTTTCCATGCTTAAATATCTAGACAGTCTAGCCAGGAGGCAAATAATGGAATGGCAGTTGCAGGAGGCCAAGAACAAGTTTTCGAAAGTGGTGCAGAAGGCGCGTGATGAAGGCCCGCAGGTGGTCACGCTCCGGGGCGAGCGAACGGCCGTCGTGCTGTCCGCCCGCGACTACGACGCCTTGCGCGCCGGCCGGCCGACACTGGTCGACGACCTGCTTGGCGGCCCGGCCTGGGACGATGAGCTTGCCAATACGGTGGAAGCACGCGCTGCGAGCCCAAGCCGCGACGTGACCTTCTGATGTATCTGGTCGATACCAATATCGTTTCGGAGGCGCGGCGCGGCACATCGCAGGCGATTTCCTGGCTGCGCTCCGTCGATCCGCTGAGCATACACCTGAGCGCGCTGACCCTTGGCGAGATCATGCGCGGCATTGCGCTCAAACAGAGGTCGGACCCGAAGGCTGCGGCGCACCTCACGGAGTGGCTGCGCAAGCTGCGTCATGATCACGGCGCCCGCATCCTGCCGGTAACCGATCAGATCGCCGTGGAATGGGGTCGCATCGCCGCGATCCGGCCACGCGGCGATATTGACGGGCTGATCGCCGCGACCGCGATCGTCCATGACCTGATCGTCGTCACCCGCAACGTCAGTGACTTCGCCGACACCGGGGCCTCGGTGATCAATCCTTGGGAGATGTCGGCATGAGCTCCGCTGCGCCTGCCCCGCAGGCCGCGGCGATCATGCAGCCTATCAGCCGCGATCGTAGGCCAGCGCCCGTTGGACGGCGGGGCGCTGCAGCATGCGGGCGTGATGGTCGCTCACGTCGACGAAGCGGGCGGGATCGACGCCGTCGGACGGCAGCCAATCTGTCATGACGAAAAGATAGGGATCGGCGATCGAATAGCTCTCGCCCATCACCCACGGGCCTTTGAACATCGTCTCTTCGATCAGGGTGAAACAACCGGCCATATTCTCAGGCACCTTGGCCTTCATCGCCTCGAGTGCCGCCTGATCGTCGGCCCAGCGGGAGCCGCGCGGGCGATGGGCATGGTTCACATGCACGGTCGAGCAGAGATAGCAGTTGAAGGATTGCAGCCGCGCCATGTCGAAAGCATCCCCGAGCGGCGCCAGCTTGGCGGCCGGCGCACTTTCCGCGACAAAGCCGAGGATCGCCGGCGTTTCCGTCAGCACGCCGCGATCGGTGACCAGCGCAGGCACCCGGCCCTTCGGGTTGATCTGCAGATAATCCGGCGAGCGTTGCTCGCCATTGGCGAAGCTGAGCTTCCTTGTTTCGAAGGCGAGGCCGGATTCCTCCAGGGCGATCAGGCTTGCGAGCGCGCAGGTTCCCGGCGCGTAGTACAATGTCAGCATAATGGGCCACTCCCTTTCGGCACGTGATATAGCGCAGGGATGGGTGCGCCGGAACTGGGGAGATTGGGTTTTGTCTCTGCGTCGGGCCGCCCCTCATCCGCCTGCCGGCACCTTCTCCCCGTTCTGACGGGGAGAGATATGCCGCACCCTCTCAATTCCTCGCAGACCTCTCGTAAGGCACGTCCCCTCGCCCCGTTTACGGGGGTTCGCAGGACGGGTCGAGACCAGCGGCTCGACCCCGGCAAGGGTTAGGGTGAGGGGCATCTTGCCAGGACAAACTCGCCGCTCAGCCGCAGCCCGGCACGTCCTCCAGCCGGTGCCAGACCGGAATGCCGCGCTCCCTGGCGATGCGCACGTCGTTATCCGCCCCCTTGGAGTCGCCCGGCAGCCGCAGCACGCCGTCGCAGAGCTGCAGCAGCCGGCCGGCGACAGGGTGGAAGATCTCTTCGTAGAGCGCATCGCCGACCGACTTGCCGCCGGCGGCGTGCCAGATCGGCAGAGCCACCCATTCGCCGATCATCGGCACATGGCCGGCGGCGAACAGTGCGGGCGAGGGTTCCTCCAGCCGCTCCAGGTTGGCGGCCATCTTTTCCGGGTCGTCGCCCGTTCCCGACCTATAAGGCCCGGCAATCAATATCAACATCATCCACTCCATCGCTGAGCATTCCCGGCGTCATGCACGGGATTTCGTGAAAATGCACGAGATTTCTTGAATGTCGAGTCTTTTCGTGCAATATCGGGCGAATGTGTTTAATTTCGTGCAGAGAGCCTATGCTGACGTCACAACGCAAAACCCTCATCCTCGACATATTGCGCCGTGACGGCCAGGTGGTCGCCAAGCGTGTCGCCGAGGATTTTTCCCTTTCGGAAGACACAATCCGGCGCGATCTCCGCGAAATGGCGGCGGAGGGGCTGTTGAAACGGGTGCATGGGGGCGCAATGCCGTTGGCGCCCGATCTGCCCGATTTTACCGCGCGGCGCAGCGTCTCGTCGGAGATCAAGGCGCGGCTCGGGGCTGCTGCGGCGGCGATGGTCAAGCCCGGTCAGTTGATCTTTCTCGATGGCGGCACAACTACGGCTGAGATCGCCCGGCACTTGCCGCGCGACACGCCGCTGACGGTTGCGACCCACAGCCCGACGATCGCCGCCGAACTCGAGCACCACCCGACGGCGGAGGTGATCCTTGCCGGCGGGCGGCTCTACAAACATTCGATGGTGGCGACAGGCGCGGCGGCGGCGGCGGCGATCTCGCAACTGCGCCCCGACCTGTTCTTCCTCGGCGTGACGGCCGCCCATCCGGTGCACGGGCTTTCCACCGGCGACTTCGAGGAAGCGGCGATCAAACGCCATATCGCCCGCTGCTCGGCCGAAACGCATGTGCTGCTGACGGAGGAGAAGTTCGACCTCGTCTCGCCCTGCCCGGTGCTTGGAATTTCTGAGGTGGCGGGGCTGATCGTGCCGGCGGAAATGCCGGCCGAGCGGCTGAAACCCTATCGCGATCTCAACAGCACGATCGCCGCGGCTTGATCGGCCGGGGAAACCGGGGACGCATGCCAGTTTGACGTGTGGGATCAGACTGCCTAACCTTCGACCTCACGAGGACGATGGCACGGCCCATGCATGAGGAGGAACAGAATTTGACAAGCATTTCCCTTCGAATCGCGCTGGCGCAGATGATGAGCGACGTAAATATCGATGAGGTTTGCGCATCTGCTGCGGCTGAAGGTGCCGCCATCATCTTATTTCCGGAGATGTTCTCAAACGGGTACAGTCGCTTTGATTCCGAGAATGCGGCGTCCCGGCAGGCTTGGATCGACGCGGCAATACCGCTTGATGGTCCCTATCTGGATAGATTTCGACAAGCTGCGCGCAATAATGGTCTCGCGATCGTGGCAACGTTCCTTGAGTACGGAGAGGCAAAACCTTTCAACGCGGCCGTAGTGATCAATGACAGCGGCGAAATCATCCTCCATCAGCGCAAGCGACACATTTGCTTTTTCGACGTCCCGGAAGAGGCTTGCGCCCCAGGCGATGGCTCAAGAGTGGCAAAGCTGAAGACAAAAGCGGGCGAGGTTGCGATCGGCATAATGATTTGTATGGATCGGGAGTTTCCCGATGTAGCATCGGATCTCGTTCGGAACGGCGCGGAGATTATTCTCGTTCCAAACAGCTGCCCACTCGTGGACGATCCAAGCGTAGGTGACGTGCGCGTGGCGGGGGTGCGAGCACTGGCCTTCCAGTCCGTCGTGGGGATAGCCGTGGCCAATTATCCGGTACCGAAAGACGACGGTCGTTCTTTCGCCGTCGATCCGCTAGGCAAGGTTCTTATTATGGGCGGCAAGCAGCAGGAATTGGTCATAGTAGACTTCGATATCAATGAGATCAGGGCTGTTCAGAAGCGAGAGTGGTTCCGACGAGCCCGATGACCTGTGTTGACGCCGTCCCATTGCTGGGTTCCGTTATCTCCGAACCGCTAAATACTTCCTGATAAAGGTATTGGCTCGTTTATTTTCCAGTCAGCACGGACGTGACTCTGATATCGCCGACATGGATGCCATTCCAATTGCGCATCGAGGTTGCGGCAAAGGCCGTCAGGGCGGCGTGCACTTCGCTTTCCGTCTCGAAGAAACGGGCAAGTGTCGCCGCCACCGTGGCTTCGGCGGCGCGGGTGGCGCCATCGTCGCATTTCAGGGCGATGGCGATGCCCTTTTCCGGGATCGCGGCGCAGAAGACGCCCTCGGCGCCTGTCTTGGCGAAAATGCGGCCGGGGGCGAGCTGCATCAATTCCGTGCAGGCGCGACCGGTACCGGCGACATAGAAGGGCTCGGCCATGCAAGCCTCGATCAGCCGGCGGGATGCCTTGGCGCGCAAAGGTTCCAAGCCGACGCCCGTCGCCATTTTTGCAAAGCCGTGGGCAAGGCTCTTGAGCGGCACGGCATAAGTCGGAATCGAGCAGCCGTCGGTGCCGCAGCTCTCGGCACCGAGCACGGCGCCGGTCAGGCTTTCTATCGCCGCGCGGATCTCGACCTGCAGCGGGTGCTCATAGCCGACATAACCCGTCGGTTCGATATCCTGATGGCAGCAGGCGCAGATGAAGCCGGCATGTTTTCCCGAGCAATTGTTGTGCAGCGCAGTCGGCGCATCGAGCGCACGGGCCTGCTGGATCAGGACCTTCTGGCTCATCGACCAATGGGCGCCGCATTCCAGCGCCTCGGCATTGCGGCCGGCCCGCGACAGCATGGAGGCGGCAAGCGCCACATGCTCGTCCTCGCCATTATGCGAAGCACATGCGAGCGCCAATTCCTTATCGCCAAAACCATAGGCATCGGCCGCGCCGCTCTCGATCAGCGGCAGCGCCTGCATCGCCTTGCAGGCCGAACGCGGGAAAACGGCGGCTTCGATATCGCCGAGCGAGAAGACGAGCTTGCCGTCACCATCGACGACAGCCACCGAACCACGATGGCGGCTTTCGACGAGCAGGCCACGGGTAACTTCGACGGTGACGGGATTGGTCATGAGCTCTCATCCGGATGCTGGCGGGATGCCGCAGGCATAACGCGTCGCGGCGCGAAAGCCAACGGGGTTTGGCCCACCCTCCGTCATGCTCGGCCTTGAGCCGAGCATCCACACCCGCACCCGCACCCACCAGCGGTGGCAGCATGGATCCTCGGATCAAGCCCGAGGAGGACGGAGTGTGGGGTGGGCTTCTGCAGCAAGAACCGCAATGCGGGGCGGATCAGGGGGATAATTGCGCCCGCCGCCGGTCGTTGTTGATGAGGCTGCTCGGGGAGCGCCAGCTTTGTCCGCCTCCTGTGAAAAGCAGACCTTGAGGTTAGGCGTATCGGCACACTATCTTGCAACCCAGTTCGCATCGAAGGAATTGTTTTGCAATCCGGCCTGGGTATTTTTCACGGTCGTCTCTCTCTGCCTGGCGTGCTGGCTGGCGCGCCGGCCCACGAGGACGAGCGTTGGAGTCATCCTTGGAGCGCTTCTGGGGTTGGTCTTGATATCGATTGCGTCAGTTCTGGTCGGTTTCCTCGGTAACGTTCTGCCCTTGGGCCAAATCGATTTCTAACTTTCCAGTTTGACAGCGCAGACCTGACGCAGACAAACATCACAAAAATTGACCGCGACGATCGAAAACTATCGTTTTCCTGATGTGTCCCTTCCCGCTAAAGGTGATGCATCAGGAACCGTCCCATGTCATCCACCCTCTCCTTGATCCTGCGCGACAAACGGATCCGTATCCCGGCCGTGACGCTTGTGGCGCTCGCCTTCACCTATGCTTCGACCGCGCCCTATCAGTCGATCATCGGGATCAACGAACTGAACTTGAGCAACGGCACCTATTCGGCGCTGATCTTCTTCTCGGCGATCGTCAACGTCACAACCAGCCTGACGCTCGGCATCTGGTCGGACAGGCTGAAAGAGCGGCGGCCGCTGGTGCTGGGGCTTTCGGTGGCCGGCATGCTCGGCTTCGGGTCGATCGCGATCTTTCACAGCCCTGCCGTCTTCATCGTCTCGACACTGTTGCTGGTGCCGATGAGCAACTCCACCTATTCGCTGCTCTTTGCCAGCCTGCGTGCCAGGACCAACCAGATGGATCGCGGCCAGGCGGCGGGGATCACCGCAACGGTGCGGGCGCTGTTTTCCGGCTCGTGGGCGGTGGCGCCGGGGATGATCGGCCTTTATCTCGTCAATTCGCCGTCGATGACGCCGGCTTACGGGATCGCCGCCCTGGCAAGCTGCACCTGTTTCTGCCTATATTTCTTCTTCGCGCCTGGAAACGGCACGGCCGGTCCCTCCCCCGATCAGCCCGGCTTCCTCGCATCGCTGAAGCGGATTTTCATGCCCTATGTGCTTGTGCGCGTCATCGTCATGGCGCTGCTCTTCGGGCTGCAGCGATTAAACAGCATGCTGCTGCCGCTGATCATCACCCATGCGGCTGATGGAAGCGTGGTCGATGTCGGCTTCATCGCCGGGCTGACGGCCTTTCTCGAAATGCCGTTCATGATGATGTGGGGCATGGCGCAGCGGCGGTTCCGCACCGTGCATGTCCTGGCCTTCGGCGCGCTGATCTACTGTGCCTATCTGCTGCTGCTCGGATTTGCCTCAGCGCCCTGGCACATCTATGCGCTGCTCCTCCTCAACGCCTGCGGGGCGGCGGCAATCCTCAGCGTGCCGATCACTTATCTGCAGGACCTGATCGCAGACCGGCCGGGGCTCGGAACCTCGCTGATCTCGCTCAACACCTTCATCGGCACCGGCATCGCCGCCGGGCTCTTCGCCTTCGGCACATCGGTCAGCGACTATTCCGGCACCGCCTTTGTCGGCGCGGCCGCAGGCTTCGCGTCGATCGGTGTCCTGCTTTATCTCGAAAGCGCCAGGCGGCAGGCGCGGCAGCCGGCCTGAAGCGCGAGCTGCCTGCGCGTGCTCCGCCTCAACGCGGCGTGATGCGATAGGCGCAGCGGCGGGCGCCCAAGAGGATGTGTTCGCTGCGCTCGACCTCGGCGCCGAGTGCAGCACGGAAGGTTTCGAGTTCGGAGCGGCAGAAGCCGGCGCAGGCGGTGGCCGCCGCGCAGATCGGGCAGTGGTTTTCGACCAGCATGAAGGAGCCATCCGCCTCCTGCCAGTGATCGGCCATATAGCCCTCGCGGGTGCGGATGGCGGCAAGACCTTCGACACGCGCGGCAAGGTCGCCGGCATTTTGCAATTCCAGCCGATAGCGCTGCAGCGCCTCGGCCTCGCGGGCCGAGATGACAGTGTCGAGGGCCGCGGGTCCGAGCTGTTCGACCAGCGTGCCGAGCAGGTTTGCCGTCAGTTCGGCATGACCGTCCGGGAATTGGCGGTTGCCCGCGGCAGTCAGGTGCCAGAGCTGACGCGGCCGGCCCCTGCCCGTGGCGCCGACGGTGACCGGCTCCACCAGCCCCTGTTCCGCCAGCTTGGCGAGCTGCTGACGGGCGGCCTCGCCCGATATGCCAAGCACATCACCGATCGCGGCGCCAAGCTGCGGGCCGTCGGTCTTTATCAGGGTCATTCCATGTCCAATATCGACCAGACTGCGGCCATCCCCGCCACCAGCTCCCTCCTGCGCCTCTTCCTGCCCGAGCACCTGCCGGCAACGTTGATGCTTGCCGGCGGCGTTATGCTTTACGCGGTCGAGAGCTACATCACGGCGACCATCGCGCCTTCGATCGTGCGTGATATCGGCGGGCTGGCGCTGTTTTCCTGGGTCACCAGCCTGTTCGTCGCCGCCGCCGTGCTCGGCTCGATTTTCGTCGCCATGCGCCCGCGGGGGATCGGGCTTCGCGCCATCTATGTGATCGCCGCGCTGGTCTTCGGCGTCGGCAGCCTGATCGCCGCAGCCGCGCCGTCCATGCCGGTGGTGCTGGTCGGACGCGCGGTGCAGGGTCTCGGTACCGGAGCGCTTGCCGCGCTTGGCTATGCCTTCATCCGCTTCGTCTATCCCGAGCCGTTATGGACAAAGGCGTCGACGCTCTATGCGGCGATCTGGGGTGTGGCGACCGTTATCGGGCCGACGCTTGGCGGCTTTTTCTCCGCCGGCAGCAACTGGCGCTACGCCTTCATCGTGCTGATGCCGCTCGGCCTGGTGATGGCGGTTCTGGCGCCGCGGCTGTTGCCCGAGGTCGAAGACGACCGCGAGCAGGCGAAAACGCCGATTGCCCAGATCGGGCTGCTGCTCGGCGCCGTGCTGATGGTCGGCACCGCCGGGACGATCGAGGTGACGGCCGCGAAAATTGGCCTGATCGCGGCATCGATCGCTGCGGTCGGCGGCATGCTCCTCATCGAAAGTCGAAGCCCGAACCGGCTGCTGCCCTCCGGCGCGGTCAGCCTTTCCAGGCCGATTGCGCGTGTCTACCTGACGATGCTGGCCATGACCGTCGTGCTCGTCAGCGACGTATTCATTCCCTATTTCCTACAGGTGCTGCACGGGGTGACGCCGCTTGTTTCAGGTTATCTGGTGGCACTTGTCGCCCTCGGCTGGACGTTTTCGGCTTTCCTCAGCGGCTCGCTGACCGGCGGTCGCGCGCAGGCGGCGATCGTTGCCGGCGCGCTCATCGAGGCGGCGGCGACCATTTCGCTGGCGGTCTTTCTCGCGCGCGACAATCCGCAGGCGCATATGCTCTTCATCGTGCCGGCGGCAGTCGGCATGTTCATGATGGGCTTCGGCGTCGGGCTCGGCTGGACGCATCTCGTCGCCATGGTTCTGACGCTCGTCGCCGACAGCGAACTGGACAAGGCTTCGGCGGCGATCCCGACGATGAGTTCGCTCGGCGGCGCTTTCGGTGCTGCCTTTGCCGGCGTCATCGCCAATGGCGCCGGCCTCGTCGATCCGGGCGGCGTTGCCGGGGCGCTGTCGGCAGCCTACTGGCTCTATCTGCTGATTGCGCTGCCCGGCGTTCTCGCCATCGGCGTGTCACTGTCACTTAGAACAGGATGATTTTAGGCCCGGTTGGCCCAAAATCTGAATCCTGTTCTAAATTAAAGAGTTAGAGCATGATATCATGAGAAAACCGCTCACACTTTTCGGCATCATGCTCTAGCCGACGCTGAGCATGATCTTACCAACATGGCTGCCGTCTTCCATCAGCCGATGGGCTGCGACGACCTCTTCGAAGGCGAAGACCTTGTGGATGACGGGGGCGATGGTGCCGGCGTCCAAAAGCGGCCAGACCTCGGAGAGCAGATCGTCGCGAATGGCGCGTTTTTCCTCCGCCGTGCGCGGGCGCATGGTGGAACCGGTGACCGTCAGGCGCTTGACCATGATCGGCGACAGATTGACCTTTTCGGCAACAGCCCCGCCGAGGAAGGCGATGATCGACAGGCAGCCGTCTTTTCCGAGCGAGGCGAGGTTGCGCTCGAAATAGGCGGCGCCGATCATATCGAGAATGATATCGACGCCCTGGCCGGTCTCGGTCTTGATCACCTCGGCGAAATCCTCGCGTCTGTAGTTGATCGCACGTTTGGCGCCGAGCCTTTCGCAGGCCGCGCATTTCTCGCTTGAACCGGCCGTCGCATAGACCTCGGCGCCGAAAGCGCGGGCGAGCTGGATCGCCGTCGTGCCGATGCCGCTGGAGCCGCCATGGATCAGCACGGTCTCGCCTTCGGTCAGCCCGGCCATCTGGAAGAGATTGGCCCAGACGGTGAAGAAGGTTTCGGGAAGGGCCGCGGCCTTCACCGCGTCATAACCCTTGGGAAAGGGCAGGATCTGGCCGGCCGGCAGCAGGCAATATTCGGCATAGGCGCCGCCATTAGCGAGGCCGCAGATCTTGTCGCCGACGCCGTAGCCGCTAACGCCAGTGCCAATCTCAACGATTTCGCCTGACAGTTCCAGGCCAAGGATCGGGCTTGCATCCCTGGGCGCGGGATAGCTGCCCTGGCGCTGGGCGACATCGGGGCGGTTGACGCCGATCGCCTCGGCGCGCACGAGAACCTGCCCCTCACCGGGCACCGGCAGCGGGCGTCTGCCGATCGTCATCACCTCCGGGGCGCCGAAGGACTTGAGATCGATGAAACGCATTTCCTGGGGCAGTGACATGGCGCGACCCTCCCTGATCGGAACCAGGAAATAAGTCAGCCCCGCGGGCTTGGGAAGGCTTGATGTGGCAAGGGCGTCAATTCGCCTCGCCCAGCAAGTGAAAGACGAGACCTTCGTCGCTCTCCTTGGCGGCCGACTTGATGACGGCGATCTCAGCGCTGACGCGGTTGATATCGTCGATGACCAGGCCTTTCGGCAGTTCGATGACGCCGATCGAGCAGCGCATCAGCGGAAACAGCGCCTCGACGCCGGCGCGATCGTGTCCGAGGATTCGGCCGGCGGCGCGGTGCTCTTCGGAATAGAGATCGAGCACGTCGTCGTGAAAATCGCTGATCAGCCGGTCGAGGATCTCGGTCAGCTCCTCCTGCGTCCAGCCGACGACGCCGATGAAGAAATCGTCGCCGCCGACATGGCCGAGAAAATGGCGCTCGGCGAAGAAATAGCGGCGCATCAGCGCGGCAAACAGCGAGATCGCATGATCGCCGAGATGGAAGCCGTAAGCATCGTTGAATGGCTTGAAATTATCAAAGTCGCAGTAGCAGAAATGGCGGACCTCATCGCCGTCGCGGCCGGACTGGCGCATGAAATCGCGGATGGCGCGATTGCCCGGCAGGCCGGTCAGCGGGTTCTGATCCTGGGCGGTCTTCAGCTGCTTCTCGTTGATGACCTTGATCAGCGAGGCGGCGGAGACGACGCCGGCATAACGCATATTGTCGGTGAGGATCAGGCAGTTGCTGCCTTCCATATTGGCGAAGATCGCCATCAGTTGCTCGGCATCGCTGTCGAGGCCGACGATCGGGGCCATTTCGACGAAATGCGAGATGCTGCGCTCATACATCTTGTTCTTCAAGAGATCGCGGCCGAAGGGCTGGTAGATATATTCCTTAAGGTGCTGCTCGTGAATGATGCCACGCGGCTCGCTATTGGCGTTGAGCACGGGAAAGAAAGCCTGGCGCGGATTGCGGCGGAAGAGTTCGAAGACGCTGTCGATGCTGTCGTTCTCGTAAACCGTCGGCAGGAGTTCGATCTGCTTGCGGATGAGGATTTCGTCGAGCGATTGGCTGCCTCGCTTGGTTTTTCCGAGCTCCTGCAGATGCGGGAAGGACGGCGCCAGCTCCGACATATGCGTCGTCGGGCGGGAGATGAACCAGCCCTGGACGAGGTCGACGCCATATTCGCGGCAGGCGATGAATTCGGCCTCGGTCTCGATGCCTTCGGCGATGACGCGGGTGCCGAGCACATGGGCGATGTTGACGATGCTCTTCAAAAGATGGCGCTTGCGGGAGCTGCGGTCGAGCTCGGCGACGAAATGGCGGTCGATCTTCAGGTAATCGACGGCATAGTCGCAAAGCAGCTTCATCTCGCCGTGACCGACGCCGAAATCGTCGATCGCCAGCTTGAAACCTGCCTTGCGCAGCTTGGAAACGAGCGCGGCAAATTCCGGCACGCTGGTGTTGTCGAAACGTTCGGAGAATTCGAAGCAGACGGAGGACGGCGGAATATTGGCCTTCCGCAGGTGCTGCAGCAGGCTCTCGACCAAGCGTTCGCCATGCGGGATGAGCCGGACATCGAGATTGAGGAACAGCGTCGAGGTGGAGAAATTCGACAGGGTGGCGAATTTGGCGAGCGCGCGGCTCGCCAGCATCTGTTCGAGCTGCAGCAGTTGGCCGGCCTGATGGGCCTCGTCGAGAATGTCGACCGGGGTGTCGAAGCCGATACGCTCCTGGCCGCGCATCAGGGATTCGTAACCGAACACCGTGCCGGTGCCGGCCTCGACGATCGGCTGAAAGGCGTTCTCGACCACGAGCTTGGCAAGCGTGACGATCTGGTCGCTGGCATAGCGGCGCAGGACGCCGGGCTCGACGGTGGCAGCCAGGGAAGTCCCGCTCTTCATTTGGCTGATCTCCACTGTGACTTGTTCTTCTTGGTCAGAAAGATGCCCCGGAAGGATCAATGAACCCTTTCGCCAATATGAAAGTTTTGTGAAAGATGCAGGGCACGACCACGCGTTCCGCGTTCATCTTGAATTTCATAATACAATCAGGCGCTTAATCAGGCGGAGCGGCGGCGCTCTGCCTCGTGATCAGCGAACATGTCGGCGACGCATCTGCCGCCGGACGGAGCGCCCTCGTCGTCGAGGACATCGTCGCGGAATTCGTTGAGCTTGCGGGCGGTGTCCCAGAGGCGGAGCGCCTCGCGGACGACCTCGCTGCTCGAGGCATAGCCGCCTGTGTCGACGGCGGCGCGGATGCCCGCTGCCTGTTGCGGAGAGATGGAAACGGTGACCATCGGCATGAACTTCCTCCCTTTTTTATTGAGGCAGAACCCTGCCTTTGGGGGACGCATGACCATTTGCGGCTATCGCACACAGGACCACCCGCTTTTGGCGATCGGTCCATACCCCTTTAGTCTAATCCCCTGTCATGCCCTTGTCAAAATAGGCGTATCAAAAAGGCTTCAGCCGCGCATGCCGAGGCCGAAGGCAATCATGGTCGAGCCCTGGATGATGAGATCGACGGCCAGGAACAGACCGAGGATCCAGAGGCTGTTCACCGGCCAGCCCAGCGCGATGACGAAGCCGGCCAGGGCCGTCATGACGCCGCTGGTCGCGATCCAGCGCCAGCCCTTCAGCGGCCGCATCCGCATCCCGACCCAGAGACGGAAAATGCCGGCCACCAGCAGCGCAATGGCCAGAAACAAAGTCAAGGCCGCCGAGGTGAAGATAGGATTGATGAAGGCGCAGATGCCGGCAAGCACGTAAAGCACACCGCTCAGAGCCCAGAAGAGCACTTGATCCCAACGGCGCACCTGAAAAGCGTGGATGAGATAGATGACGCCACCCGCCAGCATGAGCATGCCGACATAAAAGACCGAAGCGACGGTCGCCATTAGCAGGTTGCTAAGAGCGATGAGGCCACAGATTAGAAGCAGCACGCCGAGGCCGAGGAACCAGACCCATTTCGACCGTAGCGGGGATCCGGGCATTTCGTTGAAGACGCTGGTCATGGCACACCTCCTGATCAACTTTGAATATGTTGCGCCCGTTTCTCCGGAAAAGATCTGCGCGAAATCAATTCGGTCAATATTTTTGTTGATTGATCAGTCAATCAAAAATATCCTTATCGAAAATGCGTGAGGAGTTGGCGCTTTGCCGAAAGTCGGAATGGAGCCGGTGCGTCGCAAGGCGCTCGTTGATGCGGCGCTGCGGGTGATCGGCGATCACGGCTCGCTTGCCGTCACCATGTCCGACATCGCCCGCCAGGCTGGCGTGTCGCCGGCCCTTGCCCATCATTATTTCGGCAGCAAGGAACAATTGCTGATCGAGACGATCCGCTCGCTTCTTAGGCAATTGCGCAGCGATACGGTGGCGGCGCTGATAGCAGCGCAGACGCCGCGCGCCCGGCTTTCGGCCGTCATCCGTGTCAACTTCCACGCCGACCAGTTCGCGCCAGACACGATCGCCGCCTGGCTTGCCTTTTACGCCGAAGCGCAGCGCTCGGAGGAGACGCGGCGTTTCCTGGTGATCTATGCCCGCCGGCTGCGCTCCAACCTGCTTGCCGATCTCAAGGCGCTGCTGCCGGCCGACGCCGCAGAACGCATCGCCGAGGGCGCTGCGGCGATGATCGACGGGCTCTACATCAGGCAAAGTCTGAAATCGGCACCGATCGGCATCGAAGCCTCGATCGCACTGACAGAGGATTATCTGAATGCGCTTCTGGCCGCCACCTTCCCTTCCAGCCGAGATGGGACAACCACATCGAACATCCAAGGACAAATGACATGAAAGCCCAGCCGAGAGCCTCGCACTTCATCGACGGCGAATATGTCGAGGACACCGACGGGACCGTCATCGAGAGCCTCTATCCGGCGACCGGCGAGGTGATCGCCCGGCTACATGCCGCAACGCCCGCGATTGTCGAGAAGGCGATTGCCGCGGCCAGACGCGCCCAGCCGGAATGGGCGGCGATGAGCCCGATGGCGCGCGGACGCATTCTCAAACGCGCCGCCGACATCATGCGCGAGCGAAACCGGGCGTTGTCGGAACTGGAAACGCTCGATACCGGCAAGCCGATCCAGGAGACGATCGTCGCCGATCCGACCTCGGGCGCCGATGCCTTCGAATTCTTCGGCGGTGTCGCACCGGCCGGCCTCAATGGTTCGCATATCCCGCTCGGCCAGGATTTTGCCTACACCAAGCGGGTGCCGCTCGGCGTCTGCGTCGGCATCGGCGCCTGGAACTATCCGCAGCAGATCGCCTGCTGGAAGGCTGCGCCGGCGCTCATCTGCGGCAATGCCATGGTTTTCAAGCCCTCGGAAAACACGCCGCTCGGCGCCTTGAAGATTGCCGAGATCCTGCACGAGGCGGGGCTGCCGAAGGGGCTTTTCAACGTCATCCAGGGCGACCGCGATACCGGGCCGCTGCTCGTCAACCATCCCGATGTCGCCAAGGTGTCGCTGACCGGATCGGTGCCGACCGGGCGCCGGGTGGCGGCGGCGGCGGCCGGCAATCTCAAGCATGTGACGATGGAACTCGGCGGCAAGTCGCCGCTCATCGTCTTCGACGACGCCGATCTCGATTCGGCGGTCGGCGGCGCCATGCTCGGCAATTTCTATTCCACCGGCCAGGTCTGCTCGAACGGCACCCGCGTCTTCGTGCAGAAGGGGGTCAAGACCGAGTTCCTGAAGCGGCTGAAGGCGCGCACCGAGGCGATGCTGATCGGCGATCCGCTTGATGAGGCGACGCAGATCGGCCCGATGGTTTCCTGGGCACAGCGCGAGAAGGTGGTCGCCTATATCGAAAAGGGCAAGGCCGAGGGCGCAACGCTTGTCGCCGGCGGCGGTATTCCCAACAACGTTTCCGGCGAAGGCTATTATGTGCAGCCGACGGTGTTTGCCGACGTAACCGACGACATGACCATCGCCCGCGAGGAGATCTTCGGGCCGGTGATGTCGGTGCTCGATTTCGACGATGAGGACGAGGTCATCACACGCGCCAATGCCAGCGAATTCGGCCTGTCAGGCGGCGTCTTCACCGCCGACCTCACCCGCGCCCACCGCGTCGTCGACCGGCTGGAGGCCGGCACGCTGTGGATCAACACCTATAATCTCTGCCCGGTGGAAATCCCCTTCGGCGGCTCGAAACAATCCGGCTTCGGCCGCGAGAATTCGCTGGCGGCGCTGGAGCATTATTCCGAGCTGAAGACGGTTTACGTCGGCATGGGGCCGGTGGCGGCGCCTTATTGAGAGTGAGAAGACCCCTCCCCAACCCCTCCCCACGAGGGGGAGGGGCTAGAATGCCGCACCGGTTTTGCCTCCCCTCGATCGCACCATTTGCGGCGCTGATTTCGGAGTGAGGCAGTGCCGCAGGTTAAGCCCCTCCCCTTGTGGGAGGGGTTTGGGGCGGGGTCTTGATGTCCCGAAGTCTTCGGGGACCGTGCAAAGGAATTTAAGGGAACGCCATGCAAGCAGATTTCGTCATCATCGGCTCGGGCTCGGCGGGGTCCGCCCTCGCCTATCGCCTGTCGGAAGACGGCAAGAATTCCGTTCTCGTCATCGAGGCGGGCGGCAGCGATTTCGGGCCGTTCATCCAGATGCCAGCGGCGCTTGCCTGGCCGATGAGCATGAAGCGCTATAATTGGGGTTATCTGTCCGAGCCGGAACCCAACCTCAACAACCGGCGCATCACTGCGCCGCGCGGCAAGGTGATCGGCGGCTCCTCCTCGATCAACGGCATGGTCTATGTGCGCGGCCACGCCGAGGACTTCAACCGGTGGGAGGAGCTTGGCGCCGGCGGCTGGGCCTATGCCGACGTTCTCCCCTATTTCAAGCGGATGGAGCATTCGCATGGCGGCGAGGAGGGCTGGCGCGGTACAAACGGGCCGCTGCATGTCCAGCGCGGCGGTTTCACCAATCCGCTGTTTCGCGCCTTTGTCGAGGCCGGCAAGCAGGCGGGCTTCGAGACGACCGAGGATTATAACGGCAGCAAGCAGGAAGGCTTCGGGCTGATGGAGCAGACCATCTTTTCCGGCCGCCGCTGGTCTGCCGCCAATGCCTATCTGAAACCGGCGCTGAAGCGGGACAATGTCAATATCGTCTACGGCTTTGCGCAGAGGATCTTGATCGAGGACGGACGGGCGACCGGCGTCGAGATCGAACGCAACGGCAAAATAGAGGTGGTGAAGGCGAACCGCGAGGTGATCGTCTCAGCCTCCTCGTTCAATTCGCCGAAGCTCTTGATGCTGTCGGGCATCGGTCCCGGCCAACATCTGCAGGACATGGGCATTACGGTGAAGGTCGACCGGCCGGGCGTCGGCGCCAATCTGCAGGACCATATGGAGTTCTATTTCCAGCAGGTCAGCACCAAGCCGGTGTCGCTCTATTCCTGGCTGCCGTGGTTCTGGCAGGGCGTGGCCGGCGCACAATGGCTGCTCTCGCGCGGCGGGCTCGGCGCCTCCAACCAGTTCGAGGCCTGCGCCTTCCTGCGCTCCGCCCCTGGGCTGAAGCAGCCCGACATCCAGTATCACTTCCTGCCGGTGGCGATCAGCTATGACGGCAAGGCGGCGGCCAAGAGCCACGGCTTCCAGGTGCATGTCGGCTACAACCTGTCGAAGTCGCGCGGCAGCGTGACGCTGCGTTCGGCCGACCCCAAGGCCGATCCGGTGCTGCGCTTCAACTATATGAGCCATGCCGAGGATTGGGAGAAGTTCCGCCACTGTGTGCGCCTCACCCGCGAGATCTTCGGCCAGAGCGCCTTCAACGACTATCGCGGGCCGGAGATCCAGCCGGGCGAAGGTGTGCAGAGCGACGCGCAGATCGACGCCTTCCTGCGCGAACATCTGGAAAGCGCCTATCACCCCTGCGGCACATGCAAGATGGGCGCCAAGGACGATCCGATGGCGGTGGTCGATCCGCAGACCCGGGTGATCGGCGTCGATGGCCTACGCGTCGCCGACAGCTCGATCTTCCCGCACGTCACCTACGGCAATCTGAACGGCCCCTCGATCATGACCGGCGAGAAGGCCGCCGACCACATCCTCGGCAAACAGCCGCTGGCGCGCTCCAACCAGGAGCCATGGGTCAATCCCAGGGCGGCGGTCAGCGATCGGTGATGGCTGGAGATATGGTGCGGATCGAAGACTGGTAGGGGCGGCGATTTCCGACGAAAGAGGTGGTTCTTTCCCCGCAAACCGGTTTAGGAAGAAGCTCTGTTCAACTTCCGCTCCCGGCATGTCAGTGTTGTATCGCAAGTCCCGACTTCTTCGCCGCTCCCGTGTTCTCTGGGGTTCCCTCGCACTCTGGCGCCCACGGCTGATCTTCTGGTTCGGCGCTTGCGCGATCGGCATCATCAGCGTCGGCTTTGCCAGGCTGGCCGATCTCGCCCAACGCGCCTTTGCCGACATAACAGCCTCCGGCGAATGGGGCTTTCTGCTGCCGCTCGTCGTCACGCCGCTCGGTTTCATGCTGTCGGCCTATCTCGCCGCACGGTATTTCCCGAACGCGCAGGGCAGCGGCATTCCGCAGGCGATCGCCGCCCGGCATCTGCGCGATCCGGAAGACCGAACCCGCCTGCTGTCGCTGCGGCTGGTCTTCGGCAAGATCGTGCTGACGGTGCTCGGGCTGCTCAGCGGCGCATCGATCGGCCGCGAGGGACCGACCGTGCAGGTGGGCGCATCGATCATGCTGGCGGTCGCTCGCTTCGGCGGCATGGCACAAGCCCGCGGGCTGATCCTTGCCGGTTCGGCGGCCGGGATTGCCGCCGCCTTCAACACGCCGCTCGCCGGCATCGTCTTCGCGATCGAGGAGATGAGCCGCACCTATGAATCGCGCGCCAACGGACTGGTTCTGACCGCCGTCATCCTGTCCGGCCTTGCCGCGCTCGGGCTCGCCGGCAGCTATAATTATTTCGGCTCGACATCCGTTGCGCCGGCATCGCTGCGCGACTGGGAACTGGTGCTCGTCTGCGGCATCGGCGGCGGCGCCCTTGGCGCTGCATTCAGCGGGCTGGCGCTCTATGCCGGCCAGCATGTGCGCCGCTTTGCGCAGCCGCAACCGCTGCGGCGGATGGTAATGCTGGCGGCCGTCTGCGGCCTCGCCGTCGCCGCCGTCGGCATCCTGTCGGGTGGTACGACCTTCGGCACCGGCTACGACCAGGCGAAGGGTGCCGTCGAGGGCAATCCCCTGCCCCTGCTTTTCTTCCTCGAAAAGCTTGTTGCCGGCTTCCTGTCGATGATTTCGGGAATCCCGGGCGGCATCTTCGCGCCCTCACTCGCCATCGGCGCCGGCTTCGGCAGCACGGTCGGCCAATTGATGGGCAGTGGCATCGCCCTTGCGGCGATCCTCGGCATGGCCGGATATTTCTCCGGCGTCGTGCAGGCGCCGATGACGGCCTTCGTCATCATCCTCGAGATGACCGGGGATCACGAGGCGGTCATCCCGATCATGGCAGTGTCGATGATCGGCTACATCACCTCGCGCCTGCTATCGCGCGAGCCGCTCTATCACGGCTTGTCGCGCGTCTTCATTGCCGCGGCGATCCGGGCACGGCGCGCCAGGGAACTGGCGGAAAGCTAATCACGCCACCAGGCGTGACGTCGGCCCAAGGCATCGATTGCGGTCACTCGGCAGGGCGATTTGCCGGACTCTCCGGCTCTGCTCCAAACTCCGCAACGACGAATGAGATGATGCTTCGCACGCGTGGCGTCATGCGCCGATCCCGGTGATAGACGAGTGACATAGGCCGCTCACGCAGATGCCAATCGGGGAAGAGCTGGACGAGAAGGCCGGCCCGGATATCCGAAGCCAGCAGGATGGCAGGCTGCATAACGACACCCAATCCGGCACGAGCGGCCATGCGCACGGCCTGACCGCTATTGACGGTGATCGACAATCTGGGCGCGACCTCGACCTCATCCTTGCCTTTCGACAGCCTCCAGGGCGAGCGCGCCGCCGGGGTGAAACCAACGGTTTCGTGGCCGGAAAGCGCGCTTGGATGGGCAGGATTTCCATGTCGAGCGAGGTAATCCGGTGACGCGCAAATCATCATTCGATAGGGAGCGAGCTGACGCGCGATGAGGCGGCTGTCGGGCAGGTCCCCGATGCGGATCGCGATGTCGAAACCTTCCTCGACGATATCGACGTTACGATCGGTCAAGGTAATATCCAGCATCACCTCGGGAGCGATCTCTCGGTAGCGTTGCAAAGCCGGCATCAGCACCTCCGCCCCGAACGTCGCCGGCGCCGTGACCTTCAAGAGGCCGCGCGGTTTCGTCTGCGATGCCTCGGCGTCCTGATCCGCAATAGCCACCCGCTCCAGAATATCCCGGCACTGCTCGACATAGCTCTTGCCGAAATCCGTCAGGCTCTGCCGACGCGTGGTTCGGTTGAGGAGGCGCGTACCCAGCCGTTCCTCCAGTGCGGCGACGTGTTGCCCGACCATTGCCGGCGAGATGCCAAGCTTGCCCGATGCTGCGCTCATCGAGCCTTCCTGGACGGTTGTGACAAATACCTGCATGGAACGAAAGAGACCCATTCAATACTTCTGCTTTTAAATGATCGCGTATTTTCCCCAATTATCATGAGTAAGTGCTCGAATTACAACCGCCTCGACGCAATCATTCAAGGAGCAAGACATGACGCGAACCCGGTTCATCGGCAAAACAGTTCTCATTACAGGTGCTGGAACGGGGATGGGCCGGGCCGCCGCCCTTCGCCTAGTGGCGGAAGGAGCCGAGCTCGTCCTCGTCGGACGCCGCCCCGAGCCGATCAATCGACTGCTTGGAGAGATCGAGGCATCAGGCGGTGCGGCCATCGCAATTGCCGGCGATATCGCCGACAATGAAGCCGTCGCCGCGATTGTCGAGAAGACGATCGCACGCTTCGGACGGCTGGATGCGGTCTTTGCCAATGCCGGAGTTCTCGGCGAATTCAAACCGTTGGCAGTGACGGATGGAGACGATTTCGACGCGCTGATCGACACCAATCTCAAGGGTACCTTCTTCACGATCAAACAGTGCCTGCCCTTCCTGAAAGGCGGCAGCATTCTCATCAACGCCTCGTTGACAGCAGCCGGCGTGATGCCGGGTGCTGGAGCCTATGCCAGCACGAAGGGGGCGTTGCTTGCGATGATGCGGACCCTGGCGGCGGAGCAAGGACCTCGCAACGTCAGGATCAATGCCATCAATCCAGGGATTATTCTCACACCTATGGCGGATGATGTTATCGATCCGGCTTTTGCTGCAAGGCTAGCCGCCCACACACCGCTTCGGCGAAATGGAACGTCAGAAGATATCGCAGGTACTGTCGCCTGGTTGCTTTCCCATGATGCCGCCTTCGTCACCGGGCAAGAAATCACCGTCGATGGCGGCTATACGCTAGGAGGTCTACGCCCGTAGGGTGGAGATACCGGTCTCGCTGCCCCAGCAAAAGACGCGCGACCGCACCGGGGATAGCCGGCCAAAGCCGCTTAGGCCAGCAGCCGGGTGACTTCGGCGCCGTGTCTTGGGCCGACGGCGTCGGCGATGGTTGTCGAGAACAGCACCTTGCGGGTGGCGTCGGCGACCTTGGCGAAGACGTGACGGATCTGGCAGTTCTGTTCGCCGTCGCAATCGTCGCACCGGCGGTAGGCGGTGATCGACAGGCACGGCAGCGGCGCGATCGGGCCGTCGATGATGCGCAGGATCTCGCCGAAGGTGATGGTGTGGGCGGGCTTCAGCAAGAGATAACCGCCCTGCTTGCCGCGACGGCTGACGACGATGCCGTGATGCTTCAGGTCGAGCAGGATCTGTTCGAGGAACTTTTTCGGGATCTTCTGCTGGGCGGCGATATCGGAAATCATCACCGGTTCGTCGGCATCGGCATCCGCCAGAACCGTCAGCGCCCGCAGCGCATATTTCGCCTTTTGCGTAATCATCTCAGACCATCGACACACAGGCGGCGCGAATCTCCGCGCCGCTACGGAATTACTTTCGCCTCTATGGCACAACCAGCATGAACGGAATTTGAACGCGCCGGAGAAAGCCTTGAGGACTAAGCGTTTTCGGCCTTGTTTTTCCCTCTCGGCCGAACTGTCACAATCTACGCTTAAACCGCCCTTTCTGCACCTTTTTCGGCATCACTTCAGATTTCGGATTGACAGGCCGCGTGTAACTCTACTATTTTTATAGACATACCAGTTGTTCGCGGGGATTTTTGTCCCCGGGCGGCTGTTTTTTTGCATTGCGGCAGCTTCGGAGAGATATTTGCTCCTCTGGCCGCAGCTTTCGAAATCCCTTTTTCTGTCCGATCCAGGATTGAACTGCGATACTCCCGTCAACAAAGGACAGGATTCTCATGACTGTTATCAATACGATTGCGGAAGAAGGGCCCATTGCCGAAGCCGAGGCGCTGAACGACAAGCTGGCAGGTCTCGACCTGGCCGGACGTCTGTCGCTGGTCTCCGGCCTCGGGGGCCGCGTGGTGTTCACCACCTCGCTCGGCATCGAGGACCAGGTGATCACCGCCGAGATCGGCACGCACCGCCTGCCGATCGATATTGCGACGCTGCAGACCGGCCGGCTGTTTGCCGAGACGCTGTCGCTGATTACCGAGACGGAAAGCCAGTACGACGTAAAGATCCAGCGCTACGAGCCCGAGAAGGCCGATATCGACGCCTATGCGGCGCAGTATGGCCTCAACGGTTTCTACGAGAGCGTCGAAGCCAGGCATGCCTGTTGTGGCGTGCGCAAGCTGAAGCCGCTTGCGCGCGCACTCGAAGGGGCAACGATCTGGATCACCGGCCTGCGCCGCGGCCAATCGGCCAACCGCGCCGAGACGCCCTTTGCCGAATACGACGCCGAACGGCACCTCTTGAAGGTCAATCCGCTCGCCGATTGGGACTTGGAGGCGATCAAGGCCTTCGTGTCCGACAACGGCGTTCCGGTCAATCCGCTGCATGCCCGCGGCTATCCCTCGATCGGCTGCGAGCCCTGCACCCGGGCGATCAAGCCCGGCGAGCCGGAACGCGCCGGTCGCTGGTGGTGGGAGCAGGACGAGACGCGCGAATGCGGCCTGCATGTCGCCGAAGAGGCCGCCGTCATCGCCGCACAATAATCAACTTCACGGCTTACCGAACCCGGGCGCTGCCACCGCCGCAGCCTTGGGAAAGCCAGCATCAGGAACTGCTTTGCGGCGAACCGCAAAGGATCGACAGTCTGGAGTAAAACATGCCCGATAGCCGTCCGGATACGGAACTCAGCAATCCCCAGAGCGCCAAGGCGCCACTCGACCCGCATCTGAAGGCGCTGGAAAACGAATCCATCCATATCTTTCGCGAGGTCGCGGCCGAATTCGAGCGTCCCGTCATGCTCTATTCGATCGGCAAGGACTCCTCGGTGCTGCTGCATCTGGCGCGCAAGGCCTTCTATCCCGGCCGCGTGCCCTTCCCGCTCCTGCATGTGAACACCGGCTGGAAATTCCGGGAGATGATCGCTTTCCGCGACGAGACCGCTAGGAAGTACGATCTCGACCTGATCGAGCACATCAATCCGCGCGGTGCGGCCGAAAACATCACGCCCTTCACCCATGGATCGGCTGCCTTCACCGACATCATGAAGACCGAGGGCCTCCGCCAGGCGCTCGATGCCGGCCAGTTCGACGCCGCCTTCGGCGGCGCGCGGCGCGACGAGGAAGCCAGCCGCGCCAAGGAGCGCATCTATTCCTTCCGCACGCCCGACCATCGCTGGGACCCGCGCAACCAGCGGCCGGAACTCTGGAACGTCTATAACGGCATGATCCGCAAGGGCGAGAGCGTCCGCGCCTTCCCGCTGTCGAACTGGACGGAGGTCGATATCTGGCGCTACATCCAGGCTGAGGACATTCCGCTGGTGCCGCTCTATTACGCCAAGAAGCGGCCCTTCGTTGAGCGCGACGGCATGATGATCCTGGCCGAGGATCCGCGTCTCGAACTGCTGCCCGGCGAAGTGCGCCAGGAGGGCATGATCCGCTTCCGCACGCTCGGCGACTTCCCGCTGACCGGCGCCATCCGCTCACAGGCCACCACCCTCGAAGAGGTGATTGCCGAACTCGAAATCGCAACGGTGTCCGAACGCCAGGGCCGCGCCATCGACCGCGACCAGTCCGGCTCCATGGAAAAGAAGAAGCGTGAAGGATATTTCTGAGATGACCGCAGCCCAAACCGCCGTCTCGGCCGCCACCGTCGTCAGCCTGCCCGCCGCCGAGCCGCAGAAGGCCCAGCGCGACACGCGCCCGCTGCGCCTGATTACCTGCGGCAGCGTCGATGACGGCAAGTCGACCCTGATCGGCCGCCTGCTCTGGGACACCAAGGCGGTCAAGGAAGACCAGGCCGCCACGCTGCAGCGCGATTCCACCGGCAAGCAGAACGATCTCGGCCTGCCCGACTTCGCGCTGTTGCTCGACGGCCTGCAGGCCGAGCGCGAGCAGGGCATCACCATCGATGTCGCCTATCGCTATTTCTCGACCGACAAGCGCTCCTTCATCGTCGCCGACACGCCCGGCCACGAGCAATATACCCGCAACATGGCGACCGGCGCCTCGACCGCCGATCTCGCCATCCTGCTGGTCGATGCGCGCTTCGGCATTCTCGAGCAGACACGCCGTCACGCGACGATCGCTTCGCTGCTCGGCATCAAGCAATTCGTGCTTGCCGTCAACAAGATCGACCTGACGGGCTACGACCGCGCCGGCTTCGACAAGATCAGCCATGAATTCCGGGAATTTGCGCTGTCGCTCGGCGTCAAGCAGATCACCGCCATTCCGATGTCGGCGCTTAAGGGCGAAAACGTCGTCTATTCCGGCCAGGCCGCCATGCCTTGGTACAGCGGCCCGACACTGGTGGAGACGCTGGAGCTTGCGACCGTGCGCTCGTCGCAGACGGTCGGCTTCCGCCTGTCGGTGCAGCGCGTCTCGCGCCCGGGCGAAAGCTTCCGCGGCTATCAGGGCACGGTTGCCGGCGGCTCGGTCAAGCCGGGCGACAGCGTCATGATCCTGCCATCCGGCATGGTCGCCAATGTCTCCAAGATCGTTACCTTCGATCTGGTGCGCAACGCTGCCGTCGCCGGTGATGCGATCACGCTGGTGCTCGATCGCCAGGTCGATGTGGCGCGCGGCGACATGATCGTCTCGATCGACGCTCAGCCGCAGGTCGGCCTTGCTTTCGACGCGCAGATCGTCGCGCTGCAGCCCGAGGGCATCGAGCCCGGCAAACGCTACTGGCTGAAGAGCGGTTCGCGGCGCCAGCGCGTCCAGGTGCAGCCGCTCAGCCAGCTCGAGCTGAAGACCGGCACCTGGACTGCCGCCCAGCGGCTCTACATGAACGCTATCGGCAAAGTCCGGCTTGTCTTCGACGAAGCGGCGATCTTCGACCCCTATGAGCAGAACCGGCTGTCCGGCTCCTTCATCCTGATCGACCCGGAGACCAACAACACGGTCGCCGGCGGCATGGTGACAGGCAAGCGCACGGAACTCGGCGGCCTGCACAATGGCGAAGGCCGCGTCATCCTCTCGCTCCCGGCCGATCTTGCCGAGCAGATCATGGCCAGCGAACTCTTCGCCAGCCGCAGCCATGAAGCCGAGGTGCGCCGCATGACGGCGGCCGAAGCAGCCGACCTCTGGTCGAGCGCTGCAAGCGATATCTGATGAGAGATAAGGGGCCAGCAAAACTGGCCCCTTCTGTGAGGCCGAATCCGCAGGCTGCGGACTGGCGGATTCCTCGCGAACGGCGCTGTCGCATTTCAGCGTTGAAATCGAGCAGATCCTCGGACGTTGCACGCCGGCTTTCGGCCCGAAGCGGCCAAACTCCTAAAGCTCTTTTTTCATGCATGCCGTTACCCCGGAACCGCTGCACACTTCCGGGCGACATGCATTAGCCTTAAGGCCTTTGCCTTGTCCGGCATTTTTCAAGCCACTTAGGCGGGATCAGATTAATCGCAAGACCCTGCTCTCAGAGTTGACCCGACACCATCTTCATGATGAGCGTAATACGTTGAGCCCGGAAAGTGGGTCTTATCCTGCCGTGACGTTCAAGCTCCGCCAAACCGTGAAGTGCCGCCCAGAAAGTTTCGGTAGCGGTATCTACATCCTGAGAGAACGGCGCGATCACCGTCGCCATGGCTCCGAAGCCATCGCGAAGTTGGGCTGGCGTGTCGGATCTGGCGAAGTGGAGCCCAGTCGGCAGGACGAACATCGCCTCGTACATCGCAGGGCAAGCGAAAGCGAAATCGAGATAGGCGGCTGCGACGTCTTCCACTCGCGCCTTTGACGTGGACGATGGGTGGATCGCAGCGCGGAGCGTCGCAGCCAATTCGCCGAAGCCTTCAAGCGCGACTGCTCCGACGATCTGATCGCGATTTTCGAAATGCGAATAGAGAACTGGCTGGCTGTATTCTATCTCCTCGGCGAGACGCCGGATCGTGACGGCAGCCCAGCCGTCGCGTTCTGCGATCGTCCGTGCAGCTACGACGATCCTGCGTTCACGGTCGACCCGCTCTCGAGCCTTGCGTTCGCTGATACCCACCCCAGTGCCCCAATCTTCATGCGCGCGATTTTTCCTGGCGCGAAATTATCAAAAGGAACATTGATTGACAAACTAGCATTGCTAGATTAATTAACATCGATATATCGAAAAGACCTAGACGGAACTTCCAATGAATATTTTCACAAGCACATCGCTCGGTACCATATTCATCTGGCTGGCCGCCGGCGCGTTTCTCGTCGGCGCCATCGTCAACGCAAGTGGACATCCGAAAATCCGCATGGGTTTCGTGCGACTGGGATTTCCTTTCTGGTGGTGCTGGGTCACGGCCGCCTTCGAGCTCGTAACTGCGGTGCTTTTGGTGATAGCCGGCACCCGATATATCGGGGTCGCGTTGGGCGTCTCGATTATGCTCGCCGCGATCGTAGCCATTGTTCGTATCAGGAACTATCGGGAGCTCCCGCCACCTCTCGCGTTCCTGTTGCTCCTGGCACTGGCGAGTGTCACCGGCCATGCCTGAATATCGCGCGGTACAGTGCCATCCAGATGAAACCTGGGCGTACGGCCCCAAAAGTCTCCATCGCCAGACGTCGGTTGTCGCCCAATCCCCTGTCATCGCCCCCCTAGAAGAAGGTGTCGGTCGGAGCGAACTCCTGCGGCAGCGCAAATCGTATCCGGATGAATACGACAATTTCGGCGCTCGACATCACCTTCCATCATCGACAAATGCTCGAGATTTCGGCAATGCTGAGTGAGCCGAGCGTTGGCTGCCATCGGCTGGCCACCGAGACTATTATCAACCTCGTTTCGTGGCGGCCGTCTCCCAGCTGGAGTCTGGAACTATTGACGATCGATACTGTTTCAGCTGTGACTTTGGCATACTGCTGACGTGCCCTCCTGGCTGGGTTAGCCTCGATTTTAGGAGACGCATCATGAAGATTTCGTCCGGATTTCGTTCAGTCGCGGCTGCGGTTATCGCAGCAGCAGGAATCAGCGCTGCTGGCGCCGCGTATGCCGACGACGGTAAGATCAGTTTCTCAGTCTACAAGGCGGCCTTCTTTGTGGGTGGTTCTGGAGGCGAGGGCATGCTGACCTTTCATGGTCGCCGCTATCCCATCTCTGTCGGCGGCATCTCGGGCGGCCTCGCCTTCGGAGCTTCTAAGACCTATTTCCGTGGTACCGTTCACCATATTCGCCGCGCCCAAGATGTGACGGGGGTATACGGTGCGGCGGGCGGTGGCGGCGCCGTCGGCAAAGGGGCCCAGGTGATCGTCATGACCAACGACAAGGGCGCCCAACTCGAACTCTCAGGCAAGCAGGTAGGCCTGCAGGTCAACGCCGATCTTAGCGGTATTGCCATCACGGTAAAGTAAGAGCCGTCGCTCCGTTCGTCGTCCCTGCAATCTGCCACCCCGACGATCAGAAGCGCGCCTTCGTTTGAGAAGCGACCAAGGCCGCCGTCGAACGCTGGCGTGCCGCCGGAATCGCTGGAGATCTGGCAAACCGGAGATCGCCTAAGGATTCCTGGGCGGTCGGTGGCAAGCTGAAATCTGCTGCTTGAGCCATGACCCACAGCATTGAAGGCTTGAGCTGCGGGAGCGGCCAGAGACCAACAAAGAAAATTGAGCTGGGGGGACTGAAAACGAACTTTCTCAATTCACGATTCGCCGTTTACCGCTTGCCCGCGGGCTCAAGTGGGGCCATTCTTAGATCGGATCCTGGCGGTGCGGTAAAACGAGAGGTCAGGTCTGCAACGTTCAATCTCGACCTCGAAACACTCGACGTGGCGCCTTTTCTCGACTGATCCCCGAGCGAGGAGGTTGTCCATGTCCACGCCCTATGTCGACCATCCGCTACAACCGGGCGACCGGGTCCCGAACGTTGAGTTCGATGCGATCTCGCGCGAGGGGAAGATCGCACTTGATGATTTTCGTGGCCGCAGCCCATTGTTGATCGGTTTGTTTCGAGGCCTGCATTGCCCGTTCTGCCGGCGCCATGTCGCGGCCATGGCATACCTCAACCCGATGCTGCGTGAGAAAGGCGTCCAATCCCTGGCCGTGGTAAACACCCCGGTCGAACGCGCGCGGCTCTATTTCCGTTACCACCCAATATCCGATCTTCTTGCTGCTTCCGACCCGGCACGGGCTTCGCACCAAGCCTTCGGCTTACGCGAGATCGGGATCGACGCGGCCATGGCGATACGGATCGATCTTCCGGACGAGTTGCCCGAGCCGATGAGCGTGATGGCAATGGACGAATTTCTCAACGAGAAGGAAGGATATCAAGTTACGGCAGCCGATGAGCAGATGATGACTGCCGACCACGGGCAGCTTGTCGGTCAGTTCCTGATAGACCGGGAGGGCATCGTGCGCTGGAGCTTCACTGAAGTTCTGGAGGCCGGGCTGCAGACATTCAAGGCACCGAATTCCCAGGAATTGATGTCGGCAGCTTCCCAAGTCGCACTTTAACATCAAAAAACGCGCTCGACGCCCACCGCGCGGTTGCGCAGTGGGTTGCTGGCCATTTACGACTGGGCGGTAGATCATCAAAACGACCTGTCCGAGGCGGTAACCGATGCCCAATTCTCCCGAATCCTCTGGTGAAAGCGTCAGCAGCTCGAGCTCGGATCGCGAGAAGACACTGAATTCGGCAGCGCAAGCGGACACCTTGGATTCGCCTGGAACTCAAGGCGAAGACCCGCAGCCGCCCCACGGATCCTTCGACCAAACCAGACGGGCCGCCAGAACGCTATTGGGTGCGATACGCCAGGATTTGCAGGCAAGTTCTGCTTTGGCAAGGATCAAGGCAGCCGCCTTGTTATTGAAGACGAAGCTAACAAGGTCGAGCCGGTCTGCAGTCACCTCAGCTCCCCACAGATGGCTGACGACTGCTTCGGTCAAAGCCTGGCGCGGTATTCGCGGTCGGCGTTCAAAGCCGCGTGAAAGTCGTGGGAGCGCATCGTTCATTGCGGGCTGGCGGAAACTCGCTCTCGGGTCGATCCTTCTTGTCTGCCTCCTCGTCGGGAGTGTGCTGGTCTGGGCCCTGAAAGACGTGCCCTGGAGCGAAATCCGGGATGGAACGTTAAAGCCGATCGTGGTGCTGGAAACTGCCGACGGCGCGCCGTTGGTCAGACAGGGACCTTATCAAGGGCCATATGCTCGATACGACCAATTTCCACCGCATCTGATCGATGCCGTCCTGTCCATCGAGGATCGCCGGTTCGTGGATCATTTCGGCATCGATCCCAGGGGCATCGCAAGGGCGTTTTGGCGAAATTTGGAGGCCGGCTCGGTGGTGGAGGGTGGCAGCACCATCACCCAGCAACTCATCAAGCTGCAATATCTCGACAGCGACCGAACGATCAAACGAAAGATTCAGGAGGTCGTGATCGCCTTCTGGCTGGAGTGGAAGCTCGGCAAAGCGGAAATCCTGACGCGTTATCTCAACGGCGTCTATCTCGGCGCGGGGGCGACGGGCATGCCTGCCGCCGCGCGCATCTATTTCAACAAGGATATCGGCGCCCTCAACCTGCCGGAGTCGGCGATGCTGGCGGGACTACTGCGGGCGCCGAGCCAATGGAATCCGATCGACAATTTCGAAGGCGCCCGGCAGCGCACCATGGTCGTCCTCGACGCGATGGCGGCCAATGGCAAGATCACCGCGCCGGAGGCGGCCGAGGCCAAGACGAGCTTTGCGAGCCTCCATCCAACGACACCAACGCCGCGTTCCGGAAGCTGGTTTGCCGACTGGATTTCGCCGCAAGCGAGCGAAATCGCCGGCGCCTCGCCGGGTTCGACCACGGTGCGCACCACGCTGGTGCCGACATTGCAGCAGATCGCCGAAAGGGTGGTGAAACGAGCCCTCGACGGTGAGGGAAAGACGGTCGGCGCATCGCAGGCGGCGTTGGTTGCGATGACGCCCGACGGCGCGGTCGTTGCGATGGTTGGCGGCCGTGACTACAAGGCGAGCCAGTTCAACCGCGCCGTCACCGCGATGCGCCAGCCGGGTTCCACCTTCAAGCTGTTCGTCTATTACGCAGCATTGAAGGCTGGTCTCACTCTGTCCGACCAGGTTCTGGACGCGCCGATAGACATAAACGGCTGGTCGCCGGAGAATTCCGGTGGCGACTATCGCGGTTGGGTCACGCTTGCCGAGGCGTTCGCGCGATCGCTGAATGCTGCATCGGTGACGCTTGCGCAGGAGGTGGGGCTGGACAATGTGATTGCCGCCGCGCGCGAACTCGGCATCGATGCGCCACTGGCCAACACGCCGTCATTGGCGCTTGGCACATCCGAAGTCAATCTGCTTAATCTCACAAGCGCCTATGCGTCGGTCCAGCTCGGCAGGGCCCCCGTCAAACCCTGGGGCATTATCGACTTTCAAGCGGCGGGGCAGTCCAAGACGTTTCGCGTTGGCTCACAATCAAAGCCGAATGTCGATCTTGCGCCCTACCAGTCCGATCTGCTCGGCCTGCTGCAGCTGGTGGTCGAGCGTGGTACGGGACGCGGAGCAGATCCGGGTACCTTTGCCGCCGGTAAGACCGGCACGAGCCAGAACAATCGCGATGCCTGGTTCGTCGGCTTCACGGAAGCCCTCGTCGTCGGCGTCTGGGTTGGCAACGATGACGACGCGCCGATGAAGGGAGTGACCGGCGGCGCCCTGCCAGCGCATATCTGGCGGGACTTCATGCGCGAGGCGACGAGCGAACCAACGTTGGACGGTGTGCGATCGACAGAAGCAGCCGTCGATGGCCAAGGCGCGCCGCAGTCCTGCAACATCACTGCCTGCTCGCGCAGCTACCGCTCCTTCCGGCCGTCCGATTGTACCTATCAGCCATATTCCGGCAGCCGACGGCTTTGCGAAAAGTGATGTGGGTGGGCAGAGATCGAACCGGTCGCCCAGCCTGACGCCGCTGTTTTCGATCGGCCGCAACGCCTCGAAGGGCGAGGTCGGCCATCGGCATCTCTCCCGGCAATGGATATTGGGACGGGTGCAGCTCGCGCAATTACCGCGTCGAACCGCGCGGAATAATGGTAAAGCCCAGGTCGGCCTTGTCTTCATCCGGCGGCTGGTCGCGGACGGCGCGCAGCAGCATGTCGGCGACGCGGTAGCCGATATCGTAGCGCGGTATATGCACCGTCGTCAGCGACGGCTCGATGAAGGCCGAGAATTCCAGATCGTTGAAGCCGCAGATGCCGAGCTCTTCAGGCACGCGGATGCCGCGCGCCTTGCATTCGATGAGGACGCCGAGCGCCAGTTCGTCGCTCTGGGCAAAAACGGCATCGACATCGGGTACGCGCTGCAACAGGCGGGAGAACAGCTCCCTGCCGAGGCCGGTGCGGCTTGCCGCCTCCCCGCCGATGATGAGATCGGGGTCGAAACGCCCGGCGTCCCGCATCGCGGCCTCATAGCCTTCGATACGGCGGCGCGAGCGGACATCGGCGCCCCGGCCGAAGAAGGCGATCCTCTTATAGCCCCTCGACAGAAGGAAGCGGGTGGGTTCGGCGCCTGCCGTATAATGATCGAGGCCGACGACCAGCTTCTGCGGTTCCTGGCTGAGATCGGTGATATGGGCGATGGGACAGGCAGCGCGCTCGATGAGCGGCAGAAGATCGCGATAGGATTCAGCGCCGGCGATGATGACGCCGGCCGGCTTCTGCGTCAGGAAGGATTTCAGCAGACCGGCCTCCCCCTCGCCATGGTTCAAAGTATTGGCATATTGCACGGTGAATTCGGTGTCGCGGAAGCGATCCTCGATGCCGACCATCAGGCCGGTGAAGCCGTATTGGTGCAAGGCGGGCGTGATGACGCCGACGATGCCGTTGTGGCGGCCGGCAAGCGCCCGGGCGGCAAGATTGGGGATATAACCCATCTCCTCGACCGTGCGCAGGATCACCTCGCGCAGATCTTCCGAGACGATCTGAGGATTGCGAAGCGCACGCGAGATGGTGATCGGGCTGACGCCCACCTTCTTCGCCACATCGCTCAACGTCACATGCGCGCCGCGCTTGCCGTTGCGCCCCCGCTCAACTGCCTTGTTCATCGCCCCTCTTATGCCACCGCGAGACTCAGCTGCCCCGATTCGCAGTCTTCACTTCTGAAGAATAAATAATTTAGAGTCTACTAACATTTTATATTCGCAACAGATTCCGGGAATAGAATCTCCGGAAACGGCGGCGCGATCGTCTATCGGCAAGTTACGGGCGAATATGGCGGTCGGATCACCGCGCCCTGGAATAAGTCCGTTTATTTGCGAAGGAAATCGCTGCGAAGAGTGCGCTGCGAGACAACGTCCCGGCCGGAATTTCCGGCGCGCGGCACCCCGGCCAAACACCTTCGGCACAAAGATTAAATTCCGGTCATTTCTTACAAATCGGCAATATAAAGATGATCAATATTTAATTTGTAAATCCACCAACCGCGATCATATGAATCCCGAGCGCGAATTCTTGCATTCGCCCGGTCGCGACCTAAACGACTGCGCTGCGATGAGATGAATTGGCGCCAACGCCATCCGACGCCAGGTCCCAAGACATGAACCACGACGCCATGGAACCCCGACGCCACAATCCAACACTCTCGCAAGGGACCATCACCATGTCACACATCCTCCGCAAACATCGCGCCGCAGCCCTGGTCGGGGCTGCCATCATCGCCGGCGCGGCATGCCTGCCCTTCACCCTCAACGCGGCGAATGCCGTCGCCTCGCCTGCGGATGCCGGCGGCGTCCTCGCCGCCGGCGGCTCCTTCGCCTCCATCGTCGACACCGACAAGCCTGCCGTCGTCACCATCACCACGACTGTGAAGGCGACCGATGTCAGCGCCGATCAGCAGTCGCCGATGGATGAGCAGTTCCGCCAGTTCTTCGAGGATCAGGGCATCCCACTGCCGCGGCAGGCGCCGAAAAACCGGCCCTCGCAGCAGGCAATGGCGCTCGGCTCCGGCTTCATCATCAGCCCGGATGGCGTTGTGGTCACCAACAACCATGTCATCGACAACGCCGTCGACATCAAGGTGACGCTTGATGACGGCACCGAACTGCCGGCCAAGCTGATCGGCACCGACCCGAAATCCGATGTCGCCGTCTTGAAGATAGAGGCGGGCAAGCCGCTGCAGACCATTGCCTGGGGCGATTCCGACCGGCTGAAGCTCGGCGACCAGATTCTCGCGATCGGCAACCCCTTCGGCATCGGCACCACGGTGACGGCTGGCATCGTCTCGGCGCGCGGCCGCGACCTGCACAGCGGCCCCTATGACGATTTCATCCAGATCGACGCGCCGATCAACCATGGCAATTCCGGCGGCCCGCTCGTCGACCGCAGCGGCAATGTCGTCGGCATCAACACTGCCATCTATTCGCCGAACGGCGGCAGTGTCGGCGTCGGCTTCGCCATTCCATCCGACGAGGCCAAGGCGATCGTCGCCAAGCTGCAGAAGGACGGCACGATCGATCACGGTTATCTCGGCGTGCAGATCCAGCCCGTGACGAAAGACGTCGCGGATGCCGTCGGCCTCGACAAAACAGGCGGCGCACTGGTTGCCGCCGTCACCGCCGATACGCCGGCGGCCCATGCCGGTGTGAAGCCGGGCGATATCATCACCTCGGTTGGCGGCGAGAGCGTCAAGACGCCGAAGGACCTGTCGCGGCTGGTGGCCGATCTTTCGCCAGGCGCCAAAAAATCTCTCGGCATCTGGCGCGACGGCAAGACGATCGATCTTAACGTCACCGTCGGCGGCAATGAGGATGGCCAGAAACAGGCCGCCGCCGAAAGCTCGGACAACAAGGGTGAGAGCAGCGGCCAGCCGAGCCTCGGCATCGGCCTTGCCGACCTGACGCCGGACGTGCGCCAGCAGCTCAACCTGCCGCGCGCCGTCAGCGGTGCGGTGGTCGCCAGCGTCGATCCCGACAAGTCGGCCGCGGCCGCCGGCATTCAGTCGGGCGATGTCATCGTCTCGGTCAACGACAGGCCGGTCCACAACAGTCGCGACGTCAAGACGGCGATTGCCGAGGCCGGCAAGGCCGGCCGCAAATCGGTGCTACTGCTCGTCGAACGCGATGGCGGCAAGACTTTCGTCGCCGTGCCGTTCGGTGCGGCCTGACGGCTCGAAGTCAAAGGAAAGCCCGTGAGAACGGGCTTTCGACCAACCGCCCCCCTCGCGTTCGGCTCTCGCCAATCTATTGCGTCGAATTGCTGCTGCGTCGGGAGATCACCCTCTTGGGTGCGTATGCCGCCGCAGTGAGCGGCGGTGACTGACGATCATCGTTCAGGCAACCTGGTTCTTGGGAAGCGATAGCCGACCGGTCGCCGCGATGGGTTGGCACCCGTGGGTGCCGTATACCGGCCAATCCGATAGGCCTTGGGCGGGGCGCCGCCGTCATCCTGCCATCTTACAAAGGACGCGTCTTCGATTGCTTGGGTGAGCGGCCCTGAACTCAATTGGGTTGCAAGATACATTCTCAGAGCCGACCTCAGCGCCGCCTCATCGACGATTCCAATCTGGAAACAATGAATGAGGAAACTAGTCGCGCTGATCTCGCTGATATCAATCGCATAGGTTTCGCCGCCGCGGAAACCGGCCTTTCGAAGAATGCGCTCCAGCATTCGCAAATTGGTGACATCGAAAAACCGTTCAGATGTGGAAGACATGAAGTCCTCCTTTATTGGGGCTAGGGTTCACGCGCCCCAAGCGGCGGTGCCCTTATCGTGCCCGCCGATCGCTCAGCTTGCGCTCTTTGCCACATGGCCGCAACCTCATTCGCCGGCAGCCATTGATAATGTCGTCGCAAAACCCATTTTAGAGAGAGGAGGATACGCATCATGCAGTTCAACGGTGAAGCGACCCTCACAAGGCCGTCGGCATTGGCGGTTTCCGAACGACGTGCCCTTATAGATCATCTGAGTGAGGCCATCGGCCGCCTGGCTTACGGGCTGGCGGCTGATGGATTGCTCAATCTTGTGCCGTCTCTGCTTGAGATAAACAGCGTTCTCCGCGATATGACGGATGAAATTTCCCATGCGGACCCTGTTTATTCCGACCAGATCATTGCCAGCACTGTGCGCTTGATCAAGACTTCGGAGGCCTTGCTGGAGAACAGGGTCATCGTGCAGACTATCCATTAAGATCGGTTGGCCACTAAGATAGGCCATTAAGATCGGTTGGCGGTCGCTACATGCCGACAGGCTTCAAGCTCGTGCTTCTCTGAGTGCATCCAGATCATCGTCGGCTCCCGGGCCCGCACAACGGCCCGCGCCCATCTCTAAGGATCGACCGCCATGGCACTTATCTTTCCAAACCGAAGCCGGAGCTTCGACGAAGTGCGAAAAGGCGTGCGCTTCACCGGCTATGACGGCATGTTCGAGGTCCGCTTCCTGGTCGAGGAAGGCGCACTCGGTGGTGCTATCACACAGAGTTCGTCCGAGGCCGCATACCTCAATGCCTTCGACGCCGCGCGTTCTTCCATTCAGGAGGCAGCATCGAGAGCCTATCAGCATCGACGCGGAAACAACTTCACGCTCAAGGCCGAAGATTTTCGTTAGAATAATTCCGTTTTCAGAACCACGGAAATGCTCACCTTTTTTTGTTTCTGCACAATTCCGGACGCAGAACCGCGGCGACTGAAACGACGGTGGACCTGCGGCTGCCGGATGACAGAGGGGCAAAGCATGGTTTCGACACGATACCGAACGAAAGACCTTAGGCTTGCACGTTGCCACATCGTGAAGGCGGCGCAACGCATTGCCCAGCAGGAAATGGTAATCGGGAGACTACGGCTTAAGGGCAGCCCCTCGGGATTGGCCTACGAGCTGTTGGGCAGGCTCTACGATGATCAACGGCGAAAGCTCGATCGCCTGAAGCTGATCGAAGCGATGGTCGAGGTAAAAGCACAGTCCTGTATGAGCGCGCCCCGTCCTCGCCGCACGCTCGCGCCGCCCTTGGCGATTGTGCGCAGCGGCGCGAGCTCCCTGCCTGACCGGCAATCGCGCACGCCTTGTAGCGCAGACGTTTGGCACCCATATCTGGTGTAGTGGCAGTTTGTGAACGGGCACCGCTTCGGGGTAGTTAGAGTTCACCGGCCCCAAAGGAGGGCATCATGTCAGCCATGATAAAAATCCATTCGTGGAAAAGTCTGGCTCAGCATGCCGGGAGGCTCCGCTATATCGACTTTCTGGTGAAATTGACGCCGGCGATCAGCGTGGCTTTTATCATCTATGTCGTCTTCAAGGATGTGCTCTGGTAAGCGCTGCAACACCGTGGCGGGCCAAGACGCGCCTCGCTGCGCTTGTCGGACGAGGTCACTAACCCTGATGACGGAACTGGACAACGCAAATGCAGTTGCGAGAAATGGATGAACAAGATTGCCTCGCCTTTCTGGCCGGCCACACCCGTGGCCACCTAGCATGCCAGGGCGACCAATATCCCTATATCGTTCCCATCCACTATGCGTATGAAAAAGACCGGATTTTTATATTTTCGATGCCGGGCCTGAAAGTTGATCTATTGCGGGCCAATGCACCAGCCTGTGTTCAGGTGGAAGAATTCGGCGAAAACCGAACGTGGAAGAGCGTGCTTGTTCAGGGCACCTCTGATGAGCTGACCGATACGCCGGCCCGCCATGACGAGCGCATCCACGCCTGGTCTCTTCTGCAAAAGCAACCGTTTTGGTGGGAACCCGGATCGCTTGCGTTAAACTCGGAAAGCGAAGACAGTCCTGCTCCCTCCATATTCTTCGGCATTTCGATTGATATGATATCTGGGAGGCAAGTGGTTTAAGGTGCAGCCTTCAGACCTGCCGTGCCCCCTCGATTTCGCAGGGCGGCGTTGCTGCACGATATATGGAACTCCACACAGACACGGCTAAGCGCTGTCCGATACCAGCCTTCCCATAGGGGCGCGGATTGCTTGATGCTTTTTACCAACGCGTGCTGAGCCAGCATCGCGTTTAATGGCACGCGACCATCACGAAGGAAAACCATGAACCACGCACCCGAAAACGAGACGCTTTTCAACATCACCGGACATTTCGTACAGGAACTGAAGGACGTTCTTAAAAGCGAGAGCATCATCGAAGGGTCCGACTACGAAAACAGCGCTTTCGACGAAAAACGACGGGCGGAAGGGCGGCACCTGCTCACCTTCTACAAAATCGGCACCGCAGCTCAGGCAACCCAGATCTGGGAAAAACACACGACAGCTCGGTCGCATCGATAACCGGAACGAAGCCAGTCCGGCCGACGTTGACGGAATGCTGGCTCTCAAATCCTGATGAGACCATGCAGCTGGCGTGTCCTGCCATGACGCGCCACTCAGCTCGACAATTCCATGAAAGGAAATATCATGACCGATGACAAAACCAAAAACGCGGCGACGACCGACGGACCCTACGACGTGATCTACTTCGCAAAGAAACATCGTATTTCCAATGAGGATGCCAAAGACATCATCGAAAAATATGGCGCCAATCGCAAAGAGGCCGATAAGGCCGGCCGCCGCACCAGCGCCTGAAAACCAACGCCTGAAAAAGGGAACAAGGATAGGGGGTTGCCGGGTGGGCAACTCTCACGGCTCCCGGCACTGGCTTGCGATGACACGATTCAGTGGACGAATTAACCCTACTGGCTTACCTTAATATCAGCATACGCTTGAATACATCAGGCCCTATGCCATCGTATCTTCAGGGTAACATCTGTGGTTCCTGAAGCAGCTCGCCGGAACCGTGGCCCGCCTCTCCTGAAGAGGCCGGCTTCCATATAGGCCGGAGCTCGATCATATGGAGGGTAAGCCATGAACAACGTCTTGGAATTTCGTCCCAAATGCCCGCATGTCGAAACTCTCGCCGACTGCCGGGAAGCGCTTGAACCTCTCGTCATGAAGATCCTCGGCGAGGCCGTCAGCAGGGGTTATCCGCCGGCGGAAGCCGCGATGGTGATCGCCGATATCGCCGACGATTATATCCTCATGCTGTCGCGCCAGCTTCGGTATTGATTGGATTTGTGCGCTGCTGGGCGGAAGAGCACTTCCGCCATGAGAGATGTGGCAGTGGACCGCGCAGCGACTGCAGGGGCAGCAGTTGGTACAGGAGACAAGACCTGCTACGCGGTCCGTCGGCCACAACGTCAATATTTGTCGGAAGTTCCGCCCATATCGGCGCCGCAAATGAGCCTTTGCTCTCGCAAGTCGGCCGGAGGAACAAGCGGAAATTGCTTCGCTTCGCTTCAATCGCTAGACTGGTATGTGTCGGCGCTGACGAAAAACGAACGCGCATCATCAGCCCAGCAAAAAACCCCGGCAGAGCGGGGCTTTCAGCGGGTTTCGCGGGATAATCACCATAAACGGCCCTGCATGAGCAACAGAATCGGCCGTAGAGACCGGAAAACGGGATCATCTCCCCTCGCCTTTCCGCGGTTCGCTCAATCTTTGAATCATCACCGTAACGCAGCGTGAAACAAGTCAGATCCTCTGCCTGAACCGCGACCGTTGCTAACGCCACCGCGGCTGTCTCGGCGGCGCATTGGCCTGGATTTCATGCAGCGGCGCCCGAACCCCGAGAAGTTTCTTCAGCTTCTTTTCCTCGGCCGGACCGATCCCGAACTTGCGGCAATGTTCTGCAACATCATGCTCCCGCGAACCGGGGATGCGAACTTGGCGATTGTTCATGTTTTTCATGACCGTTTCCTCCTGAGAGGGAAACCAGCACGATGCGAATTGGTTCGTTAGCAAAGTCTAAATTTTGGTATTACTTACTCCCTGTTCAGCAAAAATGTATCGATCGCCAAGCAGCGCAGTAACTTAGGCGAGCTCAACTGATCTTCAACCAATGCCTCAAGGCCGCCACCGCACCGTCGCTCGCATAGGCAATCATCCCGCCGACCGTCAGCCCGGCAAAGGCAATCAGCCCCGAAATGCCGTAACCGATCGATTTCATCCGTTTCCATTCTTCCAGCGCCGGCGCCACCGTCTCCTGGTTCTTCTCGACGGTCTCCTTGAGGCTCTTGATCTCCTCGCGGATCTGGGCGTCGACACCGCCGCTGAGCGCTGCCCTGGTATCGAGATGTGCGATCTGCCTTGCCTGTTCGTCGAGCCGGGTGTGGATCACGGCGCGGCTGTCATGAGCATTGGCCTTTTCGTCGCGGACCTCGTTGCGCAGCAGCGCGACGTTTTCCTCGATGCCGGTCAGCCTTCCCTCGACGCGCCCGAGAGCGCGGAGAATATCGTCATTGGATGTCATGGATAGAACTTCGCCTTGTGCGATTGAGGCAGACGGCTGACGAAACGCAGGACGCCGTAGAGAGCCGGGTGAACGAAATCGGCGGCCGTATAGGCGTGACCGAGCAGGGCGGCGTTATCCTGCACGTTGGTCGCCAGCACTTCGGCGACGCGGTAGTTCGCCGTGCCGTCTCCCAAATCCGTTCGGTCTACCAGCGTCCGGCTGGTCCAGAGCCCAGGCTGATATTCGAACATGATGCGCGCGCCGAGCTTTGTCGTGTTTGGCAGGCGCATCGTGTCCCATGTCGTCACGCCATCTTGGTTGCCGGGATGGCCGATGACGTTGCCGAGCGGCGTTAATTCGGCCGCCGATCCCTTCGTCGGATCACTGTCCGACATGAAGGCCGGCACGATATCAATCGTCTTGGCGAACCGCGTTGACGCGATGAGTGACGCGTTCATGCTGGCAAGCGTCCCCGTGACCGGGTTCCACAGCGCCGACGTCGCGCTGTAGCCGGCGACCGTGCGGCCGCTATCCGACGATCCCGCCATGGTCGGCAGAATGGTCATGCCCACCATATGCGCGCCGGGATACCGGGCGATGATCCGATCATCGAGCCCGAACTTGCGCGACTGCCAGAGCGAAAGCGTCGTGTTGTTGTCGTTGCGGCCGCCCTGGTCGAGGCAGAAAGTCCAAATGTCTTTGCCGCCGTTGAACGTCGTCTTGATGGCGTCGATCATCACCCATCGCCTGGTAGCGTTGGTGGCAAGCTCGAATTCGTTATGCTCACCAGGCACGCCCATGACGAGCGGGACAGTGCTCCCCCATACCTGGTCGCGCTGGTCGAGCCATCGCCGTATCATGCCCATGTTGCCGCGCTCGTCGGCCGACGCGGCGATCTCCTGCCGCTCGATCAGGCTGTCACCGACGACGAGTGGAATCGGCCGGCCGTCCCATCCTTTCGCCAGGACAAGCGCGGGCCCGTAAGCCTGGATCTGCGAATTCGTCGCGTTGCCGATCGTGTTGTAAAGGCTGTCAGGATCGAGCGCCGCCGTGGACGCCCCGTCAGCGGCGGCCAGCGCCTGTACAGACGCCAAGTCGGCGGCACCCCAATACTTTTCGCCGCGATGGCGCTGGATGCGATAGGAGCCGCAGCGCTGCGCACCCTCTGCGCCGTGATAGACCGTCCGGACGCCAAAGATCGACCATGCCGGCAGAGCAACTGGCAGTATGACCTGCCCGTAAACAATGCCGGTTGCGGCGGTGACCGTCGCCGGCACCAGACCGCCAAACAAGATCGGGTATTCCGTGCCGTTCGGCATCACGAAGAACGCCTCGTCGATCACGGTATCGGCGTTCGGAGACTGCGTTTCCTGCGGCGCATTGCCGCCTTCGGTCAGCGCGAAGCCGACGAACGGGATAAGGAAGTCGTTCGTCGGATAGTCGGGCGAGCCGAAGAACAGCTTGGTGCATTGGTAATTCAGCCCGGCCGGGAACGTCCATGGCGTGGCGATCGCGCCGGTTGGCCAGCGCGTTCGCGTCGCCGCCGGCATGTAGCGATCAGGATCCGGCACCCAAGGCGGTGGCGCCAGGACAGCTCCACCCCTCGGATACGTCAGGGCAAGCGAGATGCCGTTCATCATGGGCGGGCTCCATATCTGGTGGTGAGGTCGGCGTAGAAGCGAACGGTGCGCCCCTGGCGGGCATTGGCGCGGTCGAGCGCCTGCCGCTCGCGGGCGAGGATGGCGATGACGGGCTCGCCCTCCACGACAGGCGCATGCGCTTCCTGCCTCAGGAGATCGTCCGGCAAGGGCGGCAGCGCCATGCCGGCCGCGGCCTGCCCCTTCGTCACCGCCGCCCTGTTCAGCCGCTCAGTGGCGGAGCAGCCACTGACGATCAGCAGCAGTGACAGCGCAAGCGCGGTTCTTTTCCGAAAGCTGAAGCTCATAGGATTGGATCTCGGTTTCGAGTGTGTCTCTGGCCGCCTGCTCCGACGCTTCGGCGGCGGCCAAGCGCTTGCGGTGCTCTTCGATGGCTTGGGACGCCGCATTGCGCTGGCGCTCCATCTCGGCGGCTCTTGCGTCGGCTGCGCTCTTCTCGGCCAGCAGGATATAGCCGGCCCGCGCCTCGCGGGCCGCCGAGGGATAGCCGATCGAAACGGCATAAAGGTGATAAAGCACCAAGCCGGCGGCGATGCCGGCGCCCATCTTGAGCGTGTCGAGGAGGGAGAACATCAGATGCCCTCGAGGCAGAAGGCGCGCTCTTTCTGCCGGCGCCGGGTGAGGCCCGGAAAGGTGATGCCGGCGGCGCGGTTCCACTTCAACAGCGCCTCGCAGCCCTCGGCCGTCCTGCCCTGGTTGATGAGCCTGATCGCGCTCGAGCCGCAGGCGGCCTTGACGCCGACATTATAGGCGAACGAGGTCAACGCCACGAAACGCGCATCCGGCAGCGGCACGCGCATGCAGCGTTCGACGCCGCCGGCATAGGACTTGAGTTCCAGCGCCAGCAGCGCCTTGCACTGCTCCACCGTCTTGTGATCGCCGGGTTTGACGCCATTGGTGCTGCCATAGCAGATCGTCCATGGCTGCCCCTTCGTGGCCGGATCGGGATAGGCATTCTGCCGCAATCCCTCGAACGAGCCGACAAGCGCCACAGCCATGGCCGCTGCGGCACTACCCTTCTGCAGGCGGTTTGCCATTCATTTCTCCTGAGATTTTCTGCTGAACGAAGATGCGGGCGACGATCGCCGCAACGGCGAAAAGCCCCGTTGCCGCCGACATGGCGAGCTGGATGTAGAGGTTGCGCGACACCCAGGTTGCAGCGACGAAATTGATGACGGGCTCAAGCACGATGAAGAGCAGCGCCAGCGCCATGAGGCGGACGGACCAGGCGCGTTTAAGCACGTCGTGCCAGTTATGGACGAGCATGGGGTGGGCTCCGGATTGTGGATTGGGCAAAGAAAAAGGCGGCTCCGAAGAACCGCCTTTGTTTCCGTTTTTTAAGTCTCGTTACCGTCTCTTGAATAAGAGATCGGCTCCGTAGACTTTTCCGCTGGTGCCGGTAACGCCGCCGTTCCGATATTTGGCGTGAGACACAAGGGCAAAGCCCGCCTTGGCCGCAATCTCTCTTACTAGCTGCTTATGCATTGATATGCTTCCTGGCCACATAGGCGCAGAGGAGCATCTACGGCTTTACCGAGAATTTAAAAGCGCCCTCTCGTGTTCCAATACCTCAAGGTCATGATAGTGCAAGCCATGAGGTATCAAGCAATTGATCGGTTATGGATTTGCGCCAAGAGTTGATCCGTTCTGGCCAAGGCCGAGCGACCGCCCTGCCCCCTTGCAATCCCAATCCGACTTAAATGCGGTATTTGACTACTTTCGCCGGCGACCCGACGGCGATTGCATATTCGGGAATATCGGCCGTGACGACGGAGTTTGCTCCGATCACGGCGCCCGTTCCTATCGTAACGTTCATCAGTATTTTGGCACCTGCACCAATCCAGACATCATCACCAATTTCGACAAAACCGATTTCGGCCTTCTGAAGCCTAATTGGTACGTCTCGTCTCATACCGTGGCCGTGATCAATGATCTGGACATCCGAGCCGATCAGCACATCATTGCCTATAGATATGCGGTTCTTGGCAGTGATGATATTCCGCCGTCCGATGACGGTGTTGTTTCCGATAAACACCTTCGGCTCAGGCATCGTGAGTTGGAAGAAGGAATAGTCTTGAATCGTGACGTTGCTGCCGACCTCAAGAACTGCGTGTTTTACCATGCGGAACTCGGCGCTGCGCTTGACAACCAGGTTCGCGCCGGCGCGGCTGGCCGGCTCGCAAGTCTTGGTGAGCAACGCATTCGGCGGCAAGGACGACACCGATTTGATCGTCATTCGGTAAGGATTCAAATTTTGCAGCTTGGATTTACGGTAGGCTTAACCGACTTGCCGGGGGGTGATCAAGGCCTTTCAAGCATAGCATGAGCGAGGCTCAGCCTAAACTCTGCTCTGCCCGACCCAGAATGCCCCGCTTTCCGATAAGTTTGGCGAAAACGCTACCCCACAGTCCTCCTCGGCCTTGAGCCGAGGATCCATGCCCGCCACTGATGGAAGCCAGCGTCGATCCTTCGGGGGCAAGCCCGAGGAGGATGGAGCAAGGGGTGAACTCTGTGAGAAATAGCGGTTGTGAACTCTTTCCCGCCCAACCCCATCAGCGCCTTTGCCAACCGTCAAGTCCGGCGTAAAATTGGCATTCTGTCGCTCAGACGATGGAGGCGTCAGTGAAAACCGCGAGACTTTTTCTTTGCCTTGTCGCCTGTCTCGGCATCACGCTTGCTGAAAACCCAGCCGATGCCGACGAAATGGTGCGGTTTGAAAGCGCTCCCGTCACGCTCAGCGCCTTTCGAATTCGCAAGGCTGCGGAACAAGGCAAAATCCTTTCGCAGCCGCCAGGCACGCCATTGCTCGGATATTTGTCCCGCCCTCCGGGCGACGGCCCGTTTCCGGCGGTCGTGATCATGCATGGATGCGACGGCATGCGTCCGAGCGTCAAGGACCTCTGGCCGAAGCGGCTGGTCTCCTGGGGTTACGTCGTGCTTGTTGTCGACAGCTTCACCACCCGCAATATCTTGGACACCTGCCGAAGCTCTCTGCCCGACCGGGTCTTCGACGCCTATGGCGCTTTGAATTTCCTATCGAAATCGAGCTTCGTCGATATCAGGCGCGTCGCACTGATGGGCTTTTCCACGGGCGGCACCGCGACGCTGGAGGCCACAAAGATCGAGGGGAACGAACAGCTGATGGAGCACAAATTCAAGGCGGCGGTCGCCTATTATCCGGCCTGCGCCGCCAGTCAGGGCGATGCGACGGTGCCGACCCTGATTTTAAGCGGTGACCGAGACAATTGGAGCCCGGCTGAGCCATGCCGCAAGAGGCTCGCCCGTATTGGTGATGATGCCCCGCCCATCGAGTTCAATCTCTACAAGGGCGTTTATCACAATTTTGATGCCGCGGAATTTGCGGTGGGAAGAAGGGTGCTGGGACATATCGAAAAATACAACCCGGACGCCGCGGCAAAGTCCATGCGCAGCGTTTACGCGTTTCTTCGGACATCCCTGTCGAGATAAAGGTCGGCCGCAATCGGCAAGACGCTGCCATGCGGAACGCCGAGTTCGGCATCACCCCCCCAACCTCCGTCATTCCAGGCCGTGAGCCTGGAATCCATGCCACCGCTGATGGGGGCCGGCGTGGATCCCCGGGTCAAGCCCGAAGAGGACGGACCGTGGAGTGAACTCTGCGGTAAATCAGCGACGTATGGCATGCCCACCCGTCATCGGAGGCACTACCGCGAAAGCATCGCCTCTAATCGCCGTTGCAAGGCGGGATGTTCGGCAGATATGCGAACCTGACCAAGCGCGTAACGCATGGCGGGCGTAAACGGCAGCCAATGCTGCAGATGATCCAGCAGTTCATCCGACATCATGTCTTCGAGCGGGCCGGCGCCCAATTGACCGAGCGCCTCCTCGTGATCGGGCAATTTGGCTTGCTCGACAATGGCGAGAACCCGCTGATACCATATCTTTCGGATCGTGAAGCAGGATCGTCGACCAGTACCATCCGCCGGGATCCGCCAGATAGGCCTGGATATAGGCTTCAGCGGCAATCGATGGCTTTCCAAGGCCAACCATGTCAGGCAGCCAGGCAAGATCTGACGCGATGGCGCTGCGTGTGAAAACATGGGTTGCGGAAGTATCGGAGCTGCGATGTCTCTTGTTCACTTCGGGCGATCCGCGTTGATGGCAACAGGTGATTTATCGCGCCGCAGAATCTTCATCAAGTCCGACCACAATTGTCGAGTCCACTGTGGCGAAACGCGCGGCCCCGGCAGGTCGCGCGCGCTTTCATCGCCATCACTTTTATCGCAAGTTCAGATGCTGCTCGGCCGCCCGGAGGTGGTCGATTGGCTCGCCGACGACAGAAAATCCTCGTCGGCGGTCGGCAGCTTTCCCTCAGGCGTCAGATCATCGACGGCCTTGGGGAGATCGCGGCTCAGCCGCCCGAGAATCTCGTCTCGCGACAGGCCGGTATTCCGGGCAATCTCGTTCAGGACATCGGGGCCAAGGGCTTCGGCGAGCTGGCCATCATTGATCTCGGCATTCTGGCCGGGTTTTACCCATGAGTCGATCTTGTCGCCATGGCCGTTCTGCTGAAAGGTCTTGAGCAGATCGCCGAGACCGCCGCTGACGATGCCACCGGAGGTCAGCCCGCCGAGAAGGCCGCCAAGACCACCCGAACCGCCCAGCCCGCCGAGGATGCCGCCAAGCCCGCCCGGCTGCTGGCCGCCGGAGCCGGCCGACTGCGGGTTCTGAATGCCGCGCAGGAGTTCCCCGATCTTGTCTCTGTTCTGGTAGCCGGCAACGGCAAGAACGGCGAGAAGCGCCTTCAATTGACCGCTCATCATGATGAATCCTCCCAAGGTTCAAAGAGTGCAGCCGACCCGTGCAGAGCGCTGCATGGGCAGCAATGTCCGGCGCGCCCAAAGGTTCCGCGCCGCGCTCTCAAACCCGGCCCGTCCAACTCGTCACTGACGCAGTTCAGATTTCCGGGCAGCCCCGCCGGTTGGCAAAGGTCATCCGATCTGGTCCCCGGCGCGTCATCCCCTGGACGACGATGCTGCGGGGCGACATGCGGACGATCTGTGCCCGGCGAAGTCCTTCGCTGCGGGCGATGTCGAGCGCATCGTTGGGATCGCAGCCGCGCCGACCTCGGCGTTCATATCCGTCATAGCGGTCAAGATCACGGTCGCGATCGTAAACACCGACACCGCCAGGGCCGACCCGCAATTCCAGATCCTGCGCAGCCACGATCGCCGGCGAGATCGTCAAGCCGGTCATGGCGGCGAGGCCAACCAGGATGAATTGAAGAGATTTCCGCATGAGTTTCTCCCAGGGTTTTGCGCTGTATCGCAATACCAACCTCGCCATGCCGACTTTGTTCCTGAAGGCTAAGGGCCTGGGCCTTTGGTCGGAATGTGCGGCGCGGCTTACCTATGCGGGAGCTTTTGGTTGCCATGGAAGTGTTAGGCTCTCTCCGGCGGGCAGCGCGCGCCCCGTCGAGACGCGCGCGCCATCAGCCAGCCTTAGCGAAAACCACCGCTGGCAGCCAGCCGCTCGCCGGTCATCCAGCGGGCGTCGTCGGAAGCGAGGAAGACGGCGACGCCGGCGATATCATCCGGCTGGCCGACGCGGCCGAGCGGCGTCTGGCCGACGACGACCTGCTCGAAATCCGAGCCGATGACGCCGGCCGTGTGTGCGCCCTCGGTCTCGACCATTCCAGGCAGGATGGCGTTGACGCGGATCTTGCGCGGGCCGAGTTCCTTGGCGAGCACGCTGTTGATGCCCTCCAGGGCGCCCTTGGTGCCGGTGTAGACGGCAGAGGCCGGCGGCGCCATGCTGGTGACCACCGAGGAGATGTTGATGACGCTGCCGCCCTCGCCGAGATGCTTGACCGCCGCCTGGGTGGTCAGGAGAACGCCGAGAACGTTGACGTCGAAGATGCGGCGATAATGTTCCTCGGTCACTTCCTCGATCGACGCGAATTCATAGACGCCCGAATTGTTGACCAGCACGTCGAGCTTGCCGAATTGCTTGACGGCGGCATCGACGAGGCCCTGCGCCTGTTCGGCCTTCGAGACGTCGCCCTGCACGGCGATCGCCTTGCCGCCGGCGGCGCTGATTGCGTCAACCACGGCGTCTGCTCCGGCCTTGCTCGAAGCGTAATTCACCACCACTTGCGCACCTTCGGCCGCAAGCGCCTTGGCAATCGCGGCGCCGATGCCTTTGGAGGCCCCCGTGACCACAGCGACCTTTCCCGTAAGCTTAGCCATATCCAATTCCTTCTGATCCGGACTGCCGCCGAAACTGGCGGCCTTGTTCCGTAGTTCAGAAATTCGGAACTGTTGATCTTGATGTCAAGTGTCGCTATATAAAATTTGATGAGACCGCTTTTTCACCCCGCATTGGAGGACATCCGGCCCGAAGCGATCCTCTATGCGCTTTCCGATCCGGAGCGCGCCGCAATTTTCGCCTGGCTTTCCGGTGCCGGCTGCGGCAGGACCTGTTCGGCACTTGGCCAACTCGGCGAGCGCGTCATCCCGAAGTCGTCGCTGTCGAACCATTTCAAAGTGCTGCGCGAATCCGGCCTGATCCTCAGCGAACGCCAGGGTATCGAGATGCGCAATCAAACCCGCTGCGCCGAGCTGGACGAGCGTTTCCCCGGCCTGATCAAGGCCATTCTGACGGCTTACGGAGAGCTTCCGGGGCAGCCGAAGGCGGATTGAGCCGTCGGCAGACCGCTTGGCGAAACCCCCGCGCCCTGACTTCCGTCATTCCAGGTCTTCAGCTGCTCGAACGAATTCACTCGTCGGCATGACGCTCGATTGCCTCGGCCAGATCGATCCAGTGCGGGCGACTATTCCACCAATGAACATGATCCGGCGCGGGAAAGGATGGATCGGCAAATGTGCCGCCCGCGATGACGACCGAACCGGGGAAGTATGTTCCGGATTTCGAAAATCCACCGCCGCCGCAGATCCGGCAAAACGCTTTCATCACATCAGCTGTGCTTTCGCCCTGCGGATACCATACGGAATAGTCTCCGGAAACGACCCGGACATTCTCCTCGCGGAACCATACATTGTGTGAAAGCGCGCTGCCGGATGCACGCTGACAACGTCTGCAGGTGCATATGTGGTTGTGCAAAGGATCGCCATCGACCTCCAGGGACAGGGCGCCGCAGCTGCACTTGGCATGAAAGATCGGCATGTGATTGTTCCGTGTTGACAGACGGTTGTCGATCTTACGGTTCTGCAATCGACAAGGTCCATCGGAAATTTCAAGCCTTTCGATGCGAAATCGTCCGTCCGGTACATCCCCCTGCAGCCGCGCAGAATTTCATGCTGCCCGCGGGCCAGTCCGCTCGCGAGCTTGCTTCGCTTTCGAAAGCTGGCGAGCTGCAGTCCCATCGCTAATCCAGAACAACGACGGCTTCGACCTCGAAGAGCATGGGGTCGATCGCCAGCTTGGGAACGGGAATCAAGGTCTGCGCCGGCAGAGCTGCGCCGAACATCGCCTTGACGTTCTCGGTCAACACCGGAAGCTTGGACATATCGTGGTCGACCACGAAGACCGTCAGCTTGGCGACCTGATCCGGCCTGGCGCCGAGTGCATCGAGGGCGGTGCGCAAATTGGCATAGGCCTGCTTCACCTGGACGGCGAAATCGGGCGACAGGGCGCCGGTGCTGTCCTGGCCGCCCTGCCCGGAGATATAGGCCAGCCGGCCTTGCCTCGGCACGATCACCGCCGTGCTGTAGCCGTTCGGCGAGGGGTCGTAGAAATTTTTCGGATTGACGATGGTCAGCTTGAGATCGTTCTCGTTGGCCATCGCTGCAGCCGGAATTCCAATGGTCATGATGATGAGCCCTCCAATGAGCAGATGCTTGATTGCGCGTGACATGATTTTCTCTTGAGCTTTGAGGACTGCGGGCCGCCTCACCGCGGCCCGCAATTGATTTGCCGCCGATACGACTGACTCGTACGACGTACGATTAACTCGCATCGTACACTGTACGAGTCAATCCGTCGGGATCGACATTCATCGCATTGTCGGCTTAAATCGACGTTCTGATTGGCAGGGAAAACGGATGGCAGCCAAACGCAGTGGCGGGCAGAGCAAGCAGTCTGAACGTAAAGTGCCTCCGCCATCCGGGCCGGAACCGCGCAGCGAACAGCCCCTCTCGCTGGAACGGATCGTCGCGACCGCGGTCGAGCTTTTGGATAGCGAAGGAATTGACGGATTGAAGATGCGCCGGCTGGCCGATTGCCTCGGCGCCGGTGCGATGAGCCTTTACTGGCACGTCGGCAACAAGGAGGAGGTCTTCGATCTGGCGCTGGATTCGGTGCTCGCATATCGCGGCCCGGTGCCAATCGATGCGTCTCAGGACTGGCGCGGCGAAGTCGTTCACATGCTGAAAGACTGGCGCGCCGGCATGCTGCGCCATCCCTGGTCGGCAGCGCTGCTGCCACGCCGGGCGCTCGGCCCGAACATCCTTGCTCGCCTGGAACTGCTGAGCAGCACCCTGTCCAGAGCCGGCGTGGCCGACGCCGATCTGAACGTCGCGATCTGGTCGCTCTGGAACTATGTGATCGGCGCGACCACCACCCGGGCAAGCTTCGACCTCTCGGACGACGACAGAGCCGCCGCGCAGCAGCGCCTCACAAGTCTCAGCCAACACTACCCCACCATCGAACGCTCCCGGCTGCTGCTGGACAATGATTGGGACGGCGCCTTCAGCAAAGGCCTCGACTTCCTGCTCGATGGCCTCGTTCCCAAACAATGAAGGGAAGTGAATTGTTTCGTTATGTCTGCGGCCTAATATTCGCCTGCGTGCCGCTCGTTGCCGCCAAAGCCGCATCTCCAAATCTTTGCCGAAACAGTTTCAAGCCGAACGAACCGATCGAGTCGCGATTCATGGGAATCGACTACGCGCTGATGGTGCATGTCCTGGCGGAGAAATATTGCGGAGTAGAGCCGAAGCCGATGCGTCCACGATTTTTGGGATATATCCAAAAACAGGGCTGTCCTCCGGGAACCGAGATCTATTCGGACGTCGAGGAGGCAATCGCAAAATTGGAGGGCGCGAGCTTGCGGGTTCTCGCCGAAGCAGAAGCCCCTGACCTGCCGATATCAGAACGGCAGGTGCAGGACTGGGCATCGAGCGCTACGAAAGAGCTTGGTGGATGCGACGCGCTGAAAAACGCTCATGATGCCGAGCTTCAGCGGTAAGGCGCACACGCCATCTCTTTGGCAAGACGCACCCCCACCCTCCGTCGTCCCAGGCCTTGAGTCTGGGATTCCATGGCCCCCGCTGGTGAGGCCGGCGTGGATCCTCGGGGCAGGCCCGCGGAGGATGGAGGGTGGGGTGAGCTCAGTGGCAAACTCAGCGACGTTCGTAGCTCAGCCTCCATTACCCCGGCATCGCGCAGCAACAGCCAAATTCCCAGGGCGGGAGCGCTGGTATCACCAGCTTGTGCAAGCCTTCAAAAAGCAGTTAGCTGGCATCGTTGGGTAGGGCATGCCGGGCAGGCATTGCGCTACCTGCTGAGACAGGTCCGCATTTCGGGGAAATCGCGTGCGCTGGTCCAAACCGCTCAGACTGCATCTCGGCGTCCTGGTCGTCGCGTCGCTGCTTTGCACATCGGCGCCGATCATCTGGATGGCATTCAGCCATGGAACCGAAGCTGCGGTCAGCGCCGGCGCGCAGCAGATGCGGGCGATGAGCTTGCGGCTGATCGAGGGATACCGCAATACGCTGCAGGGCGGTACCGAGGCCGTGGCGCTGGCCTCCACCCTGCCGCAGCTCATTTCCCCGCCGCCTGAGGATATCAAGGATAAACAGCAATTCTTTCAGGAGGTTCTGCGAAACGTCCCGAACGCCACCAGCGTTTACGCCGGCTATCCCGATGGCTCCTACCTGCAGGTGATCAACACGGCCCGGCGCGACGTCCGCCAGACGCTGGCCGCACCCGATGGTACGGCTTTCGCGATTAGAATGATCGCACGGCGACCAGCGGCCGATATCGTCTCGACGCTTGGTTTTCTCGACAGCGATGCAAAGCCGATCGCGGAGCGCACGATCGAGGATACATCCTTCGATCCGCGGCAACGCCCCTGGTATCGATCCGTCATTCAGGACGGCGCGCCGGTGTCCGTCGGGCCCTATATCACCGGGACGCTGAATGTTCCGACGCTGACGATCGCAGCCCCGCTGCGGGACGACGGCAAGGTGGTGCTCGGCATCAACATTCACCTGCAGACCGTCAGCCGGCTGCTCGACGCAGCTGAGATCTCGCCGCGGGCCCGCGCCTACATCATCGATGCCGACGGCAATCTCGTCGCCCATTCCGACCCTGATATCATGAGCAGGATCATCGCATTATGGTCGAGAACATCAGGCGCCTTTGCCACGACGGCAAACGGTTTCGACCCGAGCCTTAAAACCGTGGTGCGGCTCAGGCAGGACCCGGCCTTTGCCGGCGGTGGCCTGGCGCGGGTCGATTTCGATGGCGAAACCTATCTTGTGCAGATCGCCCCGGTCAGCGTCTCCGGCCTGTTCACGGGCAGCGTGGCTGCCATCGTCGTGCCGCTGGCGGATCTGGTGGCGGAAGCCCATCGGCTGCTGGTGCGCAATCTCTTCATTGCCGCCGCCTTGGTGATCGCCGGTGTCGGCGCCTCGGTGCTGCTGTCGCGCATGGTCAGCCGCTCGCTCTATCGGCTGGCCGACGAGGCGCGCAGGATCGGCGATCTGGATGTGGGGGAGAAACCGATGGCCCACTCCTGGATCAGCGAGATCAACACGCTGGCAAACGCCCTGGCGGCCAGCCGTCATGCCATCGGTCAGTTTGCGCTTTATGTGCCGCGTGAAGTGGTCCGGCAGATCGTCAACCCCGAGACGAGAGCGATCGTCAGGGCGAAGCGACAGGATGTGACGGTGCTGTTCACCGACATCAAAGACTTCACGACCATCGCGGAACAACATTCGCCCGAGGAGGTGGTCGACACGCTTTCTGCCTATTTCGAACTGCTGAACACCATCGCCGAGCGCCATGGCGGGGCCGTCGTGCAATATCTCGGCGATTCCATTTTCGTCATGTGGAACGCCCCGGTCGACGATATCAGCCATGCCGAACATGGTTGTCGATGCGCCCTGGCCATGAAAGCGGCGGTCGACGGGTTGAACGAAGCCAATCTCAGCAATGGCCGCCCCGAGCTTTTGACTCGATTTGGATTGCACACCGGCCCGGCAGTCGTCGGCAGCTTCGGGGCGATTTCGCGCCAGCAATATACGGCGATGGGCGATACGATCAATGTGGCGTCACGGCTCGAAGGCATGAACAAGGAGCTGAACACATCGATCCTGGTCAGCGCCGCCACCCGCGACGCCGTCGCCGACCGCTTCACCTTCCGCCCCCTCGGCCTCGCCCCGGTCAAGGGACGCGCTGAGAAGGTCGACATTTGGGAGCTTGTCGGGGAAATCAAAGACTGAGGATTATGTATGGGATGGGAAGCGCTGGAGCTGTGGGGCAAGGACGCGGTTCGCATCGAAAGGCTCTCCGGCGGAGTTGCCAATGATGTCTGGAGCCTGCGCATCCGCGGCCAACTTGCAGTCGGTCGTCTGGGGACCAGGAGCGACGCTGATCTCGCTTGGGAAGCAGAACTCCTACGCCACCTCGACCGCGAAGGTCTGAGCGTGCCGGTGCCGATCCCGACGGCCGATGGCCGCCTCTTCGCCGATGGTCTGACAGTGATGGAATACATGCAGGGCGGGCCGCCCGAGACGGAGGCCGACTGGCGTCGCGTGGCCGAGACACTGCGCGAGTTGCATCGGTTGACGCAGGGCTGGCCGCAGCGCCCAGCTTGGCGATCCTCGACTGACCTCCTGCACGCCGAAACGGGGACGAGGATCGACCTTGCCGCGATGCCGCCAAATGGCGTCGCCCGATGCCGCGCGGCGTGGGCGCGGCTTGTCGGTCGCGAAACAAGCGTCGTCCACGGCAACCCGACCAACCCCGGCAACATCCGCATGACCGCAAACCGCGTCGCCCTGATCGACTGGGATGAGTCGCATGTCGACGTGCCCGACCTTGACCTCGTCCTGCCCCACAATGCAGCCGGTCTGGAAGGCATCGCCTATGACATCGCCGCGCAAGCATCGGCAGCATGGGAAGCCGCCATCTGCTGGGACGACGAATACGCCGTCAAGCGGCTTGCCGAAGTTCGCACGCTCTGAGCAGTTTCGGCGAACCGACGGGCTGCGTCGGGAACCTCCCGCGACGACCTGCCCCGTGAACGGAAGACCCTTGAAAAGAAAAAATGTCATCAGCAATTTGCGGCGAGGCCGTTTCAGGATAGACTGATCGCTGTCCGTGCCCTCTCGCACGGCACGCCTTCATTGGCGCAGGCGACAGAGCACGAACGGCCCCATGGGTCTTCCCTGCAATCGCCACCCTCCCCCCATCATCGCTAACCAGGAGCCCGAGACAATGATCTCAGCCGACTATTGCCGACTCATGGCCCGCTACAACAGCTGGCAGAACACCTCACTCGTCACCGCCGCCGACGGGCTGACGCATGCGGAGCGCTGGAAGGATCGGGGGGCGTTCTTCCAATCGATCGCCGCGACGCTGAACCATCTTTATTGGGCCGACGCCCTCATCCTCGCGCGATTGAAGGGCAATGAGCGGCCCGAGGAAACCATCACGCACTCGCTGACAAGCCCGTCGGATTGGGATGCGTTCAAGGTCCTGCGGCTGCAACGCAACGCCGAAATCGAAGCCTGGGCGCGAGGATTGCGTGACGCGGAGCTCGACGGCATCCTTGTCTGGTATCCCGGCGATGGTGCAACGCGGGTCGAGAAGCCGAAGGCCAACTGTGCGATCGAACTTTTCAACCACCAGACCCACCACCGTGGCCAGGTCCACGCGATGCTGACGGCAGCGGGCGCAAAACCGGAGCCGACCGACCTTTCGCGTCTGGCGTAGTATTTCCGCCATCGGCTCGGCGAACCCGCCTGCAAACGGCGGCGCGTAAACCTGCACGTTGAAGATTGTGTCGTTTTCGCATCACTTTCTGTCAGGTTGCAAATTCCCGGTTGGCAAGCGCGGTTGCCTTCGCTACAAGAGGCTCACCGCGTCAGATCGAACAAAAGGGAGGCGTTGCATGACATCATCAGCAATCACCAAAATCCTCCCGTGCGGAATGAACCGACACTAGGTCATTTCCATTCGCGGCCCGCCTCCAGCGCGCCCGACATGCGGTTTTCTCTCTCTTCATAGCCCGATGATCTGACGGGATCATTTTGTCTCCCGCTTGGGCTGTGCCATTTAACTCTCGATTTTGAGGACCGGTTGCCGATATGCGGCCGGGTTGGTTCAAATGACTCGCAAGAAGCTCGATTTCCGCGCCGATGCCTATCGCAACGTGCTCGGCTTTATCTTTCATCATTGGAGCCACCGGCCTGGATTGGTGGGTCTCATCATCGTGCTCGTGATCTCAAGCACGCTCGCCGAAGTCATGGTGCCGGTCTTTTCAGGCCAGATCGTCGATGCCATCGCCGGCGGCAATCCGGCCGACAGCGCCCTCAGCGCCTTCGTCATCGTCGTCGCCTTGGGCTTCACCAGCGTGGCGCTGCGCTATTTCATCTTCAACGGCATCATCCGGCTGACGCTGCGCACCATGGCGGATGTGACCAATGGCGGCTTCCACAAGGTGCAGCGCTTCTCCACCGACTGGCACGCCAACAGCTTTGCCGGCTCGACCGTACGCAAGATTACCCGCGGCATGTGGGCGCTGGATTCGCTGAACGACCTGCTGCTGGTCGCCCTCCTGCCGTCGATCGTCATGCTGGTCGGCGCCAGCATCGTGCTCGGCAGCTATTGGCCGGTCATGGGCCTGATCGTCAGCCTCGGATCGCTGATCTATATCGGCGTCACCGTGGCGCTTTCCATGGGCTTCGTGTCGCCGGCGGCAAGGCTTGCCAATGCCTGGGACACCAAGCTCGGCGGGGCGCTCGCCGATGCAATCAGCTGCAACTCGGTGGTCAAGGCATTCGGTGCCGAAAACCGCGAGGAGACCCGGCTCGGCCGTGTGCTCGGCACGTGGGACAGCCGCACGCGGCGGACATGGAAGCGCGGCACATTGAGCGGCACGATCCAGGGCTTCATGATGGTCTCCATGCAGGCCGGCATTCTGGGCACGGGCCTCATCATGTGGCAGCAGGGGCTGGCGACGCCTGGAGACGTCACCTTCGTGCTCGCGATGTTCTTCGTCCTGCAGGGCTATCTGCGCAATGTCGGCCAGGACATCCGCAACCTGCAGCGTGCCGTCAACGACATGGAAGAGCTGGTGCTGCTCGACAAGATGCCGCTCGGCATCGAGGACAGGCCGGGCGCGACGCCCATCGCGATCGACCAGGGCGAGATCGTCTTCGATCGCATCACCTTCCAGTATGGCGCGCATCCCAGCCCGCTTTATGAGGACTTTTCGGTCACCATCAAACCGGGCGAGCGTGTGGGCCTTGTGGGCCATTCGGGTTCGGGCAAGACGACCTTCGTCAAGCTCATCCAGCGTCTCTACGACGTGAATTCGGGCTCGATCCGCATCGACGGACAGAATATCGCCGAGGTGAGGCAATCCAGCCTGCGCAGCCAGATCGCCATCGTGCAGCAGGAGCCGATCCTGTTTCACCGCACGCTGGCCGAGAACATCGCCTATGCCAGGCCGAATGCCTCGCGGCGCGAAATCGAGCAGGCGGCGAAGCAGGCGAGCGCCCACGACTTCATCCTGAGCCTTCCCAAGGGCTATGAGACGATGGTGGGAGAACGCGGCGTCAAACTCTCGGGCGGCGAGCGGCAGCGCGTCGCCATCGCCCGCGCCTTCTTGGCCGATGCACCGATCCTGATCCTCGACGAGGCGACCTCCAGCCTCGACAGCGAGAGCGAAGTGCAGATCCAGCAGGCGATGGAACGCCTGATGGACGGCCGCACCACACTGGTCGTCGCCCACCGCCTGTCAACGGTGAGGGCGCTCGACCGGCTGCTGGTCTTCGACAAGGGCGAAATCGTCGAAGAAGGCGACCACCAGGCGCTGATCCGCCGCCCCGACGGCATCTACCGCCGGCTGTTCGAGCGGCAGGCGCTGGAGCTGACCAAGGGCCTGGTGGCCTGAACCGAAACGCCAGGGCTATGCTCTGGCGTTTCCTTTTTGCGGCTCAACGCACAATGGCTGCGCTGTTCGGCAGATGGCGGTGGTCCCGGCGGGAGCCCGCTTCGTGCAGATTGCGCCATTTGCGCACGACGGCCCGCACTCATGCAGAAACACATCCGAACCACTTCTCAATGAACTGCGTTCGGAGTTTCTAGGGCATGTCGCGCAAAAGTGTGCCGCGGTTTTGCGGCAACGACATGCGTAAAAACAAAGAGCTAAAGCACGTCGCATGAATCAAATTTGGCACGACGCGCTTTAGCCGTTATTCCGACGGTTTGGAGAAGCTGCGGTAGAAGCGTGTCGGCTGCAGCAGCGAACTGGCGATGTTGGCGACGATCGGCCCATCCGCCTCGCTCTTCGCCCTCGCTTCCTGCCACTCGCGATCGGCGATGAACTCGGCCCATTTCTGCTCGCGCTCCGAAAGCGACCGCCATTCGAGCAAGTAGGTCAGATCGTTGCTGGAAGGACCGATCATCGTCGTCCAGAAGCCGAGTGAGCGGATGCCGAGCCGTTCCCAAATCGCCAGCGTCGCGGTCTCGAAACGCTGCTGCAGTGCCGGCAATCTCCCCGGCAGACATGTATAGATGCGCAATTCGTGGATCATCGGATGCTCTTCATGTTGGATCAGGCAAGATCGTCCATATCGTTCAGCGCCGGAAAAAGCGAGGGCCGTTGCCGGCGCAATCGAGCCTTGCCAAAATAGAAAATCCGGAGCCCGTCGCTTCGGATAGGTTCTGGGCTTCACGCTCGGAAACCGCTAGGGTCGACGATCAGGACGAACGTTTCAAACCCGTTTGGAAAATCAAAATGGTTCGACCGGTCCGCGCGATCGTCATTGCAGTGCTCCTGTTTGTCGTCGCCGCCGCCGCTGCCTGGTCGTCGCTCGCGCTTTGGTACCGCTTGCCGTTGCCCGAACTCGGCAGGCAAGCCAGTGCCATCTTGTTCGGGCTTTTTGGCGCCTCCGTCATCGTGGCGCTCTTTGGCAGGAGACGCATTCGTGCGGTCCTCGCGTTTGTGGCCGCGTTCGTCATAGTCCTCTTCTGGTGGAGCACGATCGAGCCGCAGGCAAATGGCGCGTGGGCTCCGGACGTTGCTCGTCAGGTCACCGGCGAATTCGACGGTGATCTGTTGACGCTGACGAATGTCCGCGAGTTCCAGTGGCGCAGTGCCACCGATTTCACGGAACAATGGACGACTCGCAGTTACGACCTGAACAAGCTGAAGAACGTCGACATGTTCATGTCGTACTGGTCAGGTCCGACCATCGCGCATGTCATAATGAGCTTCGGCTTCGACGACGGCCGTTATCTGGCGTGGTCTATCGAAGTGCGCCGCCTTTCCGGCGGTTCGTTCTCACCGCTGGCGGACCTCTTCAAAAGCAGTCCTCTGGTCATCATCGCGGCAGACGAAAGAGATGTGATCGGCCTCCGCTCCAATTTTCGCGGTGAGGACGTCCAGATCTACCGCCTGAGGGCGACGCCGGCGGCTGCGAGGCTTCTTCTGCGCGAGTACGTCTCCGATGCAAACGCGCTTGCAGCGCGGCCCGCCTTTTACAATTCGCTGACGACCAACTGCACGACGACCATCGTCAAGATGATGCGCGTGGCAGGCGACGCCGTGCCGATGGACTGGCGTCTCATCGTCAACGGATACCTGCCGGAATACGCCTATGACCGGCGCGCGCTGGACATCTCGGTTCCCTTGTCGCAACTGCGGTCGGCCGCACACATCGCTGCAAGAGCGCACGAGGACGGTCTTTCGCCGAATTTTTCGCAGGCCATTCGCGTCGGCGTTCCGTCGCCGCAGGGCGCGTTCTGACGTCTTCTATCCCAACGATATCGAGATGGGCTCTCCTCGCCCGATGCTCTTCATCAGCGGTGACCAGACCCATTCGAGGGATTTCAGTAAGGGCACCGACCCAATCAACCAGGAACATAGGTCAATCGCACCGCATCCCCGCCGATCAAATCGCTGGCGACAAGGCGGAGCGGAGGCCTCGGGCCGGTGAAGAACGGTTTGCCGTGGCCGAGCACGACGGGGTGGAAGTAGAGTCGATACTCGTCGATCAGGCCAAGGTCGGCCAGACTTCCCGCAAGCTCCGGCCCACCGACTTGAATCTCCCCGGCAAGCTCGGCCTTCAGGCCGCGGATCACCGTCTCGATGTCGTCGGTGACAAGCGTGGCATTGGGGCCGACCGAGGTCAGCGAGCGCGACACGACCCATTTCGGCTGGCGCCGCCAGGCAAGCGCGAAATCGTGCAGCTCCGGGGTCCACTCGGCATTGTCTTCGTCCCAATAGCGCATCACATCGTACAGGCGGCGGCCATAGAGGCTCCCCGTCTGGCCGCGCGCCTGCTCGATCCAGTGGCGAAAGAGGATGGGGTCGGGCGCAAATTTCTGGTGATCGACATAGCCATCCAGGGAGACGTTCATTCCGAAGACGAGCTTCGCCATGCGCTGTTCCTCCATCCGGGACGTCAGGATAGCTTAACCGCCATCGATAGCGAAGGGTCCCCTCAAAGTTTGAGTTGACCGCTTTCGTTGGCGAGGCGACAGTTGCACAAGCAGCAAGGCAGGAGGCAAAACGATGGACGAGGCAGACCGCTGGCGCAGCATGGCCAGCGCACCGAAAGACGGCAGTCGGATCCTGGTCACCATCCGCCCGTCCGAACAGGGGCCAGCGGAAGTAGACCTCGCCTATTGGTCGCATGGCGATCAGTTTGGCGCAGAAGGCTGGCGCGCCTCGGATTCCTCGCCCGGGCAGATCATCGAATATGCCGAGCCGGAATTGAAGTGCTGGATGCCGATGCCCTCGGCCAATCTCGCCCGCCTCTCGATGCCCTCACCTTGGGAAGGCGACGACGCCGAGCAGCTCGACGGCTCGGGGATTTAACAAACGCGCCGAATAACCTGCGTCGACACGGCCAAGGTCGGTCAGACTTCAGGCGAAATCAGGCCCGCGGCAAGTGTCGGATCGCCGCCGGCGCGCTTCCAGGTTCGGGACCCGCAAGGCCCTTTTCGATCTCGTAGCGCAGGCAGGCATCGCCGAGCCGTTCCTGGATCAGTGGCATGTGGCTGGTACGATAGTAGTCGTGATCGAACTTCGAGCCGCCGGCGGCCGGATAGTAGACGCTCATCTTGATCATGGTCGGGCTCCTGCCCGAACGCCTCTGCGAGCATTCGAGGGGGGCTATTCGAGGCGCAAGGCATCACTGTCGTAGGCGCGATCGGCGAGCAGCACGTGGCCGCCGCCGAGCGTATCGGGCATGTGTCCCCACAACGCCCAGCAATCCGTCATACTCCCCCTGGGTGATTTGAAACGCTCGACAACGGTAGTAACTTTACCGGCAATCGAGGTTTTGCCGGCCTGGCTACCATGACATGCCCGAGGCCGGCGACCGCCAGAATTGCCGTGAGGCGCTTTAGCGCCTCCTCATCTGCACCGTCGCGCGGGGCTTCGGTTCGCGCTCGCCTTGGTATAATTCCTACGGTTAAAGCGGTCTCTGACATGACGGATTTGTTCACCTTCGCTGACGTCACGCTTGACCCCGAAAGGGGGCGGCTCATGCGGCGCGGCATGGATGTCGACATCGGCGCCAAGCCGCTGGCCATGCTCACCTATCTCGTCCAGAACGAGGGCCGCGTGGTCTCCAAGGACGAGCTTATGCAAGCGGTCTGGCCAGGTGTCATCGTTACCGAGGATTCGCTGACCCAGGCGATCAGCCAGATCCGCAAGGCGATCGGCGCCGACGGATTGATCCGCACGCTGTTCCGGCGCGGCTATCTGTTCGAGAACAAGCAATCGGCCGCCAACGCCATGCCGGAGAAGGCCTTCGTGCGGACGCTTCCCCTGGCGGTGGCCCCGTTCCGTCTGATCGGCCCCGGCAGCGATGCGGCCTGGTTTGCCGAGGCCTTCTCCACCGAGGTCGCCTCCAGGCTGGCCCGCTACCACGACCTGGAGGTCACCTGGTTGCCGGAGAAGGCAGTCCCCTCGCCTCTGCGCGCAACACTCGGATTTGACCTCAACGGCATGGTGCAGTCGGTCGACGGCATGATGAAGGTCACCGCCGTGTTGACCGAAATGTCGAGCGGCCGGATCGTCTGGTCAGCCAGCTGGGACGGGGCGATCGCCAATGCGCTCGAAATCCAGTCGGAAATCGCCGAGGGCATCGTCAACGCGCTTGCCGGCCACGGCGTGCTGCTGAACGTCGCCGCCGAGCACCTGCATCGACGGGCGGCGGCCGATCGCGATGCCTTCGAACTCTATCTGCGCGGGCGATATCACACCAATCGCTTCAACCGGGAAGATGCCGAAAAGGCGCTGCACTGTTTCCAGCGGGCAACCGAGATAGACCCCTTGTTTTCCCGCGCCTGGCTCGGTCTTGCCTGGTCGCACGATGAACTCGCCTCCTTCGGCGTCGACATGACCGAGAACGACGCTGCGGCGCTCAATTCCGCCAGGCGCGCCGTTGAACTCGATCCGTTCGACGCGGAAGCGCTGGTGGCGCTCGGCGAGATGCTCGGCAACATGGGACAGATGGAAGCGGCGGAGGCGGCGTTGGATCGGGCGCTCGGTCTCGGTCCTTCGAACGCCGACGTGCTGGCGATGTTCTCCGGCTGGGCGCCGGTCTTCGGGCGCATCGAGGAGGGTATCGCTGCGGCTGAAAAGGCCCGGCGGCTCAATCCGAGCTGGCCGATCTGGTACGACAGTTCATTCCGCCGCGCCTCCTTCCATGCCGGCCGATATGAGGAAGCTTTGTCCTTCGTTCTGCGCCGGCAACCGAACACCCGCTCGATGGACGACCTGGTGACGGCTGCCTGCTGCGCCGTTGCCGTCGGCCGGCCGGAAGAAGCCGCGGGCTGGCGCGACCAGGCGATGCTGATCGGCTACAAGTCCGCCAGCCAATATCTCGATCATGCCGGGGTGAAGCGGCCGGAGCAGCGCGCCCACATACTCGATCTGCTGAAGTCGGCCCGGTTCCCGGTCCTTCCCGGAGAGGCTTAAAGCGCGGCAAAAGCGCTTCGCGCTTTGCCTGGGAAAAGCGCTGCACACTTTTTGCGCGACATACTTTGGCGCGGCCCCACGCCGTCGCACTGGCAAACGTTGTTTTCAGCGAAAATTCAGCTCTTCGTCAGCCGCCCGTCGGTACATGTCCAGCCCGTGATGCCAGCATGCACCGTCAACCGAGGGGAACATGCAAATGACCAGCTTCGCCAGATCGAACACCCAGTCCGCCATCTTCGCCGCGATCGCGCATCCGCTTGCGCTTGCGCTTCACAGCCTTTCCAACTGGCGTGAAAACAGGGCATCCCGCCATGATGCGATGCCGGATCTCGATCGGCTGGATGATGAGCATCTGGACGATGTCGGCCTCGTCAGACGGAGCCAGCCCGCCGGCTGGACGCCGGTCGCACGCGGCCTTGACCCCACTTCGATCGTTCGGACGACATATGAGGCGAAACCACGCCCGCGAGGCTGAGAGCGCTGCAAATGCAGAGGGGTTCGGCTGCTCAAGCCCTGCCCACCTTACAAATCCGTAAGTTGTCGCTCAGCCGTAGGCTCCGCTAGATTGCCTCCACACCTGTGGGAATGATCGGGCTGATGCGGATCCTGCTTATCGAGGACGATCGGAAGACGTCCGATTATATCGCCAAGGGCCTTTCCGAGGCAGGCCATGTCTGCGACGTCTTCGGTGACGGCCGCGATGGGCTGTTTCAGGCGCAGCGCGAAGCCTATGACGTCATTGTCGTCGATCGCATGCTGCCGGGGCTGGATGGGCTGGCGATTATCCGCTCGCTGCGGGCCGCCAAGGTCGGCACATCGGCGCTGTTCCTGACCTCGATCGGCGGCGTCGATGACCGGGTCGAGGGGTTGGAGGCGGGCGGCGACGATTATCTCACCAAGCCTTTTGCCTTCTCCGAGCTTCTGGCCCGGGTCAACGCGCTCGGCCGCCGGCCGCCGGTGCAGGAGCAGAAGACGGTGCTGAAGGTTGCCGATCTCGAGCTCGACCTGATCCGCCGCGAAGCCCGCCGCGCCGGTCAGGCGATCGAATTGCAGCCGCGCGAATTCACCCTGCTCGAAGTGCTGATGCGCGGCGAAGGCCGGGTCATCACCAAGACGATGCTGTTGGAGCGGGTCTGGGACTTCCACTTCGATCCGAAGACCAGCGTCGTCGAGACCCATATCAGCCGACTGAGAGCGAAGGTCGACAAGCCATTCCAGGTCCAGCTCCTGCATACGGTCCGCAACACCGGATACAGCCTGCATGCGCCTCGCTAGCCTACGCAGGAGCACGCCGTTCCGGCTTGCCGTCACCTTCGGCGTGCTCTTCGTCGTCGCCTTCATCCTGAGCGGCGCGATCATCTATCACATGCTGCGCCTGGGCCTTGCGCGTGATCTCGAACAGTCGCTGGGCGAAATGAATTCGCTGGTTGTCTCGACCTACGAGCCCAACGATACCGAGGATCTGATCAATACGCTGAACAATTATGCGAGCTTCCAGTCGACCTCCGACGGGCTCTACTCGCTGACCGACCATGCCGGCAAGAAACTCGCCGGCAATTTTGCAGCACCCCGCATCCCCAACGGCGTCTACACCGTCACCTCTAGGGATGTCGGGTTGAAGGGGCATGAGCGCTACCGGATGCAGGTCTCGACCATCGGTCCCTACAGCCTGGTGGTGGCGGAAAACTTCAACGATGTCGACGAGATGCTGCGGATCGTGCTGGTCAGCTTCGAATGGGCCGCTGCGATCGTCGTGGCGACAGCGATCGGCGGCGGCGTCTTTCTCGCCTTCCGGGCCCAGGCGCGGCTGGACGGGGTCGCCCATACCATGAACGATGTCTCCCACGGCGCACTCGACGCCCGCATTCCGATCACCGGCAACGGCGACGACCTCGATACGGTGGCGATCCAGATCAACGCGGCGCTGGAGCGGCTGCAAAGACTGGTCGAGAGCATGCGGCAGGTGAGCGCCGATATCGCCCACGATCTGAAGACGCCGCTCAACAGGCTGCGCCTGACGCTGGATGCGGCGGTGGCTGGAAACGACCAGCAGGCGGACGTTTCGGCTCTGCTTGACGAAGCGAGACACGAGAGCGACCGGATCAACGCCACCTTCGAGGCGCTGCTGCGCATTTCCCAGATCGAGGCCGGCGCCCGCAAGGAGCGTTTCCAGGCGACCGATATCGACACCGTGCTTGCCGTCATTTCCGAGGTCTATGCCGATGTCGCCGAAGACGCGCTGATGGCGTTGACGATCGCGGAGCGCTGTCCCGCGCTCGTCTGGGGCGACCGCGATCTCCTGACGCAGATGATCGCCAACCTGGTGGAGAACGCGATCAACCACTGCCCTGATGGAACCGGCATCACGGTCTCGCTCCGCTGCCAGGGCGGCCGCGCCATTGTCTCGGTCGGCGATAGCGGCCCCGGCATTCCCGCCGACGAAAGGGACAAGGTCTTCCGGCGTCTCTACCGGCTCGACAAGAGCCGCACGACGCCGGGAAGCGGCCTCGGGCTCAGTCTCGTCAAGGCAATCGCCGACCTGCATTCGGCTGACATCACCATGGCGGACAATCATCCCGGCCTCATCGTTTCGGTCGGTTTCCCGCTGATCTCGGCCGAGAAGCCCTAGCCGCTCACCCCGGGGGAGCGGCCCTAGCCGCTCACCCTCCAAGCCGCGAGACGGCGGAAGCGGCGAACGAACCGGCGCACCTCAGCCGCCGCGCGATACGGCAGCACGCTCCACGGCCGGCGGCGGCCCAGCCGGTATGCCGAAAGCCCTGCCTGGATCTGGGAGCAGGGATCGGCCCTTTGGCTGACCGGCAGCGGATCGACGAAGCAGGCGCTCAGCCCATCATCGAACTCCAGATCGAAGGCGAGATCATAGGGCAGGCGCATGGGGACAAGCACATCGGCAATCCAGCCCGCCGCCTTGCGGTTGATCAGATAGGCGCCGGACCCCTTCTCGCGGGTGAGCGCGATGGCGAGCGAGCGTGACGCGGTCAGCGGCTCCACCTTGTGCTTTTTCCCGGAATTGACGGTCGACAGGCGCAGGATGTCCCAGCGCGCCTGATGCTCAAGCGCGGCCTCGAGCAGTTCGGCCAGATCGTCATCGAAATCGAGATCGTCTTCCAGAATGAGCGCGAACTCGGCATGGCTTCCGAGGAAGCGCTTGGCGCATTCGACATGGCTTAGAAAACAGCCGATCTCGAAAGGGTTCGGCCGACGGCCATGCCGGCTCAGATAGGCGGCTTCGTCAAAATCCGGATGCGGCAGGCTGAGCGTTGCGCCATCGATTGCCGCCACCCGCTCGAAGGCCAGGCCGATGCCCACCAGCAGGCGCTCCATCCGAAATCGCCGCAACGGCGCCCGGTCGAGATTGATCAGATAGGTGTCGACCCGCAGGCTGACCGGATGGATCGCCGGCATCAGGGCGGCAGGTGTGGCGCGCATATTCATGAAATTGGCCTTCGACTTGGCAACGACTGCGCCAAGCCTGCGCCGGAAAACTCACGGGCACTTCGCCGGGGTTATACATTTTCGTAAGGTGCGGGTCTGCACCCCGGACGAGACATCCGGCGGCGGTCCCCAGCCGGCAGACCTTGCTCGCGGCGGCTATTATCCGCCGAGCAAACTAAACGGGCGCTGCGACGGAGCCGGGCAGTTCGCCGAACCTGTTGGGATTTTTCGAGCCAGGAGTGAGGATGATTGCAAGATGGACGGCCAGCAGAACGATACCCATGAGAATTGTCGCGGTCAGGGAGCCGGCTGCCTCGTAATGGCTGTAGACCAAGTGAAGCACAAGGACTGAAAGGGTCCACCAGCCGCTCTGATCGAAGTCATGCAGTCGCCTCGCCATCAGGCAAAAGCTGGCGATGATAGCCAGCACATAGGTTAGAGCGATTAAGCCCTGAACAATTGAAAACGCTTCTCGAGTGCCGGCCAGCGTCAGTAGGCGCGTGAGTACGAATACCGCGGCCGCGGCGATAATGATGACTGCGAGGGTAAACAGGAAATAGCGAAGACGACCAAGCCTACCCCGTAACGAGAATGTTTTGAGCACAGTACCCCCTTGCAACTGATCGAGAAAAACACTCTCGCGCTCATAGTTAGACGGTTGCATTGAAGCAGCGTCAAACGGCAATTGAAAGACTTGCACAGGCTTTGTTTTGGCGAGGAACGGCTCTTCCGCATCCGGCGGTCCCCAGCCGGCAGACTTGCTCGGCGGCCAGAACACGGTTGGTTGCCGCGATTCGATCGCCGATCCTGAATCGGATTTGCAGCCCTTGGAAATCCCTCCGATTCAAGACAAAATCGCTCTTCTCTAGCTATGGGGGAGACTCTGATGGAAAACCATGAGCGGTTTTTGCGCGAGGCGATTGCGCTCTCGAAATCCGCGATGGACCGAGGCGACGAACCATTCGGCTCGGTGCTGGTGAAGGACGGCGAGGTCATCCTGCGCGCCGAAAACAGCGTCCTCACCGGCCACGACATGACCAATCACGCCGAGATGAACCTGATTAAATCTGCGGCGAAGCACTACGACACCGGCTTTCTCGCCGACTGCACTCTCTACACCAGCACGGAGCCGTGCGCGATGTGCTCCGGGGCGATCTACTGGTCGGGCATCGGACGCATGGTGTTTGCCTGCTCCGAAGCCCGGCTTGGCGAGATCGCCGGCATCGGGTTGAACGTGCCGAGCCGTGCGGTGCTGCAAACCGGCGCTCGCACCGTCACTGTGGTTGGCCCGACGAACCTCGAAGACGAAGCCGCCGAAGTGCATCAGCAATTCTGGCCGAAGCACCTGGGCAAGGCTTAACCTCAGCCGGAAGTTTGGCGAAACCACGCCTCCAACCTCAGTCATTCCAGGACTCAAGCCTGGGATCCATGCCCGCCGCTGAGAGGGTCGTGTCCCGGCCGCCCCCCTCTGCCCTGCCGGGCATCTCCCCCACAGGTGGGGAGATTGGCTGGGAGCGCTGGCTTCCCCAAACAATTGGCGTCGCAGCCCGACGAAACGGTAGCTGGATGCGAAGGTTTAGCCACTTGTGTTCTCCCCACCTGTGGGGGAGATGATGCCCGGCAGGGCAGAGGGGGCTACCACGGCACACCGGCAGAGGCGACATTTGAGCCTCCGCTTGGATGCGGCAGGCTCAGCCCTGCCCCATCGACCGCCGCCACGCGCTCGAAGGCAAGGCCGAAACCTGCCAGCAGGCGCTCCATTCGAAACCGGCGCAATGGCGCTCGAGATTGATCAGGTAGGTATTCATCCGCAGGCTGATCGGATGAAGGGGCGGCAGGTGCGGTGCGCATGTACATGAGAGAGCTGACCTCGACTTGGCAATGATGGCGCCAAGCTGCGCTCCAAACCTCACGGGAACCTCGCCCGGACTATACATTTTCGTAAAGTGCGAGGGTCGAACGGCCGGGGCTGCATTCTTACGGATTGGTATGATCCCGGCAAAGTGCGCGTAAGAATGCCGCGCTACCAGCGTCGTGCGGCATGCAGTGGACGCCTCCCTTCCCGCGATCGAAACGACAACCAGCGAGCCTTCGATGACGACAGCGACCCACTGCATGCCGCCCCGGATGATCCTTGGCTGAGCAACCGGCTCAGCGCCCACCACTCTTAAACCCCGACGGAGACCAACGATGAAGCCACGTGCCAGACTGCTGTCCCTTTTCGCCGGAGCTGCCATTCTCGCCTGCTCGGCCGGAGCAAGCTTTGCGGCCGCCACCGTGATCAATGTTACGGAAGATGGAGAAGGCGGCGGTGCGATGTCGCTGAAGCTCGACCCGCCGACGGTGAAAGCCGGCCCCGCGACCTTCGCAGTCCACAACGATGCGATGACCGAGCAGCATGAAATGGTCGTCGTTCGCCTGAAATCTCCGGACCTGCCCATCCCGGTCAACGCCACCAAGAATCGCATCGATGAATCGAAGCTGAAAAGCCTGGGCGAGGTTTCCGATTTGAAACCAGGCGCCAGCGGCAAGCTGAACGCCAAGCTGACGCCGGGCACCTATCTGCTCTTCTGCAACATGAAGGGCCACTACGAAGCCGGGATGCAAGCCAGGCTGACGGTTACGCCGTAGGGCGTGCGAAGGGCTTGCCTTTTGCAGAACCTTGGCTGGGCCTTGTTGCCTACGCTGCGACGAACAGCTCGCGCCAGCGAGACCGACACCGCAGAACTAGGCCGATGTCCAGCCATTCCTCCCTGAGGCGCGCTTGTCGATGGTAGGCGCCGATCCATGGTTGCGGCCGATGGCTCGATCTTCGGGCAAGACCGCGGCTGTCCGTATTGCGCCTGAAGTGGCCGTTACAAGGTGATTTCTATCGGGGTCGCGCTATTTAACCGGAGGGTCTGTCCGACCGCATCGCGTGCCCTACCGTTTCGATGGCTTACTCATGCGGATGGCGATGGTGCAGGTCGGGGTAATGGGCGTGCCTGTGACTTAACGGCTCGTGTCGATGCCAGTGAGAATGAGGCTCCGTGAATGGCCCGTCGTGGACGTGTTGGTGATGTGCGTCGTGGACATGCGAGTGGTCGTGTTCCAGCGCCTCGTGCAAGTGTTCGTGGTCGTGACGCTCGGCCAGATGCAACCATAGGCCAATGCCCATCAGGATGCCCGCCGCAACAAGCTGCAGTGTAACGGCTTCGCCAAAAATGAGGACCGCAAGAATTGCGCCAATGAACGGAGCCAACGAGAAGTAGGCCCCTGTCCTGGCTGCCCCAAGATGGCGGAGCCCGAGCATGAACATCACCAGGCTGACTCCTACGCCGAGGAAGCCGACCAATGAACCAGCGCAAACGAGAGTAGCATTTGGCAATGACGCGCCAAACATTATCGCCAACACAAGGTTGGTCGTACCGGCGACGAGCCCCTTGATCATCGCGATTTGAACTGGGTCGGACGAAGACAACTTGCGGGTAAGGTTGTTGTCGATACCCCATGACAGGCACGCAGTTGCAATCAGCAGACCACCGATATCGAGGTGAAGCGTCTCACCGTTCCATGACAGCACAGCCGCCCCAGCGAGGATAGCCATAGCGCCAAGCAATAGCCGCCGATCTACGTTCTCGCGAAATACAAGCCATGCAATACCCATGGTCGCCAATCCTTCAAGATTGAGAAGCAGCGAGCCCGAAGATGCCGAGGTCCGAGAAAGACCCAGCATCAACAAAAGCGGACCGAGTAAGCCACCAAACAAGACGACCAGGACCAACCAGGGAATATCTCCCTTTTGTAGCGGAGCCTCCACGTTCGGCAGCTCGATCAGGCGACGTCCCCAACTGACGGCGGCGAGCCCAATCCCGGCTCCAAGATATAGAACGCCTGCCAGCAACCAAGGATCGATTGACCCCAAAAGCAGCTTGGAGAGCGGCGCTGACGCCCCGAAGAGAACGGCCGAGCCAAGAGCGAGCGGGACGCCGGGCCAAAGGTGTTGATGCTTGTAGATCATCCCCGTGAACTATCACAGGATATGAACCGGCAGCCACCACCTTCTTATCTGCGTTAAGGCGGAACCGCCTTCTATCTCACGTAATTCCAAGGCCGCAACTCATCGATCCGGCTTTGCTTGTGGCCGTTGACGATAGCGGCAAGTGTGCTGGCCAGACAGGCCAGCTGGTCGACAGCACGTGGGCGACCATGGCTTCCTCATTGATCAGAGTCGAAGGTGACGTGTTGGAACTCCATCTGTGTCTTCTCAAACCAGCATTGACTGCTGGGCGGAGATACCCGCCGTCGCGCCCTGCGATATTGCCGTGGTGACCGAGGCCATGGCTGGGTTTGCAAGATCGCCGGCAGCGTAGATGCCGGGCGTGCTGGTTTCGCGGCGCTCGTCTACCTTGAGGGCGATGCCGAAGGGCGTATTGACCGTGGCGAGGCCCAGTGAGTCATGCAGGCTTGCGGACGGCTTGTTGCGCGGATGTGCGAACAGGATATCGACTGCGGCATTGCGGCCGCTCTCGAGATTAACGGTGGTGATATGGCCCCGGTGATGGGCGATTTCGGCGATGCGGCCATCAACGACAGGTATGTTGCGGCGCGCCAGATCGGCCCGGATATCGGGTGAAATGTCGTGACCATCGGCGAAGACCGTCAACGTTTCGGTCCAGTCGTGGTACAGCCTGACATAATTGTGCGACGGCGGGCCGGACCAGACGAGGCCCCAATGCTGGTCGGCGACTTCAAAGCCATCGCAATAGGGGCAGGGCACGATGGATGTGCCCCAGCTTTCGGCAAAGCCCGGAACATCGGGCATCTGGTCGGCAACGCCGTAACTCAGGATCAGGCGGCGCGCCCCAAGGCGCTCGCCATCGCCAGTGAGGACGGAGAAGTCGTCGATGGTGCCGGAGATGCTGTCGGCCCGGGCATTGACCAGCCTGATCGTGGGATAACGCGCGAGTTGCTGCCGCGCCTCGGCCAGGATGTCCAGCGGTGGCTTGTGATCGTGGCCGAGCAGGCCATGCGAGTGGCCGGCGAAGCGATTGCGCGGCAGGCCGGTATCGAGAACGGTGACCTTGCGGCGAGCACGGCCGAGCTGAAGGGCGGCGGCGAGGCCGGCAAAGCTGCCGCCGATGATGATGACGTCATCCATGGTGATGGGCTCCGTGTTGCGGATGGTGGGGGTTGGGGTGGGCGTGGCGCGAAATAGCGGCCAGCGATAAGCGCTCGAGACGGGCAGCGAGCAGGGCTCCGGCATTGCCGAGACAGTCGCCCATCACTGTATTGACCGGGCGGACGATGCCGCATTCGATATTGCCGGGCGCCCTCGGGAAACTTGATTTGGGGGACAGGGTAAAATCCAATCTCTGGCTTGCACATTTCCGATACCGCGTGGTATCTTAATGCAGGAATTAAGATACTGTCAAGGATCGTAATTGTCGTGACCGAAAAAAACAGCCAGGCCCGGCGCGGCCGGCCCGCCAATGAGGCGCTTGGCCAAACGATAGCCGACGCCGCGTGCGAACTCTTTGTGGAATTGGGCTTTCAAGCGACGACATTGGAAAAGGTCGCCCAACGGGCGAAGATATCCAAGCTCAGCATCTATCGGCACTTCGAGAACAAGGAGGCGCTGTTCAGTGCGGCCATTGCGGCCCACTGCCATCAGTTTGCACCACAGGCCCTTTTTGAAGGCATCGACGGTTCGGCCCAAGAGCAGCTCATGGCGGTGGGATCATCCCTGCTTCGCACGCTGTTGAGCCCGGAGGTGCGCAGTGTCGAAGCCATGATCATGGCCGACAAGACGAATCAAAAGTCTTTAAGCAAGCTCCATTACGAAGCCGGCCCCGCCTATGTCATCGCCCAAATCGAGGCCCTGCTGCGTCAGTTGCACACGAAGGCGGTTTTGAACGTGCCCAATCCTCTCCAGTCCGCCCGCTTGTTTGCCGCGCTTATCAAAGGATCCGATCTCCTGATTATCGCACGCTTCGATGAGGCGAGAGCAGAGGACGATAACGAAATCGAAACCTATTGCCGGTCGGCCGTTGCCATGTTCATCGCCGCGCACGGTGGCAACAATCACGCGGGCGGATAGCTTGATTAAGAACAGATCAGAACAAGGATATGGCATGACAGAGGAAAATGTTTATCAGGTCGCCGACTGGAAAGGCCAAAGCGGGGAGCGCTGGGTCGCTTACCAGGTCCGGCTCGATGCCATGATGGCGGTGTTCGGTCAGGCCGCGATCGAAGCCGCCGCGCCCGCTACAGGCGAACGCGTGCTGGACGTCGGCTGCGGCGCGGGAGCGTCCAGTCTGGATCTTGCCGCCCGCGTCGGCGCTGGGGGCCATGTGCTAGGCGTGGACATATCCGAACCGCTGATCGGCAGAGCGCGCGTGCGCGCGCCGCAGGATACGCCGGCCCTGTTCCAGGTGGCCGACGCCAGCAGCGCCGATCTGCCCGAGGGCGCGTTCGACATCCTGTTCTCGCGCTTCGGAGTGATGTTCTTTGACGATCCGACCGTGGCGTTCGCTCATATGCGCCGTGCGCTCAAGCCGGGCGCGCGGGTCGCTTTCGTCTGCTGGCGCTCCATGGCCGAGAACGATTGGGTTCGCTTGCCGGTAGGCGCCATGAAGGGCATCCTCCCGCCGACGGCGCCGCCCGATCCCGAAGCGCCCGGCCCGTTCTCGTTTGGCGACCAGGGGCGGGTGACGCGCATTCTAACGGCGGCTGGCTTCACCGATGTCGCTATCGCGCCCTTCGATGCCTCTATCCCATTCGGCAAGGGGGAGACGCGGGATGCGGCGCTCGACGACGCGGTGAAGATGACACTCGAGGTCGGCCCGCTGGCGCGCTCTCTCGCTGATCAACCCGACGATATCCGGGCCCGCGCCTCGGCTGCGGTTCGTGCCGCCTTCGCGGCTGCCCCGGTGAGCGGTCGGTGATGATCAACGGCGCGGCGTGGATCGTCACCGCGCGCAATCCGGCAAGCTGACAGGGATCAATACGCCAAACGAGAGGTCTGCGATGGGAGCAGCGATTTCATTACGGGCGGATTTTGACGCGGAAGGTGTTCGGCGTCTGGCCCGCAAGAGCAAGCACGCGGCGCAGGCGCGTCGTCTTTTGGCGCTTGCCTTGATCTATGGCGGAGGCTCGCGCTCGGATGCAGCGCGTCTTGGCAATGTCACCCTTGAGATCGTGCGTGACCGATCTCGGCCTTTTGCAGGTCGATCGAGCAAGCTTCTGACACAGAGGCGTCTTCGAACAGTCTTCGGAAAGGGAAAAATCTTGGCCGAGAATGACTATGATGCCTTCGCGGCGGCCTATGATGCCGATAACGAGACCAATGCCTGGAATGCCTATTACGAGCGGCCGGCTATTCTTGCCCTGGTTGGCGACGTCGCCGGTCTCTCCGTGCTCGATGCGGGATGCGGCGGTGGGGCGCATGCGGCAGCGCTCCTTGAGCGCGGGGCTGTCGTGACCGGGATCGACGCCAGTGCCGGCATGCTTGAGATCGCGCAACGTCGCCTGCAAGGGCGCGCGCGGCTGCTGTTGGCGGATCTCAACGAAGCATTGCCGTTTACGGACAAAGCTTTCGATCTGATCCTTGCCTCGCTGGTCATGCATTATCTTGCCGACTGGTCGGGGCCCCTTTCGGAGTTCAACCGGCTGCTGCCCGAAGGCGGTCGCCTGGTTCTTTCCACCCACCATCCCTTCATGGATCACGCCTCGACCGGTCGCGACAATTATTTCGAGACCTACAGTTTCGATGAGACCTGGCAGCGCGGCGGAAAGGATATCGCCATGCGCTTCTGGCATCGGCCGCTGCACGCCATGTTCGAGGCGCTGAAGTCGGCCGGATTTCAGATCGACATCGTCAGCGAGCCCCAGCCCGATCCTGAAGCCCGCACGCTTTTTCCGCGGGCCTATCAGAGCCTGACGACCAAGCCGCGGTTCCTGTTCTTTTCGGCTGTGAAAGCATGAGCACGTGGATGAGAAGAGCTTGCTGTTACGGCCGGGACCGCAGTCTTGCGGCTTAGCCACGAAAGTGGGCAGCCCCTGCGAGCTGCCCTTCGAAATGCAGGACTGCCTATTGCGCTTGCTTCCTCATGGCTTCGGCGATCTGCGCCTTGACGGCACTCAACCCGAAGCTCGCACCAGCCTGCATGGGTGGGAATTCGACGGCGGATTTCGCCAATTGTTCTACCCGCTGCTGTACAAGCACGAAGCGCCAGAACTCGAATTTATACCATTCGAAATATTCGAGAGAGCCGGTGTTCCCCTTGTAAAACGCTGTCCGCTCGAACGGGTCCAGACGTAGATTGACGATGGTTGGCGCACCTAATGTCACTGTGTCACCGAGCCAGCCGCCGGGCTGTTCCTTGAAGGTATATTTGTAGTCTTCGACGCGGGCGGCGCCGAGAGCACTTTCGGCGAAATACCAGATTTCGTGGCGGTTCGACGGACCCGACCCGGTGATCATGCTCGTTTGGTCATAACCGTCGAGATACACTTTGTACTTCTGCCCGTTCATTTCCTTTCCAGCCTTAAGTTCCACGGCAATATTGGCATTGCCTGCGGCCGCGGTGAAAGTCGGGAACCAGTCGAGGCCCGAAATCAAGCCGTTGCCGATTGAGCCGGCCGGGACATGTCCAGGCCAGCGGATCATTGCCGGTGCGCGAAAGCCGCCCTCAAAGGTCGTGCCCTTCCCGCCATAGAACGGCGTCTGCCCGCCATCAGGCCAGGTAAAGTTCTCGGTTCCGTTGTCGGTGGTGAACATGACGATGGTGTTGTCGTCTACGCCCATATCCTTGAGCTTTTGCATCGTAGCGCCCACGATGTCATCAAGTTGCGCCATGCCAGCCTCGTGAATGGTCCATCCATTCTCCGAGTTGCGCATATTTTCATACTTCTCCGAGAGATGCGTTACAATGTGCATGCGGGTCGGGTTGAGCCACAGGAAGAATGGCTTTCCGTCCGCCTTGGCCTTTTCGATGAACTTGAAAGAGAGGGACTGGATTTCGTCGTCAACTGTCTTCATGCGCTCAGGATAGAGCGTGCCGGCATCCTCGATCCGTTGTTTGCCCACCTTGCCCCAGCGCGGCATTTCTGTCGGATCATCCACCTCTGTCGCCCAGGAATGGACCATGTTGCGTGGCCCGACGACGTTCAGTTGGTCCTGCGGATAACCAGGGTGCGCGGGGTCTTCCATCGCATCGAGGTGGTAGAGATAGCCGAAGAACTCATCGAAACCGTGAACGGTCGGCAGGAACTCGTTCAGGTCACCGAGATGGTTCTTGCCGAATTGCCCAGTGGCGTAGCCCATCGACTTGAGCACGGTCGCGAGCGTGGGGGCAGCAGCCGGCAGACCGATCGGAGAACCCGCCTGGCCCACCGTGGTCATGCCCGTGCGGACCGGCAGCTCGCCGGTGATGAAGTTCGCACGGCCTGCCGTGCAACTCGCCTCGGCGTAGTAGTCGGTGAAGAGCATGCCATCGGCCGCAAGCTTGTCGAGATTTGGCGTGCGGCCCGCCATCATGCCGCGATTGTAGGCCCCGATATTCCAGATGCCAACGTCGTCGCCCATGATGACGACGATGTTTGGTTTCGGCGTTTGGTTCTGAGCGATTGCCGGTGCACTTAACGTGACAGCAAATGCCGAAGCCAGCAGTCCGAAACAGAGGTTTTTTGTATAGCTCATAATGACTCCTCCTCCTGAGTTTTGCGCGCCCGTTAAGGCACCGGTTTGAACGGTGCTACGGTGCGTGCAATGCGGTAGGCTGAAAGTTGTTCGTGGCTATGTATTATGCGCCGAAGGGGCGATCATGCCTGCTAGTGCAGATGGGATCAGCGTCAAGGACGGCTGTGTTTGCCGGCATCGGCAGATTGTCTTGCAAAGAGCTGCGGTAGACAGAGTTCGATCCCGCTTTGAATATCGCACAACTTTAGCTCAGCGACTAGGCGAGATTCTCAGCCTATGCGAGACAGCCCAGCGGGAATAGGACGTCTGCTTCCGGCCCAATCCGACCGACCCGGCTGCCGCCTTTCGCCCCAAAGCTGCCAAGCGCAATTCAGCGGAGATCGGGCTTCCGTCAATCGCGACATCCGGTCTTCCCAGGAAGATTGCAATGACAAAGCGGGCTTGTGTTATTCGGCAGTTCCCGCAATGGGTAAGGCAACACATCAGGCGACAGGTGCCGCCCCCGTCATTTCGTCTCCTCCCAATGCCTTTGCCAGAGGTCGAGCCTCGGCTTCAGCGGATCGGCTCCGACCATTGCGCCGTGATTGCTGAAGTCGATGACCCTGTCGACGGCCGGGTTGTGCTGGGGCCATTTTGGCCGTGAGCCGCCATTGGGGTCACCGCTCCTTGCAAATTCGAGCCAGTATTCGCTTGCCAATGTGGCCATGGCCCAGTCGGCAGGTGTCACCTTGTCTTTCACCAGTGCGTTTGGGATGGCGAGCGTATACGGAATTTCGAAGCCGTGCAGAGTGCCTTTCCACATCGGATCGTTGCGCAAGGCCTCGGCGACATAGGAGAAACGATACCACCATGTCGGCTGGCCGGTGCGGGCTATCTCGTCAGCGAGGTGGCGGGATGGTTCGACAAGCGTCTTGTCGGCCAGAACCTGCTGCTTCAGCTCATCGAGGGTCTGTTGGCCGCTGGGATCGTAGAGTCTGCGGGCTTCGGCGGCATGCTTCCCGAAGAGCGCGAAGAGATCGTCTTTCGTCGCGGCCTCACCGATGCCGAGATCTCGATCATTTGCCCCGACGATGACCGGAACCGGCGCTTGACGGCCCGCCGCAAAAGCCGCTTCCGGCGTTTCGAGCAAAAACCGTCCGTCAATGATCGCGCCTGAGATGCCGATGACAGGCTTGCCTGTCGACATTCCCACAAGCACCTCTTGTGCCGATGCACCTTCGGTCAGCTTTTGCGCAGGCAGCGCCCGAAGGGCCGCGAGAGCCTCGGCATCGCTGCCATTGATTCCCAGAGAAGCCGCATAGTCCAACGCGATTTTCTCTGCTTCTTCCAAAGGTGACAAGGGCGTGCTCTGCGCACGCGCGGTCGGCAGACCCGGTGACTGTAGAATGGCGCCCCGGAACAGCCCGCGTGACAGTGGCGATATCATGTGCGCCATCACCGAGCCGCCACCGGCCGACTCTCCGAAGATCGTCACTTTCTTCGGATCGCCGCCGAAGGCTTCGATATTCTGCTGGACCCATTTCAGGGCGGCAAGCTGGTCCATGTAACCATAGTTGCCGACGGGCTCGTCAGGGGATTCCTTCATCAGCGCCGGATGGGCAAAATAACCCAGTCGGCCCATGCGGTAATTCATGCTGACGAACACAACTTTCCGGGCGGCCAGCTGGCCACCAGGATATTGGGGGGTGTTTCCATGGGCAAGAGCGCCGCCGTAAATCCAGACCATCACCGGCAGCGGTGTGCGGGGACGCTTGACGGGTGTCCAGACATTGAGGGTCAGACAATCCTCTGACTTCGGCAGGTCGTCGGTCTGCATGCAGGACGGACCGAAATTGCGGGCATCCCTAATACCGCTCCATGTCTCCGCTGGCCGCGGATTGCGCCATCGCAGATCACCAACCGGCGGCGCCGCATAGCGTATGCCCTTGAAGCTGACGACCGTGCCCGACCTCTCACCCTTCAGCATTCCGCCGTCGATCGTCACGGTGTCGTCGGCCGCCCCTGATCGCGGCGCGAACGCCATCTGACAGAATGCGATGGCCAAAAAGAGCAGAAACGTGCGACGGCCGTCTACAAACACTGCACTCTCCAGCGCCAAGTTGAGTGCGATCAAAATACTCCCACAGAACGGCAACGGAAAGGGTTCATGAGGCATCGCTAAAGTGCACTATTGCTCCACGGCGGGTTTCGGCTCGATCGGCGGGGAGTTTAGCGAAAACACACGCCCACCCTCGGTCATCCCAGGCCCTGAGCCTACACGCACCGACACGCCTTCCCCGAACGACCAGGGAAATATGCCAGGGGCTTCCCGCCGCTGGTCCTGATCGTTCGCCCAGGCCAGGATCGTTACGAGTTCTCCGACGAGCAGTGCGCTGATTTCACCGCGCTTGGCGCCAACCCAGTCGGCTCGAGCATGGTTCGGTCCCCTGTGAGATAGGGCGGTACCTAAATCGTATTCGGGATGTCGGCGTCAGCGTCGCTCGAGCGTCCTTGGGAACATCGAGACTGTCCGCCCGCGCGCTCGGCTTGCCTGAACGCGCTTTTGCATCAATAGCCCACCCGCAGAGAGAATTCCCACCGCCCAGTTTGGAAAAGACCAAAGGAGATAAAAGTGTCTGCATCAGTGCTCTTCATGTCCATGTCACTGGACGGGTATATCGCGGGGCCCAACGATGAAGTGGGCAATCCTGGCGGCGACGACTTTATGCGGTTGCACGAGTGGTACGGGGATTTTTCCCGACCGACCGGACCGGTCGGAGAATTGTGGGACGAATGGAACGCGCCAGGTGCGATTCTGGCGGGTCGGCGAACCGTGGAGCAGGTCGATCACTGGGGCGGTGACAATCACGGTGTCCCGATCTTCGTACCCAGTCACAGGCCGCCCGGGCCATCCGTCGCGAATTATCCGTTGGTCAAATACGTGAGCGACGGGATCACGAGTGCAATGGCGCAGGCGAAGGCCGCCGCCGGGGACCGGGACGTGTTGATGCTTGGCGCGTATACGGCGCAACGGGCGCTGGAAGCTGGCGTGCTCGACGAACTGCAAATACACCAGGTTCCAGTCTTGTTCGGATGTGGCCGCCGAATGTTCGAAGTCTTACCATCGCGCGTCGAGTTGGAGATCGTTCGGGTGATCGATACAACCGAGGCCACGCACATCCGCTACCGCGTCCGCCGCTGAGCCCGCCGACCCAGCCGTCACTCGTTTGTGGTCGCCAGCATCAAGGCATGGAGGGACCTATGGACTATCGGCTCCCAATCAAGCGGCTCGACATGCCCGCCGGCGACCTGCCGGGCGTCAGTCGCGCGATATGGACAGCCCCGTGAGAAGCGGAGCGTAGGCGGCGAGCCTGCCGGATACGAACTCCGTGAAGAGCCGCACGCGCTTCGTCTTGCGTGTCTCCCCCTGCGTGAGAAGCCAGAGCGTTCCGTACATGTGCAGGTCGGTGCCCGGCACCCTCACCAGCTGGGGATCGGCATCTCCGACGAAGCACGGCAGTGTCGTGATCCCGAGCCCCTGCCGTACTGCAACGATCTGCGCCTCGCCGTCCGTCGTCCTGAACGGGACCCCCGTGGTGCGAACTTCGCCGTCGCGGACCCAGTCCGGGATGCCATGAATGCTTATGACGATCCATCGGATGGGATCCGGCGCCCCCGCACGCCACGCTGCCAGCAGATCGCGGGACATGTAGATACCGCCGAATATATCCGGCCCCTTCAGGCCGTGAAGATTGAGCGGCAGGGTTTTGCGGTCGTAGACGACGCGGATCGCGACGTCAGCCTCTCGGTTGGTCAGATTCGCCAGCTCGCCGGACGACACGATTTCCATCTCGATATCAGGATGCAGACGCGCAAAATCGGCGAAGTCCGGCATCAGCAGGTGTGTCGCAAGGGTCGGAGCCAACGTCACCCGCAGAAGCCCGCGCACGCTCTGGTCGCGACCGAAGACGCGCGTCTCCAGCTGGTGCGACGACGCTTCCATCTCCTCCGCGAGCTGGAGGACCTCCTCGCCCGCAGCCGTCAGGCGGTAGCCTGAAGGCAGCTTTTCGAACATCTGCGCCCCGAGGCGTTCCTCGAGCTGGGCGATGCGTCGCAGCACCGTCGCGTGGTTCACCCCGAGGCGCTTGGCGGCAGCCCGCACTGAGCCTCCGCGCGCGGCGGCAAGAAAGTAGCGAATGTCATCCCAGTCGATCATGGTGCATTCCCGCGCCGCGCGGCGCGGCTTCCGAAGCCCGTTCTAGCACACTGAGCCGCAATGTGCGCGAGTGTTGCGGCACTTGATCATCTGGATGGATCGTTTTTGCACCACCCATGTGCGTGATTGCGCACTCACCGCCCGACTTCGACGAACCCATATCGGAGTTCTCGGGAGACATCCCCGTACAGCCGAAAACATGTGACGGCGAAACGAAGGACGCATGACATGAACAGACTGAATGGAAAGACCGCCGTGATCACCGGCGGCGCTACCGGCATCGGCCGCGCCGCAGCCAAGCGCTTCATCGACGAGGGGGCCTTCGTCTTCATCTTCGGCCGCCGGCAGGAGGCGCTTGACGCCGCTGTGGCGGAGCTCGGGCCCAATGCGCGGGCGGTAAAGGGCTCGGTCTCGGATGAGGCCGACCTTGTTCGCCTGTACGACGCGGTGAAGGCAGAGCGCGGAGCGCTCGACATCGTCTTCGCCAATGCCGGGGCGGGAAGCCCGCTTCCGCTCGGCAAAATCACCGCCGAGCACATTGATGAGACCTTCGACACCAATGTGAAGGGCACGATCTTCACGGTCCAGAAGGCGCTGCCGCTGATGGGCTCAGGCGGTTCGATCATCCTGACGGGATCGAGCGCCGGCACCACGGGAGCCCCGGGATTCACTGCCTACAGCGCGAGCAAGGCCGCGGTACGCAATCTCGCGCGGACCTGGGCAGAGGACCTGAAGGGCACCGGCATCCGGGTCAACGTGCTGTCACCCGGGGCGACGGCGACCGAACTCGCGAAGGAGGCGCTGGGTGAGGAAGGCCAGAAGGCCTACGGCGCGATGACTCCACTCCAGCGTATGGCCGATCCCGCGGAGATCGGGGCGGTGGCCGCCTTTCTCGCGTCGTCGGACAGCAGCTTCATGACAGCCAGCGAAGTCGCCGTCGACGGCGGCCTAGCGCAACTCTGACCCGACGCGATCCCGCGCCCTAGGAACACAACGAAGGATAGAACATCATGAAAAAACTCGAAGGCAAAGTAGCAGTCATCACGGGCGGAAGCAGCGGCATCGGATTGGCCACTGCCAAGCGCTTCGTGGAGGAAGGTGCGCAGGTCGTGATTATCGGGCGACGCGAGAAAGCCTTACAAGAGGCTGCGGCCCTTATCGGGAAAAACGTGACGACAGTCGTGGGCGACGTCTCGCGCCTGGAAGATCTGGACCGGCTCTACGCCACCGTGAAGGAGAAACATGGTCACATCGACATTCTCTTCGCAAACGCGGGCGCAGGTACGGTCGCGCCGCTTGCGGCAGCGACTGAGGCCCATTTTGACCAGACCTTCGATGTGAATGTGAAGGGTCTGTTCTTTACGGTGCAGAAGGCCCTTCCCCTCTTCAAGGACGGCGGATCGATCATTCTGAACTCTTCGGTCTCGAATGTGATGGGGCTGCCAGCGTTCAGCGCTTACGCAGCGAGCAAGGCGGCTGTTCGCAGCTTCTCGCGGTCTTGGACCCAAGAGCTGAAGGACCGCAATATCCGCGTCAACACGATGAGCCCCGGCGCGATCGAGACTCCCGCCTTGGCGACAACGACCGGCCTGACCGCTGAGCAAGCCGAGGAGGCGGTCGCCCAGTTTGCTGCACAGATCCCAATGGGACGCAGGGGCAAGCCAGAGGAAATCGCGGCTGCGCTCACGTTCCTCGCCTCCGATGAGAGCTCCTACATCACCGGTATAGATCTCGCCGTCGATGGTGGTTGGGCGCAGGTCTGACCCGGCGTCAACACAGGATCGGAGAAGCATTATGAGCTACTCAATTATAGGATTCGGCAATATCGGCCAGGCTATTGCTAGGGCCTTTGCCAGAAACAGCATCGAAGTTTCCGTTGCAACCACGCGCGACCCGGAAAGCTTCGCATCCGCCGCAGCCGCGATCGGGCCCACGATCATTCCCAAGAGATTGGCGGAAGCCGTCAAGGCGGACATCATCTTTTTGGCTGTCCGTTTCGAGGCGCACCCGGAGGTCGCGAAGACGCTTCCCACCTGGCAGGGGAAGACAATCGTCGATGTGACCAATGCCTACGGCGTGCCCCCGGAGGAACTCGAAGGACAGCCGTCTTCCAGGTACGTCGCACACGCGTTTTCCGGTGCGAAACTGGTCAAGGGCTTCAACCATTTGATCGCGGCCAGCCTTGACCAGGATCCCGCCGTAAAGGGTGGCAGGAGAGTCGTGTTCCTGGCGAGCGACGATGACGCTGCCGCAGCGGAGATTGGTGCGCTGGCGAAAAATCTCGGTTTCGCGCCGATCGAACTTGGCGGGCTTTCTGAAGGCGGACTGCTTGTGCAGGCGCGCGGAAATAGTTGGGGCCGGCTGATCTTCAAGGACCTGGTCAAGTTCGACTGACGAACACGACATCCCCATCAGCAGCGACACGATGCACCCGATCGGATCGAGCGCGATCCGATCGGCAGAAAATGGAGAAGATGCCATGAGCATCGAGAAGAACATCAAGACCGTGAAGGACTTCTTCGCCGCGATCGGCCACGGCGACAGGGAGGCTCTGCTGGCGCTGGTCGCCGAGGACATCGAGTGGATCATTCCGGGCAAGGACTGGCCGCTGGCCGGAACGCACCGCGGGCACGCGGGACTGGCAGATTTGCTCGAGACGGCATCCAAGTCGATAGAAACGTCCACGGAACCCCGGGAGTTCGTAGCGCAAGGAGACCGGGTCCTGGTCGTCGGCTTCGCGAAGGGAAAGATCAAGGCCACGAACAAGCCGTTCGAGGACGACTGGGTCTTCGCCATCACGGTCCGGGACGGCAGACTGACCAACATCCGGGAATACGTCGACACGCAAGCACTGGCGCGCGCCGCGCAGATGGACGCGTCAGGGCTGGCGTAGCGCTGGCCGACGGCGGCCCTCCGCCCGGCGTCGAAGGTGAATGAGCCATGGATCGGAGCCTCGCACGCCGCGCGCTCGTCTAATACTCAACCGTAAAGGAGATTCCAATGTACGACCAATCCAAGCTATCCGAATTGATCCGGTTCGCACGGGTCGATGCGGGCTCCACCGTCATCGACGTTTACCCGGGCGACGGTGACTGGACCCGCCTCTTCTCCGACATCGTGCGACCCGACGGACGGGTCTTCAGCTTCGTACCGGCCGAAGTCGCTCACTTCAAGAACGATCCGGTCGGCCGCATGCGAACGCTTGCGATGGAACCGGGCCGAGCGAACGTCGAAGCCGTCTCGGCGGACCTCGTGGCGATGCCGGAGGTCACGCAAACAGCGGATGTCCTGTGGCTGCATCTGTTTTACCACGATCTCCACACCGCCCTGATCCAGGCCAGGGGCGCGACGGCCGCCGCCTTCAATCGAGCCGTCTACGAGCGGCTGAAGCCCGGCGGGTCCTATGTCATCGTCGACCACGCCGCCGCCGTCGGGGCGGGCACGAGCGATGCACAGTCGCTGCATCGGATTGAGCCTGCATCCGTTCGCGAGGAGGTGGAGGCGGCCGGCTTCGTACTGGACGCGCAAAGCACCGTGCTCGCGAACAAGGACGATTCGCACTCGATCAAGGTCTTCGATCCCTCGATCAAGGGAGCGACCGATCGCTTCGCCTATCGATTTTTGAAGATCTAACACTGAGCCATTCGCCAACGATGAGGTCGGCTCTCGTACGGGAGGCGGCTTCTGGTGGTTCGTCTTCGAAAGTGGACGAATTGTTCCAATCCATTGTCACCCATTGACGTAAACGGGTTTCACCCCAATACGGTCAGGCCAGCCAGACGACAACAGGAGTGTAATCGTGAGCGAACCGACCGTAGCAGATGCAACAAACCGCATTTATGAGTCGCTCCAGGCGGACAACGCCGACATCGACGTGCATATCGCGGCCCTAAAGGCAGCGTTGACGCGGGCGGGTTTGAAAGAGGCCGTATTCGACCCGGCCAGGCTCGTGCAGAATAACCGTTCTGGCAGGAAGCGGATGGAGGCCTACTTTCGGCAGCGCGGTGTCATGGTGAAATTCTCAGCCTCGTGAAGCCTTCCTATGAAGGCAGACGGCTGTAATCACAGATGTCGCAGCATGCCCCTCGCCCCGCTCCCGCCCGTGTCTCCGGGCCGCTGCTAATGGAGGCCGAGCGTGGATCCTCGGGCAAGCCCGAGGACGACGGAGGGTGAGTGAGCTCTGCGGCAAGGACAGCGACGGCGGATGGGATGTCGGCGAATTTCGCTTCCCTCGCCTCGTCATCATCACCCACCCCTCGCCCCGCGCAGCGCGATCAACCCGCGCCGCAGCCAGAGCAATTGCTGCGGCGGCATCTGGCGCAGGTGTTCGTAGTCCATCACCGTGACGTTATAGACGGTGCTGCGCACCTGCGGGCCGTCCTGGCAGCGCAGCAGGATGCCCTGCAGCGCCATCATGCGGTTGCTGGCCTTGCGGGCGCGGTCGGCGAGGCTTTCGGTGACTTCGCCTTCGTGGCCCTTGACGGAAAAGAGCGATTGCGCCCGCGGGCTCGGGGCCGGGATGCCGGTGGTTTTGTGGTAGCGGGCGATCGCCTCGGCATAGTCGTCGCCGGCCTGGCGCTGCGCTGCGGTGATCAGGCCGTCGAGGAACATGCGCCCCAGCGTATAACCGGCAAACGGGCTCTTGACCGTCTCGTCGTCGACCGTCCGGCCGAAGCCGTGGATGCGGCGGCGGGCTGATATGGCGACGCTGATATTGTCCTTCTCGGTCTCGAAGGGCTTGATCTTGCCGCAGGGAAAACGCTCGACATTTGCCTTGCGCGGCCGGCCGGCGCCCTTGTTTGCCCGCTGTGTCCTGACCTTGGCTGCTTTGCCACCCATGTTGATTGTCCTTCTATCGAATAATGCCGTTGCGCAGTGCGGCGGCGACCAGTGCGGTATCCTTGAAGACGCCGAGTCTCGCCTTGGCGTTGGCGATGTGCGTATTCACGGTGATGGGGGAGATGCCGAGAATGGTGCCGATCTCGGCGGCGGTCTTTCCGGCCGCCATCCAGCCGATGATTTCGGTTTCGCGCGGGGTGGGCTGGCTCATGATGCCGGCCCATCGATGCAGGGCACGCGCGGCATTGTCACCTCAGCCCCCGACAAGGTTACCCGCGTGACGCGGTCGGGGTGGCGGATCGGTGCCGGCGCCTCGCGGGTCTCGGGCGGCGGCGGCCGGGTGACCTGCCTTGCGGGGAACCTGTCGCGGTTGCGGTGCGCCATGTTGATGACGGTGTTCTTCTTCGAGCCGAACAGGTTGGCGATCTCTCTTGCCGAGAGCCCCTGCTGCCAGAGCTTCTGCGCCTTGACGATCTTGTCTTCCGTCCAGAACAGGCTTCTCACCTCAATGCCTCCTCGTGTCGTGTGGCTCGTGCAATGATCGGGTTGTCGGGAAACATCTTCGCCAGCTCCCGCCTGGCGCTGCGGCTGCCATTCGCGGCGTCGCGCAAGAGCTGCAGCTTGTAGGCCGCGACCTTCGGCTGCGGCGGCTCGGGCGCCGGCGCGACGCGCGGGCGGCTTTGCGCCGTTATCGCCGCCTGCTGCCGGCGGCATTGCTCGGCGAAACTGGCCGAGCTCGGTGCGAAGGCGCGGTTATGATTCCTGACCTTGCCTGAAATGAACAGTTTGGCCGCCTGCCAGACGGCCTCCAGCGGGATGCCGTCGATGGCGAGGAGATAGGCGCGGATCTGCATGTCGGGATCAGTGCCTGATGATGCCGGGAAACCCGAAAGCATCCCCGCTATGATCCTCACCGGAGAGGAAATCTCTTGCGGCATCGACTGTCGTCCTTCTCGTGCTGCTGTTGATCGACCCGGCTTCCCTCGCCTTCTCCTTGAGGTACCAGTCGCATTTGATCGCCTGCCAGCCGCGGAAGATCTGCATCTCGGCAGCGCCGGCCGGATCGCCGGTCAGCAGATATTCCCTGGCCTGGATGCGGGCGGCGTAAGCCGTCAGCGGCTTCCTCAGCGTGCGCCTGCGATGCTCGATGACGGCCGCCGCCAGCTCTTCCCCCAGCACCGGGCTGAGGATGTCCATGATGTCCTTGCTCATTGTGTCCTTCGCCATGCCGTTTTCCCTTTTCCCGCCGCTCAAACCTGCCGCCGCTGCCCGCCGGCAAAATTCACCGGCGTGCCCGGCTTGATCCGATGCGGAAAGCGGCGGATCTCCGCGCCGGCATGATCCTGCTGGGCGGTATCGCCCCTCTCGGCGCTTCGAAGCCGGTGGATCTCGCTTTCCACCGAAGGCACCGACATGCCGAGAATGGCTGCGATTTCGATGTAGTCCCTGCCGGTGCGGAAGAGCTCGAGCGCGTTCATGCCGGGATGATCCTTCTTGTCCATTTCGGGCGCAGCGGGCCGTTGCCGCCGAAGCGGGCGCTGCCAGCTGCTTCATGTGAGTTCATCGGCGGCGATGGCCGCCCGGAAATAGCTGCCGGCGTCGCCGAGGGAGGGCGACGACGCCGGCCACCGAGAGCCGTCAGGGAGGCGTGAGGCTGTCGGGATCGGTGAGCGCAGACGCGCCGGGTCGATCGGCTGTCTGCCGCATCTCCTTCGGGCTGGTCTGCCGGCCGCAATTTTCGCAATGGTGCTCGATCACCTCGGCGATCGACAGCGCCTTGCCGCAGTTCGGGCAGCCGGTGTAGCGGGCGTTTTCGCGCTGGAATGGACCGACTGTCGCCTGGATGGAGGCGTTGATGTTTTGGCTGTTTGTCATGCGTATAGGGTATATTTAATACCCCGCACGTCAAGCAGAAAAAAGCATGACATATACCCTGGAATGGGGTATTTTTTATATCATGTTGAAAGATCAGGAACAATTTGAGCGCGAAGAACGCGCAAAGCGGCTGGTCATGGCCCGGAAAAACGCGGGCTTTGCCGGGCCGAAAGCGATCGTCGACCGGTTCGGCTGGAATGCGAATGTCTACAAGGCGCATGAGTCCGGCCGCAACGGCTTCGGAATTGCCGATGCGAAGAAATACGCCCGCGCCTTCAAGGTCAATCTCAACTGGCTGCAGTTCGGCACCGGCAATGCGCTCGATCCGGATGAGCTGCCGGTCTCTGTCGCCGACGTGCCGAAGATCTCCTGGGTCAGCGCCGGCCAGCTGAGCGAGCAGGCGCCGATCACCGACTTTTCGGAATTCCCGACGGTGGCCGCCCTCGATCTGCCTGATGGCGAATGGATCGCGCTCGAGGTCGAAGGCAATTCGATGAACAAGATCTCGCCGCCGGGCTCGATCATCTTCGTCAACCTTCGCGACAAGCGCCTGGCGCCGAACGCGCTTTATGTCGTCGCCGACGAGACGGGGGCTGCCACCTACAAGCGCTATCGCCCGAACGACAACCCGCCCTTTCAGCCCGCTTCTTATGAGGACGTGCCGCCGCCGGATTTCCAGGGCGTCGTCACCATCGTCGGCCGCGTCCGCCGGTCGATCATCGAGATGTAGGCATCCATGCTCGTTGCGAACAAGCCATATTTATCAAGGAAAACAAGACGATCCTCCCTTCCTCTCGCGCCGGCAGAATCTGGTTCCATATCGTCACATTAGCGGCGCTTCTCCTGGCCTTCAGCGCCACGCGCGAAATGTACGGCCTGTAGGATCCCACTCGATTTCCCCGATCCGGCAACCAGGATCGCGAGAGCATCCTTTCTTCCGAAATCAAAAAATGCAAAAGCTCCGGACGTCGTCCACGCACCGCCGCGTTACCGCCGGGATGGAGCGAATGGCTGCGAGAATATCCTTGGCAGCCCTCCCCCACGACTCCAAATTCGGCGACCCCAAGACCCGGGCCCGGTCACCCTCGCCGGCGATTTCGATCTCGTTGCGCCCCGCCGTTTTTCTCGCAACATCAGACTCCAAGAGAATCTTGTTTCTATCTCTCTGTCTTCGCTTCTGAAGGCTGGTGAGGGAGGGTTCCGGCCAAAGCTTCCCCCTACCCCATGAGCAAAGCCCATGAAGCCGGGAGAGCATTGGCCAGGTCCTGAAGGCCGGAGCCGGGATGGGACACGTGCCAGAGGGGCCATTCGCTTCGCCCTCGTCCTGATTTTCTGACAGCGCACTTAAGGACTTTCGCTTCCCGCGCCGCTGGGCTTCGTCAGCTCGGGAGTTGCACCCGGTCGCCCAATCGCTGGCGACAGACATACGCCTATGATTCGTACCTCGTCAATCAGTAGGGTATTTTTTATACCTGCTGCGGTTGACGATTTAGGGTATTATATATACCTTAATCTCATGAGCCGATTAGAGGCGCGTGAGAGGACAGGGCGATGCAGCACATCCGCAATATCGAGACCGTGGAAAGCAGGCGCGACGCCCGCTGGAATGGCGCGCTGGGGATGGGAGACTGCAGCGCCTATATGGCGATCGAGGCCCAGCGCATGGGCGCCCTCGGCTTTGCCTTCCTGCGCCGCCCCGAACATTTAATCCGCGGCCCCTCCTGGCTGCGCGGCGCCCGCGCCTCCGTCGAGGAGCATTACCGCTATGCCCGCGAGATCATGGGCACGACCGATCGCGATCAGCTTTACGCCTGAGGGGGAACGGAGATGTCTGCCGATTGCATCGTCAAGGCCTTTTCCGGCTGCGCCTGCCCGCTCGGTGAATGCGCGCAAAAGCCCCTCACCCCGGCGCCGGTCACCTTCATTTCCTGGCGCAAGCAGGCCATCACCTGCCTCACCTTCGGCTTCCTCGCCGCGATCATTTCGGCCGCCTGGATGGAGACACAGTTCAAGAACCAGGACCGCGCCAATCAGGAACAGGTGTCATGGAAGTAAGCGAATGCTTTTTGAAGCGCCGCCGGTCAGGAAGTGAACTTGATGTCGCTTGCCCTGGCTGCGGTTATGAATGCCCGCCGCACCTGCTCTGGCTCGGCGATATCGTTGAAGACATCGAGCACAAGCAGCTCGGCAGCCTTGGCCGCCGGCGTCTGCTCGGGCCAATCGTTCAGCAAGGTATTGCCGGCCTGAACGACATTATAGACCGTCCTGGTCTTGCCATTGATGGTGATCTTCACCGGTTTGAAGCTTCGTCGCTTGCTCATGATGCAGCCCCTCACGCAGAACACGCGACTCAACGAGCGGCGTTCGGACTCGTTCCGGTTGAGGCGATTATCTCACATGTTATTGTCGCTGAGCGAATCAACTTGCCGGTAGCCAGACGTGCCAGAGCCAGAAAAACGTGGCGACCAGCTTACGTGGACATATGCTCTCTGGCTGTTGCCGTTTCTGGGGCAGGATTGGCTTTATTGGCTTGCTCCCCAATGGGACTGGTGGACGGTCGATCTTTTCGTCTTCCTCGCAACGCTGATCGCCATGGCAGGCTCCCTCTGCTTCAACCTGGTACTGCGGCGCTGGCGACGTGTCCTGTCTCTGCTGATAACGCCCCTGCTGCTGCTCGTCTGCCTTCATCTTCTCGCCGTCGCCGGCATAACGCCCGACAGCGTTCGATTTGCACTGACCAAGCAGGCATATCTGGCAGAGATCAAACGAGCCGATCTCCCGGGCGCGGAGCAGCGCTTCCGGACATTCGTATGGGACGATACGTTCAGGCGTAAGACATACTCGACGCTCGTCTATGATGAGAGCGATGAAATCGCCTTGCCCAAAGGCGCGCAATCCGCAGCCTGGCAACAGCGCCTTCAGACGTTCTGTCTGGAGAGAAAGAAGGAATGCGTCACTCTCTATCCCGGTGCGGACGAGTTCATCAGTGTCAGCAAGATCGGCGAACACTTCTATATTCTGGACGACAGCCTGCCGACCGCGTTTCCCTAAGCCAAGATCTTAGCGGAAACGAAAAACCCCGCCGGAGCGGGGTTTCTAGCTGGTCGGAGTGGAGTGATTCGAACACTCGACCCCCACGTCCCGAACGTGGTGCGCTACCAGACTGCGCTACACTCCGTGACCAGCGGCGCTTCTATAGAACAGCCTATCTGGTTGCACAAGCACCAAATTCCAAAAATCCGAGGGAATTTTTGACGGGTTGATGACAGGGTGCGGCAGGGCGGTGCTGCTGCAAAAAGACACACCTGGAGCAAATCGTCGGGAAGTGCCCCGGGGGCAATTTTCTTTTGCCGGGTTCCGCGCTAAAGGGCTCGACGGGACAGGCGAAACCGCGCGTAGAGAGCGGATTCGCAGCCACTGCGCTAGAGACCAGGGACAACACGATGAAACTCCGCACCATCACCGCGGCCGGGCTTGCAATTGGGCTTGCCGGATGCACCACCATTCCTTCCGCCGGCAATCCGATCGAGGCCCGCTGGGTCGGCAAATCGGCCGGCATCTTCTTTGCCGCCTACGGGCCGCCGCTCAGCGACCGCGAGGAAGGCGCCACCACCGTCTATACCTGGCGCGGCGGCTACAAGACCGTGCGCATTCCGGCCAAATATGCCGAAGGCGCCGACGGCAAGCGCGGCAAGCAGATCGCGTCCGCCCGCACCGCCTATCTGCGCTGCCAGGCCGAAATTACCACCAGTTCGGATTATACGATCCGCGACATCCGCACCGTCGCCGATATTCCCGGCGTCAACGGTCCGTCCTATTGCGCCGAGTTCCTGGCTCCGGAACAGAAGTAACGGGCAACCCGAAGACACGAAAACAGGCGGCCGATGTGCCGCCTGTTTTGTTTTTTGGCTGCCGCTCCGGATCCTCCATGCGCCCGCCGCAAGACCCCTCCCACAAGGGGAAGGAACTAAGCTGTGGTGTTGGGCGGTGGCCAGAAGACAAGTTCTTGCTGGCTGTTATCGCCCCACGGATCGGTACGATGGAGATTACGTGAAGCGGTGCCGCACGTTAGCCCCTCCCCCTTGTGAGGAGGGGTTGGGGCGGGGTCTTGGGCTTGGCCCGAACCGCGCCGCTGCAGCTCACCCCTCCGCCGGCCCATACAGGCCAAGGTGGTCGAGCAGCGCCCGCTGCCGGTCGGCATTTTCGACCAGCAAGCTCGTGTAGCGCTCGACGATCCGCTGGCGATGATCCGGATCGGAAACGGCCGACAGCGCGCCAGTGATGGCGGCGATCTTTTCCGAAGCCTGGCGCAGTTCTTCGAGCAGCTTCGCCTTGCCGCCGGCTTCGGCCACGACCTGCTTCGTCACCCGGCCGATGCCGGCCGGTGTGCGGCTGCCGCCGGAGACGTAACCCTCAGGCAGGTCGCCCTTCAGATTGACGACGGATTTGAAGCGGATGACGTCGAAGATCTGGTCGACAGCCTGCCTGGCGCCGGTCACCCGCGAGGGGTGGTCGGTGTCGGCGGCGGCATGCGGCAGCAGTTCGAGCTTGCCCTTGTGGCGCTCTTCGAGCGGCAGGTAAGGCAGCATCGGGCCGCTGAGCGTGCCGGTCGCCGCATCCCTGAAGAGATCGGCGTCGATGGCCGCATGGGCGATCTTGCCTGAAGAAAGTGCCGCATCGAGCGCATAGGGATCGACGACTTCGCCGCGGTCGTAATTGACGAGCACCGCGCCGTCCTTCATGGCGCCGAGCACCTTGGCATCGACGGTGCCGGCATTGGAATAGGTGCCGGTCGAAGCATCGAGGCGGCCAAGGCCGATATGGACGGAGAGCACGTCGGCGCCGCTTGCCGCTTCCTCAGGGCTTGCGGCATAGTCGAAGCCTTCTGCCTCGATCCAGCGCTTGTGATGTTCGCGGGCATAGATCGCCACCTTCATGCCGAAGGCCTTGGCGAGCTTGGCGACTTCGCGGCCGATATTGCCGTAGCCGAGAACGGCAAGCTTGCGGCCCTCGAGCTTTGCCGTCGGGAAATCCTTGAGCTGGCGGCCGGTATCGAAATCGCCGCCGGCGACCATCCGGTGAAGCCGGTCGACCGGCAGGTCGGGCACGACCTTCAGGATCGCCTTGAGAGCCATCTGGGCGGTCGCTCGGCTGTTGATGCCGGGCGTGTTCATCAGGGGCGCATTGCCGCCCTCGCCATTGCCGCCGCCCCAGGAGGCCGAGCCCATATTGCCGGTGCCGGCGCCGATGCGCACGCCGCCGAGCGAAAAGACGGAGGCCTTCGGGATGAAGGTCGCCGCCGCGATCAGCGCGTCATACTGGCCCTTGTCGGTCTGCGGCAGGATCTCCGCCTCGGTGCTGAGGTTCGGCTGATAGAAGAAGTGGATGCGGCCCTTTTCGAGCGCCGAACGGTCGCTGAGCGGGCCGAGATGGAAGCTGCCGCCCTTCTCCTCGATATAGGCCTTGACCTCGCTATGGTCGGGCTCGCCACCGGCGCCGAAGCGCAGGCCGACGAGATCGGCGATCAGCACCGTATAGGCGTGGTTGGGATCGTCCTTGCGCACGGCGCCGTCGGCCTTGACGGGCGCCTCGAAGGTCACGCCGCTCTTTGCCAGTTCCTCTTCGAGCACGACGATCTTGGCTCTGAGATAGGCATATTGCAGGTTTTCCAGCAGCGCCACGACATCTTCGGGCTCGCGGATGCCGCCGACCCAGGCGCGGTAATCGCCGGGGGTGCCGGGGAAGGCGTTGACGTAACGGGCCGCGTCGAGGCCGGGCTCGTATTCGCCGTTCGGATGGGTGATGCCCTCATAACCGAGCAGCTGCTTGGAACGGGCGATGATGCGGGCATGGATGCCGGCATCGGTGATGCCGTCGTCCTCGACCTTCAGCAGCGTCACCGCCGCGCCGCGGCGCTCGGCATCGGTGACTGCAAGCGACAGCAGCGGATGCGACTTGACCCATTCGTCGATCACCGCGCGGTTGCCGGCGGAGCGGCGGTTGAGCTCGACGACGGAGCCGACCCGGGCTTCCGACTGCAGCAGGCCGAAAGTGGTCTCGGCAAAGGCGAGCGCGCTGTAGGTGTTGATGACGCCGCCGAGCATGCGGTCTTCGGCCGGATCGAAGAACGGCCCGGCATCGACGGAGCGCTTGGCCGAAAACGGCTGGCGCGGATCGATCGGCGGGGCGATCTTCAGCTGGCGCGGGATCGCCCAGGCGGGATCCTGCTGGTTCTTCTCGATCAACGCCAGCGCATGCGGCGTGAAGGAGGCGACGAAATAGCCTGATACCCCGCCGATCGCCTTCTGGAACGGCATGAACAGGCAGCACTTCGCCATGACGGCGCTGACCAGCTCGGGCTCCCACGGCATGGCGCCGAGCATCGAGGTAGCGTCGAACACCGCATGGCGGTTGGCCGGATCGCCGTCGAGCCAGTTCAACAGTTCGTGGATTTCGGCGCTGGTATAGGCGTTCGCCCCCGTCGTCTCGTGGCCGACGCCGACGAAGATCGAAACGCCAAGGGAGGACAGTTCGGCCGCCGTCGGGATCACGCCCTCGGAGGCGGCGAAATGAATGCGGCTTTCGCAACCCTTTTCGGCGAAGCGCTGCATCTCGATCAGCTGTGTTGCCCAGGACTGGCGGAAGAAGCCGGCGGCCTTGGACGGATCGCTCTCCGGCCGCGGCGTATCGACATAGACGCGCTGGCCGGCGTCGTTGGCATTCATCAGGTGCTGGATGCAGACGGTGAACCCGCTATGGCCGCCGCCGAGCCCCACCGCCATGCGGTTGGTCTTGGGGAAACCAAAATAACGATGGATCGCCCGCATCATGTCGGTCAGGATCTTGTCGGCCGGATAGCCGCGATGCATGCTGCGGGAAATCTCGGCCGTGGTGAAGCCGCCGATATCGTTGCCCCGATCGTCGAACTTGCGATAGGTCTTCTCGATCCAGGCGTCGAAGGCGATGCGCCGCAGGCGGCTATCCACTTCATCGGTCGTCGCATCGGTGATCGGCCCGACGCCGAAGAACGGGTTGGACGGCAGCTTCGGCGCACCCGACGCAGTCTGTCGAAGGGCGCTCAATCGCTGTTCCTGCATCTGCGCGATATCGGTCATGGCCTGCCTGTCTGTTCCCCGAGCTGAAGTTGCCTCATGGTGAAGCGACTGCCCCGGCGGGACAACCTCATATGCGCCGAACGACAGACGAAACGCGTCATTGGGGGTGCGGCGTTCATAATATCCCCGCGAAGCCCACCCCCATCCACCCATCTCGACCCCAGGGGCCGCTGCCGCCGGGGCATGCCGTGCCGCGCGAACCGTGCGGGCGCGCGTTTACCATCTCTTCCCTTCGATACTTCGCCCCGTTGATGATGCCCCTAAAAATTGCAATGCTTCAATGTGGCAGGGAAGCGCTCGAGAAGGTTGGTTTGGCCGAGGCAGAAGAAAGACGAACGATTGGGCGGCGCTTGATTTCGCTGGTCAAGATCGTTTGGACAGTTTCGATCGTCATGACGGCAACGGCCCTGGGGGCCCATTACGGCTGGGAGAGCCACGGAATTGCTGGAGCGCTGGCGCTTGGCTTCGTTGGCCTCGTGGCGGGAGGCTTTCTGAGTTCACCTTCCATTCTGTTGGAGGTCCTCGACGGTCTCACTTGAAACACGGCAGAGAATTGATCGACGGCGCCACAAAACCTCACACCGGCAACCATCCCCCACACAAAAACAGGCTTGCCCTACTCAACCATCCGGCGTATGTCTTGCCCGTCGCGAAAAGCGACTGCCTCCCTTGATCCGCTCAGTGGCGGAGTAAACAGGTGGACGAATGGGTCGTCCAGGCGGTCGAGTACACGCCAGCCATGCGCATCAGCCATGGTTCGGCCAGCACCCCCTAGAAACCAATCGCCTGACAAAGATCAGGCCTTATCGTGAGCCATCGGCGTCCCGATGCAATTCCGTGATTTGGAAAAATCAGGGAGGCGCTGACGGTCCTGCGGGCTTGCGTCGACCCGGAACGCACCCATGACCAGATCCCTTATCGTCATCTTTACCGCCATTGTCCTCGATGCCGTCGGCATCGGGCTGATTTTCCCGATCCTGCCGTCGCTGCTGCGCGATATCACCCATGCCGAAAACGTCGCACCGTATATCGGCACGATGACGGCGCTCTATGCGGTGATGCAGTTCATCTTCGCGCCGGTGCTCGGGGCGCTGAGCGATCGGCTCGGCCGACGGCCCGTGCTGCTGATTTCGCTCGCCGGCGCCGCCGTCAACTACCTGTTTCTCGCCTTTGCGCCCAATCTCGCATTGCTGTTCGTCGGCCGGGCGATCGCCGGGCTGACCAGCGCCAATATCTCGGTCGCCACCGCCTATATCACCGACATTTCGCCGGAGGAGAAACGCGCCCGCCGCTTCGGCCTGTTCAACGCCATGTTCGGCCTCGGCTTCATCATCGGCCCGGTGCTCGGCGGCGTGCTCGGCGATCATTGGTTGCGGCTGCCGTTTATCGCAGCCGCCGTGCTCAATGGCGCCAACCTGCTGCTTGCCTTCTTCATCCTGCCGGAATCGCGGCCGGGCAGCCGCGAGACGATCGATCTGGCGGCGCTCAATCCGCTGAAACCGCTGCGGTCGGTGCTGGAGGTCAAAAGCCTGCTGCCGGTCGTCACCCTGTTCTTCATCTTCAGCGCCACCGGCGAGGCCTACGGCACCTGTTGGGCGCTGTGGGGCAGCGAGGCCTTTCACTGGAACGGGCTGTCGATCGGCCTTTCGCTGGGCGCCTTCGGCATCTGCCAGACATTTGCCCAGGCCTTGCTGCCGGGGCCGGCGGTCCGGCTGCTCGGCGAACGCGCCGCGATCCTCGTGGGTGTTGCCGCCGTCTCACTCGCTCTCACCGTCATGGCCTTCGCCGGCCAGGGCTGGATGATCTTCGCGATCATGCCGGTCTTTGCGCTTGGCGGCATCGGCGTGCCGGCGTTGCAGTCGCTGGCGACCCGGCAGGTCGATGAAAATAGCCAGGGCCAGTTCCAGGGCGTGCTGGCCTCAGCCGTCAGCCTCGCCTCGATCGTCGCGCCGCTCGGCTTTTCCAGCCTCTATTTCCTCTTCCGAGAGGAATGGCCGGGCGCCATCTGGCTATCGGTCGTCGCCGTCTACGCGCTCGCCGTGCCGCTGGTACTGGGGTTGCGGCTGGAGACGACGGAGCGGGCGGCGGTGAGTTAGCCGGTCGTGGTGCGCTTCTGTTGGCGCGTGGTGGGGGCTCCCTCCTCTGTCCTGCCGGACATCTCCCCCACAAGGGGGGAGATCGGATAGACGTTAGGGCTTCCCCAAACAATTGCCATTTGGAATCAACGTACCGGCAAAGTGGGACCGAGCGTTGGCCTCCTGCCGATCTCCCTCCTTGTGGGGGAGATGTCCGGCCGGGCAGAGGGGGTGCCGCAGGACGCGACGCCCCAAACCTAAGTCCGCCTAAGCCGCCTCCCCCTTCTCGGCCACGCTCTCCGCCAGCTTGCGCGCCGCGACGAAATCGACCTTGCCGGAGCCCAGTACCGGCACCTTGCCGATATTGACCTCGGCCGGGACCATCATGTCCATCGCGCCCTTGGATTTGGCGAAGGCGAGGAATTCGGCGCGGGTGGCGGTGGGGGCGTCGGTCAGCAGCACCAGGCGCTCGCCCTTCTTGGCGTCGGGCAGCGAGGAGACGACCGACAGCGCCCCGGGCCAGAGTTCGGCGGCGAGCGTCTCGACGGCGGCGAGCGAGATCATTTCGCCGCCGATCTTGGCGAAGCGCTTGGCGCGGCCGCGGATCTTGACGAAACCATCCTCGTCGATGGTGACGATGTCGCCGGTGTCGTGCCAGCCATCGACCAACGGCTCGAGCACGCCGGGCTTTTCGGCGCGGAGATAACCGGCCATGACATTGGCGCCGCGCACATGCAGCCTGCCGCCCTCCTCGATGCCGGGCACCGGTTCGAGCTTCCATTCCATGCCCGGCAGGATTTTGCCGACCGTGCCTGATTTGTTGTACATCGGCGTGTTGATCGAAATGACCGGTGCGGTCTCGGTGACGCCGTAACCTTCCAGGATGCGCAGGCCGAATTTTTCCATATAGGTCTGGCGGGTTGCGGCCTTCACCGGCTCGGCGCCGGAGAAGATGTAACGGATCGAGCGGAAGTCGTAGGGATGCGCCGTCCTGCTGTAACCATTGAGGAAGGTGTCGGTGCCGAAGATGATCGTGGCGTTGGAGACATAGATCAGTTCCGGCACGATGCGGTAATGCAGCGGCGACGGATAGAAATAAACAGGCACGCCCGAGATCAGCGGCAGCACCGTGCCGGCCGTCAGCCCGAAGGAATGGAACACCGGCAGGATGTTGAACACCTTGTCGCCGCTGTGGAAATCGATGCGGGCAGCCGCCTGGGCGGCGTTCGACAGGATGTTGCGGTGGGTGAGCACCACGCCCTTCGGCGTGCCCTCGGAACCCGAGGTGAAGAGGATGACAGCCGGATCATCCGGCTGGCGTTTGACCAGCGGCCGCGCCTTCCTGAGAAACCCGAAAATCTTGTCCTTGAGTGAGATTTCGGCCCTGAGATCATCGAGCCAGACGATCGCCACCTGCTTTTCCATCTCCTCGATCACAGGCCCGAGCTTCGCCTGGGTGACGAAGGCGCGCGAGGTCAGCACATGTTTTACTTCGGCGGCCTTGCAGGCGGAGAGGATATTGGCGGCACCCGCGGTGAAGTTCAGCATCGCCGGCACCTTGCCTGCCGTCATCACGCCGAGAAGGGTGGCGGCGGCGCCATTGGCATTCGGCAGCATGACGCCGAGATTGGTTTCCGGGAAGCGGGCGCGGAATTTTGCGCCGAGCACGGCAGCCCCGGTCAAGAGCTTGCCATAGGTCAGCCGGCCGGTGACCGGATCTTCGACGGCGAGTTTGCCCATGCCGAATTCGCCACCTGCCTGAATGACGCGGTCGAGCACGGTCGACGAGGTATCGGCGGTCTGGAACAGCAGGTTCGACATCACCTGATAAAGGGCAGCGCCTGCCGCCGTGCGGCGCTTGCGGCCTTTCAGTTCCGGCGGCACTTCCAGCTTCACCGGCTCGAGAATGGTGACCTTGACCTTGGGGAACAGCCGGCGGCGGATCTTGCCGTTATCGAGATAGGAGAGATAGCTCTTCTCCAGCCCGTCGATCTTTACCGGCACGACCATCGAGCCTGTTTTGTCGGCGACCATGGCGGCGCCATCATAGACCTTCATCAGCGTGCCGGTCACCGTCAGGCGGCCCTCGGGGAAGATGCCGATCGGGTTGCCGTCCTGCACCACCTTGATCAGCGACCGCGTCGCCATCGGCTTGGTCGGGTCAAGCGGCAGGAATTTGCACATCTTCAGGAAGGGCCGCACCCACCAGGCCTGGGCGATCTTGTAATCGACGGCAAAGGTGGGCTCTTCCTCGGTGATGGCAAGCGCCAGCGCACCATCGAGCAGGCTGACATGGTTGAGGGCGATGATCGGCGCGCGGCCGGCCTTCTTGATATTCTCCAGCCCCTCGACCTCGAGGCGCATGAAGGCGCGGAACAGGATCGAGATGAAATCGCGGAAGGGATTGGTCGGCAGCGTCTTCAGCATCAGCCAGGCGACGGCGAAATTGATGATGCCGAGGCCGATCAGGATCTGAGGAATGGAGGCGCCGAGCGCCTGGAAGGCGGCGACCAGGCCGAGGCCGACAGTGATGAACAGCGCCGAGAGCACATTGGCGGCGCCGATGACGCGGGCGCGGCGGTCTTCATGCGCCCAGGTCTGCAGCGCGGCAAAGGTCGGCACGGCGATGAAGGCGCCAGAGATTGCCATGCCGGCGAGATCGATGGCGACGCGAATGGTATTTTCACCGGCAAAGAAGGTGGCGATCGTCGTTGCATGGCCGACTGACGCCAGGCCCCAGAGGTTCCAGGCGAGATCGAGGCTGAAGAGGCCGAGCAGCGCCGTGCCGACAGGGGCCGGCAGCAGCACGATGCGGCCGGAGGACATCCAGGCGGCAATCGCCGAGCCGACGGCAACGGCAATGGCAAAGACGGTGAGATAGGCCGGCACGACGAGCTCGGAGCCGCCGAGCAGCTCGGTCACCATGGTCGGCAGGATGGACAGCACAAAGGCGCCGACCAGCCAGAACCAGCAATTCATCAGCGCCGAACGCCACAGCCGTTTATCGGCGCGGATTTCCATGACCAAGGTGTAGCTGGAGCGGATGACATTGCGGTCGATTTCGAGATCCGGCGCCTTGGAGCCGGTGGGCGGGATCATCCGGCTGGCCAGCCAGCAAAGCACCGAAAGCCCCATCATCATCGTGCCGAAGATCAGCACATTGTCACCGCCGGAGAAGGCGAAGGCGGCGATGATCGTGCCGGCGAGGATGGCGATGAAGGTGCCGCCCTCGATCCAGGCATTGGCCTTCGGCAGGTCGCGGCGTTCGAGATGATCGGGCAGGATGCCGTATTTGATCGGCCCGAACAGCGCCGAGACGACGCCGAACCCAAACAGCGCCGCCATCAGCACGAAAATCGAGGAAAACGCCAGACCGACGACGGCAAGCCCGGCAATGGCGATCTCGCAGCGTTTCAGCAGCTCGGCAATCTTGGCCTTGTCATGCTTGTCGGCGAGTTCGCCGCCGAGCGCCGAGAGCAGCAGGAAGGGGACGATGAGGATGACGCCGGCAAGCGTCACCAGCGCAGCCCCCTCGCTCGCCGACATCTTGAAGAGAATGAGGAACACCAGGGTGTTCTTCAGAAAATTATCGTTGAAGGCCGTGAGGAACTGGGTCCAGAACAGCGGCGCGAATTTCCTTGATGTCATCAGATTGTGTTGCACGGGCTCGTTCCTCTTTCGGCAGGCAGAGAAGGCCACAGAGTTGTTACGCAATAGTTGAGTGCGATAACAACTCTGCAGTGCGGTTAACGAAGATCAATCTTCATCGTTACGATTGAACTTGACCAGCAGTTTCTCGGTGCGGGCATCCTCGACCTTGCGGATCAGCTTCTCGGATTCGGCATTGTCGCGCAGCGTCTTGGTGATGTTCACCGTGGTCTGCACCAGCATTAGAATGCCCATGGCGAGATAGCCTTTGCCCCAGAGATCGAGCGGCATCATGTAAAGGCCAAGCGCCAGCATGAAGGCGGCCGAGCCGAAGGAGATGTAGGAGAAGCTGACCCAGCTTGAGGAATGTTTCTGGAAACTGTCGTTCATATCAGTGGTCCCTATGGTTCGATGGATGAATGGTTCGATGGATGCAATTTCAGGCAGCAGGCGTGATGCGGCTCTTCAGCCGCGCCAGCACATCATCGGCGGATGAGCGCAGCGGCGCCCCGCAGCCGGCATTGGCAAGCTTTTCGATGATGCCGGCCGGGCGGATGGCGCCTTCCGTGTCCTTCAGGGCTGCGGCCGTCAGCTCATTCTGGCTCTGGCGCAGGCGAAGCCGGGCGAGCGTCTCCTCAGCATCGTCGAGCGTCGCAAGCCCCGGACCGGCGACGACGACATCGAGCTTCTGCGCCTCCTGCGTGGCGCGGGCCAGCCGCTCGCCGCGCTGCAGCTCCTGCAGCCGCGCCTCGGACGCGCGGACGATCGCCTTCAGCTTGTCGATGGAGCTGGTGAACTGACCTTGCGCCTTTTCGGATGCATCGCGCTCGGCTTCGAGATAGGCGATCGCCTCGGCCGCCTCGCGGGCCAGGGCCTCATTGCCCTTCGCCAAGGCGGCGGAGGCGCGGTTTTCCAGATCGGCGATGCGGGCGACGATCGCTGCGTGCTGCACCCTCTCCTGCTCGTTCTGGGCGATGGCGACGGCGACACTGCGGCGGGCCGACTGGATCGATTGGGCGGCATCGCGGATCTGCTGGGCAAGCAGCGGCACGGCGTTGCGATCGGCAAAAGCCTGTTCGGCATCATGCGCCCTGCCCCGCAAGAGAATAGAAATCAGTTTGAACATTTCTTGCCTCCGGTTTATGAACGTTGTTCACGAGAGGTGTTATGCCAGAATCATGAACGTCGTTCAAGATAAATTTTGAACGACGTTCAAAAAATCGAAGTGGAATGGTTAATGGCCGGCAGACGAGAAGAAAAACGCGAAGACCTGAAGGCCCGGCTGATCGAGGCGGCGCGCGAGCGGATCGCCCGCGACGGGCTGACGAATCTTAGGGCCCGCGACATCACCCAGGATGCCGGCTGCGCGCTCGGCGGCCTCTACACGGTCTTTTCAGACCTCGCCGAGCTCGTCATCCACGTCAACTCCGCCACGCTGAAGGCGCTGGAGGCGAGGCTGACGCTTTCCGAAACCAAGGACAAGCCGCCGACCGACCGGCTGCGCAACCTGGCGCAGGGTTACTTAAGCTTCGCCGTCGAGCACCGGAACCTCTGGAAGGCGCTGTTCGACCACTTCCCCCCCGACACCAGCCCGACGCCGCAATGGCATCTGAACGAACACCTCTTCCTGATGGACGTGATCGCCGAACCGCTGGCCGAACTGCAACCCGACATGCCCCCCGAAGACCGAGCCATCCGCGCCCGCACCCTGTTCGGCGCGGTGCATGGGGTGGTGAGCATCAGCCTCGAAGGCCGCTTCGTCGGCCTGCCGCTGGAGCGGCTGGCGCGGGAGGTGGATGAGCTGGTGCAGACGATTGCGGCGGGGGCGGAAAGGCGGCGGGGGTGATTTCAGTGGTTTAGCGGGGTAGGATTTGGTTGGGACGCCACCCCACCCTCCGTCATCCTCGGCCTTGAGCCCGGGATCCACGGCGCCGCCGTTTTTCGCCGAGCCCCACCACCTCCTCCGTCATCCTCGGGCTTGACCCGAGGATCCATGCCCCGAGCATTGTGCTCGCCGTCGACAGACGGAGCGGCAGGGGGCATCCTATGCGTGAACTCATGTACGTCGAGTGCTGCGTATGGATCCTCGGGTCAAGCCCGAGGATGACGGAGTAGGTGGGAACCAATCTGCAAAACCGCACCCACTCGCTGGCGGACTTGTCCACCATCCCACCTTGACCCGACCACCCTACACAAGCACTCTGCCCCCCTCCACGCCGCCGCGAAGGGAAACCCAATGAGCCGCATCTTCATCACCGGTTCCACCGATGGCCTCGGCCTTGCCGCCGCCCGCACCCTGATGAAGGAAGGCCATGACGTCGTGCTGCATGCCCGCTCCCGGAAGCGGGCCGCCGCCATATCCGAGGTGTCAGCCACCGCACTCGGCATCGTCATCGGCGATCTCGTCAGCACCACGGAAACGCGCTCGATTGCCGAGCAGGTCAACGCCATCGGCCGCATGGACGCCGTCATCCACAATGCCGGCATCTACCTCGAAAGGAGCCGGGGCGAAACGCCTGATGGTCACGCCAAGACGCTGGCGGTGAATGTGCTTGCCCCCTATCTGCTCACCGCCTGGATCACCCGCCCCGAGCGCCTCATCTATCTCAGCAGCGGCATGCACCGCAGCGGCAGCAGCGCCCTTGACGATATCGACTGGAAGAAGCGGCCGTGGAACGCCAGCCAGGCCTATTCGGAAAGCAAGCTCTACATCGCCACCCTCGCCACCGCCATCGCCCGCCATTGGCCGGATGTTCTGAGCAACGCGGTGGATCCCGGCTGGGTGCCAACGAAGATGGGCGGCGCCGGCGCACCCGATGACCTGGAGATGGGGCATCTCACGCAGACGTGGCTTGCGGCGAGCGATGCGGAGGCTGCGAAAGTCAGCGGTGGGTATTGGTATCATCGGCAGCGGCGGGAGGCGGCGGCGGAGGTTGGCGATACTGGGTTTCAGGATGCGCTGGTGGAGAGGCTGGCGGAGTTGACTGGCGTCCGGCTGTTCGCAGATGGCCGGTGAGGCGCAAGAACGGGGTCCGCAGGCATGGCACGGCGCCATATCAGGATCGCACTATCTAATTGGCACATTCCTTTTCCTTGCAGCGGTAACCAACCGCTCATGGATGCCGTTTACCGCCGGGGCGATCATGTAGCCGTTGTCCAGATCACCAATCATGACAGATTGGTCGCGCGGTGCCAAAAGCCAATGCAAGCCAACGAGGCCACAGATCATCGCATCAACCTTGTCCTGATCGGCTTTCCTCGGCATCAGGTTAGTCGACACATCAGAACACCAGAGTTCTAGCTGCTCTAAAGCCCTGAGCGATCCGAATGTCCGGATCGTCTCCGCCACGGAAAGCCAGTGATCTAATTTAAACATTTTCCGGTTGGCTGGGTTGTATTTTGGCGCCCCATAACGTTGGCAGTAGGCGCTCTCCATAACAACCAGTGCTAGAGCGGGGAATACTTCAATTAGAAAGAGCCCTGACGATGCGGCCCGTGCGGCCTCTGGATCCTCAATGGCGCCGATTGCCTGTTTGAACCGCCAGATCGGTGCGGCATCATCAAACATGCCAAGCTTCGATCGGTTGGCTGGTTGAACACCGCCACCTACCCAGGAGATGAGCGCCCCTGCAACCTTGTCGACCGGACGCGAGCCACTGAGGTTGGGAACGATTGTTGGCTGATCGAGCGCGACGAGACATTTGCCGACCTCAGATCTTTCGGTCCTTATAACCGTTGCCGCTTCGCTGAATGACGCCAACCTCGGCGCAACGTGCAACCGCGCACCTTGCGTATCGAGTCGAACGACACAGATTGCACCCGGCGCCCTAGGATTGTCGGTCCAAGCTGAATCGAAACCGACGACAGATATTGTTGTGGCGCTCCCCTGATCACCCACCCTCGTAAGCCCGAACCAGTAATGGCTGTGCTTTCTCAAAATCCGCCATCGACTTTAGCGTTACCTGAAGATCACCCGTACCAAAGTGGCCAACATTGCTCACGTCGCGTGCAAAGCCGCTTTCAAGCGCCACGGTAGTTGGATCGAGCTTTAGAAAGAGCGTCACAGTCCGCGCCTGGGGATAGATCTCCATGCAGACGAAGTTCTTCAGCCGCTTAAATGCTGTGTAGAGCTTCAATTCCTTTACCTGCACATCATCCCCGAGCGCGATCAGAAACTGGTGAACAGCGTCATAAATATCTCGAAGGTCTGCCGACGACTGCGATAGCCGGTAGCTCATTCGTTGACTGAGGTAGGGGTCGCTTTCCTGACCGGCCTCAGCTGCGGGCTGCAGGGAGCCCAGGCTTTTCACCTCAGTTATCACCTTAGTGCCAGTGAGTTTACTGGTCTTCGGCACATGCACCAGTTCCAACATCAGCAGATCCTCGCCGAACCGCCGGTAGCGAATAAGCTCGATGTTTCTGGCGATCTGCTTAACGGCGTGCTCGTCATAGCGGGTGAAATCGCCGGCGATGCAGAGCAGTCGCGGAGCAGACCAGTCAACAGCATTCGCCACGTCCTGGCCGAGGCGTTCCATAACCAGCCATTGGAATTCCTTGCGGTGATCAAGCAGCCAGTCGAGGTAGAACAGGCCCTGGTTAATAACGTTCTCGTTCACCGACCGCTTGTATTCGATGATGACCGGCGAGTTGTCCTCGTCCAGGCCGAGCGTATCGATCCTTCCGCCGTGCACGTGACCGGTCGAGTGCTCGGTCGCCAGGAAGCGGATGCCGAGCAACGCCTCGAGATTGGCCTCGAACAGAACCTGCAGGGATTTCTCGACCTGCATGGCGCTGCCGGGCAGCTCGCTCACCTGCGCGTCGCCGAAATTAAAGAGTTTGATATCGCTCAAAATTTGCCCCAGGCGTGACCGCAGATTGTACAGAAATTTCTATTCGCTTTATCGCCCTTGTCCAGATAATTTGCCGGCGAGCGCCGATTTGCGAGCATCGGCTGGCGACGAGCGATGCCGCCACAGCCAAGGCCAGCGGCCGGCATTGGCATCATCGTCAGCAACGGGAGGCGGCGGCGGAGAATAGCGATCCGGGGTTTCAGGATGCGCTGGTGGAAAAGCTTGCTGAACTGACGGGTGTCCATCTGTTTGAAGAGCGCGGGGAAGGCGCAGGACCGGCGGGGTGCCGGGCGTTGCCGACCGTGTTCTTCGGAATGCCACCATCATCACCACTTGACAGAATGTCGTAATTGCGAACAACGCCCACTCAGAGCATTTTCGAAAGGTTACAGCTTTGACAACCTTGCCGCCGTCAACTCGTGCCACCGCGTCACGCATTTGGTCACTTTGCAATGTCCTTCGCGGCGACGGTATCAGCTATAATCAGTACATTGCGGAACTCACCTATCTACTTTTTCTAAAGGTGGCCGAAGAAAATGGCGCCGAAAGTTCCCTCCCTGAGGGCTATCGTTGGAAAGACCTCGTTTCATATGACGGGGCGAACCTGCTGGGCCATTATCAGGAGATGTTGACTCACCTTGGTACAAGCTCGGAAACGAAAATGGTTCGAGACATTTTCGCTTTTCCAACAACCGTTTTTTCACACTCGGAAAACCTGCGGGTGGTTATAAACGGCCTCAACGCCATCCAATGGAATCAGATTTCTGAAGATGGCCTCGGGCAAATTTATGAGGCCCTTCTAGCAAAAAACTCAGAGGATGCTCGTTCAGGGGCTGGCCAATATTTTACCCCGAGGGCGTTGGTAGACTGCATAGTTTCTATCGTGAAGCCGACGGTAGGAGAGCTAATTCAAGACCCTGCGACAGGCACGGGTGGCTTTCTAATTAGCGCAGATGCCTATGTTAGAGCTACCCAAACGCAAGAAGAATATGAAGCCACGCCGCCGCAGTATGAGGGCGTCGAGATCGAGCGGGGTACATATAGGCTATGTTTGATGAACGTGTTCCTGCATCGTATGAACGCTTCTCTCTCGCTCGGTGATGCGCTTACCGAAGATGGCTCGCATCTAAAACCAGCTGACGTGATTATCGCCAACCCACCATTCGGCGCAAAATCGGGAAGCGTACGCGCTACACGAGACAGCTTTTCCTACTCTTCCTCTAATAAGCAGCTTGAATTCCTCCAGCATATCTATCAGAGCCTGAAGCCCGGTGGACGAGCAGCTGTTGTGTTGCCTGACAATGTGCTTTTCGAGGAAGGAGTGGCTCGTCAGATTAGGCGAGAGCTTATGGAGCTTTGTTCGCTTCATACTATTTTGCGTCTGCCGACGGGAATTTTCTACGCACAAGGCGTCAAAACGAATGTTCTCTTCTTCACCCGTGGCCATGGCAACCAAGAAAATACCAAGGAAGTCTGGATTTACGACCTACGAACCGCCGCTCCTAAATTCGGAAAAAAGAATCCTCTAACCTCATCCTATTTCGCAGACTTTATTTCTAGCTTCGGCAAGTGGCCCCATCTCGAAAGGGTGAGCGAAGACCGGGTAGAAAATGACAGGTTTAAGCGGTTCGATCTCGACTATCTGTCATCGACTAACGAAAACCTCGACATTCATTGGCTCACTGATGAACAGGAAAGCGATGAATATGAAGGGTTGAGACCCGACGAGATTTCTGCGCTGGTTCTGGTTTCTTTGGGATCGCTTATCAAAGATGTTGAGGATCTCCATGTGGCGTTGAACGTGACCGAAGACGATCAATGAGCACGAATCGCGTTCCCGCCGGATGGGCCGAACTTAAGCTGAGCCAAGTGGCAGCTATTTCCAGTGATAGGTTTGATTGGGAGGATGCAGCAAGCCAAGTGTATCTAGGCTTGGAACATATTGAGCGTCATACGCATCGTATTATCGGCCACGGTAGTGGCGCAGATATATCCAGCGTTAAAAACCGTTTCCGAGCGGGTGATCTGCTATATGGCCGGCTCCGACCCAATCTAAACAAGGTTGCCATAGCACCGTTCGATGGTATTTGCTCCACAGACATAGTTGTATTCCGTCCGACGGCGATGCTCGATACCAGCTATTTGCTAGAGATACTTAGCGATGACCGCTTTATCGATTATGCGATCTCAAAAGCAAAAGGCGTTAATTTGCCAAGAATATCGGTAGCGGACGTTCTCGCATATTCTACTCATATTCCTCCTTATGATGAGCAACAGCGAATAATACGAGAGCTGGAAGTTCGGTATTCTCTGCTTTCTACAATCAATCAGAAGCTAAGTGATTTAGCGGAAGTCATTCAGCGCATGCCCTTCAGAATAATAGAGGCTGGGGTGCAGGGAAAACTTTTCAAGGGTTGGCAAAGCAAACAGCGAACCAGAGTGGAGCGAAACTCGACCGCCACTGTACGAGGCCGAAATTCCTCCGGCAACCTTGAGACGCCGCTTGAGTGGAAGAAATCTACTGTAGGGGCAGCCGGCGATGTTAGCGCGGGTCGACAACGCTCTCCTAAAAATCACTATGGTGAAAATATGCAACCTTATCTGCGGGTTGCAAATGTTTTCGAAGATCGAATCTCTGTCGATGACATTATGACAATGCACTTTGAGCAAAAGGAATTTGAAACATACAGGCTGCGACATGGGGACATACTTCTTAATGAGGGTCAAAGCTTGGAGCTTGTCGGACGACCCGCTATGTTTCGGAATGAGCTTGACCCAGTTGCTTTTACCAATTCGTTGGTCCGGTTTCGGGCGTCTGGGGCAGTTGAGCCTGAATATGCGCTCCTCGTGTTTCGCCACTATCTCCACAGCGGCGTTTTCAGAAGCATTGCTAAAATCACCACAAACCTAGCACACCTCGGGGTCTCGCGTTTCGCCGCGCTTCCCTTCCCCCTTCCGCCTATCGACCAGCAGCGCGACATTGCTCGCATCAGTAGAGAGCACTTGGATAACATTGAGCGAATCCGCAATGAAGCCAGTCGCGTCGAGAGCCTACTTGGTGCATTGAAAAAAGCGCTCAGAAAAGAAGCGCTGGCCGGAAAATTAGCAAGACAGATCAGCGGTGAGACAGATGTGCTTACATCCTTAAGTGCATATGAAGCATTATTAGCAGCACAACCGAAGCCGTCGAGGCGAAGATCGAAACCTAGGACATCGCTCATGAAAGGCCAGATACCCGTTTCTCAAGCTTTAAAGGGCGTGGATAAGCCGATAGACGGTCAGAAACTCTTCTACCTTTGTGGCTACCCAGAAGACTCTTCAACAGACCTTATCGAACAATTCTTCCTCGATCTCCGAACCCAACTCCAAGCTGGATCCATTTTGCGATTAGAGCGGGATGGACACGACGTCTTCGTACCTCAGAAGGGCGAAGCTGAATGAAGATTGACTTTTTACATATTCGCTCATCATTCAAAAATCTGGAGGGCGTACGGATCGACTTCGATGAAGACGATTTAATGACCGTCGTTGTCGGACGGAACGGTTCCGGCAAATCTAACGTGTTAGAGGCGCTAGTCGTTATATTTCGCAACCTCGACCTCGGCGAAAGCCCGGCCTTTTCCTATGCTATCCGATACAAGCTGGGAGAGAGCAACGACGAGCGATGGATCACTGTGGATGCTGACCCGGGTAGAGGGTCAATAAGCAAGCAATATCAGATCACTTGCAGTGAGAGAGCTCCTGGTGACTTGCTCACAACGGAGAAGCAGGTCCCAATTTCGCGGGCAAAGAGAAATCCCAGCGGTGTAAGTTACTACCTGCCCAATTACCTCTTCGCCTATTACTCCGGCCCCAGTGACCGCCTCGAAGATCACTTTCGCCGTCACAGGACCGAGTTCTACAGAAAGCTGTTGGAAAATAAGGTCGAGCTAGGCGGGCAGATACGGCCGCTATTTTACGCCAAACCCAACCATAGCCAGTTTGTGCTTCTCGCCTTTTTCTTGAGCACACAAGAGGACAAAGAGCGAAAATTTCTCAGAGATCAACTTGGAATTGAAGGGCTTGACGCCGTCCACTTCGTTATGCGGAGACCGGAATGGGTAAAATCTCATTTAAAAACTGAGAAATTTTGGGGTGCAGGAGGTGTCGTTCGAGATTTTCTAGACCGCCTTTACCCGCTCGCTCTCTCCCCACTCAGGGTCACTCGAAACGAAACTTTGTCGCTTACCGGGCGCAAAATCAAAAACGAATTCATACATCTTTTCCTTCCTGACGTTGAAAGCCTCCGCGCTTTCTCGTCTGAACTTACACCTGACGTGTTCTTTAAGATGCTGGAAAGCACATTATTGTCGGAAATCATTGCTGAAGTGAACGTTCGTGTCAGAGTTAGCTCTAGTGAGGCGCCCTTGACGTTCAGAGAGCTTAGCGAAGGTGAGCAACAGCTGCTTACTGTTCTCGGCTTGCTAAAATTCACCGGCGGCCGTGATTCACTTTTTCTCCTCGATGAACCGGACACCCACCTTAACCCCGCATGGGCCGTGAAATACTTGGAATTTCTGCGCGGATTCGTTCCAAATCATGAGGCGAGTCACCTGCTCATGGTAACCCATCACCCACTTGCTATTGCTGAGCTTGATAAAGATCAGGTTCAAGTTATGACGCGTGACAGTGAGTACCGTGTACGTGCAAAACCTCCAATCGAGAGCCCGCGCGGCATGGGGTACGCTGGGATTCTAACAAGCGATATGTTTGGCTTACAGACAACAATCGACCTCCCGACAGAAGAGCTAATTCGGGAACGCAGAGCTCTGAGTGAAAAAACTGAGCTTTCCTCCGAAGAAAGTATTCGGCTTAACGCGATCAATAGTGAACTTCAGGGCCTTGGTTTCTCAACATCGCACTGGGATACCGATTATCAAGACTATCTGCGACGACGGAAGAAAATCGCGGATGAGCTGTTCAACTCGACTAAAGATAGCACACTCGCTGAAGTGCGGCGTCGGATTGCGGACGAAATCATCCGAGAAATGTTAACGGAAGAAAACTCGGGGCCTAGCCAGTGAGAGCCGTCGAGTACGATCCGAAAAAGCTATCTCTCCCACCTGATTGGGCCGAACGCGCCGAGGCTTTAAAAAAAAGACTGCTTAAAGAGAACGACCCTCTAAAGCGGAGCGAGATCATCCGCAAAAACGAAATTTGGTCCGAGATCAAATTCGAGCTTCGGAAGGTATTTAGCGAAAAATGTTGGTACACTGAGTCCCCTCAGAGGGGCACAGACACCGATGTGGACCACTTTAGGCCCAAGAGGCGAGTCTTTGAGCGATCCACGAAGGGCGACGAGCATCCGGGCTATTGGTGGCTTGCTTACGATCTCGATAACTATCGCTACAGCTGCATCTACGCGAATAGACTACGGCGCGACATCGAGACCGACCTCGTAGGAGGAAAAGCTGATAGGTTTCCTGTAGTAGAAGCGACGCGGGCGATGGGCCCGGACGCAAATTGGAAATCGGAAAAGACCTATCTAATCGATCCGTGTAATCCGGATGAGGTCGCGATGATCACTTTCAAGGAAGACGGCGAGGCTATGGCCCGATTTCCGGCTAGCGAGCAATACAAGCACGACATGGCGATGTTATCCATCGAGTGCTACAACATTAACCACAGTGATTTTGTGAAAGCTCGCATGGACGTGAAAGCCAGTATTGAAGAGCTGCGTGTAGAAGCTAAGCGATTGTTTGCGCGACTCGAAGACGGAGATGCCGATCACAAGCAATCATACAGGCAAGCCATCAGCACCCTGAGAAAAATGCGGGAAAAGACAGCTCCTTACTCAGCCTTCTGCATTGCAATCACTGACTCGTTTAGAGGAGATGAGTCGCTTGCTGGTATATTCCTGTGACATCGTTCTGAGCGAGCTAGGCTAAAATGTGGGTTGAAGCGTGGGGTAACTTGAAAGGGCGAATAAAAAGGAGGCAATAGCAATAGCTTAACAGGAAATCTGGCAGAGAGGGATTTGAGCCTACGATACCCCTACAGATATGGCACATTTCGAGTGCGGTGCACTCGATCATTCTACCTATCCCCCAGCGGTCTGGCCGACGCATGTTTGCACGGCCTTCCGATAACGCGAGTTGCCGAGCTGTCGCCCGCTCACCAAGGGACTTAAGACGGTTTCGAGCACCGAACTATTACTGGCAAGCCGCTTCCTTAGCCTAGATTGCTGAAAATAAACACTGCGTTGGCTGGGGCGCCTGGATTCGAACCAGGGATGACGGTACCAAAAACCGTTGCCTTACCGCTTGGCGACGCCCCACCAGAGCTTGAGCGGAAACCGCTTGCTCAAATCGACGCCTGATTAGCAAAGCTCTTCGCCTGTCACAATGACTAAGTTTAACCCGGCGCAGATTTATGCGCTGCGTAGCGGCCGCCATCGTGCTAGGAATTGGCGACGTCATCGGCCCGAGATCATTCCTTCATGGACAGTCCCGCATTCGACCTCGCTTTCGAGCCGGCCTATGGGCAAGCCGTGCCGGTCGCCTCAGGGGTCGAGCGGGTGACAGTGAACAATCCCGGCCCTTTCACCTTTTTCGGCACCAACAGCTATATCGTCGGCTCCTCCTCCGTCGCGGTCATCGATCCCGGGCCGGAGGACGAGGCGCATTTTCAGGCGCTGATGGCAGCGCTTGCCGGCCGCGCGGTGACGCATATCTTCGTCAGCCACACGCATCGCGACCACTCTCCCCTTGCCCGCCGGCTGCAAGCGGCAACGGGTGCGGTGACGGTGGGCCAGGGGCCGCATCGGCCGGCGCGGCCGCTGAGGGATGGCGAGATCAATCCCTTTGCCGAAAGCTCGGATCTATCCTTCGTGCCCGACATCACGCTCAGTGACGGCGAGACCCTATCGGGCGATGGCTGGGCGCTGACTGCGGTGCTGACGCCGGGGCACACGGCCAATCATGCCGCCTTTGCGCTGGAGGGTCAGGACATTCTGTTCACAGGCGATCACGTCATGGCCTGGTCGACCTCGATCGTCGCACCGCCAGATGGTTCGATGGCGGATTACATGGCCTCGCTCGAGCGGCTGATTGCGCGCGACGACCGGCTGTTGCTGCCCGGCCATGGCGGGCCGGTGACGGAGCCGGCCGGATTCCTCAAGGCACTGAAGGCGCATCGCCTCGGGCGCGAGCAGGCGGTGCTGGCGCGCGTCCAGGCGGGCGACACTCAGATTGCCGAGATGGTGAAGGTGATCTATCGCGATACCGATCCGAAGCTGCATGGGGCGGCCGCCCTTTCCGTGCTCGCCCATATCGAGAATCTCATGGAGCGCGGCGAGATTGCGGCCGATGGGCCGCCTTCGCTTGCCGCCACCTACCGGCTGTTGTAAGCGGGAGATGGGGAGATTACCATGACGCGTGCCGCTTACAGCTATCGCAGCGATGCCGATGTGCCCGATTTTGCCGATGACCAGCCGCTGATCGTCTTTGATGGCGAATGCGTGTTCTGCTCCGGCTGGGTGAAATTCGCGCTGAAGCACGACAGTGAGCGGCGCTACCGCTTCCTCGCCGCCCAGACGCCGCTCGGCGCAGCACTCTACCGGCATTATGGGCTGAATGAGCGCGATTACGAAACCAATATCCTCATCGAGCATGGCCGCGCCTTCTTCAAGTCGGATGGGTCGATCCGCATGGTGGCCGGCCTCGGCTTTCCCTATTCGCTGGTCAGGATCTTCCGGCTGCTGCCGCGGCGGGTGGCCGATGCGCTCTATGAATTCATCGCCCGCAACCGGCTGAAGATCGCCGGGCGGCAAAGCTGCATGGTGCCGACGGCGGAGCAGCGCAGCCGTTTCATCGCATGAGCGGCGAGCGGCTCTCGCTGCTGATCATCGGCGGCTATGGCACGTTCGGCGGCCGGCTGGCGTGGCTGCTTGGCGATCAACCCAGGCTCAGGTTGTTGATCGCCGGGCGCTCGCTTGAAAAGGCCGATGATTTCGTTGCCGATCTCAGATCCCCGAAAGATGGATCCGAGGGCCTGGGAAGCAGCAATCTCGGGGCAACGCTGCAGGCGGTGGCCTTCGATCGTGACGGCGATCTCACCGAACAGCTGACGCGGCTGCGGCCGGATCTGGTCGTCGATGCCTCCGGGCCGTTCCAGAGTTTTGGGCAAGATCCCTATAAGGTGGTGCGCGCCTGCATCGGGCTCGACATCGATTATGCCGATCTCGCCGACAGCACCGGCTTCGTCGCTGGGATCGGCGAGCTCGATGCCGAGGCGAGAGCGAAGGGGGTTTTTGCGCTCTCCGGTCTCAGCAGCCTGCCGGCGCTGTCCTTCGCCGCGCTCGAAGTGATGGCGCCGCGGTTTTCCCGGATCGATGCGGTGGCCGCCGGCATTGCCCCGTCGGCGCATGTGAAGATCGGGCTCAATGTTGTGAGAGCAATCGCCAGTTATGCCGGCAAGCCGGTCTCGGTGCTGCGCCAGGGGCGGCCGGCGCAGGCGCGCGGGCTGATCGAGGCGATGCGGGTGACGGTCGCCCCGCCCGGGGTGGCGCCGCTCAAGAGCCGGAATTTCCTGCTGGTGGATGCGCCGGATCTGGCGCTGCTGCCGGGCCGCTTTGCCGGCCTGCAATCCAGCTTCACCGGGGTCGGCACGGAGCCGCAGCTGCTGCAGCGGCTGCTTGGGCTTGCGGCAGGTCTCACGCGGCGGAAGCTGCTGCCGTCGCTGACGCCGTTTGCGCGGCTCATGCAGCGGGCGAGCCACGGCCTGGCGATCGGCGAGCATCGCGGCGGCATGTTCGTGCGCCTGAGCGGCCTCGATACCGCCGGCAAGCCGCTTGCCTGCGGCTGGCATCTGATTGCCGAGGGGGATGACGGGCCGTTCATTCCGGTCACCGGCGTGGCGGCGCTGGTGCGGCGGCTGCTGCGCGGCGTCCGGCCGGAGAGTGGCGCGCGGCCGGCGACGGGGGAATTGCGGCTGGAAGATTTCGAGGCGGAATTCCGGCGGTTCTCGATTGCAACAGGGATCAGGACGGAAAGCGAGGGTGCCGGCCTGCCGCTTTACCACAGGGTCCTCGGCAGCGCCTTCGCGCGGCTGCCGCCGGCCATATCAGCCATGCATGCGGGCGGATATTCGGGCAGCGCCCGTGTCGCCTCCGGGCGGGCGCGGGTCGAGCGCGGCAGCGGGTGGCTGGCGAGGATCGTCGCCCGGCTGATCGGCTTTCCCCCGGCCGGCGAGGATGTGCCGGTCACGGTGCGCTTTACCGCCGATGGCGAGAAGGAGATCTGGACGCGGCATTTCGGCGATAAGAGCTTCCAAAGCCTGCAGCTCGAGGGCAAGGGCCGCGACCGGCATCTGCTCGCCGAGGTGTTCGGGCCGTTCCGGGTGCTGGTGGCGCTGGTGCCGGAGGGGGAGAGGCTGCGGCTGGCGGTGCGCGGCTGGCGCTTTTGCGGGCTTCCGCTGCCGCTGTTTCTGGCGCCGGGCGGGGAGACGTTCGAGGAGGAACGTGAGGGGCGGTTCCATTTTCACGTCGAGATCGGCGGGCGGCTGACGGGGTTGGTGGTGAGATATACGGGGTGGTTGGTGATGGAGTGAGCCCTCTCCAGCCTCATCCCGAGATGCGTAGCCCGCAGGGCGAAGCCTCGAAGGACGGGGCTGGCCACCTTCGCGATGCCGCGGCAATCCAGCCACCCGCCCTCTTCCTTCGAGGCCCCTGCGGGGCACATCAGGATGAGGGCTGATCGTGGTGCGTGTCGCCGTCTCTCCAGAGGCCGATCGTCGAATTCGCGGCATCGTAAGAATGTCGAGCCTGCCGCACCCTCTCCCGGCCCTTCGCTTTGGGCTCAGGGCGTTCGCCGCTGCAATCGATTCACTGGATCGATTGCTGCCGCTCCGCGGCACCTCGGCTCACCCACTGCAATCGATTCACTGGATCGATTGCTGCCGCTCCGCGGCACCTCGGCTCACCCGCTGCAATCGATTCACTGGATCGATTGCTGGCGCTTTGCGCCACCGCGGCTCACCCACCCGCAATCCCCAGCAACTCGGCGTCCAGCGCCTTCAAATAATCCCCGGCGATTTCGGCGCTGAAGCCGAGGTCGTGTTGGCCGTAGCGGGAGGCGACGCGGATGTCGACGAAGGTGGTTTCGGCCTCTTCGCGCAGGCGGATAAGAATATCGAAGCGCAAGCCGAGGATCAGTGTGCGGTTGCTCGCCTGCAGCGTCACGCCGTTGGCGCCGCGGATCAGCTTGGCGACGTCGTCGTCATAGGGGCGCGGCGTCGGCACGGGAATGATGCCGGGCGCATCGGCAACGGCTTCGTCGCCGGGCTCGGGTTTGGCCGGTCCGTCCTCCGGGTCGCGGTCCGGCTCGCTGGTGCCGGTGCTTCTGACGATGGTAAAGCCGCTCTGCTTGGCGACCTTGCGCACCGCTTCCAGCACCCGGTCGAGCGCGCCCTCATAGCGCCGGCCGGTCAACTCGGGATAGGCTGATATCTGCTTTTCGCGATCCTCCGGCGTCACGAGATTGCGCTTCAGCCAGATCTGATCGGATTTCGGGGTCGACAGCCAGTCAGGGGCTGCGACCGGGTCGGTGGAGACGTCGTAGATATCAGGCAGCGTCATGTACCGCTCGGCGGCGAAGGCGCCGATGCCGAGCGGAAAGGCGGCATAGATCAGGGCGGCGAGTGCGGCGAGCCCGCCTTCGGCGCCTGTCATCCAGAGGCTGCGCAGGCCGACTGCGGCCAGCATGGCGGCCAGCAGCCCGCAGCCGGCGGCGGCGATCAGAAGCAGCACGAGATAGGGGGTGGCGAGGCCGCCGAAGCGATGAGCGATCAGCACCGCCAGCGCCAGAACCAGCGAAAACGCCCCGAGCAGCCGCGAAAAGCGGGCGGCGCCTGAAACGGGACGGTCGAAACGGATGGCCATCAAACTTACCGGTTGCTCGTCAGCGCCGCGCCATCAAACAACGCAAATCGCCATAACCCTGTTTAGAGCATGATGCCGAAAAGTGTGAAGCGGTTTTCGGACGACATCATGCTCTATTTCTTTGATTTGGATCCGGATTCAGATTTTTGGCCAGCCCGGCCCAAAATCATCCGGATCTGGGCAGGTTTCGGCTGAATTGAAACTGTTGTCTTGGAATATCAGCCGGAATCCGCCTGGGATGGCCGAGGCGAAAGGCGAGGCGAAGACGGGGCCATTTCATGAGCCCTTGCTGATATGGTTAAAAAGGGTCATTCTGCCGCGGTTTCATCTCCGAATTCAAAGGCAAGGAGAGACGGGATGATTTCACCCGAGATAGCAGCCAGGCCACAGGCGTCTGCGCTTGGCGGGATCGACCACAGCGAACCGATGCTGCCGTTGGAGCTCGTCGAGCTCGAACTTTCGCTCGAAGGTTATGCCGGCGGCGATGCCGGTTTCTGCGAGGCAGTGCGCCAGGCAGCACAGCGGTCGGGCGGCGAGCTGCTGTTCGACCTGCCGGCCGGCGGCCTTGTCGCGGATTGCCGGCGCATCGCCGTGCTGCGCATTCCCGATGGCGGCAGTCAGATGCGCGTCGTGCTGGCGCTGCTCGATTATGCCGGCACCGAAATCCGCATGCAGGCGCCCAACGAGGAGACCGCGCATCTGGTGCGCTTCGCCGATGCCTTCATCGAGTTGCTGGAGCGGATTTAAGTTTGACCCTGCGTTCTAGCGCCGCTCGGCCGCAGCCTCCGCCAGGCTGCGGAAGGGAAACTTGCGGCCGCATTCGCATTTCAGCATGAAGCTTTCCTGGTGGTTGGACGGCCGCTGCACGCCAAAACCGCGCGGCAGCTGATCGACCTTGAAATCCGGGTGCTTGCGCTTGGGATCGTCGATCTCCGAGGCTTCGGCAAAGCCCTCATTGCCGCATTGCGGGCAGTTCAGTTTCTTCGAAAATCGATCGCGGATGGCCATGCTCGTCCTCATGCTTGAGGCCTTCTCATACAGAGGAATGCCGGCTGGTGAAAGTGGAACCATCTTCCGGCCGTGCCGTTCCCTCCTCGAAAAGGAGGCCATCATGCCGAACAGAGATCCGATTCCGACACCGACAACCGATACGCCGCGCGGGCCGACGCCAACACCCGGCATTCCCGACCGCATCCAGGAAAAACCGCCACTGACGCCTGCCCAGGACCCCGGCGATACGAAAAACCCGCAGGACCCGCCGCTCAATCCGGCGCTGCTGCCGATCGGCGATCCGGCCGGGGCGGCTTGACCGTCACACTCGCTCGTGCTTGTGCGGAGTCTCCCTGGTTTGGCGGCTTTGACGAAAACGCCAACCACACTCTCCGTCATCCCAGGCCTTGAGCCTGGGATCCCTGCCACTGCCGCTGATGGATGCTCGGCTCAAGGCCGAGCATGGCGGAAGGTGGGGTGGGCAGGAGAAACCCTTCACAGGTAGACATCCCTGTCGGCCATCCGCCAGCGAAACCAGAGGCACGCCCGCGGCCCGAAACTTGACGCCCGCACCCGAATGGCATTTCCTCCGGGAAAAGCAAGGAATACCCCGATGCGCACCGCTGTCCTCATCACCCTTCTCGCCGCCATCACCGGCCTGTCCGCCTGTCAGACGATGACGCCGGAGGAGCGGCGGGCGGCGGATGAGCAGCGGTGTTTAAGCTATGGCTTCCGCCGCGGCACCGATGGTTTTGCCACCTGCCTGCAGCGCATCGATCTCGACCGGCGGGCCGAATCGCGGGCGCAGAGTGCCGAGATGATGCAGAGCATGGCCTGGGATTTGAACGGGCCCTATATCTACCGCGATCGCTGGCACCATCATCATTGAGGCCGAGCTGACTATTTCCCCCGGAGGTCTTTCAGACCGCCTGATATGACCGCCTGCGCCGCCGCCAACCTGGCGATCGGCACGCGGAACGGCGAGCAGGAGACATAGTCGAGGCCGATCGTTTCGCAGAAGCGGATCGAAGCCGGGTCGCCGCCATGTTCGCCGCAGATGCCGAGCTTCATGTCGTTGCGGGTGCGCCTTCCGCGTTCCGCGGCGATGCTGATCAATTCGCCGACCCCGTCGAAATCGAGTGAGATGAACGGGTCATGCTCGATGATGCCCTTGCGCTGGTAGGTGGGGATGAAGGCCGAGGCATCGTCGCGCGAGATGCCGAAGGTGGTCTGCGTCAGGTCGTTGGTGCCGAAGGAGAAGAATTCGGCGGCTTCGGCAATCACATGGGCGCGCAGCGCCGCCCGCGGCAGCTCGATCATCGTGCCGACGAGATAATCGATCTTCATGCCGGCCTCGCTCATCACATCGCCGGCGACCTCGTCGATGCGGGCCTTGACGTAATCGAGCTCGGAGCGCAGGCCGACCAGCGGCACCATGATCTCCGGCACGACGGCCGCGCCGGTCTCCTTCGCCGCGGCAACCGCCGCCTCGAAGATGGCGCGGGCCTGCATCTCGACGATCTCAGGATAGGAGATCGCCAGCCGGCAGCCGCGATGGCCAAGCATCGGGTTGAACTCGTGCAGCGCATCGACGCGCTGGCGCAGCGCCTGCGCTTCCATGCCCATGGCGAAGGCGACTTCGGCCACCTCGTCATCGGTCTTCGGCAGGAATTCGTGCAGCGGCGGGTCGAGCAGGCGGATCGTCACCGGCAGGCCGTGCATGACGGTGAAGAGACCGGTGAAATCCAGCCGCTGCATCGGCAGCAGCTTGTCGAGCGCCAGCCGCCTGCCCTTCTCATCGACGGCCAGGATCATCTCGCGCATGACATGGATGCGCTCGCCCTCGAAGAACATGTGCTCGGTGCGGCAAAGGCCGATGCCTTCGGCGCCGAAGGAGCGGGCGGCCATCGCATCGGCCGGCGTATCGGCATTGGTGCGTACCGTCATCCGCCTGGCGCGGTCGGCCCAGCCCATGATCCGGCCGAAATCGCCCGAGAGTTCCGGCTGGATCATCGGCACCTCGCCCTTCAGCACCTGGCCGGCTGAGCCGTCGATGGTGATGATGTCGCCCTTCTTCAGGGTGACGCCAATGCCGAGCAGCCGCTCGTTGCGCTGATCGATGCGCATGGTGCCGGCGCCGACGACGCAGGGGATGCCCATGCCGCGGGCAACGACCGCCGCATGGCTGGTCATGCCGCCGCGCGTCGTCAGGATGCCTTCGGCCGCATGCATGCCGTGAATATCCTCCGGGCTGGTCTCGACCCTCAGCAGGATCACCTTGCGGCCTTCGGATTCCGCCTCGACGGCCTCTTCGGCCGTGAAGACGATGGCGCCGGTCGCAGCGCCGGGCGAAGCCGGAAGCCCGGTGCCGATCACCTGGCGGGTGACGCGCGGATCGATTGTGGGATGCAAGAGCTGGTCGAGGCTGGAGGGTTCGATGCGCAGCACCGCCTGGTCCTCGGTGATCACTCCCTCATCGACCATGTCGACGGCGATCTTCATCGCCGCCCGGGTCGAGCGTTTGCCCGAACGGGTCTGCAGCATCCACAGCTTGCCGCGCTCGATGGTGAATTCGATATCCTGCATGTCGCGGTAATGGATCTCAAGCTCGCTGCAGATGCGGCAAAGCTCGCGAAACGCCTCCGGCATCAGCTTTTCCATCGAGGGTTTTTCAGAGCCGGAGGAAATCCGCCCCTCCTCGGTGATGCTCTGCGGCGTGCGGATGCCGGCAACGACATCCTCGCCTTGCGCATTGACCAGGAATTCGCCGTAGAGCGCCTTCTCGCCTGTGGAGGGGTTGCGGGTGAAGGCGACGCCGGTCGCAGACGCATTGCCAAGATTGCCGAAGACCATCGCCTGGATGTTGACGGCCGTGCCCCAGCCTTCGGGAATATTGTGGAGCTGGCGGTAGGTGACGGCGCGCGCGCTCTTCCAGCTGGAAAAGACGGCGCCGACCGCGCCCCAGAGCTGGACTTCCGGATCCTGCGGGAATTCCTGCTCCAGTTCCTCCTCGATCAGCTTCTTGTAGAGCGAGACGATGTGCTGCCATTCCGAGGCGCTGAGTTCGGTATCGGTTTCATGGCCGAGCTTGGCTTTCTCGTCCTCGAGGATCTCCTCGAAGGCGTCGTTGCCGAGACCCATGACGACATCGGCATACATCTGGATGAAGCGGCGGTAGCTGTCCCAGGCAAAACGCGCGTCGCCGGCATCATGGCCGAGCGCCTGCACCGTCTCGTCGTTGAGGCCGAGATTGAGCACCGTGTCCATCATGCCGGGCATGGAAACACGGGCGCCGGAGCGCACCGAAAGCAGCAGCGGCTGGCTGCCGGAGCCGAAGCGACGGCCGGTGATCGCCTCGATGCCCGCAATGCCGGAGCGCACCTCGGCCTTTACGCCGTCTTCGATATGGCGGCCATTCCTGTAATAGGTGTTGCAGGCATCGCCGATGATCGTCAGCCCCGGCGGAACCGGCAGACCCAGCGCGCACATTTCCGCCAGATTGGCGCCCTTGCCGCCCAGAATCTCGTGATCGCGCGCCCGGCCCTCAGCCTGCCCGTCGCCGAACGTATAGACCCACTTGGTCATCTTCCCCCCAACACCAAACCGGGATTAGCTTAATCCGTTGGTGTTGAAATGAAAATCGACAAATGCGGCAGAATGTTGCGTTGCACAATAAATCTTCGGCAGGGCAGCGATCGAAACGATTGAAACATCGCCCGGCACCAAGACGGCATAAAAAAAGCTTTGCGGGACTGCAACATGTCCCGCAAAGCCTTGTTTCCGTCCGGCCAGGAAAACCGGACGGGGGGTCCCTCAACCCAGGGCACTTTCCTCAAGTAATGGAATGCCCTATCGCTTGGTCTTCACGCAATTCCTGCGAAAGCCGCTTTGCGCGCCTCCTGGAACTGCCCCCGATTTTCCGGCTCTTGCCCTCTGCCCGGAAAACCGCCTGCAAATCCGACAATACGCACATATGACCGCCCACGTTTCCGCAGAAGCATCAGGTTGCGTTGAAACAACTTCTAATGCAAGTCATCGCAAAGAGCATCACCCAAATGGGGTACGAGCCGCAAAGAAGCCGACCTTTTTTGGTGCTTACGAAAATTCCGACGAAAGTGCGGGCCTTTTCAGCAGGTTTCGGCCGTCGGCCTGCGTGTCTCAGCCCCTCCCGGGCCACTCTTCCATGCCTCAGAAATCACGCCGTATGGCGCGCTGTTACGCAATATGACCAAACGCCGCCCGCCAAGCCCCGTCTCCTGCCCGTTTCACCCCTCTCCTCGGTCATCCCACGCCCTCTGAGTCTCGGATCCACGCGCTGCTGATCGCGCTAAGATGGGTCCTCGGGTCAAGCCCGAGGAGGACAGAGGGTGGGGTGACCGCCGCAGCAAAACAGCCACGGACGCCAGATATGAATGCGGTCCCGCCTCTTGCCAGCTTCTCCCTTACCGGGTTCACGCCTCCTGCCCGCCCGTCCCTTCAACCTCCGTCATTCCAGGCCTTGAGCCTGGAATCCACGGCCCCACCAACCCCTCAGGCGATCTCGCGCAGGCGTTCGGCGGTCTGCAGGTCGACGGAGACGAGGGTGGAGACGCCCTGTTCGGCCATGGTGACGCCGAAGAGGCGGTTCATGCGGGCCATGGTGATCGGGTTGTGGGTGATGATGACGAAGCGGGTTTCGGTGGAGGCCGCCATTTCGTCCATCAGATTGCAGTAGCGCTCGACATTGTGGTCGTCGAGTGGCGCGTCGACCTCGTCGAGCACGCAGATCGGCGCCGGATTGGTTAGGAAGACGGCGAAGATCAGCGCCATCGCCGTCAGCGCCTGCTCGCCGCCGGAGAGCAGCGTCATGGTCTGCGGCTTCTTGCCGGGCGGCCGCGCCAGGATTTCCAGGCCGGCTTCGAGCGGATCGTCGGATTCGATCAGCTGCAGCTCGGCGGTGCCGCCGCCGAAGAGATGGGTGAACAGCCGTTGGAACTGGGCGTTGACGATGTCGAAGGCGGCGATCAGCCGTTCGCGGCCCTCGCGGTTAAGGCTCTGGATGGCGCCGCGCAGTTTGCGGATCGCATCGATGACGTCGTCGCGCTCCCTGATCAGCGCTTCGAGCTTTTCGCTCAGCTCCTTCTGTTCCTCGTCGGCGCGCAGGTTGACGGCGCCGAGCCGCTCGCGCTCGATCCGCAGGCGCTCCAGCTCGCGCTCGACCTCGCGCGGATCGGGAAGCGCCTGCATGGCCGGGCGCCCGGTCAGCTGCAGCGCCTCATGCGGCGCGACATTCAAAACTTCGCGGATGCGGCTTTCGCTTTCCTGACGCTTCTCGCGGGCCGAAACCAGGCGCTCCTCGGCGCGGCCGCGCCTTTCCCGGCATTCGGCAAGCGCGGAGAGCGCCGTCGCCGCCTGGTGATCGGCCTCGCGCTGGATGCGTTCGGCCTCCGCCAGGAGATCGCCGGCGTTGCGGCGCGCCTCCTCGGCCTTCTGCAATTCGGAAAGCAGAGCCCGGCGCTTGTCGTCGAATTCATCCGGCGCCATTTCGAGTTCGGCTGCCTCTTCGCGCGCCTCTTCCTCGCGCTCGCGCAGCGTCGCGACCTGGTCCTCGCCGCTGAGCGCCCGCTGGCGCCAGGTCTCGCGCTCCTGGCCGATCGCCATGATGCGGCGCTGGCGAGCCTCGTTTTCTCGTGCCAGGCTTTCGTGGCGGGCGCGGCTTTCGGCAAGCGCGCCGCGATCGGTCGCGACCTCCGCCTGCTGGAAGCGCAGACGCTCGTCGATCGCGGTCAGATCGGGCGCATCTTCCAGCTCGATGCGGGCGTTCTCTTCCTGGACGCCGATCTCCTCCAGCTGCGCGCCCAGCTGGCTGACCGCCTCGCTGACGACATCACGGCGGCGGATCAGGTCGCCGGAGGCTCGCTCGGCCGCGACCAGCGCTTCGCGGGCTTCGGCCAAATGACGCGCCGACAGCCGGCTCATGTCGCGGGCGTCAGTAAGCCGGCGCTCCTCCAGCCGGATTACTTCGGCGGCCGCCGCTTGCCGCTCCTCGGCTTCGGCGAGCACGTCGCGGGCAAGGGCTGCTTCGCCTTCGAGCTCGGCCAGGCGGTTCTTCTGGGCAAGGCGAAGGGCGGCCGCACTCGGCGCGTCGGCGCCGGTGACGTGACCGTCCCAGCGATAGACGGCGCCCTCTTTCGTCACCAGCCGCTGACCGGGCTGCAGCGCCGCCATCAGGCGTTCCGCGTCTCCATCGGCGACCAGGCCGATCTGGCGCAGGCGGCGGGTGAGTGCGGCAGGCGCGCTGATATGGCCGAGCAGCGGCGTGACGCCTTCGGGAAGGGCAGGATCGCCGGAACCATCACCATTGTCCGACCAATGGGCCGGCGCCTCGGCAGCAAGCGGCGATTCCAGATCGTCGCCGAGGGCGGCACCGAGCGCCGTCTCGAAGCCGCGGTCGACCTTCAGTTCGTCGGCAACCGGCGGAAATTTGCCGGCGGCAGCACCGGCGGCGAGCATGCGGGAAATGGTGCGGGCCTCGGTTTCCAGCGCATTCAGGCTCGAACGGGCCTGATCGACCGGCGCGCGCGACAGCGCCTCGGTCTGGCGGGCAACAGCAAGCGCCTGGTCGACCAGCTGAACGGCGGCTTCCGCGTCGGCGACGGCGATCTCACCGGCCTCGACGATGGCGCGTTTTTCATCCGGGTTTGGCAGGCCGGCGATCTTGTCGCCGATGGCTGCGAGTTCGTGGTTCGCCTCGTCCATCTGGCGCTCGAGGCGCATGCGGCGATCGGCGAGATCGCGGATGGCGCGTTCCAGCTGGTTGCGGCCGGCAGCCGCTTCGGCGCGCTCGGCCGTCAGCGCGGTAAAAATACGCTCGCTGTCGGCAAGCTTTGCCGCCGCTTCCTCAAAGGCCTCGCGGGTTTCCTCGGCATAACGGCCGGAATCGGCCAAGACTTCCGCAATCTCGGCTTCTTCGGCGTCGAGCCTTGCCAGGATGACGGCATTGTCGGCCACCAGCCGCTCCTCGCGGCGAATATCTTCGCCAAGCTGGGCGAGACGGCGGGTGAGTTCATCGCGTCGGCGCAGGATGCGGCCGGCATCTTCCTCCAGCTGGCTTCGGGCGATCTGAAGCCGCTGCAGCGCGGCGGCGGCACGCGCTTCGCCGTCGCGCAGTTCCGGCAGCTTCAGGCTGGCAATGCCCTGCTGCTTGGCCGCCTCCATCTGGGCTTGGGCCTTTTCGGCGACGACCGATGTCGCCTGGTTCAGCGCGCTATCGGCCTCGGCCTCGGCCTCCTTGGCCTGCATCCAGCGGATATGTAAAAGCATTGCCTCGCGGGCGCGGATATCGGCCGACAGCGTCTTGAAGCGGTTGGCCTGGCGGGCCTGGCGTTTCAGGCTCTCGATCTGGCTTTCGAGCTGCGAGGTGACGTCATCGAGACGCTCGAGATTGCCTTCGGCGGCGCGCAGCCGCAGTTCGGCCTCGTGGCGACGGGAATGCAGGCCGGAAATGCCGGCCGCCTCTTCGAGCAGCTGGCGGCGGGCCTGCGGCTTGGCCTGGATCAGCTCGCCGATACGGCCCTGCCCGACCATCGAGGGCGAACGGGCGCCGGTGGAGGCGTCGGCAAACAGCAGCTGCACATCCTTGGCGCGGCTTTCCTTGCCGTTGATGCGATAGAGCGAGCCCTGCTCACGCTCGATGCGGCGGGTGACCTGGATCTCGTCGGCATCGTTGAAAGCGGCGGGCGCGGTGCGCGTTGCATTGTCGAGATAGAGTGCCACTTCGGCGGTGTTGCGGGCCGGCCGGTTTCCGGAACCCGAAAAGATCACGTCGTCCATGCCCGAGGCGCGCATGTTCTTGTAGGAATTCTCGCCCATCACCCAGCGCAGCGCCTCGACGAGGTTCGACTTGCCGCAGCCGTTCGGGCCGACGACGCCGGTCAGCCCCCGCTCGATGATGAATTCCGTAGGCTCGACGAAGGATTTGAAGCCGACCAGGCGCAGCTTGTTGAACTTCATGCGTAGACATCCACGGCAGGAAGCCCCCTCAGCCGCAAGCTGCGCTGAATACGAAAAACGGGCGCACGGCTTTCGCCGTCGCCCGTCGTTTCGAAACGGTCCGGTTCAGATGAGGCTGTCGATGAGCGCCGACAAGGTTTCAACCGGCATGTCTCCAGAGTAGCGCTTGCCATTGATGAGGAACGTCGGCGTGGCGTTGACGCCGAAATCCTTGGAACCTCTTTCCCGCGTGGCGTTCACTTCATCCAGAAGCTTCTGGTTCGTCAAGCATTTCGTGAAGCTATCCTCAGTAAATCCGGCGAGCTTCGACATCTGCAGCAGTGCGGCGCGGCCGTCATCGGCGGCGGCCCAGACCTGCTGCTGCTTGAACAGCATCGAGACCATCGGGAAATACTGTTCCGGCGTGCTCAACTGCTCCGGGTTGGAAGCGCTGCAGCGGGCGAGCATGAAGGCGGCGGCGGCGCGCGGATCGAAGGGGAATTCGCGGATGATGAACTGCACCTTGCCGGCGTCGACATATTTCTGCTTGATGGCATCGAAAGTCGTATTGTGGAAATGGGCGCAATGCGGGCAGGTCATCGACATATATTCGACGATCTTGACCGGGGCATCGGCCTTACCAAGCGCCATCTCCGGCAACGCGCCGGGCTTCAGCACCTCGGCCATATCGACATCGCCGTCGGATTGCGGCATTTCGGTCGCCGATGTCGCCGCCGTCTGCATGGTATCGACATTGGTGCCGTCGGCCATGGTCTTGCCGGAGGACGAAGCATCGGCAGCGTCCTTGCTGTCGTTGCAGGCGGCAAGCGCTGCGGCAGCTGCGGCGATGGCGATCCCACCCAGGAGGCGGCGTTTCGTCAGTTGCATTTCGGACATCTGCATGGGTTCCCCATAGGTATGAGAGTGACGGCGTGACTGTGCGATATAACGGCTGACGGCCGCTCACAAGCCACGGTTCACCAACTTCCTTCAAAGAATTGTGACCGTGATGGGACCGCTAGGCAAAATTGCGAGCGGGCGGCTCGCGCGTCAAGGTTCGGTGATGATGTCGAGGATGAGCCTCGCCAGCGGTTGCTCTGAGCCGGCAAAGCTCTCGATCATGGCGTCGATAACACGGTCTCGATCTAGTACTTCGGCATTGAACGGCAGACCAGCACGTTCGGCCAGTAGAGCGAGAAAGGTCAATTGGGTGCGGCCGTTACCCTCACGGAAAGGGTGGACCGCGTTGATCTCGGCAAGAAGGTGCGCGGCTTGAATTGCAAAATCTGCTGGTGCCAGTCCTCGGAAATAGTTCGCCTGGGCCAGCTCCCGAAAAATCCGATTCAGCTCGTTTGCGATGAACTCAGGATAACAGAACCAGTTGCCACCTTTGCCGATACGGATGGTGCGAATCTCGCCGGCCCAATCGTAGACATCCTGGAACAGGTGCTGATGGAGGGCGAGATAGTGGATGACATCCAGATCGCCCTCCGGCCAAGGCTCATCCGAGCGGAGCACGAACATCGCTGTTTCAAACTCATCGAGCTCCGCCTGGTCCGTAAGGTCCAGTTTGTTGCGGAGCACGGGCGTGCCCAGATAACAGAGCGGGTCGTATCCGGCAGTATAGACCAACGTTTAGGCAGACTTGCGGACAAACTGCGCGCGGATCGCTTCACGGCGCGCTTCTGTCGGCTGGTCTACAGTCTCCGCGAGGACCTTACGCATGCGCGGGCTGAGTATCAGGCCTTCGACCGCACTGATCTTTTCGGCTCGCGCCTGGGTCAGGCGACCGATATTGGCATTGCGGGTCAAGTTGGGCTTTTTGCTCATCGTGAGTCAGAACGTAGCACGACCTCACGCGGACTCGCAAAAGGAATTCGTTTGATTTGAACGCCGGGATCACCGTTGCACGATACAGATAGGCAAGCGGCAAACAAAGGATCACCGCCCCCGCTTGCCCATCACCGCGGTCCCCAGGCGTTGGATTGCCTGGCGCAGCTTGTCGTTTTCGATGCCTTCCATCATGCCTTCGAGCTTGCGGGCGGCTTCGCCTTTCAGCGGCGGCGGGGTGCGGGAGCGGCGGATGGCTTGTGAGACCGGCTTTTGGACGATGCGGATCTGGTGGACGGCGGCGAAGCCGAAGAAGCTGTTGATGCGCTGAATGAGTTCGCCCTGGGCATGGGTCAGGAAAAGCGCGCGCGCGCCTTCGCAGGCGATTGTCAGCACGCCGGGGCGGAAGCCGCCGTCATCGCCGCCGCCGCGGGCCCAGGCGATCTTTTCCGGCCGGGTGCAATCGGCGAAATCCTCGCCGGCGATTTCGCTCCACGAACCGAGCAGCGCAGTGTTGATGCCGGCGCGGCGCGCCAGGACGGGATCGATTAGCCCGTTCGCCAGCTCGGAAATCTGCTTTGCACCTTTGCGTGGAGAACTCATCGAAACCCTTGGACACCTCTGCCGATCGCACAGGCAATTTGCATCACCGGCTTGATCGCGCGGCATTGCTTCGCCAAGTATAGGCACTTCCCCCGATCCCGGCAAATCATGACGATCACGACACCCGACACGCCCACCGCAAAACCCCTGCTCGACTGGTACGACCGCCATCACCGCGATCTGCCCTGGCGCATCTCGCCCGGCATGGCGGCCGGCGGCGCCAAACCCGATCCCTATCGCGTCTGGCTTTCGGAGGTTATGCTGCAGCAGACGACGGTGCAGGCGGTCAAACCCTATTTCGCCAAGTTTCTGCAGCGCTGGCCCGAGGTGACCGATCTTGCCGCTGCCGAAAACGATGCCGTGATGGCGGCCTGGGCCGGGCTCGGCTATTACGCGCGGGCCCGCAACCTGAAGAAATGCGCCGAAGCGGTGGCGAAAGAGCATGGCGGCGTCTTTCCCGATACCGAGGAAGGGCTGAAGTCGCTGCCAGGCATCGGGGATTATACGGCCGCCGCCGTCGCCGCCATCGCCTTCAACCGGCAGGCGGCCGTCATGGACGGCAATGTCGAGCGGGTGATCTCCAGGCTTTATGCGATCGAAACGCCGCTTCCGGTGGGAAAGCCGCTGATGAAGGAAAAGGTGACGCGGCTGACACCCGCGACTCGTCCTGGCGATTTCGCCCAGGCGATGATGGATCTCGGGGCGACGATCTGCACCCCGAAGCGGCCGGCCTGTTCGCTCTGTCCATTCCGCGGCGCCTGCGCGGCGCTGAAGCATTCCGATCCCGAATTCTTCCCGGTAAAGGCGGCGAAGAAGGAGAAGCCGGTGCGGCAGGGTGCAGCCTTCGTCGCAGTCACCGCCGACGGCGAGATCCTGCTCAGGCGGCGCGCCGAAAGCGGCCTGCTCGGCGGCATGACCGAGGTGCCGACAACGGCCTGGACGGCGCGGCTCGACGGCGAGACCTCGGCTGCGGCCGCGCCCTTCGAGGCGGCCTGGCAGGCCTGCGGCACCGTCCTCCATGTCTTCACCCATTTCGAACTCCGGCTGTCCATCTGGCGCACGGCGATCGCCGGCAAGGTGGATGACCGCCCGAATGACGGATGGTGGGAGCCGGTTACAAATCTTGAAGCGCAGGCCCTGCCGACCATCATGAAAAAAGCGATCGCAGCGGCTATTCCTCTCGCGTTCAAAACATCCAAGGGATGACCATGACCACCGAAATAAAACATATCGTTTTCGATATCGGCAAAGTCCTTATTCATTACGATCCGCATCTTGCCTTCGCCCGCCTCATTCCCGACGAGACGGAGCGCAACTGGTTCTTCGCCAATATCTGCACCCATGACTGGAACATCGAGCAGGACCGCGGCCGCACCTGGGCTGAGGCCGAAGCGCTGCTGATTGCCGAGCACCCGGCCCGCGAAGAGCATATCCGTGCCTTCCGCAAATATTGGCACGAGATGGTGCCGCACGCCTATGAGGACAGCGTCGCAATCATGGAAGGGCTGATCGCCGAAGGGCGCGATGTGACGATGCTGACCAATTTCGCTTCCGACACCTTCCGCGAGGCGCAGGCGCGCTTTCCCTTCCTCACCAAACCGCGCGGCGTCACCGTCTCCGGCGATGTCGGCCTGATCAAGCCGGATCTCGCGATCTACGAGACCCACACGAAAAGCTTCGGCCTCGACCCCAAGGCGACGATCTTCATCGACGATGCGCCTGTTAATGTCGAAGGCGCCAAGGAGTTCGGCTGGAATGCGGTGCTTTTTTCGGGCGCGGACAAGCTGCGCAGCGATCTTGCCGCTTACGGCCTGAAGGTCTGAAGTCATGGCTTTCGATCCCGCAGAGGAAATCGACCGCTTTCATGCCGCCATCAACGCTCTCAACTTCGCCGCGATCGAGGCCTATTTCGCCGAGGATGCCGCCTACGTCTCGAACGGCGTCGGCAGCCTTGCCGGACGGAGCGAGATCATGGCCGCCTTCAGGAAATATTTCGACGACTATCCCGATCAAACGGCGGAAAATTCGCTGGTGGAGACACTGACGCCGCTGTCCGGCCGGGCTGTCTGGTCGCTTCGCGCCACCCACAGCAAGACCAGCAAGGTGCTGATCCGCGAAGGCGAGGAGACGATTACCTTCAATGATGAAGGCCGCATCACCCGGGTCGACGTCACCGATTACAAGGATTTCTGAGGATTTCTGAAGCAGGCCTCAAATCGAAGACGCCCGGGGCTAAGACCCCGGGCGCCTTGGCCTTCTTCCGCAACTGGAGGAAACCGGAAGAAGGTATTTCGATCCGCCGAAAGTGGTGCTCACTCCACCTTTGCCAGATCACTGCGGATGACGGACCTGAGATCGTCGATCGGGCGCAGGGACTGCCCGTCTTCGAAATGCCAGAAGGTCCATCCGTTGCAAGCATCGAGACCCTGCACCTTGGCGCCGAGACGATGAATGGAGCCGGCGTCGCCGCCTGAAGCCACTGTGCCGTCGGCGCGCACGATGGCGCTATAACGGCGTTTGGCATCGGTCAGCACCTGGCCGGGTTTGATCAGGCCGCTTTCGACAAGCACGTTGAAGGCGACGCGAACCTCGGCCTTCTTGCCGGTCATGACGGTCAGTTCCGCCTTCCCCAGCGGCTCGACGGCGGCGATGCGCGCGGATGCCGCATCGATATAATCCTGCTCGCGCTCGATGCCGACAAAGTGACGGCCGAGACGCTTGGCGACCGCACCCGTCGTTCCCGAGCCGAAGAAGGGATCGAGCACGATATCGCCGGGTTTGGTCGAGGCCATGATGACGCGGGCGAGCAGCGCTTCCGGCTTCTGCGTCGGATGCACCTTCTTGCCGTCCTCGCCCTTCAGCCGCTCATTGCCGTTGCAGATCGGGAACAGCCAGTCGGAGCGCATCTGCACGTCGTCATTGGCGGCCTTCATCGCATCGTAGTTGAAAGTATACCCCTTGGCCTTGGCATTGGGGCTTGCCCAGATCATCGTCTCATGGGCGTTCTGGAAACGTCGGCCCTTGAAATTCGGCATCGGATTGGTCTTGCGCCAGATGATGTCGTTGAGGATCCAGAAGTTCAGATCCTGCAGCGTCGCGCCGACGCGGAAAATATTGTGATAGGAGCCGATCACCCAGATCGAGCCCGTGGGCTTCAAGACACGGCGGCAGGCGAGAAGCCAGGCGCGGGTGAAGGCGTCATAGGCCTCGAACGAAGCGAACTGATCCCATTCGTCATCGACGGCATCGACCAGCGACTGGTCGGGACGGTGCAGCGATCCGCCGAGCTGGAGGTTATACGGCGGATCGGCAAAGATGATATCGACGGAGTGGGTGGGCAAGGCCTCAAGGGCACTGACGCAGTCACCCTTGATGATCGTGTCGACCCAAGACCCCGGCCGGGAAGCCGACTTGACGGAAGCCTTGAGGTCGGCAAGCGGAAAAACTGATGCCATTCTGATACTCACTCATACGCTTGACGCTTAACTCTCCGTTATGGTTACCCAACTTAGTTACCAAAGCCTGAAGCGGTGGCCGATTTCAGGAATTTATTCGGGCAACAACCAATGCTGTCCAGTTAAAAGATGCGGGGCCGGACGGAAGACATTGATTGTCTTTGGGTTGCGGCGTTTTTCACTGGTCGGGGACACGAACAGGAGCTCAATACTCCCAGCCGAGGAGATCGGCGAGGGCCGCCCCTCATCCGGCTGCCGCCACCTTCTCCCCATCAGAACGGGGAGAAGGTTAGGGTGAGGGGCAATCACTAGCATGACCGGAGAGCTGTGGGTGACAGCCAGGCTGGCCGGCGGAGATGGCCGCAACCACGTCAAACATCTCTTTATTCAAGATTTTCCCGGATGTCGTTAAAACTCATGATCGTGTCAAACATCACCCTATACTCCAACAGCACAGTGTCCGTTATCTTATTACCCTGCACCCTCCTCATGTCACAGGTAACTTGCTTATCAAAATAGCTGCCTTTCATGCTGCATTCACCGTCGATTTCATTTTTACTTCGGCCGGTTAAGCGCGCGGCATCTGAGATTGCTCGCTCTGGGAATGTCACCCCAATGATATCAGGATTCTGGATGATCATGAGAGCCGTAGAAATTACGAAGAACGCTAAGACAATGTAGATAAAGGAAAATATAGCTGCCCATACAAATTTTATTATCTTTGAGGCCCACACGATCTGGTTTTCCGCATTGCTTGATATTTAAACTGCAGATAGCATTTTCTCCATTTTGATAAATGAAATAAATTCATTGTCACGCCTGTAGTTCGAACGGGGTACGCCAGTTGCATTTTTCACAGCGCCGGCCTGGCGACCGCGCGGGATGCGCTCGCTCTCGACCTCACGCCGCATCATGCACCTTGCGGCTATCCGCCGGCGCCTCGTCGCGTTCGAACATGCCGTAATCGCGCAGGACGCTGGCGATGCGCAGGCGGTAATCGGCGAAGATGCCGCCGCGACCGGCCTGTTGGGCTGCCCGATGGGCTTCGAGGTTGCGCCACTGTCTGACGGCCTCCTCGTCGCGGAAGAAGGAGAGCGACAGCAGCTTGCCGCGGTTCGTCAGGCTCTCGAACCGCTCGATCGAGATGAAGCCGTCGATCTTTTCGAGCTCGGATCGCAATTCGCCGGCGAGGTCGAGATATTTGTGGCGCTCGCCCATATAGGGCACGACTTCGAAGATGACGGCGATCATGGCTGCACCAGCTTGGCGTGAGGGGCGGAGACATTTTTGAGGAAGATGCGGTCCTCCTTGAGGATGAAGCCTTCGCGCCTGGCGAATTCATAATTGTCGCGGCCGAGCGGGTCGGCGGCCAGCCTGGCGCGATAGGCCTCGTAGGCGGCGAGGCTTTCGATGTTGTAGACGCCGTAGGCCGTTGTCGACGAGCCCTCATGCGGGCCGAAATAGCCGATCAGGTCGGCGCCGTTTTTCGGAATGGCCTGGCCCCAGTTGCGGGCATATTCGGCGAAGGCCTCCTTCTTGAAGGGGTCGATCTGATAACGGATGAAGCAGGTGATCATCGGTGTTTCTCCTTTGTGCCTGCTCGTTTTCGCACATTGCCTGACGGCGATGCTTCGGTTACGATCGAAGTATGAAGGAAGGTCCTGACATTGCGCAAATCGGTGCGCTCATCGGCGATCCCGCCCGCGCCAACATGCTGGCGGCGCTCACCGGCGGCCGGGCGCTGACGGCGACCGAGCTTGCCGGCGTCGGTGGCATCACCGTGCAGACGGCGAGTACACATCTTGCCAAGCTTGAAGCCGGCGGACTGCTTGCCCAGCGCAAGCAGGGGCGTCACCGCTACTTCACCTTGGCCGACGAGGCTGTTGCCCGGCTGATCGAAAGCATGATGGGGTTTGCCGCCGGACGCGGGCATCTGCGCCACCAGCCGGGGCCGAAAGAGCCGGCGCTGCGCAAGGCGCGTATCTGTTACGATCATCTCGCCGGCGATTACGGCGTGCGCATGCTCGACAGCCTGATCGCCTCAGGCTCGATCGACGCGGTCGGAGACGGGCTATCGCTGACCGAGAAGGGCGAAAACGATCTCGAATGCATCGGCATCGATGTCGGCGACCTCCGATCGTCGCGCCGCCCGCTCTGCCGCTCCTGCCTCGACTGGAGCGAAAGGCGCGCCCATCTTGCCGGCAGCCTCGGCAAAGCCTTGCTGTCAAGCTTCCTCGACAAGGGCTGGGCGCGGCGCACGCCCGAAAGCCGCTCGGTCCTCTTCACCCCGGAAGGAGACCGGCAGTTTCTGAAGCTCTTTCCGATCGACGCGTAGGTTCGCTGCGGATCTGCACAACCATTCAGCGCCATTCCGGCTGGTGCTGGCTATAGACCACCGGCCTTCCACCCATCCTGCTGCCGCACATGCGCACGCAGCGCCGCGAGTGTGAGCGCCAGTGCGGCGTGATTGCTTTCGGCTTCACCCAGCACGTTTTCGCCTTCCTCGATCTCGCGCAGTTGCGCGCCGTAAAGGCAATCGTCAGACGCCTGGCCGCGGGCAAGATGCCAGACGGCATCCGGCCGGATCTCCCGGCAGAGATCGATGGCGTGATTGACGTCGTGGGTGAACGGCCGCGCCATCAGGAAGCCGTGCTGCGACTTGATGCTGCTCGGCATGTAATCATGGGGACCGTCGAAATCGTTCGGCTCGGCCGGCCGGAGCTGTTTCAGCAAAAAGGCACAGGTGATGAAGGCGTCGATCCGGCCGTCGGGCATATCCGTTTTTTCCAGGGTTTCGATAATGTCCTCGATCGTCATGCAGGCTTCCTCTTGGTCGGTTCTTCGGCGTGCCGCCTCTCCTCTTCCCCATGGCGGCGGTGGCGTCCTCTTCCCCGAGCGCCATCTAGTGCATGAGAATGCCAAAGGTAGTCCCGGGGCTGTAATGGGCCGGTGATCACGCGGATTTCATCGATTTCTCACCCGCCTCGCTTGAGGCAACAGCCTGACGCGCACGTACCGGTCGAGCGGTCTTCGATCTCGGCATAGCGGTCGGCTGCCAGACGGCGTCCGTAGCCGACTTTCAAGGGCTTGCCGCCTCGAACAGAATGATTTTAGGCCCGATCGGCCTAAAATCTGAATCCTGTTCTAAATTAAAGAGTTAGAGCATGATGTCGTCCAAAAACCGCTCACACTTTTCGGCATCATGCGCTAGCAGCCCTTCTTCCTCATTTTCTTTTCGACCTTGGCTCGCCTCTCGGGTCCATCACTGGCATGTTTTCCGCCGGTCAGCCCATTATCCATCATCGCCTGCAGCTGCGCACAGTTTTTGTGGTGCTTGCCGCCCTTGGCGGTGACCTCGGTGGATGTGAAGGCAAAAAGCAGCGCTACGGCTGCCGCCGATCGAACAAGGGCTGAAAGCCTCATGGTCCCTCTCCTCTTGCCCTGCATTGTACGCCCCAGCCCCCGAGCCGGCAATGAGGATGGTGTCGCGCCAGCCGGGATACTGGTTAAGGGCGAAGCGATCTCATCGGCATCGATGTCGGCGCCCTCCGGCTCGGCGCGCCGCCCGCTCTGCCGTTCCTGCCTCGACTGGAGCGAAAGGCTCGCCCATCTTGCCGGCAGCCTCGGCAAGGCGCTGCTGTCAACCTTCCTCGACAAGGGCTGGGCGAGGCGCACCGCCGAAAGCCGCTCGATCATCTTCTCGCTCGAAGGCTCCCGGCAGTTCGTGAAACTGTTTCCGTCACAGGCGTAGCTTTCCGTTAGAATCTGACGTCCAATCGGGCGTTGGCGCTATGGCGGTTCTGGCCATCGCCGAATTCTCCCCGGTACGATACGGATGCGGCCGCGGCCGCGGTCAACTGCAATGCCACTGATCCACCGGCAACGACGCTGTTTTCGGCATTGCGCAACCCTTTCACGACGAAACTCCCGCCATTTTCGAATGTCAGCGCGGAGAGCGCCGTGTCCTGATCGGCTATCCGTCTCCAGGCGACATCGAAACCGGTTACGACGTTCTTGCCGGCGACCGAAGCCTGCCGTTCCGCACGCAGTCCGACCGTCGTTGCAAACTGGTCTTCGCGCGCGCTTTCTCCGGAAAGGGAAGAAGCGCCGCCATCTTCGTGGAAGCTGTCGCGCTGAGCGATTGCATAATCCAGTCTGCCGAATGGGGTGATAATAAGGTCACGGGAAAGGCCGAAGTCGAATGAGGCCTCGGAAAAGAATTGGGCGGTGCTGCCGCGATAGCTTGCCGTCTGGCTGTCGGAAAAACCGTCAAAGGCGATGTCTCGGCGCGTTTCGATGTCGTACCAGCTGTTCGACGCCCCGAATTTGACCTGCAAGCCGCCGAATCTCTGGCCGGCATAGAGGCCCAAATGCACACTGTCGATATTGGCCGTGGAGCCGAGATCGGGGATCTCGAAAGAGGATTGTCCGACGCCTGCGAAAACGCCGGCCGCACGATCGTCGATCAGCCAGTCGACCCCGTAAAGAACGCCGCCGCGCGCAGTCCTGGCGCTGGAGGCGTTTCCGTCACCCTTCAGCCAGGAGATATTGCCATAGGCGCTCGTCCATACCTTGGCGCCAGTCTCGAAAGCCTCGTCCAGCCGGTCGTAAACCACATTGCGCACGTCATCGGCCTCGCTGAAAAGGCCATTTTGCAGCGAGGCGTGGATCTCGCCGGAGAGCTGGTCGAACGCGTCCCTCGCTTCTGCCCTGTCGCTGTAAAGGATCGCGTTATAGAGCGCGAGACTGCTGGAGCCGCTTGTCTGGTCGAGGAAGTCGAGGCCATAAGCCGACTGTTGCTGATTATACGTAAGAGCGGCACTCGGAAACAGAGAGCCGGGGCTGAGCACAGTCCGCAAGGTCAAGGTTACGTCGGTAGCGGAATAGCTGAGGAAAGACTTCAGGAAGGCAGAATCAATCTCCAGATCGCCGAACGTGCCGGAGACGGTCCCGGCCGAGACGATCGTGTAGGACTGGCCGTTGACGTAGCTGACGGCCGGATCCCACAGGATCGTCTGAACCTTGGCGCCGTTCAGGAAGGCGGTGCCGGTGACATCGACCCTGTCGCTGAGCCCGGTGCTGCCGATCTCGACTTCGAACACGCTGCTTGGATCGAAGTTCAGATCTCCGGTGACCGTCAGGGTTCCGATCGAATTTCCGGGAGCAAGGATGCTGCTTGCTGCAAGCGAAGTCATGCCGACGCTGCCGGTTCCCTGAAGTCTTGCGCCTGACCCAATGTTGACGGCGCCAGCCAGGCTGCCGTCGACGGAGAGCGTACCATCCAGCACATCCGTGTCGCCGCTATAGTTGCTATTGCCCGTCAGATGAAACAAGCCGGCGCCGGTCTTGACGAGGCTGCCGCCTCCAGTAATCGACCCGGCGAAAATGGTGGAACTGTCATCGCCGCCGACATTCAGCGTCGCTGCATTGGAAAGCGTGACATCCCCTCCCGACGAGCCGCCGCCGGCGAGCGATCCGATGGTTTCGGAGGTGGCGACGTCGAGCCCGGCGCCGGCGAGATCGGCAATGGTCACGCGGGCGCCGTCAGCCAACGCGTTGCAGTTCTGGAGGGATAGCCGCCCCTGCTCGATGTCCGTATCCCCCGACCGCGTATTGTTGCCCGAAAGGGTCAGCGTGCCCGCGCCGGTCTTTGTCAGCCCTCCAGTGCCTGATACGTTTCCGGCAAAGGTTACCGCATTGCCGCTCGTATTCACGGTGCCGCCGGCGCCGCCGATGACCACAGCCCGGGAGGCCGGAGACGCAACGGTGCCGAATGTCTGCAGCGTCGCGCCATCGAGGGTCAGCGTATTGGTGGCGCTTCCATCGCCGAGAGATGCGGATGAGGACACGAAGAGGGTTCCTCCCAGCACATTCATCGCGCCGGAAAAGCTGTTGGGTCCAAAAAGCCCTAAAGTTCCGGCGCCCGATTTTGTCACGGACCCGCTGCCGGATATGACGCCGCTGAACGATCCGCTCGCATCGGAACCGCCAATCGAAAGGCTGGCGCTGCCGATCAGAACCTCGCCGCCGCCGGAAAGGCTCGCAATAGCCTGGTTGAATCCGCCCATATCCAATTGGGTGCCGTTATCCATGAAAAGGCCGGACGATGCGGAAAGCGCGTTCGCCGACATCAATTGCAATGTGCCTGCCGAGATGGTCGTTGCACCGGTATAGGACTGACGGCTGCTGAGCGTGAAGGTGCCGGTGCCGGCTTTGGTCAGACCGCCAGCGCCCGATATTTCGCCGTCGAAGGTGGTGGAACTGTCGCCGGCCCCGACCGACAGAACGGCGTTGCTGGCGACGTCGATGGTGCCGCTGCCCGTCAACGCGTCCACGGCTTCGCTCGCATTGATTCTTAGCGCCCCATCGAGGCTGATGTCGGCCGAGCCTCCGAAGACTTTGCCGCCATCGGCGGTCAGTGTCGCGCCGGACAGGACGTCGATCGACAGGGCCCCTTGCGAGACGCCCGACCACAGGAAATCCCCGGAAATCGTCAAGCCGCGGGCGGCGATGATGCCGCCGGAATAATTTCCGGATCCGATTGCCAGCGTTTCCGTCGTGCCGATCATGCCCGCGCCGTACAGGTTGTTGAGCGAGGCGTCGTACGTTCTTAGATCCAGGGTCGAGCCTGACGACAATCGAAGCGAATCGAGCGTCGAAAGATTTGCGGCGGTGGCAGCATCCAGAATGCTCATGGACCGATTGGCCGAGAGTGCGACTTCGCCGACACCCACGAACCTGCCTTGCCAGCTTCCGCTCCGACTGAAGGTCACACGGTTTGCGCCGTCGATCGTTCCATCGAAGGAGAAGTCTCGGATCTCGAGATCCGTATCGCTGAGGTGAATCGTGCCGCTGCCGGCAAGGGAGGCTATCCAATCGCTGTGCGCTCCGAAGTCGATGGTGGCACCCGACGCGACGGTTGTTGTGGTGGCGCGGAGCAGTGCCCCTTGACCGTCGCCCGGGACCAGCAGCGTGCCGGAATCGACATAAACGTCCTGGCTTCCGCCCGAGAAGAAGTTATCCGCAAGCGTGACTGTGCCGGTGTCGCCGGCGCCGCCGAAATGAAGTTCCGCGCCCGTGCCGGCCCGATAAAGTCTGAGATTCAGATCGCTGCCGGAGATGGCGGAGAAACGCACAACGGCACCGTCCATAATATCCATTTCCGGGGCCAGGTTGACGGTTCCGGCCCCCACGGATCTGATCCATCCACCCGTCGACATGTCGACCTGATCGGTTCCCAACTCGCCGCCGTTGCTGATCTCGACATAGGAACTGAGAGAGGAGTCGCCGCGAGCGGTAACGGCCGAGAGAACAAGGGTGATAAAGGCTGAACCGGCAACGGCGAAATGAATGGAAAAACGGCACTGTGCTTTCATCAGAATCAGCTTTACTAAAAAATTGATCGCGGAGGCTGTATAAAATGCTGCCCGCACTCCGGGGAGTCCAAACTTTGCATCGATCATCTGAGCCGGCGGTAGAAAACATGAGCGAAACGCGCCTTTATCCCGGGGTGAAAGATTTCGCTTCGGACAGTCTGTGGGTCGAAGCGGCCGGCTTGATACGGCATCCTTCCTATGGCAGCGCGCTTCTCGCCTATTGCGACGCGATGACTGCGCGCGTGCCAAAACTGCTGCCGGCGAACAAACTCTTTGCCCAGAAGCAGCGCTACCTCGTCTCCTTCATTCTGATCTGCCTTCATGTTCAGTGGCTTCAGTCGCGTGGCCCGGCGCCTTCGCTTGCGCTTCTTCAACGATCGGCACCCGGCAGCCCGCGCCAGATTGCCGCTTTAATCAGCGGGCTGCGCGACCGTGGTCTCGTCACGGCAAAATCGCTCGAGACGGATCGGCGAACACAAGTCCTGAAGCCTAGCCTGGAATTGATGCGGGAGATTGCCCAATCACCGCTCGCCATTCTGAGCTCATCGGAATTATTCGCACCTCTCCTGCCGATCCGGCCGGATGATCTGGCGACGGACGAGACCCTGCTGGCGCATTGGTTGGCGCTTTCGGCGGAGCGCTACGCGGTGAAGGATGACCTGTTCGGCCCATTTCCTCTAATCGTCCGCCACAGCGAAAGAGACGCCGGCCACCTTGTGTTTTGCGCCGTCATGGCCGAAGCCCTGCGCCAGCGTCAAGGCAAGGCAATCGCCGGAAGCCTGACCTATCGGGCTCTTGCCCAGCGCTTCGACGTCTCTCGCCAGCACATCAGCAATATCCTCGACGAGGCGGCCGAGAAAGGCTGGTATTGCATCTCTCCGGGCGGCGAACTGGCGCTGATGCCCGACGATACGCTCCTTCAGGTTGAGACCTGGGTAGCCGGGCAGATGGCGCATTATCGCCGCCTTGTCTTGGCGATCGCCGGCAAATCGGCCGGGGTTGCCGCGGACGCCGGCGACATCGACCAAAAGTCCGACGTCTTATCCGACTGAATACCTAGATCCGGAACAGCCGGGCAGAACCTTCGTTTGGAAATCAGCTGCCCGCTGCGGCAGTCAGTCACAAACAAACGGAGGATACATCATGATGAAACTAACACATCTCGCCTTGGCAGCGGCATTTCTGGCCGGCACGGCCGTTTCCGGCTTCGCGCAATCGTCAAGCACGGTCGGCACCGGCGGTTCGTCGGCTGGCGGCGGAACTGCGAGCAGCACCGTCGGTACTGGTGGCAGCTCTGCCGGGGGCACCTGCCCTGCCGGCGCGACCAATTGCAATTCCGGCTCGTCCTCGACGATCGGCACCGGCGGCTCGTCGGCCGGTGGCGGCACCTCGAGCAGCACCGTCGGCACCGGCGGCTCTGCCGCGGGTTCAGGCTCCGGCTCGGGTTCTGCTTCGACGCTCGGCACAGGCGGTTCATCGGCCGGCGGCGGCACCTCGAGCAGCTCAGTCGGCACCGGCGGTTCTGCCGCGGGCTCGGGCGATGCGAACTCGGCCTCGAGTGTCGGAACCGGCGCCTCGTCTGCGGACGGCGACAAGACGGGCAGCACCGTCGGAACCGGCGGCAGTGCGGCTGGAACGTCGCATGACGACAAGGGCAAGAAGGGCTGCGCGCCCGGCCAGGTCAAGAAGGATGCCGCCGGCACCAAGGGCTGCTGACGCTATCGGCCGGCGCCTTTGCGGCGTCGGCCAAACCCTTGGAGATAAGACAATGACCCAGCTTTCCACAATCGCACTCAGCGCTTGCCTGGTCTTCGTCGCCGGGCAGACGATGTCGGAGGAGATCAAGCTCGACGACGGAACGACATGCACAATCGTCCAGTCACAGGCCGGAGATATGTCCACCACCGTGACGGCCGGCAACGGGCACGTGTCTTCGTCGACCACAACAGGCAGCGGTTCGGCCGGCTCCTCCTCTTCGTCGTCCGCCTCCGCCGGCTCGTCGGCGGGATCCGGAAGCGTCGACAGCTTTTCCACGGCAAGCATCACAAGGCCCGACGGCACCGTCATCACCAAACGTTCCGACGGCACCTGCTCAATGACGAAACCGACGAAATAGGAGAGGACAATGAAACATATCAACCTTATCGCAGCCGCCTCGATCGCGCTTCTCGCGTCGAGTTCGGTGGTTCTTGCGGAGGATTGCAATGCGGCCGGAACGGTCGGCACTGGCGGAAGCGCTTCGGCCGGCGGCACCTCGGCGAGCTCTGTGGGAACCGCAGGCACGTGCCGGACCGGCACCACTTCCTCGATCGGATCGGGGGGAAGTGCAGCCACCATCGATGGCAAGGCGCAAAGCAAGACCCATGTCAACGATAATGGCGACAAGCTCAAGGCACAAACCAAGGCCCAGGCCGTCGACAAGGGGACGTTCAGCAAGTCCCGCACGAAGACCAGCACCGACGGCAGCTCGCTGGAAAGCACGACCCGCACCATGTCGCATGTTCCCGGCGAGAAGCCAGTCAAGAATACCACCAATCAGAAGATCATCCTGCCGGAACAGTAGGTTAGATGGGCTCGCCTCGCACAAACAAGGGCGAGCCCCTGGCCTTGGCGCAATGGCCTCCGGTGCTTAAGGCTCGGCCTTCTTCGAGCGCATTCAACTGCTCATCGCACGAGACAAACACTACAACCTGTTGTTTTTACGCGGATTCGCGAGGTCTCGCTGAGAAATCATTAAGCATGTTCCGATAATCTCAGGTTCTACATTAACGTGAGAACCCGACATGGCGTCGATCCAGCATAAGATCATCATTGCAAGCATCGCGATTTTCGCCTTGGCGGGCGGCGCCACAGGGGTCGGCATCTGGTCTGCCTCCACCCTTTCGGCCAACAGCGCCGATGTCGCCCAGTCGGCGCAAATTCTGCGCAACCACATGCAGGCCGATATGATGCATGACGCACTGCGCGCCGACGTGCTCGCCTCCCTGCTCGCATCCAACCCGGCAGCCGGCATAGACGCCGCCGCGGTGAAGGCGGATCTGGCGGAGCACGAGACATCGTTCCGCGAGATGATCGACGCCAACAAGGCTCTTGTCTCCGACGCAAAAACGAAAGCGGTCCTTGCCGACATCGAACGTCCCCTGCTCGTCTATGTGGAAAGCGCCACGAAGATGGTCGATCTTGCGGGCAAGGATCCGGCGGCGGCGTTGAAGGCGCTGCCGGAATTCATGCAGCAGTTCTCGACATTGGAAACGGCCATGGAACAGGCCGGCGATCAGATCACCGCCGTATCGGATGATATTTCCGAGCGTAGCGCCGACATCAAAGCCTCTGTCGATATCACCCTCAAAGCCCTTCTGGCTTCGGCCGCGCTGTTCGCCTTCGGCCTCTATTTCCTGACCCGCAAGACCGTCACCAAGCCGATCCTTTCGCTTTCCAACGATATGCAAAGGCTCGCCGGCGGTGACACGACCATTGCCTGCACCGGGATCGGCCGCACTGACGAAATCGGCACGATGGCATCGGCTGTCGAAATTTTCCGTCAGGCGGCGATCGCCAACAAGCAGCTCGAGCAGGACTCCGAAACCGCCCGCTTGCAGGGCGAAACCGAGCGGGTCACGGCCCGCAAGCAGGCGGACGAGGATGCGGCCGAACGGCTGCGGGCGGCAACATCCGGTCTTGCCGCAGGCCTGAAGCGGCTTGCCTCCGGCGATCTCGCCTTCCAGATCGAAGAGCCCTTTGCCCCCGACTTCGAGAGCCTCCGGCATGATTTCAACATGTCGATCCGCCAGCTCGATCAGACGCTCGGCGCCATCGCAACGGCCATTGCCGCGATCGACGAAGGCACAAGGGAAATTGCATCCGGGGCCGGCGATCTGTCGAAACGCACCGAACAGCAGGCGGCCTCTCTCGAACAAACCGCCGCAGCGCTCGATCAGATCACCGCCAATGTCTCGAACTCCAGCAAGCGCACCGACGAGGCGCGCACCGAAGCGACGGACGCCAATCGCAACGCCGCCAAATCGGCGGAGGTCGTGTCGCATGCCGAAGAGGCCATGCGCCGCATCGAGGCCTCGTCGCAGCAGATCTCCAGCATCATCGGCGTGATCGACGAAATCGCCTTCCAGACCAACCTGCTGGCACTGAACGCCGGCGTCGAAGCGGCGCGCGCGGGAGAGGCCGGCAAGGGCTTTGCGGTGGTGGCCCAGGAAGTCCGCGAACTCGCCCAGCGCTCGGCGCAGGCGGCAAAGGAAATCAAGGGCCACATCCAGAAATCCTCGGTGGAAGTGGAAAGCGGCGTCAAGCTGGTTCTCGACACCAGCCAGGTGCTGAGCGCCATCAGCGAGCAGATCGCCCGCATCAACCAGCACATGGATGCCATTGCCGTATCGGCAAGAGAGCAGTCGACCGGCCTTGCCGAAGTCAATACCGCCGTCAACTCGATGGATCAGGTGACCCAGCAGAATGCGGCCATGGTCGAGCAATCGACCGCCGCATCCGGTCATCTGGCCGAGGAAGCCGCCAAGCTGCGCGAACTCGTTTCCCGCTTCAAGCTGCGCGCGACGGCGCCGGCGCAATTCGCACGACGGGCAGCTTGACGGCTTCACGGAAGCGATCCGGCAGCGACCGCGGAGCCGGTCGCTTGCCGCATCGCAGCCATGCTTGAGATCAGGTTGAGCTTTCGGCGGGCATCGTGTAAAGCCGCTGAATCCCCGGACAAGACCCAGATTTCCAGCAAGGCGTGAACATATGAACGGCTTCGATCTCATTATCTTCGATTGCGACGGTGTGCTCGTCGATTCCGAAATCATCGCCGCGGAAGTCGAATCCGCGCTTCTGACGGAGGCCGGATATCCGATCGGCGTCGAGGAAATGGGCGAACGCTTCGCCGGCATGACATGGCGCAATATCCTGCTGCAGATCGAGCGCGAAGCGAGCATCCCGTTTTCTGCCTCGCTGCTCGAGAAGTCCGAGCAACTGCTCGACGCCAGGCTGGCGAATGACGTCAAGGCCATTCCAGGCGTCGAATTCGCCGTCTCCAGGCTCTCGATGAAGCGCTGCATCTGCTCGAATTCGAGCACGAAGCGGCTCGACATGATGCTCGGCAAGGTGGGGCTGAAGCCGCTGTTTGCCCCCAATATCTTTTCCGCCAAGGATCTCGGGCCCGACCGGGCCAAGCCGAAGCCCGACATCTTCCTGCACGGCGCAAGTCAGATGGGTGTCTCGCCGGACAAGGTGGTCGTCGTCGAGGATTCCGTGCACGGCGTCCATGCGGCGCGCGCCGCCGGCATGCGCGTCATCGGCTTCACCGGCGCCTCGCACAGCTATCCCGCCCATGCCGACAAGCTGACCGATGCCGGCGCCGAAACGGCGATCTCCCGCATGAACGACCTGCCTGGTGTCGTCGCCGCGTTGGCGGCCTGGGAAGGCGTTCTCTGATCTGAGACAAGCAACGGCGCTCCGTCAGAAGCGGGAGCCGGCCGCCTTTTTCCGTCATTTTGGGGAAGGACGACAACGGTGCCTTCTGTCTTTCAAGACGGTCGATAAGATTTCTGGCGGCTGCAGGATTGATTTCTGCCAATTCGGCAATTCTGGTCAGAAGCCAGCGTTCGGCACTTTTGGAGAGACGGGCAGCCGGCATCAGCCAACCCGACGATGTCGAACTTCCGAAGCGTCAACGATCATCCGAGCCTTTTCAAGCACGTCGTCGAGATCGACGCTTTCCCCGCGGTCAAGTTCATCGAAGCCATGGGCATCCTGCAGCATCTCGGCGCCCTCATTCGCCAGATAGTGGTCGAGGGCTTTCAACATCACTCCGGTTCGATCTCGATCGAGAACCTGGGCGATGCGATCGAATGCTTCGACCGTCGACGTTGGCAACCTGAGAGAGATCTGCGATTTTTCCTTGGACAACATGACTTCGGTCCTCGCAGGGGGCGCATCTTCCCGAACGTGCTGCCGCATGCTTTTCCGATGAACCAGGAAGACCGAACTCACCGGGCGGCTTTAGCTGTTCTTCTTGGTCTTTGCCGGCTGGGTATCGAAGCCGATGTTGACGCGCACCAGGGCGCCGGCGCCGACGGGCATTTTGATGCCGTCCTTGCGGAAGATCACCTGGGTGCCCGGCGCGCCCGCCGGGATCTCGGTCGGGAATTTGGTGACTTCGGAATAGAGCACGGTCTCGCCGTCGAGGATGGTGACGCGGATCGGCAGGGTCACCGGGCCGGGAGCGCCGGCCGGGCCGGTGATGAGGCGCAACTGGGCAACGATGGTCATCGTCAGGTTCGCCTCGTTCAGCGTGCACTGGCGGGTGTAATCGCCGAAGGACGCCTGGAAGACGATCTGCTGCGCATCGTCCTTCTTGCCCTTGGCATAGGTGCGGAAGATCGCATCCTGGTCGCGCATGAAGATCTGCGGGCAGGCGCCCTGGACGACGGGGGCGACGGCGCCCTGCGCGGTCTTTGCGGTGCCGATCGAAGGATTGTTCGAGGTCGGATTGGCCGGCGCCAGCGGCATGATCTGGGCGGTGCCGTTCGACTGCGCCGGCGCCGCCGACTTGCTGTCGCCGCCGATGCCCAGCGTATCGCAGCCGGCGAGCAAGGCAAGAATGGAAGCGGAGACGATGAGACGCGAGACCTTGCCGAGCACTATGTTCCACCCTTTGCACAAGCGTTTCTTGGAGGCCCCATGTCTTTTGCGCGAGGCCTTTCATGACGGTTTGCGATGGTCTATATCAGCGGCGCAAACAAAAATCGATTGGGTACGCGCCGTTTTGATGCACTTTTCGCCCCCGGATGCGGGCAACTTCAACAAGATAACGGCGATGGTATGGCCGCAAGCGCAGCGCTGGCCGGTTTCCGGCTGCGCGAGCCACGGCCCGGCCCGGCCGAACTTCCTCCAGCGATAGATCAAGGATGATGAACGTGGACTATATCTCGACCCGCGGCGAGGCCCCTGCCCTCGGCTTTTGCGACGCCCTGCTGACGGGGCTGGCGCGCGACGGCGGGCTCTATGTTCCCCGGGAATGGCCGCAGTTTTCGAAGAAAGAAATCCGGGCGCTGCGCGGCAAGAGCTATCAGGAAATCGCCTTCACCATCCTTTCGCCCTTCACCAATGGCGAGATCCCCGCGGCGACTTTCCGAGCGATGATCGACGAGGCCTACGGCACCTTCCGCCATCCGGCGATCGCGCCGCTCGTGCAGACCGGGCCGAACAGTTTTGTCATGGAGCTGTTCCATGGCACGACGCTCGCCTTCAAGGATGTGGCGATGCAGCTGCTGGCCCGGCTGATGGATTACGCGCTGGAGAAGCGCGGCAAACGGGCGACGATCGTCGGCGCCACTTCGGGCGATACCGGCGGGGCGGCGATCGACGCGTTCGCGGGGCGCGAGCGTACCGACATCTTCATTCTCTTCCCGCATGGCAAGGTCTCGCCGGTGCAGCAGCGGCAGATGACGACATCGACGGCCGCCAATGTGCATGCGCTTGCCGTCGAGGGCAATTTCGACGATTGTCAGAACCTCGTCAAAGCGATGTTCAACGACGCGGCGTTCCGCGACAAGGTCGGCCTCTCCGGCGTCAACTCGATCAACTGGGCGCGCATCATGGCCCAGATCGTCTATTATTTCACGACCGCCGTGGCGCTCGGCGGGCCGGACCGGAAGATCTCGTTCACGGTGCCGACCGGCAATTTCGGCGATATCTTTGCCGGCTACGGCGCCAAGCGCATGGGCCTGCCGATCGACCGGCTGGTGATCGCCACCAATGAGAACGACATCCTGGAGCGGACGCTGAAGACCGGCCGCTACGACATGAAGGCGGTCAAGGCGACAAGCTCGCCTTCGATGGACATCCAGATCTCGTCGAATTTCGAACGGCTGCTGTTCGAAGCCTATGGGCGCGACGCCTCGAAGGTGCGCGCGGCCATGGAAAGCCTCAAACAATCCAATGGCTTCGAGATCGGCGAGCAAGCGCTGAAGGCGATCCGCCGCGACTTCCGGGCCGGTCGCGCCAGCGAAAAACAGGTGGCCGAGACGATCCGCACGACATATGCCGAGACCGGTTATCTGCTCGATCCGCATTCGGCGATCGGCGTCTTCGTCGCCAGGAAGAAGGAAAAGCCGAATACGCCGATGGTGACGCTTTCGACCGCGCATCCGGCGAAATTCCCGGCCGCCGTAAAATCGGCCTGCGGTATTGACCCGGCGCTTCCGACGTGGCTTGCTGATCTGATGCACAGGGAGGAGCGCTTCCAGATCATCGAACCGGAGCTGAAAGCCGTAGAGACCTTTATCGGCAAACACGCCCGCGGCAAGACGACGGCAGGCGCAGAAAGATAGCCAATGACAGTTGAGTGCACCCGGCTGAAATCCGGGCTGACAGTAGTCACAGAAACCATGCCGCACCTTGAAAGCGTTGCGCTCGGAGTCTGGATCAAATCGGGATCGCGTAACGAGACGGCAGACGAGCACGGCATCGCCCATCTGCTAGAACACATGGCCTTCAAGGGAACGGGACGCCGCAGCGCCCGCCAGATCGCCGAGGAAATCGAGGACGTCGGCGGCGAAGTCAACGCCGCCACTTCAACCGAGACCACCTCCTACTACGCCCGCGTGCTGAAAGACCACGTGCCGCTCGCCGTCGATATCCTCGCCGACATCCTGACGGAATCGGCCTTCGAGGAGGAGGAGCTGGAGCGCGAGAAGCAGGTGATCCTGCAGGAGATCAACGCCGCCAACGACACGCCCGACGACGTGGTGTTCGACCGGTTCTCCGAGGTCGCCTATCGCGACCAGACGCTCGGCCGAGCCATCCTCGGCACGCCGGAGACCGTCGTCTCCTTCACGCCGCAGCAGATCCGCGGCTATCTCGGCCGCAACTACACGACCGACCGCATGTTCGTCGTCGCCACCGGCGCCGTCGAGCATGACGAATTCCTGCGCATGGTCGAGGATCGTTTCGCCAGCCTGCCGAGCGAGCCTTCGGCGCCGCCGGTCATGGAAGCGGCGCGCTATATCGGCGGCAGCGTGCGCGAACCGCGCGATCTGATGGACGCGCAGATCCTGCTCGGCTTCGAGGGCAAGCCCTACCATGCCCGCGATTTCTACTGTTCGCAGATTCTCGCCAATATCCTCGGCGGCGGCATGTCCTCCAGGCTGTTCCAGGAAGTGCGCGAATTCCGCGGTCTCTGTTATTCGGTCTATGCCTTCCACTGGGGCTTTTCCGACACCGGCATCTTCGGCATTCATGCTGCGACCGGCGGCGAAAATCTGCCGGAGCTGGTGCCCGTCATCATCGACGAGCTGCACAAATCCGCCGATCAGATCCACCAGAAGGAAATCGAGCGCGCCCGCGCCCAGATCCGCGCCCAGTTGCTGATGGGCCAGGAAAGTCCGGCGTCGCGCGCCGGCCAGATCGCCAGGCAGATGATGCTTTACGGCCGGCCGATCTCCAATATGGAGATGATGGAACGGCTCGAGGGCATCACCATCGAGCGGCTGACCGATCTCGCCGGCCGGCTGTTCTACGACACGGTGCCGACGCTTTCGGCGATCGGTCCGCTGGAACAGCTCGCGCCGATGGAAGACATCACCGCGTCGCTTTCGGTCCCGGCACCGAAAACGATGCAGGCCGGCCGCTGAGCCGGCGTTCGTCCTGCCGGGAGTGATGGATGCCAAAATCGGTGTTTCGGTTTCTGTCGCGGCAGCCGGATGCGGTCGAGCTGGAAAACGACCGATATCTCTTGCGCCTGCCGCGCTACCAGGATTTCAACCAATGGCACCGGCTGCGCGCCGAAAGCCGCAAGTTCCTGGAGCCCTGGGAGCCGACCTGGCGGCGCGACGAGCTGACGGAAGGCGCCTACCGCGCCCGCGTCATCCGCGGCAAGCAGGAATATGCCTCGGGCCAGGCAATCCCGCTGTTCATTTTCCTCAAGGAAAACCACGCCCTCGTCGGCGGCATCACCATCGGTTATATCAGGCGGGGCGCGGCACAAAGCTGCATGATCGGCTACTGGATGGGCGAGCGCCATGCCGGCCAGGGGCATATGTTCGCCGCCCTTCAAATGGTTATTCCTTATATCTTCACCGGGCTTGAGTTGCACCGTATCGAAGCAGCCTGTATTCCAGATAACGCGCGCAGCATCCGCCTGCTTGAAAAGGCCGGGTTTCAGCAGGAAGGTTATCTGCGCGGATACTTGAAGATCAACGGTCAGTGGCATGACCATGTGATGTTTTCACGTCTCGCCACCGATACGGATAAAGGCAGGAAAACCGACAGCCGATGACCAGAGACCGCATGCTGCCCAAGTCACCGTCCGGACGTTTGATCGCGGTGATCGCAGCCTTTTTGCTGGCGGTGTTCGCCCTTTCGGCGGGCGCGGCCCAGGCGGCCGAACCGGTGAAGATTTCCCGTGACGACACCGCGCTCGACCTGACCGCGACGACCGAAATCTACGTCAACCAGGGCGAGGCCTTCCAGGTTTCGACGGCGGCCGGCGCCGACGGTATCCGCCGGCGCATCGAGGTCAGGGCAAGCTCTGAAAATCACCAGGGCGACTGGGCGGTGTTCGCGCTCGCCAACGTCTCGGAGGAACAGCTGGAGCGGGTCATCGTCGCGCCGCATTTCCGGCTGGTCAATTCCAAGCTGTTCTGGCCGGATCTCGGCTCGCAGCGCATCAGCGCGATTACGCCCAGCGAAGGTTTCGCGCTCGACCGGCAGCCGAGCGACGAGGCCGACGTCTTCCGCATCACGCTGAACCCCGGCGCCGTCATCACCTTCGTCGCCGAACTGTCGACGCCGGAGCTGCCGCAGATCTACCTTTGGGAACCGAACGCCTACAAGGACACGATCAACGCCTTCACGCTCTACCGCGGCATTGTGCTCGGCATTGCCGGCCTGCTGGCGGTGTTCCTGACCATCCTCTTCGTCGTCAAGGGCACCTCGATGCTGCCGGCGACCGCAGCCCTTGCCTGGGCGGTGCTCGGCTATATCTGCGTCGACTTCGGCTTTCTCGGCAAGCTGATCAGCGTGGCCTCGGCCGACCAGCGAATATGGCGCGCCTGCGCCGAGGTGGCGCTGGCCTCCAGTTTCGTCATCTTCCTGTTCACCTATTTGAACCTCAACCGCTGGCATGCGCATCTCGGCTACGCGACGCTCGCCTGGGTGCTCGGCCTTGCCCTGCTCTTCGGCGTCGCGATCTACGATCCGTCGATTGCCGCCGGCATCGCCCGGCTTTCCTTCGCCCTGACGGCGGCGACCGGGCTGCTGCTGATCGTCTATCTCGGCTTCAACCGCTACGACCGCGCCATCCTCTTGGTGCCCGCCTGGGCGCTGACGCTCGTCTGGCTGTTCGGCGCATGGCTGACGGTCACCGGACGGCTCGACAACGACATCATCCAGCCGGCCCTCGGCGGCGGCTTGGTGCTCATCGTGCTTCTGATCGGCTTCACCGTCATGCAGCACGCCTTTGCAGGCGGCGCCTTCCAGCAGGGGCTGTTTTCCGATCTCGAGCGGCAATCGCTGGCGCTGACCGGGTCCGGCGACATGGTGTGGGATTGGGACGTGGCGCGCGACCGCGTCGTCACCATTCCCGATGTTTCGACCAAGCTCGGCCTGTCCCCGGGCACCATGCATGGGGCGGCGCGCAACTGGCTGCCGCGGCTGCACCCAGACGATCGCGACCGCTTCCGCGCCACGCTCGACGTGCTGCTCGAACACCGGCGCGGCCGGCTGAACCACGAATTCCGCATCCGCGCCGAGGACGGGCATTTCCACTGGCTGCTGATCCGCGCCCGGCCGGTGCTCGGCTCGAACGGCGAAATCATCCGCTGCGTCGGCACGATCGTCGACGTCACCGAGCAGAAAAATTCCGTCGAGCGGCTGCTGCACGATGCGCTGCATGACAATCTCACCGGCCTGCCGAACCGGCAGGTGTTCCTCGACCGGCTGCAGGCGGTGCTGGCGCTGGCGCCGGGTGGCGATACGCTCAAGCCCACCGTGATGGTGATCGACATCGACCGCTACAAGCTGGTCAATGATGCACTCGGCGTCGCTGCCGGCGACAATATCCTGATTGCGCTGACCCGGCGCCTGCGCCGGCTGTTGAAGCCGCAGGACACGCTGGCGCGGCTCGCCGGCGACCAGTTCGGCCTGATCCTGGTGTCCGAGCACAATCCGGCCAAGGTCGCCGATTTCGCCGATGCGATCAGCAAGGCGATCATGGTGCCGATCAACTTCGCCAACCGCGAGATCATCCTGACGGCGTCGATCGGCCTGACCTCCTGGGTCGACCGGCAGGAGAGCGCCAGCGGCCTGCTCAGCGATGCCGAGCTTGCCATGTACCGGGCAAAACGGGCCGGCGGCAACCGCGTCGAGCCGTTCCAGCCGGCCTTCCGCGACTTCGGCACCGACCGGCTGCAGCTCGAAACGGATCTGCGCCGCGCCATCGAGCGCAAGGAATTGTCGATGGTCTACCAGCCGATCGCCCGGCTTGAAGATGTCGAGGTCGCCGGTTTCGAAGCGCTGATGCGCTGGGAACATCCCAAACGCGGCAATATTCCGCCCTCCGAATTCATCCCGATCGCCGAGGCCTCCGATCTCATCGGCCCGCTCGGCATGTTCGCGCTGGAGCAGGCGACCAACGATCTGATGAGCTGGCAGAACCAGACCGGCGAATTGCCGATCTTCGTGTCGATCAACCTGTCGAGCGTGCAGCTGCTCAACAACGAGCTCTATGACGACGTGCGCTCGGTTCTCGCCAAGACCCATTGCCAGCCCGCCCGCCTCAAGCTCGAACTGACCGAGTCCATGGTGATGGAAAATCCGGAACAGGCCCGCCTCGTGCTGCAGAAGCTGAAGGAAGCCGGCATAGGCCTGGCGCTCGACGATTTCGGCACCGGCTATTCCTCGCTCGCCTATCTGACCCGCTTCCCCTTCGACATGATCAAGCTCGACAAGGCCCTGGTGCGCGACGGCAGCGACAAGAAGGCGACCGTGCTCCGCTCGGTCATCGCAATGGCGCGCGAACTTGAAATGAAGGTGGTGGCCGAAGGGATCGAATCCAACGAGGATGCGATCGAGCTCGCCAAGATGGGCTGCAACTACGGGCAAAGCTATCTGTTCGGCCCGCCGATCGCCTCGGAATCCGTGCTGCGACTGCTGCGGGAACGGTTTCCGCTAACCAAGCGGGCGTGAGATGGCCTGCCGGTTTCAGCGGTTGCCGGCCTCGGCGGCAAAGGTCACCTTTGGCCACTATACCAACCACATGGTCGTCTTGCTTTCTCACATTTGAGGGGCCACGCATGAATGTGCAAGCCGAAGTCGACCTTCCAACTCAGAAACAAAAGTGGGCTTGGGCATCGGCGGCGTTGCTTTGTGTTCTGACATCGCCAGTTTTCCTCGTTCTGAAAACACTCGCTTTTATGATGGGCCTGAATTCGTTCCTGTTTTTTTTCGGGGCATTCCTCGTCATCTCTGTCGTGGGGTTTTCTTCTTGCTCCGGTGTCGGTGGTTTGGAGTGGGTATATAGCGGTGACCGAGGTCATTCTTGGGCTTTCGGAAGACCACAAATACTTCTTGTGCTGTTCGTCGAAAAACCGATTTGAAGCAGAATTTGGTTCATTCGTGCCAGTTTTGATGTTTCCGGCAGGAATGACGAGCTGCCTACTTCTAGCTCGGTTTTTGTTTTGGAAATCCCTCACGCTCCAACAAATGATATTGGTTGTCGCGGTCTCGACCGTGATCGCGCAAGGTCTGTTGTGGTACTACGAATGGCAAGAGGTGATTGTGAAATGTTCGGCCGTTCAGTGTAATTTCTGAAATGATTTGCGCTTACCAAGCGGCCTGAGCGGCCAGTCTCAGCGCTCGACGGGAACGCCGAGACCGACCTTCACCCGATCCATCGCGACGAAGGTCCGGAAGCGCTTGACGTTGTTGTTGCCGAAGAACAGCCGCCGCGTCAGCGCTTCGTAATCGGCCATTGCGGGAACGACGATGACCAGGATGAAATCCGCCTCGCCGGTGACGTAGTAGCATTGCTGGATTTCCGGCGCGGCTGCGAACTGGCTTTTGGCCTGTTCGATCTGTTTTGCCGTTTCGCTGATAACCTCCACCTCGACGAAGATGGTGATCGATTGGCCGAGCGCTGCAGGGTCGAGAACGGCGACGTTTGCCCGGATGACCCCATCCTCCGTCATACGCTTGATCCGGCGCTGGACGGCGGGCGCGGACAGGCCGACGGCTTCGCCGATCGTGCGCTGCGGCGTGGTATTGTCCCTTTGCAGGATCGCCAGGATTTTGTGATCGAAAGCATCCAAGGGAGATTTTAGCGGCCGGCTCAGAACGGGGCTCCAACGAAACAAAATTGCAAAACCAAGCCCGAAATACAGCGCCTTTTTCACCTCGCCTGCAATATGTTTTAGCCGAACAATTGAAATGAGGCGCTCATGTTTCTGCTGAACACCAATGCCGACTACCGCCAGCCCCTCGACCCGCGGGACGCCGAAATCCTCGGGATGGAGGCGGCAGACGCCGTCGAGCGCCACCTGACATTCCGGGAAAACCATGCGGAAACGCCGCTCGTCGCCTTGCCGACGCTGGCGGCCGAACTCGGTGTCGGCTCGATCCATGTGAAAGACGAGGGCCACCGACTCGGCCTTGGGAGTTTCAAGGCGCTTGGCGGTGCCTATGCCGTGATCCGTCTGGTCCTCGAGGAAGCAGCAAGGAGGCTCGGCCGTCCCGTCGATGTCTCCGAATTGCATTCTTCCGATGTGCGAGAGGTGGCCGAGACGATGGCCGTCGCCTGCGCCACCGACGGCAATCACGGCCGGTCGGTGGCCCAGGGCGCGCAGCTTGTGGGAGTCCGGGCGGCGATATTCGTGCATGCCGGCGTTAGCGACGAACGCGTCGCCGCCATCGCCCGCTTCGGCGCCGAGATGATCCGTGTGGCCGGCACCTATGACGATTCCGTTCGGGAGGCGGCGCGCATGGCTGAGCAAAAGGGCTGGACCATCGTCTCGGACACCTCATGGCCCGGCTATGAGCGCATTCCCGGGCTGGTGATGCAGGGCTACACCGCCCTTATCAGGGAAGCGCTCAGGGCAATGCCGCGGCCGCCCACCCATGTCTTCCTCCAGGCAGGCGTCGGCGGGATTGCCGCGACCGTCGCAGGCCACATGGCCATCGCCTTCGGCGAGGAACGCCCGACCTTCACAGTCGTCGACCCCGCCCGCGCCGCCTGCCTGTTCGAAACGGCGCGCGCCGGACATCCGGTGACCGTTGCCCATGGCGAGCCGACCGTCATGGCGATGCTCGAATGCTACGAACCGTCCCTCGTCGCCTGGCGTATCCTCTCCCGCGTCGCCGACGCGTTCATGACCGTTGACGAAGACGAGGCGATCTCGGTGATGAAACGGCTTGCCGATCCGGCTGGAACCGACCCGGCGATTGTCGCCGGCGAAAGCGGCGGCGTCGGGCTTGCCGGGCTGATCCGCGCTGCCGGCGATCCCGCGATCAGGCAAGCCCTGTCTCTCGACGGCCATTCGCGCATATTGCTGGTGAACACTGAAGGCGCGACCGATCCCGGCAAATATCAAGAGATCGTCGGGCGATCACCGGCCGCGGTCGCCGCGAAATTCAAGACCGGAGCTTCAGCATGAGCCGCCGTTCAATCGATCCGGCGCGTCTGCTCAGGCGCATCTCCACGCTCGGCGAGATCGGCCGCGATGCGGAGGGACGGCTTGTCCGATTGGCGGCCTCCGATAGCGAAAAGCTGGGGCGCGATCAGTTTGTTGCCTGGCTTGAGGAAGCCGGACTGGAGGTTGCGGTCGACCATATCGGCAACATCTTCGGCATCTGGAATGGCGCGGGCGGGGAGGAAAAGCCGATTATGATCGGCTCTCACATCGACACGGTGATCAATGCCGGCATCTATGACGGATGTTATGGCGTGCTGGCCGGCCTGGAGGTGATCCAGACGCTGAAAGACGAAGGGTTCGAACCGTCGCGCCCGATTGTCGTTGCCGCCTTCACCAATGAGGAAGGGGTGCGCTATGCGCCTGATATGATGGGTTCGCTGGTCTATTCCGGAGGCCTCGATGTCGCCGCCGCGCTGAAGACGTTGGGCACCGACGGCACTCTGCTCGGCGATGAACTGGCGCGGATCGGCTATGCCGGCACCCATGCGCCCGGCTTCATGACGCCGCACGCCTATGTCGAACTGCATATCGAGCAGGGTCCCGTTCTCGAAAGGGAGGGCGTATCGGTCGGCGCGGTCGAGAACCTGCAGGGCATTTCCTGGCAGAGGGTGACCATCGACGGCGATGCGAACCATGCAGGCACGACACCGATCTCGATGCGCCGGGACGCCGGATACGCGGCGGCCCGCGTCATCGCCTTTCTGCGGGACCGGGCGAAATCCTCGAACACCCCGACGGTCGCGACCGTCGGCTGCATCGCTTTCGAGCCGAACGCCATCAATGTCATTCCCTCTCGCGCGACGTTCACGGTCGATCTGCGTGATCCGGACGAAGACCGCCTGAAGGAAGAGGAAGCCGCGCTCGCTGCCTTCCTCGAGCTGCTTTCGGCCGAGGAAAAGGTCGGCATTTCAGCCGAGCGGCTGGCGCGGTTCGAGCCGGTCAAGTTCGATCCGGCGATCGTTCGGCTGATCGAAGCGGCCGCCGGGGATCGCGGCCTGGCGTGCGGGCGCATGACATCGGGCGCCGGCCATGATGCCCAGATGATCGCCCGCATCGCGCCAAGCGCGATGATCTTCGTTCCCAGCCGCAGCGGCATCAGTCACAATCCGAAGGAGTTCACGACAGACGTAGACCTCATCGCGGGAGCGAATATCCTCCTCGACGTCGTTTGCGGACTCGCAACAGGGGAATTGCCCGAATGACCATGGACAGCCGGACGCTGGAACAGGACATGACCGCCTGGAGGCACGAGCTCCACAGCCATCCCGAATTCGGCTTCGAGGAGAAGCGGACGGCGGCTTTCGTCGCCCGGAAACTGCGGGAGTTCGGGCTCGACGAGGTCGTCGAAGGTGTCGGCGGCACCGGGGTTGTCGGAACGCTCCGGCGCGGCGGCGGCAACCGCTCCATCGCGCTCCGCGCCGATATGGATGCCCTGAGGATCACCGAACAGGGCGATCGGCCCTATCGCTCGCAGACCGAAGGCCTGATGCATGCCTGCGGCCATGACGGCCATACGGCGATGCTGCTTGGCGCCGCCAGGATGCTGGCCGAGGACGGCGATTTCGACGGCACCGTCCGGTTCATTTTTCAGCCGGCCGAGGAATGGGGCAAAGGCGCCTTGGCGATGCTCGGCGACGGCCTGATGACGCGTTTTCCCTTCGACGAAATCTACGGGCTGCACAACATGCCGGGTCTTCCGCTCGGCGTTTTCCAGACCCGCGCCGGCGCGATCATGTCGGCGGAGGATAATTTCGAGATCGTGCTCAAGGGCGTCGGCGGACACGCCGCGCGTCCGCACTCCGGCAACGAAGTCCTGGTCGCCGCCTGCGCATTGGTGACGAACCTCCAGACCATCGTTTCCCGGCGGCTCGACCCGACCGATATCGGCGTCGTCTCGGTGACCGAACTTCTGACCGACGGCACCCGCAACGCCCTGCCCGGGCTGGCGCGCATCCTGGGCGATGCCCGCAGCTTCCGTCCCGAGGTCAGCGCGGCGATCGAGACGCAGATGCGCCTGATCGCCGAGGGGACGGCGCTCGCCCACAATGTCGCGGCCGAGGTGAATTATACCCGGGAATTCGTCCCCCTGCTCAACGATGCCGCCCTGGCCGAGGAAGCCTTTGCCGCAGCCCGCAGCGTCTTCCCGTCCGAAAACGTCAAGGTCCGGCGCGAGCCGATGACCGGATCGGAAGACTTCGCTCGGTTTCTCGACCATGTCCCCGGCTGCTTCGTCTTCCTCGGCAATGGCGAAGGTTCGGCGCCGCTGCACAATCCGAATTACGATTTCAACGACGGCGGACTGATCCACGGCGCCACGTTCCACACGAGCATCGTCCGCCGGCGCCTGAGCGCAAGCTGACATCCGCCGTCTTTCACCCCAGCAGGGAGCAACATCATGGCCCATTCACTGAACACCTCCTCCGTTTCAAGTTCGGCCGGCCCCAATCAGCCGAAGCTGGAAACCGAAGAAATCTGGCGTGCGCGCGCCGATCTCGCCGCCTGTTTTCGCATGGCGGCGCACTACGGAATGGAGGAAGGCATATGCAATCACTTCTCCGCCGTCGTGCCGGGCTATGACGACCTGTTCCTCGTCAATCCTTACGGCTACGCGTTCAGCGAGCTGACCGCATCCATGCTGCTGGTCTGCGATTTTCATGGTCACGTCGTTGCCGGAGAGGGCAAGCCGGAAGCGACCGCCTTTTACATTCACGCCCGCATTCATGAGAACATTCCCAGGGCAAAGGCTGCTTTTCATACGCACATGCCCTATGCCACCGCACTTTCGATGACGGAGGGCGAGCCGCTCATCTTCGCCGGCCAGACCGCCCTGAAATTCTACGGGCGCACCGCGGTGGATTCGAACTATAACGGCCTCGCATTGGACGAGCGCGAGGGTGATCGCATCGCCTCGGCGATCGGCGATGCCGACATCGTCTTCATGAAGCATCATGGCGTCATGGTCTGCGGCCCCAGCATAGCGGAAGCCTGGGACGACCTCTATTATCTCGAAAGAGCCTGCGAAGTTCAGACCCTTGCCCTGTCGACCGGGCGAAAGGTCCTGCCTGTCGCTCCGGAGATCGCCGAGGCGGCCTATCTGCAGATGCGTGAAGGCGATCCGGAGTCCGCACGCCTCCATCTCGAATCGATCAAGCGCACGCTCGACCGGACGCAGCCCGAATTTAGAAACTGACGGCCAGCCTCTCCAGCGCGTGAGGTTTCAGCCACGCGTTGCGGGCGGTTCGATCGCCAATCAATTCCAGCGCGAGCACGGTTTGACGACCCGCCGCGACTGCGGCCTTCCCTTCCAATGATGGCCATTGACCTGCGGCCTGCGATGTGCGCCTCTCATTGCTTGCACAAGGAAAATTCCATGCTCAAGTTTCTGCTCACCCTCTCCCTGGGTGTTTTTTGCGTCTCGCCGCTTCAGGCCGGCGAACTCACTCCCGTCACCAAGAGCTGCCTGCCGGGGGACAAACAGCGGCACTGCGAGCGCTGGGTCAAGGATTTCAAGACGGCCATGGATCTGGCGTATAAGGGCGATCACGGCGCCCAGGTGACCGTCGCCTTCTGCCTGTCCACAGGCTGCCATGGCGCAGTCGCCATCGACAAGGTCGCCTCCTGCAGCTGGCATCTCGTCATCGCCAATTCGGGTGCCGCGACGGTGCTCGACAGTTCCAACACCAGGAACACCTGCCGGCCGATGACGCCGGCTGAGAAAGACGAAGCCCGCGCGCTGGCGAGCGATCTCGTGCAGAAGATCTACAAACGGCCTCTGGTCAAGACCGACCAGATGTAATCTGCCCGGGTCCTGGCTCGCGCCGCAACGTCTGCGTGAAAATAAATCTCGTTGCTCTCGCGGCTTTCGCCGCTATTCTCCAGCCAAAGAAAATCGGGCCAAAGAAAATCGGCCAAAGAAAATCGGGAGGACCACTGATGATCCTGCACTGCGTATTCCTGCGGCTGAAGACCGCAATGACGAACGAAGACAAGCAGTCGCTGTTCGAAGCGATCGCCGCGTTGAAACAGGTCATTCCGGGCGTAGTGGATATCAAGTACGGGCCGAATGTTTCGCCCGAAGGCCTGCATGGCGGCTTCGTCGACGGTTTTGCCGTGACCTTTGAAAGCCCCGAGGCCCGCGACGCCTATCTCATCCATCCCGAGCATGTGGCTGTTGGCGAGCGCATCGTCTCGTCGACGGATGGAGGCCTCGCCGGCATCCTGGTCTTCGACCTCAATTTGTAAGGGCCGCAGGATAAACCTGCAGCCCTCGATGCCTCAGCTCGACTTCGCCATGGCGGCGGCGAGCTGGTCGACATTGTATTTGAACATTTTCTCATAGGTCGGCGCCGGCCCCTTGGCGTCGGACAGGGATTCGACATAGAGCTCGCCGCCGGGCTCGGCACCGGTTGCCTTGGCGACCTGCTTGACCAGCCGCGGATCGTTGGAACTCTCGAAGAAATAGGCTTTCACATGCTCGCCCTTGATCTGCTCGATCAGCTTGGCGACGTCGGCGGCCGAGGCCTCGCTTTCGGTGGACAGACCAAGCGGCGCCAGGAAGCTGACATTATATTCGCGGCCGAAATAGCCGAAGGCATCATGGCTGGTCAGCACCTTACGGCGATCGTCGGCCACCTTGTCGAATTTCGCGTGGGCGTAGGCGTTCAATTCATCCAACGTCTTTGTGTACTTCTCGGCATTGGCCTTGAAGGCGGCGGCGTCCGTGGGATCGGCCGATGACAGCGCCTTTTCGATATTGGCGACCCAGATCTTGACGTTGACGGGGCTGTTCCAGACGTGCGGATCGGTGATTTTTTCGCCGTCCTCTTCCATGGTGCGGGTGTTGATGCCTTCGGAAACGGTGACCGGCTTGCCCTTGTAACCCGAGGCGGAGATCAGCCGGTCCATCCAGCCTTCCAACCCCTCGCCGCTGACGAAGGTTACCTGCGCCGCGTTCAAATTCTTCGCATCGGCCGGCGACGGCTCGAATTCATGGGGGTCGCCGTTCGGCCCGACAAGGCTCGTCACCTTGACGTGCTCGCCGCCGACCTGTTTCACAACATCGGCAAGCACGGTGAAGGACGCCACAACCTTCAGCGTTTCGGCGGAGGCGGGCATGGCCGACAGCGCCATCAAAGCGGGGATTGCTGCGGAGAGAAGCAGTCTGTGCGATGTCATCGAAGTCTCCTTGGGATCAGCCCTTCAAATGCGGGCGGGGAAAGAAGCGCCGGGCCAGGCCGGAGGGCGCGAAAAGAATAGAAAGGCCGTAGAGGATCGCCGCCGTCATGATGATCGTCGGGCCGGAGGCGAGTTCGAGATGGTAGGAGGCGATCAGGCCAAGATAGCCGGATGCGGCGGCACTTGCGGCTGATATCGCCATCATCACCGACAGACTGCGCGACCAGAGCTGGGCGACTGCTGCCGGCAGCATCATCAGGCCGACCGCCATCAGCGTGCCGAGCGCCTGGAAGCTGGCGACGAGGTTCAGCACCACGAGCAGCAGGAAGAGCACGTGATAGACCGGCCCGCGCCCGCCGACGGCGCGCAGGAACCCCGGATCGAAACATTCGGTCACCAGCGGCCGATAGATGAAGGCGAGGATGACGAGGTTCATCGAGGTGATCGCGCCGATCAGATAAAGGGTGGGCGCATCGATTGCCAGGATGGTGCCGAAGAGCACATGCAGGAGATCGATATTCGAGCCGCGCAGCGAGACGATCAGCACGCCGAGCGCCAGCGAGGCGAGATAGAAGCTGGCAAAGCTTGCATCTTCCTGCAGCACGGTCATCCGGCTGACGGCGCCGGAAAGCAGCGCCACCGACAGGCCGGCGATGAGACCGCCGAGGCCCATCGCCGTCAGCGACAGCGAGCCGGCGACGAGGTAACCGATGGCGGCCCCCGGCAGCACGGCATGGCTCATCGCGTCGCCCATCAGGCTCATGCGCCGCAGCATCAGGAAGACGCCGATCGGGCCGGAGCCGAGCCCGAGGCAGAGGCAGGCGACGAGCGCGCGGCGCATGAAACCGTAATCGGCAAAGGGCGCGAGGAAGAGATCGTAGGCCGTCATGCCGCCGGCGCCTCTTCGGGTGCGCAGGCATTCGCATCCTCGTCCCAGCGTTCGGCCATGGCGCGCGCCTTCAGGAGATTGACGGAGGACATGACGTCTGCGGTCGCACCCCAGCCGACAAGTTCGCGGGCAAGCAGCAGGGTTTGCGGGAAATGGGCGCGGACGAGCTCGAAATCGTGCAGCACGGCGATCACCGTGCGGCCCTCGCCGTGCCAGCGGGTGACGATATCGATGAGGTCCCTGGTCGTGCGGGCATCAATCGCTGTAAACGGCTCGTCGAGCAGGATGGTGCCGGCATCCTGCAGCAGCAGGCGGGCAAAGAGCACGCGCTGGAACTGGCCGGCCGACAGCGACCCGACATGGCGGCGGCCGAAGCCTTCGAGGCCGACGGCGGAGAGCGCCTCGCCTGCCCTTTTCATCTCGGCGGGCGCGATGCGGCCGAAGGCGCCCGTCTTCTTCCAGGCGCCGAGCATGACGGTATCGATGACCGAGATCGGAAAGCGGCGGTCGATCTCGGCCGCCTGCGGGAGATAACCGAATTCCGCCCGCCCCAGCCGGTGCTCGACCCTGCCTTCGGCGGGGCGAAGCTCGCCCATGATCGCCTTCAGCAGCGTCGACTTGCCCGCCCCGTTCGGCCCGGCGATCGCCGTCAGACTACCCGAGGCGAAGGCGCCGGTGACATAATGGATGGCGGGATGCCTGTTATAGGCGACGGTCAAATTCTCCAGACGGATCAGCGGCGTCATGGCAACAGAACCGCCCAGTGGATCACCAGCCAGAGCACGGCAATGACCAGCGCCATGCCGGTCACCCTAGATAAAGCCGACTTTCCCAGCAGGCTGACGGAGGGGCGGTCGGGGCTCGGGGGCATGGCGCATCCTATAATGTAATAACATTACAGTTATGTTATAACGATTGCGGCGAGAATGAGGCGAGGAGCACGCGGTTATTCACACAATTGAAAAGGGCGATAAACGGTCGCCCTTTATCTGTCAGGATGCTCGTAGTTGCAGCGCTCCGCTGTCCTTGCTTCAGAAGCCACCCCACCCCGAGGATCCACTCTTGCCTCCATCAGCACCGGGCATGGATCCCAGGCTCAGGGCCTGGGGTGACGGAGGTTTGGGATGCGTTTCTGCCAAACTCCCCGCCGGCGCAGCGGATGGCGCATCGAGCCCGAAGCGAAAGTTCGCTGTCGCGGATGGCCGCTACATGCCGAAACGGCTGTGGAAATCCTGACCGCTGCAGCGCGCTCGAGAAAGGGCGAACCGCCCCTATGCCCATACCCTAAGAGCCCGTTCCATCCGGTCGGCGGCATAGGTGACGAGATAGGCGATCACCATGTAGATGACCACAGCGATCAGGAAGGCTTCGAGGTAGTAGAAGTTCAGCGCCGCGGTCAGCTGCGACTGCGCGAAGATGTCGACGACCTCGATTGCAAATCCCAGCGACAGTGCCTTCATGATCACCATGATAGAGTTGGCAAGATCCGGGATGGCCGCGACGATGACCTGCGGCAGCATCACCCGGCGGAACACCTGGCTGCGTTTATAGCCCAGGGAGTAGGCCGCATCGGCCTGACCGTTGTCGAAAGAATTCAGTGCGCCCTTCACGACTTCCGCCTGGAAGGCTGCGACGCAGGCGGTCAGGGCGACGATGAGCGTGATCCAGTTCGGCGTCGAGTGGCCGTTATAGTCGATGCCGACGAGCGAGGTCAGGAACTGCAGCGTCGGCGGCAAGCCGTAATAGGCGAGGAAGATCACAATCACCATCGGAACGCCCTTGAAGACGACCTTGTAGGCGACGACCAGTTCCCGAAGCAGCGGGACCCGCCGGTATTCCACCATCGCAAAAAGGCTGCCGACGATCGTAGAAAAGACGAAGATGCCAAGCGCCATGGCGAGCGTCACCGGGACCGCGCCGAGGATGTCCCAGAGATCGGGCAGAAGGACTTCGGAATCGAACATGTGATGACCTCCTATTCGATCAGACGCTTGCCATCATGGTGGCCTTGGCCGGTGCGGTATTGGGCGCAAACTTTGCGTTTCGCGTTTCGAAAAAGCGCACGACCATCCATGCCACGAGGCATAGCAGCGAATAGATCACCGCCAGCACAAGGTAGGTCTCGAACTGGTACTGATTGTAGTCGCGCTCCATGACGAGATGGGCGGTCGCCATGACATCCGCGGCGCCGATGTACATCACGAGTGCGACGTTGTGGATGAGGTAGATGATCGAATTGCCGTAGCCTGGCAGGGCGATGTGCACCGCCTGGGGTCCGACGACACGAAGGATCTTCTGAAGGAAAGTGTATCCGAGACTGTCGGCGGCGTCATGCTGACCGCGTTCTACGGCGAGGTAGGCTGGCCGCAGAACCTCGGAAAGATAGCCTCCATGGTAGAGGCTGAGGCCGACGATCGCCGCGACATTCGGGGACACGAAGTCCTCGACCTCGAACAGAGCGACGATCAGCGGCAGTCCGTAGAAGGCGACGAACAGTTGCAGCACGACGGGGACGCTCCGGGCATAGGACACGTAGAGGTCAGCCAGCTGGCTGAGAACCGGTATCCTGCGCACCCGGAACGTCGTCGCAATCAGCGCCAGCAGGAAGCCGGCGATCATGGCCGTGAACGTGATCGCAAGCGTCAGCGGCAATGCCTTGAGCAGCTCGGGGATCATGATGGAAAGGTCCACTTTGGAACACTCCTTGTTTCAAATTCAGCCTTGATCGTCGGCCTGCCTTGGGCGTTACTTCATGTAGGTGATGATGTCCTCGCCGAACCATTTCTGCGAGAGCTTGGCGAGCGTGCCGTCGGCCTTGAGCTCCTTCAGAGCCTTGTCGATGTCTGCAGAGAGCGCCTTGTTCTCCTCGGAGCGATGGATCAGCACGAAGGTGTTGTTGATCGCGACCGGCTCGCTTGCCTTGACGTTGAGCTTCTGCTGGTCGATGACCGTCTGCTCGCCGAGGTTCGACGGCAGAACCAGCGCGTCGTATTTGCCGTTCTCGACCTCTTTCAGGCGATCCGGATAGGGAATGCCGGCGCTGGAGGCGGTGATCTCGATCTTGAAGTCGGGGTTCTTTTCCTGCCAGGCGGTGGCGAATTTGTAGATGCCGCCGCCGGCCGTCACCGGCACGATCTTCTTGCCGACCAGATCCTTCATCTCGTTGATGCCGCTATCCTTGCGGCTGTAGATCTTGATCAGGCTGGCGCCGATCGGGCTCTCGGGAATGAGGAACTGCTTTTCACGAGCGGGCGCCCGGTAGTAGCCGCCGGTCGCGATGTCGTATTTTCCGGTCGCAAGGCCGGTCTCCTGAGCGATGTCGGCTGCACCCTCCATCTCGAATTTGTACTGGGGCAGCTTGGCGTTAATCGCCTTCAGGACGTCGGGTTCGTAACCCTGCGGCTCGACGCCGATGGCACCCCACGAGAGCGGCTTGGATTCGGCAGCCGTGGCGATCTTGATGGTGCGCACGTCCTCGGCATGCGATACGCCCGCTGTTGCGAGGGCCAAGGCAACACCGGCGACAGCGAGGCCGAAGGTGCGGCGGGAAGTCGACTTGATGGAAGACATGTCAGGCATCCTTTCTTTACTGGATGGAGTGTTCGGAATTCAGGAACTGGGCAAGGCGCGGGTTGGTGGGCGTGTCGAAGATCTCGGCGGGGCTGCCTTGAGCGGCGACAACGCCCCGATCCATGAAGACGATGCGGTTCGAGATGTTCTTGGCGAACTGCATCTCGTGGGTGACGAGGAGCGAGGTGATGCCTGACGACGTGACGTCCCTGATCACCTTCAAAACTTCGCCGACGAGTTCGGGGTCGAGCGACGACGTCGGTTCGTCGAAGAGCATGACATCCGGCTTCACGGCCAGCGCCCGCGCAATGCCGGTTCGCTGCAGCTGGCCGCCAGACAGCTGGGACGGGTAGCTGTCGACCTTGTTCGAAAGCCCCACCCGCTCAAGCTCCTGCAAAGCGATCGAACGCGCCTCCTCCTTCGACTTGCGCTGCACGACGACGAGCGGATCCATCACGTTCTGAATGACGGTCATGTTCTTGAAGACGTTGAACTGCTGGAAGACCATCGCTGTCCGCAGCCGGATCGCCTGGACCGCGGTGCTGTCCGGCTTCCGGTAGTCCATCCTGACCTGATCGAAGGCGATCGTGCCGGAGGCGGGCTTCGCCAGATAGTTGATGCACTTCAGCAATGTTGTCTTGCCGGTGCCGCTGGGGCCGATGATCGACACCACGTCGCCGCGGTTCACCGAGAGATCGACACCGTTCAGGACCTGGGTGTTGCCGTAGGACAGCTTTAGATCTTTGAGCTCAAGCATTTCGGGTCGGTGTCCTTTCGGCAGATAGATCGGAAAGCGTCGTGGTCTCGTCGTTGGCCCACTCGTCTCCGAGCAGCTCGGGCGTGTCGAACGCCTGGAGATCGGCGAAATGACGCTCGCGGTCGGCGACGAACAACGCCCTGACGATGCCGCGGGCGAGCCGGTCGGCGCCTTCGCTGATCGCCGGAATATCGCCCGTGAGCTTGCCGTGGCTGAGGGTGGCCGGGAAATTGAAGCAGTGGATGCGGGCCAGCGCCGGGCAGGCCCCCGGCTCAACCTCGAGGAACTCGAACGCGTCGCCGAGGTCCGGCGAGGTTTCAAGCTCGTCGTTTCGCATATCCGCGGGCACGGGAAAGCGGTCGCGCCACAGACGGATATGCGATGCGACGGGGCCAAGTTCCGGCCGGTTCGTCAGGTCGACCTTGAACCCGGTGCCGAAGATCAGAAAATCGACGGGATAGCTGCCGTTCGGCGTCGTCACGACGATATGGTCGCCTTGCTGTTGCAGCCGGTCGATCGGGCTTCCCAGATGGAAATGGGCCTGCGGGAAAGCGCTGACACGCAAGACGCTCGGACGCGGAGGCGGCGTCTGCGAGCGCATGGCATAGTCGAGAAAGCGCCACTTCCAGTCATCCGGCAGACCGGCGAAGCCGTGCACCACGCCCTGGCTGCCGATGCCGGTGAATTTGTTGATCCGTGGCAGGTCGGTCCTGCGCACGAACAGGTCAAGCCGGGCAGCGCCTGCCTCGAGCGCGGTGGCGGCGTTGTCCATCGCCGAGGCGCCGGCGCCGACGACGCCAACCCGCTTGCCGCGCAATGCGGTGAAATCGATTTCGTCGGCGGTGTGAGCCCAGAACTTGCGATCGACGTCATTGGCGATCGGCGGCACGAAGGGGCCGCCCAGGCCGTCCCGGCCCGTCGCCAGCACCACGTGGCGCGCGATTGCCGTTTCGGTCCGGCCATCGTGACGGCAGACGACGTCGAGCAGGCCGTCGGCGCGCGGACGAATGGCATCGACGGCGACCCCATTGCGCACCGGCAGGTCAAGCACGCGTCGATACCAGACCAGATAGTCCATCCATGTCTCACGCGGCGCCCTGTCGAGCGCGACCCAGGCATCGCGGCCGTGCAGCGCCTCGTAATAAGCGCGGAAGGTCAGCGCCGGCAGGCCCATCGCCGGCCCGGTCAGTTGCTTGGGAGAGCGAAGGGTTCGCATCCTGGCGAAGGTGACCCACGGCCCCTCGCTTCCGGCAGGCGCCTTGTCGAGAACGACGTGGTTGGCGACGCCGAGCCGCTTCAGCATGGCGGAGGCCACGAGCCCGGCCATACCAGCACCGATGATCACGACGTCGACCACCCCTTGGCCATCGACGAGGCGGGGCGGAACCCAGGACTTGGCCGGCAGCTCCAGCCAGGCAAGGTCCTGCCGCAGGCGTGCCTCGAGAGCCTCGAGATTGTTCGGAAACGTCGAGAGGTCGCTCATGACGGCACCTCCTCGGTCATCGGGCTACCGCCGTAGACGGTGTCGGCCAATGCTTCGACGCCGCCTGCGTCATGCAGCCGGCACCCGGGCATCGCCAGGGCCACCGCGCGCGCCGTATCGATGACGGCGGCGACCGTCGGGGTCAGCGGCATCGCGGCCGGCGAGATGGCGCCGAACAGGAAGGGGATGGTGTGGTCGAGGGCGCGCATCACGATCCCCTCGAGCGGAACGCCGCAGACGGTTGCCGGCTCGACAATGGCCGCTCCCAGTCCGGCCCGGACCATGGTGAGGGCCGTCAGCGAAGCGTTGACGTCGATCATCCGTTGCGGCGCGACGCCCGCCCGTTCCAGGGCTTCGTCGATGCGGTGCCGCAGGCGGTAGGGATTGGCGAGCGTGATGATGCGGCGCTCGGCGAGATCGGAAAGACGCACCACGTCATTGCTGGCCAGTGGGTCGTTCGCGGCGAGCGCAACGACGCAGGGCGCTTCGGCAATCCAGTGCACGTCGAGACCGGGATGTTCCAGCGGCAGGCTTGATATGCCGAAGTCTGCGGAGCGGGCGAGCACGGCCTGCACGACGTTCTCGGCCGCCAGCGCCTGCACATGGAGATGACGCGGTATCAGGTCCGGCGCGACGGCCGCGATCGCCTGGGGCAGAACGCCGGCCGCAAGTGAAGGCGTGGCCGCGATCGTCAGCGACGGCGGCTCATCGAGACCGATGGCATTCGCCCGTTCGCGGATGTGGGCAAGGCTGGCAAGATGGCGTTCCACCTCGGCATGAAAGAGCAGACCGCGCGCGGTCGGGCTGATGCGCGGGCCGCTTCGATGCAGCAGCGCATAGCCGATATCGGCTTCCAGATCCTGGATCAGCCGCGTGACCGCCGGCTGCGATCGTCCCAGCAGCCTTGCCGCCCCGGTCACGCTGCCGGCGGACATCACCGCTGCGAAGGCTTCAAGTTGCCTTATATCGAAAGAGTTAGAATGCATAGTGGACATCAAACACTCTCCTTCATGTCAGTAAAGCATGACAATTCTCATTTGACGACGGGAAATAGATAAAAAATTCACATCGACTGCTGCTTATCATTCCAATTTGACATAATGAGGCGTCAGGCCTACCTAGGGCTTATGTCCTTTGACGTCTTGAGGAGCTTGTTTTGACACTCATCGAAACTCTTGCCTCCGTGAGCCCGGGTTCAGCCCTCGCGGAAGCCGTGGGGAAACGCGCGGAAATCCTGCGCCTCAGTGAAGCGGCCCACGACGCCGTGCTTCTGCCACGCGATCCCGGCGGACTGTCCCACGGCCTGAGGGCCGCGCTCGCCGCCCGCATGGCGCGCCACAACCGCAGCCCGGCGCTCGCAAGCCACTACGACACGCTCGTTGCCCGCGCCGGCGAAGCGGCGACAGCCTTGCTCGCCGAGCCCGACACGAATGTGACGGACCCGCGCACTGCGGAGATCGTTCGTCATGCCGACCGGCTGACGCTCGCGCCGCGCGATGCCACGCGTGCCCATGTCGAGGCATTGGCTCAGGTCGGCGTCACCGACGCCGACATCGTCCGGCTCGCGGAGCTTGCGGCTTTCGTCAATTACCAGGTGCGGGTTCTCGCCGGCCTGAAGCTGCTGGGAGAGATGCGATGAGCGAGGTCGTCCACACCTTCACCACCACGGTGCCGCGCTGGCAGCCCTATGTCGTTCCGGTCGATTTCGCGACAGCTACCGACGAGCAGCATGCAGCGATGCAGACGACGCCATCGAACAAGGGCATCTCGCCCTATGTGCTGACCCTGGCGCACGACCCCGAGACGCTCGCGGTCCGCTCGCCGCTGTTCAACCTGATCATGTACGGCAAGGACGGACTGGCGGCGAGCGAGCGCGAACTGGGCGCGGTCGCGGCCTCCGTCGTCAACCGCTGCGTCTACTGCGCGGCCGTCCATGCCTCCCGGTTCAACAATCTGACAAAACGCACTGATGTCATCGAGGCCGTATTCGCCGACGGTCTCGAGGCGACGCTCGACGAGCACCTCCAGGCAATCTTCGACTTCTCAGCCCGACTGTCGACCACACCGCCCAAGGCGGTCGCGTCCGACGCGCAGGCGCTGGCAGACGTCGGGCTTGACGAGTTGGAGGCTCTCGATCTCGTCCTCTCGTCTGCCATCTTCGGCTGGGCGAACCGGCTGATGCATACGCTCGGTGAGCCGATGAAGGACTAAAGCGCGTCACAATCGCGCTGCAACTTGGCCGCCCGAGAGCGAGCCGGTCACACAAGCGAAAAGGGCGACCGAATGGCCGCCCTTCATCCATCAGCAACGGAAGCTCAGAGCTGTTCCAGCATCGCGGCAGCACCCGAGACCGTTGCCTGGCCGGGGCTTTCCTCGACGTTGAGGGCTTTCACCACGCCGTCTTCCACCAGCATCGAATAGCGCTTGGAGCGGAGGCCGAGGCCGCCGGCGGAGAGGTCGGCGTCGAGGCCGACGGCCTTGGTGAAGCCGGCATCCCAATCGGCGAGGAAGTGTATCTTGCCCATGCCGCCGGAGGATTGCGCCCAGGCGCCCATCACGTGCCAGTCGTTGACTGATACAACGGCGATGTCGTCGACGCCCTTGCCAAGGATGGTGTCGCGGTTTTCGAGATAACCCGGCAAGTGGTTCAGCGAGCAGGTGGGCGTGAAGGCGCCCGGCACGGCAAAGAGCACGACGCGCTTGCCGGCGAAGAGCTGATCGGTGGTGATTTCGACCGGGCCGTCAGCCGTCTTTTCCTTGAAGGTGGCGGCAGGAAGCTTGTCGCCGATCGCGATGGTCATGGTGTTCTCCTTGGTTCTGGCTTGGGGGTTTCCGGCTTTGGGGTTCTGCTTGGCGGCGGGCGCAGCAGGGGATCGAGGCGACTATAGGAGCCCATCATTGAAAGGCAAGTGTGGTCTCCATCGCCCTTTCGCCGTCGATGACCAGCACGCCCCAGCGCTTGCCGGATATGTCGTAATCCTTTGGCAGCTTGCCGATTGATACATCGACCTTGAAGGTGGCGCCGTCGCGTTTGCCGCCGATCTGCTTGGTGAAGGCATAGCCGCTCGGGCCGGTGACGATGATATCGGGCGCGGCCTTGCCCTCGCCCGGCCCCCTGCCCGGCAAAGCGAGCGTCAGCGACAGCGTCTTCCTATCGGGCGACATCGCATGCGCCGTCACGTCGAAATCCGGCGATGGCGGCTTCGGCAGCCTCGCATCGGCAGCCTGAAGGATCGCCTCCTCCTGCGGGTGCGACTGGATGGCGGGGCCAAGCTTCAGCTGCAAATCCGCCTGGAAGGGAATGCAGATATCCTTGCAGATGCCGATGAAGGCTGAGGCGTCGATCGTAACCGGGCCTTTGCCGGCCGCCGTCAGCGACAGCGGCAGCGTCACCGGCGCGTCATAGGCGATATCCTCGATCGCGCCGTTGAAAAAATGCTTCGGAACGGGATAGGCGATGGTTTCGAGCGTGACGCCACTGCCCGCCGCGATGGTGATCTGGGGCGGAATGCCATTGCCGCCTGGCTCTTTCCAATAGGTGATCCAACCGGGTTTCGGCTCGATCTGAAGAGCGGCGCGGATTTTGCCGGCGGCATCGGGCGCCAGCCCCACGAGGCGCATGCGGCCGCCCTCGTTGTCCGCCCAGGGGCTCATTTCCGCATGGGCGGAATAAGACGGCACAAGGGCTGCGGCCACCGATACAACCGCGATTAAAAGCCTGCGCGGGCCTGAGGAAATAATCATCATGGAACAAAGGTTTACCGAATGTGCTGTTTGGCCGCCAGAAGTCGCGGCGATTTAAATCTTCATTTTCAGTTGATTGATGTGTGACATTGGCCCATGTTTCTTTTGTCGAGGCCTTGGTGCGGTCTAGCAGCAGGAGGAACGATGTCCTTATTGACGCTGAAGAACAGACGGGAACGTGGCTTCTTCGATGGCCAGTTCCTCATCGCCATGCCGGGCATGGAAGACCGCAATTTTGCGCGCACCGTGATTTACATCTGCGCGCATTCGGATGCCGGCGCCATGGGCTTCGTCATCAACCGTCCTCAGAGCCTCACCTTCACCGATGTGCTGCTGCATCTCGACATGATCAAGCAGGAAGATTCGATCGTGCTGCCGAAGCGGGCGCGCGATTTCCCGATCCAGACCGGCGGCCCAGTGGAAAGCGGCCGCGGCTTCGTGCTGCATTCGGACGATTATTCCAGCGACTCCAGCATCCCCGTCAGCGACGACATCTGCCTGACGGCGACGCTCGATATCGTCCGCGCCATCTCCAAGGGCGATGGGCCGACGCGGGCGACGATGCTGCTCGGCTATTCCTCCTGGTCGGCCGGCCAGCTCGAAAGCGAGGTCGTCAACAATGGCTGGCTCACCTGCCCGGCCAATGAGGAACTGATCTTCGACCGCAGCCTCGATGACAAATACGAGCGGGCGCTCGCCGGCATGGGCGTGACCGCTGCGATGCTTTCGGCCGAAGCCGGCCATGCCTGAAAGGCTGGCCTGACGGCAGCGGGAACGAATAGCCAAGAGTGACGTTTCATTTCGGCAAGCATGGACAAAAGGCCCATGCCGACCAAGGAGACATCACTTATGGGTAGCACCAGCGACAAGATTTCCGGCAAGGCAAACGAAATTGCCGGCAAGACCAAGCAGGCCGTCGGCAAGGCGACGGACGATCGCGAGATGCAAGCCAAGGGCGCCGTCCAGGAGGCCAAGGGCAAGGGACAAGTCGCAACCGGCAAGGTCAAGGACAAGCTCAAGGGCGCCGTCGATCGGCTCTGAGCGACAGCACTAAGACGCGCAAAGGACGCTGTGCTTCCAATTTAAGGAATGCGCAGTAGACGCTCATCCTTTGTCACCATGCCTGCTGCGCCCTCGCGCGGCAGGCATTTTTAATCCGTCACCCTCATGATCTGCAGAGATAGATACGATGAAACTTTTTGCCTGCGACAACTGCGATCAGGTCGTCCACTTCGACAACCGGCGATGCGTGCGCTGCAACCATCGCCTCGGCTTCCTGCCCGGCGATCTGGCGATGCATGCGCTGGAGCCGCGCGACGAGACACTCTGGCAGCTCGTTTCCAATCCCGATCGCGACGTCCGCTTCTGCGCCAATGCCGGCCTCGATATCTGCAACTGGGTGGTGGACGGTGACGGCGAGAGTGAATTCTGCGTTGCCTGTCGGCATAACCGGCTGGTTCCGAACACCGATACCCAGGACGGCATCGATCGCTGGCGGCGCATCAGCCAGGCGCAACGTCATCTGTTTTATTCGCTGCTGCGCTGGAAGCTGCCGCATCCCGATCGGGAGCAAGACCCGCAAGGCGGCCTGGTCTTCGATTTTCTCGAGGATTCGATAGAGAGCAACGGTTATATCGTGCCGGCCATGACCGGCCATGAGGAAGGCCTGATCACCATCCGCGCCGCCGAGGCCGACGATGCCACGCGCGAACAGGCGCGCAGTTCGATGAACGAACCCTATCGCACGTTGCTTGGCCATTTCCGCCACGAAGCCGGCCATTTCATCTGGAACAAGCTGGTGCGCGATCGGGGCGGCCTTGCCGATTTCCGCGCCGTCTTCGGCGACGAACGGCAGGACTATGCGACAGCCCTCCAGAACCATTATGCCGGCGGCGCCCCCTTGGGATGGCAGGATAATTTCATCAGCGCCTATGCGGCCTCCCATCCATGGGAGGATTTCGCCGAATGTTTCGCCCATTACCTCCACATCGTCGACACGCTCGAAACCGCCCGCGCCTTCGGCATCGCTATCGATCCGCGCGGCCACGAGGAAATCGCCGGCGAGGTGGATTTCCTCCCCTACCGGGCAAGCAGCGCCGAGCAGTTGGTCAGCGCCTGGGTGCCGCTCAGCCTGGCAATCAACGCCATCCAGCGCAGCATGGGCCAGCCGGACTCCTACCCCTTCGTGCTGTCCTCGCCGGTCGTCGCCAAGCTCGAATATCTGCACCGGCTGATCCAGGGGGCTGCGACGGCGCCGTAGCGGGTGGGGTGAGAGAGGTCAGAGCACTTTGCGGGGTGCACGCCGCGGGTGGCGCTTGCGCCCTCTTCTCCCCAGCGGGGAGAAGGTTGCCCGAAGGGTCGGATGAGGGGGCCACACGGCAACAGTTTTATGATTGCTGTTCGCTCACGCGCAGCGCATTCGCGGCTTCGCCGCTCACCCTCATCTGCCTGCCGGCATCTTCTCCCCGCTCGTGGCAACGTCGCATTCGTCGTTCGCCTGTCAGAAGCTCAAGGGAGCAAGGGGAAATGCAATCCTACCCTTAGGCGGCTTTCTAAAACGAAACCGCCTTGCCCTTCTTGAATGGCTCCATGCCCCGCCGCGCCAGTTCATCGGCGCGTTCGTTTTCCGGGTGGCCGGCGTGGCCCTTGACCCAGTGCAGCGTCACCTTGTGGCGGTCACGGGCCGCCTCCAGCGCCTGCCAGAGCTCGGCATTCTTCACCGGCTTCTTGTCGGCGGTCTTCCAGCCGTTTTTCTTCCAGCCGAAAATCCACTTGGAGATGCCGTCCTTGACGTAGGCGCTGTCGGTATAGAGGTCGACCTCGCAAGGGCTCTTCAAGGCCGATAGCGCCGAGATCGCCGCCAGCAGCTCCATGCGATTGTTGGTCGTATCCGCCTCGCCGCCGCAAAGCTCCTTTTCGACATCGCCATAACGCAGCACCGCGCCCCAGCCGCCGGGGCCGGGATTGCCGGAGCAGGCGCCGTCGGTGAAGATATCGACGTGTTTCATAGGCTCAATCCATATTCGGCGGCCGAGCCGACCTGGCGGTGGAAGCGCAGCTTGCGCAGATATTCGAGCGGGTCCTTCTTGGTGACCATGGCGCCTTCAGGCGTCGTCAGCCAGTCATAGAGCCGTGTCAGGAAGAAGCGCAGCGCCGCGCCGCGCGACAGCACCGGCAGAGCGGCGATCTCTTCGTTGCTCAACGGGCGCACGCTCTGGTAACCCTCGAGCATCGCCGTGCCCTTGGTGATGTTATAAGCGCCGTCCTTTTCGAAACACCAGGCATTCAGGCAGATCGAGACGTCATAGGCGAGCAGGTCGTTGCAGGCGAAATAGAAATCGATCAGGCCGGAGAGCGCGTCGCCAAGGAAGAAGACGTTGTCCGGGAAGAGGTCGGCATGGATGACGCCGGCAGGCAGGCCCTTCGGCCAAGCGGCGGCGAGGAAATCGAGTTCGCCGCGGATCTCGTCCTGCAGGCCGGCCTCGACCTCGTCGGCGCGCGCCTCGGATTTCTCCCAGAGCGTTTGCCAGCCGTCGATCGACAGCGCGTTCGGGCGCTTCAATTCGAAACCATCGCCAGCGACATGCATTTCGGCCAGCGCCCGGCCGACTTCGCGGCAATGTTTGGCCTCCGGTTTCCGCAGCCACATGCCTTCGAGGAAGGAGATCAGCGCCGCCGGGCGGCCGGAGAGCGAGCCGAGCAGCGCGCCGTCGCGGCGCGGCAGCGGCAGCGGGCAGGAAAGGCCGCGGGCCGAGAGATGCTGCATCAGCCCGAGGAAGAAGGGCAGATCGGTCTTTTCGACGCGCTTCTCATAGAGCGTCAGGATCAGCGGGTCCTTGGAGGTATGCAGCAGGAAATTGGAGTTTTCGACGCCTTCGGCGATGCCCTTGTAGGAAAGCAGCGTGCCGGCGTCATACTCCGTCAGGAACCACTTCAGATCGTCTTCGGCGATATCGGTATAGACTGCCAAGTGAGGTCTCGCCTTCATGCATTGCGGTTATTGGGCCGCCGGATCGACCATCCGGCGTCGATGGGGTTTCCGTCTGGGGATCAGCCGTTGACGAAGGCCATGTCGGCCGCCGTCAGCTCGATGCTGCGCAATTCGCGGTTGACCAGGAAATTCTCGGTCTCCTGCACCGTTTCGGCCAGCTCGACACGGGCGTCGAAGCGGGCGCGGAAGGCCTCGATGATCTCGTTGACGATGACCTCAGGGGCGGAGGCGCCGGCGGAAAGGCCGAGCGTCGAAATCGCACCGATTTCGTCCCAGTCGAGTTCGGCGGCGCGCTGTACCAGGATCGATTTCTTCGCCCCTGCCCTCAGCGCCACTTCGACGAGGCGCTTGGAATTGGAGGAATTCGGCGCGCCGACGATGATGAAGAGATCGCAGCCGGGGGCCGCCTGCTTCACTACTTCCTGGCGGTTGGTCGTCGCATAACAGATCGAGTCGGCCGCCGGCGCCGTCAGATTGGGAAAACGCTCCTGCAGGCGGGCGATGACGCCGGCCGTATCGTCGACCGACAGCGTCGTCTGTGTGACGTAACCGAGATTGTCGGCGTCGACAGGAATATAGGCGTCGGCATCCTCGATCGTCTCGATCAGCGACACCGAACCCTCGGGCAGCTGGCCCATCGTGCCGATCACTTCGGGGTGGCCGGCATGGCCGATCAGAACGACATGGCGGCCGAGGCGATTGTGGCGCATCGCCTGCTTGTGGACCTTGGAGACCAGCGGGCAGGTGGCGTCGAGATAGAAGAGATTGCGGCTTACCGCATCCTCCGGCACGGATTTAGGCACGCCATGGGCGGAGAAGACCACCGGCTGGGCGCGATGCTCGGCCGGGATTTCGTCCAGCTCCTCGACGAAGACGGCGCCCTTGGCCTCCAGCCCCTCGACGACATAGCGATTGTGGACGATCTCGTGGCGCACATAGACAGGCGCGCCATAGGATTTCAGCGCCAGCACGACGATCTGGATGGCGCGGTCGACGCCGGCGCAGAAGCCGCGCGGCCCACAGAGCCTGATCGTCAAGGGAGGTTTCGCCGCAATATTCATGTCTGTTCCGGATTGAGAGATTTAGGGACCTCTAGCCCAATATAGGTGGAATTTGAAGCGATACTATTGCGCCGGCTGCTTGCCCGGCTTGCGAAACCAGGAGATCCCCACCACGGCAACAAGCACGGCGGCAAGCCCATACCAGGTGAAGGCATATTGCAGATGGTCGTTCGGCAGATCCACCTGGGTAACGCCGCCGATCGGAAGGCCGGCCGGATTGGGAGTTGAGTCGGCATCGACGAAAAACGGAATGACGCGGGCCTTCTCCAGCCCGACGCTTTCGCCCATGACGTCGAGATCCTTCCAATAGAAGATGTTCTTGGCAATATCGTTGTCGGGCACCACCCAGGAGGGTTTGCCGGGAAGTTTTTCGCGGGCGAGACCGGTGACGGTCTGCTGATCCGTCAGTTGGCCCTGCATGCGCATTTCGGGCTCCTTGTTCTCATAGGGAACGAAGCCGCGATTGACCAGGAGCGCGCGCCCGTCGGCAAGCTCCAGGGGGGTATAGACATAGAAGCCGGTCTGGCCGCGCCAGGTGGCGAAGAAGTGGCGCTCCTTGTTGTTGATATAGCGGCCAGTGGCGGTGACCTTGCGATATTCGATATCGCCACCGCTTGCCGCCATCGCCTCGATATCGGCAAGCGGCACGGGGGCGGCCACTTGCCGCGCGGCGATATCGGCGAGCAGGCCCTCTTTCCAATGGAGACGTTCCACCTGCCAGGTGCCGAGCGAAATCAGGATGGCAAGGGCGATCAGCACCAGGATGCCAGTGATGACGGGCAGCCGGCGGCGCGGCATGGCATGCTCTATTTCAGTCACTCAGGCGTCCTTCGCGGGCATTATGGCGGTATTGCATGGCGATCAGGATGCCTTTGAACCAGCGTAGGGTCAGCAGCGACAGGATAATGGTCAGCGGACCGAAGAGCAGAATATGCACCCAGATCGGCGGCCCGTAATTCGCCTGCAGCCACAGCACCATGCCGATGACGATGAAGCCGACGATGAGGATGACGAAGACGGCCGGCCCGTCGCCGGCATCGGCGAAGGAATAATCGAGGCCGCAGGAGGCGCAGCGCGGCTTGACCCCGAGCAGACCGTCGAACAGCTTGCCCTGACCACAGCGCGGGCAGCAGCCCTTGATGCCTGTCTTGACCGGATCGACGGGGGGATAATGGGCGCTGTCTTCGCTCATGTCATTCCTTCTGGCCATTCCTTCTCTGCAGTCCATCCTGCCTTAACTCTCCCATAAAGTATTCGCATCCCGAATGGAAATGCCTGCGCGCTTTCGCCTCAGTGATTCGCGCCAAACAGAAGAAGAAGACGGATGACCAATGACAACCATGCCGGCCAGATCATTATCTTGAACGGTGCGCCCAGAAGCGGCAAATCCAGCATTGCGCGCGCAATCCAGGACGAATTCGAGGGGCCGTGGATCAACCTCGGCGTCGACAGCTACAATGCCATGACGCCGAAGCGCTATCTGCCCGGCATCGGCTTAAGGCCGGGCGGCGAGCGGCCGGAGCTCGAAGAACTGGTGCCGTTCCTCTATGCGGCTCTTTATGAATCGATCGCCATGCATGCCGGATTTGGCCTCAATGTGGTGGCCGATCTCGGCCATCATGACAGCTACTCGCAGCCGCTCGGCATTCTCGCCGACTGTGCCAGGCGCCTGGACGGCTTTTCCGTGCTGTTCGTCGGCGTGCGCTGTCCGATCGAAACGATCATGCAGCGCCGGGAATTCAAGCAGGAAGGCCGCGAGACACTGTATGTAAGAGCCACCGAGGAGGTGCCGATCCCCGAGCCGGTGCAGCGCTGGCAGGACGAGGTGCACCGGCCGGGCATTTATGACATGGAGGTCGATACTTCGGTGCTGACGGCACTTGAATGCGCCGAAGCGATCCGCCAGCGCCTCGATCTCGGCATTCCCGAGCCTTCGGCGTTCGAACGGATCGCCGGCGGGCGCTGAGAAAGGGCGAGGCCCAAATGGGCAAAGGCATGCCGCGGCTTATCGACTCCCCCTTCCACCCAGCGGGGAGAAGGTGCCCGTAGGGCGGATGGGGGGCCACAGAAACAGGTCTTTCCAAACGTTGCGGAGGTTCGACCGCGCCAGAATTGTCTCGCCCGTGTCGCTTACTGGGATAGGCGGTTACGGGCGTGGCGCCGTGTAGCCCCCTCATCCGCCTGCCGGCACCTTCTCCCCGCTGGGGAAAAGAGATTTGCGGCAACCGCTCCGTTCCCTACTGACGAGAACCGATCATGGGGGAACACACAAAAAAAGGGCGGACACGAGGCCCGCCCTTTGTTTGGATAATCGCTGCCGTCAGCCGGCTGCGACGGGCGCGCCCCAGCCGCCCCAGACGTAGATGCAGAAGAACAGGAACAGCCAGACGACGTCGACGAAGTGCCAGTACCAGGCGGCGGCCTCGAAGCCGAAATGCTGTTTCGGGGTGAAATCGCCGCGCAACGACCGGATCAGGCAGACCAGCAAAAAGATGGTGCCGATGAGGACGTGGAAGCCGTGGAAGCCGGTCGCCATGAAGAAGGTCGCGCCGTAGATCGAATTCTTGAAGGCGAAAGGTGCGTGGGCATATTCATAGGCCTGGACGCTTGAGAAGAAAATGCCAAGCAGCACCGTCAGCGTCAGGCCCTGGATCAGGCCCTTGCGGTCGTTGTGCAGCAGCGCATGGTGCGCCCAGGTGACGGTCGTGCCCGACAGCAGCAAGATGACGGTGTTGTAGATCGGCAGGTGCCAGGGATCGAGAACCTCGATGCCCTTCGGCGGCCAGGTGCCGCCAGTGTAGAGCAGACGCGAGGCCTGGATTGCCTCGTTCGGATAGAGGCTGGCGTCGAAATAGGCCCAAAACCAGGCGACGAAGAACATCACTTCCGAAGCGATGAACATGATCATGCCGTAGCGCAGGTGCAGCGAGACGACGCGGGTGTGGGCGCCCTCATGGGCTTCCTTCACCGTATCGGCCCACCAGCCATACATGACGTAGAGCACCAGCGCGAAGCCGATGTAGAAGAGCCAGGGGTTGGCGAGTTCGGCGCCGGCGAGCTTGAAAGAGCCGCCGCTCAGGTAGCGCATGTAGCAGACTCCGCCGATCGCCATGATGAAGGCGCCGAGCGAGGCGAGAATCGGCCATGGGCTCGGATCGATGATGTGATAGTCGTGATTCTTCTGATGAGCATCGGCCATGTAGCTATCCCCGGATGTCTTCCTTCACTCCGCTCCCGGCATAGCCGGAAACGAGCCTTGATCAAAGTTTCTTTTCACTTTTTACCGCTCCACCCTCATTCGAAGCCACAGGCTTCGGACCCTCTTTCGGGTAGAACGTATATGACAGCGTGACCGTGTGGATGTCCTTGGACTCCACGGCCTTGACGATTTCCGGGTCGATGTAGAACACCACCGGCATGTCGAGCTTCTCGCCCGGCTTCAGGTCCGTTTCCGTAAAGCAGAAACATTGCACCTTGTTGAAATAGACGCCGGCTTCGCCCGGCGTGACGTTGAAAACCGCCTGGCCGCGCTGGGTCTCGTTCGAGCGATTCTCGGCGGTGAAATTGACCTGGATCGTTTCGCCGATCTTCGGATTGACCTCGCGCTCGACCGGCTTGAAGTCCCATTGCAGGCCGGGCGCGACATTGGCGTCGAAGGTGACGCGCATCGTGCGGTCGAGCACGACGCTCGACACCTGGTCGACGCGCTGCGTCGTGCCGTTATAGCCGGTGACCTGGCAGAAGATGCGATAGAGCGGCACGGCGGCGTAGCTCATCGCGCCCATGCCGAAGACGAAGCTCAGGCACATCATGACGACGGCGCCGTTGTTGCGGCCCTGCTTCTTCGGTGCACCGTTTTCGCTCATCCGGCCATTCCTCCGCCGATCTTCACGATGGTGATCGCGTAGAAGAGGACGACGAGGCCGGCAAGCACCAGCCCAAGGGCGATGTTGCGGTTGCGGCGCGACTTCATCTGCTTTTCGGTGAGCTTGACCGTTTCCATCAGAACCAACCTCCCGCATGCGAGAACAGTACCGACGCCAGCCGGTCGATCATCAGGGCGGAGAACACGGCGAAGAGGTAGAAGATCGAGAAGCCGAAGAGCTTCTTCGCCGGGATCATCTTCAGATCGCCGTCGGGCATACGCCAGACGGCGATGGAACAGTATATGAAGATCGCGCCGAGGGCGGCGGCGACGAGGCCATAACCGAGGCTCGCGAAACCGAGGAAGGACGGCAATACCCCACAGACGGCGGTCAGCACCGCATAGGCGACGATCTGATGCTTGGTCACCCGCTCGCCGGCGACGTTCGGCAGCATCGGCACGCCGACGGCCTCGTAATCGCGCATCTTGAACAGAGCCAGAGCCCAGAAATGCGCCGGCGTCCACAGGAAGATGATCATGAAGAGAACGGTGCTCTCGACCGTCACGCTGTTGGTGACGCAGGCCCAGCCGATCATCGGCGGGAAGGCGCCGGCAGCACCGCCGATGACGATGTTCTGCGGCGTCGAGCGCTTCAGCCACATGGTGTAGACGACGGCGTAGAAGAAGATGGTGAAGGCAAGGATGCCGGCCGAGAGCCAGTTGACGGCAAGGCCGAGGATGACGACCGAGAAGCCGGAAAGCACCAGGCCGAAGGCGAGCGCCTCCGAGGGGGCGATGCGGCCGGCCGGGATCGGACGCTTGGCGGTGCGGCTCATGATGGCGTCGATATCGGCGTCATACCACATATTAAGCGCGCCGGAGGCGCCGGCGCCGACGGCGATACAGAGAATGGCGATCAGGCCGAGGACGGGATGGATGTGGCCCGGCGCCAGCACCAGGCCGGCAAAGGCGGTGAAGACCACGAGCGACATCACCCGCGGCTTCAGCAATTCGAAATAATCGCGCGCACTCGCTTCCGACAATTCGCCGTCCTTTGCAAGCACCCCGTGATTGTCGATAACCGTCATCATTCCGTCCTGAATGTCTTACCATCAGGACGCCGTATCGAACGCGGCGTCCTGATGTCCGCGCAATTTACTTGATGCGCGGAAGCTGTTCCCACTGGTGATAGGGCGGCGGCGAAGGCAGCTGCCATTCGAGCGTCGTTGCACCCTCACCCCACGGATTGTCGCCGGCGACGCGCTTCTTGGCGAAGGCTTCGAAGACGCCATAGAGGAAGATCAGCACACCGAAGGCCGAGATGTAGGAGCCGATCGAGGAAACATAGTTCCAGCCGGCAAAGGCATCCGGATAATCGATGTAGCGGCGCGGCATGCCGGCGAGGCCGAGGAAGTGCTGCGGGAAGAACACCAGGTTGACGCCGATGAACATGATCCAGAAATGCAGCTTGCCGACCAGCTCGTTGTACATGTAGCCGGTCATCTTCGGGAACCAGTAGTACCAGCCGGCGAAGATCGCGAAGACGGCGCCGAGCGACAGAACGTAGTGGAAGTGGGCCACGACGTAATAGGTGTCATGCAGCGAGCGGTCGAGACCGGCATTGGCAAGCTGGACGCCGGTGACGCCGCCGACCGTGAACAGGAAGATGAAGCCGATCGCCCAGAGCATCGGCGTGCGGAACGAGATCGAGCCGCCCCACATCGTCGCGATCCAGGAGAAGATCTTCACGCCCGTCGGAACTGCGATGACCATCGTCGCGAAGACGAAGTAGCGCTGCGCGTCGAGCGACAGGCCGACCGTGTACATGTGGTGGGCCCAGACGACGAAGCCGACGGCGCCGATCGCGACCATGGCGTAGGCCATGCCGAGATAACCGAAGATCGGCTTCCTCGAGAAGGTCGAGATGATGTGGCTGACCATGCCGAAGCCCGGCAGGATGAGGATGTAGACCTCAGGGTGACCGAAGAACCAGAACAGGTGCTGGTAGAGGATCGGGTCGCCGCCACCTTCCGGAGAGAAGAAGGAGGTGCCGAAGTTGCGGTCGGTGAGCAGCATGGTGATGCCGCCTGCCAGAACCGGCAGCGACAGCAAGAGCAGGAAGGCGGTGATCAGCACGGACCAGGCAAACAGCGGCATCTTGTGCAGCGTCATGCCGGGAGCGCGCATGTTGAGGATCGTGGTGATGAAGTTGATCGCACCAAGGATCGACGAGGCGCCGGCAATGTGGAGCGCGAAGATCGCAAGATCGACCGCCGGTCCCGGCGTGCCGCTGGTCGCCAGCGGCGGATACATCGTCCAGCCGCCGCCCGTGCCGTAGGCGCCTGCCGGGCCTTCGACGAACATCGACAGCAGCAGCAGCGCGAAGGCCGGAACGATCAGCCAGAAGGAGATGTTGTTCAGGCGCGGGAAGGCCATGTCGGGGGCGCCGATCATGATCGGCACCATCCAGTTGGCGAACCCCCCGATCATCGCCGGCATGACCATGAAGAAGATCATGATCAGCGCATGCGCTGTGGTGAACATGTTGAACATCTGCTTGGCGCCGTCGATCGCGGCATCGCCCTCATAGCCGTAGACCATCGAGGCCAGGCCGTGGAAGATCTGGATACCAGGCTCCTGCAGCTCCATGCGCATCGCCACCGACAGCGCGCCGCCGATGATGCCGGCGATGATCGCGAAGATCAGGTAGAGCGTGCCGATGTCCTTGTGGTTGGTCGAGAACAGCCAGCGATTGGCAAAGCTCGGCTTGTGCCCGTGATCGTGATGATCCTGGTCATCATGAGCGTGGTCGTGATGGGCGTGATCATGAGAATGATCGTCGTGAGCGGAAGGTCCAGCCATTGTCCCGATCCCCTTAATTACTGTGCTTCGGCGACGTCGAGGGTCTTTGCGGGACCATCGGTTGCGGCCATGAGTGTCTTGTAGGCGCCGGGCAGGTCGCTGGCGGCTGTGGTCAGCCACTGCTTGTACTTGTCCTCGGAGACGACGCGGATGGCGATCGGCATGAACGCATGGTCCTTGCCGCAGAGCTCGGAACACTGGCCATAGAACAGGCCTTCGCGCTCGGCCCGGAACCAGGTCTCGTTCAGGCGGCCCGGCACGGCGTCGATCTTGACGCCGAAGGACGGCATGGCGAAAGCGTGGATGACGTCGGTCGGGGCCGAGGTCACGAGAACGCGCACCGTCTTGTTGACAGGCAGGACCAGCTCATTGTCGACGGCCAGAAGTCTCGGATAAACCGACTTGTCTTCCTTGCCGGCGGCAGCACGGTCCTGATCCTTCAAGAGGTAGCTGTCGAAAGCCAGCGGGCTGTCGCCCGAACCTTCATATTCGTAATTCCACTGCCACTGGGTGGCGGTCGCCTTGATCGTCACGTCGGGGTTTTCAGGCAGCGTCAGCTGCGCCGTCAGCAGGTTGAACGAGGGAATGGCGAGAAGAAGCAGCACCAGGACCGGCCCCACGGTCCAGGCAATCTCGATCAGCGTGTTGTGGCTCGTCTTCGAAGGAACCGGGTTGGCGCTGGCGCGGAACTTGACGCAGACGACAATGAGCAGCACCAGCACGAAGAGCGTGATCGGAACGATAAACCAGAGGGTATATTGTTCGAACCAATGGATTTCCCGCATGATCGGCGTCGCCGCCGGCTGCAGCGTTGCCTGCCACGGCAGCGGCTGGTCGGCATATGTGCCGGAAGCAAAAAGCAGACAGACCAGCGTGGTCAGGGCTGCATAAGCCTTCTTCATCACCTTATAATCTCCCTCGAGCGCTTGACCTGCAGAATAGAACGCAGAATCCTTGCCATCTTCAGCGCTTCAAACCACAGTTTGGCATTTGCCGCAACAGGCCAGAGCAATTGTCTATGCGGCATTTTTGCTGAAAGCATAGGCAGGCCGGAAGGGCAAAACATCCCAAGTTTTTCATCAGCATATGAAAAATCGGCTTTCCGGCCAATCCGCGCGCCGCACATTCTTGCCGAAAGGTCCAATTTCCGCCGCAGTCCCCCGGTTTTCACGGGGTGGGGCTTTTCATTTTTGGTGGGCAGCTTCAACAATAGCCGCAATGATTCGATATCCAGAGGTTTCCATGGGTTTCCGTTCCCTCGCGCAGTCGCTTCTCGTGACTGCCAGCATCGCGGCCGCGGCGACGACGCCCGTTTTCGCACAGCAGCAACCGACGCCGGCGCCGGCCAAGCCGCCGGCTGCGGCCCCTGCTCCTGCTGCAACGCCGCAGCAGCCGAGCGCGTCCAATCCGAATATCCAGGTGACACCCGGCCAGACCCAGCCGCAGGCGCCGGGCACGGTGAAATCCAATCACGGCGCATGGTCGGTCGTCTGCGACAAGCCGGCAGGGGCTGCGACCGAACAATGCGCGCTGATGCAGAACGTCATCGCCGAGGATCGGCCGGAGGTCGGGCTTTCCGTCGTCGTTTTGAAGACGGCCGACCGCAAGTCGAAGATTCTCCGCGTGCTGGCGCCGCTCGGCGTGCTGCTGCCGAACGGCCTCGGGCTTAATGTCGACGGCAAGGATATCGGCCGCGCCTATTTCGTGCGCTGCTTCGCCGACGGCTGTTATGCCGAGGTCGTGCTGGAAGACGAGCTGCTGAAGACCTTCCGCAGCGGCGCCCAGGCAACTTTCATCGTCTTCCAGACCCCCGAAGAAGGCATCGGCATCCCCGTCGACCTCAAGGGCTTCGCCGAGGGTTTCGACGCGCTGCCTTGAGATCAGGTGATGTGTGCCGCGGCCTTTCGGCTCCCTCTTCTCCCCTCGGGGAGAAGGTGCCCGTAGGGCGGATGAGGGGGCCGCAAAGCCGGAGCGTCCAACAAGAAGAACGTCCATCCAGCTTCGGCCGCACTGGCATGGTCTTGACTGTCTTCAAGTCGCTTGCCGTGCGCGTCGCCGGACAGGGATTAGGAGAGGGTGTGCCGCGTGGCCCCCTCATCGCCTGCCGGCACCTTCTCCCCGAGCTTCCCGCTCTTTGGAAGCATCCCCTCTCCTAGATATCCTGCCCAACAAAGAATATTCCGCCGCAGGGCTTCACTCCTTATCATGAGGAGCCCTATCTAGATGCGTAAGCGCATCCCCGAACGCATGCCCATTGGAGCCAGACCATGACCACCGATCTCCTGACGCTATTCGATGCCGACGAAGCCACGATGCGTGGTCTGGTCGCCGAGGCGCTCGCCGGCGCCGATGACGGCGAGCTGTTTATCGAGCATGCGCAGGCCGAAGCGCTGACCTTCGACAATGGCCGGCTGAAGGGCGGCAGCTTCAACACCGAGCAGGGATTCGGCCTGCGCGCCGTTGCCGGCGAAGCGGTGGGCTACGCCCATGCCGGCGATCTCTCGGTGGCGGCGCTGAAGCGGGCGGCGGATGCGGTGGGCGCGGTGACGCGCGGCTATTCCGGCTCCTATGCGGCCGCCCCGCAAGGCACCAACAAGAAATTCTACGGCGACCAGAACCCGATCGGCCAGCCGAGCTTCGAGGAGAAGGTCAAGGTTCTGCAGGATATCGACGCCTATCTCAGGGGCAAGAACGACAAGGTGCGGCAGGTGACGGCGTCGGTGGCGGCGAGCTGGCAGGTGGTCGACATCCTGCGCGCCGACGGGCATCGCGTGCGCGACATCAGGCCGATGACCCGCATCAACATCTCGGTCATGGTCGGCGAAGGCGATCGCCAGGAAAGCGGCTCCTACGGCAGCGGCGGGCGTATCGGTTTCGGCGATTTCATCGCCGAGGGCAGCTGGCAATACGGCGCCGACGAGGCGCTGCGCCAAGCGCTCGTCAACCTCGAGGCGATCGATGCGCCGGCAGGCACGATGGATGTCGTTCTCGGTTCCGGCTGGCCGGGCGTGATGCTGCACGAAGCCGTCGGCCACGGGCTGGAAGGCGATTTTAACCGCAAGAAGACGTCGGCCTTTGCCGGCTTGCTCGGCCAGATGGTCGCCGCTCCCGGCGTGACCGTCGTCGACGACGGCACGATCGACAACCGCCGCGGCTCGATCACCATCGACGACGAGGGCACGCCTTCCGGCTACAACGTGCTGATCGAGAACGGCAAGCTCGTCGGCTATATGCAGGATCGGCAGAATGCCCGGCTGATGGGCATGGCGCCGACCGGCAACGGCCGCCGCCAGGGTTATGCCCATGTGCCGATGCCGCGCATGACCAACACCTATATGCTCGGCGGCGACAAGACGCCCGAGGAAATCATCGCCTCGGTGAAGAAGGGCATCTATGCCGTTTCCTTCGGCGGCGGCCAGGTGGATATCACCTCAGGCAAGTTCGTCTTCGGCTGCACCGAGGCCTATCTGATCGAGAACGGCAAGGTCGGCGCGCCGATCAAGGGCGCGATGCTGATCGGCAATGGCCCGGATGCGATGAAGCGGGTGTCGCTGATCGGCAACGACATGAAGCTCGATACCGGCATCGGCAATTGCGGCAAGGGCGGCCAATGGGTTCCGGTCGGCGTCGGCCAGCCGCATCTGCGCATGGATCAGATCACCGTCGGCGGCACCCAGACCTGAGGCGAAAGGAGCCTGTCATGGCGGAGGTCGAGATCAGGCGTTTTGCGGAAGGCGACGCCGATGCCGTGCTTTCGGTGATCCTGCCGATCCAGCGCGAAGAGTTCGGCATCGACATCACCGCCGACGCGCAGCCGGATCTGAGGGTCATCCCGGATTTCTATCAGTCCGGCAAGGGAGAGTTCTGGGTCGCCGTCAAGGATGGCGCCATCGTCGGCACGCTGGGCTTGAAGGACATCGGCAATCATCAGGCGGCCCTGCGCAAGATGTTCGTTGCCGCTGAGGTTCGCGGCCGCGAACATGGGGTGGCGGCGCTGCTTCTCGACCGCATGTTCGCCCATGCCAGGGATGCCGGCCTGACCGATATCTTCCTCGGCACGACCGACAAATTCGTCGCCGCCCATCGCTTCTACGAAAAGAACGGCTTTACCGAGATCGCCAAAAGCGCCCTGCCCCGCGCCTTCCCGCTGATGGCGGTGGACACCAAGTTCTATCGGCATAAGGTCGGCTGAAGGCCACCGGCATGCTTCAGCTCTTCGGCGCCTCCGCCGGCTGAAACAGCCACTTGCGTTCGATCGCCGCGGCAAGGTCGATATCATTGCGGCGGGCAAATAGCAGCAGATGACCGAGAAGGTCGGCGGTCTCGTCGGCCAGATCGCGCCGCATCTCGTCAGGCGAGCGGCCTTTCGCACGGCCGCGGCCGGTCAGCCGGTTCCAGGCCTGCGTCAGCTCGCCCATTTCCTCCTGCAGCTTCAACAGGAACCAGTCGGCATCGCGTTCGATGCCGTTGGCGGCGACATGGGAGGCGGATGAGATTTCGAACTGATCGGCAAGACGACGCAACATCGGCGTTCTCCTTTTGTTTATGGAGGAGACGCTGATTCCCGATGCTTGTCCAGAGTCGATTGCCTGACTGCGGCGATCAGCCGTGGTCAGGCAGCAGCATGCAGTCGTAGGAGCGCTGCTTCAGCGCATCGCAGGCGGAAACGGCAGCATCCTTGCTGGCGAAACCGACGAAGCGGGCACGGTAGATCTTGTTGGCGCCCTTGCCGACTGCTTCGGTATAGGGCGAGGCTGAACTGAGCGGCGCGCCGCCTTCAGACTTCGCCTGGGCGAGAAGTGCACGCGCAGCATCGGCGCTCGGGGCGGCCGAGATCTGGATCTGCCAGTCGCCGTCGGACTTTTCTGCCGACATTTTCGGCGCCTTGCCGGCGTTCAGGATTTCGTCCATTGCGACGGGACGCTCCAGCGGCACGACGGCGTCATCGGCATAGGCCAGGCTCTTTGCTGCAAGATCGTCGGCCGGGCGCGGTGCGCTGAGCGGCACCGGAACATCGGAATCGTCGGCGGCAGACGCCACTTCGACAGGCTCCCTGGCGCCGACGCTCGCCACCAGCTTGGCGCCGCCGGAAGAGGAGGCACGGCCGAGATAACGGTCGAGCAGACCGGCCATCTTGTCGTCACGGCTGCGGGCGGTGCGGCCGCCGAGCACGACGCCGACGACGCGGCGGTTGCCGTCCCGAACAGCGCTGACGAGATTGAAGCCGGAGGCGTTGGTGTAACCGGTCTTGATGCCGTCCATGCCCTGGTAGCGGTACATGAGATTGTTGTGGCCGCGCACGGTGCGGCCGCGGAAATTGAAGCTTGCCACCGAAAACAGCCGGTATTCGTTCGGATAATTCTTCATCAGCGCGATGGCGAGCGTCGACATATCACGCGCCGTGGTGACCTGGCGGCCGTCCGGCAGGCCGGAGGCGTTGACGAAGACGGTGCGGCTCATGCCGAGCTGGCGGGCCTTGGCCGTCATCATCCGGGCAAAACCGCTTTCCGAGCCGCCGAGCTTCTCGCCCATGGCCGAGGCGGCATCATTGGCGGATTTGATGATCATGCCATAGACCGCCTCGCGCACGGTGATCGTGCCGCCGGCCTTGACGCCGAGCTTGGTCGGCGGCCGGGAAGCGGCGTATTTCGACATCTTGATCGGCGTATCCCAGGCGATCTTGCCGCGTTTCAGCGCTTCGAAGGTGAGATAGAGCGTCATCATCTTCGTCAGCGAGGCCGGATGGTTCAACGTATCGGCGTTCTCGGCGGCGAGAACCTTGCCGGTGCGGGCATCGAGGACCAGTGAAGCGCTGCCGGCCAGGGCCGCAAGAGGCGCCGAAACGGCCAGCGTTACGGTCAAAACAGCCGCCAGAAGCGTTCTCATGCAGTTCCCCTTGATGCGTCGGCGCTCGATCGGATCGGCGTTGTGCCGTAACGTGACAGAAGCGGCAAGTTTGGCGCGACTTTGAGGCAACTCCTACCATTTTTCTAGCCTTTTCATTGCCTTGGTTAACAGGAAATGAAAGGAGCCGTGCGAAATCGGGATTCAGCAAGGCTTAAGTCGCGCTTGCTAGTTTGCGGCAAAAAGCAACGGACGGCGCATGATGGGACAATTCCGGCGACTGGCAAAACGCGCGGCGATCGGCGTCGGGCTCGAGCTTTCCTGGCTGATTGCCGCCGCCGGGCTGATGCGCCAGGCGCGCGGACGCGGCGTCGTCTTCACGCTGCATCATGTCCGCCCGTACGTGCCGGAGGCTTTCGAGCCGAATGCGCATCTCGAAATCACCCCCGGCTTTCTCGATACGGCGCTGCGGCGGCTGAAGCGGGAGGGCTATCGTTTCGTGCCGCTCGATCAGGTGCCGGCGCTGCTGGCCGAGCCCGAGGGCGGAACGCCGTTTGCTGCCTTCACGCTCGACGACGGCTACACAAACAATCTGGAGCACGCGCTGCCGGTGTTCGAACAGCATCGGGCGCCGTTCACAGTGTTCGTTGCCAAGGGTTTTGCCGAGGGCTCGCACAGCATTTGGTGGGAGACGCTCGCCGCCCTCTTACGCCGGTCAGGCGAACTTCGCTTCGACTTCGGCCGTGGCAGCGAACGGCTGGCGCTCGACGATCCGCAGCAGCAATGGGATGCCTTCGACCGATTCGCCGCCTTTATCCACCGGTCCGACGAGGCGTGCGCCGTCGCCGCGATCGACATGCTGGCGCGGGAAAACGGCATCGAGCCAACCGATCTCACCCGCGCGCTGGTGATGGAGCCCCGCCAGTTGCAGCGGCTCGCGGCCCATCCGCTCGCCACACTCGGCGCCCATACGATCAGCCATCGGGCGCTGGCCCGCCTGCCGGAGGCCGAAGCGCGGATAGAAATGCAGGTTTCGGCCGATTACGTCGAGGCGGTGAGCGGCATTCGCCCCAAGACGATCGCCTATCCCTACGGCACGCCGGAGGCTGCGACCAGCCGCGAGGCGGCGATCGCCCGCAATCTCGGCTTCGAGCTTGCGGTCACCACCCAGCCGGGCCTGCCGGAGGCGAGGAAAACCGGCTATCTCAGCCGCATTTCGCTGAACGGCTTCTACCAGAAGCGACGCTACGTCTCAGCGCTTGCCTCCGGCATTCCGCTGAAGCTGATGGGCAAATAGCGCCGCTTACGGATACATCCTGACCTTCTCCCATGCGCCTTCCGCCAAGGCCCGTCGAAATTCGATGCGGTCATGCAGGCGGAAATTCTGGTCCTTCCAGAACTCGATCGAGGTCGGCCGGATGCGGAAGCCCGACCAGTGGGCGGGGCGCGGAATTTCGCCGATGGCATAACGGGCAGTATATTCGGCCACCGCCTTTTCAAGCGCGAATCGGCTTTCGAGCGGGCGGGATTGTTTCGAAGCCCAGGCGCCGATGCGGCTCCCGCGGGCCCGCGTCTTGAAATAGGCGTCGGCTTCGGCGTCGGTGACGATCTCGACCGGGCCGCGCAGCCTGACCTGGCGGCGCAGGCTTTTCCAGTGGAAACACATGGCGGCCTTTTTCTGGCCGAGAATTTCACGGCCTTTCTGGCTCTCGAAATTGGTGTAGAAGACGAAACCGTTGTCGTCGAATCCCTTCAGGAGAACCATGCGGACATTGGGAAGACCATCCTCATCGACCGTTGCCAGCGCCACGGCGTTCGGGTCATTGGGTTCGGAAGCCTCCGCTTCGCCAAGCCATTCGGCAAAGAGCTTGAAGGGTTCGCCACTTTCGGTAAAGTCACCGCTTGTTAACTCGTTTGCCGACATATTGGTTCAAATGCCCCGGATTATTCAAAACTCGCCCAGCTTTTGATAACTGGACAGGATGCAGGGTGGAAGTCATAGCAAAGTCATATCGCCATACAAAGGGCCTGCGGCATCGCAGCAGCACGTTCTTCGTCATCGGCGCCGCAATGCTTTCGCTTTCCGGCTGCCTAGCAGGCGGTATGGATTTTCTCAGCGAAGCCAAGGTCGACCGATCGGTGGCAACCGGCACGGTGCCGCAGACGCCGCCGAGCACCGATACGCTGTCGGACGAGATGACCGTGCGCAATGCCGTGACCTCGGCTGATGTGCAAAGGCTCGAGGGCCAACCGCTTCCCTGGGCGAATGCATCGACAGGCAGCGCCGGCGTCATCGATACGATCGTCGAGAATAACGAGTCGGGCCAGGTTTGCCGCCAGTTCCGCACGACGCGGCATTCCTATGTCGGCATCGCCAAATTCTACGGCAAGACCTGCCTCGTCGGCGGCGGCAACTGGCAGCTCTTGAGCTTCCAGCCGGAAAGCTGATCCGGCGGGAAAGCTGCTCCGGCGGGAAAGCTGATCCGGCTCGCCGACAGGTTAACGCCCGACACCTTTCGGCCGAATGCTTAGCAAAGAGCTAACCATTCGGCGCAAAACACCCCACATCTCTCCATAGAAATAAGAAGTGATTAGCAACTCCGACGCACGATCAGCGTTGAGAGTGGTTGTCCCTGCCTGTGCGACGGGATGGCGCGAATTGTTATTGGGCTTTTGATTTCGGAATTTCGGGATGCCGGGCAAGGACGTGGCTTCCCGCATCGCAACACCGGCGGTTTAACATGCGCGATCCTTATAAAATTCTGGGCGTCAAGCGCGACGCGGCAGCGGACGAGATCAAGGCGGCCTGGCGCAATATGGCCAAGTCAGCCCATCCCGACCACAATCAGGGTGACCCGACGGCAACCGCCCGGTTCGCCGAGATCGGCCGCGCCTATGAAACGCTGAAGGACCCGCGCAAACGCAGCCTGTTCGACAATGCCGTGCGGATGGCGGAAGCAAAGAAGAACGAACAGACGATCATGCAGCAGCGCCAGGCCGCACGTGAGGCCGCAGTGCGCGCCAAGGCGGCGCAGGCCAATGCCGAGCGGGTGATGGAAGAGCTTGCGCGCGCCGCCCAGAAGGCCGCCGCCGACGGCTCCAGACAACAGGCAGGATCGGCCGAGCCCGCCGACGAGATGGTCGATCGCATTTTCGGCGCTCAGGCCCGCGCTGCGGCCGGCGGCCAGGCGCAGGCTCGCGCGCAACGGGCGCAATACCAGCAGGCTGGCGAGGCCGGCAGGCGCGTGGATGGCGACGCCGCCGAGGGTGAAACCAAGGGCGACGAGGAGGCCGGCGAGGCTGGGCCAAATGCCGGCGCCAACCTGCCGCTGCCGCTCAGCATCCTGACATCCCTGGTGCGCCGGTTCACCGGCGCCAAGGATACCGGCCTGGAAAAAGCCCCCGACGAGGTGGCGACGGCGACGGTGACGATCGACGACGTGCTGAAAAGCGGTTGGATCACCGCCTCACTGCCGGAGGGTCGCGAGATCGGTTTCGCGTTGCCGGCCGGCACCAAGGATGGTCACGAGCTGCGGCTCAAGGGACAAGGCTTCAAGCTGCCGGGCATGCAGCGGGGCGATGCCGTCATCAACATTCGCATTGCGCCCGATCCACGCTTCACGGTCGCCGGTTTCGATCTGCATGCGGTGCTGCCGCTCAGCATCGAAAATGCCGTGCTCGGCACCGAGGCGCGTATCGAAGGACCGAGCGGGCCGCTGAACGTGACGATCCCCGCATGGTCCGGCTCGGACAAGACGATTAGAATTCCCGGCCAGGGATTGCCTCGCGAAGAGGGCGGCAGAGGCGATCTCGTCGTCGAATTGCGCATTATCCTGTGGGAAAAGCCCGACGACAAAGTCACCGATCTCATGCGGAGCATGCGCGAAGGCCTGTTCCTGTGAAATATTTATGACTTTCGCACCCTTTGTTACGAAACCTAACAGTTGATGATCCAGGCCAAGCTTGAACCGATTAGCGGCCTATGCCATAGGCAGGATCAATCAGAATTCCTAGGGAGCGAAATATGGCTCAAGCATCCGGCCTCATGGCAGGCAAACGCGGCGTTATCATGGGTGTCGCCAACAATCGCTCGATTGCGTGGGGTATTGCCAAGGCCATTCATGCGCAGGGCGGAGAAGTCGCGCTCACCTACCAGGGCGATGCGCTGAAGAAGCGCGTCGAGCCGCTTGCCGCCGAAATCGGCGCAACGCTGGTCGGACACTGTGACGTTGCCGACGAAGCCACCATCGACGAGGTTTTCGCAAACGTCGAAAAGCTCTGGGGCAAGATCGATTTCCTGGTGCATGCGATCGGCTTCTCCGACAAGGACGAGCTCACCGGCCGCTACGTCGACACCTCGGCCGACAATTTCGCCAAGACGATGCAGATCTCCGTCTATTCCTTCACCTCGGTCGCACGCCGCGCCGAGAAGCTGATGACGGATGGCGGCGCTATGCTGACGCTGACCTATTACGGCGCCGAAAAGGTGATGCCGAACTATAACGTCATGGGTGTCGCCAAGGCCGCGCTCGAAGCGAGCGTCAAGTATCTGGCCGTCGACCTCGGACCGCAGAACATCCGCGTCAACGCCGTCTCGGCCGGCCCGATCAAGACGCTCGCAGCCTCCGGCATCGGCGATTTCCGCTATATTCTGAAGTGGAACGAATACAACGCGCCGCTGCGCCGCACCGTCACCATCGAAGAAGTCGGCGATGTCGGCCTCTATCTGCTGTCCGATCTCTCGCGCTCCGTCACCGGCGAAGTGCACCATGCCGACAGCGGCTATCATGTCATCGGCATGAAAGCGGTCGACGCCCCTGACATTTCGGTCGTCAAGGACTGAAGCATTCCCGGAGCAGAGACCGTGCTTATCTACGTGATCAGACACGGTCAGACCGACTGGAATGCCGAGCGCCGCCTGCAGGGCCAGAAGGACATCCCGATGAACGCCACGGGCCTGGAACAGGCCCGGCAGAACGGGGTGGCGCTTGGCGAAATTCTCGGCGACACGGTCGATGAATTCGATTTCGTCGCAAGCCCGCTGCAACGCACGCGCGCGACCATGGAAATCGTCCGCGGCGCCATGGGCCTGCCGCCGTTTGCCTATCGCACCGATCCGAGGCTGGTCGAGATCTCCTTCGGTGACTGGGAGGGCTCGACGCTCAAGGAGTTGAAGGCCACGCAGCGCGAGCGGGTGGCCGAACGCAATGCTTCGAAATGGGATTTCATCCCGCCCGGCGACGACGCGGAAAGCTACGAGATCCTCTCCTGGCGCACCGGCTCATGGCTGCAATCCGTCGACCGCCCGACCGTCTGCGTCACCCATGGCGGCGTCATCCGCACACTGTTCCAGATGATCGCCGACCTGCCGAAGAGCAGCGCTGCCGAAGGCGGGATCCCGCAGGACCAGATTGTCAGGATCGATACTACTGAGCGGACGATCGTCTGGCTGTAGGGCGTTGCCGCATCTTAGCCCGCGATAGGCTCACTTTGTGGGATTGGGGATGCCGACGAGTTGTTCGGCTATGATGTGGATCGGGATTTCCGGCTGGTTAGAGGTAAAACCGTTCAGCTCGAGAAGGCCGGCTGCAACAGCGATAAGTTTAGGCTTGGGGGCTTCGAAGGGTACCGGCTTCAATGGCCAGTCCTTCGATATCGTTGCTGCTGGCGACCCAAACGCCAGCCTCTTCATCCCAATCAGCACGCACGACGATCGAAGCATGCTTCATGCCATCCTCCGCGGACCCGCCCTACTTGACGATATCCAGATCGTTGATGACGCGCTTGCCGTCGACCTCGGTATAGAAGACGATCACCTTCACGCCGGCTTCGAGGCCGTCGAAATTGAATTCCTCAGGCGCCTGATAGGTTTTGCCGTCGTCGAGCGTCAGCACCAGATTGGCGGTATCGACCTTCTTGATCGTCGCCTCGACATCGGCGCTCTCGGCAAAACCGCTCATCGGCGACAGGAAACTTGCTGTTGCCAAAAGCGTGGCGACGACGAAACGCATGGCGACAATCCTTTTCAGACGCTGCACGAGAACATGACTGGCCACAGATAGCCTCCTGAATATGGCGAAAATTGCCCGGAAGAATGGCTTTTCCCGCCTAATTGATGAATAGGATTTTAAATATAATCAAGACGCCGTGTTAACCGCTGCTTTTGCCTTCCCATGATTTTTGGCTTCGCTTGCGGGCAATCGTAAATTAACCCCCACGCCCTAAAGTCGCCCGGAAGACGGGAGTTTCATTTTGCTATTCAGGCTGAGCGACAACAAGCAGTTACGGCGCGTGTTGAAGAATACCCGCGTTTCGTTTCTGGTTTCATCGCTTGTCGCCCTTGTCGTCATCATGGTCGGCTTCGGCCTCGACCGGGCCAATACTCAATCCTATGAGCGCGAACTTCATATCCGCACCGAAAGCGAGGCAAACCTCATCCGCGCCCGGGTGATGGCTGAGATCAATATGGACCTCAGCATGGTCCGCGATCTTGCCAATCTGATCTCCGTCAGTGCGGCAAACGGAGAGGAGATGGAGCGGCAGATCAACTGGCTGCTGATCCAGAATCCGTCCTTCATTCACATCGCCGTCGCACCGGATTTCATCATCGACAACGTCTATCCCCGGCTACCCGGCAATGAGGAGATCGGCCGCGACGTGCGCGCAACGCTGTTTTCACGCCAGGCGATGACGCCGGCGGCCGCCGATCTGTCGGCGCGCTTTTATGGCCCTGTCAGCACCGACGGCCGGGACGGCTTTGCCATATTCTTCCCGGTTTTCGTCAAGGAGAACGGCCAACGGCGGCTCTGGGGGGCGGTCGAGCTCGTCATCGACCAGCAGATGTTCTACGAGGCGACCGGGCTGATGCCGGCGCGCGACCGCGAGAACCGGGAACGTTTTCCGCATCTCAACCATCTATCGATCGCCCTCCGGGATATCGGCTCATCGGCGAGGGCCGCGACAACCGCGCCGTTCTTCGGGTCGTCCGAGATCGATGACAAGGATCCTATGCGCCAGAAGATCGGCTTTGCCGGCGGCAAGTGGGAACTTTCCGTCGTTCCGAACAGCGGCTGGCACGCGATACCGGAGAACCAGACCGAGCTGCGGCTGATCGTCGTTGCCGCCGGCTGCATCATCATCGTCCCGATCTTCTTCGCGACCCTCCTGCTTGGGGAGCGTAATCGCAATATCACCGAGCTCGAGACGCGCGAAGCGAAACTCAAGGAATTGTCGCAACGGCTCGATCTGGCGTTGGAATCCTCGAATATCGGCATCTGGGAGCTGGATGATCATTCGAGCAGCCTGCTCTGGGATGCACGTGCGGCGGCCCTGCACGGCAAGCCGGCGCAGGAAGGAAGCCGGGCGCTCGACGAATGGCTAACGGCGATCCTGCCCGAGGACCGCGAGATCGCCGAAGTGCATTTCTTCAGCTGCAGCATCGCCGGTGCCGCCTGCACGGCGCAGTACCGTATCGTGCCAGCCGATGGCGGCATCCGTCACCTGCGCTCGGTCGGCGCCTTCTATACCGATGCCGGCGGCGTCAGCAGGACGATCGGCATCGTCTGGGACGTGACCGCCGATGCGGAGACGACCGATACGCTGCGCAAGGCGAAAGACATGAGCGAGGTCAAGAATGCCGAGCTGGAGCTGGCGCTTGAAGAGCTTTCCAGCCGCGAGGGACAACTCGCCGAGCTGTCGAGCCGGCTCGACCTGGCGCTCAACTCCTATCAATGCGGCATCTGGGAAGCGCGGCCCGACCGGGGCGGCTCGATCTGGAACGAGCGCATGCACGAGCTCTATGGGCTTGCGCCGCGCAACGGCTTCATGACCGAGGAGACCTGGCTTGGCTGCATCCACCCCGAGGATCGGGGTCTGGCGCTCGAAAGCGCGCGCCACTTCAAGAAAAATGGCGATACCCACACCCTCGTCTGTCGGGTGATCGTCGATGGCGGCGCGGTGCGCTATGTCCGCTCCGTCGGCAAGGTCCACCAGACGGGGACCGGCGAGATGAAGATCATGGGCATCGCCTTCGATGCCACCGAAGACGTGCTAATGACGATCCGGCTGAAAGCCGCCAAGGACGAGGCGGTCGCCAAGAATATCGAGCTCGAGCTTGCCAAGAACAGGATCGAGCACAATTCGCTGCACGACCCGCTGACCGCGCTTGCCAATCGCCGCAAGCTCGATATCGCGCTCGAAGAATTGACGAATGACGGCCGCCGGCAGCGGCAGAAATTCTCGATCCTGCACATCGACCTCGACCGCTTCAAGGACATCAACGACACGCTTGGCCATGCCGCCGGCGATGCCATGCTGGTGCACGCCTCGAAGGTGCTCGCCAAGAATGTCCGCGGCAGCGATATCGTCGCCCGCATCGGCGGCGACGAATTCGTCATCCTCGCCCTTGATGTCGGCGACACGGAGATGGCACAGCTTTCGGCGCGGATCATCGAAGAGATGCGCCAGCCGATCGATTTCCAGGGTTTTTCCTGCCGCTGCGGCGTGTCGATCGGCGTGGCGCTTGCCAACGGCATTCACGTCGATGCGCGCAAGGTGCTGATCAATGCCGATATCGCGCTCTACCGCGCCAAGAGCACGGGCCGCAACCGCTTCGAATTCTTCAATCACAATCTCCAGGCCGATATCGTCAACACCAAGCGCACGGCCGACGAGATCCTCGCCGGCATCGACAATGGCGAGTTCACCGCCTGGTACCAGCCGCAATTCTCAGCCCGGACGATGGAACTGACGGGTGTGGAGGCGCTGGTGCGCTGGAAACATCCGACCAAGGGGTGGCTGACGCCAGACAAGTTCCTGCGCATCGCCGACGAGATCAATGTCGTGCAGATGCTCGACAGGATCGTGCTGGAAACGGCGCTGCGCGACAAGATGCGCTGGACGGCGCAAGGCATTGCCGTGCCCAAGGTCTCGGTCAATGTTTCGGCGCGACGGCTGCATGACGGCAGCCTGCTGGAATCGCTCGCCGACCTGCATATCTGCCCCGGCGAGCTTTCCTTCGAACTGGTGGAATCGATCTTCCTCGACGAGAGCGAGGACGTCGTCTCGCACAATCTCGAGCACATCAAGGCGCTCGGCATCGATATCGAGATCGACGATTTCGGCACCGGCCATACCTCGATCGTCAGCCTGTTGAAGCTGAAGCCCAAGCGCCTGAAGATCGACCGCCAGCTGGTGCAGCCGATCGTCGGCGCAACACAGGAGCGGGCGCTGGTCCGCTCGATCATCGACATCGCCCGCTCGCTCGGCGTCGAGACGGTGGCCGAAGGGGTGGAGACGGCGGCCCATGCCGAACTGCTGCGCGATCTCGGCTGCGACATCCTGCAGGGCTATGCCTTCTCGCGGCCGCTCTCCTTCGACGATTTCACCACCGAGGCCACCGGAACGGGATGGCGGCTGGCATCCTGACCGCCTTCCTTTGACAGGGACGGAAACAGCATTTCCGCCACCGCCGGTTTGACGCAAAGAAAGGCTTTTGCCTCGACGGTTTTTTGGCCTATGAGTGTCGCGCCTTTTCAAGCAATGGCGCAACCGGCTTTGGCGCGCCACCGTGGGAACACATGTCGCACAATACATTCGGTCACCTCTTCCGCGTAACCACCTGGGGCGAAAGCCATGGTCCGGCGCTCGGCTGCGTCGTCGATGGCTGCCCTCCGGGGCTGCGCTTCAAGCTCGAGGACCTGCAGGTCTGGCTCGACAAGCGCAAGCCCGGGCAATCCCGCTTCGTGACGCAGCGGCGCGAGGACGACCTGGTGAAGGTGCTCTCCGGCGTCATGCTCGACGCCGACGGCGAGACGATGACGACAACCGGCACGCCGATCTCGATGCTGATCGAAAACACCGACCAGCGCTCCAAGGATTACGGCGAGATCGCCCGGCAATTCCGCCCCGGCCATGCCGATTTTACCTATGACCTCAAATACGGCATTCGCGATTATCGCGGCGGCGGCCGCTCCTCGGCGCGCGAGACCGCAGCAAGGGTCGCCGCCGGCGGCATCGCCCGGCTGGTCGTGCCCGGTGTCACGGTGCGCGGCGCCCTGGTGCAGATCGGCAAGCACAAGATCGACCGCCGCAACTGGGATTGGGATCAGGTCGGCCAGAACCCGTTCTTCTCCCCCGATGCGGCGATCGTGCCTGTGTGGGAAGAATATCTCGACGGCATCCGCAAGAACGGCTCCTCAATCGGCGCCGTCGTCGAAGTGATCGCCGAAGGCGTGCCGGCCGGCCTCGGCGCGCCGATCTATGCCAAGCTCGACCAGGACATCGCCTCGCTGCTGATGTCGATCAACGCCGTCAAGGGCGTCGAGATCGGCAATGGTTTTGCCGCAGCCGAAACCTCAGGCGAAGACAATGCCGACGAGATGCGCATGGGCAATGACGGCACGCCGATCTTCCTTTCCAACAATGCCGGCGGTATTCTCGGCGGGATCTCGACCGGACAGCCTGTCGTGGCACGTTTCGCCGTCAAGCCGACTTCGTCGATCCTGACCGAGCGCCAGTCGATCGATGCCGACGGCAAGAATGTCGATGTCCGCACCAAGGGCCGGCACGACCCCTGCGTCGGCATCCGCGCCGTGCCGATCGGCGAGGCGATGGTCGCCTGCGCCATCGCTGACCATTATCTTCGCGACCGCGGCCAGACCGGCCGCCTGAAATAGGAGCGCCCCATGTCGTATGATCAAAAGCGCGTCGTCGACGCCATCCGGGCTTTCGAGGCCGGCGAGATCGTCGTCGTCATGGACGACAATGACCGCGAGAACGAGGGTGACCTGATTGTCGCCGCCGTGCACACCACGCCGGAGAAGATGGCCTTCATCGTGCGCCACACATCCGGCATCGTCTGTGCGCCGATGCCGAAGGAAGAGGCCAAGCGCCTCAACCTCAACGCCATGGTGGCGGAAAACGACTCGGCCCATACGACGGCCTTCACCGTCTCGGTCGATTTCAAGCACGGCACGACGACCGGCATTTCCGCCGACGACCGGACCCTGACGGTGCGCAACCTCGCCAATCCGAATGTGGGCGCCGCCGATTTCGTCCGGCCCGGCCACATCTTCCCGCTGGTTTCGCGCGAAGGCGGCGTGCTAATGCGCTCCGGCCATACGGAAGCGGCCGTCGACCTCTGCAAACTCGCCGGCCTGCCGCCGATCGGCGTCATCTCGGAACTCGTCAATGACGACGGCACCGTCACGCGCGGCCCGCAGGTGGTCGATTTCGCCGAGCAGCACGGGTTGAAGCTCGTCTCCGTCGCCGATCTCATTGCCTATCGCCAGCGCAAGGAAACGTTGGTCGAGCACGGCACGAGCTTCGACATCGACACACCGTTCGGCAAGGCCAAGGCTCATACCTATTCCCTGCCCTGGGACCCGATGCAGCATCTCGCCGTCGTCTTCGGCGACATCCGCGACGGCGTCGACATCCCGGTGCGCCTGCATCCGGAAAATGTCGCCGAGGATCTCTTCGGCAAGAACAGCCCGGTCGATTTCTACATGCAGAAGATTTCCGAGGAAGGCCGCGGCGTCATCGTCTACCTGCGCGAAGGCTCGGTCGGCGTCGGCCACCACGACAACGGCCGCAAGGCCCGCAACCAGGGCCGCGAAGCCCATGCCGAAGCGCAGAGCCGCGACAGCGAATGGCTGGAAATCGGCCTCGGCGCCCAGATCCTCAAGGACCTCGGCGTCAGCTCGATCAAGCTGCTCACCAGCCGCGAGCGCCACTATGTCGGGCTGGAAGGTTTCGGGATCAAGATCAGCAAGACGGAGATTTGCTGAGGCTCGGAGAAAGCCCCCTCCCCACAAGGGGGAGGGGTTTTATCCTCTCCAGCCGTCGAGCAACACAACCTTCTCTACCCCCGCAAACCGCGCCAGCCGCTCCAGCTCGGCTTCCAGCCTCTCCAGCCGCCCGGCTGACGGCTTCACGCCAGGCTCCAGCCAGAGCCGCTTGACATCGAGCGTCGACTTTTTCCGATCCGCCTTCATGTCGATGCGGCCGATCAGCCTGTCACCTTCGAGCAGCGGGAAGACGTAATAGCCATATTCGCGCTTCGGCTCGGGGACGAAAATCTCGATGCGGTAGAAGAAGCCGAACAGGCGTTCGGTGCGGTTGCGGTCGCGGATCATCGGGTCGAAGGGGCTGAGTACGCGGATGCGCGGCGGTGCGGCGGGGTAGTTGTCGAGCGTCGAGAGGAAATCGGCAAAGGCCCAGGAGGGGCGCGGCTTGGCTCCGAGCGCCGGTTCGATCAGCACTTCGGCGAGCTCGTCGCGATGGGCTGATACCCAGGCCTTGGCTTCCTCGGGCGAGACGAGGTTCCAGAAGGCCGATATCTCGCCATGGGTGGCAAAGCCGAGGCGGGTGAGCGCGCTGCGGCAGGCCCAGTCGATAAAGTCCTCGCGGCTCACCTCCGGCTCACGGAATTCGGCCGGGATGACGCGCTCGGTGAGATCGTAGATCTTCTGGAAGTTCGATCGGCCGGCGATGGCGAACTTGCCGGTGTGCCAGAAATATTCGAGCGCCGTCTTGTTCGGATGCCAGTTCCACCAGCCGCCGGAAACATGGCCGTCGGCCTTGATGTCGCGCGCTAGGATCGCCCCGTCGCGCTCGACGCGCTGATAGGTCTCCTCGAAGGCCGCCTCGAAGCCTTCGCCGCGCCATTTGCGCCAGCGCTCGACGATGACCTTCTCCTGATGGCGGAACTTGTGCTTCCAATAGACGAAGAAGGCGCTCGGCAGGATCGAGGCGTCGTGCGTCCAGTGCTCGAACAGCGCGCCGTCCTTTTCGAGCAGTGCCGTCAGATGCTCGCGCCGATAAGTCTGGTTGCGGGAGAACAGGATCTGATGATGCGCCCGCTCGACCGTCTGGATGCTGTCCACCTGAACGAACCCCAGCTCGCCGATCAGTTGCAGCAGCCCCTGCTTGGTCAAAGCGCGGTTCGGCGGGGCGCTGAGGCCCTGCTTGGCGAGGAAGACCCGGCGGGCGTCGGAATTGGAGAGCAGATTCGTCATGGATACATCATAACGCGGAAAATCTTCCTAGCCACCCGATATCGCTATCGGATGTCGACAGCGAGGTTTGCTCTTTGTAGAAGCACTGCTGTCAGGTCGGCGCCAATGACTGCCCCTCACCCTAAACCTCTCCCCGTTTTGACGTGGAGAGGGGACGTGCCAGACGCAGCGTCGAGGTAGAAGGAGATGGTGCGGCATATCCCCTTCTCCCCGCCTGCGCGGAGAAGGTGGCGGCAGCCGGATGAGGGGCCGGGATCGGCAATCTCCTCCGATGAAAAATGCGAGGAACTGGTTTGGACATACACTTCGAAGGCGCCGGGGTCAGTTTCGGAACGCGGGTGGCGCTCGCGCCGCTCACGCTCGGCATCAGCGGCAAACGCATCGGCGTCATCGGGCTCAATGGCTCGGGCAAGACCACGTTTGCGCGGCTGATCAACGGGCTGACCAAGCCGACGGTCGGGCGGGTCACCGTCAACGGCCGTGACACGGCCGACGAGAAGACGGCGGCAGCCGATGTCGGCTTCATCTTTCAGTCGCCGCAGAACCAGATCATCATGCCGATCGTCCGGGACGACATCGCCTTCGGGCTGAAGCGGCGCGGCTTCACCAAGGCGGAGATCGAGGCGAAAGTCGAGGGCGTGCTGGCCCGCTTCGGCGCCGAGGCGCTGGCCGGGCGGCGGGCGCACGAGCTTTCCGGCGGCGAGCTGCAGGTGGCAGCCCTCTGCTCGGTGCTGGCGACGGGGCCCGGTATTCTGATCCTCGACGAACCCACAAACCAGCTCGATCTCAAAAACCGGGCGCTGGTCGAAGGAATTATCGCCGGACTTGCCGAAAGCGCCATCGTCATCACCCATGATCTGGAGCTGATCGCCGGTTTCGAGCGGGTGCTGCTGTTTCATGAAGGGCGGCTTGCCGCGGATGCGCCGGCGACTGAGGCGATCGCCCGCTACAGGGAGATCGCCCTCTGATGCAGTCGCTCTATGTCGAAGGCAACAGCGCAATGCATCGGCTTTCGCCGCGGGTGAAACTGCTGTCGCTTGCGATCTTCAGCATCGTGCTGTTCATCACCGGCAATCTCGTGCTGCTGTCTCTCGCCGTGCTGGCGGCGGCGATCCTCTATCGCATGGTCGGCCTGCCGATGGGCGCCGCGCTGAGGCGGCTGCGGCCGATCTTTCTGACGATCGCGGTCGTCGCGCTCTTCAACCTGCTCTTCAATCCCTGGCAGCAGGCGCTCGTGCCGCCGCTGCGGCTGACGGCGCTGATGCTGCTTGCCGCCGCCGTGACGGCGACGACGTCGATCACCGCCTTCATCGACGAAGTGACGGCACTTGCCCGCCCGCTGGAGCGTACGGGCCGGGTGCGGGCCGACGATATCGGGCTGGCGCTGGGCCTGGTCTTGCGTTTCGTGCCTGAAATCGTCGACCGTTACCAGGCGATCCGCGAGGCACACAGGGCGCGCGGGCTGAAGGTCCGGCCGGCGAGCCTGCTTGCGCCGCTGATCATCCTGACGCTCAAGGATGCGGATAATATCGCCGCGGCGATTGACGCGCGCGGCATTCGACGGCATGGAAGTTAATCAATTTTAACCACGGAATTCATGATGAGCACCCGCGACCTCGTTCTCACCGCCCTCTTTGCCGCAATCATCGTGGCGCTCGGCCTGCTGCCGCCGATCCCGCTCGGCTTCATTCCGGTGCCGATCACCGCGCAATCGCTCGGCGTCATGATGGCCGGCGTCGTGCTCGGCGCCCGGCGCGGCGCCATTGCCGTGCTGATCGTGCTCTTGCTCGTCGCCATCGGCCTGCCGGTGCTTTCCGGCGGCCGCGGCGGGCTTGCGATCTTCGCCTCGCCGACGGCCGGCTTCCTCATCGGCTGGATCTTTGCCGCCTTCGTCACCGGTTACCTCAGCGAGCGGCTGATCAACGACCGGCAGTCCGGCCTGGTGCAGACGGTCAGCTTCTTCCTCACCGCCATGGTCGGCGGCATCGTCGTTCTCTATGCTTTCGGCATCACCTATCTCGCGACGGTCGCCGGTCTCGGCTTCCCGAAAGCCTTCGTCGGCTCGATGGCTTTCGTTCCCGGCGATGTGATCAAGGCCTTTGTCGCCGCCCTCCTCGGCCGCGCCGTCATGGTCGGCTATCCCCTGCTGCCGGCGCGCGCATAAAGCATAGGCACGCTATCGCAAATGCACCAATGGCCGCCTTCAGGCTCAAAGGCGGCCATTGCGCTTTTCTAAGGGCTGCGTTGAACATCGATTGCGTCATCGGCCAGATCCAGCGACGCCGGGGCCATGAGAGAACTCGAGCAGCTAAACCCGAGACTCCTTTGCCTGAAAACGCGGGGCCCATTGACCAAGCCTCTCGAAAACCGTGCGCAAAACGCTGCGGATGGGAGGCTCTCCCCATTTGCACGCGGCGAGCGACATCAGACAGACGATCGCAATGGCCAAACCGAGTGCCGGCAGCGGTGTCACTCCCAAACCGGTCAGCCAATCGAGAAACTGAATGCCGATGGCAAAATGCAGGAGGTAGAGCGGATAGGTCATCGAACCGAGGGTTTTGACCGCTTGGAGGAAGGCTTTTGGCAGACGACTGATCTGCCGGCCATAGGCGACGCTCGCGGCGATGAATATCAGCCCCGCCACCCAGAGGAAGATTGCCGGAAACGGCGAGAAGGAGTGACCAGCTGCGGCAAGCGTTCGCTCGCTGGTGCTGCCGGCTGCCATGTAAATCTGAGTGGCACCCGCTACCAGCGCGAAGACGAAACCCACCCACGAAACCCTGCTCATCCGGGTTTGAGACAAAAGCCAGATGTAGATGTAGATGCCGATGGCGAATTGGCAGCCGTAGTAAAAGGGAACGGCCCGCCAGGCAGTATCGGTGAATATCGCCAGCACCTCTGAATCGGGAAAGGCGTTCAACAGAGTGATGAAACCCGTGCTTGCCAACGACAGGCCGAGCGCCAGCGCTGGCATCCTCGCCCTTTGACCGGCCGCACACAGGATGAAGACAAGGGCGTAGAAACAGATCTCACAGGCCAACGTCCAATATTGACCGTCTATCCATGGGCCGCCGGGGTACAGCGTGATCGACCGAAGAAAGTTCTTGATAATCCGCCTGTTAACATCCTGCGTTGCGATGAAGAGGAGTGTCAGTGACCCACATATCCATACCGCCGGATATAGCCGCAGAATTCGCCCCTTCAGAAACGACATCGCGGTAGCCGAAGCGGCAGAGTTGATGATGACGAGCCCTGAGATGACGAAGAACAGTTCGACGCCAACCCAGCCGGGTTGGGCAATATTCTCAATCACGGGCATTTTGTAGGGTCTGAGATATAAGGGCGAAGCCCAGGAAGCAAATCCAAGATGAAACATCGTTACCATTAACGCACACACAAATCGCAATGCGTCGATACCGTAAATATACGGACTGCCAGCTTCGGATTTTACCATAGTGATCCCCCCAGAACCTCGTCCAATACTACCTGGACTTGGATATCGAGGCAACGCACTCGCAATCAGGGTGGCAATCATTGATTGTATGGCAGGTCAATTCGCCCACTGCCCGTCAGACCGGCATAACCCGGAATCCGGGCAACAAAAAACCGCCTTGAGGCGGTCGGTCATTCTATCGATTTCAGTTTGATTTAGTCTCCTCCACCTCCGTCGCCGCCGTCACAGCCCCCGTCGTCCGAGGCATCAAACGAGCCTCCACCGCCATCGCCGGAGCTTGCTGAACTGCGCTTGCCACTCGCAACTATCAGGGCAAAAACCAAGATGAAGCATGCGAAGGGCATGGCATCCGAGAAAAATGTGTCCAATCAGTATCCTTTCGTTTGCATCGAGAAATCTTGTTTCCCTATGAAAATAATAGATTATTTTCTCGATCCGGACAATTGCTCTAGTATGAAACTTTTATGACATTCCGGATCGCGTCAAAACGCCCTCTCTTGTCACCGCCCTCCCGACCCTGCGCTGCTGTCGCTGCAGCGCAGGGTATCCGGCCCCGGGATGATTCAAGCTGCCGCTCTTTGTGGGAAGAGCACGGCTTGCGGGGCAGCCTTGGCCCCAGCCACGATCAGCGGATCCCGATAGAGCCGAGGAGACGGTATTCCCAGCCTGGAGTGCAGCGTTGCGGCCGAGCCCGGCAGCAACGGGAGTAGGCAGCGGGCAACGATCGCAAGGCCGCAGACCTGCTCCGCCAGGCAAGCGCCAAGACGTTCGGCGGTCACCTTGCGATCCTCCGGAGCGGGATCGCAAAGCAGCGCTTTCGCATCAGCCCATGGTGCGCCTTTTGTAAATCGCCGGTTCGCCTCACCGACAAACTCGAAAATATCAGCGAGGCCGACATGCAACTCGTAGGCATCGAAGGCCTCCGCCACCTTGCCCGGAAGGCGGTAAGCTTTCTGCACGAACTCGCTCTCCGGTACGGGCGGTACGATGCCGCCGAACGACTGATATAAAAGGGTAAGCACCCGGTTGGCGAGATTGCCGAGCTGGCCTGCGAGCTCTCCCGCCCATGCGGCTTCGAGACGCTCGCCCGAGAAATCGCCGTCGTCTCCCGAGCGTATATGCCGGAGCAGGTAATATCGCAGCGCGTCCGGCGTTCCGTAGGCGTCGATGATGCCTTCGGGATCAATGCCGTTGCCGGCCGACTTGCCGATCTTCCTGCCGTCCACCGTGACATAGCCGTGCACCAGGATCGACGACGGCGGCGGCAGGCCGGCGGACAGCAGGATGGCCGGCCAGTAGATGGCGTGGAACTTGGAGATGCCCTTGCCGACGACGTGGATGCTTTCTCCGCGATTCCAATAGCGCTGCTGGAGCACCTGATCGGATCCGTGCCCCAGACCTGTAAGATAGTTCGCCAGGGCGTCGAACCAGACATAGACGACGTCACCTGCTTCGGGGCCACCCCCATCGGGAACCGGAACGCCCCAGCCTCGCGCTCGTTCGGCGCTGCGCGACACGCTGATGTCGGTCAGGCCACGCCGCAGCAGGGCAAGGACCTCGTTGCGCCGATGGGCTGGAACGATGCGAAGCTCACCAGTTTCGACGAGTTCACGGAGTTTGCCGCCATATCGGGATAGACGGAAGAACCAGTTCTCCTCACGGACGATCTCAAGAGCGATCCCATGTTCCGGGCAGCGCCCGTCATCGAGTTCCGATGGCTCGTAGAATTGCTCGCAGCCGACGCAGTAGAGGCCCTCATAGGCCTTGCGATAGAGGTCGCCGGTGTCAGCGCAGGCCCGCCATAAGGCGTGGACACAAGCGACATGCCTTGGATCACGGGAGGTGCAGACGAATTCCTGGTTGGAGATATCGAGCCGGCCGCCAAGGCGCTCGAACCTGTCGGCGTTGGCATTGACGAAGTCCCTCACCTGCAGTCCCGCGGCTTCCGCGGCCCTGACATTCTTCAGGCTGTTGTCATCGGTCCCGCACTGGAACCTGACGTCATGGCCGAGGAGCCTGAGATGACGGGCATAGGCATCGGCCTGGACGAGTTCCAGGGCAAAACCCACATGCGGCGCGGCATTCACATAGGGGATGGAAGTGGTGATATAGATATCCGCCTTGTTCATCGGTGTTTCCTTTCGAAGGCTGTTATTGCCGGCGAGACGGATCGACCCATGAAAAAACCGCCTCGAGGGCGGTTGCTGGTGCATTATGGACGCACGAAACCCGCCACGCTATGAGCGCGGCATCATCATCACGAAAGTGCTGATCACGTTGTTGTCCATACCATTTTTCTAGCATCAAGCGTGGTTTCGAACAAGCGCGCTGTTTGGGCCGGCGCGCTTTGCCCTCCCGTTGAGCGCCCGCCTTGGCGGAGCTTATTCAACGATCGGTGAGCCGGCGGATCGGCATTCCTTCGTGAACCACTCCGTAAAACGACGCACCGGCTTTTTCGCCCAGGAACTGGTGATCAGGTAATATCCCTGGGTCTCGGCGGTCGAGATGTCCGAAAGCACGACGAGGTCGCCGCGATCGATCTCTCGCCGAAACACTTCGACCGGGCATAATGCCACCCCATGCCCGGCTATTACCGCCGTGGCAAGGATGTTGAAGTCCTGAAATATCGGCCCGCGAACCGGCTCGGGCGCCTTCATCTCAGTCTTCCGGAACCATTCTTTCCAGCCGTCGACGGATTCGTCGTGCAGCAGGTCGGCCGCTGCAAAGGGAATACTGCCGACAGTCCAATTCCGCTTGGCCAGATAATGAATGCTGGCCACCGGCTGGTTGCGGCGGGAGAAAAGCAGGCGGCTCTCCCGTCCTCCCGACAGGTCTTCCCCCATGGTGATGAGAACATCCAGGCTTTCGTCATCGAAGCGTTCCTCGGCTCTGGCGTAAACGATCCTGACGTCGAGATCGGGATCGCTCTCCCGGAACGACGGCAGTGCCGGAACCAGCCAGCGCGACGCGATCGAAGGAATGCAGCCGACCGTGATCGAACGCATATTGTGGTCTCTGCGCATGTTGCCGGTTGCATGGGCGATGGCTGCCAATGAGCCGGAGACGGCAAGATAATATTCGGCACCCGCTGGCGTCAGCGCCACGCCGCGTCCGGATTTTTGGAGCAGCTTGCGCCCCAGCCACGTCTCCAGATGCTTGATCTGGTGGCTGATCGCGGCATGGGTCACATGCAGCTCGTCTCCGGCCTTTGAGAGGCTCATGAGCCGAGCGGTCGCTTCGAAGGCCCTCAATGCGTTCAGCGGCGGCAGCTGCATCTGTTTGAATTCCTCACATGAGAGCCAGGATAGGCTCCTTTATCTACATCAAATTCGGGCATCTACATCAAATTCGGGCGAAACATGTAAATTATTCTAACAGTTTTCTCAATTTAGATCATTTGAAGCAGGCGTGGATTTCAGGGCCTAATGGATCATGGAGATCGAGCTATCTCCGCCATTTTCGAGGAGAACAACATGTTTGTGAGAAGCCTGAAAGACGTGGAGCAGACCGAGCGCTTCGTCGATTGGGGCAATGGCACGAGCCATCGCCTGCTGACGAATGATGACGGGATGGGGTTCACGGTCTGCCACACGGTCGTTCGCGCCAACACGCAAGCTCTGCTGCAATACCGCAACCACCTGGAGGCCTGCTATTGCATCCAGGGCGAAGGCGAGGTCGAGGATATGGACGGCAACGTCTTTCCGATCCGCGTCGGCGACATTTACGTCCTCGATAAACATGATCGCCACTATTTGCGGGGTGGCAAGGACAAGGACCTCATTCTCGTCAGTGTCTTCAATCCACCTTTGAAAGGGACGGAACGTCACGATCTGAACAACAGTAGCGGTTCCGAATACTGAGCCGAGGGACGCGGCGGGGGTGCTGCAATCTTCCTGAGCGGCTCACGATCCTCATCATCCGCCGATCTCCGGCCGGGTCGCCCGTCCTTGGCGAACAGTTTGGCGATGTGATAGCAAGGATCGGAATTGCACGCTCTCGGTGCGGCGTGCCCCGGCTGGGTGGAAGGGTGCTGCCAGTGATCCGCACGAAGGTTGATACGCTGTGGTTCAAGCGGTGCTGCGCGTTTCACCTGCAGTTCCTTCCCGATCGCGAGGCGCTGTCAAAGCTCTGCGTCCTGCAAGACAGCATCGAGCGAGACAGCGCCGCGTCCCTCTCACGCGTCCCGGCCACAAGCCTGCACATGACGGTCGTCACCCTCGTTAATGCGGCAGCCCAATTCGGCATTCCGAACGAGGAGGTCTGGAAGCGGAACGGGGAACAATGGACGGAGATTGTCGAGAGACTGATCGACGAGACCCCACCCTTCGACGTTCATTTTCACGAGGTGGCGGCTTCGGAAGCGGCTATCTTCGTAAAAGCCGAGGAGCCGGCGGAATTGCACAGACTTCGCTCGGCCATTTCACAGGCCATCTGCTTCGAACAGTGGCGTCCAACCCCGCCCCGCATAGCGCATATAACGCTGTTCAGGTTTTTCGCCCAAGAGCCGGTGCCGGCGGTAAGTTTCGACGCAGACTGTTTACCCATGGGAATGCGAGCTGGATCCCTCACCTTGCTGGAAGAGCACGTTTATCCAAACGTCGATATCAATATCCTCAGCGAACCGGTCCTCCGCGGCAAAAGCGCGGAATGCTAAAATGGTTAGCCCACCGGCTCCAGCCGGCTGATGGCAATCAGCGCATGAGCGGCAGCACCAAGCCGAGCCGGCTCAGCGCGCGGCTGCATTGCATCTCGTTCTTCATACAGGAGGCCTGCGGCGGCAGGCTCCGCCGCAGGTTGGGTTCTGTCGGTTCCAAACCGTCTGACACACTAGCGAACGGCTGCCAGTCTGGGGGCTCTCGCCGACTCCTCGCCTGGTCTGCGTGCCCAGGCTGCGTCCGGCTCGCGGACCTGGGTGCGACGATTGAGTTTAAAACGGCCAACCAGTTCGGTGAGCATTTGGGAATCTACTGCGAGGGAGTGGCCGATCGCCGTACTCTCTTCGACCATCGCCGCATTCTGCTGCGTCATCTGATCGATCGAATTCACTGCGCCGCTGATTTCCTGTAGGCCGATCGACTGTTCGCGTGAGGCAGTGGTGATCGCATCGACTTTGGCGTCGATTTCGGTGACGTAGCTAGCGATTTTTGAAAGTGCCTTGCCCGTTTCGTCGACGAGTTGAACGCCCGAGGCGACCTCATCGGTCGAGTTGCGGATCAGCGCAGTGATCTCCTTGGCTGCACTTGCCGAGCGCTGGGCAAGCTCGCGCACTTCCTGTGCCACGACTGCAAAGCCCTTGCCTGCATCTCCGGCTCGCGCCGCCTCGACGCCGGCATTAAGCGCCAACAGATTGGTCTGGAAGGCGATCTGGTCGATGACATTGATGATCTGGCTGATTTGGCCTGAGGCGTCCGCGATTCGTTTCATTGCCTGGACGGCTTCGCCGACCACTTGGCTGGAGGCGGTGGCGCAGTCCTTGGCTTCGCGAACGAGGTCGCGGGTTTCGGCTGTGCGTTCGGCCGAAGAACGCACCGTTGACGATACCTCTTCGAGCGATGCGGACGTCTGCTCGAGCGCTGCGGCCTGCTGTTCCGTGCGACGTGCAAGATTGTCTGCGGCACCGCGCATCTCCTGCGCCGAGGCCGAGAGATGTCCGGTCTTGGCCAGTACCTGTTCGAGCGTGGCCTGGAAGGTGGCAATCGAATTGTTGAAGTCGTGCCGCAGCGGTTCAAAGTCGGCGGCAAAGGGTTCATCGATCGTGGTACGGATATTGCAGTCCGCCAGTCGACCGAGGCCCGCGCCGAGTGTCTGAACGACTTGCTGCAGCAATTCTGCCTGCTGCGCCTGCAGGCGGCTGCGTTCGGCTGCGTCGCGTTGCGCGACGGCGCGGCTGTCGTCCATTTCCTGCTGCAAGCGCTGACGCTCCATACCGGCATGGCGGAAGACTTCCACGGCGCCCGCGATCACGCCGATTTCATCCTTTCGCGACAGGAACGGCACAGATTTCGTGTAGTCGCCGCCTGCAAGCTCCTGCATGTTGTCGGCAATCGCGAAGAGCGGCCTGATGGCGCGACTGCGGACGAACCACAGGCCAAGCAGAAAGAGTGCAACCGAAACCGCGCTGCCCGACAGCGCAAGCGTCCTCGCCCGAACGCCGGCGGCCTCAGCGGCGGTCTCTGACTTTGCCAACCAGACATTGCTAAGCTGCGCCAGAACATTGACCTGCGCTTCATGCGCATGAAACGCGTCCTTCAGGTGATCAAGCGCTGCGTGAACGGCGTGTTCGTCCTCTTGGGAGACGGCAGAGGCATAGGTGCGCTCTACCTCGTCCCAGAAGACGTCCGCCGAGCTGTAGACACCCGACAGCCTGGCGCGGACTTCCGCGGGAAGGTCGGCCTTTGCCCAGAATGCCTTGCGATCCAGGTATCCCTTGTGAAGCTCGACAATGCGGCCGAGATTGGGATGCAACAGCTCGGTATGCACCGCACCCTCCGTCGCCAGCATATAGGCTTCGACGACGAAAATTGGCGGCGGCAGGATATCGGCAACCAGATCCTTGCCCTCGACGAGGCCGTTATAGACCGGACCCCTGACCCTTAACTCCTCGAAGGCCTTAGTCTGCAGACCGACAGCCAGGATCAAGCCTGCCGTAACGATGATTCCAAACAGCATGATGAGGCGGGAGACAGATAGATTTGGCACAGCGGCGACCTTTGTTTTGTTGGGGAGGAGTTACACAGGAGTGGAAAGCTTGGTCGTGGAACCTGCAAAGTATCTGGAGTTGCTTTGCGCCAGGAACTTGTTGGCAAGTTTGACGACGAAAGGAGGAGACGAATATTTGCCTGCGGCGCAGATTTTGCGGGCAGTAGGAGCATTGCGATTTCGACGGCCACCACGATCATTCACCGGCAATATTTTGGAATTCGCGATCCGATCCCGAATTCCTGAGCTTCCACGTTTGAAGTATAGATTAGCGCTAGCGAGTAACTCGTCAGTAAGAACGCGGCAGCCAGCCAACATATTTCTAATGAACAATAATTGCTCACATCAGAGACTTTGAGCAATTAATGCTCATTAAGCTGCGAATATCTGCTCACTTGGCGAAATCCTGCTCAAATTGATATATGTCGTCTTCACTGCCTTCCGAAGGCCGTAAAAGACGGCTCTGGGCTCGCCAAAAGAGGATGCGCGCGGCAATGCCACTCCGGAATGCAAAAACACCTGAAAAACGAGCGCAACTGATTGAGGTATTCCTCGGAGCGGGAACCTGGACCTATGATCTGATCACGCGGGAACTGACGTGGTCGGACGGGCTCTATCGTCTCGTCGGACTCGATCCAAAGGCCGTTGCGGCAAGTTTCGACCTCTATGAATCCCTTGTGCATCCCGACGACCGTCTAGCGCACGAAGAAATTGTAGAGTTGGCACATGCGAACCAACTGTCCTCGCGCCGCTTTCGCGTCATCCGGCCCGACGGGCATCTTATTTGGCTCGAAAGCAGATTTGACCGCCAATATGACCGCAGTGGCCGGCTGGCCATCCTCCACGGTGTCGTTCAGGACGTAACCAATGATCACAAGGCGCAAATTGCACACAACCGCGCCGCCGCGGCCAATGCGTCGTTGCGTAAGCTTGTGGGTGGCGAGTTCTGGCGCGCCGACAGTCAGGGTAAGCTGCTCGACTATACCAACTGGATGCGCTTCACCGGTCAGACGGCGGAGCAGCTCAGGGATTACGACAGGCTTGCAGCGGTTCATCCTGACGATCGGCAACATTTCCGCACGACTTGGCAGGGAGCGATTGAGGGCAAGTATAAACTGGATCTCTCCGTTCGTGTCCGACGGCATGACGGCGTCTTTCAGCGTTTCGAAAATACAGCGGTTCCCCTACTCGATAACGATGGCGAGATCGTTGAATGGCACGGCGTCTCCAAGTTGGTTGAGGATATTCCCGCGAAACCCAATCTGCAGAATGCGGTCGGCGAAGTTCACATCAGGGCCGCGCGCGCAATGCTCGGTTGGACGGCTCAGGAACTGGCAGAGCGATCGGGCATTTCCTTTTCCACAATACGACGTATGGAAGCGGATGCTCACTCGGTCAAAGCTGAAAACGTCGAGCGGGCGCGCGAAACGCTGGAGAACCATGGCATTACATTCCTGTCTGAACCAAAGGATGTTGTAACGGTGACATTCGCAGCCAAAAGGTAAGCGGTTTCGGTATCGCAATCATGCCGCCGAACCGCTGCCGCGACCGAAGATTTCAGTTTAACCGGAACCAATGGCAACTCGGGGATAGCGACTATCGTCTCACGAGATGGCAGCTTGGGGCGCCATCGGCTTCAAAAGCATGAAACGCGATAAGCGGTAGCCCAACAGTTCCAGCCAGCCGATACCAATCAACGCATCAGCAGCGACACCAGGCCGGCCTGGGAGTTGACCCCGAGCTTGGAATAGATGTTCCGCAGATGAGTTCTGACGGTCTCGTAACTGATCTCGTCGGCGATCGCCACTTCCCTTGCGGAATGGCCCGATGCGATGCTCGATGCGATCCGGACTTCGGTTGCGGTCAGCTTGTAGAGCTGCATCAGCAAATCGCGCCGCTCCCTGAGGGGGCTCGCCAGCATCGGCTCGGCAATGAGCGCCACGGTCGGCCCCTCCAGAAACTCGGTAAACGCATCGGACTGAAGCCGGACGAGCGTGAGGCGGTAGTTATCCTGGTCCCTGCCCTTGACGATTGCCGTGTGCGGTTTGGTCTGCATACCGTTTCGGGAGGTCAGCAATTCAAGAACGGCAGCCGACTTCTGGCACTGCAGTCCGAGCTTGCCATCTGCGGTGATCCGCACCGGCAGGCCGGCTTCCATCAAGGCCTCCGCGCTCTTGTTCCAGCGACGGACTTTCCCTTGCTCCGAAACATAGATCAGGCCGACCCCGATGCTGTCGAACAGGGTTTGGGTTACGTGTTCGTGCGGCGCAAACAGATCGCGCTTGCGAATGAAATCGAACGCCCTCTTCAGATGCGGCGCGAGGATCGTGTAGCGTTGGGCCGCTTCCCTGTTGAGATCGGGGTCGGCCGAAGATGTCGAGGTCGACAAGATGAAGGTGCGGTCTTCCTCGCGAATGATGGAAACACCCACACTGGTTTCGCATCCGGCCTGCCGCTTCAGCCAGTCATTGTAAAATTCCGATTTTATCAGCTCTTCGCGCGGAAAGATCTCGTCGCCGCACAGGCCCTGGCCGACGGGCACGAGACCCAATCTGGGGATCCAAGGATTGACCGCGGCAAAGTGGCTGCTGAACTGGTCGACCTCGGCCTGCGAAAAGCCCGACATGAAGGGAACATGGGCAACCGACGAGGTCAGATCGTGGTAATGCAGCGCAGCCTTGCCGCCCGGCGACGTTTGCGCAACGCGATCGAGGAAATCCTGCCAGCTGCACTCGCCGAAGAGACTTCCATAAATCAAATCCGTCAAATGAGATGAGACGTCAGTCGATTGAACCATGATCGATTTTCAACTTCAGCGAATGAAAGCATCTTCGAATAATCAATAGCGTTGAATTCGGAAATGCAACGGAATTCGCGCGTTCAAATCCGGTAGCTGCCGGCTGCGCAATACTACAACCGAAGCATGCTTCATCTTAGACCGTCGTTACATTTGGCGACTGGCGCCTTCCAGCCGGGAAACGCATGGAACTGGGAATGCCCGCGCGCGGCATGGACATTTTGACGCCGCGGGCGATGCCCCGCGGCGTCAAGCAATGGCTGCGGCTGCCCGTCGTCAAACCAGCCCCGGCACGACGAAAACCAGCCAAGCGACGATCGGGCCGATGATGGCAATCAGCGCGCTGTAGATCAGCAGTTGCCTGAGCACCTGCTCTCGACTGTCATCCGGGGCATTGGCGACCACAAGCGCGCCATTGGTGGAGAACGGGCTGGTATCGACGATCGTCGTCGAGATCGCGATGGCGGCGACCACGCCGATGGCACTGACATGTCCCTGCATGAGGAACGGAACGGCAAGCGGGATGATCGCGCCGAGCAGCGCGGTCGAGGATGCAAAGGCCGAGACGATGGCGCCGGTAAAGCAAAGCAGCAGCGCCACCAGCAGCGGCATGCCGAGACTGGATATGCCATTCGCCACGTAATCGACCGTGCCGGCCTTCTCCATGACGCCGACATAAGTGATGATGCCGGCAATCAGCAGCACGGTCGACCAGCTGACCTTGTCGATTGCCGCCTTCTGCGTTTTCGGGGATAGCAGCGCGAGAGCGACGGCGACGGTCATGGCGACGAGGCCGACATTGAACTTGAAAACCAGGGCGCCGATGCCGAGCGCCGTCAGGCCGATCAGGGTGGTAATTCTCTCATTGTTCAGGCGCAGCGTCGCGGCGGTATCGGCCGCCGTACCGTAGGCATGCTCCCGGATGGGTTTTGCCGGCGTGCCGCCGTGACCTCTGATCGACGCCGACACGCCCTCGGGATGCAGTTCGGGCAAAGGGCCAAAGGACGATGCGGGTACCTGCCGCATGACCTTTGCGCCCCCGAAAACGAAGAAGACCAGCACCGCGATCGCCAGGTTGAAGAAAAAGCTGGAGAGAAACAGGGAGGTCGGCGCGAAAGGCAGGCCGGCCTTGGCGACGATCTGGTTGGTGATGCCGCCATAGATGCTGATCGGCGAAAAACCGCCCGCTTGCGCGCCGTGGATCACCATCAGGCCCATCATGACGGGGTGAATGCGGTACTGGATGGCAAAGCTCAGCGCGACGGGCGCAAGAATCGCGACCGCGGCAGGCCCAAGAGCGCCGAAGCCGGTAATGACGGCGGCGACGAGGAACATCACCCAGGGGATCAAGCCTATGTGTCCACGCACCAGGCGGACGGCGCATTCGACCAGCCAATCGATGGTGCCGTTGATCTGCGCGATGGCGAAGAGGTAGGTGACGGCGACGAGCGTCAGGAACAGATCGCTCGGAAAGCCGGCAAAAATGTCGGTGGTTTTCATGCCGATGGTCATCGAGCCAAGCACGAAGGCGCCGGCAAAGGCGAGCGCGCCCATGTTGATCGGCTGGATCGTCGCAACGATGAACATGGCGACCAGCAGGCCTATGGCCAGAATTTCAATACCCATGATTCCCCTCCCTCCGACGCCTCCGGCGCCGTCGCTGCTGTTTGCAATATTGATGCGGATACCGACGCGCCCTCCTCCCAGAGGGCGGCCGTCTTACGTCCCTGTGTAGAGATCGGCGTATTGCTGCCGCAGGATGTTCTTCTGAACCTTGCCCATTGTGTTGCGCGGCAAGTCCTCGGCGAAGATGATGCGTTTGGGCTGCTTATAGCGCGCGAGGCGATCCTGGAGGGCGCGGACAATGGTCTTTTCATCCAGGCCGGCGTCGGGTCTGCATACGACGACGGCCGTTACGCCCTCTCCGAAATCGGGATGCGGCACGCCAATCACAGCGCTCTCGACGACGCCCTCGATCTGGTCGATCTCGCTCTCGACCTCTTTCGGATAGATATTGTATCCCCCCGAAATCACCAGATCCTTGCCGCGGCCGACGATGTGCACATAACCGTCCCGGTCGATCTTACCGAGGTCGCCGCTGATGAAGAAGCCGTCCGCGGTAAATTCGGCCGCGGTTTTTTCCGGCATGCGCCAATAACCCTTGAAGACGTTCGGCCCCTTGATCTCGATCATGCCGGTTTGTTCAGGCGGCAGCACTTGTCCCGTGGCGGGATCGGTGACGCGCACCGTCACATCAGGCAGCGGCAAGCCGACCGTCCCGGCGATCCGCTTCTCTTCATAGGGGTTGGAGGTGTTCATGTTGGTTTCCGTCATGCCGTAGCGCTCGAGAATCGCGTGGCCGGTCCGCGCCTGGAACTGGGTGTGCGTTTCTGCAAGCAGCGGCGCCGAGCCTGATATGAACAGGCGGATGCTGGCTGCCGCCTCTTTACCGAAGTGCGGGCTTTGCAGGAGGCGGACATAGAAGGTAGGCACGCCCATCAGCATGGTTGCCTGCGGCATCAGTGAAACGACCTCGTCGGCGTCGAACTTCGACAGCAGGAACATCGAGGCGCCGGCGAGCAGCGTGACGTTGGTGGCAACGAACAGCCCGTGCGTGTGGAAGATCGGCAAGGCGTGGATCAGCCGGTCATCGGGGGTGACGCGCCAATAGTCGCGCAAGGTCAGAGCGTTCGAAAGCAGGTTCCCATGCGTGAGCATCGCCCCCTTGGAGCGTCCCGTCGTTCCCGAGGTGTAGAGGATCGCGGCCAGATCATCGGCGGAGCGCGAAGCGTCGACAAAGTCGGCCGGCTCGTCACGCGCCAGATCGAGCAACGAGCCGCTGCCGTCAGCGTCGAGCGTTTCGACGATCGCGCCGTAATGCTTGGCGATTTTCTCCACGCCCTCCCGCGCAGCCGAGGCAACGACCACCAGACGCGGCTCGGCGTCGCCGATGAAGTAATCGAGCTCGGCCAGCGTATAGGCGGTATTGAGCGGCAGGTAGACCGCGCCGCTTCGAAGACAGGCGAGGTAAAGGATCAATGCCTCGGCGCTTTTCTCGACTTGCACCGCAACCCGATCGCCGGGGCGAATGCCGAGCGTGTCCATGGCGCCGGCGAGGCGGCCGGAAAGAGCAAAGGCATTGCCATAGGTCCAAGTCTGAGCGCTGCCGATCCGAATGAACGGTGCGTCATCGGGTGCCGCGGCCCGCATGGCGTCGAAAAGATGGTTGCTCACTTTCGCCCTCCTCCAAGCGTTGAGTTCATGATCTGTGCGAAGGCTCGAGAGCCTTGCTGGCCGTTGCCGCCGCGACCGCCTTCGTCGCTCTGGTTGAGCAGGCTTTTGACGGCTGGCGAGGCGATCACTTCGCCGCGCTGCGCTAAGGCCTCGTGGTTGGCCACCATGTCGTCGAGCTTATAGAGGTAGTTGACCATCAGGCCATGCGCCTGCCGGACTGCCTTCGGCGATCGGTCGCCGAGAAAATTCACTCTTTCAAGCCGAGCACCGTTGCCGAGATGGAAGCGGGCCACCGGATCGACCGGGCGGCCCTCCGGCGTCCGTTCGGTCAGGAAGTAGCGCGCCGCAAGCGGCAGCAACACGCGCTCCAATTCGGCGCTGCTCTTCTCCTTGTCGGGCCAGTTCGGGTCGTCCAGCAGGCTCAGCGTTTCCAGGGCCGCTTTGGACAAGGACCGGGCGCCGGCCGGATCGCGCGCCTTGGCAAGCCAACGGGCGAAGCCCGGGACAGGCGACAGCGTGACGAAATTCTTCAGGCCCGGCAGGTCTCGCCGCAGGTCTTCCACGACCTGCTTGATCAGGAAATTGCCGAACGAGATTCCGCGCAGGCCATCCTGGCAGTTGGAGATCGAATAGAAGACAGCCGTCGTCGCCTCATCGGCATTGATCTGCTCCCTCCCCTCGTCGAGTACATCGGCGATCGCATTCGGCAAGGATCGGGTGAGCGCCACCTCGACGAACACGAGCGGTTCGTCGGCCAATCGGGGATGGAAAAAGGCAAAGCATCGACGGTCGGCCGGCGCCAGACGGCGGCGCAACTCCTCCCAGCTGGCGATCTCATGCACGGCCTCGTATTTGATGATCTTTTCGAGGATGTTTGCCGGCGTCGACCAGTCGATCGGCCGCAGCGTCAGAAAGCCGCGATTGAACCAGGAGCCGAACAGATGCGTGAAGTCGGCATCGAGCGCGTGATAGGCTTCGGACCGGTCCTTGGAAGCAAGCAGCTGCTGACGCATACGGACCAGCCTGGCGGTGCCGTTGGGCGCATGATTCAACCGGCGCAGGAGCTCCTGGCGCCGCGGCTCCGCGGCCTGATGGAGCGCGATGACGGCGGCAGAGCTTTTGTCAGCGCGGTAATTTTCCATCGCCTGGTCGAGCCTCACCGTGTCGGGCCCGAACGTTTCGTGAAGCATATGGAAGAATTGCTGCGCGCCCGCGCTTTCGAGCGCGCCCCAGCGATCGAGTATCTCGGCCGCAAGGGCGATGCCTGATGCTTCACCCCGGCTCGACAACAGCATCTCGCAGAGAGTCTGCAGATCGGCTTTGGCCGCAGCCCGGGTATTGCGCGAGCCGGAAAACAGAAGCTGGCGTCCGTGATCGGTGATGCTTTGCAGCATGTCGGTGAAGAAAGAAGCTTCAGGCATGTCATTCTCCCCTCTCTGCAGGCCCGCCACATTATGCGCGCCTTGGACCCCTGCTTCCCATCGAAGGGCTTGGTCTGTAGTATGTAGACTGTCATTCTTCGTACACGAAGTCAACAATCGTGTATACAAGAATGGCATTTATGTATGAAGGATGCGAGAAAAATGTCCGAGAATGTCGGCCGGTGGCTCCGGGATGAGATTGAAAATGCAATACTTTCCTACGAATTCGCCCCCGGCGAACGGCTGGATGAAACCGTGCTTGCCAATCGGTTCGGCGTGTCGCGAACGCCGGTACGCGAAGCCTTGATGCAGCTAGACGCGATCGGCCTGATAGAAATCCGGCCGCGCCGGGGCGCTGTCGTGATCGATCCGGGGCCGCACCGCATTTACGAGATGTTCGAGGTGATGGCGGAGCTCGAGGGCTTGGCTGGAGCGCTCGCCGCACGCCGGTTGGACAAGACCTCCCGGGAAGCGATCACCGCCACCCACGGCCGCTGCGAGCAGTCCGCCGGCGCCGGCGACAGCGATGCCTACTACTACGACAATGAGGAATTCCATAAGGCCATCTACGCCGCAAGCCGAAGCGATTTCCTGCAGGAGCAATGCGTGCAATTGCATCGGCGCCTGCGCCCCTATCGCCGTCTCCAATTGCGGGTGCGCAATCGCCTGTCGACCTCTTTCTCGGAACATTGCGCCATCGTCGATGCGATCTTCGCCGGCGATGGAGATGAAGCCCGCCGCCTGCTGCGCACGCATGTCGGCATTCAGGGAGAGAGGTTCAGCGATCTGGTCGCCAGCATGGCGGCGAGATGACCGGAGGGCGTGACATAAGCCGGATCGCGTTGGTTTTCTGTTCCTGACGCAAGATAGGGCCGCTACCGATCCCCTATTTAACTCTGCCCGGATCTCCGCTCACCCAGTCGCCTTCAGAGATCAGCGCTGGACCAACTCCGGGATCGGTTCAATTGCTGTCGACTTTTTGGATGGCGGCTGGAAACGTCCGGGAAACCTCGTTTCCATCAGGAAAGCCTTCGGTCACAACCGTAAATTTGATCCAGCCTTTCCATCCTATAAGACCGGTGCGCTTCGGCGCGATCACCACTACCACGATGTCCTCATTCGGAACAACGTGAACGGCACGAACTCCTGGACCTGGCTCTGAGTGCAGCACTGCGAGTACCGTTCCGCCCCCCGGCTTGGCACCTGCATAGATGGGAGAACCGTCACCTAGTGGTGCGATTGCGCTAATAAAACGCGTGCTGACGTAACCCTCGCCATTGAAGAAAAGAGGACCTTGGTAGGGACGGGGCTCATCATCGCTCCAAGCAGCGCTGACGGACACAAGCAACAGGCCAGTTGCGAGCATTGAAAGTCGCGTCACCGAATGGCTCCTCTAATCCAAGAACCCATAAAGCCAGTCCCGCGTCTCCTCCGGCAAAGACACCGGCTGCTGATCCTCGCCGCTGCGGGCCTGCCAGATGATCTCCACCTCGGCGGCGCGTTCCTCCCCCGTATCGATCGAGACGATGAAGCCGATGGAACGCACGCCGATCTTGTCGACGGCGGCGGTAAAAAGGGCCGGCTCGTCGTAATGCAGCGGGCGGTGGAGAACGCAGGTAATCTTGCTGGCGATATAGACCGGTTCGTCCTCGACCTCGGGCCGCGCTAACCAGAAGCTCGCAATGACGGACTCGGCATAGGAAATATAGGAGGCCAGAAACATCTGGCCGGTCATATCGACATCGCGAAACGGCACATGTATTTCCGTTACACCCGGGCGTTTCGACTGACTCATCAACAACTCTGCCTACAAAATTCCCCGTTGACGACAGTAGCACGGGGTTTTTCGAAGTAAACCGCTGAGATGACAGGAATTTATAATGCCGGCGGCGACGAGATGGGGCGCAGGCGCGCTTGTTGAAATCGTCGGGCGATGCCCCATCTGCTGTGGAACATGACATAAGCGACCGATAGAGTGTCTCCATGAGCACCCGTCTTTATGAGCATCCGATCTTTCTGGAACATGTGACGCCCACTGGTCATCCGGAGCGATCGGACAGGATCCGCGCCATCAATGTCGCGCTCGAACATCCGAATTTCGAGCGGCTGGAGCGCCGGCAGGCGCCTGAAGCGAGCGCGGATGCGGTGCTGCTGGCGCATCCGGAGGAACATCTCAAAGCCGTGATGCGGGAAATTCCTGAGGAAGAGGACCGGATCAACCAGCTCGAAGCCGATACCTATGCCAGTCCCAAAAGCCTGCAGGCGGCGCTGACCGGCATCGGCGGTGCGATGGCGGCGGTGGACGACGTCTTTTCCGGCGCCGCCGACAATGTGTTCGTCGCCGCCCGTCCGCCGGGCCACCATGCCGAGAAGATGACGGCGATGGGCTTTTGCTTCTTCAACAATGCGGCGATTGCCGCCCGCCATGCGCAGAAGCGGCATGGCGCCGAGCGCGTCGCCATCATCGACTGGGATGTGCACCACGGCAACGGCACCCAGGATATCTTCTGGGACGACCCCTCGGTGCTGTTCTGCTCGACGCATCAGATGCCGCTTTATCCCGGCAGCGGCGCCAAGGACGAGAAGGGCAAGCACAACACCATCGTCAATGCGCCGCTTTCGCCGAATGTCGGCAGCGACCATTTCCGCGAGGCGTTCAAATCGCGCGTGCTGCCGGCCGTTGCCGATTTCAGGCCGGATCTCATCATCATCTCCGCCGGCTTCGACGCGCATCACCGCGACCCTCTGGCGCAGATCAACCTGACGGGCGAGGATTTCGACTGGGCAACCGGCCGCGTGCTCGAACTGGCCGACCGGCACGCGAAGAACCGGGTCGTCAGCCTGCTCGAAGGCGGTTATGATCTCGAGGGGCTCGCCGAATCGGCGGGCATGCATATTCTGCGAATGATGAAGGGTTGAGAATGACTGACAGCGCCAAGCCGGAGGTATCCGGCCTTTCCTTCGAAAAGGCGGTCGCCGAACTCGAAAGCATCGTCGCCCGGCTGGAACGCGGCGACGTGGCGCTGGATGAATCTATCGAGATCTATGAGCGCGGCGAAGCGCTGAAGAAACATTGCGAGACGCTGCTTTCGGCCGCCGAAAACCGCATCGAGAAGATCAGGCTCGACCGCGCCGGCAAGCCGCAGGGCGTCGAACCGCTCGACGGGGCCTGAGGGTCAGAGCAAAGCTGCCTTTTGGCGCTTGGCGATCGGCTCGCGGCCGATCTATGATCCCCTTCCAATAAATGAGGGGACGGAAACATGACGGACAGATTGAAGGGCAAGGTCGCCATCATCTCAGGCGGCGCGACCGGCATGGGCGGTGCCGCCTCGAAGCTGTTTGCGGCGGAAGGCGCGCGTGTCGCGATCATCGACCGCAATGGAGAAGCTGCGGCCGAGACCGTCAAGCAGATCCGTGATGCCGGCGGCGAGGCCGACTGCTGGACGGCCGACGTCTCCGATGAAGCTGCGGTCAATTCAGCCGTCGCTGGCGTCGAGGAACACTACGGCGCTGTCACCGTACTTTTCAACCATGCCGGCACCATCGTCATCAAACCCTTCCTGGAAACGACGCTTCAGGAATGGGACTGGCTGCACGCCGTCAATGTGCGTTCGATGTTCCTGATGACCAAGGCGGTGCTGCCGAAGATGATTGCCGCGGGCGGCGGGTCGATTGTCTGCACCTCGTCGATCTCGGCGGTCGCCGCCACGCCGATGGAAGTGCTTTACGACACGACCAAGGGCGCCGTGCATATGTTTGCCCGCGCCATCGCCGTGGAATTCCGCGACCGCAACATCCGCTGCAACGCCGTCTGCCCCGGCTTCATCCGCACGCCGCACGGCCTGCGCGAGGTGGCCGACCTGCAGGCGCTCGGCGTCGACGTCTCCGATGCCGCCATCGCCGCGCAACAGGGTCGGATCGGCGAGCCCGAAGACGTGGCGCGGGCCGCCCTTTACCTCGCCAGCGACGAGTCGAATTTCGTCAACGGCGCCCATCTGTTCGTCGACAACGGCTTTACGGCAATCTGAGACGGGCCGGCTCAGCGCGTGATTGGACGCGCGGCGCTCCAAGCGCTATCTGTGGGCAGTGCAAAGCTGCATCATTCAAACTGCTGCAACGGCGCCTCAGATCGGAGAGTTCCATCATGTCCTTCTTTCCCGGTAAAGATCCGCTGCCCGGCGATGCCTTCGCCTGTGATGCGATCGAGAATCTGATCATTCCGCGCACCAGCGATATCGGCGGCTTCCAGGTGCGGCGGGCGCTGCCGACGCGGCAGCGACGGCTGGTCGGGCCGTTCATCTTCTTCGACCGCATGGGGCCGGCGATCCTGAAGCCCAACGAGGCGCTTGATGTGAAGCCGCATCCGCATATCGGGCTGTCGACGGTTACCTATCTCTTCGACGGCGAGATCCGCCATCGCGACAGCCTCGGCACCGAAAAGGTCATCCGTCCGGGCGATATCAACCTGATGACGGCAGGGCGCGGCATCGTGCATTCCGAGCGCACGCCCGACAATCTGCGCGGCCATCCGCTGCTGATGTCGGGCCTGCAGACCTGGCTGGCGCTGCCCGACGACAAGGAGGAAATCGATCCTTCCTTCGCTCATACGGAAAAGTCTGAAATGCCGCTGATCGAGGCTCCAGGCGTACGCGGGCGCGTGGTCATCGGCTCGTTCGAAGGCATGACATCGCCTGTCGGGGTTTTCTCCGACACGCTCTATGTCGATCTCGACCTGCAGCCGGGCGCCAAATTTCCTTTCGGCGCAGCGCATGAAGAGCGCGCCGTCTACGTGCTCTCCGGCGAGGTCGTCATCTCAGGCGACCGCTTCGCCGCCGATCAGCTGCTGGTCTTTCGGCCCGGCGATCCGATCACGCTCGAAGCCGGCAGCGACGGCTGCCACCTGATGCTGTTCGGCGGCGCGGCGCTGAATTCGAAACGTTACATCTGGTGGAATTTCGTTTCCTCCTCGAAGGAGCGGATCGAAAAAGCCAAAGAGGAATGGCGCAGCGGCCGCTTCGATATCGTTCCCGGCGACGAAGAGGAATTCGTGCCTTTGCCGGAAGGCTGACGGCGGCAATGATCGGCCGCCGCCGGTCACCTGTCCCCGAATTTCAACCCGCCGCGAAATACCGCGTCAGTGCGCCCTTCGTGCGGTTGATATAGCCATCCTGCCAGCTGTCGTCGACGTTGAGAAAGCCCGACCAGCCCTTCTTGCCCTGGCGCTTCAATTCAGCCTCGACGGCGCGGAAGCGATAGTGGTCATAGACGTCGAGGATGTGGACGGCATAGGCTTCGGCCAGCGCCCGGTCGCCTTTGACGATCAGCATGTTTTCGTCATTGGCATAGGAGGCCTTGAAGCCGAGATTGTGGCTGCCGAGGACGACGACGCATTCGTCCGACAGGGGATCGATCACCAGCACCTTGTCGTGAATGATGGCGCCCACCTTCTTGGCCGTCAGTTCCTCCGCACCGAAATCCGCCAGCAACTGGCGGTCATCGATGCGCGACGCCCGAACGATCGATACATTGGCCTCGTCGAAAGTATGGGGCGAAACACCCTCTTCATCGTCATCCGGATCGTCGGGATCGTTGTCCTTGCCGGGGACGTAATTGGGCATGGCCTGCGGGCTGGAAACGGCGCCGGTGACGATCAGCTTCTGATCCTTGAGGCCGATATCGATCGCCTCGCCGACGATGCAATCCCGGCCCGACTGACCGGGATAGAAGGCAAGAAAGAGCACCGCATGCTCGGCACGGCGCATCAGGCGATAGACCTCGCGAAGGTCGGGCGGAATTGCCTTGCCTTTTCTGCGGCTTTGCATGTTCGGCGAGAACCAGGTTTGAAGCGAAGCCCCGTTGGCTGTGGGTATAATGGACGGCGTCTCGTTGGAGCGGCGGAATTCCTTGCTCTGCTGGTTGTCGGGCATGCCGTCATCGAATTCGACGGGCGCTTCCAGCGTCTTATTGTCTTTCAGCATCCGATCCCAATAAGCGACATAGGCCGCGGCGACCGCATCGTTCCTGACGATCAAGGCGTTGTTGGACTGGCCGGCAAGCCCGGTGGCCGTCCAGTTGGTGCTGCCGGTGAAAACGCTGCGCGGAGCGTCATCCGCCGGTAGGTGCACGACAAATTTGTTGTGGCCGATCTGGCTCGAATTGTTGAACATCCGGTGGTGGATCTCGACGCCTGCATCGATCAATGCCTTGCGCGCAGGCGCATTGCGCACATCCCAGGCATCCCCGACCTTTCCGGTATTGGCGAGGATGATGCGCAGCCTGTTCTTGTTGGCAAGCAGCAGCTCCAGCAGTTCCTCGTCCTCCAGCTCGTAAAGCGCGACGAGGAAACGGCCCGGTCTACTCATGAATTCCCTGAGCATCGGAATAACATCGCCGGCAAGATATTTGCGGATGCCGTTCGACGGATTGGAAATCATGTCGATCAGCTCATTCGGCTGTTTCACCCCGTCTTCGAGAAGGACGTTGCGCAACCACTGGGCGGCGAGAATACCATTGGTGAAGGTCGACTCGAACTGGCCGCGCTTGCGCGTCACATGGACGGGGTTGGAGGCGACCGCCGGTCCGAGATAACCGAGCGGCCGCGGAGGACCGTCATAGGCCTTGACGGAGATTTTCTCGAAGGTGCCGTCGGCCTTCTTGATCGGCCTGCCGTTGGCGTCGCGCTTGTTGATCTCGACAAGCTGAGGCGTCGGGTCGGGGGCAGCCGCCATGCCCGGCTTCAGATCGCCGAGTGGACGGATCTCGTAGCGCACCCGCACCTCGTCCGGCCGCCGCCGCATTTCATTGCGCCGCTTGCGCAGCGTCAGGTCGCGCCAGGAGAGCTTCTGCACTGGCCAGAGCGATGTCGTCTGCGGCAACCAATGCGGATTGCGCTGTCCCTTGAAGGCGACCCAGGCGGCGCACGTCACTCGGTCATCGCTGCCATCGGGTCTTTTCGACACGTTTCCCTGTTCGTCGAGATAGACGCGAACGACTTCGAACCCGAGGCATCCATCGATCTTGGCGTCTATGTGCCAGGCCACATAGGCGACCTCGTTGTTCACATAGGCATGCGCTGCGACAATCGTTCCCATGGCCCGTCTCCCCAGTGAGCGCCGCAACTCTGCTACCATTCCGTGTCATATTCAAGCTGCTCGCCGGCCCTTCGCGCGTTCGACCACCGTTCGGAAAAACAGGGCGGAACCGGCCAGGATCAGGCGAATGCAACGCGCAGAAATAGAATGTGATATCTCCCGAAACCGCTCACACATTTTTCCGCCATGCTCTAAGGTGAAAACCTTCGGTTCCTGAAAATCACTTGTTTTGCCTCGTTCTAATCGAATAAAGCGGTACAAGGAAAAGTAAGAAAGAGCGCCCGCCCGTGACACAACTGCCGAAGACCCCCCTGCTCGATCAGGTCACCTACCCCGCCGACCTGCGCAAGCTGGAGGATCGCGACCTGCCGCAGCTTGCCCGCGAAGTGCGGGACGAAATGATCGATGCGGTGTCGCGCACCGGTGGTCATCTCGGAGCCGGTCTCGGCGTCGTCGAGCTGACGATCGCCATTCACAGCGTCTTCGACACGCCTGACGATCGGCTGATCTTCGATGTCGGCCATCAGTGTTATCCGCACAAGATCCTCACCGGCCGGCGCGACCGCATCCGCACGCTGCGCCAGGAAGACGGGCTTTCCGGCTTCACCCGCCGGGCCGAGAGCGAATACGACCCCTTCGGGGCGGCGCATTCATCGACCTCGATCTCGGCCGGCCTCGGCATGGCGATCGCCGCCGATCTCGACAAGAACGACCGGCGCGTCATCGCCGTCATCGGCGACGGGGCGATGTCGGCCGGCATGGCCTATGAGGCGCTGAACAATGCCGGCGCGCTCGATGCGCGGCTCATCGTCATCCTCAACGACAACGACATGTCGATTGCGCCGCCGACGGGCGCGATGAGCGCCTATCTCGCCCGCCTCGCCTCGGGCCGCACCTATATGGGCTTCCGCGACTTCGGCAAGAAGCTGACGGCCTATCTCGGCAAGAACATCGATCGCGCCATCACCCGCGCCGTCGAGCATGCCCGCGGCTACGTCACCGGCGGCACAATGTTCGAGGAGATGGGCTTCTATCATATCGGGCCGATCGACGGGCATTCCTTCGACCATCTGCTGCCGGTGCTGCGCAATGTGCGCGACAATGCGCGCGGACCGGTGCTGATCCATGTGGTCACCCAGAAGGGCAAGGGTTATCCACCGGCAGAAGCCGCCGCCGACAAATATCACGGCGTCAACAAGTTCGACGTCATCACCGGCGCCCAGGCCAGGGTCAAGCCGAATGCGCCGAGCTATACCAGCGTCTTTGCCGAAGCGCTGGTGCAGGAAGCCACCCTCGACGACAAGATCGTCGGCATCACCGCCGCCATGCCAAACGGCACCGGCCTCGACAAGCTCGCCGAAGCCTTTCCGTCGCGCTGTTTCGATGTCGGCATCGCCGAACAGCATGCCGTGACCTTCGCCGCCGGCCTTGCCGCCGAGGGCTACAAGCCGTTCGCGGCGCTCTATTCCACCTTCCTGCAGCGCGCCTACGACCAGGTCGTGCACGACGTGGCGATCCAGGGACTGCCGGTGCGTTTTCCGATCGACCGCGCCGGCTTCGTCGGCGCCGACGGGCCGACGCATGCCGGCTCCTTCGACACCGCCTTCCTCACCACCCTGCCCGGCTTCGTGGTGATGGCGGCGGCCGACGAGGCCGAACTCAAGCATATGGTGCGCACCGCTGTCGCCTATGATGCCGGGCCGATCTCGTTCCGTTATCCGCGCGGCGAAGGTGTCGGCGTCGACATGCCGGTGCGCGGCGAAATCCTGCAGATCGGCAAGGGCCGCATCGTCAAGGAAGGCACCAAGGTGGCGCTGCTTTCCTTCGGCACCCGGCTTGCCGACTGTCTGCTTGCCGCCGAAGACCTCGATGCCGCCGGCCTTTCGACGACGGTTGCCGATGCACGCTTCGCCAAGCCGCTCGACCACGACCTGATCCGCCAGCTGGCCCGCCACCACGAGATGGTCATCACCGTCGAGGAAGGCTCGGTCGGCGGCTTCGGCAGCCAGGTGATGCAATATCTCTCGAGCGAGGGCCTGCTCGACAACGGCCTGAAGATCCGCTCGCTCGTCATGCCCGATATCTGGATGGAGCAGGCAAAGCCGGAAGCGATGAACGCCCATGCCGGGTTGGATCGCGCCGGGATTGTTTCCACGGTGTTCCGGGCGCTTGGGCGCGGGGTTGCGGTCGGGGTTGCGGGATAGGTGAAGTGTGAGGGTGTGCCGTGCGGCCCCCTCATCCGCCCGCCGGCACCGACCGGGGTTGAGCCACTGGTCTCAACCCGTCCTTCGGCCCCCCGCTGGGCGGACGAAATTTGCGGCGATGTCTCGACTCCCTCTTCTCCCCTGGGGGAGAAGGTGCCCGTAGGGCGGATGAGGGGGCCGCGAGGTCGGACAGACCTAACAGAAGCTTATTCCCATAAAAAAGGCGGCACTACCGCGCCGCCGTCTTCACTTGACATTCTTCCCTTCCAGGAAAGCGCCCTCTCAGAACTCCGTCCAGTCTTCCTGAACCGCGACCGCAGCGGCCGCTTGCCGGCCGCCGAAGGCCTTGGTGACCTTGTTGGCGAGCGCGCGGGCCGGAGAAGCGACCGGGCGGGCGTTCGCAACGGCCGCGCGCGGTGCTGCATCCGGCCTCGTCTGGCCGAGCTTGAACTGGTGCAACAATTCGTCCAGCGCGTTTGCCTCCTGGGCGAGCGCATGGCTTGCCGCCGTCTGCTCCTCGACCATGGCGGCGTTCTGCTGGGTGCCCTGGTCCATGTTGTTGACGGCGGTGTTGATCTCCTGCAGGCCGATCGACTGTTCGCGGGTGGCGGTGACGATCGCGCTGACGTGGTGGTTGATCTCCTGCACCTCCGCGACGATTGCTTCCAGCGCCTTGCCGGTCTCGCCGACAAGCGAAACGCCGGCAACGACCTGTTCGCCCGATGTGGTGATCAGCGCCTTGATCTCTTTCGCCGCCTTGGCCGAGCGCTGGGCCAGTTCGCGCACTTCCTGGGCAACGACGGCAAAGCCCTTGCCGGCATCGCCGGCGCGGGCGGCTTCGACGCCGGCGTTCAGGGCCAAGAGGTTGGTCTGGAAGGCGATGTCGTCGATGACGCCGATGATGTTGGAGATTTCACCCGAAGACTTTTCGATCTGCTGCATGGCGGAGACCGCCCTGCGGACGACTTCGCCGGATTTTTCGGCGCCGAGGCGGGTGCGCTCGACGAGATTGCCGGCGTCCTCGGCGCGCTTGGCGCTGTCGCGGACGGTCGTCGTCACCTGCTCGAGGGCTGCGGCGGTCTGTTCGACGGCGGCGGCCTGCTGTTCGGTGCGGTGGGCAAGATCGTCGGCGGCCGAGCGGATTTCGCCGGCGCCGGCATTGATCGCCGAGGCGTTGCGGCCGACCGATTGCAGGGCCGCCTGCAGCTTTTCAACGGCATGGTTGAAGTCATTGCGCAGGCTGTCATATTGCGGCGCGAACGGCGTCTGGATACGGCCGGCCATATCGCCATTGGCAAGCTCGGCGAGGCCGCCGGCCAGCGCGTCGATGGCATGGCGGATCTCGCCTTCCTCGCGGGCCTTCTGCTCGTCGCTTGCCCGGCGCTGGCGTTCGGCGTCGCCGCGCATGCGGTCGGTCTCGCCGGCAAGCCGCAGCTTCTCGATCGCCGCCTGCTTGAAGACCAGCACAGACTGGGCCATGCGGCCGACTTCGTCGCCGCGGTCGGTTGCCGGGACCTCGATATCGTTTTCACCGCCGGCGAGGCGATCCATGGCGCTCGTCATGCCGACGATCGGGTGGACGATGGTGCGCGACATCAGCCAGGCGAGCACGGCGGCGGCAAACGAGGCGACGATACCGCCGGCCAGCAGCGTCGTCTTCAGATCGCTGTTGGCATCGGCGCGAATTTCAGCAAGCGCTTCGGATTTTTCGCGGGCGCTGGCCTTGATCTTCGCCGAGGCCTGGCGGAACCCGTCGAGCTGGCCCTTGGTGGCGTTGACGCCGATCTTGACGACCTCTTCGATCGGCATGTCGGTTTCCTTGCGCGCCTTGGTCTGCGGCTCGGCCAGTTCATGGAAATAGAGGTCGGCTGCCTTCTGCATGCCGTCGATCATCTCGACCAGCTGCGGTTCGCCGGCCGCCGTCTGCTTGGCAGCGGCAATCGCCTTCAGCATGCGCTCGCGGTTGGCAAAGACATCGCCATAGGTGCTGTCGCTGCGGAAGAGGATGAAGCCGCGCAGATTGACGGCCTGCTCGAGCATTGCCTGCAGCGCATCGTCGATCTGGTTAACGAGCAGCTCGGACTTCTCCTGCTCGGCAGAAGCAGCCGCAGACGCCGTCGCCTTGGAATAAACAAAAGCGGAAATGGCGACGAAAATGAGAATGAGGGCTGCGAACGTGGCCGCAAGCTTACCGTTCAAGGATATGTTTTTGGCGGACATCGGTGATTTCTCCTGACGACAGTCGACGCGGCGAGAGGCAGGTCGCGTGAGACGCAACCGCCGGGATGTTTGAAGCTGAAAACATGATCGGCGTGGAAACGCTTGCGCCTTCATGGCGCCGAGCAGTTCAGATGAACCGCTGCAATCGCGCTGAACCTATATGGGCAGGCTTTAAATATGTTTAAATTTGTGCGGCGCAACAGCGGCGGAGCCTGCGGATTATTGTGCCGTTTCCGGCGGATTGAGGATCAGAATGTCGAAGTCCTTGGCGGGATCGAAATCCTCTGCTGTCATCCGGAAGGTCGTCGGGCCGATCTTCTCGACATTGCTGCCGCAGAAGCTGATGAGGCTGCCGGGCTTGCCCTTGTCGATCGTCAGCTGGAAGCGCCGGATCGGCCCCGCCCAGTTGGCGCCGGTCGACAGTACATAGGAGATCCAGCTTTCGGTGTAGTTGGCGCCATTCGTCTCGGCTTCCGCGGCACGCTGCTGCGCGACCCGGACGAAGTCTGCGTCCAGGCAGTATTTGCGGGAATATTCCTCGAAGCGCTCGCCCTTCGGCTGGCCGTTTTCGAGAAAGCTGATGGCGACGGTGCCGCCGACGGCTGGCTGGTAGCGGTGCTCGACGCTCACTTTCTTCTTCGCGGGAAAAGTGGTGCGCCACCAATAGGTCGAGCGCAGCGTCCAGAGCGGCACCAGATCGGCCTCTGCCATCGGATAGATCAGGCCGCGGGCGATCCAATCCTTCCGGATGGTCTGGGGAAGTTTGGCGAGCGCGTCGCGGGTCTTGTCGCTGTAGGGCAGGACCGGAATGTTATTTTTGGCGAGTTCGTCGGTGACGTCGATGCCGAGCGAGACGACACGCTGCTGCAGCTTGGCGGTGATCGGCTTGCCGTCCTGCACGGTGGAGAAATGCAGGAAATTGTCGCTGTCATAATCTGCGATGGCGGAGTTGTTGTCCATCTGACCCGATATGTCGGGCATCGGGAAGGCGACCAGGCTTTCGACATCCTTGTCGGACGTGTTCTCGAACACGTAATCGACCCGCACCTCAGAAGCGGAAATGAAGAGATCCTCTTGCACCATGCTGACATCGTCGGATTGGGCAAAGATCAGCCCGCCGGTCTTGACCTCGGCCATGGTATCGTTTGCCAGCGCCGGCGATGCGATCCCTGCCGCGACAAGAAGAGTGAAGAGCTTCAGCATAAAACACCCCCGTGCCTGCGGCCGCCCCGTAATCGCCGCGGCAGGATTATCGCCGAAAGCTTTCGAGGGTCAATGACGCTGTCTGGAACAAAATGCTTGCAACCGGCGGCTTTGCCGGTCATTCACAGCCGATGTCCGATCAAAACAGCCAACGCCTCGACCAACTTCTCGTCTCCCGCGGCCTCTTCGCCAGCCGCTCGCGGGCTCGCGACGCCGTGCAACGCGGCACCGTCCGGATCGCCGGCCAGGTGGTGACGAAAGCCGGCGCGCTCATCGGCGACGACGCCAATATCGAGATCGACGATCCGGCGCAGGACTATGTGTCGCGCGCGGCATTGAAGCTTGCTAGCGCCCTCGAGCATTTTCGGCTCGATCCCGCCGGCCATCGCTGTCTTGATATCGGCGCTTCCACCGGCGGCTTCACCGAGGTGCTGCTGCAGCGCGGCGCCGCGCATGTCACGGCGATCGATGTCGGCCATGGCCAGATGCATCCGCGCATTGCGGCCGATCCGCGGGTGACGAACAAGGAAGGCCTCAACGCCCGCCACCTGACGGCCGAGGATATCGGCAAGCCCGCCACATTCCTCGTCTCCGACGTCTCCTTCATCTCGCTGAAGCTGGCGCTGGCGCCGGCTCTCGATATCGCCGAAGCGGGTGCGGTCGCCGTGCTCTTGGTCAAGCCGCAGTTCGAGGCGGGGCGCGAGGCGATCGGCAAAGGCGGACTGTTGAAGGACCCCTCGTCCGCGCCCGCCGTCGCTGCGGAACTGGAGCGCTGGTTCATCGAGGATATGGGCTGGAAAAGCCTCGGCCTCATCCCCTCCCCGATTGCTGGCGGCGACGGCAATCAGGAATATCTTCTGGCAGGATCGAAACCGTGAGCACCGAAACCGTCACCATCGAAAAGCTCGGCGCCCAGGGCGACGGCATTGCCGGCAGCGCCGGCGGGCCAATCTATGTGCCGTTTTCGCTACCCGGAGAAACCGTGGCGATCGCCCGCGTCAAAAGCCAGGGCACGATCATGTCGATCACGACACCCTCGCCCGACCGGCAGGAGCCGCCCTGCCGGCATTTCGGTCCGGATGGCGTCAACGGCACCTGCGGCGGCTGCACGCTGCAGCACATGACCGATAGCCCCTACCGCGCCTTCAAGCGACAGCTGGTCATCGATGCACTCAGATCGAAGGGGCTGACGCCCGATGTCGGCGAGATCGTGCCGGCCCGGCCGGGCGAGCGCCGACGCGTGGTGTTTGCGGCGCGCAAGACCGAGAAGGACATGCTGATCGGTTTCAACCAGGCCGAAAGCCATCATATCGTCGCGATCGAGGAATGTCCGATCTCGTCGGCGGGGATCGTCGCCCGGCTGCCGGCGATCCGGGCGATTGCTTCAGCACTCGCGACCAATGCCGAACCCTTCCGCGTCTCCGTGCTGGAAACGCTGTCCGGCCTCGACATTGCGGTCGACGAGGTGAAGAAGCTCTCCGACCCGCAGCGGCGCAAGGCGGTCGAAACCGTGCTCAGCCTGCGCGGCATTGCCCGTGTTTCTCTGAACGGCGAAATCCTCATCGAGCCGTCGAAGCCGCTGATTGATTTCGGCGGCGTCCAGGTTTCACCGCCGCCGGGCGGCTTTGCCCAGGCAACCAAGCCGGCGGAAGAGGCAATGGCCGAGCTGGTGCTTGCCCATGCCGGCAAGGCCAAAAGGATCGCCGATCTTTTTGCCGGCGCCGGCACATTTTCGCTGCGGCTGGCGCGTGTCGGCCGCGTGCATGCTGTCGAAGCCGAGGCAAAGGCGCTCGCCGCCCTCGACCATGCCGCCCGCAACACGCAGGGGCTGAAACCGGTCAGCATCGAGAAGCGCGATCTCTTCCGCCGCCCGTTGATGACGCAGGAGTTCAAGCCCTATGACGCCGTCGTCTTCGATCCGCCACGCGCCGGCGCCGAGTTCCAGTGCAAGGAGCTTGCCCGCTCGAGCGTGAAGAAGATCGCCGCCGTCAGCTGCAATCCGCTGACGCTGGCGCGAGACCTCGCGATCCTCGTCGAGGGCGGCTACCGGATCACCGGCGTGACGCCGATCGACCAGTTCCTCTGGACCTCGCATGTCGAGGTGGTGGCGACGCTGGAGAAATAGGGGCTGCCGTCGGCTGCTCCCTCCGTATCAATGTCGAGGGGCGACGCCCCCTCTCTATTGGTCGCCGGATTCTTGTTCTTGACCAGCACTCAGCCGCATTGCCCGGGTTCCGAGTTTTGCACCCGTCACCGCATCGATGGCGATCGGCTCGATCTCCGAGCCCGTTTCGACATCGACATAGCGGGCGAGTTCGCCGTCGCAGTGGCGGTGCGCCCACGCCCCGATCATCATCAGCACCGGCAGGAAATCCCGGCCTGCTTCCGTCAGCACGTACTCCTCGCGGGGCGGTCGCTCGGAATAGAGGCGCTTTTCCAGCAGGCCATCGTCGGTCAGCGCCTTGAGGCGCTTGGTGAGCATGGTCGGGACGATGCCGAGGCTCTTCCTGAACTGGTCGAACCGGGTAAGGCCGGTATGGGCGTCCCGCAAGACCAGAATGCTCCACGCATCGCCCACAGACTTAAGACCGCGGGCCACCGGGCACTGGAGGATCGAAGTATTTTTCATTAGGTATCTTTTCGATAGTGACATGATATCTAAAAGATAGTAACACAGCGTCAGCCAATGATCCACTTCAAATGAGAGCTGACAGCATGATCGACAGAACCAAAAACATCGCCCTGGTCACCGGTGCTTCCTCCGGCATTGGCCTTGTCACCGCCCAAACCCTGGTGAAAGCCGGTTATCGCGTCTATGGGACCAGCCGCAAACAGGTTGCCGGCAAGCCCGGGATTACCATGCTGGTCTGCGACGTGACGGATAAGGCCTCGGTGGAGGCGATGATTGCCGAGATCATGCAACAGGCCGGCCGGATCGACCTCGTCGTCAACAATGCCGGGATCGGCCTGCTCGGCGGCGCGGAAGAATCGTCGATCGACCAGGCCCAGCGCCTTTTCGACGTCAATCTTTTCGGCGTCGCCCGCGTCGTCAATGCCGTGCTGCCCATCATGCGCAAGCAGAAGAGCGGCCGGATCATCAATATGAGCTCGATCCTCGGACTTATCCCATCCCCGTACAACGCCTTCTATGCCTCGACCAAACATGCGATCGAGGGCTATTCCGAATCCCTCGACCATGAAGTGCGCAACTTCGGCATCCGTGTCGTTCTCGTCCAGCCCGGCATCACCAAGACATCCTTCGAGGAGAACCTGACGCGCGTCGATCAACCTCTTCCCGTCTACGACTCGGAGCGGACCCGGAGCGAGGCTCTGATGCGCAAGTGGATGGAGACGGGCGACGCGCCACAGGTGGTCGCCGACATGGTCGTGAAAGCCGCAACCGCCAAGAAGCCGAAGCTGCGCTATTCCGCCGGCAAGCAGTCGCGCCAGGTCCGCTCGCTTCGCCGCTTCCTGCCGGAGCGGCTGGTCGACAGCCTCCTGCGCAAGGTCAACGAGTTTCCTGCCTCCTTGTGAGTCTTTAATTTGGAACAGGTTCAGATCCCGGTCGACCTGGCCTAAAATCCGAACCTGTTCCAGGCGAAGGAAACCGCTTCCGAATGCGCAAGACCAAACGACGCAATCCCTATTATAACGGCCCGGTGTCCGATCATTTCGACGGCACGCATTTCTTCAATCCCGACGGTATCGAGCCGCTTGGTTTTCGCGATTTGCTGCGGTGGCAATTCGGCGGCGGCCGCCAGCCTTGGCCGAAATCGGTCCCAAGTCCATACGCGGCGGCCAAGCCGGATACACGTGTCGACGGTGAGGATCTGCGGGTGACCATGGTTGGCCATGCAACCATGCTGGTGCAGGTCGCCGGGCTCAATATTCTCACCGACCCGGTGTGGTCGGAGCGCGTCAGCCCTTTCACCTTTGCCGGACCCAAACGCGTCGTCCAGCCGGGCATTGCGTTCGATGATCTGCCGCCGATCGATCTCGTGCTGATCTCGCACAATCATTATGATCACCTCGATATCGCAACGCTCAAGCGGTTGCATGCAAAGCATCGACCGCATGTGGTGACGCCACTCGGCAACGACACGATCATCCGCCGCGCCGTGCCCGATATGGAGACGACATCGATGGACTGGGGCGAACGCATCGCGCACGCCGGAATCAGCATCGATGCCGAACCCGCCCATCATTGGTCCGCCCGCGGCGGCGCCGATCGCCGGATGGCGCTCTGGGCAGCGTTCGTCCTCTCGACCCCGGCCGGAAAGATCTATCACATCGGGGATACGGGCTTTCATCACGGCGTCAATTACAAGGCGGCACAGCAGAGGCATGGCGGCTTTCGCTTGGCGATTTTACCCTTCGGTGCCTATGAGCCGCGATGGTTCATGAAAGGCCAGCACCAGAATCCGCAGGAAGCGGTGATGGGGATGAAGCTGGCGAATGCGGCCTATGTGGCCGGGCATCACTTCGCGACGTTCCAACTGACGGATGAAGCGGTCGACGCACCGGTAAGGGCGTTGCAAGAGGCAATGGGCGAGCACAATATTGCCGCGGACCGGTTCCGGCCGCTCAGGGCCGGCGAGGTCTTCGATGTGCCCATGCTCTAGCGATGCATGAAGGCTTCGAAGGCGGCCCGGGCCTCGGCGCTTTTCAGACGGGCGGAGAAGTGGCGGGCCTCCTCGTCGATGCGGGCGATGATCTCGTCCCTGTCGCCGCGGACGAGATCGCGGGCGATGCGCATCGCTTCCGGCGGTTTGGCGGCAAGCCGAGCGGCAGTCGCCAGCGTCACAATATCGACCTCGCCGGGTTCGACCACCTTCCAGATCAGACCGGCGTCCTTGGCCTCTTCAGCCGAGAAGGCTTCACCGGCCGCCAGCAGGGCGAAGGCGCGCTGGTGGCCCATCAGGCGCGGCGCAACGAGACTGGACCCCGCCTCCGGCACCAGCGCCAGATCGACGAAGGGAGTGCGGAACTGGCTGCGGCTCGAGGCGATCGTCAGGTCGCAATGGAGGTGGATCGTCGTGCCGATGCCGATCGCCAGACCGTCGACGCCGGAGATCACGGGTTTTTCGGCTTTCACCAGGGCATAGAGGAAATCGAGGATCTCCTGCTCAAGGCCGCCGCCGCCGACTGCGGCGGCAAGGAAATCGTTGAGATCATTGCCGGCGGAAAAGCAGCCTTCGGTGCCGAGGAAGGCGGTGGCGCGGATGGTCGTATCGGCATCGGCCGATTTCAGGGCATCGGCCATGGTACGATACATGGCGCGGGTGATGGCGTTCTTCTTCTCCGGCCGGTTGAAGCGGATGATCTGGACGCCGGGATGTGCGGAAGGCTGCTCGACGATGATGTGATCGGTCATTGGATGTCCTCAGGCAAGCAGGATGCGGGCGGCGGCAAGGCTTGCCGCGCCATTGACGACGCGGTCGCGAAGGGCTGCGGTCTCGGCAAGCAGGTTTTCGGCGGCGAAGCGGCTGAGCGCGATGCGGCCCTCGCCCCTGCCATCGCCGCTTTCGGCGAGAGCACCCTTGGCGAGATAGCAGCCGGTGAGCACGAGGCCGAACAGGCGCTGATAGGGCGTCGCGCCCGAAAGCGCCTCGGCCGCCTTGCCGTCGGCAAGCATCTTCATGAGCCAGCCAGTCGCCGCTTCGAGATCTGAAATTGCTGCGTCGAGCCTGACTGATGTCTCGCCGAAACCATCGAGATTGGAGCGGCGGGCGCTATCGGCGATCTCCTTCAGCTCGGCGATGAAACCCTTCACCTGCTCGCCGGCGGAGAGCGGCAGCTTGCGGGTGACGAGGTCGATCGCCTGGATGCCATTGGTGCCCTCGTAAATCGGCGCGATGCGCGCGTCGCGCAGGTAACGCGCCGCACCAGTCTCCTCGATGAAGCCCATGCCGCCATGCACCTGAATGCCAAGCGAAGCGACGTCGACGCCGGCATCGGTCGAAAAGGATTTGGCGATCGGGGTCAAAAGCGCGGCGCGCTCCTGCCAGTGGCGGCTGACGTCGCCGGCCCGGTGGGACATGTCGATCGCGTGGGCGCAGGCATAGGAAATGGCGCGCGCGCCTTGGGTCAGCGCCTTCATGGTGAGGAGCATGCGGGCGACATCGGGATGTTCGACGATCGGGCTCATGCCGGCGCCGCTCCAGCCGGGCGCCCTGCCTTGGGTGCGTTCCTTGGCATAGGCGACAGCCTTCTGGGTGGCGGCCTCGGCGATCGCCACGCCCTGCATGCCGACGGCCAGGCGCGCATTGTTCATCATTGTGAACATGCAGGCGAGGCCCTTGTTCTCCTCGCCGATCAACCATCCCACGGCCCCCTTTTCGTCGCCGAACCGGCCGTCGCCATAGATCATCGTGCAGGTCGGCGAGCCGTGGATGCCGAGCTTGTGCTCCAGCGAATGGCAGAAGAGATCGTTCCGGGGCCCAAGCGAGCCGTCCTCGTTCACCAGGAATTTCGGCACCAGGAAGAGCGAGATGCCGCGAGTGCCGGCCGGCGCATCCGGCAGGCGGGCGAGCACAAGATGGATGATGTTGTCGGCCGCGTCATGCTCGCCCCACGTGATGAAGATCTTCTGGCCAAAGATGCGATAGCTGCCGTCGGCGCGGCGCTCTGCACGGGCCTTGAGCACGCCGAGATCGGAGCCGGCATGCGGCTCCGTCAGGTTCATGGTGCCGGTCCATTCGCCTGAGACCATCTTCTCCAGATATTTTTTCTTCAGCGCGGCGCTGCCATGGGTGCTGACCGCCTCGATCGCGCCCATTGTCAGCGTCGGGGCGAGCGCAAAGGCCATGGAGCCGGAATTCCACATTTCCAGCGCAGCGACGTTCAGCATATGCGGCAGGGCCTGGCCGCCGAAAGCTTCGGGCGCCGTCAGACCGTTCCAGCCGCCGGCGATCCAGCTGCGGTAGAGATCGCGCCAGCCATCCGGTAGCCTGACCTCGCCGCCTTCCAGACGGGCGCCTTGGCGGTCGCCGATGTCGGCGAGCGGCGCCACTTCCTCTGTGGCAAACCGTCCCGCCTCGGAGAGGACGGCATCGACCAGATCTTCGCCGAGATCGCCGAGAAGCCCTAGTGAAATCGCTTCGCCCATGCCGGCTACATGCTTCAACGTGAACGCGATTTCCTCGACGGGCGCCTTGTACATTGTTTCCTCCGCAGGACCGGCCTGCATCCCGCGCAAAGCCCTCCGGGGCAAAGGGCTAATTGATTTTTACGTAAACGTCAATTTCGATTTGCCGGTCTGCCATGCCATAATTCGACTGAAACGGCGCCGAGCTCTTGCACCGTCGCACAAATAGCCGTCATGAAGACTCTCTAGGGGGGGAACCTCTGAAAACGACATCGCCTTCGCAAAGGATCGGCGACCAATGGATACATTGCCCGTCAACATACCCGGTTTCGTCTGGGCTTATCGCTTCTCCCCGGATGAAAAGACCGCAGTGCGGCTGAACAACAGTGCGACGGTGGCGGATCTGACCGCCGACAATTGTTTCTACTGGCTGCACCTCAACCTTGTCGACGCGCGTGTGCCGGCATTGCTCGACACACTCACCGGGCTGACGGAGGACGCGAAATCGGCGCTGACGACGCGCGACACGCATGCGACCATCACCGTCGACGAGCAGATGCTCTACGGCACGCTCGTCGACTGCCAGCGCGATTTCGCTGAGGATACCAACAATCTCGGCTGGCTGCATTTCGCCATGTCCGACCGCTTCATCATCACCACCAGGCTGCAGCCGCTGCGTAGCGTCGAGCGGGCGCGGGCGCTGATCGAAAAGAATCCGGGCAAATTCTCGCGGCCGGTCGATCTGTTCGAACTGCTGGTGATCGAGTTTCAGCGCACGCTGATCGCGATCGTCATCGAGCTCACCGACGAGCTGAACCTGATCGAGGATTTCGTCTACGACAATGCGCCGCGCGACGAACGCCGGCGGCTGGCGCCGGTGCGGCGAACCGTGGTCAGACTGCATCGGCATCTGCGCACGGTGCTGGCGCTGATGCGGCGCGCCTCGGCAACCGACGAGGACGAGATGCCCTTCGGCTTCGACGACGTGGCGCGGCGGCTGACGAGCCGGCTGGAAACGGTCGATCACGACATCTATGCGCTGCAGGACAGGGCGCGCCTGCTGCACGAAGAAATCGATTCGAAACAATCCTCCGAAACCAACCGCCACCTCTATCTGCTATCGATCATGACGGCCTTCCTGCTGCCGCCGACCCTGGTGACCGGCTTCTTCGGCATGAACACCGCCAACCTGCCCTTCGCCGTCGGCGACTACGGCACCGAATACGCCGTCGCCCTCATCGTCGCCTCGATTGCCTTTGCCTGGTGGCTGCTGCGGCGGGTGGATATTCTTTGATGTGAGAAGTGCGGTGGGCGCTGCCGCCCCTCATCCGCCTGCCGGCACTTTCTCCCCGTAAACGGGGCGAAGGGGATATGCCGCAACCTCTCCGTTCCTCGCTAACGTCTCGCAGGGCACGTCCCCTCTCCCCGTTTACGGGGAGAGGGTTAGGGTGAAGGCCCTTTTGTCGACCATCAACCCGGTCGTTCATTTGAGGCTTCGTCCCTTGATGTTTAGCCTCCACAATAGTGGGCAATCCCGCGGTCGACGCTCAGGAGTGAGCTGTTTCATGCCGCCGCCTCGCCCGGAACGGTTCTTGCACGGTTACTAATACATTTACCGTGGGGAGACCAATTGTCATGGAATGGTGCATATCCGAAGAGTTTGTCCCTCTGATGCTCGTTGTGAGTGGGCCGGAAAAATACAAGCTTGTTGCAAGCCTCGTACAGGCTGCCGAGATGCTGACGGTTGGCTGGCCAATCGACGATGGAGACGAATATCTGATTGCGATCAGGGCGTGCCGGGCTGCGATCCATGGGGAAATTTCAGCGCAGGACGCGCGAGCAGCGCTCATCCGTGCCGCCGACGAAGCTGGCATTTCGGTGATTACTGCCGTTCATTGAGTTTCGCAGCCGACGATGAAATGGTCCACGGGCTTTCATGCCAGCGCCCTCTCGTTCCGCTGCATGCGCAGGTCCATGAGTGATTGCTGAGTCCCTGCGCATCGCATCTCGGGCCACGGGCGCTTCTGACCCGGATATCTCGCGGAATTGGGCGCAGAGCTTCCCCCCATCCCCCGTCATCCTCGGGCTTGACTCGAGGATGACGGGAGGCGGGGTGATGTTCCGGCCAACTCCTCGGCCGAAGCAACTGGCGTCGCGCTTGCCCTACCTCACCTCAATACGGCGAATAGCACTGCTGGCGCGGGCCGTTATAGGGCTGGAACGTATTGTCGTAGGCGCGATAGGACCGGTAGCGGCTGGCGCACCAGGCGACGTGGCTTGAACCCATGCGGGGCGCGGGGGCGACGTAGCGCGGCTGGGCGACAACGGCGCCGCCGATGACCGCGCCGGCGCCGAAGGCGGCGAGCGGATACCAATAGCCGTTGTAGTGACGATAGCCCGGGCGGTAATAGGAATATCCGCGATATCCGCCGTAATAGCCGGGGCGGTAATAAGCGCCGGGGCGATAGCCTGGCCGGTAATAATCGCCGCGATAGTAGCGGCGGTATTGAACGTTCTCGACGGTGGAGGATTTTTCCACCTGCGGGGCGGTCGGCATCTGGATTGCCTGCGACGGCACGAAGCCTGTCAGAACCACGGCGGCAGCCAGAACTGCAGTCGCGATCTTGTTACTCAAACCGAACATTCTTCTCTCCCATTCAGCAGCGATAACCGCCTGCTCAGCAACGCTTTCGTGCCGGAATGGTTCCGAAAGCGGCCGGGGCCCGGCTGCTTTCGTATTTTTAAAGAAATCGATCTGAACCGGGCATTAACCGGGGCGAACCACCTTCAATGCCTCACGTCCGACGTGTGTTCAGGCCACGGCGGAGATTTTCGCCTGATCGCCCTGCAGACGGTTGACCATGAAGTTCGAATACCATTCGAGGAACTGCATGACGCCGCCCTCGTGCAGGGAAGAATAGGGGCCGGGTTCATAGGCCGGAGAGTGAATGCCGAAGGCGTTCTCTTCGACGATGCGGCGATCCTGGTCGTTGGTCTCGGTCCAGACGTGGGTCAGTTCCTCGAGATTGTAATCCACACCTTCGACGGCGTCCTTGTGGACGAGCCATTTGGTCGTCACCGCCGTCTCGTTGGCGCTGAGCGGCAGTACCCGGAAGGAGATGGCGTGGTCGCCAAGCAGGTGGTTCCACGTCGTCGGATAGTGGAAGAGCAGCATGGTGCCGATATGGCTGATCGAGATATCGTCGGCGAGCGGACGATTGACCGCGCGCTTGCCCGACATGGTGTAGCTCTCGGCATCTTCGATCAGCGGCATGCGGGCGGTGCGGAATTGGCCGTCCGGCGAAATCTGGAATTTGCTCGGCAGGCCGGCGGCCTCGCAGCGCGCCCAATGGCCGGCGATCTCCGGATCGTCGGCGCCGCCATCCGTGCCGGTGACGCTCGGGGCTTCGGGATAGGTGCGGCAGAGTTCGGGATGATTGGCGGCGCAGTGATAACACTCGCGGTTGTTTTCCCAGACGAGCTTCCAGTTGCCCTTCTCGATGATCGTGCTCTGGAAGGCGACCTTGCTCTCGCTGATCCGGTGCGGCGCGACATAGGGCTCGATCTTGTCGCGCACCGGCTGGAAGTCCGGAGCGGTGTTGGCAAGGCAGATGAAGACATAGCCTGCGACGACTTCGCAATGGACGGGCTTCAGGTTGAAGCCGGTCTTGTCGAAATCATCGCCCATGTGGCGGGCGAAGGCGAGCTTGCCTTCGAGATCGTAGGTCCACTGATGATAGGGGCAGACGAGACGCACGGAGGAGCCGTGCTCCTTGGTGCAGACGCGCGAGCCGCGATGACGACAGCTGTTGTGGAAGGCGCGGATGACATTGTCGCGGCCGCGGACGACGACGACGGGATAGGTGCCGATCTGGACGGTGAAATAGGCGCCCGGCTTCGGCAGTTCGCAATCATGGCCGATGAACAGCCAGTCGCGATAATAGATCATCTCCATGTCGAGCTGGAAATAGTCCTCGTCGATATAGAACGGCCGTTCGAGGCTGAAGCCCTCCCGGCGGTTCTTGAGCTGACGCAAAACGTTGCTGCGAATATCCATCTTCATGTCCTCGTGCACCCGGTTGCCGCCCTTACGCAGAAGGCCGGCGGAAGCGCGCCCGCTTCCTTCTCCTTCGGGAGAATTGTTCATGGCAGCCATTTAATCATCTGGGCTGGCTGCCGCTCGGTTGTAATGCGACATCGGCTTCGAAATTGACGACAGGATGCAAGCGGCCCGTCTAGGTCGATCGCATCTGCCGACTCTGCAGCAATTATCGTCAATTGCGACATGGCGTAAAGACCCGCTGCGTAAGAGGTAAGCCGGCCGGGATAGAAGTCCGTCGCGTTTGCGACATCTGTCGGCATTTGCCTTTTGGCCGGCCGGCTGCCGGGTGATTTTAACATCGCCTTAAGCATACCGCCCTATCCTACTGTCGATTCAGACCGACCGAAGAACGCGAACCATGGCCAAACTCCGTTATTTCGACGCGAAAGATGCAAGCAGATCGCAGGAGCCGCAGCTGGTTGCCGCGCATTCCGAATTCCTGCGCACCGGCCGCATTCCCCGCGAGCGACGGCACTGGCTGGCCGAGGAAAAGCGCTATTTCACCCATGACGAGGTCGCCGCCAAAACCGGCCGCAAGCTGCAGGTGGCCGGCGAGAAGACGCATCAGCACATCAACGGCTTTCACCACTCGATCCAGTTTCCGAAAATGATCTTCCATCGGACGCTGGAGGACAGCCCGCATCTCGGCTATTGCCACGTCACCGCAGCACGAACGAAGTTCGCTCACTACGAAGAGGTCAGCTGGGCCTTCTACATCGCCAATTTCTATTCCGACATCGGCGAGAACGACAACTTCTTCGAACGGATCGATGTCGGTTATTCCCGCATGTATTTCGCCGTCGCCATCAAAGCGGGCGAGAATTCCCAGGAAAAGATGACCATCGACCGGTCGGTGCGCGGCAACGGCCTGCTGTTCCGCACCCATGATCCGCAGGCGGCAATCCGCAACATCCTTCTGCTTGGCGCCCGTAACGAACAGCTGCGCGAAATCATCCGCCAGCTGTGACGCCCACCGATGGGTGAGGCAAACATCGCGATTGATCGCAGGCAGCGGAAAGCCTAATGACTGCCGGGACCAAAGCATCGGGCAGCACATGGCACGCATCATCGATATAGAGGCAGACAGGCGGGCAGCACTTGAAGCGGCCTCAGCCGCTCTTGCCGACGGCTTTGCCATCGCCATTCCGACCGAAACCGTCTACGGCCTTGCCGCCGACGCCACCAATCCGGCGGCCATCACCCGCATCTACGAAACCAAGGGACGGCCGCGTTTCAACCCGCTGATCTGCCATATGGCCGATCTTGCCATGGCCGAAGAGCATGCCGAATTCGATCCTGTCTCGCGGGCGCTCGCCGCAGCCTTCTGGCCCGGCCCGCTGACGCTGGTGCTGCCGCTGAAACCGCAAAGCCCGATCCATTCGCTGGCGACCGCCGGGCTCGACAGCGTCGGGGTGCGCGTGCCGAAAGGTTTTGCGGGCGCCCTGATCGGCGCCTTCGGGCGGCCGCTCGCAGCCCCCAGCGCCAATACCTCAGGCGCGATCAGCGCGACGAGTGCGGCTCATGTCGAGGCCGATCTCGGAGCGAAGGTCCCGTTGATCCTCGATGCGGGGCCAAGCACCGTCGGCGTCGAATCGACGATCGTCAAGGTGGAGGGCGACCGGGTAAGGCTGCTGCGGCCCGGCGGCCTGGCAGCACGCGAGATCGAGCGTGTCGCAGGCCGGCCGCTGCTCAGGGCGAAAACGGCATCGGCGGCGATCGAAGCACCTGGTATGCTTGCCTCGCACTATGCGCCCGGCGCCTCCGTGCGTCTCAATGCGACGAGGGTCGAACCCGGCGAAGCGCTGATCGCCTTCGGCGGCGCGGCAATCTCCGGCACAAACGGCGCCCGGATCGTGCTTGATCTCAGCCCGCGCGGCGACCTTGCCGAGGCGGCGGCCAATCTTTTCGATTATATGAAGCGGGCCGATGCCAGCGGGGCTTCGAGCATCGCCTTCTCGGCCATTCCCGAAGAGGGGCTCGGCGAAGCGATCAACGACCGCCTGCAGCGGGCGGCGGCGCCACGCGACTGACAGACCCGATCAAATCGACCGAGGAGACCGACCCCGATGAGCAGCACCGGCATTTCCACCGAACTTCTCGACCGTTTCGCAGCCATCGTCGGCGATAAATACGCGCTTCGGGGCGAGGCCGATCTTGCGCCGCACCTGGTCGAAAACCGCGGCCTCTATCACGGCTCCTCCCCTCTCCTGCTGAAACCCGGCTCGGTCGAGGACGTCTCTGCTATCATGAAGCTTGCGACGGAGACCGGAACGGCGATCGTGCCACAGACCGGCAATACCGGCCTTGTCGGCGGCCAGACGCCGCGCGCCGGCAAGTCCGATATCATCCTGTCGCTCGAGCGCATGAACAGGATCCGTGACGTCGATCCGGTGGCGAACGTGCTGGTCGCCGACGGCGGCGCCATTCTTGCCGATGTGCAGAAGGCGGCCGAAGCGCATGGGCGGCTGTTTCCGCTGTCGCTCGGTTCCGAGGGCTCCTGCCGCATCGGCGGCAATCTTTCCACCAATGCCGGCGGCACGGCGGTGCTGGCTTATGGCAATATGCGCCAGCTCTGTCTCGGCCTCGAAGTGGTGCTACCGACCGGCGAGGTCTGGGACGGCCTACGCCGCCTGAAGAAGGACAATACCGGCTACGATCTGCGCGACCTCTTCATCGGCGCCGAAGGCACGCTCGGCATCATCACCGGCGCTGTGCTGAAGCTGTTTCCCCAGCCGCTCGGCCATCAGGTGGCATTCGCCGGCCTGAATTCGGTCGAGGATGCGCTTGCGCTTTTCAACCTAGCCTCCAGCCTCTGCGGCACCTCGCTCACCGGTTTCGAGCTGATGCCGCGTTTCGGCGTCGAAATCACCACCCGCCATATCGAGGGCGCACGCGATCCGCTCGACGCGGCCTATCCCTGGTATGTGCTGATCGACATTTCGACGTCTGACTCGGCCGAGACGGCGGAGCGGATGATGAACGGCGTGCTCGAACAGGGTTTTTCGGCCGGATTGGTGCTCGATGCGGCGATCGCCTCATCGGTGGCGCAGCAGCAAGCAATCTGGCACATGCGCGAAAGCATGTCGGATGCCCAGAAGCCCGAAGGCGGGTCGATCAAGCACGATGTTTCCGTGCCGGTGTCGCGGATCCCGCATTTCATGGCCGAGGCCGCGGAAGCGGTCCTGGCGGCAATGCCCGGAGCCCGCATCTGCGCCTTCGGGCATATGGGCGACGGCAATATCCATTACAATATTTCCCAGCCGATCGGCGCCGACAAGGCCGCCTTCATCGGCCGCTGGCGCGAAATGAACCACATCGTGCATGGGCTGGTGCTGGCGCATGGCGGCTCGATCTCGGCCGAACACGGCATCGGCCAGCTGAAGCGCGACGAATTGGCGGCGATTCGCCCGGCAATCGAAATCGAACTGATGCGCCGCATCAAGCGGGCTTTCGATCCGGCTGGTATCATGAACCCGGGAAAGGTGGTCAGCCTCGAGGTTTGAGGGTGGCGGACGGGGAGAGCCCCTCATCCGCCTGCCGGCACCGACCGGGGTCGAGCCACGGGTCTCGACCCGTCCTTCGGACCCCGCTTGCGGGGCGAAGGGGACTTGCCGCAACCCCTCCGTTCCTCACCAAAGTGGCGCGGGGCACGTCCCCTCGTCCCGTTTTTACGGGGAGAGGGTTAGGGTGAGGGGCAAATCATTGAAACTGACTAGCAATTAGGACGACTGCGTGCCGCCGCCGGTCAGGATCTGCAGCGCCGGCGATTGCTGGGTGGCGTTCTGGACGTCGTACATGGCGGTGAAGCGGCGCAGCAGCTTGTCGACCTTCTTCGGATCCTGGAGATCCTCGAGCTTGACGAAGCGGTTGAGGAGGTCGGCCTGTTTGGTGACATCCATGCCCGACATCTGCGAGGGCAGGCTGTAAGCTGTGGTGATGACCTGATAGAGCGCCTTGTCGCCGAGGATAGAATAGATCGAGGTGATGCTCGGGGCCTTGCGGCTGAAATAGAGCGCCAGGCGCACGCCATCGTTGCTTTCGCCCTGCTGGGCTTCCATCGTCTGCTGGACGTAGAGCTCCTGGGTGTGCTCCTCGGCCGCCTTGTTCTGGATGGTGCCCATCTTGGCGCGGGTGAGATTGCCGTCCTTGTCGAAGTTGAAGGCGGCGACGATATCCTGGAAGCGCGCATCGGCCTTGGCGTTCAGGTAGCTCTTCTTGTCGTCGGGATCGGAGGTGAAGATCTTCTTCAGCGTCGCCTTGTCGTAATCCTTCGGGTCGAGATTGTTGGCCTTCAGCACCAGATCCGTCAGGCGGCTGTCGTCGAGGAAATCGTCGAGCGACTTCACCTTGGCCATGCCCTTGGCGAAATAGTCGACTTCGGCAGTCGCGTCCTTCGATGCCTTGTCCTTTACCGGGCCGGCCTTCAGCAGCATGGTCATATGCGCCTTGTAGTCGGTGGCGTATTTGGCCATGGTCGCGTCGGGCAGCGCCTGGAAGGGTGATGCCGCCTTGCCGTCCGGGCCGAAATTGAAGGCGCGGGCGAGATTGGTGATGCGTTCGTCCTTCAGCGAGGCGATATAGCCGTCCGGATCATAGGCGTCGCTCGTCAGGATCTTGCGCATCATCGAGCGCGGCACGTCCTGGTCGGTCAGGCCAAAGGCCTGCAGCGCCACATGATAGGGATCCGGCAGATTGTCGTTGCTCTTCTTGAAATCGGCTGTGGCATTGGTGCGCAGGAAATCGTTGACGGATTTGATCTCGGCAGTATCGAGCAGGCTCGTACTGTCGGCCATCATGCTCGAGTAGTTGGAAGCAACCTCGTCGATCGCCTCTTCGCGCTCGTCGTCATAGCGCGCCATATAATTGTCATTGGTGGTCTGCGCCTGATCGGCCGTCTGGACCGAGCTTACAACCGGCAGCGATCCATCGGCGGCGAAGTTGAAATCGGCGTTGAGATCGGCATAACCGGCGGCTGAGGCAGCCGTCGCATCGGTCAGGTAGCTCTTCAGGTCGGCGTCCGAGATATTCAACGGCAGATTATAGGTGCTCTTCAGGAAATTGGTGATGGCGGGATCGGCGATGAGATCGTCGACATTGGCGATCGTCGCCATCCGGGCGGAATAGTCGTCGGTGCGCGCTCCGGCGGCAAATTTCGTGTTGCGGATCTGGGTGTCCGTCTGCGCCGCCAGTCCGTCCTTGAGAGAGCCGTCGGCCTTGAAATTGAAGGCGGCGGCGACGTCGGCATAGGTGCCGGTGCCGCTCTGATCGGTCAGGATGCTGCGAAGAGCGACGTCGGTAACGGTGGATGGGATGCCGAAGGCGTTGCGCACGAAATTGTTCAGCTTCTGGTCCGCCAGCAGCTGATCGACATTGGCGATGCCTGCGATGGTCGCCTGGTAATAAACGGCAGCATTGTCGGCCTTGCTGGCGGTGCTGGCACTTTGCGCGGCCGTCTGCGAGGCGTAGAGGGTGGCGATCGAACCGTCCGTCTTGAAATTGAAGAGATCGTGGACGTCGCTATAGCCCTGGGCGCTGGCAGCGGCGGGATCGACGAGGAAGGTCCTCAGCGTCGCATCGGAGACGCTGTCGGCGACCTGCATGCTGGTTCTGAGATAGCTGACCGCAACGGGATCGGACATGATGTCGTCGACACTGGTGACACTGTCGATCATGGCGTTGAAGTGGGCCGCGTTCGCCGCCGATTTGTCGGTGGTCGACTTGCGCTGCGTGTCCGTCTGGATCACCGACCCGTTGATCGAGCCATCCGGCTGGAAGTTGAAATCGGCGTTGAGATCGGCATGGCCTTGCGCGGCGGCATAGGCGGAGTCGGTCAGGATGTTCTTCAGATCGGCATTGCTGAAATCCGTGCCGAGACCATAGGCATCCTTGATGTAGCGCGCCATGTTTCCGTCGGCGAGCAGGGCGTCGACATTGGTGATGCCGCTCGATTGAGAGGTCACCTTGTAGTAGTTGGCAGTCTGCGACGCCGCCGACGACAGCTTGTTTGCCTGATCGAGCGTCCGGACGCGCGCCGTGCTCGAGGTGGAGCCGTCAGCCTTGAAGTTGAAGGCGTTGTAGACATTGGTAAAGCCCATCAGCTGGGCATAGCCGGGGTCAGTCAGGACCGTGCGCAGTGCTGCCGCGGTGAAATCGGCGCCCATGCTGTAGGCGGTCTTGATGTAGGAGGTCAGACGTTTGTCTGCGACCAGGTCGTCGACATTGGTGATCGTGCCGATCTTGGCGGTATAATAGGCCTGGTTATAGTCGGCCGCCGTCTTGTTGACGTAGACGACGTCGGAACCGACCGAATTGTCGATGATGACCGACTGGGAATTCAGCGTGTAGGTTTCGATGACCGAAGCCTTCTGCGCCGCGGTCTGGGCCGTGCCGGTAACCGTGCCGTCGGCGTTGAAGCTGAACTGGGCGGCAAGCGCCTTGTACTTGTCGCCGCCCTGCGTGTTGACGACGCTCGTGGGGTCGCTCAGATCGCTCGTCAGCACCTGGCGCAGAAAATCCTTCGACGCATAGGTGGGATCGATGTTGAACGTCTTCAGCACGTAGGTGCGAAGCCTCGTGTTGTTGACCAGATCGTCGACGGTCGTCACGCTGTCGATATTATTGCCGTAATAAGTGCTCTCTGCGGACGTCGCCTTGTCGGCATCGATGAAGGACTGCTTGTAGAGGCCGATCAGATCGTCCTCCTGCGCGTCCGTCTGCACGTCCTTCTCGGGCGCATTAAAATTGAAGGCGGAAGCGAATTCGCGATAGCGCGTATCAGAGAGCTTGTTGGCGTAGCTGTTGGGGTCGGTGAGATCGCTTTCCAGCACCTTCTTCATGAAGGCCTTGGCATAGGTCATATCCTCAAGACCATAGGCTTTCATCGCATAGCTGTAGAGCTTGTAATCGCCGAGGAAGTCGTCGACCGAGGTGACCTTGTTGATATGATCGGCGTAGTATTCGGCGTCCTTCTTGACCGTCGCCTGCGACGCGACCTTGTTCAGGCTCGACGTCATATCCTTCGACAGGATCGTGTAAGCGAGGGAGGCCGTAATCATCAAATGCGCCCTTTTCGGCAAAATCTCTAAAAGAACGAACTGCTGGTAAGCATATTTTGCCACGAAAAACTTACCTGAGCCTTACCTCAGGATGCATCACTTCAGCACAGCATGGCGTTCACCTTCCGGAAACCCTGCCGGATTCGGTTTTGATAACCATCAGAGGACGCAAAGTTTTCTTAACCGCAATTTTTAAGCTGTACGGAACGGCAGGCCCCTATTGTCGGCCATAGAGGACGAAAAGTCCCAAGGAGAAGACCGGAAATCGGCTCTCAGGTAAGACAAGGGTAGAATGACATGAACAATCCCGTAATGAAGCCCGCCTGGGCTGGTACGACGTTACGCCTCGATCCGTCCCGCTTTCCGCAGCAGGTCAGCTACGCCATCCATGATTGTTCGGATGACGTGAATATTACCATAGACGAACGCGGCGCGGTCCTGCGCAAGGTCCTCCCCTCCAGCGGCCTGCCGCTCTCGATTGCGCTGCCGAAGCGCGTCTTCCAAGGTGTCGCCGCCCGCGCCATCGACCATGGCGACGGCGAGGTTACCGTCACCCTCGAACTCCATCATGCCGATCCGGAACTGTGCATTCCGCTGCTCGTCGCCCATGATCTCAGCGATATCGCCGCCGACTGGCGCGGCTGGTCGGAAGCATTCCGCATTCCGATGCTGATGGTCGAGGCCGACGGCGTCGCCCGGCCGCTCGAAGACCATATCGGCGGCTTGCGCACCAGCGATCTCAAACCGCGCCGCCGCCATTCCTACTTCGCCAACCGCCGCCCGCGCTTCCTCGTGCGCCGCACCACCGGCCGGCTCGGCGTCGCCATGAAGATCGAAGGCAAGGAAATCATCGCCCGCAACTGAGCGATTTCGCGACACTTCGTTTCGCACGCATTTGAAACCCGGCGCCCGCGCCGGGTTTGTCTTTTCACGCATCGCCCCATTCAGGGAATGGCGAAGAGCAGCGAGACGAAGAGGCCGAAGAAGATGATCAGGCCGACGCGATTGTTCGACTTGAAGAGCGCCAGGCATTGGGCGGCATCATTGATATCGAGCCGGACGATCTGCCAGGCGAACATGCCGGCGGCCCCGAACAGGGCCAGGAAAGCGATCAGATTGGCGCCGGCAAGCGCGAAAGCGGCAAACATCAATACCAGCGTCAGCCCATAGAGGCCGATCAGCCATACCCGCGTCCTGTCGCCGAACAGGCGCGCGGTGGAACGGACGCCGATCAGCTCGTCGTCCTCCTTGTCCTGATGGGCGTAAATCGTGTCGTAACCGATCGTCCAGGCCACCGAGGCGGCATAAAGCAGGACAGCGGCAAAGGAGAGGCCGCCCAAAATGCCGGCCCAGCCCATCAGCGCGCCCCAGGAGAAGGCAAGCCCCAGGTAGAATTGCGGCCAGTCGGTGAAGCGTTTGGCGTAGGGATAAAGCGCCACGATGCCGAGCGAGAGCACGCCGAGGAAGACGGTGAACCAGTTGAACTGCAAGAGCACGAAAAGCCCGACGAGGGCCTGCAGGCCAATGAAGATCTTCGCGTGGGCGCGCGTCACCCGGCCGGAGGGAAGCGGACGCGAGCGCGTGCGGGCCACCTCCATGTCGATCTGGTGGTCGACAAGATCGTTATAGGTGCAGCCGGCGCCACGCATGGCCACGGCGCCGATGAAATAGAGCAAAAGGTGGGACACCAGCAGGCTGCCGGAATAGAGCCCCTCGCCGATCGCCGCATTGGCGGCAAGGGTTGCCGACCAGAAGCACGGCCACATCAGCAGCTGCCAGCCGATCGGGCGATCCCATCGCGCCAGCTGTGCATAGGGCCAGAGCCATGGCGGCAGGATCCGGTAGACCCAGTTATCGGAAGGTGCGTCGGAAACGCGATCGTGGAAGTCGCCGGTATCTTGCATGCCGCCATCTAGCGACCGGCCGGCGATCCGGTCAAGAAGCGATCTCTTGTCTTATGCGTGTCGTTATCCCGGACCCGCTGCACACTTCTGGGCGACATGCATTGGATGTTTAATGCATGTCGTTATCCCGGAACCGCTGCACACTTCCGGGCGACATGCATTGGATCACTGCAGGGAGAAATTGAACTTGTAGGTCGCCGAGACGCCGATCAGGACCTGGTTCTTGGAGCCGCGGTCGCGCACCAGGCTGCTGTCGGCGGCGGGACCGGCCAGCCGCTTATATTCGAGGAAGGAGCTTGCCGAGAGATTTTCGGTCGCCTTCCACGTCAGTGCTGCGCCGGCGCCGTAAGACTGCATGCCCGCCGTCGGCTTGTAAGGATCAAGGCCGCTTTCGGCGGCGTGCTTGGCGCTGACGCCATAATAGGCGTCGTAATAGCCCCTTGTCGCAAATGTCGCGCGCGGGCCACCTGACAGCTGCAGGTCGGGCGCGATATCGGTGAAGGCATCGATCGCCAGATCGGCGACAACGCCGTCATGCGAGCGGATGCCCTGGCGGACTTCGGCGCGGGCGCGCAGGAAATCGGTGGGGTAGACTTCTAGGAAACCGCCGGCCTCAGCCCCCCATTTGACCTTCCTCAAGCCCTTCAGCTCATGGCCGTCGCCCTCGTCGCGCGATGGCACGAACTTGCCGACGATGCCGGCGCGGAAGGCGCCCTTGTCGATCAGGGCGAAGGAGGGATTGTCGTTGCGCGATGAAAAACGCGGGCCGGCGCCTTGGCGGCCGACCGAGATCAGTGGGCTGAACTTGAATTCATTGTGCGACGAGCCCTCGAATTTTGGCGCCGAGAAGCCGGCGACGCCGACGTTCAGATACCAGTCGCCCGACCAGAAATGCTGGCCGCTTTCCTGCGCCGCCGCTGAACCGAAAGATAAAAAGGCAATAGCCAAAGAGATCGATACGACTGATCGATGAGACACGTCCGCACTCCAGAAAACGCAAAAACAAAGCCGCGGAGAGCGGCGACGGTTACATTTATAGTGGGGTCGTTACCCCAATGTTAACCACGGGGGACAAAGGGCGCTAATGAAAGTCATGTCGTCGGCCCCACACGGCTGATGGCATCCTATCTCTGATTCCACCGGCGAATGACCGGTTCCGTCAGATCGTGTTCGTAACCGAGCACGCTGATGCTGGCCGTATCCAGCACGAAATGCGCGCCGCCTTCCGGCGGCAGGCCGAGCCAGCGGGCGGCGAGCACGCGCAGGAAATGCGAGCTGGAAAAGATCAAGATGCTGTCCGCCGCCTCGCGAAGCGCGTGGATGATGCTATCTGCGCGAGCGCCGGCGTCGGCCGCCGTTTCGCCATTCGGGCAACCGTCGCGAAAGAGCTGCCAGCCGGGGCGCTCCGCCAGGATTGCCTTCGTGGTGACGCCTTCATAAGCGCCATAGTCCCATTCGGCGAGATCGTCGCGGATCACCGCGCCCGATCCGAAGCCGGCGAGCGCGCAGGTTTTACGGGCACGCGCCGACGGGCTCGACCAGACGGCGGAGAAGGCGTGGCCGGCGAGTCGCTCGGCAAGCTTGCGGGCGGCGGCCTCACCATTCGCCGTCAGCGGGATATCGCTGCGGCCGGTATGGCGCCCGGACAGGCTCCATTCGGTTTCTCCGTGCCGAACCAGGTAGATCTCGGGAAACGCACTGCTCATCGGCATGTCCTTTCATCGCGTCCGGCTGCCGCTCAGAAGGTCACCTTTTCCAACGGCGGGCGCCTCGCCTCGAATTCCTTCAGCTTGGCTTCGTTGCGGGCGATGTAATTGCGGTTGTCGGGAACGGTGAACTGGTTCTTGGCGATCTGGATCTGCAGGATGAAGAGCTCGTCCCAGCGAAAACCCATTTCCGAGCCGGCCAGGTAGAATTCCCACATGCGGAAGAACTGCTCGTCGTAAAGCGCCACCGCTTCGGCCTTGCGGGCCACGAAGCGCTCGCGCCAGTGACGCAGCGTATAGGCATAATGCAAAGGCAGGATTTCGACATCCCTGACCAGGAGCCCGGCCTTTTCGAGCGGCGGCAAGACTTCGCCGACCGAAGGGATATAACCGCCGGGGAAAATATACTTCTCGATGAAGGCATTGGTGCCGAAACTCGGCTTCGGGCGGCCGATCGAATGCAGCACCATGACGCCGTTGTCGTCGAGCAGATCCGACACCTTGCGGAAGAAATTGGGGTAATTGCCGATCCCGACATGCTCGAACATGCCGACCGAGACGATGCGGTCGAATTTTCTGCCCGTCAGGGTGCGGTAATCCTGCAGCTCGAACCGCACGCGCTCGGCAAGGCCACGCTTTTCAGCGCGACTACGGGAAACCTTGAGCTGCTCTTCGCTGAGCGTAATGCCGGTGAATTCGGCGCCTTCGGTCGCCTCCGTCAGGTACATGCCCATGCCGCCCCAGCCGGAACCGATCTCCAAGATGCGTTGGTTCGGCTCGAGCAGGAGCTTGGCGGCAATATGGCGTTTCTTGGCGAGCTGCGCCTCGTCGAGCCCGATGCCCGGGGGTTCGAAATAGGCGCAGGAATATTGCCAGTCCTCATCTAGGAAGAGATCGAAGAGCTTGGCTGACAGGTCGTAATGATGGGCGACATTGTGCTTGTTGCGATTGACCGGCACGCGGCTCTTCAGCTGCTGCCAGGCAATTCGGCCCAGAAGCAGTGCTGCCATCTTGAAATCGAAGATCTCGTTGGTGGTGTTCTGTTTCACCATCGACAGGAAATCGTAGATATTGCCCTCTTCGAGAATGAACCGGCCCTGCATATACATCTCGCCGAGCTTCATCGTCGGGTCGCGCCGGATGGCGTCCTCGGCCTCCTGATCGGCGAGGCGGGCGGCAACCATGTCTCCGCTACCGTCGCCGATCAAATAAGTGTCGCCATTGGCAAGGGTAAGTTTCAACGAACCCTTGCGGATGATTTGCTGGACGATCGAAAGGAAAGCCGACGCCATGGACGCCTCGCAAATGTGACAGGATGGTCACATCAACTTAATAACTCTCCTTCGCCTTACAAGCGCCGGATTTAGCACTCCGTTCAGAACGTTGCCAAACTGTTGCATTTTTGCCGAAATACAGGCTAAACCCTTATTTTCGCTTCATCGCTTCGGCCAGTGCCGCGCCAAAAGCACCCTGGCTCTCCGGCTTGGGAGCGGCAGGCCGGCGCTCGTTCTGTGGCCGCGAGCCCTGGTTTCCGCGAGAATCACCACGCGGCGGCGGCGCTGCAGAACCGTCGTCGCGCTTCATCGACAGAGCGATGCGCTTACGCTTGGCGTCGACCTCGACGACCCGCACCTTGACGACATCTCCCGCCTTGACCACCTCGTGCGGATCCTTGACGAAGCGGTCGGCAAGCTGGGACACATGCACCAGACCGTCCTGGTGCACGCCGATATCGACGAAGGCGCCGAAGGCGGCGACGTTTGTCACAGTGCCCTCCAGCATCATGCCGGGCTTCAGGTCGGAAATTTCGTTGACGCCCTCGGCGAAGGTGGCGGTCTTGAAGCTCGGACGCGGGTCGCGACCAGGCTTTTCCAGTTCCGAGATGATGTCCCTGACGGTCGGCAGGCCGAATTTCTCGTCGATGAACTGGCGCGGATCGACCGATTTCAGCATGGCGCTGTCGCCCATCAATGCGCGCAGGTCACGGCCGCAGGCGGCGACGATCTTCTTGGCGACGCCATAGGCCTCCGGGTGAACGGAGGAGGCGTCGAGCGGCTCCTTGCCGTTGGGGATGCGCAGGAAGCCGGCGCATTGCTCGAAGGTGCGGCCGCCGAGGCGGGCAACCTTCAACAGATCGCGGCGCGTCTCGAAGCGGCCCTCGTTGTCGCGGTGGCGGACGATGGCGTCGGCGATCGAGGGCCCGAGGCCGGAGACGCGGGACAGCAGCGGCGCCGAGGCGGTATTCAGATCGACGCCGACGGCGTTCACCGCGTCTTCGACCACAGCATCGAGCGAACGCGACAGCTTCTGCTGGTCGACATCGTGCTGATACTGGCCGACGCCGATCGACTTCGGCTCGATCTTGACGAGTTCGGCGAGCGGATCCTGCAGACGGCGGGCGATCGAGACGGCGCCGCGCAGCGACACGTCGAGATCGGGAAACTCGGCCGCTGCGGTTGCCGAGGCTGAGTAGACCGAGGCGCCGGCTTCCGAGACGATGACCTTGGTCGGCTTCGGCGCCGGCAGTTCGGCCAGCATGTCGGCCACCAGCTTTTCGGTCTCGCGGCTGCCGGTACCGTTGCCGATCGAAATCAGCTCGACATTGTGCTTGCGGATCAGCGATGCGAGCTCGATCTGGGCGCCGCGCACATCGTTTCGCGGCTGGAAGGGATAGACCGTCGATGTCGCAACCACCTTGCCGGTGCCGTCGACGACGGCGACCTTGACGCCGGTGCGGATGCCGGGATCGAGACCCATGGTGGCGCGCGAGCCGGCGGGGGCGGCGAGCAGCAGGTCCTTGAGATTGCGGGCGAAGACATGGATCGCCTCCTCTTCGGCCCTCTCGCGCAGCTCCCGCATCAGGTCGAGCGACAGCGACATGGAAAGCTTGACGCGCCAGGTCCAGCTCGCGACCTCTATCAGCCAGCGGTCGCCGGGGCGGCTTGCGCCGATCTCATAGGCCGCAGCGATCATGCGTTCGACCGGCTTGTTCGGCGAGGCGGTCTCGGCGTCGGCCTCGATCGTCAGCGTCAGCACCTCCTCGTTCCAGCCGCGCAGCATGGCGAGCGCGCGGTGGCCGGGGGCGGTCGCCCAGCGTTCGGAATGGTCGAAATAATCGGAAAATTTTTCGCCCGCCGCCTGCTTGCCGTCGACGACCTTGGCCTTCAGCAGCGACGCCTGGCGCATATGGGCGCGCAATCTGCCGAGCAGATCGGCATTTTCGGCAATGCCTTCGGCGATGATGTCGCGCGCGCCTTCGAGCGCCATCTTCACATCGGGCACATCAGCCGTGACGAAGCTTTCGGCAAGCGCCGCCGGTTCCCGGCCGCGCTCGGCAAGGATCGCCTCGGCAAGCGGCCCGAGGCCGCGTTCGCGGGCGATTTCGGCGCGGGTGCGCCGCTTCGGCTTGTAGGGCAGGTAGAGGTCTTCGAGCTCGGCCTTGGTTTCGGCGCCTGAAACCTTCGCCATCAGCTCGTCGGTCATCTTGCCCTGGCCGGTGATCGATTCGACGATCGCGGCGCGCCGGGCCTCGAGTTCACGCAGATAGACCAGCCGCTCGGCGAGATTGCGCAGCTGCGTATCGTCGAGCCCGCCCGTCACTTCCTTGCGGTAGCGCGCGATGAAGGGCACGGTGGCGCCTTCGTCGAGCAGCTCGATGGCGGCTTTGGCCTGTTCCGGACGAGCGTTGATTTCGGCCGAGATGCGGGCTGCGAGAAAACGGAGGTCAGCGGCCATAGGATTTCCTATTTCGACGAAAGTTGCGGGACCATAGCGGCGAAAAGCGGCAAGGCAATGCCCGACTGTGGTTTCCACAGCGGAAGTTATTGGATTGGGGGATCATCGGCATTGCGCCGCGTAGCCCCCTCATCTGCCTGCCGGCACCTTCTCCCCCAAGGGGAGAAGCGAAATCGTAGCAGCGTCTCGCCCTCCTGGAGGTACTGTTTGCGGAGCCGAGGGCAAGCGGCCTGCTCCTGTCTTCTCCCCAGCGGGGAGAAGGCGGCCCGAAGTGTCGGATGAGGGGGCCACACGGCACAACGCCTACCAACCGTTCACCCCATTGCTCTCTTCCGTTTTTGCGGTTGTGCAGATGCGGCATTCTTTGATAGCAGAAGCAACGTTTTGGATCGCCCTGCCCGCGGGCGCAAGGAAAAGTGTGATATGCCAAACCTTCTTCTCGAACTCCGCTCCGAAGAGATTCCGGCCCGCATGCAGCGCAAGGCTGCCGGCGATCTGAAGAAGCTCGTCACCGATGCGCTCGTCGAAGCGGGTCTTTCCTATGAGGGCGCCCGTGAATATTGGACGCCGCGGCGGCTGGCGCTCGACATTCACGGCCTGACGGCGCGCTCGGCCGACGTGCGCGAGGAGCGCAAGGGGCCGCGCACCGACGCCAATGAGAAGGCGATCGAAGGCTTTCTGCGCGGCGCCGGCCTTTCGTCGATCTCCGAGGCGCAGGTGGTCAGCGATCCGAAGAAGGGCGATTTCTACGTCGCGGTCATTTCCAAGCCCGGCCGCGCGGCGGAAGAGATCGTCGCCGAGGTGATGCCCGGCATCATCCGCGATTTCCCCTGGCCGAAGTCGATGCGCTGGGGCAAGGCGTCCTCCAAGGCCGGTGCTCTGCGCTGGGTGCGGCCGCTGCAATCGATCGTCTGCACCTTCGGCCCCGAGCATGAGGAAACCACCGTCATCCCCTTCGAGATCGACGGCATCATCGCCTCCAACATCACCTACGGCCATCGTTTCCACGCGCCCCAGGCGATCACCGTCCGGCGCTTCGACGATTATGCGGCAAGCCTGGAAAAGGCAAAGGTCATCCTCGACGCCGAGCGGCGCAAGGATATCATCCTGCACGACGCCCGCGACACCGCTTTTGCCAACGGGCTGGAGCTTGTCGAAGACGAGGGCCTGCTGGAGGAAGTCTCCGGCCTCGTGGAATGGCCGCAGGTGCTGATGGGCAGTTTCGAGGAAGATTATCTCTCCATCCCCTCCGAGATCATCCGGCTGACCATCAAGACCAATCAGAAGTGCTTCGTCACCCGCAAGCAGGGTGAGGAAACGCTGTCGAACAAATTCATCCTGGTTTCCAATATCCAGGCACATGACGGCGGCAAGGAAATCGTCCACGGCAACGGCAAGGTGGTGCGGGCCCGGCTTTCGGATGCGCTGCATTTCTGGAAGCGCGACCAGGGCGGCCTGCCGGATCTGGAGACTTTGAAGGCGTCGGCAGCAAAATTCGACCTCGACCTGAGGAAGCCGCTCGACCAGCGCATGGCCAAGCTCGATGCGCTCGACGTGACCTTCCATGCCAAGCTCGGCACGCAGGGCGCACGTGTCGCCCGCCTCCGCGCGCTGGCGGAGGAATTGGCAAAGATCACCGGCGCGGATGCGGCTCTCACCGATCGCGCCGCCGTGCTCGCCAAGGCCGATCTGCGCACCGAAGCGGTCGGCGAATTCCCCGAACTGCAGGGCCTGATGGGCCGCAAATATGCGGCGCTGCAGGGTGAGAATGGCTCGGTTGCCGCAGCAATCGAAGACCACTACAAGCCGCAAGGCCCGTCGGACCGCGTTCCCGCCGACAAGGTCGCGATCACCGTCGCGCTCGCCGATAAGCTGGACACGCTGATCGGCTTCTGGGCGATCGGCGAAAAGCCGACAGGTTCGAAGGATCCCTTCGCGCTGCGGCGTGCCGCCCTCGGCGTCGTCAGGATCCTGCTGGAGCGCAATGTCAGGCTGCCGCTGCTGAAGATCATGAGCCGGACGTCGCTGCTCGCCAAGACAGGCGGCGAGTCCGTGTTTTCATTCGCAGGCGATCCGGCCGAGACTTGCTTCGACCTCCTCTCCTTCTTCCACGATCGCCTGAAGGTCTATCTGCGCGACCAGGGTGCCCGCCACGATCTGATCGACGCCGTGCTGACGGCCGATGCCGACGATCTGTTGATGGTGGCCCGCCGCGTCGAAGCGCTGACGGCCTTCATCACCTCGGAGGACGGCAAAAACTTGCTTGCCGGCACCAAGCGCGCCACACAGCTGCTCGCCGCCGAGGAGAAGAAGGGCACTGTGATCGCCGATGCCGTTTCGCCGGCGCTGCTGAAGCTCGATGCCGAGAAGGAGCTGTTCGCGGCAATCTCCAGTGCGTCGACGGAAGCGGCCAATGCCGTCGCCGGAGAAGATTTCCGCTCGGCGATGGCAGGGCTTTCCCAGCTGCGCGGCCCGGTCGACCGCTTCTTCGAAGACGTGCTCGTCAACGACGAGGACGCGGCCATCCGCGCCAACCGCCTGGCTCTGCTGCGGCTGATCCGCGAAGCGACGGGGACGGTGGCGGACTTCTCGAAGATCTCGGGGTGAGAGCGGGTTGGGTCGGTAATCTTTCTACCTCTCAAGTTGGGCCTACGGCTGCCGGGTTAGCACCGGAATTTGCCCCTCACCCTCACCCTAACCCTCTCCCCGTTCTGACGAGGAGAGTCGAGGTGCCCTGCAAGAGCTTGTGGGGAACGGAGAGGTCGCGGCATATCCCCTTCGCCCCGTTTACGGGGAGAAGGTGCCGGCAGGCGGATGAGGGGCTGCTCCCGCCGGGCGATTTCATCCATGACGACGCCGGCGCCGGCATTTTATCAGATCACGAGATCAAACGCGTTGCTGAATGTTTCCAAAACAGTACGGCCGCCGGAAACCGGCGGCCGCACAGGCTCTGGTGATGGAACTCGCGGGGCCGTTTAAGCGGCGCGACGACCCTGATGCATGGCCGGAGCCGCGCCGGACCTGCCGACGCGGAAGCCGCGGATCAGATCAAGCAGCTCGTCGGTGTCGCTGGCCAGCGTTTCGGCCGATGCCGTGGTTTCCTCGGCCATGGCGGCGTTCTGCTGGGTAGCGGCGTCGAGTTGGTTCATCGACGATGAGATCGAGCGCAGCGTCGTGTCCTGCTCGGAGGCGCTGTGGGCGATCTTGGCGACGATCTCGTTGGCGGCCTTGATCTGGTCGGAGATGCGCTTCAGCGCCTCGCCTGCCTCGCCGACCAGGCGGACGCCGTGCTCGACCTGGCTGGAGGAGCGGGCGATCTGGTCCTTGATCTCCTTGGCCGCGGCGGCGGAGCGCTGGGCGAGTTCGCGCACTTCCTGGGCGACGACCGCAAAGCCCTTGCCGGATTCACCGGCGCGGGCCGCCTCGACGCCGGCATTCAGCGCCAGGAGGTTGGTCTGGAAGGCGATTTCGTCGATGACGCCGATAATCTTGGTGATCTCCGACGACGATTTCTCGATGCCGCTCATCGCCTCGATCGCCTGGCCGACGATCGCATCGCTGTGGGTGGCCTCGTTGCTGACCGAGTGGACGCGCTTGCTCGCCTCATGGGCCCCATCGGCCGTCTGGCGGACGGCGACGGTGAGTTCGTCGAGGGCCGCCGAGGTTTCCTCGAGGCTCGCCGCCTGGCGCTCGGTGCGCTGCGACAGCTCGTTGGAAGCGCGGCGGATTTCTTCCTTGCTGGTGCCGATATCGGCGCCCTTGGCGCTGACCTTGGCCATGGCGGCTTCGAGATGCGACAGCGCATCGTTGAAGTTGTCGCGAAGGGCGGCATATTTCTGGCCGAGATCGGCGCAGCGGACGGTGAGATCGCCACGGGCAATCATCTCCAACGCCTGGCCGATCGTCGCCATCACGCGGACCTGGAGTGCCGTCTCGTCCTGTTGCTGGCGCTGATTGTTTTCGCGCTCGTTTTCCAGCGCCAGCTGCTGGGCCGCCTCGCGATCCGACATCGCATGGCGTTCGCGGATCTTTTCCTGCAGCGACTGCGTGGCTTTCGCCATCAAGCCGACCTCGTTGTTCATGGCCGTATGCGGGATGGCGATGGAAACATCCTCTTCGGCGACAGCCTTCAGCGCTGCGTGGACGCTGTTGAGAGGGCCGGAAATGCCACGGATTACGACGTAGGCGGCCGCCATGGCAAGGAAGAACAGAACGATGCTGCCGGAGAGCGCGGTCAGGATCGTGCTGTGGATCTGCGCATCGAGATCGTCCATATAAACCCCGGTGACGACGACGACTTTCCATGGCTCGAAGGCCTGTCCATAGGCCGTCTTGCGATAATCGCCGGCCGGCTCGCCCGGCTTGCTGGTGGAATAAAATTCGACGAGACCGCCGCCCCGCTGGCCGAGCTTGACCAGTTCCTCGCGGTAGAGCTTGCCCTTGCTGTCCGGCTGGCCCTTGAGGTTCTGCCCGACTTTCGCGGCGTCGTAGTGGAACAGCATCTGGACGTCATAGCTATAACCGAAGAAATAGCCGTCCGGATCGTATTTCATGCCGTTGACGGTGGCGTAGGCCTGCTTCTGGGCATCTTCGAGCGTCATTTCGCCCGCGGTGACCTTAGCCTGGTAAAGCTTGAGAACGGAGACCGCCGACTGAACCTCGGCGCGGAGCATGTCATAACGCTCCTTGTAGATCGCATCGACCGAGGAACGGATTTGCAGGGACGTGGCAACTGCAAAGGCGATCATCAGGCCGACGACCAGCAGTATGAGCTGCTTCGATATTTTCAGATTTTTCATGACGCCTCGCAACGGGAACGGTGAGTGCAGTCCGGTGCGGTTTCCTACCGCCTGTGCGAGCGCGCCAAAACGGCGACGCATCTACCGCTGCTCAAACAACATGCTGCGACCGGGTAAATAACCATTGAGGCTCACCCCATAAGAAATGTTTAATTTTATTATAAGTGACGGGAATTTCCCTAAAATTTCAGGGGTCGACTGGGAAGCAAAACGCTCGATGTTCACCGATAATTGGATCTCATTTGCTTGAAGTTCTTGAATAAGTTGTTGTCTGCGAGCCGGACGCAAACCGCCTAGGTTTTCGCCATCACGCACAAAAGAGAATGCACCCCCGCTTATCTTCGAGGGTGCATTCGGTCCACCTGAGGTGGAACCCCAAACGATCGAAACCTTGATCGGGCAGGGGCAGGGAACTTTAGAAACGCAGCTTGAATTCCGAAACGTTCAGGGCTGCCGGTTGTTCCGCCATGCCGGCCACAACAGGCTTGGCATCGCCGCCGATGACGGCCGCGGTCGTCGCGCTCATATCGATGCCATCCGCGGATGGGGCTGAAGGCGCGGCAGCGATCATCGCTTCCGGTGTCGCCTTGCTGACGAAGACGACGGGCGAGCCGCCCATCCAGCCTTCGGTGCGATAGATTTTCTTTTCGCCGCCGACATCGCGGACTTCACTCGCCTGGAGGACACCGGGCTTCAGCTCCGGCACCGTATAGTCCTTCTTGACGAGTTCGGCCTGGAGCGGCGGGCAAGCGGCACAGCTTTCGGTGATGATGCTGCCTTCAGCCGGCGCCGCGGTCTTGCCGATCACCTCGATCGAGGAAGCCATCGCCGAACCTGCCATCAGCAGGATTGCCGCACCGAGGAAAATCTGACGCATCAACGCAACTCCGTCTCACTATGAGAGCGGTATAGCGCAGCTTTGTTTCCATCCCGTCAGGGGAAAGGGTAAAAATTTAAAGAACGCGGCGGTTTATACTGTGTCCGCACCTGTTTCGCGCTCGATCGCCCGCCAGCCGATGTCGCGCCTGGAGAAGCCGTTTTCCCACTTGACCCTGTCGAGCAGCGCGTAAGCGCGATCCCTGGCCTCGGCGACCGTGCCGCCTGACGCGGTGACGTTCAGCACGCGCCCGCCGGTCGCAACCAGCGCGCCGTCCTTCAGGCCCGTGCCGGCATGAAACACCTTCTCGCCCTCGCCTGCCTCGGGCAGGGAGAGGATCGGCGTGTTTTTCGCGTACGCGCCGGGATAACCCTTCGAGGCCATGACCACCGTCAGGGCCGGATCGTCGCTCCATTCGGCACTCACCTGATCGAGCGTGCCGTTGGCGGTGGCGAGCAGCAGCGGCAGCAGATCGCTCTTCAGCCGCATCATCATCACTTGGCATTCGGGATCGCCGAAGCGGACATTGTATTCGATAAGCTCCGGCCCCTTGCTGGTGATCATCAGCCCGGCGAAAAACACGCCAGAGAAGGGATGGCCGCTCTCGGCCATGCCGCGCATCGTCGGCTCGATGATTTCCTTCATGGTGCGCTCGACCATGTCGGCGGTCATGACCGGCGCCGGCGAATAGGCGCCCATGCCGCCGGTATTGACGCCGGTATCGCCCTCGCCCACCCGCTTGTGATCCTGGGCGGTGGCAAGCGCTAGCGCATGTTTGCCGTCGCAGAGGCAGAAGAAGCTCGCCTCCTCGCCGTCGAGATAGGCTTCGACGACGACTTCGGCGCCGGCAGCGCCAAAGGCGCCCTCGAAACAGTCGTCGACGGCAGCCAAGGCTTCATCCAGCGTCATCGCCACCGTCACGCCCTTGCCGGCGGCAAGGCCATCGGCCTTGACGACGATCGGCGCGCCCTGATCGCGAATATAGGCCTTGGCCTTCGGCGCATTGTTGAAGCGCTGATAGGCGCCTGTCGGAATGCCGTAGCGGGCGCAGATATCCTTGGTGAAGCCCTTGGAGCCCTCGAGCTGGGCGGCGGCTGCCGAGGGTCCGAAGACGGTCAGGCCATCGGCGCGCAGCCGGTCGGCAAGGCCGGCAACGAGCGGCGCCTCGGGGCCAACGACGACGAAATCGATCGCCTTGTCCTTACAGAAGGCGGCGACCGCTTCATGATCCTCGATGTTGACGGGCGCGAGCACGGCGTGTTCGCCAATGCCGGGATTGCCGGGCGCGGCATAGAATTCGCTCAGCAACGGCGATTGCGCCAGCTTCCAGGCGAGCGCATGCTCGCGTCCGCCCGATCCGATCAACAGAACCTTCATGCGCCACCCTTTCCTTTTGCCTCTGGCGGTTAAGGGCCAAGGGGCGAAAGGTCAAGCGGGAAAGCTTACCAGCC
>NZ_JAILYH010000029.1 GCF_019793435.1 Rhizobium redzepovicii | reverse complement strand
AAGCGCTGCGAGCGTATTTTGGGAGGTGGTGGACTTGCCGATCCCCCCTTTGCCGTAAAATGCGATTTGACGCAAATCTGACATATCGCCTTCCTTCTTTCGTTCCATCCATCGCTGAGTAAAAGGCAGGCAGCTCGCGCCGCCTCGCATGGCAATCTTCAAAACCCGTGCCATGTGGGCAGCAGCATATAAAACAGTTGTTTTGCTGATCTTCAGCTATTTAATTCCAAACTTTCGAAGGCGGGATCGACAAACTCTTGTCTCGAAACCGCCAAACTGGATGAAGCGGCTGCGAGGTCTTGTCGGTTGGAAATCGCTTGCGTCAAAGATCAACAAATCTCGTCCGTATCCTTACATCTCAGGCGAGGGACAGAAGTAGTGTGGCAAGTCGTAGAGCCAAACAGATCGGCACCGCATTGACGGCCAATCGGCTTCGCACCGCGCGTCGGAATTAAGGCCGGATGATCAGCAGAACGCATATGAAGGCACAGTAGAGATTGTCGCTTACAACAAGCTCGCTGTTATGCTGTCTCCACGAACAAATAGGAGGAATGCCGACAGCTTGGCAGCTGAAGTCTTGCAGGCCCGGATTGTTCCGCCATTGGCGAGATTGACAACGGAGCCGGTTTCGATCGTCAGCGGGCCAAATTCTGGAGGAAATGCTCGAAGGCTACAGCAAAGATCGTGAGCAAGCTATCAAGTTAAAGCGCTAGTCGCGGATGCTTTTTTCCGGCCGCACGCTCAGCTCCGACAAATTGTAGATCGCGTAGTCGAATATGGCGAAGAGCTTAAGGCAATTTTAGTAGGCGCTATAGAATGGACCGATGATCATTATCCGACGACGACATCACCGCTCATATTTAGGAAAGCGACATTTGCGCGTGCCCGCACAGTCGCAACATCGGGAGCAATAATCCCCCGTATCGGTTCAACGTCGCCGGACAAGCCCGCCAAGATTGCATCTGTGGCCTTTACGTTTTCAAGATCTCGTGCCCGACGAACTCTGCCGCTCCAGAAAGACTTCCGCTTTCCTCAGGGAGAAAGCATTCATTAAAATCGCCGCATTCCTTGCAGCTGGGAGCGCTACAAAGGGAAAAGCCTTCAGCTTCGCAAATCTTGCGGTAGAAATATTTTTTCCACCTCATGTTGCAGGTGTTGCCTGCCGCCAGCGCCGGAAAATGCGCGAACAGCAATCTCCTAAGTTCGGCTTTGTCATGCAAGCCGAGATCCCGCCAGAGGTGGTCTTCACGCATGGAACGTCGCGCAATGATCTTAGCAAAACGCACGCCCTCAGGGTCGCCTGGCCGCACATGCGCTAGGAGCATGTCGCGCAACAGTTGCTCCTCCGCATCAGGCACGCAATCACTCGCCTCTTGCAGGGCAAAGGCGCGGATAAGCCTTGCTGGGAAACTGCGGGTTGTATCCCGCAGCTCCCTAAGCGAAAGGCCGGTTGCCTCGGTCGCGGTGGCAATCCCCATCTCAATTTCTTCAAGTGCGCGCGAAAAAAAGCGGAAGAGCACATAGTCATCAAATAACTTGAGACCCATCTGGCATGGTCGGCTGAAATAGAGTGTTTGGCAATCGTCGCAGTGGTCGACGGCTAGGCCGGTTTGACGTGCGGCGTCCACAGTTGGTACCGCTACCGTCAAGACCCCGATGTGATGCACATTTGGCATGCGCTTCGTCGCTTTCTCCAATAATCGAATTCAGTTGGCTGCTTTGGTCCCCGGAAGGCGAACATTCAAAGGTTGTGCCAACTTGAGCAAGTGACAATTGAAGCCGGCTTTTCAATCACTCGATCGCCTGTGCAGCGGGAGGCGATCCCGCCTCCCGCTGTCGTCAAACGGACAAACGCAGGCTTTCAATCTGCGGCGCCGATTGAGCAGTCTGAGTGCGGCAATCTGAGGGAAGATCGAAGATCAACTGCTGCGCAACGACGCCTTAGCCGTCGATGAGAGTTATCATATGTCTCTTCGATAGTCCTCAGAGTAGTTGGAGACCGGGCCTGTTCGCCACACTCCGAGGGCCGCCGCCATAGCGAGCAACATGGCGGCGGCAGTATCTCTCCGGGATACGCAATAAAATCTGCCGCTTCCTATCTATTGCATTTTTTACGTTTCTCCGCTGACGTCGCGATCACCTTGTTTGGTTAGACGCTTTGATCATGCACCAAGGTCGCTAATCAGGAAAAATAGATTGATTGGATGCCGTCATCCGCGTTTTGAATAGCACTAAAAACGCGGCACCAAAAACGCCTGGGGACCGAGCGCGAACTCGCGACCGCGGCACTCAGCACACTTTAAGTAAGCCAACAGTGAGCGCGGCTGTTGCCCCGGTTGCGCTAGCCAAATGTCGTGATGCTCGGATGGAACTTGCCGATTGCAAATTTTCTTTCTGCTTCAGCGTCGCAAGGGGTGCCTTGATAGAAGCTCCACTCGTCAGCTTCTCGCGTCTGCAGCATGGGAGATGATTTCCAATTCTGCCGGGGTATTCGTACAGCGTACAGCTCTCGTCAAACTTGGAACACGCACCCGTTTGCATAGCCTGCCCAAGGTCGGGATCCCGTTCCGCAAATTTGGGACAAATGTCGAGCCATACGAGCGGCGACGCCGATGGCCGCCACGTTCGATTGCTGAACTCGCCTTAGTCCACTGCGCGGCTGCTGGTATGGTCCAACATCGTCGCGTACATGTTTGGCGCGGAATTGGTATGGGGGCGCGCCGGAATAAAACCACGCGTATTCAAATATCTAAATAAAGTCAACGATATGGGCGACATTGGAGCGACACGTCCGGAGCGTGACTTGAATTGAACCGAACCGAATTGGCGCAGGACCATTTACACAGCACGCTGAATCTGCATATTGCCGCGCGTTGTCGCTATCCCGAGTTGATGCACGAGTCGCTTTCGCTCCCGTCAAAAGCAGCTGGGCACGGGCTCTTTTCAAGAATTTAGAAGGCAAGGATATGGAAAATTTTGTGTATCTGTTGGAGCCGGAAAGTGCGATCTTTCGCGCCGCTGAGCTCCCTGATCGCAACAGCATTGCATCGATCTCCGGTTTAATTGGCAGTGATCTTATTCAGATGATCCGCTTCGACGACATGCACTCGCTATTTGTTGGGGAAGAAGCTTTGCGAGTTGGGTTAACCGCCTTCACGATCTTTGACGGGTACCCGATCCCTCTTGCCGGGCAGATAGCGCTTTTGGGAGGCGACGGTAGTAAACCTTATCGTTCACCGTCAATAACGATGACGGAAGCCGCGCGACGTTTTGAATGTTGCCGGCCGGTGCTTGATCCTGTGTTTGCTCCGATGGACCGAGTGGCGAACAAGGGCCTCATCGTTGCGGGCGCACTGGAAAGCCTGCAAGTGCGTATTGATCGCCGCTCCCCGGTGCTCCTATGAGCGCAATGACGAATGATAGGATCCAGGTCGCGCCGATTCGCTCAGAGTCCGCGAGTGTGCCGACATGGGCTGGAGAAACGGAAAGCTGACGCCTCAAAGCGGCGTTCACTACGTTGCCGAAGGCCTCCCGTTCAACTGGACAAAGGTCAACACTGAAGGGCGGAAGACGTTCAGTGCATTTGCCGAGTTGGAAGCCGCGAAGGAAAAAGTCGCCATTTTGGCGTGTTCGCGCTGACCCGGCTTTTGGCAACCTATGGCACCAGCTGAATGCCGAAGTAGTTGATCGCTGTCGACGGCGCAACCCGCTTTGCATGCAGACGCTGTTTCAACGCCTGCTCTCGGCGAAGTCATGCACGTTCATAGCGTAGACGAACCGGGCGAAATCATCGGCGTCGACGCAGTTGAAACATTGGACGAACGAACGGGAGCAAGACCTTGCCCTTTAGAACCTTTTTTTGCATCCTGCTGCTGGTCACGTGCACCAGCGCTGTTTCGGCCTACGCCGCCTCGCTTTCCATCTTCAAAGCGTTCGCCGTAACCTTAGCGGCTTCGGTTTTCCTTCAGGTCGTTTATTTCTTGAGCCTGCTATTTATGTCCTTCCGGCCCACGCGCGAGAGCGACAGATCGATACATTCAGGAACTCGGCAGGCAGACCAGCCACAAAAACGTGATCGCGATAAAACAGAGCAGTCCAACGTCCCCAAGCTTGACCCAAGGCGTAAACGGCGCACCCCTTAGCGGTGTAGGTATTGACCGAATTCATCAGGCGTAAGCTCAATTCGATGTCATGGAACTATTCAACAACCTCCAGCAACCGAGGACCGCTTTTTTCACCACGGTGCGGCGGTCCATGAGATGCTGCATTGGTCTCCCGATTGCTTCATCTTCGGCATGGATCGGGCATCGTCTGGTTTAGAAGGTCTCCGACTAAGGCGACTGCTGCCGACCGCCGCTTCTGATTAGATGACATGTTTCCGGAAGAGAACATGCCTCGAAATTTGATCGTTTCCCGTTGCCTTTTAGACCTACGCCGATCGAGAAGCTCGACCGTCTCGGTAAGCGCGGGGGTGGAAACATTGAGAACAACGTCAACGAGATGACTGCAAGCTCGGAACTTGCATCTGGCGGAAATAAGCTCCGCAAACTTTATTACCGGAGGGTCGAGGCGGGTCCAGTCAGATTTGCCCAAAGCCGGCGCTTTTAACGCGGCGGCGCAGTCGACGACGTTCCCGCCCATGGGACGAAAACTGGCGGGGCAACTTCGACGTCGAAGATGGCGCGGATTGTTGCACGAAAGCTCGCCTCGGGGCATCCCATGCAGGTCGCCGACTGTCGGACGCAGACCGGCGTTAGATCAGGCTTTTGTCAGACATGTACTCCGCGGTTGTCGGCATTGAGACTGAATGGCGGGAGCTTGACACTACGCGCTGCTACGAAATGCCTGCTGAGCCCACGAATTCACTTCGGCACGCGATTTGCTCTGGTCACGGTATGTCGCCAATCGCAGCGCGATGGTCTTCGGGCGGCGCGTCGCTGTTCGCGTCTCGTGAGGTCCGATGGTTTGCTGTGGCAATGATAGTGGCTCGGTTGTGCGCCGGGAAAATGTGAGGAGTGTTGGATGCGATCTAGAGTTCTTCGTTTGCGAGCCACACACGTCGCGAGCGGTACAGCCAAAGCGGCGGACCTTGAGCCAGGCGGGAAACCGGGCGTGTGGGACTGGTTTGGAAGTTATGTTTGCGGACGGGTCGGTGGGCGGGTGGGGTCGAACCTGCTGCGCGAATTCCTACGGTCGGCCGACCTATGGCGTTACCGACATGTTCGATTTCAACCGGCTGCAAAACCCGCACCTGCCCCTCGGCCAGGGGCCGCATCTGTGCGTGGGCGCTGCGCTGGCGCGCCTGAAATTGGGACGTGCCTTCCCCCCGCCGTTCGTGCGGCCGGAGGATCTGGCGCTGGCAATCGCCAAGGAGGACGTCGTCTACACGCTGTCTTAACTCATTTGCTGCCCGCAGTCCGCCCGTCATCTTCCGCCCCTTCCGGGCTTAAAGAGTGAAGCGTCACCATGTCCGAACAATCCTTGCCGACGCTGCCGATGTGGCGGGTCGATCACATCGAGCCCTCGCCCGAGATGTTGGCGCTACGCGCCAAGGGTCCGATCCACCGCGTGCGCCTTCCGTCCGGGCACGAATGCTGGTGGGTGACAGGCTATGACGAGGCCAAGGCGGTGCTGTCTGACGCGGCATTCCGGCCCGCGGGAATGCCTCCGGCGGATTTCACCCCAGATTCGGTCATTCTCGGTTCGCCGGGATGGCTGGTCTCGCACGAAGGGGACGAGCATGCTCGGTTACGCACGATCGTGGCGCCGGCCTTCAGCAACAGCAGGGTGAAGCTGCTTACGCAGCAGGTCGAGGCGATCACCGTGCAGTTGTTCGATACGCTGGCGGTTCAGCCCCAGCCCGCGGACTTGCGACGCCATCTCTCCTTTCCGCTTCCGGCCAAGGTAATCAGCGCGCTGATGGGCGTGCCCTTCGAGGAACACGCCTTTTTCGCAGGGCTCTCCGACGAGGTGATGACGCACCAGCATGAAAGCGGCCCGCGCAGCGCGTCCGGCCTGGCCTGGGAAGAGCTCCGCGCCTACATCCACGGCAAAATACGGGGCAAGCGACAGGATCCGGGCGATAACCTGCTGACGGATCTGCTAGCCGCGGTCGACCAGGGCAAAGCGACCGAGGAAGAGGCGATCGGCCTCGCGGCGGGCGTGCTGGTGGCGGGGCACGAGAGCACCGTCGCGCAGATCGAATTCGGCCTGCTGGCCATGTTTCGCCATCCGCAACAGCGCGAACGCCTGGTCCGCGATCCTTCCCTGGTGGACAAGGCGGTGGAAGAAATACTGCGCATGTATTCGCCTGGCGCGGGGTGGGACGGCATCATGCGCTATCCCCGGACCGACGTTAACATCGCGGGCGTGCATATACCCGCGGAGAGCAAAGTACTGGTCGGCCTGCCGGCGACCTCGTTTGATCCGCGCCATTTCAAAGACCCGGAAGTCTTCGACATCGGACGCGACGCAAATCCCCACCTGGCGTTCTCCTACGGGCAGCACAATTGCATCGGGGCGGCGCTGGCGAGGCTGGAACTGAAGGCCATATTCGGTTCGATCTTCCAGCGCTTTCCCGCGTTGCGCCTGGCCGTGGCGCCCGAAGAACTGAAGTTGCGCAAGGAGATCATTACCGGCGGGTTCGAGGAGATGCCGGTGCTCTGGTGCGGACGCCCCCCGGCATCGCAATCTTCTCATTTGGCGGCGCCTGGCGCGCACCGGTCAGATCAGCCACTCGACAGGTAATCAAGATGGACGTGCAAGACACCACGGCAGCATGCCACGACGCCTTCGCCGAGCTGGCGTCGCCAGCATGCATCCAAGACCCGTACCCGTTCATGCGGTGGTTGCGAGAGCACGATCCGGTGCACCGCGCGGCGTCGGGCCTCTTTCTGTTGAGCCGCCACGCCGACATCTACTGGGCGTTCAAGGCTACGGGCGATGCGTTTCGGGGGCCGGCGCCATCCGAACTGGCGCGCTATTTCCCGCGTGCGGCGAGCAGCCTGTCGCTCAATCTGCTGGCGTCTACGCTAGCCATGAAGGAACCACCGACGCATACGCGTTTGCGCCGGCTGATTTCGCGCGATTTCACCGTGGGCCAGATCGACAACCTGCGGCCGAGCATCGCGCGCATCGTCGCAGCTCGCCTGGATGGCATGGCGCCCGCACTGGAGCGAGGAGAGGCGGTGGACCTGCATCGGGAATTCGCACTGGCCTTGCCCATGCTTGTCTTCGCTGAATTGTTCGGCATGCCCCAAGACGACGTTTTCGAGCTCTCAGCGATCGTCAGCGCCATTCTAGAAGGCCTGAGCCCGCACGCCAGCGATCCACACCTCGCCGCGGCGGACGTGGCCAGCGCCAGGGTGAAGGCCTATTTCGGCGACCTCATACTGCGCAAGCGCGCCGATCCCCGCCGCGACATCGTGTCGACACTGGTCGGCGCACACACCGACGACGCCGATACGCTCTCGGACGCGGAGTTGATCAGCATGCTGTGGGGCATGTTGCTGGGCGGCTTCGCCACCACTGCTGCGACTATCGACCATGCGGTGCTGGCGATGCTGGCCTACCCCGAGGAGCGGCACTGGCTGCAGGGAGACGCCGCAGGGGTGGAGGCATTTGTAGAAGAAGTACTGCGCTGCGAGGCGCCGGCCATGTTCAGCTCCATTCCGCGTATCGCCCAGCGCGACATCGAACTGCATGGCGTGGTGATCCCGAAGGACGCGGACGTGCGCGTGCTGATCGCGGCCGGCAATCGCGACCCGGACGCTTTCGCTGATCCCGACCGCTTCGATCCGGTGCGGTTCTACGGCACCAGGCCTGGCATGTCGAGCGACGGAAAGATTATGCTGAGCTTCGGCCACGGCATCCACTTCTGCCTAGGTGCTCAACTCGCCAGGGTGCAACTGGCCGAGAGCCTGCCGCAGATCCAGGCTCGCTTCCCCACGTTGGCCTTGGCCGAGCAGCCGACCCGGGAGCCCTCAGCGTTCCTTAGGACGTTCCGCGCGCTGCCGGTGCGGCTGCACGCGCAGGCGGCGGCTGAGGTTCGCGTCGTGGTCGACCAGGACCTGTGCGGAACCACTGGTCAGTGCGTGTTGACGCTGCCGGGCACCTTTCGTCAGCGGGAGCCGGACGGCGTGGCGGAAGTGTGCATGGCGACGGTCCCGCAGGCGCTGCACGCCGCCGTGCGCCTAGCAGCCAGCCAGTGCCCGGTCGCGGCCATTCGGGTGATCGAAAGCGAAGCCGGCGATGACCATTGCACCAACCCCGGCCCTACGCCCTCTCCGGCAGACGCTGAGCGACATGCAGCGAAAGACCTACGCAATCCAGGAGAACATGATGGAACGATTTAAAGGCAAGGTGGCCGTGGTGACCGGCGCCGGCGCCGGGATCGGCAAGGCATGCGCCCTCGCCATCGCGCGCGAGGGCGGCAGAGTGGTGGTGGCCGACATTGATGGCCCCGCTGCCATCGCCTGCACCGCACAGATCGCAGCCGAAGCGGGCCAAGCGCTGGCCGTGGCCATGGACATCGCAGATGCGCAGGCGGTGGCAGAGCTGTTCAAAACGGCGAAGCGGCGCTTCGGTGGGGTCGACGTGCTTGTGAACAATGCGAGCGCCATGCATTTGACTCCGCACGACCGCGCGATCCTCGACCTGGACGTGGCGGTCTGGGACCAGACCATGGCGACCAATTTGCGCGGCACGCTCCTTTGCTGCCGGCAGGCCATCCCACAAATGATCGGCCGTGGTGGTGGCGCGATCGTGAACATGTCATCGTGCCAAGGGCTCAGCGGCGACACCGCACTGACGTCATACGCCGCGTCGAAGGCCGCAATGAACATGCTGTCGGCCTCGCTTGCCACCCAATACGGACACGCGAAGATCCGCTGCAACGCGGTTGCGCCAGGTCTTGTCATGACTGAACGTCTCTTCGCCAAGCTGGACGAGTGCATGCAACGGCATCTACACCGGCACCAGCTCCTGCCGCACGTCGGCCGCCCCGAGGACGTAGCCGCGCTGGTCGCGTTCCTGCTCTCGGAGGAGGCTGCGTTCATCACCGGCCAGGTGGTGTGCATCGACGGCGGCATGTTGGCGCATGTTCCAACCTACGCCGACGGTGGCAACAGCGCGGCTCGGCCGGCCGGTGACGCCGCCGAAGCAACCGCAGCGTCGCATTGGTGATGGACATGCTGCTCAACCCGCTGAACCGCTGGCGCCGGCTACGGGACGACATCCCGGTCATGCCTGGCGCTTTCCCCCTGGTCGGGCATCTCCCCGCCATCGTCTGCGATCTGCCGCGCCTGCTGCGGCGCGCGGAAAGGACCCTAGGCAGCCACTTCTGGCTGGACTTCGGCCCGGCCGGACACCTGATGACATGCCTGGATCCAGATGCGCTCGCATTGCTCCGGCACAAGGAAGTGTCCTCGGCACTGATCGAAGAGATGGCGCCCGACATCCTTGGCGGAACGTTGGTCACTTTGGACGGTAGCGCGCACCGGCAGGCGCGCGATGGGATAAAAGCGGCGTTTCTGCCGAGGGGTCTGACCGAGGCCGGCATTGGCGAGCTGTTCGAACCAATTATTAGGGCTCAGGTCAAGGCGTGGCGCGACCGCGGTGAAGTCGCTATCCTGCCAGACACACGCAACCTGATGCTCAAACTCACCTTCAGTCTCATGGGCATCCCCGCTCAAGACCTGTCGGAGTGGCATCGCAAGTACCGGCAACTGCTGCAATTGATGGTCGCGCCCCCGATCGACCTGCCGGGGATGCCCTTGCGACGCGGCCGCGCCGCCCGCGATTGGATCGACGCGCAGTCGCGCCAGTTCATCCGGGACGCGCGCGCGCGCGCCGCGCGCACCGGGTTGATCAACGACATGGTGAGCGCCTTCGATTGCAGCGATGGCGCGCTCTCCGATGACGTCCTGGTCGCCAATATCCGCTTGCTGCTGCTTGCCGGCCACGAGACCTCCGCCTCGACGATAGCCTGGATGGTGATCGAGCTGGCGCAGCATCCAGAGCTGTGGGACGCCCTGGTCGAAGAGGCGCAACGCGTGGGCGCGGTGCCGACCGGGCACGAGGACCTGGCGCAATGTCCGGTCGCAGAGGCGCTGTTTCGGGAGACGCTACGAATGCATCCGGCTTCCTCGCTCGTACCGCGTCGCGCGATGCAGGAACTACAACTCGGCCAGCGGCGCATTCCTGCGGGCACTCATTTATGCATCCCACTACTGCATTTCTCGACCTCGCCGCTGCTGCACGAAGCGCCCGATCAGTTCCGTCTGGGGCGGTGGCTGCAACGCACGGAGCCGATCCGGCCGGTGGACATGCTGCAGTTCGGTGCCGGCCCACACGTCTGCATGGGCTATCACCTTGTATGGCTGGAGCTGGTGCAGTTCAGCATCGCCTTGGCATTGACCATGCAGGAGGCCGGGGTGCGGCCGCGATTGATGAGCGGCGTCGAAAAAGGCCGGCGCTATTACCCGACCGCACATCCGTCCATGACAGTCCGCATCGGATTCTCATGAGCTGGGATCCTCTGCCCCGTGTCAAGAGGCAGCGGCGAAGACGATGGGCGGCATTGCTGCATTCGGCGCGCGCGCGCGGTGCGACGCCGGCAGCACCGCGGCGGCTCGCCGCTCGCCGCGGCATTCTCTGTCAGGTAGAAGGAGATGAACAACATGCAGAAGGGTTCCACGCTAAACGACGACCGAACTGGCGTTTCCCCGTTCGGCGGATCGGGCGCGCAGGCGTGCGGCGGATTGTTGGTGCGCGCGTCCATAGGCATGGGCGCGCTATGCGCCGTCGCGGAGGATGCCGCGCGTTACGCTGTACCGCGCACTGGATCGCTATCGCGCCTGTTTCGGCCTTGTATTGTAGGTGGTCGAGGATGACATGCCAGCGGATGACGCGACGCTGGGCAAGCCGCCGGCAAGCATGCGGCGGAGAAGAAAGCAACCGGCGTGCCGATCACGAAGCTGCATGCAGCGCCCCAGTCAGTGCCGGGCCTATGGCCAGAGGCCGAGGAAGCCATCACCTCGATGCGCCCGCGTGCGGAGCGGTTGGCGCAGGCCGTGCAGCGGGCCAAAAGGGTATCTGTTCAAGCACGCGCCGTGCGCATTGGCGCCGGTCCGCACGGAGGCGCCGCCGTACCGCTGCGATCGGCCGGCGGCACCGCTAGATGCTACATTGTGTTCGATTCCACGGCGCAGATCGGAGCGGTTGCCCACCGCGGACCGCCGCCAGCATAGGTGCGCTTCGCCGCGCTTCTCGTCAACTGCCTGCAGAGGGAACATCCCGCATGAGTGCGCTGTCCGAACAGATCCTTTCTGAATTGCGCCACTTGCTGAACGAGACGCGCGATGGCGGCAGCGTGAGTCCGTCCGTTTACGACACGGCGCGCGTTTTGCAGTTCAGCGGCAACGTCACCGGTCGGCAGAACGGATACGCGTGGCTCATGGCGCAGCAACAGGCCGATGGCGGATGGGGAAGTGCTGACTTCCCACTGTTCCGCCATGTACCCACGTGCGCGGCGTTGCTTGCATTGCGGCGTGCCGATTCTCTTCCCGGCGCTGCGGACGCAGTTCAGGCTGCAACGCGGTTCCTCGAGCGCCAGCCGGATCCCTACGCGGATGCGGTGCCGGAAGACGCGCCGGTAGGCGCGGAGCTGATCCTGCCGCAGATCTCCGGCGAGGCCACATCCTTGGTGGGCGACGTGGTGTTTCCGCGCTACCCGGCGCTGTTGCCGTTGCGGCAAGCGTGCCTGGTTAAGTTGGGGACGGTGGGACCGCTGCCGAGCGGCCATCCGTTGTTGCACTCCTGGGAAGCCTGGGGGACGTCGCCGACCACGGCATGCCTGGACGACGACGGCAGCATCGGCATCAGCCCGGCGGCAACCGCCGCGTGGCGTGCGCACGCCCTCACACAGGCGAGCGCGCCACAGGTCGAGCGTGCCGACAGGTATCTTCAGGCCGCATCGCGCGCGGCGCGCAGCGGCATCGAAGGTGTCGTTCCCAGCGTCTGGCCGATCAACGTGTTCGAGCCATGCTGGTCGCTGTACACTCTGCATCTGGCCGGGTTGTTTTCGCATCCCGCGCTCGCCGAGGCGGTGCGCGTGATCGTCGCGCAGCTCGATGCCTGTCTGGGCGTGCGCGGTCTGGGTCCGGCCTTGCACTTCGCGGCCGATGCGGACGACACTGCTGTTGCGTTGTGCATCCTGCGCCTAGCAGGACGCAACCCGGCTGCCGACGCGTTGCGCCACTTCGAAATCGGCGGGCTGTTCGTTACCTTCCCCGGCGAGCGCAATGCCTCGGTGTCGACCAACATCCACGCCCTGCATGCGTTCAGACTGTTGGGAAAGCCCACCGCCGGTACCAGCGCTTACCTTGAGGCCAATCGCAACGCGGACGGTCTATGGGACAATGACAAATGGCATGTTTCGTGGCTGTATCCCACCGCGCATGCAATCGCTGCGCTCGCGCAAGGCGCGCCCCAGTGGCGCGACGAGCGCGCGCTGGCGGCGCTGTTGCAGGCGCAGCGCGATGACGGCGGCTGGGGCGCGGGTCGCGCGTCAACATTTGAGGAAACCGCCTATGCGCTGTTCGCGTTGCACGTGATGGATGGGCGCGAAGAGCCGACAGGGCGCGCCCGCATCGCGCTGGCGGTCGCGCACGCGCTGGAGTGGATGCTCGCTCGCCATGAGGCGCATGAATTGCCGCAGACGCCGCTGTGGATCGGCAAGGAATTGTATTGCCCGACCCGGGTCGTGCGCGTGATCGAACTCGCCGGCTTGTGGCTGGCTCTTCGTTGGGGGCGGCGCATCCCGACCGAGGGAGCAGGAGGAATAGCGCAATGATCCCGACCGAAAGCGCGCTGCAGCAAGTACTGGAGTGGGGGCGTTCCCTGACCGGATTCGCCGACGAGCATGCCGTAGAAGCAGTTAGGGGCGGACAGTACATCCTGCAGTGTATCCAACCGAGCTTGCACGATATCAGCGCCCGCACCGGCCGAGATCCGCAGGACGAAAAGCTGATCGTGGCGTTTTATTGCGAGTTGGCGCTACTGTTTTGGCTCGACGATTGCAACGACCTTGGCCTGATCGCGCCGGAGCAGCTGGCCGCGGTGGAGCAGGCGCTGGGGCAGGGCGTGCCATGCGCGGTCCCCGGTTTCGAGGGCTGCGCTGTGCTGCGCGCTTCCCTGGCCGCGCTCGCCTACGATAGGCGCGACTATACTGAGCTTCTAAACGATACCCGGTGCTACTGCGCGGCGCTGCGCGCCGGACACGCGCAGGCGGCGGGGGCTGAACGCTGGTCGTACGCCGAATACTTGCACAATTCCATCGATTCGATCGCCTACGCGAACGTGTTCTGTTGCCTGTCGTTGCTATGGGGGCTGGACATGGCGACCCTGCGCGCGCGTCCGGCGTTTCGCCAGGTGCTGCGGCTCATCTCCACGATAGGGCGCCTGCAGAACGATCTGCATGGATGCGCCAAGGATAGGGCGGCGGGAGAAGCCGACAACGCTGCCATCCTGCTCCTGCAGCGTTATCCGGCTATGCCTGTGGAGGATTTCCTCAACGACGAGCTGGTCGGCCATGCGCGCATGCTGCACCGAGTGATGGTGAAAGAACGCTTTCCTGCACCATGGGGACCGTTAATCGAGGCCATGGCGGTCATTCGCGCGAAGTACTACCAGACCTCGATCAGCCGCTACGGCAACGATGCGGCGGGGGGAGGCCAGCGTGCGCCGGCGTGAACGCGCGGGAGGCGGCGGCGTGCGCGCGGCGCCCTCGGTCCGATCCGACGCAACGCCAACGCCCAATACGGCGGATCGAGCGAGCGGGTGCGACGACGCCCTGACCCGGCGCAAGGACGACCATCTGGACCTCGTGCTGGATCGGCGAACGGCGCCAGCCACGGTCGCTGCCGGCTGGGAGCAAATCCGGTTCGAACACTGCGCACTGCCCGAGCTGGACCTGACGCAGATCGAACTGCGCACATCGCTGTTAGGCAAGCCCATGCGTGCGCCGCTGCTGATCAGTTCCATGACCGGCGGAATGCCACGCGCAGAGGCCATCAATCGGCACCTGAGCGAGGCGGCGCAAGCCTTGGGGATCGCCATGTGCGTCGGTTCGCAGCGCGTGAGCCTGCAATCGCGCAATTCCCAGGGGCTGACGCGCGCCCTACGCCGCCTGGCGCCTGACATTCCCTTGCTGGCTAATATCGGCGCTGCGCAACTGCGCGAGGCCGACGGCCTTGATCTGGCGCGCCGGGCTGTCGATGCGCTGGAGGCTGATGGGCTGATCGTCCATCTCAATCCGCTGCAGGAAGTGCTACAGCCGGATGGCGACCGCGACTGGCACGGCGTACTGGCGCAGGTGGCTCGCGCCGCGCGTAGCGTGGGCGTGCCGATCGTGGCCAAAGAAGTCGGGTGGGGCCTGTCCGCCTCGGTGGCCTGCGCGCTCGTCGAGGCGGGTGTTGAGGTGATTGATGTCGCCGGAGCCGGCGGCACCAGTTGGGCCGCGGTGGAGGGCGAGCGCGCCCGCGATGCCGCCGGCCGTGCAGTGGCGATGGCGTTTGCCGATTGGGGGATCCCGACACCGGCCAGCTTGCAGGCGGTCCGTCGGGCACTGCCAACGGTGAAGCTTATCGCGTCCGGCGGGATCCGCGACGGCGTCGACGTGGCCAAGGCCATTCGCCTCGGAGCGGACATTGCCGGGCAGGCAGCCGGCGTGCTGCCGGCGGCTACGGTATCGACCGAAGCGGTCGTTGCGCATTTCGAGGTCGTCATCCGCCAGTTGGCCGTCGCCTGCTTTTGCACCGGCTCACCTGATCTGGCGACGTTGCGCCAGGCGCGCTTGTTGCCCTCCGCGCACTTGTTGCCCTCCGCGCATCCGCCAGTCGGATGATGCCGGCGTCGCCCGCTCTGTCGGCCGGCCCTCCAAGCTGGTTGCAAAAACCGTTAACGCTAAAGCTAGACCTCTAATCCACCTTGGCCCAGCGGTTCGATGCAGGGAACGAAGTGTTCATGAAGCAGCTGTTGACGATGAAGCGGTAATGATGCCGCCGGCTAGGTTATGCGTACCGTAACTCGGGCTTACAAAGGCGCGCAATCCAGCGCCGTTTGTTGAATCAGACCGGCTTTTCCCGGTCCAGCCACGCCTTTGCAAAGTGCATGATTAAGCCAGTCAACGAAGGACCGTTTTTGAGGGCTGGCAGGAATGGCGTCACCTATCTGTTCGAGATACGCATAAAATCTGGCGGCTGCGCTGTCCAATCCTTGGCCGCGAACGATACTGGGTCGATTCAGCTGCGTGTCCACGGCAGGCAATTTGCCAAGCACTTCTGCGCGGCCGACTGTATCTGCGATGTCGTCGGCGATCTGATACGCGTGCCCGAGCAATTCCCCCACCTTAGACCATGGGGCCGGATCTGCACCACTTGCCAGGGCACCGCAAGTGGCCGCCGCGACAAAGAGGGAGCCGGTCTTGTAATGGTGATAGCGGTCGATTGGGACGTGCGTCATTGCCTCCATCGACTGTCCGGCGATCAGTCCGTGACTGGGGCCGACCGCCTCCGCAACCACCTCGATCATGCGCGCGCCCAACTCAGGTGTTAGCGCAGCCTGCAAGCTGAGGTATTTGAAAGCCATCACAATCAAGGCATCGCCGGTCAAAACGGCGATAGGCTCTCCGAAAAGCCGGTGCACCGTTGGTCTGCCGCGGCGTAGCGCCGCGTTATCGAAGCAAGGCAAGTCGTCATGCACCAACGAGGCACAGTGCAGCAATTCAATTGCTGCCGCGGCTCTTGTCGCCAGCTCAGGATCTTTTTCGCCGCACACATAGGAGACTTTCAAGCAGAGCTTGGGGCGCATCCGGGAGCCCCCTGGAAACACTGCCGCGTCCAGCGCTCCACGCAGGTGAGCCGGCGCAGCCGGACTTAGAGCAGTATCCATGGCAGCTCGCAGTGCTTGCTCGATGAGCTTGTCGCTATCGCCAACCACGTCGGCTTGGTGATTCGAAATCATATCGCATCTCCACTTTTGAGACGAAAACGAAAACGGGCCTAGTCCAACCGGTGCCAAACAAAAGGCCGATTTCGCTGTGTCTCTTCAGGTTCTAGGGCACCGTTAAGTTTAGCGGATTGCGGCGGCCAACATGCGGCACCGGCGTGACCAATGAAACCGTGTGCCAGTGGGAGCCTTAACTCGGCAAGGCGATCTCCCACTGGAATCCCTTGAAGCAGTCTCATTCGCGGCGACATGACATCTGAACGTCGGTTACTTCGATCGCGCGCGAAGAACATTGGCTCCGGCGGAGCTGTCGGCCAGAATGGCATCGCTCTCAACGTCTTGATCCAAAGCTGAAGAGGCTCCCGCGCTGAGCAGTGGCTGGTGACAAAGCTCTTTGGATCGGCTGCACGCCGCCGCGCGTGATGATCGCTGACGAGCTCCGTTCGTACGGTACGACATGCGCGAAGATGGGCCTTACATCTAAAGGTGTTGGTCATCGTCGATAGTAGCCACTGGAGCTTGGACCGGAACCATTGCCGGCAGAGATCTGGGCTCCTACAAGCAATTGGTGTGCCACCAGATCATTGTTAGTGAATGTTTCAATGGCGACAGAAGGCGCCTTCCGGTGCTCCGTGTGTCGGGAGGCGCGGATTATGCCACTCCGCCTAGTATTTGAACAGCGTCAACCTTGCGAGCGATCCGTCCGAAGGCCAACCCAGCATTGGAGTGATTTGGGTTGAGGTCACAATGCACGTCGGCGCTTGCATCATGCCAGCCTGTCAATGTGCGCGATCGCACACGACTGTCAGCTTTGCGTCAATTACGATCGAACCGGTGCTTTTGACGTTTCCGAGGTTACGCTGCCGATAGACCCAGCGTGAGAAGACGACTGAGCCCTTCCAGTTGTTCTTCGGCGCGATGTTGCCGAAGCCTTACACTCGACCGGCTTGGCGAGGATTTCAGCGCTGCCGTAGCCCTTGTCGGCCGGCAGGAAACCGCTTCGAGAAGTCGGTCCCCTACCGCCTTTTGCTAGCGGACTAAAAGGGCGGAGCAGGTGGATCTATACAGCGCTTTCTTTCAAAGCCCTGGTTGCGCCTTGTGTTCGTCAGCGATCAGGAGCGCCTTCGGCTCGACATGCTTGGCGACGGCCGCCCATGCATCCTTGCCGTTCTCGTCCAGGATCACCCGCGTCACCGTTCTGTTCGGTGCATGGCGGTTGGCCTCCCTCAGCGCCAGAACTCACATGCGCTTGCCGTTCTGATTTTCCTTCTTGCGCCCGTCCTTGCGCTCTTCCTTCTTGTCACCTTGCGGAGGACGCCGCCCACATACTTGCCGTCGATCTGCACCGTACCGTGCAGCTTGATCGCATCACGGCGAAGGTCGGCTGCCTCCCGGAGCTTCTGCAGCAGGAAGTAGGCGGTCTTATACTGGACGTTGACCTTGCGGCTCAGATGGAGCGCCGCCATGCCCTTGGCGGCCGTGATCTCCTCCCAGATTGCCATGATGATCTTCTTGAATGAAAGCTTGCGGTTGGCGAAAACCGAAAATTCGGCGCGGCATTCCGGCTCCGAGCATCAGAACGACGACGCCGTACGGCTCCAGGCAGCCACAGCGAGGGCAATATGGCTTCCCGACGTTCTTGGGCCAACGGAAGTCGACGAACAGGCCGTAGGTGTCGTCCTCGGCTGCCCGAAGCCTCTCTCGGGTCAGGCCAGGCGCACTGGTCGTATTTCGAACCTCCGGTCTCCTGCGGAGAAGGCGTCGTAGGAATTCGGTCTCAGGATGGGAATTCGCTCCTGCAGCATGTTCAGGCTTCCGGTCGATACGCGAGACATAAGCAGACAACTCCGTCGTAAGGACGGAAGCGAAAGGTCAGTGCTCTATTCGTATCGATTTGAACATGAAAGGGCCCTTACCAGGAGAACGAAACCACGTTCAGGGGTTAGCACTTTCGTAAGGTTGTCAAACCCGTGCCCTTATATCGGGAGAAAATTCAATGTCTCAGAGCCAGACTACCCAGCGCAATCACTAATCCAGTTCAGTGAATGGGTCCAGATCGTGAGAGCTGTCTTCGGGTGACCGCGCCTCATGACGACTATTAACGACTCCTTCCCAACAATCGAACATCCGCAAGGTAGATTCACGTTCGAGCATCTTGTGCCTACCTCTGTATGCCTTACTGGGCAGGTAACCTTGCCGTTTCAGGCCCTGTCCTGACCTCTGGCCTTAATGATCTTGTTGTTTATTACCTTTTCCCGAGCAGATCAGACGAACACAACGTAGAACTGGTGGTAAAAAGCGCTGATCAGAAAGAAATTAATTTCAGCCGCATCAAGCGAAGGTGTAGCGTCTGCCAACTCGTAATAAAGGCTCATTTCCAGCAAATAAGGGTGCCCTAGAAACAAAAAAGGCCCCCTAAAGAAGCCTTCCCATGGCGTTTCCGCCGAACGCGTGTGCCTTACCGTGGTGTACCGACCTCTAAGGGTGCACCTGCAACAGCGACCTTTCGGAAGCCTCGTTGTCTGCTGCTTACAATGATGTAACCCTCACGGTCGACTATTTCAAGCCCTTTGTGTGGATGCGATAAGGTGGCGGCTTCGTTTAGCAAAGTTCACGTTTGTGGCACTTGCTCCATGATGCCGGAATTTTCAGAGAGCATCGAACCTACACGCTAGCGGGAGCGGTAACTGATATGGGTTCTTGGCTGAGTGATTTCCAGCACGGCGGAGCTTTCCCAGCTAGCCAAATGGGATATCGTGGGACGGGGAAATGGATCGGTTTTCGAGGATTATGTCTTATCGTCCTCAACGAAGACCGCTTAGAAGATGTTGAGCATTGAATGTGAATTTTCGCTCAAATTCGACGCAACCTAGATGATTCAGTGCCGGGTGCGGCCATAGCCGACTCATCTTTCATGGAACTGGGCCACCGGTCTAGCGAGACTGTTTTGAATGCATTCATGAAGCAATTTGGCTAAACTCTCAAATATTTGCTATAACGCAAAAAATGCCCAAAATGGGTATTTAAAACGGTTGTAGTCTGGCGATGGCAAGTGGTTCAAATCGGTTCAGGTTGGCTCAAGTCTACAACGAGTGGCAGGAAAATAGGGACGTGCGGTGACGGAAGATCTAGCAAGCTACAGAAGTTCGAGAGGCCTCGTCAGCACCGCCGATCCGGAGGTTGACAAGGCGATCTATCGAAAGCCAGGTTTCGGCGGCGAAATTACATCGTTGGGTCACATGGAGGAATTGATCAGCGCGTTCCTGAAAAAGACACGCGAAGCGCAGGGCCTGTCCCGCGCAGACGTTGCTCCAATGCTTGGTCTGTCCATCCCTGTATACGGACGCTACGAGCGGGCATTTTCCAAAATGACTGTTACTCGGATGATCCATCTGTGTGAGATTCTTGGCTTCATGCCTATCGATATGATCTTTGAAGCTGCGCCACATCTTTGGGGCCGCACATCGGAGGAGGCCGAGGATTGTCTCACACTGGCGAGGATTCTTAGGAGACTTCCGAACGGCACGACGCGCGATCTTATTCGGCTCCTGCAGCGAATGACCCCCGATGACGACGAGAGCGACAGAGGTATCAGTGATGTAGCGGAGCCCGTGAAGTGAGCTGGGTTTGTCTATGACGCCCCCAGTAGTTAGCAGTATTGGTGATAGCTGTCGCAGCCGACGCGCTGTCGTCGGTGTGCAGACACCCGCAATCTCACAACTTAGTTTTTCACTCGAATTTCCGTCTGATCAACAATACGCGCCGATTGCCCAATTTTTCGATCTTTGGTTGGCGTTGATCTCGCTCGATGCTCGAGCGATTCGTCGGCGAGCGACGCCAAGTCTATTTGCATGCGCTTTGCTTCGACAGTAGGGGCTGTGTTAAACTCCCTCGTTGGGTTTTCCCGCTCAATGCCATGTGGGTATTCGAGCCGCCGGCGCGCATGCTTTGATTTCGATTGCTGAATCTAAGCCCGTCCTCTCCGCGCCTCCGTTCCATCGCGCCGATCCTTTTTGCCATTCGGCTCGGAAATAGCCTTTTGACATCACGATCAGGTTCCGCGAAAACGGGGTCGAGTCGCTGAGACTGGAAACGCTGTTCATGGCTGTCGCCGTTCAGGTAAGGGCATCGCCTAGATGTTTAGTCCCGGCATTTATGGATGGGGTCGATGATGAATCGATCCGGCTCCAAAGTCCATTGTCTGCAGATGAACTCGTAAGGCGTAAGGCCCTTTAGCGTCTTGAGCCGGCGCCCGAAATTGTAGGCGTCGATAAAGTCAGCCAGATGTTTTTTCAACTGCGCATGATCGTCGTAGTGGAAGCGCTTGACGGTCGCCTCCTTGATCGTTCGGTTCATCCGTTCGACCTGTCCGTTGGTCCAGGGATGCTTCACCTTGGTCAGGCGATGCTCGATGCTGTGATCGTCGCAGACCCAATCGAAGATGTGCTGGAAGGCATTTCGATCACAAGCTCGGTTGGTGAACTGAATGCCATTGTCGGTCAAAACGGTGTGAATGGTGTAGGGCACTGCCGTGATCAGATTGCGCAAGAACTGAGCGGCATTCATCTTGCCGGCTTTGGTGTAGAGTTCCGCGAACGCGAACTTGGATGTTCGGTCAATTGCGACAAAGAGATAGAGCTTGCCCTCGGCCGTCTGCACCTCGTCAATATCGATGTGGAAGTAAGCGACCGGATAGCTTTTGAACTTCTTCTTCGGCTCCTTGTCGCCTCTGACCTCCGGCAGACGTGAAATGCCGTGGCGCTGCAAACACCTGTGCAACGACGAACGCGTCAGATGTGAAATGGTCGGCTGATGGTACCCATCCGGCGAAGGCCGTCTGTCCTGACTTGCTGATTGGCTTTAAGTCCATGCCTTATGTTATGCGCTACAATCATTTCCCCCATTGAGGTCTTGTCCGTCGACGATCTTGATCGCCGACGGGATTGGTCGGACGAAGAGAAGGTTCGGATCGTCGAGGAAAGTCTACAAGGCTTTCGGCAAGGCTCGGTGACGGCGCGGCGATATGGATTGTCACGGTCATTGTTGACCCGTTGGCGTTGGGAATACCGTAGTGGTCTTCTGAGCAGTTCCGCTACAACGGGCTTCGTGCCACTTACGATTTCGCCATCGGCGGCGGCATCTTGCGAGGTAGCCTCACGGCTGCGATTTGAAGACGACATGACGATCGAGATCGGCCTGCCGAATGGCCGACGGCTGACGATCCCAGCCTCGCTTGATCCGACCATTCTTGCCCGCCTGTTGCCCGTCGTGGATGGGTCATGATCGCGTTTTCCGCGGGGGTAAAGGTGTGGATCGCGGGCGGGGTGACGGACATGCGTTGCGGCATGAACAGCCTGGCGCTGAAGGTTCAGCAAGGTCTTGGCCGCGATCCTCATGGCGGCGAAGTCTTCTGCTTCCGGGGTCGCAAGGGTGACCTGATCAAGGTCCTCTGGCATGACGGCGTCGGCATGTCGCTTTACCTGAAGCGGCTGGAAGCTGGAAAGTTCATCTGGCCGGTCAGCCAGAATGGCTCCGCCGTGCCTGTATCGTCGGCGCAGCTCGGCTATCTCCTGGAAGGGATCGACTGGCGCAACCCGCGCTGGACGCAGCGGCCTTCGAAGGCAGGCTGGCCGCCTGCATTCCTCTGTTTTTGTTGGGCTTTCGGCATGCGGCATGGTAGCTTTCGGCCATGGATGATGCTGCTTCGGAGATAGCCAGACTGCGCGCCGCGCTTGCGGCATCGGAAGCGCGTGCCGCCTCTGCCGAGGCCGACCTCGCACAGGTGCGCGCGGTCGTGACGACGTCTGAGGCGATGATCCGGCATCTCAAGCTCGAGATCGCCAAGATACGTCGCGAGCAGTACGGCCAGAGCTCGGAGCGCCGCGCCCGGCTGATCGAGCAAATGAAATTGCAGCTCCAAGAACTTGAAGCCGACGCCACCGAAGACGAGATCGCTGCGGAACGCGTGGCGACGAGAATCACAAATGTCTCCGCTTTCGAACGCCGCCGGCCGGCCCGCAAGCCGTTTCCCGAGCACCTGCCGCGCGAGCGCCTGGTCATCGATGCCCCGTCGACCTGCACCTGCTGCGGCTCGCCCCGCATCGTGAAGATGGGCGAAGACATCACCGAGACGCTGGAGATCATTCCGCGCCAGTGGAAGGATCCAGACGGTGCGCGAGAAGTTCACCTGCCGGGACTGCGACAAGATCAGCCAGCCACCGGCCCCCTTCCATGCGACACCACGCGGATGGGCGGGACCCAACCTGCTGGCGACAATCCTGTTCGAGAAGTTCGGCCAACATCAGCCATTGAACCGCCAGGCTGAGCGCTACGCCAGGGAAGGCGTCGCTCTCAGTCTCTCCACACTGGCCGATCAGGTCGGAGCCTGCACGACGGCCCTGCAGCCGATCCATGACCTGATCCGTGCCCATGTTCTGGCCGCCGAACGGCTGCATGGTGACGACACCACCGTGCCGCTTCTGGCCAGGGGAGCAACAAAGCAGGCGAGGCTCTGGACTTACGTCCGCGATGACCGCCCTTTCGCGGGCGGCGCGCCTCCCGCCGCACTCTTCCACTTCTCTCCCGATCGCGAGAAGACCCACCCCAACACGTATCTCGCCGGATGGCACGGCACCCTGCAAGCCGATGCCTATGGCGGCTACAACCACCTCTATCGTGCCGACCGCCGCCCCGCGCTGGTGATCAGCGCACTTTGCTGGAGCCACGCGCGGCGCAAATTCTTCGAACTCGCTGACATCGCCGGCAACGTGCGCAAGGGCAAACCTGCCCACGAGATATCGCCTGTCGCGCTCGAGGCCGTTGCCCGCATCGACGCGCTCTTCGACATCGAGCGCGGCATAAACGGAATGCCTGCCGAGGATAGGCTCGCAGCGAGGCTGCAACATGCTCGCCCGCTCGTCGAAGAACTGCACGATTGGCTCATGGCCCAGCGCGGGCAAATGTCGAAGCACAACCCCGTCGCCAAGGCGATCAACTACATGTTCGAGAAGGAGGGTCGCTGGGAAGCCTTCGCCCGGTTCCTCGACGACGGCAGACTGTGTCTGACGAACAATGCCGCCGAACGAGCCCTGCGCGGCGTTGCTCTCGGAAGAACGGCATGGCTATTCGCCGGCTCCCAGCGTGGAGGCGAGCGTGCCGCTTTCATGTATTCCCTGATCGTCTCGGCAAAGATGAACGATATCGATCCGCAGGCCTGGCTGGCGGACGTGCTCGCCCGCATGCCCAGCCTTCCAGTATCAAGGCTGCCGGAACTATTGCCGTGGAACTGGTCCGCCGTAAGCGCCCGGCAGGTGGCGGCCTGATGGCGCGCCCGACGCATGTCTACACGATCGACTACGTTGCCACGCTGATTGGCGAGAACCTCGAACTCATCCAGGAGGTTGCCAGCAACTCCGACAACATCGACTATGGTGAGATGATCCATGCCCATGACGGCAGCGAAGAGGGCATCACGACCTTCACCGACCGGGGCATCGAAAGCTTGAAGGAGTTCCTCGCCGATATCCGCACCTGGGAAGGAGGTGTTCGGCAGTTCCTTGTCGACGAGCAATGCGATCGCGACAAGATCGAACGCATCATGGCAGACGAGCCGAAATCATAAGCCCTCGCGGCCTTCGCCGGATGGATACGGCTGATGAGCGTAGAGGCAATCATCGAGCGGCAGCAACGTGTGCCGGCGGAAGGCGACGATAGCGGCCTCTTCTTCGAGGGAAAGGGTCGTCGAGTGTGGGTCCTTGGGCCTGTAGGAAGGTCGACCAACGATGTCCGCTTCTTCCATTTCGCCACGGTTTTCTGGTTGATCCCGTATCGCTTCGAAAGCGTTCTCAGGCTCTCTTCACTATTGCTCGACGGATTGCCTCTGTCGTCGTGGCGCTCCCGTGTAGAACCTGGCCCATAGTGCTTCCCTCCATGCCAAGGAAAATATTGCACCATCAAATGCCGGAACCAAACACCAGAGCAGCCAGCGCGCGGAGCCGTGATTGGTTTGCCGTGAACCGAGAGCTCCGCGTGCAGGACAAAAGGCCACCATGCCCGCACACGACGTCCCGGGAGCTAGACGAGGAAATGAAGCGACCGTTATCACCAAAATCACTGAGGGTCATAGCCAATTTGGCGCAAGTGGATAATCCTTGCGTGAAGCGATTTCGGTGTGATCTATGTGTATGTACTTGCAATCACTGATATATTTTGGTGAACGATAGCTATCGGGTGAGGTCCGCGTGGCCCAAAATGCGCCAAATGAGATCGAAACGAAACATTGGTGGTTCCAAGCACATCACTTTCCGTATAAAGAGCTTCGGCGCATTTACCTCAGTCGGAGCAATGTCAGGACCACCATTGAAGCAATGGATTAATGAACTCGGTTTGCAACAAGTCGATGATCCAGGCATAGACAAGCCGGTCTATCGAAAACCTTTTGACGGACGGATTGCACTTAGCGCCGAACTCGAAAACTTGATCAGCATCAGCCTTCGCGAAGCCCGCGATAAGCGAAAACTCCCGCGCTCGAAACTGGCGCCCTTGCTTGGCATCACTAAGCAGGTCTACGGCCGGTACGAAAATGGAGTATCCCGCTTGACCGTGAGCCGACTGATTCATCTGTGTGAGGTTTTGGATGCCACTCCGGAAGAAATTATCGCCCCGGCGGCACCTTATCTTTGGGGCGAAACGGAAACCAAAGCGGTTCTGCTGCTGGCTACTATCGTGAAGTTGCGGACTTTCGATGAAGAGATCTTGCAAGATATTTTCAGCTTACTAAGCCGCATAGACGAGACCGGTAGCGATAGCGGCGATCGTGCCATGAAAGTCGCGTCTACCAGCGCCACTGCAGACGATCGCGAATAGGACGTAGATCGCTAGCTTCAATAAACAGAACGTGCGTCCCTGATGAAGTTCCATCAGAAACCGCGACCAACCGCTCGCGCCGTTGCAGGTTGCCGAAGCGAGCTTTGCGCAGGCGGTTAGGACTAGCTGGCGACCGTTCATCGCCACTCCGGGACATAGGTGGGTAAACCGGGGAGGGCGCAGTTGGGTCAACTGGTCCAACGTATCCCTGCTTTCGGCCGCTGGAGGGGACGCGCGGTCGTCTTTACGCCGCGAGTGCCAGGGAGGTCACGTCAAAGTCTAAGAAACCCGTATATTCGACATACAAAGCATCGATAATTCCATTCATACAATCCATTTTACCAATCTCCCGTGATGATGCATTAGGAATGATCTCAGACGCGAGTGACGGCGAAACATTTGACGATCCGGACTGGCTATAGCGCGAACCCGAGCAACGGCGCCGACATGCATCGGGGTGGCCACTGCTTCGATCGCACAGTGCGTGCTTCAAAAACAGCAGCAGGAAATACCAAAGGAGGTCTTTGCATGCGTTCTGAGGTGCGGTGGAAGCTGTGCTGGGAAAACGAGCTGGAACTCATCGACCACGTCGATCCTCCCGAGCTCTTTCGCAAAGCCCAAGGGCCGACCGGGGTCTTCAATTTCAGTGGCAGCCAAAGCTGGGCAAGGCGCGCCGACAACCTGCATTGGCAGGCGACCGACGCTGACAAGGGCGCGCGCGGCGATGAAGAGTCAGCAGCCAGCCGTCCTCCTTTTGTTCACTGGACTTTCCGGCTCCGGCAAGTCGACAATCGCCAATGCGCTCGACCGGCTGCTGCATGCCCACGGGAAGCACACCTACATCCTCGACGGCGACAACGTGCGCCACGGGCTCAATCGCGACCTGGCTTCAATCAACCCGATCGCGTCGAGAACATCCGCCGCGTTGCCGAGGTCGCCGAGCTGATGGAGGAGGGGAGCTTATTGAAATCCTCGTCGACACGCCGCTTGAGGAATGCGCGCGACGCGATCCGAAGGGGCTTTATCGGAAGGCGCTCGCCGGCAAGATCGCCAATTTCACCGGCGTTTCCTCGCCGTACGAAATCCCTGAGGGCGCTGAATTACATCTCGAAACGGTTGGCCACGACCCTGCGGCGTTGGCGTTTGAGATCGAACAGTTCCTCGAAAGGCGAATGGAGCAAGTGACGCATGAGTGTGAGAGTGGGGAGGCTTGACCATTGGCGGCTTGAAGCGGCCGCGGCGGTCCCTGGCCTATCAACTACGCGGCGACCGTAGCAGCCCGCAGGCGGGCCGCGCCAACGTCCGATGTGGCTTCAACAGGAGACAGCCGATCACGCGCTCACGACTCGGCTTACTGAAACGGAGAAAAGATATGGCTGATGCAAAGCTGCAAGCCGTGCTTTCGGCTCTTTCGCCGATGGCGAGACAGCTAAATGCGCTACCCTCCAATCAACCGGGGCGAGATGCGAACTGCGTTAAACTAAACACGAATGAGAATCCGTTTCCGTTGCCGATGATGGTGATGCAAAGTGCGCTGGCGGCCCTCGAACGGCATTATCTGTATCCCGAAGATGACAATCTGAGCTTGCGCGACGCAGCCGCCAGCGCGTATGGCCTCTCCCAGGATCAGGTGGTCGCCGGGAACGGCTCGTCGGAGCTGCTTGGGCTCATCTACAGAGCATTCCTCGACCCGGGAGATAGCGTTGCGATGATATCGCCAGGTTTTTCCTTTAACCGCAAACTGGCCAAGTTGCAGGGTGCCAGATTTCTCGAAATCGAATGGGGCGAGTCTTATTCTCTGCCAATCGAGCAGCTGCTTCTTGGTCCAGCAAAAGATGCAAAATTCATACTGCTGGCCAATCCGAACAATCCAACGGGAACCTTCGTTCCGGTGGCTGAAATCGACCGCCTCGTCGCGCAATCGGACCAGTTGATAGTGGTGGATGAAGCGTATGTCGACTTTGCACCCGATGATGCCCTGCGCCTTGTCGATCGTCATCCAAACCTTCTAGTATTGAGAACACTTTCGAAAGGCTTTGCAGCCGCGGGAATTCGCGTCGGTTTCGGCTTTGGTCATCCTGAACTTATTGGGAGGCTACGCAACCTGCAAAATGTCTTTAACATGAACGTGATCGGCCATGCGGTGGGCATTAGTATCCTTTCGCACCGCGCCGACTACGACGAGAACCACAGATATATTAAACATGAAAGACACAGAACGACCACTGCCTTGTCTCAATTGGGCTTTTCTGTCATTCCCTCCCACACAAACTTTTTGCTAGCTCGGGTGCCACCCGGACGAGATGGCAAATGGTGGCAAGCGTCTTTGGATAGGCAGAACATACTTGTAGCCGTCTTTCCCGATGCCGGTTTGGAAAATTTTATCCGCGTCAGCATCGGCACCAGAACCCAAATGGACGGGTTCCTTTCAGCCGCCAGGGACATCATTTCTGGAAGTATGAAGACGCAGAGCTAGGCGGTTAGAATTATTGGCCACACTGCTTGTCACTTGGAAACACCAGGTATCGAAGTCCATATTGTGGGATAAAGATCACAAATAAGCGCAAGACCGTAAAGCGTGTGCCGTCTCGATCCCGTTGATTACGCGTGTTATTGGCGCACGAGTGGAGCACCCGGTGGCCGATGCGAGGCTTATTTCTGGCGATTCCGGCCGCGGCTCTGCCGCTGTATTGGGAATGGTTTAGGTTTCTTCATAATCGGTCCTTCGCATTGACATTGAGCGAACAGTAATCTGCGGTCGTCGCCGATCTTCCGTCGATCACCTGCGACAGAACCTCGATCCGCTAAAGATCACGCTCGCTCATCGCCATTGATCCCACCCGCAATCCCCTACGCCAGCAAACGTGGGCAGTATGGCATTCGAACTTGGCAGAAACAGAACTTTTTCAATCTGCGGCACTCTAGCTGTGAGCTTCCAATAGGTTGTCCATTCGATCCGGACCGGGAAAGCTGAGGTTGTCGAAGCTTCAGTGATTCTCGGGGGACCGAATGGACATCCATATGAATGCCCGCCTCACGCCGCTCAGTCGAGCGGTAATTGCGCACCGCGTGCTGATGGAAGGACAGCGACCGATGGCCGTCGCTGCGGCTTTCGGCGTCTGCGTGAAGACTGTCTATAAGTGGGTAAGGCGCTATCGACGGGAGGGCGAGGCCGGTCTCAATGATCGCAGTTCCCGACCGCACCGCCTGTATCATCCGACCTCGCAGGCCACCGCCGCCCGGATCGAGACGTTACGCCGCCTGCGCATGACCGGCCAACACATCGCCAAGGAGACGGGTGTCTCGCCAGCCACAGTCAGCCGCATCCTCAAGCGCCTTGGCCTGAACAAGCTCAAGGCCTTGGCCCCGGCTGAGCCGGTGCGGCGCTACGAACGCGACCAGCCCGGCGAACTCATCCATATCGACATCAAGAAACTCGGCAAATTCAACCGAACCGGCCACCGCATCACCGGCGATCGCACGGGGCAGAGCAACAGCCGCGGCATCGGTTGGGAATACGTCCATCTGGCCATCGACGACCACTCACGCCTGGCCTATTTGGAAATATTACCCGACGAGACGCGACGCTCCTGTCTGCGCTTTCTCTTCAATGCTTTGCGCTTCTTCAAAGCCCATGGCGTCAAGGTCCAGCGCGTCATGACCGACAACGGCACAAGCTTCCGTTCCCATCGATACGCCAAGGCGCTGCGGCGGCTCAGCATCAAACACATCCGCACCAAACCCTATACGCCGAAGACAAATGGTAAGGCCGAACGCCTCGTCCAGACCGCACTGCGCGAATGGGCATATGCCAAGGCCTACGAAACCTCGCAGCAGCGCGCCGCCGACCTGCCGCTCTGGCTCCACCGTTACAATTGGCATCGCCCGCACGGCAGCCTACAATCCAAACCGCCCGTCAGTAGCCTCGGCCTGATCAAGGACAACCTGTTGAGGCTCCACATCTAGCCGCTACAGAGATTCGAAGCGGGAGCCGTGCGGCCATGGTCACCATCCGCCTTGCTACCAAATGGTACAAGCAGAGCCGCGGCTTCGCCGATCGGCAGGTCGACCACCGTGATTCCGCTTGCTGCAAGGAAACGGCGCTCGTTTTTGGTAAGGCCTTCCGCATCAAGTACTGCAAAGTGGGGGCCGTGAGAGCGCTTGATGATCTGTCGAGCGTAGATCCGGAGCATCTGATCGTTGAAGCGGCAGCCAATGAAAAGAAAACCGCGATCTATACGCCGTTCTTTCACCATTCCAGGTATTGGCGTCTGGATATCGATTTCGGTTAGGACTTCCACGTAATCGGAATCGGACACCAGAAAGTTCGAAGCTGGTATAACACTGCCGTACGGCGCATAGAGGACCGTCTTTGGCGCTGCGACGCATTCGACGTCTCTCCCGGACAGATCGTAAGTTTTTGTCCAAATGTCGCCGCCGCCGTTTGCACGCGTGACGCCCTGAATCTCGACGACATCCGTTCGACCGGTCTTCGCGAAAGCCGCACGCATTGTCCCGTCGTACCAACCGTCGACGATAAGGGAGAGCGGCAGCGTTGCGAGCCAGTCGTGGAGGGCGGTCGGCGCCACGGGTGCTCCAAATATTTCTGCCATCCAGGCCTGAAGCGTCCGGCGATGCCGTCGCTGTTCAATAAACTGCGCGACTGACCACATATTGCTGCGTATCCTGGAAGGGGCAGGTGTGCGTTCGTTGAGTGCCGCGGAGACGGCTTCCGGGGTGTCCGGTACAGGTGGTTCCGTGGATTGCAGCCGAAGGAGATCCGGACCGAGATAGGGAACGATCCGATCCGCAGCGAGCGCTTCCTGAAGCAGCCTAAGTCTTTTTTCGGCGTCACCGTTGCGAATGATCAGGAGACGGTCCGAGGTCAAAATTTTATTCATGCTGTTTTCTCTTACCTCTCGTTTGCAGCATCAGTCCTCGTCAGGAATCTTCCTTGCGTGGACGGTGATCGGCAGAGGCGTATCCCGCGATAGCTTGGGCAAGACGAGTCTCCAGCCGTTCCTGAGAGTGATCGTGCCGCCCCACATGTCATCAGCCTCGACATCTACGATCGGCTCTTCGAGATCTTTCTTTGGTACGTAAGCCGACAAGCCGGCGCTCGTTCTCCGAATCATTATCTTCATGTCGCTATTCCTCCGTTGGGGGCCCCGCGATTTCAGCAGCGCCGCAAGCAGCGGCGTTGTCTAGACTCGTCAGTTCACGGGCACGCATGCCGACGATAGTGCCACGTTCGACCCATTCGACGGCATAGATGTAAAACTGCTGGAGAAAGGTGCCGATGTCGCGCACATAGCCTTCGTCGCCCTTCCGCACCAAATTTTCCCCAATTTTTTTGCCAGCATAGGTGCCGTCATTCTTTACGTGAAGTCTGGCCCGCACCCGCTCGCCGGGTGTAAATCGTGGAGGCCTGTGGATTTCGACCTCCTGTTCACGTCCAAGGCCCATGGGCATTCCTCCTTGCAGGATATCATTGAAGGCTTCTCCGCAGGAGCCCCGACCATGCTGAAGGTCAAATCGCAGGTGCGGCGGGGACGCAGGTCTTCGGCACGGGGCAAACCTCCGCGCATTGCTGCGTTTCGAAGGTACCCTTGCATTCGGTGCATTTTTCCGGGTCGATAACGTAGATCTCACCTTTGAACCTGATCGCACCGGAGGGGCATTCGAACTCGCAGGCACCGCACTGGGTGCATTGGGACGCTATGATCCTGAAGGCCATTTTTAAACTCCTGAAGATGTTGGATTAAGAGCGCTCACGCCGTCGCCGCTTGTGGTTCGACGCCAAACTTGGCGGCGTAGAGGGTGCCGATGGCGGTCTCGATGTAGTCATAGCAATAAGCATCCGTTGCCCGAACCCCGGCCTCCATGAGCTTAGTCTTAGGGCACTCCCCGATCTTGGCGCATAGCACGACGTCAATACCGACCAGCGCAGTTATGATGCCGTCGAGGGTGGCTTCCTCGCCCCTGCCTCCGAGGCAATACTGTTCGATCTTGCGATGCCCGACGTAGGTGATGCCTCTCGACGAAGCTTCGTATACTTGGAACTCCTTCGCATGGCCGAAGTGCTCGTTGATGCGACCGCCACCCTTTGTCGCGACCGCGACGTGGAGGGACCCATCGCCGGCTGCTTTGACTGTCTCGATTGCCTCGCTCTTGGCGGTCGCGTGATCGCCGCGTTCGCGGGCGATCACTTCCCGATAGGCCTCGCGCTTACGGGCGTCATAGGTGATCTCTCCGGGAAGCTGGTCGAGTGCGAACTCCTGGCCCCGATCATCCCCAAGCAGGCCGACGGCATCGGCCCTACATTGCCGGCAATGGCGCATTAGCTTTGCGCCGCCTTCGAGACGATCCTGGAGCGCCTTCAATTCGAGCGCCCGCGGGCCGCGCTGTCCGGTCAAGCCGTAGTAGGTGCCATGGGCCGGATCGGAAATAAGCGGCATGACGTTGTGCAGGAACGCCCCCCGCTCCTTGACCCATTTATTTACCTCGACCAGGTGTTCGTCGTTGACACCAGGAATCATCACCGAATTGACTTTGGTGATGATGCCGCACGCGGTCAGCATCTCCAGGCCCACCATTTGCCGCTCGTGCAGAATTCTGGCAGCTTCGATGCCGGTGTAACGACGGTTGCGGTAAAAGATCCAGGGATAGATCTCTGCGCCGATTTCAGGGTCAACCATGTTGATCGTAATTGTCACGTGATCGACATTCATGTCGACAAGTTCGGCGACGTGATCCGGCAGCGCAAGCCCGTTGGTGGAGATGCACAGCTTGATGTCGTGGATCTCCCCCGCAACTCGTTCGAACGTTTCCTTTGTCTTCTTCCAGTCGTAACAGGCATCGCCCGGTCCGGCGACACCCAGCACGGAAAGCTGCGGCACTTCGTTGGCGACGGCAATGACCTTGCGCAGCGCCTGGTCTGGCGTCAACTTTTCCGAGACGACCCCAGGGCGGCTTTCGTTGGCGCAGTCATATTTACGATTGCAATAGTTGCACTGGATATTGCAGGCTGGTGCGACCGCGACATGCATGCGCGCGAAATAATGGTGAGCCTCTTCTGAATAGCAGGGGTGGTTTTTGATCTTCGCCCAGATAGCCTGGTCCACGTCGGCCGGTTTTGTGGACACGCCACATGACGAGGATGTGCAGCCACTCGGTTTCGCGGTCGCCAGCAATTGATCCAAGGATGTCGTGCTGGTCGCACTTTCAAGCGAAATCATCGGTGCGGACATTGAGTGCTCCGTTGCTAGTTGACGTCGCCTTTCAAAACGCAAAAGCCATGCCATCCCAAGGACGGGATTTGCTTTAAGAATTTGCGTTTATTGCTCTATTCCGACCGTGTTCGGACACAGACTTGTCAAGCTTCCGACAGTCGACAAAAGAGTTGTCCGTAAGCCACCAAACCAGGCATTGGAGATCGAGAAGGTCCAACATCACCCAGGCGCTTAAAGCTTTTTCACCTCGATGCGATGCTGGCGTAGAGCATAGCCGACCTGACGAGGCGTAAGGCCGAGAATACGAGCCGCTTTGGCCTGAACCCACCCGGCCTTTTCCATCGCCTCGATCAACCGGTCCCGTTGCGTGAGGCGCGACTCCATTGCGGGACAACCGGAACCGTGCGGATCACAAGCCTTGACGGAAGATACCTCGTCCGACGCACCGATGCTCCCGCCCGAGCGCGGCGATGAAGTCGGCATCACATTGCTCCGGGCATGCCCATCGACGGTGATGCCGCCGGGCGACCCGTCGGTTTTCCAGAGGAGCGACGAAAGGCACTGGCTGTTCTTGCAGGCAAAATCAGACGAAACGATCGAGCTTGAACGCGCAAGGGTGGCAGTCCTTCGCACGCAGTTTTCGAGTTCCCGGACGTTACCTGGGAAATAGCATTGCGACATCACCTCGATCGCCGACGACGAAAACGTCAGCTCGCGTTGGTTCTCCTTGTTGAATCGGTCAAGAAGAGCGTTCGCAAGGCGTGGGATATCGCCGGGTCGCTCTCGAAGCGGCGGCAGGACAATTGGAACTACGCTGATGCGGTAATACAGGTCGGCCCTGAATTCGGCGTTTGCAACAGCCATCTCGAGGTTCTTATTCGTGGCGCATATGAGCCGGACGTCGACCGCAAGCGTCTTGGTTCCGCCCACCCTCTCCAGTTCGCCTTCCTGCAGGACGCGCAGCAGTTTGGCTTGAAAGGCGGGCGAAATCTCGCCAATCTCGTCAAGCAGAAGCGTTCCGCCATTTGCCAGTTCGAAGCGTCCGGCGCGCTGCGCGATGGCCCCGGTGAAAGCCCCTTTTTCATGCCCAAACAGCTCCGATTCCAGGACGCCTTCGGGCAGCGCGGCGCAGTTCAATTTGACGAACGGCTTGTTTTTACGAGGGGAAAGTTCATGGATCGCCTGTGCAAAAAATTCCTTGCCGGTGCCGCTTTCGCCCCGCAGAAGCACGGTGGAATTCGTCCTCGCCACCACCGAGACGGTTTCAACCACCTGCTGGAGAGCCGGGCTATCCCCGATAATCCCGTCGATTTTGACGGGTGGATGTCGGCCCGGCGCGCCCCTTTGCGCGATGATCGGCTTCTCCGATCTCTCCTGTTCGCCGATAGGTCGCCGACCCTCCAGGTTCAGGAAACGATGAAGCCTGATCGTCCGACTGACCAGATTGGCGACCATGGTCAGAAAGCGAACGTCCTCGTCGGCGGGGAAGGGGGCGGCGTCGTTCCTGACGCGATCGATCGATATTGTGCCAAGTATTTTATTATCGGCTTTTACCGGAACGCCAATAAAAGAAATTGGGACGGTGCCGCTGCTCCAAGGCGGTTGCGGCTCAGCCTGAAATAATTCGGACTTGCTGACATCCTTTACGATTAAGGGCATACCGGTCGTCGCGATATGGTCGATTACGGCCTTAGGTATAACGCCTCGAGCGGCTGATTGAGAGGATGGGGGGATGTCGCCAGTTGCGGCAATCTCGGGCTGACCTTCAGCGTCTAGAACAACGATTGCTCCGCATCGAATCTGCAGAAAGGAAGAGAGGACGTTCACGACGTTGGCAAGCGTAATCTCTAGCCGGGCGGGGGCAGTCAGTACCTTTGATATCTCGTAGATTCCGCTGCGCTGCGTGCCCGCTTGGCGCATAGGTCCAGCAGGTAGCGCAGATAGGGGTTCCGCTCCATCGACCGGTCGGGCGGGCATGTGGGTCATTATATGGCCTTGGGTTGTCTAACGTTTCTTATAACCCTTGCTTGCATGTATATATAGTAATTTCTAATGCCAATCTGCAACGCGCACCTCTGCAAGTTTCCGATGCGCCCGTCTGCAAACCCAAGTTAGTTCTGAATCGTGGAGTTGCAAACCCTTATCCGAACTTGAAGAGAACGCCGAAACCGCCTCTCGGATAGTTCCACTCGATATCTCCACTTGCCTCGCAGAGTACGCGGCACGTGCCGCACTCCATGCACCCATCGGCGATAACCTCCACTTGGCCCTGGTCATTCAATTCGTAGCACTTGGCCGGACAGACACTTGTGAGGGCATACAGATTTACGCTTGGCCAATCGTGTGGACGCACCCTAATATGCGGGCGTCCGGCATCGACCACGTATCGATTTTGGTAAAGCTTGTCCTCTACGCGTATGTTCGTCACTGCAACCGTCATCTCATCTCTCCTTTATCGCCACGCGCGCGCCAAGCGAACCGCGTCACCAAACAGCCCCCAGCGGGAGCGTGCCTTGATGAAGGTGCCCGTGGTCGCCCGTTCCTTGTCGATCTTCGGGGTGCCATCGACTCGCACAAAGTTCTGTGCGGCCTGCGACAGCAACCTTGGATAAGTCGTGAAGAAATTGCGGGAATTGGTGTGCAGCAGGGCAGGCATGTCCTTGTATTTCCGCAAGTCTTTGATAACGAACGACTTTTCAAGCATCGACTTGTAAAGGGAGAGGTTCTCCTTGACCATCGGCTTTTTGCGATTCTTGATCTGGACGATTGCTTCGCCGGCGATGCGCCCCGACGTCATGGCGAGGTTTGACCCCTCGCGGTGCACCGCATTATTAAGTTGTGCCGCGTCGCCGACGACGACCCAGCCGTCACCAAAAAGCTGCGGAATTGCCTTGTAACCACCTTCTGGAATGAGATGCGCCGCATATTCCTTGACTTCCGCTCCTGCGATCAGCGGCTTTACCGACGGATGGCTTTTGAATTTTTCGAGCAGATCATAAGGACTTTCCATTGTTGCCGCGAATTCGGAGACAAGGCAGCCAATGCCGATCGAGATCGATTCTTTGTTGGTGTAGAGGAAGGCAAGCCCGGCCATGTTGCGAGAGATCGTGCCAACTGCCTCGATGACGCAGCCTTCATTGGCCTTGAGGCCGAACCGCTGGTCAATTACCTCTTCGGCCAGGAAATGCATTTCCTTGACGGCGAGCGCGACAGTTTCCGGTTTTGGCGTGTCACGCAATCCAGCACGCGTGCCGAGCAGCCCATTGACGCCCTCTGCGAGAACGACCACGTCAGCAAGAATCACGTCGCCGGCGCGGTCGGTGCGAACGCCAATCACCTTGCCCTTTGGATCACGAACGAGTTCCGTCACGGTCGTCTCGCATAGAAGCGTCGCTCCGGCCTCGCGCACCTTGCGTGAAAACCATTTGTCGAATTGGGCGCGAATGACCGTGTAGCGATTGTGTCTCGACTCGTTGAAGTCGTCCGACCGGTATTGCATACCGATGTGGGACGAGTCGTCCATCATCCAGAAGCGCTGCTCGACTAAGTGCCGCTCCAGAGGCGCATCATCCCGGAAATCCGGCAGGATTTTCTCCAGCATGTCCGCGTACATGATGGCGCCCTGCACATTCTTGGAGCCCGGATACTCGCCACGCTCCAACTGCAGCACCTTCATGCCGCGGTTCGACATCGTGTAAGCAGCTGCGTTTCCGGCCATGCCGGCCCCGATAACTATGGCGTCGAAGTTTTCCTCAGTCATGGGGCGCCCTCAGTTTGCAAGCTTATCGCGACTGTGCGGCGACAGTCGATGGGTGAAGAGTTCCGTTAATGACGGCAGTAAACGGATCGCATCGGTGACGACGCCGAGGTGGGCGAAATCAAAAATCGGCGCGTTAGGATCGGTGTTAATGGCTAAAATAAGATCAGCTCCCTCGACGCCAACGCGATGCTGGATGGCGCCGGAAATGCCGGCTGCTATGTAAAGCTTCGGCCGGATAGTTTTGCCAGTTTGGCCGATCTGCCGATCAGCAGGCATCCAGCCCTTTTGGACGAGGGGGCGCGAACAGCCATAATCGGCCCCGATCGTCCGCGCGAGTTTCTTCATAAGCTTCACGTTCTCCACCGCGCCGAGACCGAGGCCTCCAGCAACCACGACGTCCGCATAGGCGAGATTCGCCGTCGCCGACTGGCCATCGGACAAGAAACCGAGGACCTTAGTGACGATCTCTTCCTCGATCATCGACACTTTGTGTTGAATGACGCGTCCGATCTTATTATTCCCGCGCGGAGGCATGGCCATGACCCTCGGCCGGACCGTTGCCATCTGCGGCCGGCAGTTGAGCGTGTAGATCGTGCAAAGCAAGGAGCCGCCGAAAGTCGGCCGGGTCGCCGCAAGCGAGCCGTCCGCATCCACATCAAGTTCGGTGCAATCCGCCGTGAGCCCTGTCAACAAGGTCGTCGCCACGGAACCGGCAAGGTCGCGCCCGAGCGTCGTTGCCCCTAAAAGAAGGATTTCCGGTTTGTAGTTAGTAACCAGATCCGTCAATGCTTTGGTGAAAGGCTCATTTCGGTAGTCGGCGAGCAGTGGGGCCTCGACGAGGTAGGCCAGGTCGGCGCCATAAGCAAAAGCCTCGGCGATGGCAAACCACGTGGCCTCTCCCGGTGGTCCGAGAACGACGCCGGCAAGCTGGACGCCCAGCTTGTCGGCGAGCTTGCGGCCTTCGCCGAGCAGCTCGAAGGAGACGGGATGCACCTGATCGCGCTCCAGCTCGATGAAGACCCAAACGTGCCGATGGTCCTTAAACTGATCGGGCAGCTCTTTCTTCATGGCGGCACGGCCAGCGGCTGGAGGAGGGCTCTCTCGATTCGTGCTCAACATCGTCGCTCCTTGCCTTCATTCGCCGTCAAAGGCGAGTTCGCTTTCGAGCGCCGGCTGGCGCAAAAAGATCCCAGCGATCAACTCCTCCGCGAGATCGCGCGGTGTTTTTTCCGCGGTGTCGATCTGCTCCGCCTTTTCCGCCCGCTCAGGAGGGGCAAAGACCCTCTTAACGACGGTTGGCGAGCCACGCAGGCCGCACTTGGTGAGGTCCTCTATGCCAGCGTCGGCCGCATTCCACTTCACGATCTGGCTGCGCGCGGCCCGTAGCGCGTCATCGAGCGAGCCGCGGCGGATTTCGTTTGTGCCTTCGAGCATTGTAATTAGGCAAGGGAGCTTGCTCATCAGCGTCTGCGTGCCCCCTTCCGAGCGGCGCTCCACCGTAATCTCGCGCCCATTGATGTCGACAGAGACGATTTTGGCAACGTAGGTGAGCTGCAGGAGGTCGAGGCGCTTGGCGATGCCAGGCCCAACCTGGGCGGTATCGCCGTCGATGGTCTGTTTGCCCGTAAAGACGATATCGGGCGTACCGAAGGCCTCTCCGATCTTCGCGATGGCTCGCGAAAGAGCAAACGAGGTCGCCAGAGTGTCGGAGCCGGCAAAATGACGGTCGGTCAAGAGTACGGCGCGGTCGGCGCCGTAGGTGAGCGCCTTGCGCAACGCGTCCTCTGCCATGGGCGGCCCCATGGTGAGCACGGTCACCTCGCCGCCATGGCGGTCGCGCAACTGGAGCGCCTCTTCAAGGGCGAACAGATCATAGGGGTTGATGATGGTTGGCACCCCCTGACGCATGATTGTGTTCGTCACCGGATGCACTCGTATTTGTGCGGAGTCCGGTACCTGTTTGATACAGATAACTATGTGCATGGCGGTTTCTTACTCCCTCCCTCTATGGGTGGCGGGCTTGTCAGTACACATGCTTGCGTGCATCATTCGTGCCAACCGTTTGGCGTTCTCTATCACATTGAAATGGCTTCGATTCCGACGTTGCTAGCATATGACTGAATTGTAAGCTTCCCGACATTGTCGTGTCGCAACCGTGCTCACTTCTTTTCGAACGGCTTCAGGAAAGAGTCTAACGGGACAACGGTGCGGCCGGGTGTGACAGGTCTGTTCGGATTGTGGTCCTTGAGCACCTTGAAGACCCGGTGCGAGAGCGGCGCGGAGGTCGCGAAATCACAGTAGGCCCTTTCCAGTATGGCACGGGCACGAGCAGCGATTACCCGGTCTGGGAGATGGGAGAAGTCCTCTGCCGCGAGGTATTGGCCCATACGCTTCATGATATGGAGTCGTGAGACATCGAGAACCTTCGGGTCATAGGGGACCCCTAGGGCTTCGAAGAACTCCTCCGCAGCCGAGAGAGATTTCAGCCGATTGAGGATGTCTTTGACATCGACGGGACTGCTGTCAGCGGAGCAACGGCACATAAGATTCCCCCTGGTCGTGAGCGGTGATCGCGAGATCGTTCTCCCGTAGCTTAAGCTGCAACGTACGGAATGCGTGGTTCGACGCGGCTAGGCGCAAGGCAGTCGCGTTGCAACTGGAGTCGGCATAGGCTGATGGTCGGATGCGATCCACCGATGGTGTCGAGAGATTGATTAAGATGATATGGCGCTGGGCCCCCTCCATGAACACGCATGGGCGGTGAACCGGCGATCTATGTGACTGAGAGCCCCGGCTTTTACCTGATCGTTCATACGATGCCGGTGCCGTCATGCAGGTCGTATCGGTGAAAAGGAATTGCCGTTTCATGAGCGTGCCTGCTCCTACTCCCCTGAACGAACCCGGCTGCTCGTGTCGGCCACGTGGCCGGAACGGGATTGGCTCCGGAGCCTTTCAACGATGCCCGGTAAAACTTCGAGCACCCGGTCGACATCCTCGTCACAGTTATCGCGCGAGAACGAGAAGCGGATTGTTCCGTGCGCCATAGCATGAGGGATATCCATTGCCCTCAAGACATGGCTCGGCTCCAGCGAACCGGAGGAGCAAGCAGAGCCGGAAGAGCAGGCGATGCCATAGCGGTTGAGAAGAAGGAGCATACTGTCTCCTTCGACACGTTGAAAGGCGATGTTCGCCGTGTTCGGCAACCTCTTAAGCCTATCGCCGGTTACGAAGGCGCCTGGAACACGCTGGACAATGCCGTTCTCCAATCGATCTCGGAGCGACTTTAATCGGGTGCTCTCGTCGTCTATTGATTTCAGGGCGAGTTCGGCAGCCTTGCCTAAACCGACAATCCCGGCCGTATTTTCTGTCCCTGCGCGTCGGTCGCGCTCCTGATGACCTCCCTTGATCAGTGAGGAGAAAGATAAGCCCCGCCTGAGATAGAGTGCACCAATGCCTTTTGGTCCATGGAATTTGTGTCCGGACAACGAAAGCATGTCGATTGCAGTAGGTTGGAGGTCCATTGGAACCTTGCCGACCGCCTGGACCGCGTCGGTGTGGAAAAGTGCACCGATTCTCTTGGCCATCTCGGCAAGCTTAGCGACCGGGAAAATGGTTCCCGTCTCGTTGTTCGCCCACATGATCGAAGCAATCGCTACACGATGAGTGAGGGCGGTCTCATAGGCGTCAAGATCGAGACGTCCATGTCGATCCACTGGGATCCTGTGTACCTTAATGCCGCGCGTCTTCTCCAGATGGCCGCAGAGTGTCAGCACCGCTGAATGCTCGACTGCGGAAGTCACGATCTCTGTGCGCTCAGGCATCACCTCCAGCGCCGAAAGGATCGCCGCATTGTCGCTTTCCGTCCCCCCCGAGGTGAACACGATCTCATGATCGAACTCGGCGCCGATCAGCGCTTGCAATTGCCGGCGCGCCTTCCTCACCGCCTCGCGGATAGAGGAGCCAAAAGCGTGCGTCGACGAAGGGTTTCCAAACTGATCCGCAAAGAACGGCAGCATGGCTTCAACCACTTCAGGATCGACTCTGGTCGTTGCATTATTGTCGAGATAGATCGCTCTCATGGGTGGATCTCGACTGAGGGGAAGCGGTGACAATGCTGCGGCGTCTTGCACATGCTGTTGTTTGCTAACCTCGGGCAAGCAGCGCGGGGTGGAGTCGTGCGATGGCGCGTCATGCGATCTTGTTGGCATCGATAACGTCGCATCGCCGCCATCAGTAGGAAGGGAAGAACGTTGTGCGCTCGCGCCTTTTCCAACGGTTGGATTCGCCGCGGCTGCTTAACTAGATGGGTCGCCAGCTTAGCTTGTCGCTGAGAACTGAACTGTTGCAGGCTGCGGCGATTTTTAGACCCTGTCCTACGCGATTGCCGGCTACAACATCGATTTCGACCCTGCCAATTTCTCCAGGCCTCAGATTTCTGTTGTGACGGTCTGATCGTCCTCCTCTGCCGGAGCGAGGCTTTCGACGACCAGTACTGTATAAACCGCTGACACGTCTTCGACGGCTTGAACGAGTGTCGTCCGTCTACTGCCAGATCTAGCGAAGTGAGCGACTTGGTCATGAAATCAAGCCTCTTGACACGCACGCGTCTTCGCTCACCTTTCCTCGGCGCGGAACTGCTTGCAGAGGGAGCGTCTCCTTTGGAATCCTGGCCCGGATGCCCGCCAAAAAATTTTGCTGCCTCAGGATAATCCGTTGATGAGCAGACCTTTTTCTCCGGCAGCAAACCGCTTAAAAAGCCTGCTGTCTCCTGACGGACGTTTTGAGGCGCTTCGGCGGGCTTTAGGGTTATGAGTTCGGCCAGCGCTGGCGAGAAGGCGGTCGCTGGGTTGGAACGCAAGGACGACGGCGTCACCAGAAACGCTCCCACCGTTGGATCGACTCCAATTATCAATTCAGGCCCTCTACCGTAGGAAACTGCCGCGGTCTCGCTGAGGGGATTTTCCTGCACGCCGTCGTTCTTCGGATTGAAAAAGGAAACCATGACCTTTTCGCAATAATTCCGCATGGCTCTCTCGCTTTCTCGGTGATCAGCCGAAGGATTTGCCGCAAGTGCAGTTCTGGTGCGCATTGGGATTGTCGAAGACAAAACCGGAGGTTTCTGGTCCCGTCACGAAGTCGATCGTCATGCCGTTGATGTGTGCTTGGGAGTCTGCGTCAACGAACACCTTGACCCCATTTGTTTCGATCACCGCGTCGCCCTCGCCCTGGACGCTTTCTAGCCCCACCAGGTATTTGTAGCCGGCGCATCCACCTGCCTCGACCGCGATGCGAAAGCCTTCCGCCTGCTCGGCTCGGGAAAGCGTTACGTTCATGATGGCGGCGGCATTCTCTGTGAGCTTGATCATGGGATGATTCCTTTTTGTTCGATGGCGCATTTTCGGATTACCGTGCATGCGTCGTGCCAAGCGGTAAGGAAGGCCAAGAGTTCGATCAGCCCGCGTGTTGTATTCCTGCGTCGTCGAACATCGGAGATCTCGAAAGCGCGCCAACTCCAGAACGTCTGCCCGCGTATCTCCGTCTATCATTTTCGGTTGAGGCTCTCGTTGCCGCCGCACCGAAATCCCAGCGGTTCGGCGAAAATGAATGGGAGGCGACAACTGCTTCTAGATTTGTCGCTTGCGCGACATAAAAATTCTGCACGAGTTTCGTGATTAACCGCTTAGCCCCTAAGCGCTTGGGCTATGGAACAGACATCTAATCTTTTCTGGAACGTCAGCTTAAGCGGCCGGAACAACTTTTGAAGCTCCCGTGACGAGGCTGCGGTCGCCAGCCCATATGAAGTCGATCCTCCATGGAGAGGACTAAGCACAATGTCACATGTGCCTCAGTTCCGCGGTTTTTGGGAAAAGGGCATCACCTACGGTACAAAGGACTTATCCCTCCGCGGCCGCCAGTACAAACCGTTTCTCCCGCCGGCGTTGCGCGGACGAGGGGATGTTCATCGCCTCGCGATATTTGGCGACTGTGCGGCGAGCAATGTCGACGCCTGTTTCCTTGAGCTTGGCAACGATGCCATCGTCGGACAGCACATCATGGAGCGTCTCTGCGGCAATAAGTGCCCTTATCTGATGGCGCACAGCTTCGGCCGAGTGCGCGTCACCGCCTTGTGAGGACGGGATCGCGACGGTGAAAAAATACTTGAGCTCGAACACGCCGCGGGGCGTGAGAATGTATTTGTTCGACGTTACCCGACTTACAGTGGACTCGTGCATGTCGATCGCGTCAGCGATGGTCTTAAGATTGAGAGGGCGAAGATGAGCAATGCCATCTTCCAAAAAGACATCCTGGTGGCGCACGATTTCGGTCGCCACCTTAAGGATCGTCGTGGCGCGCTGATCGAGACTCCGAACCAACCAGCTCGCGCTCTGGAAGCATTCGTTGAGGAATGACTGATCTTTCGAGCTTTGGGCGGTTAGGCGAGTAACTTGCGCAAAATAGGTTTGGTTGATCAGTACCTTGGGCAAAATCTCCCGATTAAGCTCGACGTGCCATCCGCCTCCCGGCGAGGGTAGGACGAAGACGTCGGGTATGATGGATTCCGACCTTGCGGACTGGAACTGGTTTCCAGGCTTTGGGTCAAGTGCACGAATTTCGTTCAACATATCGAGAAGGTCGTCTTCATCGACCCGGCAACGTCGCTTCAGTGCTCGAAAATCGCGTCGCGCAAGCAACTCGAGATTTGCGACCAGAGCTGCCATGGCCGGGTCGAACCGGTCTCGTTGGCGCAACTGAATCTCGAGGCATTCGCCCAGACTTCGCGCAAATATGCCCGGCGGGTCAAATAGCTGCAAAGCCTCAAGAACCCGCTTCACTCCAGCCTCAGGGCTATTTAGCCTCTCTGCTAGCTCCTGAAGGTTCACTTGCAGATACCCAGTGTCATCCAGATGGTCGGCAAGCGCGCCAGCAATCAGCCGCTCCTGGGGTGTGAAGGCAGTGAGGGCGATCTGATGGGCGACATGTTCGTGCAATGTCTCAGTTGAGGCGGCGAACTCATCCAGGGAAGGCCTTTCCCCCGGCGAAAGGTTGCCTGTGTCACGGATTGATTTCCAGGGACTAGACAGCTCAGGCATGTCCGTCCTGGCCGGTCCATCAACGTGGTCTTCGCGTGCGCTGATATTTGGATCATCCGCCGCAGTTGGCGATACGCCAGAAGCCCCGCCGTCATTCGACGCCAGGTCGAGAAATGGGTTCTTCTCGATTTCCTGTTCCACGAACTGATTCAGTTCGGTGTGCGCCAGCTGCAGCAAGCGAATAGACGCGATGAGCTGGGGCGTAATAACCAGCGATTGCTGCTGACGCTGATGAAGGCTTGTAAAGGACTTCATGGTTCGAGCAAAACTCCTATCATTCGGCGCAGGTGTGCACGACAAGTCGTAGCTGCTGGTCGTTGGCTTCAATGCTCATACGAAGGCTGGGGCCTTAAGGCATTTCAAAATGTTTTGCGGCGAAGAAACGCCATACGGATCGGTCGCGCAGTTGTCGCCAAAGCCTTCTTCCTCGAACCACCCCTCCACGACGCCATTATTGATCACGGCAGCGTAGCGCCAGGAGCGCAGACCGAAACCGAGATTGTCCTTGGCGACGAGCATACCCATTTTCCGAGTGAATTCTCCCGAACCGTCCGGGATAAGCTTGACATTTTTCAACCCCTGAGACTTGCCCCAAGCATTCATGACGAAGGCATCGTTGACGGAGAGACAGTAGATGTCGTCAATGCCATTCTTCTTAAACTCGACATAAAGACTTTCGAAATCAGGCAGTTGGAAGGTGGAGCAGATTGGCGTGAAGGCGCCCGGCAGCGAAAAAAGGATTACCCGCTTACCGCTGAAATAGTCGTCGGTCGTCTTGTCTTCCCAGCGGTAGGGGTTGGGACCGGATATAGACTCGTCGCGAACCCGCGTGCGAAAGGTGACAATAGGGACCTGCTTTTCCATGGTCATCAATGAAGCTCCTCTAGGAAAATTTATTTGCGGCCTCTCAGTCACGGCTAACACGAATCCGACCTCGGCCCACACGCCAGGGCAAGCAAGCGTCATGCCATTTGGCCTGAAGGAGATGGACTTGCGGTCAGCACAGGGCCTTCGTCGCCGCACTCGTGCGCTGCTCGTGCGGGCGAGCGAATTGTGAAGCCGTTGTGCCGCGCTGACGGCCGGGCGCTGTTTCGGCTACTTCCGACCGCATCTCGATCAAGGTTTCTCTGTCGCCTTTTAGAACCTTAGCATACTGCCCGCCAGTCCGGTCGCGGCGGGAAGGCGCGGGTCACGGGGCTTGAGGTTCTGCTCGTGCGTATGTCTACCCGCGCACGTTTTCTTGTTTGAAACTGCACAAGAAAGTTTGAGGTCCGACAAAAGGGGGCGCCAGGCTCGGACCGCGCATCGAAAAATGGTGAAACGCAAACGGCTCCGATAATTTCGTCACAGAAGACGACGATGGCGGATATCCGCAGGTTGGGGGCGTGAAGAGCTCGCAGCCGCCAATATCGATCGGCTGATGCCGACCGGCACCCGGGTCGCGCTATGTAGCCTTTGGCCTACGAGCATTTGTTGCTCGGCTGACGTCGCCGCGGAGCTGATATTTTGTTCCATTCACCACTCACCGCTCAGCTCGCTGGCGACGTGCTGGGCGCCCGGCGCCGATGGCGACGCCACCCACCTGCCCGGCGGCTATCCCGAGCTGCAAGCCGGCGGCTCCGGGACTAGAAGTTTTCTCGCCCGGAATGCTCGATGTGGTAGCGCCCGGCACGTCCGTCTGCATCCCGACAATGCCGCCTAGTTCTTTACGCTGGCGATACGCGGGTGGCAATTACCCGCTGATTTTCTTTGCGAGCGCATCCATGTCGGGCACGGTGATATGCCGGATGTTCTCGATGCGGATGACGCCCTCTTTGCGAAGCCGGGTCAACTGGCGGCTGACGGTTTCGATCGTCAGCCCGAGAAAGTCGGCAATCTCGGCACGCGATAGCGGCAGATCGAAGGCAGTGCTCGTCGCCGTCTCGGCGTGGGCGGCAATGAGGTGGAGCAGGCTTGCGACCTTCTCCTCGGCGGTCCGCCGGCCGAGCGTCAGCATCCATTCGCGCGCGGCATCCAGCTCGTTCAGCGCCTGAGCGTGCAGGCTACGCTGCAATTCCCTAGTCTCCAATATCATGCGTTCGAGCAAATTGCGGGGGAACACGCAGATCTCCGCATCGGTCGCGGCCTCGGCCGACAGCGTGCTTTCGCGCACGAAGGGGCGGCCGACGAAATCGGGGGCGAATTGCAGGCCAACGATCTGCTGGCGCCCGTCCGACATCACCTTGCAGAGCTTCACCACGCCGCGCGTGATGTTCGAATAGAAAGAGTTTTCCGATCCTTGTGCAATGATCTCGCAGCCTGCGTCGACCTTGCGGCGCAGCGAGTGGCGGCCAAGTTCGCTAAGCTGGCCAGCCGACAAGGCGCCGCAAAAGACGCCGTGCCGCGCCTGGCAGGAACGGCAAGCGACGGAAGTGCTAATCACGAGAACCTCACCGCGTGCGACGTCCATGTCCTGATCCCTTCGAAAACCGCCTATGCCGGACATGCCCGAGACGACCACGCGGCCGTTGCGACTTCGGCTATCCCTATTTCTTCCAGCGCGTCTTTGATGGCTATCAATTTCATCAGGATTGCGATTTGATCCAGATCAAATCTCCGTACCCACGCTCTTGCCGTGCCAGGCAGGGCAGTTTTGTGGATTTGTTTCGGACGGCATTTTCGGCCCGCCGCTTGAGCGGGCTTTCTGCGGCCATCGCCTTCCGTCTCGGCGGACGGTAGGCCACCATATCCATTGCTGTCAGACAACACCCAATCGGCAGATTGCCGCCGACTCTTAGGGTGGTGTCGTCGGGCTGGTAGAACTGACATTCAGGACAAAGGAGTAGCACGCTTCGAGCTTTTCCCGGAATTCCGCCGCTAGCTCGATGCCACAATTCAAAGCTACCCACCCTCAAGCTATCCCACTGCATCGCAGTACATCAGGACATTCGTTGCTCGTCGCGCTGTCTCTGGCCCCCGGCTGTGGTGGCTGGGAAAAAGTCGCACCTGAATAGATGGCATCCGGCACCTGATGTCGGGTTTTGTTAGATGCGCGACACGGCCTTGATCAGCCAATCTTTGTTCTGCCTTGAGCCAAAGCGCTGAAAGGCAATTGAAAAATTTCTTTCCGGCCAAATCAATCAAATTGGCATGAACTTTGAAGTTCTTCTTGCGGGGCGGCAAGGACTGTCGGCCGGTTTCTTTGGTGACCGCCATGGAGCGGAGGAAATCAAAATGCATCTGTGCTCAGAACGCATTTACCGGAAGAGAGGTACCCGTGAAAATCCGATGTCGACCGGAAGGGCGGGCGAGGCATCCAAGAAATTTCGACTTCGGCCAACAAAGCAGCGTGGATTTCGAGCCGCACGGCGATCTGATCGCTGCATCGCATGTCATTGGCGCCTCGCGCTGCTGAGATTGGAAATCTGGCGCTCAACGATTTTGCTCGCTCCCTCTCCGAGGAGAATTCGTTCTCGGCGAAGGGGCTTTGATGACAGGAGAAAAGCAGTGGCTACCATTAGGGTTCCAGAACATGTCCCTCCCGAAATGGTGAAGGACTTCAGCCTGTTCACGTCGCCCGGCATGGAGCGCATGCCAAATGGGGATCCGCACGCAGCTGTCGCTTGCCTCCATAATGGACCGAGAATCTTTTATTCTCCCTGCAATACGCGCGATGGCCGAGGTACCTGGGTCATCGTTCGCGCTCAGGACCAACGCAAATTGCTGCAGGACACCGGAACCTTTTCCAGCCATCGGAGCCTTTTCGCCTCGGCGCTTGGCGAAAACTGGCCGCTGATCCCGCTTGAACTCGACCCCCCGGCTCACAGCGTGTTTCGCTCACTTCTCAATCCGCTGCTTTCGCCCAGGCGGATAATGGAGCTTGAACCGGCGGTCCGTGATCGGGCGATTGCGTTGATTTCCAAGATTTCCGCGTCGAGCACAAGCTGCGACATCTTGACGGACTTCGCCTTTCCTTTTGCGGTTAGTATCTTCCTCCGTTTGCTCGGCTTATCCGATGAGCGCCTCAATACATTCGTGGGCTGGGGGAAGGACCTGCTCCACGGCGACGGCATCAGACGAACCGCAGCCGCCCGAACAATTTTGGCGTTCATCGATGAACTTGCAGCGATGCGCCGCAAAGAACCGGCCGACGATTTCATGACCTTCGTCGTGCAGGCAAAGGTCGACGGCCGCCTGTTGAGAGACCAGGAAATCCATGGAATAGGCGTGCTTCTATTCGTCGCGGGACTGGACACCGTGGCAACGGCGATCGGCTTTGACCTGGCCTATCTCGCGCGCAATCCGACAGAACAGGAATTGCTGCGGAGCAAACCGGATCGAATTGTGCTCGCAGCCGAAGAACTGCTTCGCGCCTATTCGACCGTGCAGATGATCCGTGTGGCGACGAAAGATATCAATTTCGAAGGCGCGCCGATCCGTAAGGGGGACTACATTTCCTGCGCCACGATGATTGCCAATCGTGATCCGGTGGAATTCGAAAATCCGAACACGATCGATTTGGCACGAGAAGACAATCGCCACACCGCTTTTGCGTACGGTCCCCATCGCTGTCTTGGATCACACCTTGCCCGGCGAGAGATCGTCATCGGCCTGGAGGAGTGGCTGTCGCGCATCCCTGACTTCCGTATCAAGGATGGTACGGCGCCCATCACCTATGGGGGCCACGTGTTTGGAATAGAGAATCTGATCCTGGACTGGTCCTGATAATTGAGAGGAGGAAAGACATGGAGTACCGTATGCGCGTCATAGTGCACACTTCCAAATGCCAAGGTCATGCAAGATGCTGGGCCCAAGCGCCCGAAATATTCAATCTTGACGACGAGGGATACATACTGCCCGGTGCAATCGATGTCGAGGAGAGGGACGAACTGTTCGCGTCGCGAGGCGCTCGATCCTGCCCTGAACGTGCGCTGGAGATAGATTGCGTTTCGGATGCGTTGCTCGATCGCCTTTTGTTCAACCAACATTGTGGGGGTTGAAACGCAACGCAACTGGTGCATGACGGCGCCGTCGCTGTCCAAACACCTTACCCGCAGCTCTCCCATTGATGTCTACTTCTAAGGGCAGTTGTTTACATGCATGCCTAAGCAGAGGGAGGGTTTTTCCTTACGTCAGCCGAGCAGTTGAAAGCTGGCTGCGTCACTGGATGGGTAAGCGCCCCAATATCAGATGTGCGACAAGCGATGAAACACAAAAAAAATTACCGAATTGCTCGACCGCGAGGCGCTCCGCGACTGCCTCTATCGGTATTGCCGCGGTATAGACCGCGCCGATGAAAGGGCGCTGCGCAGTTCCTACTGGCCCGATGCACGTGACAATCACGGGACCTATTCCGGTTCGGCCGAGGGCTTCATCGAGTTCGCCCTTGGTGTCTTCAAGACGGGACCGCGCAACATCCATCAAATCACGAACATTCTGATTGAGTTCAGCAGCCCGGAAAAAGCCGCCGTCGAAAGTTACTTCGCCGCACTGCAACGCGCACCGAACAAGGCCGGAACGCTAAGTCAGGCCCTGATCTGCGGCCGCTATTGCGATCTGTTCCTGAAAAAGGGAGGGGATTGGAGAATTGCCGAACGGACGGTGGTCTATGATCTAGTCGAGGAGCAGATCTTGGCCGCGGCATCCGAGACTGAGCAGTTCGGCCACCGGCAGCCGATCGGAGCATCATGTCCCGATGACCCCGTCTACGCATTTAGGAAGACTGCATTCCTTCAAGAGGGTGAAAGTGAGACTTGATCGATCAGGATTCAGCCTCGAGATCGTCAACGTTGGTCAGGGAACTTTTACGTGCGCATGCCGATGGTTTCGGAACTTGAACGCGCGGGCAAGATAGACCTCACCGCGGTGCGCAGCCGGGTGCCAATGGGTCGCGTGGCGCGTCCAGACAAAATTGCCCGAGCGGTGCGCTTTCTCGCCAGCGCGCAAGCGTCACCGGGTCTGTGGTGACCGTCGACGGTGGCTGGAGATCGTTTAGTAACCGGGGTAGGCGCACCCGCCATGCCCGGGACGCCACGAGCCGAACTCTTCCCTCCTGCCGAGCACTCCACTGCGCGCATTGCGCTTGTCATGGCGGGGCGGACTGCATAGGCGCTGCCGTTGTGCGCCGCTTTGCGGAACACGGCGACGCGCTTACCAGAACACTGCCGGAGCTGCTCGGAGTTTTCTCCCTCGTCTGCGGTTGATTGGCGCGCATGCGGCGCTGCCGATTTGTTGAAACGCGACGCGATATTGTTCGGGCGCTGTTGATGCAGTTGCATTTAGGCTCCGAGCAAATAGGAAAACTTTTCCTAGGCTCTTTTTGCAGCTGGCACGATTTTTGGATCTACCACATGCCGAGAGATTGGAGTTTTGTTTATCAGCAATGGGCGCCGAGTCGACCGTAATGGTGAAGTGGGGCTTCATACGACCGTATGGGCCTCCCGAAGCCGCCTTATACTTCTTGACAAGCTGGAAAATCGCCAGCGATGGGTTGGGCCAAATGAAAGGCTCGAATTGGAAGGAATCCCAGAAATCAAGAAAGATCATCCAATCTCCTCCGCCTTGGGTCGCCGGTTTGGTTTCGAAACTGGACGGCGAGCATACACTACCAAGGATACTGAGCGAGCTTAAATCAGAACGGTATGACGTCACCAAATGCGACGTTCACGATTTCGTCTCTGCCCTTGCTAGCTGTGGCCTCATTGAAGAGAGCTGAGCCACTTAAGTTGGAGACTGGGGTCAATCGGGCAATGGTTGCCCCATGTCCGGCCGCGGCGTTGGAACTGGCTAAAAGGGTTTCTCATCAAGGGCGATCACGCAACGAGCGTTCGACGACAAAATGGGGTTTCGATTAAAGAGATCATGCGGAAGATTGTCGAACAGCCCTTTGATGTCGAATTCCAGAACCCAATCGTACTTCCAGCACCGCTGACGCGTTACCCCAACGGCATCCAAAGCCGACTTCATCGGCCTGTAGCCATAGGAGTCTGGCAAGAAGAGCGGCTCTAAATCCGGCTCAATCATCTGCTTGACCACCATCTGAGCGATCCGATCACTGACCGTCGGCACACCCAAAACCCTTTCGCCTCCGGTCTTCTTTGGAATGGAGACGACGCGCACCGGCGGCGGAAAGTAAGCCCCAGCCACCACGGCTCTTTACCGCAGCAGCTCGGACTGGTTTGAGACCCGCTCCTGAAAGCCGATCCCGGAGGGCCATCCTCCATCATTCACGCAGCTTCACGTTACGGGGTTAGCTCATACTGAACTCCTTCCGTGCCTCTGCAGCACACTTTCGTCGATGAAGATCAGCTGTTCTGGATCGAGATTCAGTTGGCCGTCGAACCAGACACGCCGGCGCTTTAGGACATCCGGCTGGTTCCGCAAAGCCAATTTTTTCGCCGATACCAAGCTCGACGAATACCTCAAAGCCCTTTTCTGTGTAGTACGGCACTTCATTCGGCACGATCATAGTGCGGAATTCAGAAGGGTATTTTTCGCGCACGAAAACGATTTGTCTAGACATGTTCCGCCTCGATTTCGGAGAATACTTTCGGCTAAAGCGCTTCCACAATATTTGGATGCGTTATTCTTGTTCCAAGAAGACGCTTGTGCTCGCTAATATCGATCCGGGATGGACGAAATACGTCGCGCAACGCGGTGATACTCGCGTACGGGTCTAGCGAACCACAAAAAAATACGTCTATCGCGACCATGCGTTCTTCGTGCCAGGTATTTACGCAAATGTGCGATTCAGCGAGAATTGCGAAGCCCGTGACGCCCCCATCTTCGCTATATTTTCTATAACTCGATTCCAACATCGTTGCGCGGCAGTCATGAACGGCTTGCGCTACCGCCGCCTCAATCGCTTCAGCATTTCCCGTATTTTCTGCATCCCACATATCGATAAAGAGATGGGTTCCGGCGCATACTCGGTCTGAGCTAGGGTAATTTATTCCGCCTTTAGGCGCTCCGTTCAGCATATATATGCTCCGCTTCTTGATCGTGTCCAATGGAGTGGTGTAACTGGATTTCATAGCCATCGGTGATTTCCGGTAGGGTCGGGTTGCTTGAGCCAACCTGAGGGACACCACCGATGACCGACGACATGATGAACCTGCGCTCACTCGTTGAGAAGAGCGCCGATGCCGATTTGCTGCGCGAGATGATCGGCTTTACTGCCGAGAAGCTGATGGCGCTGGAGGTCGGCACGAAGACCGGCGCGGGCTATGGCGAGAAGAATGGCTTCCGACTGGCCCAGCGTAACGGCTATCGCGACCGGGATTGGGAGACACGGGCGGGCACCGTCGAGCTGCGCATTCCCAAGCTTCGCACAGGCAGCTATTTCCCGAGCTTTCTCGAACCACGCCGGATGGCCGAGAAGGCCCTGACTGCGGTCATCGAAGAAGCCTATATCCAAGGCGTTTCGACCCGATCCGTCGATGACCTCGTCAAGGCCATGGGCATGAGCGGCATCTCCAAAAGCCAGGTATCCCGGCTGTGCGAAGAAATCGATGAGAAGGTGAAGGTCTTCCTCGACAGGCCCATCGAAGGAGAATGGCCCTACCTGTGGATCGATGCGACCTCCCTCAAGGTTCGGCGCGGTGGTCGTATTGTCTCCGTCGCCGTAATCATCGCCGTCGGCGTCAACACCGACGGTCGACGCGAGGTGCTCGGCACGTCCGAGGCCGAGGCGACCTGGACGGAGTTTCTTCGAAAGCTGACCAGGCGGGGTCTGCGTGGCGTGAAGCTCGTTGTCTCCGATGCGCATGAGGGCATCAAGGCCGCAGTATCGAAGGTGCTCTCCGCCACCTGGCAGCGCTGCAGGGTCCACTTCATGCGCAATACCTTGGCCCATGCTGGAAAGAGCGGACGCCGAGTTTTCTCCGCCTTCATTGCCACGGCCTTCGCTCAGGACACGCCGGAGGCGGCAAGCACTCAGTGGCGCAACGTCGCCGACCAGATCAGGCCAAAGGTACCGAAGCTCGCCAGTCTTATGGACAGCGCCGAGCAAGACGTGCTCGCCTACATGTCCCAAGCAGCATTGGGCCAAACTTCACTCGACCAACCCGATTGAGCGATTGAACGGCGAGATCAAGCGGCGGACAGAGGTCGTCGGCATCTTCCCCAACGACGACGCCATCGTGCGCCTGGTCGGTGCGCTGCTGCTCGAACAGAACGATGAATGGGCCGTCCAGCGATCCCGCTACATGACACTTGAGACAATCGCCACAATGAGCGATGATCCCCTCATCAGCCTGCCAGCAGCAAGCTGACACTCATCCGGCTGGGATGAGCCGTGGTCGTCTAAGCTACACCACGTCCTGGGACATGATCCGCTTCTTGCTTTTGCATTGGGTGTGCAGGCGGCATAGCCATGATCTCCGTGGTGGCTTGGAGAATATCCTTTACGGAGGCTTCGTCTGGGCTTGTACCGCCGGCAATTGGATAGATCTCAGAGGACTCGCCAAAATTCCTTAACAACGACAGCATGGGACCGGGCGACACCGCCCAATCCAAATAGGTATATTCATTCCCCTGAACCGTGTTTCTCAAAGGGTGTTGGACGGCCCAGTTCATGCTGATTGTGATCAGAGAGCCCGTTTTCCGCCAGCTTTCTAAGGCCGAAAACAATTGCTGCCTTTCAGCAGCTCCCTCGCCCATGCCAAATAGGAGGGATACCCCAACCTTGATTCCGGCTTCGGACAAGATCTCAACTGCTTTGTCCCCGCGTTCCATCCACGAACCCTTCTTGGTGGCGATGTTCTTGTGAAGACCTCCAACAAGTTCTGGGCGCGGTGTCTCGACCCCGATGAAAAGATATTCCAGGCCCATGCGGCCTAGTCTTCGTGCAAGGGCTGGGTTATTGACAATTTGGTCAATGGTCGCTTGTCCGCCAAGCCGCACAGGATTTTCGAGTGGGTCGAATACCTTTTCAAACTGGGCTACGAGGGCCGAATTCCATCCAAGAAGAGTTGAGTCTTCAATGAACGCCGAGACAGGAAAGTTTTCGCCGTAATCTGCCTTGACTACGCGGCGGGCTGCTGCGAGTTGGCCGCATAACCGGTGGGGGCTTATCTTGAACTGTCGAGGAGGCCCGACAACGCTGATCCTCTCACTGCAGAAGATACAATCATAGATACAGCCACGCCCGATGTCGCTGAAGACGTGCGCGGTAGGCGCGCCACCAAACACGTCAAAGCTCGTTGTAATTCCGAACATTTCGGCTGGGGATGGCATCCCATTATAATCGAGCGGCATGCCCGAAGAGCACACAGTGTGGACCTGATCGTCCATGATTGTGCCGGCGATCCAGTGCCCCGGGGTGGTCGTCAGGTGGCCCAATGAGAATTTCGCCTGCCTTGGCGAAAAACCTCTTGCTTCCAAGGAAGCTACGACGCACCCAATTTCCGCGATAAAGTGTTCACCATCTCCGGAGAGCACGATGTCGAAACAGCTGGAAACTTTTCCGTCAGCAATTAGCCGCAGAGGGGACGCTAGATGATGTCTTACACGATTTTCGTCATCCCGATATATTGTTTCGGTGGCGTGGCGACCGCCAAGAACGATACAAACGTCATCGCCTAGAAACTCTCTGATGTATTTCGCTGTCTCAATCGCACCGCGGAAGCATATCGACATCGCTCCTATGAGAACTAAATTGGGCCGGACCCGGACTAATAGCGGCGTTAGCCTTCGCTGCACATCGTCCATGTCAGATAGCAGAAGCGTTGATTGTCGCCTGTCACTCCTGGTGCCGCGCCAATTGCTTTCGCCCCATGCACCTTCCGCCTTGGATGCCAGTGACGCAGCATATCTGCAGGCATTGTAGAGGCTTGCCGGATCGGCGCTTGATAATGCCATTTCGCCCGCCTCGCCGTGAGAAAACTGGGGAGCAGAACACGCGATTACACGTAAGCCCACGGGCTTCCTCCACTATCTGTAATATTTTTGAAATGATTCGGGCGGTTAAGCGATCTTTTCTCCGGTATTAGACTCGGTCGTATCCGATGGCATAAGTATTGATACAACAAATATGGCTAGTATAACCGCGAAGCACGCAGAATACACCAAGTGGTAATGCCCGGTATATTTGATAATCCGCCCTCCGCCGAAATTGCCTAAGAGCCCGATTTAAAAGAAGTTGAGCGATAACAGGCAGTTGTGATTCCCTATTGGTGCTAAATCAAATGGGGTTTCGATGAGCTGGACTGCTATCGCTCGCCGTGAGCATAACCGAGACGTGCTTCGTTTTCCAAGTGATTTGAAGGACCTGGAATGGGCGTTGATCAAACCGCTGATCCCGCCAGCGCGTCGTGGCGGGCGGCGTCGGACGACGAATATGCGCTCGGTCGTGGAGGCGATCCTCTATATCGCCTCGAGCGGCTGCCAATGGCGCATGCTGCCGGGCGATTTTCCGCCGGTTTCGACAGTGCGCGGTTATTTTTATGCTTGGCGCGCGATCGGACTGTGGCAGAGCATCAACCAGCTTCTGGTGATGGCGGCGCGGGAAATCGAGGGACGGGAGGCGCAACCGACGGCAGGGATTATCGACAGCCAAAGCGTAGCGACGGCGCACCCCATGTCCTCAAGGCGATCCGCCGCCGTTTTCCGTGGCTGCGCCACATCTTCGCCGATGGTGGCTACGCCGGAGCCAAGTTGAGGCGAGCAATGTGCGGCCATGGTGACTGGACGATCGAAATGGTCAAGCGTTCGGATCACGCCAAGGGCTTCGTCGTCCTGCCCAAGAGATGGGTGGTGGAAAGAACTTTCGCCTGGCTTGGACGCTGCCGCCGTCTCGCCAAGGATTGGGAGAAATCGATCGAAAGCGCAACCGCATGGGCGCAAATCGCTTCAATCAGAATGCTCACAAGGCGCATCGCAAGATAACGGATATACGAATGAACTTTTGAATCGGGCTCTGAGACGCGGGTGCGCTACGGCTATCGTCGCGTGCATGTGCTTTTGGAACGCGAGGGTTGGGGCACCAACATCAAGCGAACCTACCGCATTTACAGGGACTTGGGGCTACAGTTGCGGAACAAGACACCGAAGCGGAGGGTAAAAGCCCAGCTTCGCGAGGATCGGCACATGGCCGTCGGACCCAACGACGTCTGGGCGATGGACTTCGTTCACGACCAACTCGCAACGGGTAAGAAACTGCGCGTGCTGACGGTGGTCGACACCTTTTCGCGCTACGTGCCGGTGCTTGATCCACGTCATAGCTATAGAGGCGAAGACGTTGTGCAAACCCTTGAACGGGTGTGCCAAAAAGCCGGCTATCCGAAAACGATCCGTGTCGACCAAGGGACCGAGT
>NZ_JAILYH010000028.1 GCF_019793435.1 Rhizobium redzepovicii | reverse complement strand
CGCCGGATGAAAATTCAGTGGCAGGTCACTTCTTCCATCCCTTGGTGTCCACCTATTTTGGTGGACACCTCATGCCAAAGCTCACTCAATTGCAGAAGGTGCGGGGAAAATCGCGCTTACGATCGTTCAGAAAACATTGCCTGTTTTTGGAGGCGCAGGCGGTGTTTCGCCATGCCATTAACCAAGTACCGGTTTTGAGGCATTCTCTCACTCAACTCACCCAGCTTCACCGCCAAAACTGCATACGTTGGAACTCGACCACTGCCCAATGTGGTCATTGATTTGCGGCCCATTCAGAGCGCCAAGACAGCGCCCTTTTGCGTGACAGTTAAACTCAAACGGATGTCGGTGGCCGAGAACCCAGCCATCACTGCAAATTCCCCCGCCTCTATCCGCCAACGCCGCTCGGTCGTGTCGAAGAAGGCAAATGTTCGGGCGTCAAGTATGAAACGCAACCTTCGTTTCTCACCGGGTTCCAGGGCAATTTTCGAGAAGGCTTTCAGCTCTTTAACCGGTCTGGGTATAGATGCTTCAACATCGCCGACATAGATTTGCACCACTGCCGAACCTGGCCGCTCGCTGATGTTGGTCAATTCCAGTGTCACTGTCACCGCGCCGGCAGCGTCTGGTAGCCCTACCGTCAGGTCCGACATCGCAAAGCTTGAATAACCGAGACCATGACCGAACGGGAACAGCGGCTTAATGCCGTGGCGGTCGTAGTGCCGATAACCGACGAACACACCTTCGTCATATCGCACATGGCCGTCCTTACCTGGATAGACCGCGTCATCCTCAGTATGTGTGGGGTTGTCAGCCCAGCGCACGGGGAAGGTCTGTGCCAGTCGGCCCGAGGGCTCGGCCTTGCCGAGGAGCACATCGGCGATCGCGTTGCCAGCCTCCTGTCCGGGATACCAGCATTGCAGTACTGCACGAGCACCGGAAAGCCAGGGCATTTCCACCGGTCCACCGGTTTGTAGTACGACGATCGTGTTCGGATTGGCCGCAATTACCGCCTCAACAAGCTGGTTCTGCAGACCGGGAAGTGCAATACCGCGAAGATCGGAGCCCTCGGTATCCCAGTCGCCCGTTCTGCCCACGAAGACTACCGCATGATCAGCCTTTGCCGCGACGGCTGCTGCCTCGGCAATCTCCGCTTCGGCCGAAAATCTGCCTATTCCTACCCGAATTGCGGCGATATAGAGGTTGACGTGGTCGTGCCGGGCGTACTCGGCGACGACCTCGTATGTACGGCCGGCTTCGAGCGTGATTTCACCCACGACCTCTTCGCAGCCTTCTTCAAAGAATGTGGTACCACGTATCCAGGAAGCCCAAGCGTCCACCACAAGTCTGCCGTCCACATAGACCCGGCCAAGCCCGGCCGAGGTTAGTCCGACGCGATAGACGCCGGCTTCCGAGGCTGTGAAGATGGTGCGCATTCTAGCCGAAAAGCGAAGGGGATCGACAAAGCCCTCGGCCACGGGGGGCAACCATACACCAAGGCTCGACGGTTCCTCGACGACCTTCACCGGTTCGCCAGCTAGCTCCCTTCCTTGGAAAAACTCGAAGGTTGTGGGGTTTTCGATTAGCGGCTGAAACCGATAATTGTTGCAGCCCTGAGCGTAGCACAGATTCTCCTCACCCAGCGCGTCCACCAGCCCCTGCCACGGACTGATGACATAGTGAGGGTTCAACTGCGCCGAGCCGCCTCCCATCACCTGCGCGACCTTGGCATTGGGTCCAATGATGGCGACCATACCTTGCTGAGCCAATGGCAGGATCCCGTCATTCTGTAGCAGAACTGCGCTTTCCGCTCCCGCGCGCCTGATCAATGCCCTATGTTTCGGTTGATCAATGGCGTACTCCTTAAACTCGCGATGATCGTTGATAGCGCCGGTGCGTTCCATCAAAGTCAGGATATTGCGCACACAGGCGCGGATCGTCTCGACACTAACCTCGCCGCCTTCGACCGCAGCCAGTAGCTTGGAGCCGCGATCGCGAGTCGGGCCCGGCATCTCCAGATCCAGCCCGGCATTCACGGTGGGTGCGGTCGAACGCGAGCCGAACCAGTCCGACATCACCACGCCGTTAAAACCCCAGTCACCGCGCAGAACCTCGTTCAACAGCCAATGGCTTTCCGCCGTGTAAGTACCGTTTAGCTTGTTATACGAAGACATCACGGCCCAGACCTTTGCCCGCTTCACCGCCGTCTCAAAGGGTATCAGGTAGACTTCGCGCAGCGTGCGTTCATCGATATCTGAAGAGATGGTTGTACGTTCAATCTCGGACTCGTTGCCGACGAAATGTTTTATCGTGGCACCGACTTTCGTGGACTGCAGACCTTCGATATAGCCGACTGCAAGTTCCGCCGTCAGGATCGGATCCTCAGAGAAGCACTCAAAGTTGCGGCCGTTTGTGACGCTACGCTGGATGTTAACGGTGGGGGCTAACGAGACGTGGGCACCTTTTGAAAGAACCTCGTCACCTAGGGCACTGCCGATTTCCTTGGCTAGATCCGGGTTCCAACTCGCTCCGATGGCGATGCCCACCGGGAAAGCCGCTGCAGTCACACCTCCGACAAAAGACCCCGCCCCGCGGGCGCCGTTGGGGCCGTCGGTCAAGCGCAATCTCCCTATCCCTAGGCGGTCGATGGGCGGTAAAGACCAGAACGTATCGCCGGAAAGTAGCGAGACCTGCTCCGCCAAGGTCATATTATCGAGCAATGCTTTCTTATCAATCATCTTCTCTGCTTCTTGAATCTCAATACTTACCTGTCCCAGATCAACATCTCAAGATGCATATCGGGGAAGCTGGTGATCTCGGCGCCATGGAGCCGTCCATCCATAAAAAGGACGCCCGTTTGTTCATCAAGGCGTCGCGTCCCGCCGTCGCGAGGACGACGACATGTTCGAAGCCTTCACATAGCCGAGATGCGGTCACCGCTTTCCATTGAAAACAAGGAACATCGCGGCAATCGATTTCAGCAGTGAAAGTTGTGCCGGCTGCGGCAGCGCCGGTTCTGTTACGGAGTTATTCCTCCGCAAGTTTGTGAGACAGTTCGAACATTAGCAAGCTTTATCAGACAATCTGTTGACAGACAACCTCGGTCGCGCAGCTTTCGTGTCGTCATTGATGATTCGATGCTTCCCTCGGAGGCGGATCCCGATTGATGAAGTTTCTTCACCGCCTATGGACAAGGATCGACCACAATGGACAGGCTGTTGTCCCGTTTCCGGCTACAGAGTAATCATTTTCGTACTGTCTTTCATAATCAGCATTTGCGCGGTGGGGTTTTCGGGGCACTACGCCGCGGGTCTCCTACAAGGCCGCCTGGAAACCTCGAGCGAGGTGATGCAGGTGCTCTCGGGTTTCCGTGACGTCTCCGCCTCGTCCGTCTGCATCGCCCTCACGCCGTGCTTGAATCCTCCCTACATATGCAGGCATTCCCGGTTGATATCGATCCAGATTGTCTGAGAGCTACCAGTATTCGTTGATCCTGCCGTTATAGCTTTGCCTGCTCGTCTGCACAAATTTAGATATCGAGAGATCAAAAACGGGCGCCTGGAGGAGAGCCGTGGCAGTACCGCATTCGTACCGGCTGGTCGTGTCAGACAGCCGAAGACTTGCGGATTCTCTACCATCATGGATGGCCTCGGCTCAGAGAGGGATCGGAGGCTGTCACGTATTTTTTTCCGCTTTCGGCATGTTAAAGGATGCCAGGCGATCTTGCTGCCAATTATTTTTCTGGCTGCGAGCGACCGCTTTCTGCCGGCACTCAAATTCCCCTGGTGAAGCAGGGCTATCGCATATGAGCGATGATAGAGATGAGGAACTGATCGTCCCACCCTGCCTTCTTGATCTTTCGACGAATGGAGGCCTTATCTGGATGGGCCCGGATGAGGTTGAGGGCAATCTTTCGTAACAGAGCAATGTTTGCCGGTCCGTGATCCTTACGGTTTCTGGCGGCATCCTCGCGGAACTGGACGTCGAGCACCCAGTGCAGTTTGTTTTCGATCTGCCAATGAGTTCTGGTTACCTCGATCAGGGCGGCAGCCGACATGACGGTGGAGAGCAGGAAGTAGCGGACATGGCTGGTCAGACGGCCATCGGCATGACGGCTTGTGGCCTCGACGGAGCCGATGGCCTGCAGGCCGGGGAAGTCGATGTCATTGACGGCGACGATGCAGGCACGGCGTCTTTCGCAGCGGTCATGGTCATTCTCGGCGGCGGTCTGGACGCCGAGTGGCTCGACGTCGTCCAGACGAGCAATCGTCTGTGCCAGGAGGCCGGGCTGATTGGCCTTCAACGCCAGGGCATAGTCGCCGCCGGCGGAAAGGATGGCATGAGCGGTATCGGCGCGGCAATGCAGGGCATCGGCGGTGACGATGGCACCTTCCAGCGACAAAAGCGCAAGCGCATCGAGCGCCCCTTGGACCTCGTTGCGGCCCGGCGCGGTCTGTTGGCCGATGACCAGGCCGCAACCGGCAGCCCAGACCTTGACGAGGGGCAGCGGCGTCGCCTCGTACCGCCTTGCCGTCGACCGCCACCACGCCTTCCATGCCCTTTGCAAAGGCTTCGGTAAAGCGGCTTCGAAGGCAACCTGATTGAGGCAGCGGAAAACGGTGGAGAAGGTGCCATGGCCGGCGATGCCATAGGGCAGCGGCACGATCGTCTTGAGCCACTTCTTTTTGGAAACGCCGAATCGGCCATGTCGGCGCAGCTTTCGGCGCCGCAAACGATCGCGGCAATGGCAATGAACAGGATCGACATCAGCGGATGACGTGTGTTGCGCCCCGAGGGTCGGGCAGATCTTTAAAACAGGTGGCAAATCGATTCATCCGTACCTCCAAATTATCGGAGAGTTCTTGAGTCGATTTGCCTCAGCAAAACAACTCCTTACCATCCATATGCGATTCTCCTGCCTGGTGAAGCTGTCTCGTCTGGCCGTCACTTCAATCGCCCGCAACCGGCGCCTTAAGGTAGTCGAGAAACGTCCGGAGAGCGGACGGCACCTGTCGATGCGAAACGTAGTATGCATGAAAACCCGGCCCGGTAGAGGTCCAGTCCGGCAGCACGACTTCGAGTGAACCGGCCGCAAGTTTGTCCTCGACCCGGGCCTGCAGGCAATAAAAGAGACCGCCTCCCTCCTCCGCCATGCGGATAGATAGTTCCGAATCTCCGAGCGTGAGAAGTCCCGGAACGTCGAGAGAAACCATGCGATCGCCGTCGCCAAGTTCCCATTTGCAGAGGTGATCCGTACCGGTTCGGATCCGGATGCACTCGTGCGTCAAGAGATCTTCCGGCCGCGCGGGCCGCCCTCGTTCGTTGAGATAGGCCGGAGAACCGACTACGATCCATTCGAGTTCGGATGTCAGACGCGACGCGATCATCCCCTCGGGAACCGTTCCCCCATAACGGATGCCCGCGTCAAAACCTTCGGCGACCATATCGATGAAGCGATCCTCGACGCTGACTTCGACCTCGACATCTGGGTAGCTCTTGCGAAAACTGTGCAGTCGAGGAGCGATCAGCAGCTCGGCGGCGTCACGCAGGGTGGTCACTCTCACTCTGCCCGTAGGCCCGCTCCTGAAACTGTCTAGGAGATCCATCGCAGCTTGAATGCCGAGGAAACGGGGCTCCAGTTCGGCAAGCAGCACTTCGCCGGCGGCGGTGAGACTGATGCTCCTGCTTGTCCGATGAAACAGACGGACGCCCAGACGGGCCTCCAAACCCCTGATCGAGTGGCTGAGGGCAGACCCGGAAACGCCGCGAAGCGCGGCGGCCTTTCGGAACCCCCCCGCACGCGCGATCGCGACGAAAGTTTCAAGGTCGGCCAGATCGGCCCGCGTTGATACCATGAGTTATGGATACTCGCACTTGTACTGAAAAAGATCGCCCTTGCCGGCGCCGACCTTGCTTCAGGCCGGCCGGCACCTTCAATCCTTATTTAACTGGCCCTGTATTTGGTATGTGATGGCCGAGGAAGCAGTCAAAAATTTGACCTAGTGATCCATGTTGGATCCTGCGAAGGACGGCGGAGATGGCCCGGTCGCTGAAAAACGAAAACGTCCGGGATTAGATCGTCATGCAATGAAGATCTTCGTGTCCACAGCCACGAGAGACGGCACCGGTTGGTTCCGCGAGGCGGTCTAACAGTCCCGGAGGTTCTAGTTCTGAGCTCTCGAAAACGCGGGCTACCAGTCCTGCCGGGTTGGATGGACGAAATGTCGTTGATCGTGATCTCCGGGGGCTGGTCTAGTGCATAGACCACGGCTTCAGCCACCGACGACGGCGGAATACCCTGCTTGTTGAGCTCTCCGGCGATCTTTCTGCCCGTCTCGTCATGAACCTTGTCGGCCCAGCCGGTATCGATCACGCCAGGGCTGATCATAGACACTTGGATCCCGCTACCCACGCCCACCTCCTTCCTGAGGCTTTCGGTAATACCGCGTATGAAGAACTTCGTGGCTCCGTAAACCCCTGCCGCCTCGCCGACATGAACGCCGGCGATAGAGCTCATATTCAGGATGCGGCCGGACCGGCGCTCCAACATCGACGGCAGCACCGCGGCGATCGCATGCAGATAGCCACGCAGGTTGGTATCGATCATCTTGTTCCAATCGCCGACGGCGGCATCCTTCCAATAGGAAAAGAGCATGAGGCCGGCATTGTTGACCAATATATCGACCGGGCCGTACGTCGTTGTGGCGAACGCGACGAGGGCCTTGGTACTCTCAAAATCCGTGGCATCAGCAACCTTGTAGCTGGCAATACCTCCCGAACCGGTGATGTCTTCGACGATCTGACTGAGGCGTTCCTCATTGCGGCCGGCAAGGACGACGCGCGCACCTTTTTCCGCCAATCCTCTGGCGGTCGCCGCTCCAATGCCCGAGGAAGCCCCTGTGACGATGGCGACCTTGTTTTTCAGATGTGACATGACGTGCTCCTTCACTGCGGTTGGGTCAATTCGGCTTGCCGCGCGGCTTTGACGGGCTCGGGGGTCGTCCGGTTTTCCAACACCTGCCGCTTGGTTTTCTGATCTCCGCCGACGATATGGTCGATGCCGTTCATGAGGGCCTCGAAGCCCTGCTTGGCGACGAGCGTCTTGTCGTTTTTTTGTTGGCCACCGAGCTTCGTACCGCCCATTCCAGCGTTCGCGTGGAAGTCGCTGTTGGTGGCGCCCGGAAGGAGTGCCGTCACCGTGACCCCGGTCGAGCGCAACTCCTCGCGCAGAGATTCCGCGACCATGTAACCGAATGCCTTCGACGGGCCGTAAACGGTTTCGTATGGCGTGGGCAGGGTCGCCGAAACCGAGGAGGTGATGAGAATCCTGCCGCGGCCGTTCTTGACCATATGTTGGACGACGCGTTTGGCCATATGGACGGTCCCGGTTACATTGATCGCAAGCAGGCGAAGCTCATCCTCGAGATCGTTATCGACAAAGGCGCCGCCAATACCGATACCGACGTTCAGAGCCGCGGCTTCCAAGGGGCGCCCCAGCCCCTGCGTAAAGGTCCAGAACCTCTCGACGCCATCGTACGTCGAGGCATCCGCTTTGAACGGATATGCTTCGGCATCAAGGCTTCGTAGCGCATCGGCGGCCTCGTTCACCTTGTCGCTTGAGCCTGAAATGGCGACATCGAATCCATTCTTGGCGAATTGTTTGGCAAGCTCGAAGCCTATTCCAGATGAGCCGCCCGTGATCATTGCGAGTGGTTTATTCCCTGTCATGATTTCACTCCTTTGGTTTGGTCAGCACCACGATCGTCTCGAGGCGCTGGTGACCAAATGCCCGTGGAGCCGATTGGTTACATGAGCAAAATTGATCGGGGCGGCGAGTGAAAATCATCCACCGATCTGGCAGGGACCAGGAGTGCGTTACCTTTTTGGTCCCGTCCGCGGTCGAACTGGCCAGGCATTCCCTACGTCACGAAGGCCCTTGAGTGAACACGGCTCATCGGTGCGTGCGATCCCGCTCACTTCAAGTAGCCGTCGCGCTACCCTATTCTTATAGTGCGATCGAACGGTCGTTCGCAGCCCGCGGATATGATCCGACGACCCAAGCGCCCGAGTAGCGTTGATGGACTTCTCTGCGCTGGTGCCATCGGCCGGCACGCTTCTCGGAGAAAAATTCCACGGCGACGGCTTGTCCGGCACACCTTCCAGCGGTGACGGTCCAATGACGGGAAAGACAAAAAATGAGCGAGAGAATGAACAGCGTCGTTGCTCCTGGCCGCGTTGCGGTCATCACGGGAGCTGCGAAGGGCATCGGCTTGGCAATCGCGAGGGCTCTCGCGGCCCGCGGCATGAAGCTCGCGCTGCTGGATCTCGACGCCGACGCACTTGAGGATGTTACTTCGACACTCGACACGGACATCCTGATCGTGAGCGGCGACGTATCAGATTTGTCGGCACTGACCAGGTTGCGGGACGAAACGATTTCGCGGTTTGGCGACGTGGCCGTCCTAGTAAACAACGCGGGCATAACGCAAGGAGCCGGCCCTTGGGACAATCCTGCAAAGTGGCGACGCCAGATCGATGTAAACTTCGGAGGTGTTCTGGCCGCGCAACACGTCTTCGTGCCCTACATGATCGAAGCCGGTCGCCAGTCGGCCGTTGTCAACCTCGGCTCCAAGGAAGGTATTACGACTCCTCCAGGTAACGCCGCATATTCGGTGGCAAAGGCAGCTGTCAAAGTCCTGACCGAACAGCTGTCGCACGAGCTTCTGAAGGAGACGGGAGGTCGTGTTTCGGCTCATCTCCTCGTCCCTGGCTACACGTGGACACCCATGAACATCGCACTCAAGCCGCAGGGCATTGCGAAACCCGATGAGGCATGGACCGCAGAGCAACTGGTGGAATACTTCCTGGTCCGTCTGCTCGACGAGAATTTTTACATCATCTGTCCGGATAACGCGGTTACGTCTGCGATAGATGCCAGACGGATCCGCTGGGCGGCCGATGACATGATTCTGAACCGACCCGCGCTTTCACGTTGGCACCCCGACTGGATGGATAAATTCGCAGCCTGGTTGAAGGCAGGCCACTGACGGTGGAATGTTTGTAGAGGAGAGTAATCCAATGCCCAGACCCTATGTAATCTGTCACATGATGTCGCCGCTGGATGGCCGATTGATCGTCAATGATTGGGCCGAGGCAACCGGCCATTCGGTCGATGAGCTCGTGAAGATCTATGACGGCCTGCATGAGAAGATCGGTGCCGACGCCTGGCTTTCGGGAAGAGCGACGGGAGAAGAGTTCGCGGACGCCGTCGACCGCCCCTATCAAGCAACCGGCACAGCCGCGCGACCGATCCATATCGCCAACCCGGACGCCGGCGAGTTCGCTGTCATCGTGGATAAGGACGGTCGGCTACGCTGGGACAAGAGCGACATTGAGGGAGCTCACCTTGTGGTCCTGACAGGATCTGACGTGGATGATGCTTACCTGGCGGGCCTCACCCAGGCTGGCGTTTCCTATATCGTCTCGGAGAAAGATGGCGTCGATCTGAAAAACGCGCTTGACCTTCTTGGAACCGAGTTCGGTGTGAAGCGCTTGATGCTGGAAGGCGGGGCGCAAACCAATGGCCATTTCTTGAAGGCGGGTCTTGTTGACGAGGTCAGCCTGGTCATCTTCCCTGCGATCGGAGGCAAGTCGAATACACCGGCCATATTCGAGGGCGGCGAGGATGGGCTTGCCGGCAGGGCGAGGCTCACGTTTATCAGCGCCGAAGCCGCTGGCCTCGGCTCCGTGCATCTGAGATATCGCGTTGGACGTCCATAAGAGACGTCCGTAGGAGAAGATTGTGGAAGGGCTCCCTCCTGCCGTCGTCGAAATGATCGTCGAGGAGCAGGGCGCGATACTCCTGAGCAAGCAACCTTGTTTCGAGATCATCGCGCAGCGCAGAGAGCCGGAAGAACTGGCGTAGTCTGCCCGTGGTGTCTCTCCGATTAGGCGGTGTGATGAACGGTATGTGACGCCGACATTAATGCCCGCGGCGGTGACCGCGATATGAGCGTCAAGGCGTTGCTCGAGTGCAGCTCGACAAACAAACAAGGTGAGACGCGTATTGCCGCACGTAACGATGCTCCCCACAAAAATGTCGGGCCTACTACACCTGCTGTCAGGTTTGTCAGGTGCGCGCCATGGTGCTGTTCCGCCCGACTTCCTACCGCGCTCTCGTGGAAGTCCTTGAAGCATAGGCACAAGATTCCTTCTGAGGCTCGATCCGGCCAGAGTGGCATGAGTCTTGAAACTTTCTCGTCGCGCGGCGGCAGCTGTCTTCTCCCGAGAAAGCGCGCGAGTCAAAGTCGAATTGCAGGTGAACGCATGGTGACGCAGTAGAACTTTGTGGATGCGGTTCGACCCGGGGAGAACAAAACTCCGGGCAGAGGTTTGGGAGGGTTGTTTGTCTGTGTCTGACAAAATTGCGATCTTCGGTATGGCGAGCGTTTTTTCGGTCACCCATGCGCTATTCGCAGTCGCTCAAGAGGCCAGGGCCGTGACTAACCCCCTGGCCTATATGCTGCAACCTATCACAAAATCCCAGGGGATGCTGAAAACCTTCGAACAAAGCCGGGAGACATTTCCGGGCGAGGTTCTGCTCGATATGAACGCTACCTATCTCGACCGACAGATCTACAATCCGGCCACGGCGCGCTACGACCACGTTAAACTGCGCGGCTATCAAGACGCCCGCCAGACCGGCTTATCCGGTGCCGACACGCCATTGGTTGGACCGACCATCGATCTACGGCCCGGTCAGACGGTGCGGGTAACGCTTCACAACCTGTTCCCTCAGGATTCCACCTGCGGCATCGGCGGTGGCAGTGCCAATACCCCCCATTGCTTCAACGGTACCAACCTGCATTCGCACGGTCTCTGGGTAAATCCGTCTGGCAATGGCGATAATGTGCTGATCTCAATCCGTCCCGGCGTTTCGTTCCAATATGAATACAACATCGCCGTTGAGCATCCCGCCGGCACCTTCTGGTATCACCCACACCTACACGGATCAACCGCATTGCAGGTGTCGAGTGGCATGTCCGGGGCGTTGATCATCCGTGGCGATCGCATGCCGACACCGACCGAGACTGGCGATATCGACCGCCTATTGAAGCAGCCGGGCGGCTCCGATATCGCCGAACGGGTTTTGGTGCTACAGCAGATTCAATATGCTTGCACCGATAACAATGGCGACATCACTTATGATTGCCAGCCAGGACAGGTGGGCGGCATCGAAAGCTACGATCAGTTCGGACCTGGCAGTTGGCCGGCTTCGGGCCGCTTCACCAGCGTCAACGGCCAGGTGCTTGGTCAGTTGGCATTAGCGGAGGCTGGCTCGGTCGAGCGGTGGCGGATGATACACGCCGGGGTTCGCGACACCATCAATTTCGAAATCCGGCGCAAGACCGGGACGACCGCGTTCCGCACGCTTGCGGCAGCGGACACCGACAGATGGATCGATCAGAATTGCGGCAAGGATACTATTCCGTATGGGGTGGTGGCCCAGGACGGGCTGACAATGGCGCAGGTGCAGATGCGGCAGCAAGCGATCCTGCAACCGGGCTACCGCGTTGACGCGCTGGTGGTGTTGCCAGGAGCGGGTGACTACTGCATCATCGATGGCGCCGCACCGGCAGCGGCCAGCGTCAACCAGGAGGCTCCAAGCCGACGGCTTCTCGGCATAGTCACTGCAGTAGGCGGCCATGCCGTCAATGGCGAGATCGGCACCTATCTGCAGGATTGGCTGATTTCGGCGGCTGAGCGCACGATGTCACAGAATGTCGCCGGCAAGGTTATCGATGACCTCAAGAACGAGATGTCGCTCTCAAGCTTTATTCCCCATCCGGACATCGACGCGGGCGAGGTCACCGGCGAGCAGCAACTGGTGTTTAACATCGATGTGAAACAGCCGGGTGCCACCTTCTTCGAGGTTGACGGCAAACCTTATGATCCCAACCGCATCGACCGGACGTTGCCGCTGAGCGGAGTCGACGAATGGACGCTCCGCTCGGATTTCGTCAGCCACCCATTCCATATCCATGTCAATCCGTTTCAGATCATCAAAATTGTCGATGCGGCCGGCAACGATGTCAGCGCGCTTGGCGCCGATGACGACGGCGATCCGCAATATCCAGGCTTGAAAAATGTCTGGAAGGACACGCTGTGGATCAAGAATCCCGGCACCGATCCGTCGGCGCGCTACACGATCACCGTGCGGACGCACTACCAGCGCTATATCGGCGAGTTCGTTCTGCATTGCCACATCCTCGATCATGAGGACCAGGGCATGATGCAGAACATCAGGATCACCCTGCCGGACGGCCAGGGTGGCACCGTTTCCGGCCATCATTAGGGCGTCGATCGCCATTGGGAGGAACTATGAGCTTCACTGGCACTTGGAGTTATCGCAGCCTGATCAACAATCCCGATTTATCGGTTGATTTCAATGCACTGGAATTTGGCCAGGGAACGCTGGTGCTGACCGAGTTGGCTCGGCGCAAGGTCGGCGGAACCATTGGTGGGCCCGGGTGGTCGCTGGAATTGACCGGTACGGTGCGTCCGGGAGACCCTGTCGAGCTGCAATTCACTGGAAAGGGCGATGTGGCCGGCGAGACCTGGATCTACAGCTATCGCGGCTACATCGTGCCGAACTGGCCGAATGGCGTCGATCAAAGGGACGCCATTGTCGGTAGCATCGTCCGCGACGTCCCGCATTCGCATGGGGTCGCCGCAGCCGGCTACGTTGCCTCCTGGTATGCCGTGCGACAGTGATGCTCCAGCATTTGCCGCAGCTCGAAGACATTCGGATCAACATTCACCGGCCAGGGTCTGGGTCGACGGACCGATGCCTCACATTTGAACCGCGTGCTCTGGCGGTTCAGCGGGATGTGCTGCCCGAACTTGTCGAACACGATCGTCGCCAGCAACTGAGGGCCGATGAAGCCGCGCGGGCGTCGCATGGAACGGTGCGGGAGCCTGACTGATCGCCTCGCAATCGCGGCAGGTAAATTTCTCGCGCACCGTCTCGATCACCTTGAATCGGCGCGGGATATCCTCCAGCGTTTCCGTCACGTCCTCGCCCAGCTTCGACAGCCGCGAGCCGCCACAGCAGGCACATGCCGTCGGCGCTTCGATGACGATGCGTGCGCGCTCGACGTCTTTGGGCCACGCCTTGCGCACTGGACGCTTGCGGGCGAAGGCGCGCACGGACTGCGTTCTGGCCGCGGCCTCTTGGACGCTCAGTTCGTCCTCGGCGGCCTACGCCACGAGCTCTTCGAGCTGCAAATTCCAACTGATCGATCAGCCGCTGCGTGCGCTCGCGGCGCGGCCCGTGCTTCTCGCGCTCCAGCTTGCCGATCAGCAACTGCAAATGCACGTTGAGCGCCTCAATGTTCGACAGCCGCGCCTTCGCGTTGGCCGCTTCCGCCTCAGCTTGCAGCCGCGCAGCAGGTTCGGCCAGCAGCGCCGGATGAGCGCTGGCAAGGTCCGATGGCAGGGTAAGCGGCGGCAATGTCATAACGACATTGAATCAGATTTCTCAACAATCTCAATGTAAAAATTCAGTCAAACCCGGCTGGGGCGCCAGGTTTCCTGCCGTGCGCGCCAGTCAATTCCCTCCAGCGACAACGGATGTTGATGCCCCTCCTGGTGAGGCTGAATGATTCTCAGATCGAGTTGATGAATGGTACGGTTGCGAAGGTCGCGAACCGCGTTGACGACCGCCGGGGAATTTTGGAACAAATATGCTCCGGTTGATTGCTGGTCGATGAGCAGGCGCTTCCGCCTGATTTGAACGTAAATCCAATTGACGGGAATATCGAGCCTGGCGGCAAGTTGTACGGCGCTGAGCAAACTAGGTTCGTGTGTCCATCTGTTGCGCTGTGCCTTTACCTAGATGCCCGCTGCAAGGCGGAGGCGTTGCACAGTGATTGGCAAAACCTTCTCCTCACAATTGGGCGAATGGTGTCCTTTGCGCGTCAGTATTTCAGGCTTCGACATATCCCTGTGTCGCAGACACGGGTATCAGCAAGGTCGATCCACCACGATGTTCAACCTCATACGACGGCGCGAAGTTGCCGCCTCTACGTCCCACCTCACGGATCACATTAAAGGAGCGTCCAAATAACGGATGGCTCGGATCCAGCACCTCGATCTTGTCCGGTGATGATTCGTCAGACTCACAAGCAGGGATATTTCTGTAGACCTTCGAGCAGATAACCGAGCTGCGCCGGTGTGATCACCACCGTGCCGTCAGCGGCTGACGGCCAGATGAAGCGGCCGCGCTCCAGCTTCTTCGTGAACAGACAAGCGCCCTGGCCGTCACGCTAGATAAACCTTCCTCGCTCCAATTTTTTCGTGAACAGGCAGGCCCCCTGGCCATCGTGCCAAACGACCTTGATCAGATCGCCGCGTTTGCCCCAAGGCGGCGCATCCTCGGATGCTTACTTTTGTCCGGAAAGCTTGCCGTTTTGGCCGCATTGAACTCATCAAATAAGGATTTGCGCCGCGCGGACGAGCACGCGGCGCTTTTATTCGGCAGGGAAAGCAGCTTCGTCTAAGCCTTTGGCCATATTCGATGAATTCTTGCTCCACAATCTCTGACGGGCCAGCGCCGGCAGGGCAGAGGAGATTAATCCTTCAAGAGGCTTTTGTTCTCAGTCGTCGGCACGTACTGGAAAGTGTCTTGTCCTTGCTCAATGGCCGGACCGGAGCCGCCTTCGTAAGCGAGGTTCCAGCTCGTGACTATCTCAGTGTTGTTGCCGTTGACCTGTGCGTAGCCGGTCCATCCGGTTGCGGAATTGCAGTTCTCCGTCGAATTGTTCCAGCCGACCGAAAATGCGATGAACGTCCCGTTTACCCTTCCTGTTAGCGGATAGGGCGAGTTCTGGCATCCGGTGCCCTGGGCTCTGTTTACATATTGGCCGGAGACGTTTCCGAACGAGTCGACTTGAATGATCATCGTCGAGCCGGACTGGTTCTGCCAACTGCTGGAAGCCGATGCGATGCTTGAAAAATCCTTGAAGTTGCTTGCATCGAAAGCAAGAGCTGAGGTTGCTACAGCAAACACAAGTGCTGCAACTGCATTAGTACGGATCATGGTTTTTCCTCCTGATGTGCGCCGACCGTCGGCGATCGTACCGAAGGTTGCATATAAACTCGTAATAATCAATCAATCCGAGTAGCAATTTCCCGGGTTGAGAAAACCGAAAGACGGGCCGCGCGTTGCGTGGCGCGGCCCGAGAACGAGCATCAGGAGTGAAGACTTACACGATGCAAATTACGAACGGGATAGCGCAACGCTAATATCTTGACCATCATTGGAACGGACAAACTGCATGGCCGCAACCCCGAGAGCTACCTCACGGACGTCCTAACCCAGATCAAAGATTAACCGGTAGATAGGCTTGAAGACCTGTTGCCGTGGAATATGCTTCCGACGGTCTCCACTGCGCAAAAGGCCGCCTGATGGCTCGTTCGATGCATATCTGCACGATCGAAGACGTGGCCACCATGACCGGCGAGAACCTCGAACTGCTCAGAGAGATCGTATCCATCCGAGCAGGGCCGCGGGATTTTGGGCGCCGCGCGTAGTAACTTCGGTTCATGGAGATCGGATCGAACTGCACGGAGATCGGGTGAGAATCGGCGCCGACGGTACGCCATCACATGACCGCGACAGACCCGATCATCCGCCAACACTTGCCGATCGTGCATGAGGCGATGCATCACGTCACCCATATGACCGTGCGCAACCGCGGCACCTTCGGCGGCAGCGTCGCGCATGCGGATCCAGCGACCGAGATGCCGATGATGACACGGTTCCTCGGTGGGACGGTCATCGCCTCCTCTCAGCGCGGCAGACGCGAAATACCTGCAGCCGATTTTTTTGTCGGATCGCTGGTCAACTCGTTGGAACCGGACGAGTTTGTAATTCGCGTCGAGCTCGACGCGATGAGACCGGATGCCGGATGGGGATTTGAGGAGTTTGCAAAACGCCACGGGGACTTCGCACTCGCTTGCTTTGCGACGACGCTGCATTGTGTAGATGGCAGGGCGTCTGACGTTCGCGTTGGCATGATGGGCGTTGGTGAAACCCCGCTGCGGCTTGAAGAGATCGAGGGCATCATCGAGGGGACGGATGTTTCCGAGCCGGTTCTCGATACGGTGGCGGATCGCCTGGCTGGAATCCTCACGCCCAACACGGATATCCATGCCTCTGCAGATTACCGCAGGCATCTCTCAGGCGTCCTTGCCAAACGGGCCCTTCGCGCCGCCTGGAGCCGCGCGAACCACGAAAGGCTTCAAGCAAGATGAGTGAGAAGACGATCACCGTCAGCGTCAACGAAGCGTATATGACGCGCACGATCGAAGCACGAACGCTGCTGAGCCACTTCCTGCGCCAGGATCCTTTGCCTGACCGGAACCCATGTCGGGTGCGAACATGGCGTTTGCGGTGCCTGCACCGTCATTCTCGATGGAAGGAGCGCACGCTCCTGTCTGATGCTTGCAGTGCAGGCAGACGGGAGCGAAATCGAAACCATGGCCAGGGAAGCGTCGATACTCGGACGAATCCAAGAAGCGTTCCGCCAGCATCATGGCCTGCAATGCGAATTTGTAGGCCCAGTTTCATCGTTGGCGATCATCGACCTTCTTCGCCACCATCCGCTGGAAACCGATGATAAGATCAGGGAAGCGCTCTCAGGAAACATCTGTCGTTGTACGGGCTATGAAAACATCGTCAACGCCGTCCGCGAACTGGCTAGCAAGAGAGGACCTTTAAGATGAAGATGCATTTTCTCGAGGCCGGCCGGCTTCGTATGCGCCGGTCCATTTACGTCCCTGGGGCGCTGAAGGAAGAAGCGATTGAATTGCCGGTTCACGCCACCCTGATGCGCCATCCCCAAGGCAACGCGCTGTTCGATAGCGGATGCAATCCAGAGGCCGCCATCGATCCAGGCGCGCGATGGGGTGGGTTAAGCAAGGTTATGACCCCGATCTTTTCGCCAGAGCGGACGGTCGTTCATCAGTTGAAGACTCTTGCTCTCGATCCCGAGGACATAGATGTTGTGATCTGTTCACATCTGCATCCCGATCATTGCGGCTGCAACGCGTACTTTCGGCGCGCAACGATCCTCTGCCACGAAGCGGAGGCGCAGGCCGCCACGGCAAGCGGTGCAGAAAATCAAGGCTATCTTCGAGGAGAATGGGACCAGCCCCAGGGTTTCCAGACCTTCAATGCCGAGCATGACGTCTTTGGCGACGGGCGCATCGTCTTGCTGCCCATGCCGGGTCATACCCCCGGAATGACCGTCGCCCGTGTCGAGCTGGAAAAAGATGGTTCATTTATACTCGCTTCAGATGCTGCCCCGCTCCAGGCGAGCGTCGACACCGGTATCGCTCCGAGAAATACTTGGAACATCGAACTCGCCGCAGAGGCACTCGCTCGCCTGAAAGCTCTTCGGGAGCGGGGAGCTTCTATCATTTTCGGCCACGACGACGCGCAATGGCAAGAGTTGCGAAAGGGTGTGGAGTTCTACGAATGAGCCAGCAGGACCATTCCGTCGAGCTGCGGCCCAAACTTGTCGGCAAGCGGGACAAGCGCACCGAAGATCCACGTCTGCTGACGGGTGTTGGTCAGTATGTCGATACATGGCGCCGCGGTATGTTGCATATCGCATTGCGACGCTCCGACCAGCCACATGCCCGAATCCTGAACATCGATGTCGGCGATGCGTTCTCGGTGCCCGGCGTCGTCGCGATCTATGACGCGAGCGACCTGGAAGGAGAGATCAAACCTGCCATACCGACCTCGCGTATGCCTGGTTATTACGCCACCCCCATATGGCCACTTGCACGCGGGAAAAGGTGGCCGTTCTACTGGATCGTGTCCCAGTACGTGGCGTAGGTGACGGTAGGGAGTAAAGCCGAGCGCCCGCGCGTTTCATTGCGCTGTAGCGGGTGATCGGCTTTGCGGGCGGCCATCCTCATCAGCGGCTGGAGATAGATCAGATAACCGCCCACGGTGACAAGGATGCCGATCTGGAGTAGCGGCTCGGAGATGCTGGTCCCAACGAAACTGCCCACCGGTTCCGCTTCCGCAAAGATGATCGACAGCTCAACCCCCTCGAGCGTGGATTCCGATGGCGGCGTCTCGGCCCGATGCAGAACGCGCGCCCCGAGCCAAAGCGTGCTTTTTTCGCCCACCCAGCTTCTTTAGAGGTTGGAGGTGAATTTTATCGCGCCCTTCAACACTGCGACCGCGAGATAGAGGGATACGAGAAAGAGAAGAGACCGGTATGACGCTTGCTCGGTCGCCTCATTGACGATCCGGCGCTGGAGTTCGAGAGGCGCCGCGCCGATAACGAAAAGAGCCAGGGACAGCCCTGCGACCAACGCCTGATGACGCCTTCCCATCAGCCAGATGAAGCCGAATAGTTCGGAGAGCATCGAATCCGTCGCGCCTCCGGTCTTTTGCGGGACGCGGCCGGACAATTAAATCCTGGAGGGCCAGATGTTCATCGCGCACTCACGGGTCAGAGAGAGCGCTCGACGCGCCCGGTTCGGGAGTCGTGGGATGGCCTCACCAGTAGGACGCTCACGACCGTCCCCACCATGAGGATCAGGATGATGAGGAGAAGCCTCGACACGACGGCGTCTGCGATGACCCTGACAAACATGACGGAAACTCCAGGGACGATTTCATAGTTTGAGAGAGCTCACCATGCGGTAGCCAGGGTGATGTTGTTTACCACGCCGCCGACGCCGCGGATGCTTTCCGCCGCCACCCTGGCCGCCGAGCATTCCAGCTCCGTCTCGACCTCTCCCCTCAGGGTGACTGCCCCGTTGGAGACGGTCGCATTGACGATGGGGAACCTTATTTCGAACTCGGTTTCCAGGCGGCCACGAACGGCCGTCCCTAGGGCCTCGTCGCCGGAAGCAGTACACTGCCGTCGAACATCGAGAAGCGCTCGCATCAAGTCGTGACGGCTGATTATGCCGGCGAGTCTGCCGTTCGGTGTTTGATGTCGTGGGCCTGCAGGAGTTCTGCGAGCTGGCTCGCGGTTGCGCTCGGGGCGGCGCTGACGACGGGCGTCGACATCACGTCCTTGACGCGCCAGCTTCGGGCCTTCACATAGTCCGCCAGTGCATCTTCGCGGTCGCGCGTATGCGGTACCGCCCGTCTCGCCCAGGATGACGCCACCCGGCGCAGCAGGTCTCCCCGGTGACGATGCCGGTGAGCCGCCCTTCGCCATCGATGACGGGCACCGCGCCGATCTTGCTGGCGTTGACGATCTCGACGGCTTCCCTGACGTTGTGTCCCTCGTCGAGCGTCGTCACGGGGTCGTCATGATGTCTCTAGCAAGCATCGCGCTGTCTCCTTTTCGATCGGACAATTACGGAGCCAACTTGTTGAGCGCATTGACGTGGATCAAGGCAGACACGAAGCCGCGGGAGGCATTCTTCACGCGTCGTCGTCTCTGAAGCCTTCCGACGAAGTGCGGCGTCAGGCTCGCCCGCATTGCAACTTATTGAGGATCGAGGCGTTACGGTTCGGTCTCGTCCTCGCGCGGCGTACCAAATTCTTCCCGCGCCGTCGCAAGGAGTCTTATGCAGCAACCCGTCAAGCTGGTATCCGTCGGCACCGCCGTTCCGCCACATGTCATCGACCAGCGTGACGCGGCGCGAGCCTCGCACACCGCGTTCTCATCGCGATTTGACGATTTCGAAAAGCTGGCAAGGGTGTTCGAAACCTCGGGAATTCGGCGCCGCTATGCCGTCCGGCCGATCGAGTGGTATCTCGAGACGTCGGGATGGCCCGAACGAAACCTCGCTCATATCGAGGGCGCGGGTGCAATGTTCGTCGCCGCCGCCAGCAAAGCTCTCGTGTCGGCGGGCATTGCAGCAGGCGATGTCGACACGATCGTAACCGTCTCCTCGACTGGTATTGCGACACCTAGTCTGGAAGCGAGGGTAAGCCGAGAACTGGGCTTCCGGGACGATGTCGAACGGGTTCCCGTGTTTGGCCTCGGCTGTGCCGGCGGAGTCTCTGGGCTTTCAATCGGGTCACGGCTGGCGGCATCCCGGCCAGGCTCAGTCGTGCTGGTGGTCGCCGTCGAGACCTGCACGTTGGCATTTCGCATGGACAAGCTTACGAAGGCGAACATCGTGGCGACCGCCCTCTTCGGCGACGGGGCCGCCGCCTGCGTGGTGCGTGCTAGTGAGACCGGTCTGGCCGAGGTCGAACTTGCAGGCCAGCATACGTGGCCCGACACGCTAGACATCATGGGATGGAGCGTCGATCCGGAGGGTCTGGGCGTGATCTTCGATCGTGCGATACCACCGTTCGCCGAAACTCATGTGCTGAAGGGCGTAACGTCCATACTCGCCCGATCAGATCTTGCTCCTGCCGACGTTGACCGGTTTGCGTGCCACCCCGGTGGATCAAAGGTTATCACCGCCTTGGAATCGGCGCTTAAACTAAGCCAGGGAACCCTCGACCAGGAACGTGAGGTTCTCTCGGACTATGGGAACATGTCCTCGCCAACCGCGCTGTTCGTACTCGAGAAGCTTCTTGCGCAAGGACTACCCAGGAGAACTGTCCTGACGGCGATGGGACCGGGCTTCACCCTTAGCTGCCTCTCGTTGACGGCTGCAGCATGACCCGGCGATCATTCTCCAGGACGTATTAAGATCGCATCGTTTGCAGAACGAACAGGACTCGAAACAGATAGCTGACGCTGCAAAGGCTGCGATTGCCGTGGGACACCCCAAGTCGAAGGCGAGGTTGCCACCTCGCACTCGAATCCTTTCTCCTGCGTGCCGGCGTAGCTGCGGCAGTATGGCTGGTGGTAGTCGCTACCCAATCCGGTCCTCTGTCGCACTAGGAGGAGCGTGCCCAGCGCCAATTCTGGATTTCCGGCAAGTCTTCTCCACGCTCCCGTACGAACGCCCGGTGCTCGTCGAGCTTTGCATGCAAGGCTGCCGTCACATCTGGCACCTTTTCGGCGAGGCCGGGCACGCGCGCGATCGGTCGCGATGTCTATCTGCGTGTATCTGAACCATGCGATCCAGCCATGGCACTGAATGTGCATCGGCAAACAAAAGCGGATTTACAACCAACGTTGTCAGATACGTCTCCCCCAAGCGGCATTGATGTCTCGGGGCCAGTGTCTCTCGATTACGCCTGTCATCGATCGCCGACCTCGGCAGGCCACAAGGAGTGGGAAACTTTGATCTCCTACGCACTTTGCTCATCGCTTCCCATTCCTAGCTGCATTGAAGCGTGGGGCAGAGTGACTTCAAATAGGCGCTTCAGCGGAGTCCACCGACCGAGGCACTGGATGTTCGCAACCAACTGCCGCTTTTCCGGAAGATGATGAGTTAAGGTGGCAGGAAACGGAATAAGACTGGTTGACGAGAAGCCCGGGAAAAACAACAGAAACTGGTTCGAAAGTTCTTGTTCGTTCATCAGCGCTTTTTGTTGGATTGTGAGAGCACGGATCCTGCCAACTGCTTGGTAGCAGTGCTGTATTTCGTGCTCGATAGAACCTGCGAAGCCTTGTCCTCCATCGCAGCTCCTGTCTGCTTTGAGGTGCCCGCCTGCAAGGGCTCTGTTGCAAGATCGACTCCGACTATGTCCTGATGTACCCGGCGATCCGCCCCGGCAGCTACGTCCTCATTTCCGTGACCGACACCGGCACCGGAATGACGTCCGATGTGATGGAGAGGGCTTTCGACCGTTCTTCACCGCGAAACCGACGGGCTCGGGAACGGGGCTTGGGCTGAGCATGGTCTACGGTTTCGCAAAGCAATCCGCAGGGCACCTGCAGCTCTACAGCGAACTTGGCGAAGGGACGACGGTGCGCCTCTTTCTTCCACGCGCCGACGCCGGAAAGGATTCTCATCCGAACGAGCAGCGGGCTGAGGAAGCCCCGCCTCGGGGCACGGAAACTATCCTGGTGGTCGAGGACGACGCGAGAGTTCGCCGAGTGACGGTCAGCCGCCTGCAGACGCTTGCCTACTTCGTGATCGAAGCTACGAACGGGATCGACGCGTTGAAGGAGCTGGAGGCGGGGCATGACGTAGCGCTCCTGTTCAGTGATGTGGCCATGCCGGGAATGAACGACGACGAACTGGCCCGGAATGTCCGGGAGCGCTGGCCGAGGGTGAAAATTCTCCTGACGTCGGGCTTTTCTGAACCCCATGCCGCGGACAAGGAGATCGAAGCGGGCGCCGGCTGGCTGAAGAAGCCGTACACTGCATCGGAGATGTCGACCCGTCTCAGGCTGCTGCTCGCCGCGAGGCCTAATAGCGATTCTGCTCGACAGCAGGATTTCAATTTAGAAAAATCAAACCCGAACCTCAATCGCGCTGCCGTTGCGGGGACTCATATCTTTCTTCGCGGAAGATCCCAGCCTACGTCGCCACCCAAGGTCGCTCTCCAAGAACATCAATGGTCGCCTTGTGCTCGCGACGGAGGCTCTGCAACGGGTGGTGCGGAATTTCGTTCCGAAGACGAGATCTGCGCGCAAGTCGATCAAGGAAATTGGGCTCTATGCGAAGGGCGCTCAGCGGCGCCCTTGCTGCTGAGTGTGGGCAGAGCAGTAATGTCTAGCCAATCCCGATATTCGATCACCCGACCGTCAGTCGGTCGTCGAGAGTGCTGATCCCTGGAGCGGACCATGCAGCGCGCTCCGCCGCCTGCCGTTCCGACCAGGTCTTCACCTTGCCGGAGAGGATTACCTTTCTGCCTTGGACGTCGATTCTGATTGCATCGGCCTCAAGAGCGGCGTCGCGCTGGAAAGCATCCTCGATGCGTTTCTTGACATCCACCGCCGTAATATGCGGCTTCAGCTCCACTAGGTTGGACACCCCTACTACGCCGGCGAGATCCCGCACGGCGTCGTAGGCCGCGTTCTTTTGATATTGCCACTCGACCTCTCCCCGCAAGGTGATCCACCCTTTGAGGACCCGCACCTGCACCGAATCCTTTGGCACGGAAACGTTCCAGTCGAGCATTTTGACAGCGCGCCGGGCGATGTAGTCGTCGTCTGTTTCCTTCGGCCCGAAAATCCGGACCTCGATATCGGCAGCTATTCCGCGCACGCCCTTGACGCGACTAACCACGCGCTCTGCGGCTTCTTTCTCCGCGTAGGTGCGCACGTGACCAGTCAGTGTGACGATCCCGCTATCGACCGCGACGCCGATATCAGCCGCGTCGATGCTGGGCTCGAATTCCATTTCGTCGAGAATGTTCTGTCTGAGTTGAATGTCGTTCATGACAACCTCCTTCAGGTTTGCGACGTGCCGATCGTGACAGCGCCGCAGATTTTCGTCGTTGATCTTCATCAAGCACGAGAGCGACCTTGGAATTTCAGCGGACAGAACACGGTCTGCGGGCTGCTACTGGGTCTGCACGTCAGCGGCCACGAAGAGGCGGTGGCCGTTCCTCACGACGGTGATGAGAGCACGGGCATGCTCCTTCACGAGTATTGAGAGGAGTTGCCCGACGTCCGTCACCGGCTGCTGGTCGAGAGCGACGATAACGTCGTCCGGCTGCAGGCCGGCCTGTGCCGATGATTGCACTGTGGCGTTATAACATATTGCCAAAGTCTATTTATGGGAACTGCAGTATCGAAGCCAGAAGTGCACCTGTGTTGTGGAGTCGTTAGCGGCCGTAGCCGCGCCATGACCAATTCAAAATCAGCATCGAAGGTCACCATTCCGCCTTTAGCGTCATCACTGGCACAGATATTCCTGATACTCTGTGAAGCACATCTCGCCGCTCAGTTAGAAGCGTATAAGCGGATACGGCGGAATGGCGGGGACTCCATATAGTGCGGGATCAGGCGTTGTTACACACGTGGAACCAGGATGCTGAGCGCGAACGATTCGTACGGCGCGATGAGCCTGCGCCATTAGTGCACGTCGCGCGAGGCCCGCCGCTTTATTTGATATTCAAGAGCAACGGCACCTAAGACTTATGTTCGAAAAGGTAATGACGCTAACGTGATATCGACGATCGACATAAGATGGGATCGCGATGCGCCATCGCGTGCGAGGGTCGACATGCCCTGCGCAACAGCCATGATGAGCCCCGCAAGCGCTACCGGATTTACGTCTGGGCCTATTTCGCCTTTATCTATGGCGTAGGAAATTCGAATCAGTAGCTGTGCCTCAAGATGGCGCCTGATGCCGGCAAGCATCTCCTGCAGATCCATCGAGTCTTGTGAACAGCTTATGACCGACGTTGCCAGCAAGCAGCCCCGAGGGGTTTCCTCTCCGGTAAACTTGGTAGCCGCATTGACAAGCAACTCGTGGACGACCTCCGTGAGCGACTTTCCGTCGCTGACCACGTCCTCAACTGCCGGCCCGCTCGCGAGATAGAGTTCGACAGCCTCCAGAAACAACCGCTTCTTGTCTCCGAAGGCGGTGTAGATGCTCGACGGTTTGACCCCGAGCGCGGCGGTCAATGTGGCGAGAGATGTCCCTTCATAGCCGTACCGCCAGAACAGCACCATCGCCTTTTGGAGAGCAGCATCCCGGTCAAAGGACAGGGGCCGTCCACCCTTCCTAGGCGCATGATAAAGGTCGTCAATCATAGTGATCATTATTAAACTCTTGACGGCTGTGTTCAAGTCCCATAAATGTGTTTCCTAGTGATTGATAGGAAATTAAGATATGCAAAAGCTTACTGGGAAAGTCGCGATCGTGACCGGGTCGTCGAAGGGCATTGGCGCTGGCATTGCTGAGCGCTTGGCTGCGGATGGCGCCTCTGTAATCGTGAACTACGCCCGATCGTCGGACATGGCGCAGGCCGTCGTCGATAGAATTACGGCGGCTGGCGGCTCCGCATTCGCAATCAAAGCCGACATCTCCAACCCGGCCGAAATTTCGTCCCTCGTTCGCGCTACCATCGAGAAGTTCGGAAAGTTGGACATTCTCATCAACAATGCGGCTGTCTATAAAATGGACAGCCTTGAAAGCCTAACCGCTGCGAGCATCGACGAGCACTTTGCTCTTAACGTGCGCGGCCTTCTTCTTATGACGCAGGCCGCGGCTCGCGAATTGGGTGAAGGAGGCGTGATCGTTAATATCAGCTCCGGAATGGCGCAAAGTCCTTATCCTACTGTGCACGCTTACTGCTCAACGAAGGGAGCGGTCAACACGCTCACGCGGTCTCTCGCGCTTGAGCTGGGATCTCGCAAGATTCGGGTAGTAGGGATCGCCCCCGGTTTCACCGCCACGGAAGGCAACGCCGATATCCGAGACGTTGCGTCCGATGGCTACTTGATCGGTAAAACGCCGCTAGGTCGAATAGGCGAGCCTACTGACATCGCCGCAGCAGTCTCCTTCGCGGTATCTAGCGACGCGGATTGGATAACGGGAAGCACGATCGACGTCGCGGGCGGCATGATCTTTTAGATATTACCATCGAGCGACCGCGCAACGGTCGTTCTCAATGCGATCGAATTCTATTATCCTGGGTCAAGGGATAGCACGCAGTTAAACTCATGGGGTCGTCCAATCGCAGCCGGGCGCGTCAATAGTAAGTTGTGTCGAAGCAGCGCTTCCGGGTGCATTGTTGTCATCGCGTTCCATATCGCTCGCCGCATGAAGGAGCTTGCCGGCCCGAGCGAGATCACCTTCACCGTCTTCGACGAGATCGGCTATGCCGAAGCGGCTCCGGCTCAGTGAGCCGGCCGTACACTCATGTATGATCGCCCGGATATGTCCGGGTCGATCTTAGGGACGCTTGAGTTCGCCAGCCGGTGCAAGATTTATGGTGAAAAATACAATAATAATGTGCACCATTGTGGCAACCTGGGGGAACGACATGAGGAAACTTTTAATTGGACTTGCCGCCATCGTCGTGTTGGTCTGCGGTGTAGCTGGGACATATCTTTATCATCTGTTTGAAGAGCGGAGACTCGAAGAGACACTTGCGTTGCAAGAGCGCTCGCTGGCCCTCACCGAAGCCATTCTACAAACCGGGGCCAAGCCAGACGACTGGAGCAACCGCATCTTTCTACCCGAGCGCGCGCTGAGAGGACTTGTAAGCGGGCTCAATGGGATCGAACGCGTCGTTCGCCTCGGCGATAAGGATCCCGAAGGACACTATGATGGCGCAGTCATAGTGCGGGTCGAAGAAGCGGTGCTGAGCACGAACGATGGCTCATTTCATGCCAAATTATCGCTTTCCGCTCATTATCAAGCCGATAAAAAGACGTCTTGGTGGGCAGGAACGACAGCATTTGCTGAACTCGATACCATGCTCCTTCCGCTGCCCGACAAGGACGACAAAGGCCGGAACGCAATCCGCCTTCATCTCGTCCCGTACGCAGTTAAGCCTAAATTCAATTGGGGAAATTTATCATTAAGTTCGGGGGACCTCTTAGCCGAACTAATCGCCGACGGAGCTTTTACGGGTTGGGGCAAGGAACTCGTTATTCCGGGGCCAAGCATTGTGAGTGACTTAGAACTGGACATTGGCAAAGCGAATTCCAGTCACAACAAGTTCGAAGTGAGCGGCGGGTATGATCTTGCGATTAAGATCAATCGCGACAAGCTTCATAGAAGCATTGCAGCCGAAATCCCCGTATCGACGACAAACGGCATTTGGATGCTCGGCGGAAAAACTATCGACGAGGTCTTCTCGCACTTGGCCGAAACAAAAGAAACGACTTCTGAAGCGCTTGAGCGCCGCAGGAAATCGGTTTCCGACCGTCTGCGCCCTTTCCGCGACGATCGCGATCTCGTCTATGTCCGAATCCACAATACTCCGATTTTAGAGATGGCTTCAGAGCTCCGTCAGGCAACGACGGGCTCGATCAGCAGTTCCAATGCGAGCGGAGAGATCGCTCACCCAGCCTTGCTGAAGGACGACCTCTTAGGTGAGGTCAGCCTTGTCGTCACGCCACGTGGGCCGTCATTTCTCTCCGGATTGTTCGACGTTCAGCCACCAGACATCAAGTGGGTGCCTGGGGTTGGCCTTCAAACCGCACTTCGAGTAGATGCAAGCCTGAAAGTGGAACTGCACACCCACACGAATGCCGCCTTTGTTGGAGGAGGTTTTGGCAATGATATCGATCTTCACGCCAAAACGTCACTCGATCTTCCAGTCTCGATAAAAGTGGCGAAGCAAACGGTCGCCGCCGGCTCGGCGATTGTTCTGATACCCGAGCTTGCCTGCCGACGTATAACCATTGGCGTTACCCCGAGCGCGCCTAGCGACATCGCGGCGAATGCGTGGCTTACCATTCATCAGTTGAGGATTGACGTTGAGCGCAACATCGGCGGCGGGAAACAAGCGCCTTCAATTTTGATCTCCAGCCTCCCGACATTCTACCCCTTCGGCAAAAACGAGGAGCCAAGGCCCGACGAACGCGAGTATACGAACTTCGGTCGCAGAGGTGTTGAGGTCGCATGGGATCCGAAGGACGTCGTGGTGGGGGCGGATTATCTTGAGCTCTCCGCAGGTTACTCGATAGTTCCAAAAACGGGTGATGCGGGTCCGGTTTCGAAGGAACAGTTTGACGCTTTCAAGACAGCCCTTAACGAAGCCGTTCCCGCTATTGCCTGCGAGCCCGATGACAACTTCATTCTTAAGTCTTGGAATGTCACGCTACTAGATAAGAACTTGCTTGCCAAAGCAATCATGGACGCCGTTCGGGCGGGGCAGCATGTGGCGGAGGAAACGAAAAAAGAATTGACCAAGCTCTACGAGCGGCCTTTCGACTCCCTCAAAGATCTTCCTGACAACGCCTGGCGGGAGGGGACGAAAGGCGTTCAGGGCGCAGTCGACAACGCCAAAGCTGCAGCAGATGCCGCCGCGAAGGCTGCCGCCGATCTCGCGAAGGGGATCGCCGATGCCGCTCAGAAAGCAAAGGATGATCTTGAGCGTTCCGATCTTAACCCTGGGAATTGGCATTGGTGACACTATCAGTTCCGCGAAACTTCGACCAAGTTCTCTTTGTCTGAACGCCGATGTAACTGCACCACCCGAAGAGAGCGAAATAGACGTATATTTGTATCGGTTGATAGATCCACGGCATATTCCCGGTGACGTCTCCGATACAAAACATGCTCGGTGATCCGGAAGCATACCTAAGAGCCCGTCTCGAAAGGGTTGAGTAGCTGGCGCGGTCGTGATTCCGAATTGGGTGTCGAAGCCTAATCGGAGAGACCTGATGTGGACGCCAGCTACCCGTCGCCAGCATAACCGAGAAAGCCTGCGTTATGAAACCGATCTGACGGATCGCGAGTGGAATTTGATTGCGCCGATGATGCCGGCTGCGGCGAAGACGGGACGTCCGCGCGGATGGCCGCTGCGCGAGATCATGAATGCAATCTTCTATGTCATGCGCGGCGGCATCGGCTGGCGGCTTCTGCCGTCCGACTTTCCGCCGAGAAGCACGGTGTTCCGGTGGTTCTGCCGGTTCCGCGACGACTGCCTGTTCGAGAAGATCAATCACCAGCTTCTGATGCAGGATCGGCAGCGATGCGGACGCGAGGCCTCGCCCACGGCCTCGGTCATCGACAGCCAGACGGTCAAGACCTGCGAGAGCGGCGGGCCGCGCGGCTATGATGCGGGCAAGAAGATCAAGGGCCGCAAGCGCCATGCACTGGTCGACACCGACGGTCGGGCGCTGGTGCTGTTCCCGCATCCGGCCAATATCCAGGACCGCGACGGAGCGGGCCCGGTGCTGCAAGCCTCGCGGCGGCCATTTCCATTTGTCGGCAAGGTCTTCGCCGATGCAGGCTACCAAGGCCCGCGCGTGGCCGAAGCCACGTCCATTGCAGTCGAAATTGTCAGGCGAAAGCCCGATCAGATCGGCTTCGCCGTGCAGCCGAGGCGATGGGTGGTCGAGCGCTTCTTCGCCTGGATCAGCCGTAACCGCAGGCTATGGAAGGACGCCGAGGCGACCATCGAATCCGCCACCGCTTTCCTCTACGCGGCAGCCGTCATGATCCTCGTCAGACGCATCGCACGCCAATCATGACCAGTTTCGGCACGGACTCTTAGTGGCACGGTTTTTTACCTGCTCAGTGCCGACCATAGCTCTGTCGAGGTTTTTAGACGCAAATGCTCGTCACCCTTGAGATCTCCATGATCTCTTTGAAAAGTACCCGATTGCCCTATCGTCCAAGAGGTCAGCTTCAATATTGAAAGCCGCCGCCACGATGTCGTCCATTTCCTTGGCTCGATCAACCGTTGCGTAACGCGCTTCGAGCCTTTGCTGTTGCAGGTCTATGGTGTCCTTCCAATAGCGGGTGCCTTTTATATCTGCGTGTGTGTCAACGAAGCGGGCAAGGGGTCCCCCGGCCCCCCAGCCAACGAAACCTGGACATGCGCGGCAGAACTCGTAGAGTTTTTCGTCACGAGTCGCGATCCACACATCGTGCTCGATCACTCCAAACATGAACTGCTCTCGTGAATTATTCACGATATCAGCGGCGGAGATCAGTTTTAGGTCATTAGCACCGTTCAGCGCGATACGGTGTAGCTCTTGGACCCGGGTCAAGCCTTTGGCGCCGCCCTTCTTCAGTTTCGTGAAATTGTTCACAGTGGCCGACTTCCGCGTCCTCACAACGTCAGTCATACCCTTTTCAGGAGCGAATACGTATCGCGCGATCGACAATTCCTTCAGGCTGATGAGGTTAAGGACTTCCTCGCAGTAGTCGATGTAGAGCGTGAATTTTTCAAACCCGTCCAACGCTTCCAGGCGATAAATAATGTTTAAGGCCAGCAGTGACGCATAAGAGCAGGCGATGGTCGTCTGACGCTCCGGTGATAGTGCACTGAAGGCCTCGGGCTCAAAACTTTCGCCGGCGAAAGGAACCTTCACTGAGTTAGGGTCATCCCGGAACTTGGGCAGGTAGTCTCTGCAAAACCTTTCGAACGCAGCCTCGACCGGAGCCCGTCGCCCCGGCGGAAGCTCCTGGTAGGCAGCAGCAGGCGATATGAAAACGCCGTATTTTGACGTCGTCTCGATCAACCTTGCCAGATCGACAATGCCTGCGTCTTTCAAGTCCTTATGCCGCTGCGATCCGTTATACGCGATTTCAATCGTCAGCAGGATGTTGGTGTCCACCATCACATTTGTCTGCCTTCGGTTCCGGTAATTCTCGCGGATTAAGCCTTTGTTGATCTTAATTATTTCGGGAGAGCTGGAAGAGGATTTGAAAGTGTGTACGGTCATATTCTCTGTTTCTGCATTGAGCGTCTATTCATTTGCCCGGTCGCCATACATTCGCCACCGCCAATACACCTAAGTAACAACCTTACGTTACTAATTCTCTAGGTTCTTGGGCGACGAGACGAGCTTCGCTCGCAGGTCCGGACTAATCATCACAGTGCCTGAACACTGCGCGACGTTCTCAGCGAGAGCGTCGCATTGCGGGAGCCTAAATTCTCATTCCGTTCGCCCTTAGCGTATGCTTCGCACGCCTCTTGTTCCCCCAATAAACGACGAGTTTGGTGAGTGGTACACGACGCTGATCGAGGCCGTTCAGGACGATATTGTAAGGGCAGTCGGGGCTTCTAGAAGCCAAACGGCAGCAACTTCCTTTCCCTCCCCTTCTCATCCGACACCTTGCACAACAGAATGGCCCAGAAGGCCGTGCCCGCAAGATGAAGCGACAAAGACAATTCTCGAAGACTTGGCGCTACACGAGCTGCGCGTGGCCCGAAAAAACTCAGCAGGATCTGGCACGCGCACTCTATGTGAAGCAGCCGGCTGTCGCAAAGCTGGAGCAGCGTGGCGATATCTATGTCAGCAGCCTGCGACGCTATATGGAGGCTTTGGGCGGCACGTTCGAGATCACCGCGAAATTCCCCGACGCCTCGGTCAACATCTAGATTTTCAGCGAAGTGGCCACTGAGAAGTAACATCGCTTTGAACCAATAGCGCCTCCGACCAGACATTTACCCAGATCGCTCAATGAAAATTCCGGCTCTTCACCTTCAGCGTATCGATATGAAGATCGGGTGTGAACATGTCCCGCGGAACGACCGGCTTTAGCCGATCACGTGAATCCGGCCCACCCCCATGGGCAAACTCGTCGCCTCTCCCGGTCGGCAGCCTGAACTCCGTATCTCGATCGGCAAGGCCAACCAGATCGGCTGAGAGATCGAAGAGTTGCTGGGCGACGAGATGGACCACCTCCCCTTCTCGCTGGATCCGCCCGTTGATCGCCATCATTGAGGATCCCAGTACGATACGCCGACGCTTCTCGAATAGCGACGGCCACACAACGACGTTGGCCGGACCCGTCTCGTCCTCGATGGTGATGAACATCACACCCTTGGCCGATCCCGGCTTCTGCCGCACCAGCACGAGTCCAGCGGTGTAAACCCATCGGCCATCCCGAGCATTCATCGCCTCGGCACAGGTGATGATATTGCGTACCGACAGGCCCTTGCGCAGAAAGGCGACCGGATGCTGGCGCAAAGTCAGCCCGATGTGGCTGTAGTCCTCGATCACGTTGTGGCCGTCGTTCATCTGCCGAAGTGCCACCTCCGGCTCCTGTTGCTCGGCAATTGCTGTTGCCTCACGTTCGGCGGCGGCGGCAAACAGGGGTAACGGCTCGTCGCGCAGCGCCTTGATCGCCCAAAGCGCATCGCGTCGTTCGAGTTTCAGCGATGGCAGAAAGGCGTCGGCCTCCGCGAGTTGAACAAGCGCTTCGGTCGGCACGCTAGACCGGCGCCACATGTCATCGACTGAGGCGAACGGGTTGTTCATGCGCGCTGCAACGATCCGTGCGGCGTCCGCGACAGCCAGCCCTTTCACCTGCCGAAACCCGAGGCGCACAGCATGACGATCGCTGCCTCCAATCCTTTCCAGCGTGCAGTCCCATCGCGAGCGGTTGACGCAGACCGGCCGCACCTCGACGCCATGCTTGATCGCGTCCCCGACGATCTGGGCCGGAGCATAAAATCCCATTGGCTGGCTGTTGAGAAGGGCTGCACAAAAGACGTCGGGGCAATGGCACTTGATGTAGTTCGAAGCGTAGGCAATCAACGCAAAGGAGGCCGCATGACTTTCCGGAAAGCCGTATGAGCCAAAGCCCTCCAACTGCGAAAAGGTCTTTTCGGCGAACTCGGCCGAATATCCGTTCTTGACCATGCCTGACACCAGCTTGTCCTTGAAGCGCGAGACGCCGCCGGTGAACTTGAAGGTCGCCATGGATTTGCGCAGCTGGTCGGCCTCACCACCGGTAAAGCCGGCACAGACCATGGCGACGCGCATCGCTGACTCTTGAAACAGCGGCACGCCAAGTGTCTTGCCGAGCACCGCCTCCAACTCGGGTGTCGGATACTCGACGGGCTCCTTGCCTTCGCGACGACGGAGATAGGGATGCACCATGTCGCCCTGGATTGGGCCCGGCCGCACGATCGCCACCTGAACAACGAGATCGTAGAACGTGCGCGGTTTTAACCGCGGCAGCATCGCCATCTGCGCACGGCTTTCGATCTGGAAGGTGCCGAGCGTGTCAGCCTTGCGGATCATTGCATAGGTCGCCGCATCCTCTTGGCTGATTTTCGAGAGATCAAGATCCTGCCCTTTGTGCTCGCGGATGAGATCAAAAGCCTTGGCCATGCAGGTGAGCATCCCGAGCGCCAAGACATCCACCTTCATGAACTTCAGAGCCTCGACATCGTCCTTGTCCCATTCGATGATCTGCCGGTCTTTCATCGTCGCCGGCTCGATCGGTACAAGATCGTCCAGCCGGTCATGGGTGAGGACAAAGCCGCCGGGGTGCTGGCCGAGATGACGCGGCGCGCCCATCAGCTGCTGTGCCAGTTTCAGGGTGAGCGCTAAGCGCCGGTCGTCCGGGTTGAGATTGAGTTCCCTGATGTTTCGGTCGGGAATTTCTTCCGACCAGGACCACATGCCTGACGACAGCGCCTTGATGACATCTTCAGGCAGGCCAAGCGCCTTGCCGACATCGCGGATTGCGCCCTTGGCCCGGTATCGGGTGACGGTCGCACAAAGTGCCGCCTTCTCCTTGGTATAAGTCTTGTAGATCCACTGGATGACCTCCTCGCGCCGTTCGTGCTCGAAGTCGACATCGATATCCGGCGGCTCGTCGCGTTCCTGGCTGACGAAACGCTCGAAGAGGAGATCATTGGTCGAGGGGTCGATCGATGTGATGCCGAGAATATAGCAGACGGCGCTGTTGGCCGCCGATCCCCTGCCCTGACAGAGAATGCCCTGGCTTCTGGCAAAGCGCACGATCGAAAACACCGTCAGGAAGTACGGCGCGTATTTCATGGTGCGGATGAGATCGAGCTCGTGGCGTACGGTCTTCAACACGTCCGGCGGCAGACCTTCCGGGTACCGGTCCGGCGCACATTCCCAGACATAATGCTCGAGAGACGCCTGGGCGTCCTTGCCCGGAACGATGGCTTCCTCCGGGTACTGGTAGGTCAGCTCCTCAAGCGAGAACTTGCAGCGATGCACGATTTCCAGGGTTCGCGCGAGTGCTTGCGCGTAGCGCGGAAACAGGCGTGCCATTTCCTCCGGTGGCTTGAGGTAGCGGTCGGCGTGGCGTTCGCGCTCGAAACCGACATCGTCGATCGTGGTGTTGTGCCGGATACAGGTAACGATGTCCTGCAATTGCCGCCGGCCCGGCTCATGAAACAGCACATCATTGGTGACGACGGTTCTGACCTTGAACCGAGCCGCCATGTTGGAAATCTCATGCAGCCGCAACTGGTCGTTCGGTCGCCGACGCAGACAGAGAGAGACGTAAGCGCGATCACCAAACAGCTCAGCCATTTTTCGAAGCTGGATCGCGCAAAGATCATCCGGCAGATCCGGCACCAAAATGCCGATCATCCCCTCGGAGTAAGCGACGATATCGTCCCAGTGCAGGATGCAGTTGTTCTTGCCGCCGCGCGATTTGCCCAGCGTGATGAGGCGCGTCAGGCGCGAATAGGCGGATCGGTCCATCGGATAGACCAGCACAGACATCCCATCCGCGAGATCGAGCCGACAGCCGACGACCAGGCGCAGACCCGTGGCGCGAGATGCTTCCAGGGCGCGGACGATCCCGGCCAGCGAATTGCGATCGACGACGCCGAGTGCTTCGATGCCGAGCTGTTTCGCCGTCTCGAACAATTCCTGTGCAGAGGAGGCGCCGCGCAGAAAGGAAAAGTGGGTCGTGACCTGCAGCTCGGCGTAGCTCATGCGAAGATCCCGTGGCAGAACCAGCGATGGGACCCGGTCTCGGGATCCACTCCGTCGCCGGAGCGGAACACCCACAGGCGCTCGCCTGCCTCGTCCTCGATGAGAAAGTAGTCCCGCACCGCCTCCATCTCGGCGTCACGCTGCCACCACTCCCCGAAGATGCGTTCCGGGCCGTCGGCGCGTTTGACCTTACGGCGCTTGCCGCGCCAGACGATGGAAACAGGCGGCCGGTCCGGCATCAGCGCAATCGCCTCGATCAGTTCGGGTCGTGGCAAAAGCCGGACTGGACGGCGCCAATGGCTCACCCAGGCAACAGGGATCGGTTCAGCAACGGGACTGATCCGCCGGACGGAACGTTCCGGCACATCGGATGCAACCGGCGCGACGCGATAGACCCGCTGGCCCCGATTTCCATAGATATCGATGAGCGGTGTCACATCGGTGATGTCATCCTCGACCAGAGCAGAGACTTTCTGCGCCTCCTCCAATGGCTCTACCATGACGGCGACAAGGGTGAGCCTCTCGATCCCGAAACCCGGCTCGATCTTTTCCGTCCGGTCCCGAAACAGTTTCGTCAGCCAGGCAACGTCGCGGGCAGGTTTGGCAGTGCCTGCGCGAATGGCTTGTCTGGTGCCGTCGACCTTCTCGACGATCAGGTCGGCGCGGCGCACCCCAAGGCCGCGCTTCTGAAGCTCATCGACCAGTTGGACGACGAGGCGGCCGACATATTTGTTGATCGTTTCGGCAGCGCCAATTGGTTCAGCGAAGGCTTTCGAGACTTCGACCAGCTCAGGCGTCCGGATTGGCTTGATCGGCTCGGCGATGCGACAGAGCATCTGGTCGAGACGGCGCCCAACCTCCGGCCCAAAGCGCAACGTCAGCGGCGCGCGCGGGGTATTGGCAAGCTCCCCGATCGTCTGAAATCCGAGAATGCGGAGATCGCTGACAATCGTTGCCGGCAGGCGCAGGAGCGATATAGGCAGCTTTTCGACGGCCCGCACTGTCTCACCCGGCGGAATGACAATCGTCTCGCGCTTGATTGCGCGGGCGCAGGCATGGGCTGCACCCCAGCTGTCGGCGACCGCCACGCGGGCAGTCAGCTTCCTGCCCAGAAACTGGTTGGCGATCTTTGTCACCATTGGCAGCTCGCCGCCCTGCAGGTGGTCGGCGCCTTCGGTGTCCATCACGATGCCGTCGATCCCGTCAATCGCGACGATCGGCGAATAGATTGTTAGTGCCCACAGTGTGATGCGTTCGAGGGCTACCCGATCGGCTTCGATATCCGCGTCGACCATCATCAGGCCATGAAACAGCGACTGCGCCTTTGCCGCCGGCATGCCGACATGCACGCCTGCCACCCGGGCAGCCGGGTCGGCAGCCGAAACCCATCGCTTCGACCCGCTTCTTGCGATCACGGCAATTGGCTGTTCAGGCGAAATGGAGGGATCCGCCCGCCGAATACGATCCGTCGGCAGATCCGGAAGATAGATCGAGACGACCCTTGTCATCACACGCCCTCACGAGAAACTCAGCACACTCACCCGCTTTCACGCGCATCAATTCAAGAAACCATTGAGGCCTGCCCACCCCCGGTACCGGCAGCTCTTCCGATGGCATCACACTGACCCGCCATCTGGTTGTTGACGCCGTCGGCTGGCCAAAATCATTCGCCTCGGTCTGCCGTCGCCATCGCCGGACGGCAAGAGCCATCGTCCCGGTTCGCTCGGCGGCTAGCTGCAATCGGCGGGAACTGACCATCGGCAGGCGGACAAGTTCGCCGACGACCGCTCCGAGACCGCCGAACGACAGTCCCTCCTCCATATTGGCCAGAACATCCTCTTCCCTGTCGGACTCGACAAAAATCACCCGGTCGGGATGGAGGCCCACCTGGGCAAGCGCCGGAAAGAATAGATCCGGTCGGGTCAAACACCAAACGACGGGGCCTTTGGTTCGCGCGGCAATGCCGGCCACACAGAGTGCCGCCGCCGCGCCATCAACAGTACCGGAACCGCCGCCCGCGAACTCATGCAGCGCTCCATGGGCGAGACCACCGCCCGGCAGGACCGCATCGATCTCCGACAGACCGAAGGGCAGACAGCCGGCACGTCTGGCCTGCGCACCCTCCATTGATGCGATGCGCTCGCGCAGATTGGCGATCACATCGGAAACCTCCTCAGGGGCCCTCGTGGCACGGGCAGCATTCATCGTTCACGGCTCCCTTCAAGGTCGCGTTGGCGGGATCGACATCATGTCGGGCGGGCGATATGTTCACTATCTGTTCTTGTGCCAGCAAAGAGTCAAGACACATTGAGCGTAGGAATATTCGCCTAGCATTAGCGATCTTGAAGATTGCGAACGGAATCAATCGCGTAAGGCCGAAAAGAATTTTTGGCGCAGTTTCCGGGCGTTTGGGCCCTGCCGGTGGATAGCGGGGAAAGAAGTCAGTTCGTCGCAATGTTCTTAAGCTTTTTGTGCTGCACTTCAGCCATGACAAAGCCTCCCAGGTCAAACCCACCTAGAACAAAGCCGCTTCTTCGTGACGGCGAAGCTCCGATCCGCTCGAAGCCACGCAGGAAACGCAATCCGGCACAGCCACAGCTGCTTTTCGATCCCATGCCCGATCGGGTTGAGCCAGCGCTGGCTGAGCTGAAGGCACATCCGCCAAAAGGTGATCAGTGGAGCTGGGAGCTGAAATGGGACGGCTATCGCCTGGCGGTCCATATCGAGCCGCAAGGTGTGCGCATCCTTACACGTGGTGGCCATGATTGGACGCATCGCTTTCCTGATATAGCAGAGGCCGCTCGGGCGCTCGGGCCGGCGACGATGATCATCGATGGCGAGGCGGTGGTGCTTGACCAAGAAGGGCGACCGGATTTTGAGCTGCTGCAGCAATCGCTCGGCGCTTCTGGAAAGGCCGCTGGCAACCGCGCCTCGGACGCCATTCTCTACGCCTTCGATCTAATTTATCTCGACGGCCATGATCTGCGCGGGATCGAATACCGCTCGCGCCGGCATCTTCTTGAGGATACGCTCACCGAGAAAGATGGCGCCATCCGTCTTTCGGAGACGTTCGACGCGGATCCCGCTGTCCTGCTTGAGAACGTTTGCCGCCTTGGTCTCGAAGGCATCGTCGGCAAGAACCTCGATCAGCCCTATCGCTCCGGCCGCACCGGCGACTGGGTGAAGGTCAAATGCGTTGAGAGCGAAGCCTTCATGATCGTCGGCTATGAGCCATCCACGGCGTCGCTTGGCGGCTTCGGGTCTCTCGTGCTTGCCGCCTACCGCGACCATGATCTTGTTCATGTTGGGAGCGTCGGCACGGGCTTCAAGCAAGCCGAGATGGATAGGCTGCGCAAGACGCTCGACAATCTGCGCTGGAAGCAAAAGCAGCCACCTGTGTCCTTCGCCGGGAAAGCTGACATCGTCTGGGTCGCGCCGACCTTGATCGCCGAGATCGAGTTTCGGGCCTGGACCGGAGACGGCAAACTGCGGCATCCATCCTACAAGGGCTTGCGGGAACGTCAGGACAATGCCGACGTCTTCACGCTCGACTAGCGAAATCGGTATCGTCCGTTAGATTGTCTTCCACGACCTTGCGAACGTGGATGGCGTTGGATGTGCAATCTCTACCGGATGGAAGACAAGGACTGGGTCGCGAAGTGGGCCCAGGATGCCGAAAGCCTGATCAATCTGATGCCGGCCTATCAGATGAACCCCGACCAGATGGGGCCGGTCGTCCGCAACACGGCTGACGGAAGAAAGCAGCTCGTGCATGCGCGCTGGGGCCTGCCATCGCCGATTTTCGTGCAAAAGAAGGCTGCGGAAGCTCGGGCGGAGAAACTGAGAGCCAAGGGTCAGGCAGTCGAAATGGACGAGCTCATCCGCATGGAACCGGACCGGGGCGTGACCAATGTCCGCAAGCTTAACCTTCCCCACTGGACACGATGGTTTGGCATCGAGCATCGATGCCTGGTCCCGGTCACAAGCTTTGCCGAACCGGATCCGGCAAGCCAGGAAACCGGCGGCAAGGTACCCAATACCTGGTTTGCCCGCGATGAGGCGAAATCGCTGATGTTCTTTGCGGGCATTCATGTGCCGCAGTGGAAAAGCGTGCGGAAGGTCAGGGACGGCCTGACCACTGACGACCTCTATGGGTTTCTCACCACGGATCCCAACGATCTCGTCAAGCCCATCCACGAGAAGGCCATGCCGGTACTGTTGCTGACAAAGGAAGAAACCGACATCTGGATGCGGGCGCCTTGGGACGAGGCAAAGCACCTCGCTCGACCACTACAGAATGATGCGCTCATCATTTCTTCACGCGAACCATACGGATCTACGATCGTGTCGAAATCCGGAGAGCCGGTGGAACAGGGTAGTCTGCTTTGACGCCTGATCTCAGACCACGAATCTGTCGTAAAACGAAAAAGCCTGCAGCGGGAGGAGGTGCGGCAGGCTTTTCGAAAGAATTGAACAACGGCTGGGAGGAGGAGTGCCGCTGTTCCGTCAGACGTCCCTTGGGAGGAGGGGTGGGTCGCCTGAAACACGAAGCCCTGCGGGAGGAGGTGCATTGCTTCGATGCCCTGAGGATACCAGAGGCTTCTTTGATCGCCAGCATTCAGATCGCAATGCAGCCATGCGTATGCTGCATTGCAACATAAATCTTTTGCTTATTTTTCGGCCACTATGATGAAGGCACAGCTTTCTGCGTACTCGGCTCAAAGCCGAGAACGAACTCGATCACCTTGGTGGATGACATTTCGCACGGCTTCAGCAGCGAGCCTGATGCAGCCAATCGATAGAAGTTGAAGCTGATGATATCTGTTCCGCCAAGCTCCTCGCCATAGAGCCAAGTCCGCTTTCCGTCCTCCGACCGCTTGACGGTCACGCCCCATGCTCGACCACCGAAATTCCCGTGAATATAGCCGTCAGATAGTCTGGCAAGCGCGGCTTCAAATGAGGCAGAAACAGCAGACGCTTCTTTGCTGGAGGTCAGGGCGCCAGGCATTCGTCACAAATCCCACAGCCATCGTCATCCATGCTCGATGCCGGGCGCAACTTTCGACAGCAGGGACAGATTGCTGCGTCCGGAGTGCAGGTGTCTTCCCGTTCCGGCGGAAGAATTTCGATGCACACCTTCGACACCATATCGGCCGCGCTTTGATCCATGGCGATGCTCCAATTCAGGCCCATACCAGAGATAGTGAGCATCGACGCCTGCACAAGCCGGCAGGTTGCTGCCAGGAGCGTGCCGATCCCAGCCATATCGTCGAGCGACCTTCTTGACGATCTCCTTGCGACCTTGTTCATTCCTGTCATGTTCAAGCCCGCAAACGCCGTGCAGATCAAAGTTTCCATCGACGAGATCCAGCCGCAAGTCTGGCGTCGGTTAGTCCTGCCCATCGACTGGAATCTTCAGCACCTGCATCTCGGAATTCAGGCTGCCTTCAACTGGTGGAACTATCATCTCTACGAGTTTCGGATTGGTGGTCTACGCTATGGTGATATCGAGGTCCTCACAGAGGACGCGACCGACGACGATCCTCGCGTCTTCGATCAGACAGAGGTTCGCTTGCTGGACTTTGAAGAAGGTTCTGTCTTCAGCTATAACTATGATTTCGGGGATGGCTGGCGGCACACCGTTGCGGTCGAGGAATTCCTGACACTCGCGCCTTCGCCAAAACAGGGAAGCTGCATTGCTGGCGAAAGGGCGCGGCCACCCGAAGATGTTGGCGGCGTTTCCGGCTATGAGCGCTTCCTGGAGATCATCGCCGACAAGGAAGATCCGGAATATACTGAAACTATCCGGTGGTGCGGCGGCTACTTCGATCCGGAATGGCTCGATCTTGCGGTGGTGGACAAGGATCTCCGCAACGCTTTGCGCTCGTCAAACGGCGCCTGTACCAACCAAAACCCAAACCCATGTCCACGAAATGAATTGGATGAGGTTCAAGATAGACGCCTTGAAGGGATATGAACCAACGACCCGCCAGAATTTCGGATGCAAGGCGGTAAATAAATCAGCCAGATCAAGCATCTGGTCTGCTATGGGCTGTCCGGAAGGGGACCGCAACCTGTCAGGCCGTTTGTTGGAGTGCAGCGGGTAAAGCAAACGTTCCGCGTTGAGAGCGGCTCGCTCACGCTCCTCAGGGGCCATTTGCGACAACCCTCGATGCTGCGCTAGAGCTTCGCCGAAGCGACCATTCGCATACTTGCTCGCTTTATGATCTTCAGTCGGGCATCAGGAAATAGAATTCCTAGGTGCAAACGGACAACCGGCGCGATAGGTAATGAAGAACAAGACCGTTTATGAGTTCCTGGCCCCATGTCCGATATTTCCAATCTAATCCTGTCCCTGACACCCGAAGATGGCTCCACCATTGGCAACGGGGCGATGCTTGCGCTGCTGCGCGAGCACATGCCGGACCTTGCCGAAGACGACTACATCGCCGCGCGCGATGCGCTGATCGATGAGGGCGTGCTGGGGAGTGGCCAGGGACGTGGCGGGTCGATCTTCCGTGTCACGGATGAACCGGACGATGATAAAGACGACCTAGACGAGGATGAGAGTGACGAGGACGACCAGTTCGAACTGATCCACACCGAAGAGGCCGCCTCGCGTCAGCGAAGGGCCAAGGCCGGGAAGAAGGTCGCGCGCAGGGCGGACGGGCTCGTGGAGGTGCTGTCCTACCGCCACGGCGAGACGCGGGTGAACAACCCCGAGGTCGGGATGGTCCATGCCGGTACAGATCCAGATGGCGACAAGACGGTCTGGGCCTATGACCCGCATCTCGACCCGGTGCTGAATTTTGACTCTGCGCGCGCGGGAATCGAGAAGCTGATCGACGACGCGCTGGCCAGCGAAGATCCCGAGCGGATGGAGGACGCGCTGCGGGAACTGAAGCGGCTGCAGGCGCCCTATTTGAACTGGACTGGCAAGGCAGAGCGATTGAGCTTCGAGGTCGATACCGTCTCGCTCCATGTCCATGAACGGGTGGACCCGGCGACGATCCTCGCCAATGCGGCGAAGCGGCTGAAGGGCAAGGATGCGCCGACCCAGTGGCGGCAGCCGGACCTGTTCGCCGCACCGTTCGAGAACCTGCCGCTGCGCCAAGCACTGGATTTCTATCACCATGAAAAGGGCTGGTCGAACCGGCTGGTGGCGGGCGACAGCCTTCTGGTCATGAACTCGCTTCTGGCCAAGGAGAGCATGCGCGGCAAGGTGCAGATGATCTACATCGATCCGCCCTATGGCATCAAATACGGATCAAACTTCCAGCCCTTCACGAACAAAAGAAAGCTGTCAGACTCGGATAAAGATGAGGACCTCAACCAAGAACCCGAGATGATCAAGGCCTTTCGGGACACGTGGGAACTCGGCATCCATTCATACCTCACCTATTTGCGTGACCGCTTAATATTGGCAAGAGAGCTGCTGAACGATAGTGGAGCAGTCTTCGTGCAGATATCTGATGAGAATGTACATTTGGTCAGGGGAGTGCTTGACGAAATATTCGGCGTTACAAATTTTGTCTCGCAGATATCATTCTCGAAAACAGGATCTGTGACTGGCAGCCACCTCGGAAAGGTTTGCGACATCCTGTTGTTTTACGCGAAGAACAAAGATCGCCTGAAGTACCGAACTCTCTATGAAAAAAAGCCGGATATGGATGGCGACTATTCTGAAGACCCGCTGAAATCGGATGGCTTCAGAAGTACGACCACCTGCCCATACAATTTCATGGGAAAGAGCTGGCCGTGCGGCGCGAATGAACATTGGAAGGTGCCGATCGAAGGACTTGATCGCGCGGCTAAAGCTGGGCGGATAGTTCCGAAAACTACGTCGCTTCGTTTGAAGAAATTTGCGACTGATTTCGAATACAAGGTGTTTCACTCAGTTTGGCTTGGGTTTGGTGGCGCATCCAACATGCAATACGTCGTCGAAACCAACACCCGCATTGTAGAGCGCTGCATATTGATGACGACAGATCCAGGTGATCTAGTGTTAGATATTACCTGCGGCTCCGGAACTACGGCGTTTACAGCTGAAAAATGGGGGCGCCGCTGGATCACTTGCGATACCTCACGTATTGCCATCACGCTCGCAAAGCAGCGGCTGATGACTGCCAGCTTTGACTACTACATTCTAAAATACCCGCACGAAGGATTGAAGGGCGGATTTGATCATGAAACTGCAAAGCGCATTAGCCTGGGGTCGATTGGCAGCAATACGGATATCGACAAGATATTTGATGAAGACCATCCCAAAATCGCCGCGGCGCTGGCCGATCTGATCAGTGCGCTGGCCGCCACTCCACCAAAGCCACTCAAGCCCAGCCAAGGCGTGCGCAAGGGTGAGCCAGTAGACTTCGCCAAAGGTGACACCCTGCACGAATGGGAAGTGCCGTTAGACTGGCCCGACGCATGGCCCGATACAGCCCGTGCGCCCTTCGAAAGCTTCCACAAAGCCCGGCAGGCGATGCTGCGCCGCATGGACCAGAGCATAAGTGACCACGCCGAGCAGGAAACGCTTTACGACAAGCCGCGCATCGACAAATCCAAATTGCGCATCTGCGGGCCATTCTCAGTCGAGGCGGTGCCGGCGCCTACCGTCCTGTCGCTGGACGACAGCTTGCCCCCACAAGAGGCCGACGAAACCGTCGCCCGCTCCGGCGAGACGTCGCGCCAAGCGCTCTGGCGCGACGAACTGCTGAAGACCGGCGTGCGTGGCAAGGGCGGCGCCATGCTCCGCTTCGCCGAATTCGAGACGCTGCCGGGGCTGAAACACATACACGCCAGCGGATTGCTGGCCGAGACGGGCGAACGCGTCGTCGTCAGCTTCGGCCCCGAGCACGCGGCGCTGGAGCAGCGGCAGGTGGAACTGGCGCTGACCGAAGCCGAGACCCTGCGCCCGTCGCCGAAATTCATCCTATTCTGCGCCTTCACCTTTGACCCTGAGGCTGCGAAAGACATCGCCGAGGTGAACTGGCCGGGCGTAACGCTGCTCAAGGCGCAGATGAACACCGACCTTTTGACCGAAGACTTGAAGAAGGGCCGCAGTTCCAACCAGTCCTTCTGGCTGATGGGCCAGCCCGATGTGGACCTGCGCAAGCGCAAGGACGGGCTGTGGGAGGTTCAGGTCAACGGTTTCGACTATTTCGATCCGCGCAAGGGCGATCTGGTCTCGGGCGGCACCAAGCAGATCGCCATGTGGTCGCTTGACGTGGATTACGACAACCGATCCTTGATGCCGCATCAGGTGTTCTTCCCGATAGCGGATGCGAAGGGCGGCTGGAACCGCCTGCGCAAAACCGTGAGGGCAGAGCTGGACGAAGACCTGCTGGAGCAGTTCCACGGCACCGTCTCGCTGCCCTTCGAAGCGGGCGAGAACCGACGCATCGCGGTCAAGATCGTGGACGACCGCGGGATCGAGTCGCTCAAGATCATGTCGCTGGAGGGATAAGCCCATGTCCCTCATCATCAATTCGCCCTTCGTTTGCCCGGCGCAGCATTGGGTCGAGGCCAAGGGCGGCAAGCTGGAGATCAAGCCCGAGCGGCGGCCGGCAAGCTACGAGGTCTTTGACGCGCGCAACAACACCAAACGCACAGAGGTGCTGGATCTGGTGAACACGATCCGCATCCGCGTGGATCAGTGGCGCGAAGACGGCTGGCCCGGCGTGACCATCGTCACCCGCAAGCTGTTGGAGCACTGGCACGACCACGAAGCGCGACAGCATCCGTTCTATTTCTGCCAGCTTGAGGCCATCGAGACGCTGATCTGGTGGGTCGAGGGTGCGGCAGGCTACAAGCAGGGCATCGCGATCCCCGGCGATGGCGGAGTATGGGAGCGTCTCTGCAACAAGATGGCGACGGGCGCGGGAAAGACCACGGTGATGGCGATGATCATCACCTGGCAGGTGCTGAACGCGCTGACCTATCCGAAGCGGAACAAGGATTTCAGCCGTGCGGTGTTCATCGTGGCGCCCGGCCTAACCGTGAAGGAACGGCTGCAGGTGCTATTGCCCAGCGAGGGCAGCTATTACGACGAGTTCAACCTGTGCCCGTCCGAGGCCCTGCGCCAGAAACTGAACCAGGCGGAGGTGATGATCGAGAACTGGCACACGCTAATGCCGCTGAAGGAAGCGGACCGCTCGGTGGTGAAGAAGGGGCGCGAATCCGACGAAGCCTTCACACGGCGCGTGCTGGGCAAGCTGGCGGCGCACAAGGACATCATCGTCATCAACGACGAGGCACACCACGCCTATCGCAAGCCGCCCGAGGTGAAGATCAGCAAGAAGCATGCCGAGGAGCATGGCATCGACCTCGACGAGGCAACGCGCTGGATCGAGGGGCTCGACCGCATCCACAAGACCCGGCGCATCCAGCGCTGCTTCGACCTGTCGGCAACGCCCTTCGCGCCGACGGGTAAGAAGAGCACCGATACTGCGCTGTTCGACTGGATCATCTCGGATTTCGGCCTAAACGACGCGATCGAGGCCGGGCTGGTGAAGACCCCGCGCGTGGTGGTCAGGGACGATGCGGTTCCGGATGCTAAGACGCTGCGCTCGAAACTCTACCACATTTACCGCGACCCGACCGTTTCCGAAGATCTGAACCGCAAGGCCGAAGCGCATGAAGCGCTGCCGAAGCTGGTCCAGGACGCCTATACGCTGCTCGGCGCCGACTGGCGGGAAACTCGGGCGCAATGGCAGGAGGCCGGGCATCATTCCCCGCCGGTCATGCTGACGGTCTGCAACCGCACCGAAACCGCAGCCCGCATCGAGACCTATTTCAACAAGGGCGATGCGCACTGGCCGGAATTGCACGCACCGACCCGAACGCTCCGGGTCGATTCCAAGGTGCTGGAGAAGGCTGAGATCGGCGAGACCGCGACCTCCGACAAGGATTACGAGGCGCGGCTGAAGGCAATCATCGACGCTGCGACCATCCCCGAGACCCGCCGCCAGCAGTTCCGCGCCCTGAAGAAGGAAGAACTGCTGCGTGAGATCGTGGACAACGTCGGAAAGCGGGATGGGGCCGGACAGGATCTGCAGAACGTCATATCGGTTGCGATGCTGTCGGAGGGATGGGACGCCAAGAACGTCACGCACATCATGGGTCTCCGGGCCTTCACCTCGCAGCTGCTCTGCGAACAGGTCGTCGGGCGCGGATTGCGTCGGGTGTCCTATGACACGGACGAGAATGGCCTGTTCCTGCCCGAATACGTCAACGTTTTCGGTGTGCCGCTTTCCATTTCGGAAACAGGCGAAGGCGGGGAAGCTCCACCGCCTCCGAAACCGACCACTCAGATCGAAGTCCTGCCCGAGCGGGCCCACCTGGAACTTCGCTGGCCGAACGTGCTGCGGGTTGAAACGGTCGTGAGACCACAACTTGCCATGGACTGGGGCAAGGTAACACCGCTCGTGCTCGACCCTGCCAGCACGCCAATCAGCGCGGAATTGGCCCCCGCGCTCGGCGGCGCGACCGACATGGGCAAGGTGACAGCCATCGACCTCGAGAAACTGCCTGACGGCTTTCGTCTGCAACGTCTCGTCTTTCAGGCAGCACGGAAGGCCTTCGCCGAACTCAGCCACGGTTTTTCGGGTAACTACGAGTATCTCGCAGCGCAGCTGGTCAAGATCGTTGAGGCGTTCCTCAACTCCGACCGCCTCGACATCCCGTCGCTGTTCCACTCCGACCCGCTTCGGCGGCGGATTCTGATCGCACTCAACATCGACCTCGTCGTTCAGCATGTGCTGAGCAACGTGACAGAGCAGAACACGGAACGTCTGACGCCGGTGTTCGACGAGGAAAACCCGATCGGCGCCACCGGCCAGATGCGGACCTGGTACACCACCAAGCCGTGCTTTCCGACAACCAAGTCGCATATCAGCCACCTGGTTGGGGATTCATCCTGGGAGGGACATGCAGCGAACATCTTCGAGAAGCGCGACGACGTCATCGCTTATGCCAAGAACGATCATCTCGGCTTCCAGATCTACTACATGTGGGCGGGTTCGCGGCGACGCTATGTTCCGGACTTCCTTGTGCGCCTCACAGGTGGGACGATGCTGGCGCTGGAAGTCAAGGGCACTGACAGCCCTCAGGACAAGGCAAAAAGGCTCGCGCTCGACGAGTGGATCGGGGCAATCAATGCTTCAGGTGGCTTCGGTCGCTGGGATTGGGACGTAGCGTTCGCGCCCCATCAGATTGAGGACATTATCCGTAGGACAGCGGGCCATCGGTTTGCCGCACATTCCCTAGTCAGGCTGCGGCGTGCTTTCACGGCCGCGAGAATCGATATTCCCGCAGGCACAGAAGGAGTCATCGTCGATAGCTATCCGTCGCGAGATGCATACGAGGTTGAGGTTTCGCTTGCCCCGGCTTTGACAGTAACGGTCTTCGGGAGTGATCTGGAGCCGATCGATGCATGACACCCCGCCTTGGCAGCCATTGGGCGAGCAATCGTGGATTGAGAACCCCCAAGACCTTCGCATTGCCGACAATAAGGTCGCTGACTACCTTCTCAACAACAACCATTCAATAGGAGCAGCGAAGGCCAAATTTTTTGAAGGCGTTGGCCACAAACGTGAAGACATTGAGTCATTTAAGGAAACGATGCGAGAGCACGCTGCTTGCAATCCTGTCGCTTCAGTAGAGAAACATGCCTTCGGAATGAAGCTAGTCGTTGACTGCTTTGTCGGGATGCCGAATGGCCGCAGTTATTGCATTAGGACGGTTTGGAATGATCACGGAGACGGCCTACCACCTATTTTGATTACCGCGCATCCAATCGATTTAGCCTAAGCAGGCGCTATTTCGGGACGAGGAATCAAACCAACATCCACGCTGGGTGACTCGAATGAGTGCGCAATGGAGACCAATGACTAGGCGGGACCTCAAGGGTTCCATCTGGCTGAACAAACTGCCATTCACTGACGGAAGCATACGGGCGTAATGAACCTATAGAAACAGACAGAGATTACTGAAACGAACGGCTGATCTTGGAATTGGAGACCAGGCACCCTTTGGGCCCGGAGACGGACCAACCGGTCTTGGCGTGACGGTCGAGATCTGCAGATCTCGATAGAGATGCGGCCTGTAATCAAGCAGCCCTAACGATTTCCATACAGAGTCCCACGGAGCGATATTCAACCCGGACGTTTTTGACGGGCCGGCCCGCACTGCAGGTGGGGCTCGAAGCGCTTTATCGCATGTGGTTACCTGCGCTGGCTCAGCACCTTAGTCGTGTCAGGTAGTCCGCGCATAACCCTTCGTGCAGCCGCTGGTACTCCTTGTCAGTTGCTTGATGCTGAAGGCATTGGGATATCCCAGACGACCTCCGCCAGTTTACTCAGAAACTCCTGACGCTCTGTGACAGCTACCGCATTCCAAGTTTGCCAGCTTTCAAGCTTGCGCACGGTTGCCGTAATCCTGTCGTCCTTGCCCACCTCGTGCGCTGCAGCATCCGCCTGACACTTCGTTAGCAGAAATTTCGACTGCTCATACGCTACGATTTTTCCGGAATACCGGCCGTTCTGAAGCGCCCTGTTGATCGCTTTCTCGATGAGTAACAGGTTGCCGAGACACTGGCGAATATGAATATCGGCGGCACCCTCGCCAAACTCTTCCATAGCCTCGAAAGAAGCATTCGATGCCAAGATGTGCTCAATGTCGTTGCCGCCGGCCGTGTAGTCGGACAGGCGGTCGCGCGATGCACTCGAGCCGTATGCCTGCAGGTCGATATACTGCGTGAGCTTTGCCAGTAGATAGCGGAGACGGAAGCCGCGGAGCTGCCAGGTCTTCAAACCAAGCAACGTCCTCCGGAATTCAAGGGCCAGCGTTTGACGCTCGGCACGCAAGGTTTTCTCCAAAAACAGTTCAAGCTGCGCATCAGAGATTTTGTTGAGCTGATGCGCAGCTTCGATAATACGTCTCTCATACTCTTTACCTGACGTGCCGGTCAGTAGCCAAACGAACATGGTTTTCTCCAGATCGTCGGCAAGTTTGCTGAAATTCGCAGGGGACAGGGAGCGACCAGCAAGCAGGAGAATAAAGTGCTGCTTTATGGACTTTCCTCCGAGCAGACGGGTGTTGATGATTCCTGCCTCTTCTTCGCCAGCGACGTTCTGTCCCTTCGCGAAGTGAGCATACGCCTTGGCAGCGTCAAGCAGCTTTCCGGCAAAAGCGAGCGGTTTTTTTTCGTGATTGGTTTGCTCCGCGTTCTTCCGAAACCAATCGTAGATCGCGTCTTCACGAAGCCTTCCGTCTACGTCATGCGCCGCAAGCAGATAGTACCTCAAGAACCGTAGCGGCTTTTCGTTCGCCTGATAGATAGCATCGGTGAGCTGTTTCCACACAGCTTTCAGCTTGCTAAACTCCTCACCTTTTGCGTTCATGAAAAGGAGGTTCTTGAGCAAGTCCATGGCGTCGAGGCCGACGCCACGATCATTGATCGTCTCAAATATTTTCAACGCCACGGCTACGGTCGGAGTTTCGATCCGGATGATCTTCACCTTGTTGGTGAAGTAGCCGTAGAAACGGCGTACTTCGGCTGGATCGTTTTTAAGCGTGGTCTCAATAAATTCCTTGATTGTCAGATATGCATTGTAGAGATTTCGGATTGACCTCGTTCCATCGCTGGGGGCGTCGGTGCCTGCACCTTCCGCATACCTTCTTAGGACGTCGCCCGCATCTTCGTATTGAAGGTCGAGCCTTAGACTTTGCGTTGTCTCGCCCTGCCAGTTGGTGGAGCTGTAAATTATCTGTCCGGGAAGTTCCTCTGGAACATCTGCCTTTAAAGCGACCAGCTTATCGCGGAGCGCGCATAATGTGAGATAGGCGGTTGTAGTTCGCTGCTGACCGTCGATGAGGTCGAAAACATCGCCGGCCTCGCGACAAACAACAACGGTCCCGATGAAATACTCAGGCGCGTCGTTCTTACTGGCATTCTGGTACTCGCTGTAGATGTCGCTCAGAAATTGTTCGACCTCTTCGCCACCCTCACCGCGAGGGTCCGTCTCACCCCAAACGTACTCCCGCTGATAATCGGGAACGCGGTAAAAGTCTTGGAAAAGAGATTTAATGTTTCGGTCTTGCGGATCGATCTGTTTGTTCATGCATAAAGCCCCGTGTGATAATCTGCTTGTTCCCTTTCAGGACAAGATTAGTCAACTCCCCTACGCGTTAGCGCGCCCAGGCATTTCAAAAGCCCTTGGACGCAGAGTCACCGTGAATCAATGTGCCGACTAGCTCGGCCGGTGTTCCGGGTTGAGGGTGGAACCACAACTCTATGGGAGTGATCGGCCCGTTGACTTTTGTGACAATCTCGATCGCTTGGGTGATCAGACGTTCTGGAAGTTCGCCATAGAACAGGTAAATAGCGCGATGGTAGCCTACGAGGCGACAGTATTCAGATAGCGTTAGAATATCCTTACATATGCCGCCAAGCCGCGCAGAACCAGGTTTCACCTCAATGATGGCATGATTGTTGTCCATCGATCCGGGGATGTGAACAAGCAGATCCGGCGACGCGAGACGGGCGCCGGTTGCCTTGATCAGAGCGTGTCCTTGTTTGTCTACTTCACCGTTCAACACGAACGCAGTGTCCGACGGCCAGATCTGCCGAAGTTGGTGATATAATTCATAGCAATATACGCGTTCGCGAAATTTGGGATCGCTTCCATGGACTGGTAGATGAAAGTAGAGGCCTCCGATGGAAGCCGTAGCCTGACAAAAAACGTCGTTAAGTTGCTGCACCTTAACCTCAACACTTTCGAGGAGATTGGCCGGCGTTGCGCCGGCGGCCATGGCTTATGTTTCAGGGATCGCGCGTCACTGGAGCCAATCGGAACATTGTGCCAACTACGGGCATATGGATCCAGAGTTCAGAGCAACGCCGTCCGGTGATTGATTCCACCGCACCTGCATAGGCAGCAAGTTGCGGCGCGTGGCCAACGGCTCGTTCTTCCCAAAGCTCGAAACGGCCGGGAAAGCTCTTGTGGTCGATAATAGCGAAATCAATCCCGGTTTCGACCAGCATATCAATACGGCCCTTGAGAAGCTGATCGGCTGCGGGTGACGTGACGGGCACTTCAGCAATGCACCTGGTCACCGGCCATCGGCCGCGGCGCCAGGTTGCTAGTCGGTCACTGGCGATAAGCGCATCATCTGCTTTGAAGCCAATCACGTTCCAACGCGTCAGGATAGACGACGCGTCGGCAAGGCGCTGACTTCGGTCGCGGTCTGGATCATCATAGCCGATGATGGAATGGAGCGCTTCGCCTAGCGCTGCAATGTCGGCGATCCCGTGTATCGGGAGCCTTCCGCCAAGGTCAACCCTTTCGACGACCTTCCAGCTTCCACCTACCGCCTCGCTTGGTTTCAGAAACAAGGGCGGACGGACCTGCGGCTCGGTCGTTCGCGCTCGCACGTAGGTGGGCAGCCTGCCACGCTCCGTCAATTCGCCACTCGTCGCAAGCGCCTTCACATTGACTGTGAAATTCTGGTTCCCAACCCCAAGCTGGTTATCGTCGTTCTGGGGAGGAACGACATGCGCTGCGGCCTCCGGCGCATTGAGCAGGCTCAGCCAATTGAGCGGGCCTTTCGCCGGCGGAGCAAAGATCAGATAGTCGCGGGCTCGCGTGGCGCCAACATAGAGAAGCCTGGTGTCTTCCTCGACAGCGCGTTGCAAAGCACGCCGCCCCGTCTCTGAGTTCGCTACCTCAACATCGATCGTGCCGCCTTTTCCACTCTGACCATACGGCCACGGCCAGAAGCGAATCCACCGCTCCGCCAGAGGGTTGCGCCAATCAAGCTCGCCGGTCGTCTCGGCGACCGGCTCGAACAGCCGCGCCTTCGATTCCCAGGCAAGTCCGGTCAAGATCGTCATTGGCCATTCAAGGCCTTTCGATCCGTGATAGGTCATGACCTGGATCGCATCACTGGCAAGGCTTGGGGGGCGCTTCGGCTCCGCTCCGTCGAGCGCAAGCAGCAGCCCCTGCAGGGTCGCAGGCGAGCCGGATGCAGCGCACTCTTCCTCATAGGCGCGTGAGAAACCGCGCAACGCCTCGAGGTCGTCGAAGCGCATCGCGGTATCGCCCCAGCTCTCGATATGGCTCAACAGTGCTGGCAACGCGAGTACGGCGTCGACCAGTTCGGCCGGCGTGAAATTGAGCAATTGACCTGCGAGCCTATCAAGCGCATCCGATATCGGCACGGCTGCCCGGAGCGCTGCGTCGGCATCATCAGAGGTAGCAGCCTGCAGCCATGCATTGGAACCGGCATCATCAGCGAAGAAGCGGGCGAGCTCCGCGAGGGCAAGGCGATCCGTCGCGTCAGCCACGCGCCGACAAGCGGCGAGCACGAATTCCACATGGGGTGTACGCGCAAGTCCCGATCGTTCAACTGCCACCGGAAGTCCAGCACGGCTAAGGGCGAGGGCAAAACGTCCGACATCGGTATTGGAACGGCAGAGAATGGCGATGTCACCTGGCGTGATTGGCCTGTGATCGTGCTTGTCGTCTTCGACAAGCCAGTTGTCGGCTTCGGCCAGACATTGCCGGATTCCCTCCGCGAGGGCTTGTGCCTGCTCGTCGACTTTGCCCATCAGCCACCACCATCCTGCTGAAGGCTTGTCAAAGCCAGCGTCGGATCGCGCCGCATCCGAAAACGCGTGCTTCGCCGCCGGCAGTCCCATCCGTTCGAAGACCGGCGTAAACATGGCATTGAAGAGATCGACCAGGCTTTTGCGGCTTCGCCATGATTTGGACAGGACCGGATTGTCCTCGGGCTTCCCCCCAGCGCCGAGAAACGCAGCCTGGGTCAGCTCGGTGTCGGCGCCGCGAAAGCCGTAGATGGCCTGCTTCGGATCACCAACCCAGGTGCTCTCGTCGACCAGCTCCCCAAGAAGTGTGAACACGGCAAGCTGCAAGGGACTCGAATCCTGGAACTCATCGACGAAGACACGGCTGACACGTTCCTTGAGCCTTGCGGCCAGGTGAGGTGTTTTGAGGATCTCTAGCGCGAGAGCTTCCTGATCCGTAAAATCCAATAGCCCACGCTCGGCCTTCCAATCCTGGTAAGCGGTCAACGCCTCGGCGGCGCAATGAAACGTCTCCGTGATGAACTGCTCGCATTCGAACCGGAGCCGCGGATGCTCGCTGTGCCGCCCCGCCGCGGCGATAAGATGGATCAACGCCTGATTATAAGGCTGTCCGTCCTTGGTGGGCGCGCATTTCACCTTGGTCAAACGCGCCCAAGTCGACCAACTGAGCGTTTCGCCGCGTAAAATGCGTTCATGCGCCGCCCTGATCGTCTCGACCGAATCCGCTCCCGTGCTGCTCACGATGGCCGGGCGCATTTCGAAGGCATCCTTCAACGCGTTGGCCAGTGCTGCGTCGAGGTCCGCGGCGTCTGCCGCGGGAGGTGGAAAGCATGCCAGAAAGGCCTCAATTGATCGCTGCGCCGACGAGGCTAACTGGTCAGCCTCAATTCCATTTGCCCGCGCGAGGGTCGCGATACTGCGCACAGTCCGGCGCCAGTCAGGCGGTTCTCCCGTCCCCGGCGCACGAGGATCATTGTAGCCGAAGTGGTCCGCGAGTTCGTTCAGGACCTCGGCACGTGCGGCGATTGCACCGTCCGCGGCCACGCTGAACACCAGCGACATGTTGGATTCACCGATGACAGCGGTCGACGGCGAGCGCCCCAGGTCGATGACAAATTCGCTGACGATTTGGCTGCAAACGGCGTTGACAGTGCCGAAGCGCGCACCGAGCAACTGGGCAGCTGCGTCCGCCTTGCCTTGCTCAAATAGTTTGGCACGGGCGCGTTCGACAAGTTCATCCGCCGCCTTGATGGTGAACGTCGTCGCAAGGATCTGTTCGGGCGTACGCACCAGAACCTCGTCGGCGATGTCATTGACGATCCTCGTCGTCTTTCCGGCGCCAGCGGCGGCGGTAATGGTCGTCAGTCGCGACATCAAACAAGCTCCTCGTAGACGCGACAGAGGCCGCGCAAATTGCAGAAGCGGCAGGGTTCTTTCGCTGCATCAATCGCAAGCCCAGCAGGTCGCAGATCACCTGTATCGGGGAAGCCGGCCGCAATCAGAGTCCCCTTCGTGGTGAGATCGTGCCAGAGACGCCAATCGTTTTTCACATGGCCAAGCGTAGCGAGGTCATCTATATCCGCTTCAATAGGATTGCCGGTCAGAATGGAGCCCGGACCCGCTACTATGCGTCGCTGGCGCAGCAGAAAATAGCCTCCCGGAGCACCCGTCCCGTCGCTGGCCGAAAGCCCGCGATAGATGGCTAGCTGGATGGCACGCCCGGACGCGACTTCCTCCCTATATCGCCGTTCGGAGCGGGTCCATTTGAGGTCCAGAACTGCGATCCGGTCGCCGCGACGAACCAGGAGGTCGAGTCTGCCCTGAAGCAGGAGCTGCCCCTGGATACCTTCCCGATCGAGCTCCGACCCGACGATCTCCAGACCTTGAGCATGGAGCAGGCGAACAAGCGCCTCCAAGGCACGTGGCACCATTTCGCGAGCGGCCGCGAGTTCTCCGGCATGTTCGGGCTGGAGGAGCGGAGCTGCGATCTCGGGAAGCAGGCTTTCGAAATGCCTGATTGCTTCCGTCCTGATACCGGCTTCGGCCGGTGGTGCGCCCGGAAGGAGCAGCCGGCGGGCGATCTCGTGGGCGAGATTTCCGAAGAGCTGGTCGGTGCCTGGGATTTCTGCAAAACGACCCGGCCGAAGATTGAGAATATCCTGGGCGAACCAGCTCAATTGACAGTTCAACATCCGTGTCAGCGAAGTCGCGCTCTCACGACGGGTGTCGGTAAGGCGTGTCGTTCCCGGCGGTATTGTCCAGACTGGAACCCCTGCTGGCGGCTGCACTTGCCGTCCAACAAGCTGGCGAGGAAGTATCCTGCCGGCGAGCATGGCATCGGGTTCACGCAGCAGCCGTTCCGCCTTGAAGGTGATCGCCGCCCCGCTTTCTTTCAGCAGAGGCCGCAAACGATGCGCCATTGGATGAAGGGTCGTCTGCGCGTCGCGCGCAAGCGCTGGGCGCACGAGAATGAGGTTTCCGTGGCAACGCCGGATGACACTGCTATGGGCGGCCTCGATCCGACGCGCAATCGCTGGTGAAGCATCGATCTCCACTCCATTGGCAATGAGCGCTTCACGCTCGGCATTGTCCCATGGTGTGATGGCAATCTTTTCGCCAGGACCGACAAAGTTCCACCAGATGACACGCAGGGCCGAGGACCACAATGCTCCTGGCGCCTTGATGGCACGAACAGCACCAGCTTCCGCAAAATGGTCCGGATTGGGAACGCCCTCCGACAGGACTTGCAAGACAACCCGCTCGAGAAGGAGGGCGGGAATGACCGAAAGCTCCAGGCGGCTCAGGGCGTCAGACACAGCAGCCGCAGCATTCGAAACTGCCATCAGCAAGCGGTCGCCATCGCCACCGTCCGAACGCATCGCCCAAGCGGCCACTCTCCCGCAGATCGCCAACGCCTCCGACAGTGGCATCCCCTCGCCTCTCGCAAAGCGCCCGACCTCCGTCCATGCGCGCCATTCCGCAAGCGTCGTGTCGGTTTTACGGCGCGCTGTATCCGCGTCGGATCGCGTATTGATTTCGAGCAGGCGATCCTCGATTTGGACCCATGCTTCGCGCCAGACGCGGCCACCGACCCCCGGCTCTTCGCTGAGCGCGCGTGCGAGCCGACGCGCGGCCCAGGCCGCAACAGGTGGCCTGGGAAGGAGAAAGAGGTTTAATAGCGCGCGGGGATCGAACGGCTGCCACGCGGCGGCGAAAGCCAGAGGAAGAACCTGCAGTGCTCCACGCCAGGGTGATGAGGCGGAGAGCCCGAGGGCTGGAATGCCCCTCGCCCGCAAAGCATGGTCCAGGAGCGCCGTATCGCCGTCGGAAGCGAGAATGACGCTTCCGCGCAGGTCCTCCGACGGCAAGGCTGCTAACCAGTCGGCGATCGTTTCAGCAGCCATGAGCTCCGTATCGGCTTCCACCATTGTAAGAGTGCCGTCGCCTGCCAGTGGCTGGACGGGCTCCCCTGATAGAACCCTCTGCACTATGCGCAGGTCAGAGCCCTCTGCCGCCAGGTCGGGCTGCTCGTGTTGGAAGATCGTGACCCCGACGGATTCGAGAGCCTTAACAATGCGTGCCCACAGTGGCGGCAAAAGATCCCGCCGGTCTGCCAAACCGAGTTGGTGAATTCTTAGGCCAGGCCTTGTCTTAAGGACGTCGAGCAAAGCTATGGCGCGATCTTCCAAGCCCGCCGGCAATGTTGGCTCGACTGCCTCTGCGGCAGCGAGATCGTCTAGGCGATTGCTACCGGTCGCGGTACCGTGCCAGCCACCGCCCACCAGCGTATCGCGCCACTCAAGGAGGGTGGCGGCCGTAGACCAGGGATCCCTCGAAAATGACGAGGCCCAGAAACGATCGCCACCGCAAGCACGGAGCTTTGCGAGATAAGTCGAAATGCGCACCGCCTTCGAAACGCTCGGTGCAAGCATTCCTAGCTGGGTTTCAAGCGTCTGAACCAGACCCAAGGGTCCAACGACATCCTCATCCAAACTTCCGGATGCGTCGTGCGCGTCGGGATAAACTCGACCATCTGCTGCCAAGCCGAAGATGAGATGCATGTCCTACCCCTGATTCCCCCTACCCCAGATTGCACTATGCCGGCTCTCGACGCGAGTCATTATCACTGGAGCCCGACGGTGGACCGATTGGGTAGCCCGAGCGAGAACTTTCCGCCTTCCCGTCACCGCAAGCCACTAAATGTCAGAAGGACGCAGGTCTTTGTTCGCCTGCGTCCGCCGCCTGTCAGTTGAAGAACTTTCGGAAGATGGACTTGAACCAGCCAAATAGACCTCCGGCTGTTGGTCCCATCGTTTCTGCAATAGGGGAAGGCGCGGGCGGTCGCTTAAGAAGCCGATCCTTCTCTCGGCCGGCCTCGATTGCAGCCCGTGACATCTTGTTGGCCCAAACTATCATCCCTTGATCGATGACGTAGTGCGAAGCACAGGCAAAGTCGTGATTGCCGATCGATGGCCAGAGCGATGCGTTGTCGCCGTGCATAGTTAACTTGTATTCGGTCGCGACCAGAGGCGTCGATACTTCCTCACCGCACCCGCACGCGCAATTGTGGAGTGCGACGCGACACTCCCGCGAAACATACAAAACCCCGTCGTCGAGAGTTTCAGGTATCTCCGCTGTGAAGACTGTTCTCAGCCTTTTAATCCGCGTCATATCGCAGCCCTGTTCGAGATATTGTTCCCCTCGATCATGTAAACCGAATTCATCTCATTACGCTCATCACGAAAATAGTCCGCCCACCGCTGCCAGCGCATGATGGCCATGATTGCGTTTAGCGAGTTGATGGCCGCGATCTGGATATCCGTTCGGTAGACATCGTCATCTTCTACGTCATCGCCGAAGGGAAGCAGCCTCTCGACCTCGCTCCAGTCGGTGCCTGGGCGGATGAACGTCGCCCTCGCGCATCCGTCCAGCCTGCCATCCTCCAGGCCAACGCCGATCCCGGTGTCGATAAACGGGATCGCCAACCGGACCAGTCCCTCAGCGATTTCGCGCCGCGACGAGCCCTTATCGATGCAGACAAAGACGAAGTCGAAGCCCGAGAGCTCGTCAACATTGCCATATGTAACGCGGACCGGGTGGGAAACGATGCCCTTGTGAATACGCGCGTAAACCTGCGTGTAGTAGTTCACCTTGAAAGGGAACTCCTTGAGCAATTCCCTTTCAGGCGAGCCAGGCGACCGGAACAAATTGTGATTAAGAAGCTGATCCCCGTCATACAGGTGGATCTCCGTGACCCATGTCTTGGCAAGAAGGTCGAGCAGGTAGGACCCGGTCCCGCCAAGGCCTATGATGGCGACCCGTCCCATAAGCTTTCGGTTTACCGCGCCTATACGGTATCGGGCCGAGGCAGAGTCAGGAATTGCGAATGGACTGTCGTCATTTGAGATCAACCCGCGGGCATGCGTCCTGGCGTTAGCCGTTCGGTCCAAAGATCTCGCGGCACCGCCGATCAATCCCTCGTAAGCTACTACCTTGTCGTAGATAGTCTCGTAGCGATGAGTGATCTCCGGCTTCGACGACAAATAATAGCTAACATCAATATCAGCGAAGCGCTGCTGAACGGCACCGTTGACGATATTGTTCATCGGCTTTCCATCGCGATGACATGGCATCCCACCTGCGAAATACATGGTGTGATCGCCCTGCGGCGTCGAGGTCAACCCAGAGGACGCTTCAAGCGAAAGGGCACAGGTGAGGACGCCGCGGGCCAAGGAGCCATCGACCGTCACATAAGGAATGCTACGGACAATCAAATGACCGTTGCTCACCTCAAGCTCGAAGCCTTCGTCTTCGAGTTGCTTCAGAAACGGGTCACGACTTATCAGATCGACGGACATTGAACACCATCCCATTCTTGACCATGATAGATTCACCTTCAACGAGATCACCCTCTGCACCACCGACCCCATGAAGGTAGGTCGTGGTGTAGTTGAAGTTTTCGAAGTCGGGATTCGGGTAAGCAATCGCGGCGATTTCGCGATAGCTATGGCGACGCTTCTCAACGGTCCGCGGCCGCCCGTTGACTTTAATTGTCACGGTTTTGGGTTCGCGGCTACGGACGCGCTCGACGCCCTTACCGCTCAAATCGATTTTGCCATCGACCGGGATGATTGTGTCACCATCACTATCGAGGACCAGTTCGCGGTCCTCATCAATGTCCGCGTAACGATAGAGATCGGCGGCAGCGATTGCTCCCTCGCCCCACTCCCAACCGCGTTCGTCAACAGTGAAGTTGTAAACCCGATCGCTTTCGAAAGTCCGGAATACCGCAGTTTCACCCGGGGCGAACTTCACCTCATCCTCAAGGCCAATCGAGCGCCCGGATTTCTCAACGATCTGTATGAGGACAAACTCGCTCGCAGGCACTTTGCCCGCGGTCTCCCGAATCTGACTGCCGTCCATGACTTTATCGCCGATGCTATAAATCGCGCCATCGACAGTGAACTCGAATTTCTTGTTGTCTTTTACCATAACTGCGCTCCGTTCTCCGGCGACTCTTGATCGTGATTCGTCAGTGGACTACACTGCGATTCTAGTCCCGATATGGACTAATCTATATCGGGACTTATTTGAAATACAAGTCCATATTGGGACTTTTCGGGAGATTCATGCGTGGCTAATATCGAACCCGTCGCCGCAGCGGCCGAAGGGCGATCATCGATTCCGGCAGTCATGGAGGCATTTCAAGGACTTGCGGAGTTGTGGGAGCTTTCAACCGAAGACCAACTTCTCCTGCTGGGATCGCCTGGCCGATCGACCTTCTTTAAGTGGAAGAAAGAAGGAGGCTCAATTCCAAGAGACACCGTCGAGCGAGTCTCTCACCTACTCGCGATCCATAAGGCCCTTGAGATTCTACTCCCGGACAGCAGAGCTGCTGACACTTGGATCCGAAGACCTAACCAGTTTTTCCGCGGGCAGAGTGCTCTCGACGTTATGCGCGGCGGCCAAGTGATGGATATATTCCGTGTCAGACAATATGTGGACGCGCAGCGTGGCGGCTAACTCTTTCACTGTGATCGACGTCAAGCAAACGTTCTTTACTCTCATTCCGTCGCGATTTCCGACGATTGATGTTTTTGCGCGGGTAGCGAATGGTCGGAGTAAGGAACTGGCTGAGATTGAGTCCCTAACCAATCCGCGCCTGAAAGACCGAGAGCGCATTCTCCGAGGTGGAGCTACGATTGTTGATGATAACGCCCCACTTCTTCAGAACTGGAATCATGCCCCATTCACATATCACAACCCGGAGGGCTCGCGGTTTTTCGGCCCCGAAAATCCGGTGCTAGAACTATTTAGCGACATTCAGACAGCCCTTTCTGTTTCCATTTGGAAACGAGAGAGGTTCCTGTCTCGCACTAGCGAGGCACCGATTGGACTTGAGATGCGAGAATTGTCGCGCACCGTGAAAGGCCGCTTCGTTGATGGTCGCGATTGGGATCCGGACCTTGATATTGACACGAGATACAAGCGCGGTCGGCATATCATGGATGCCGGTTTCGACGGCCTGCTCTATAGGCCGCCAGAGCGAGGTGCCGGCTTTTGTGTCTGCGTACTTCGGGGTGAGGTCCTAGATCGGGCCGTTCAGGGCAACCACTTCAAGTTCGTCTGGGACGGAAAACTTATCAGTCGGATCTATTCCTTTGGTTCCGGGAAAGAATATGTACCTGACGATCTGCGGGGTAGCGAGAACGTGATAGCGGCTTAAGCTCGATGCCCCAACCAGGTCATCAATTGTGCAGCGCTTGTAGCAATCCTTGTCGTTGCGTTCATAGTGGTCTAGGATAGCCTTGCTTGCTAGCCGATACTATCTATCGCACTTTTCGAAACACTCAATGACGTCTGCCTTTGTTAGACGCACGCTCATCGTCCCTTTGCCTCAGTCGCTTACACTAGCGGCCCACGACCCTGCACGGAATGCCAACAATCGCCCGGTGACCTTAGACCTTAGTGCACTCCCCATGCCCGAAACCTCCCCCTCCCGGTCATCTCCCTGAGGCCAAGCTCCAAAACAATCCGCCGCGCCGCCTGCGGTGTGACGTCGAGCGTCTTCGCAACCATCCCGGCAGAGACCAGCGGTTTTGCCATGACCAGCTCGACCAGTTCTGGCAATTTTGAAGAGGTTCGGCGTCCCTCCAGCTTTCGCTCCATCATTTTTCGCGCCAGCGTCAACCGGTCATGTTCTTTCATGCCAATCTCCGCGGCCGCGATCAGCCCCTGGGCAATCGCGAGCAGTCGAGTCTTCCGATCGCGACTGCGGCGCCGATCGACGGGTATCGTTTTGAGCCCGAGATTGACGGCGGCAAGATGGGCGCCGGTAGTGATGCCGGCCTGGCGCAGGATCGAGGCGGCAAACAGCCGGCCAAGCCAGGGCGCGTGCTGCAGCACCGACAACTCATTCCAGGCATCGAGGGCGACGATCGCCTGCAGCACGGCCGGCAAGTTTTCGGCCTGGCGCAGCGCGCCGCGCCATTCGTCGAGCCGAGCATCTTCGTCCCAGTCGAGATCATAGACGAGAGGGTCTCGCTCGCGGTTATTGGCCGGGGTCCGACCGGGCTTTTTGGCTCGTTCGATTGCGGCGTCCGAGCGCGCGAGCAGCGCATCGATTGCAGCATAGTCGACGCCCGGCAGATCTTTGACGTCATCACCATCATCACCCTCCCCTTCTGGCTCGATCGGGGCCTTGGGCCTGATGACTCCGGCCGTCTCCGCCTCGCCCGCGGCGGCCGACGTGGTTTCCGATGTCTGCCTCAGCGTCCGCAAACCTTCGGCGGATAGCGCCCAGTCAGGCGCCTGGCCGCAAATGCGTCGGCGAGTGCGCAGCACGTCGCGGGCGATGGTCAGTTCGTGAGTGGGGGTGCGGATATCGCGGGTGGCGTCGTGGAGGACGAGGTCTTCGAGATGGACGAGTTCTCCGTCGATCCACAGCGAGGCGCAGGCGTCGGCAAAGTTTTGGCGTTCTAGCCAGCCTGATCCTACCACGGAGCGCTCAATGCGCTCGTCCAGACGCGTCAGAGCGACAACAGCGTCGAAAGCCGGCCGCATTAAGACACTCAGGCTGATTTTCGAGAGATCGTAAGCCATTGAAATTATGGTAAATGATGTCTTAAACGAAAGCTATAAGGTCACTGCGGTTCCCCACATGCTATAAAAGAGCCCGTGGCGGCTCGCCACCGATAAGTACCGCTTATCGGAAGTGATTGCTATAACGCCGCAAATTAGGGTGTCGGTCACCATGGATCGCAGGAAATGCGCGGTTTTCCAGGCTTTTCGGCCGATTTCGTCTGGGATGACCGGACTCCCCGAGACAGAATTCGGCCGCCGCAGTTGCCCCGCATAATCCCGACCCTTCTTCCGGCATAATGTGCCGGCGACCTCCCGAGGGCCCCTGCTCTCGCGGCATCTCCAAAACGGTTGTTTTTCCGGCCTTTCCGCCACAGGAGCCCGCTGGCGCGGGTTTGTCAGTGCGGACGCTCCGTTGCTTATCTCGGGCGGCGATTTGAGTCTGGCGGGCCGCTATTTGATGCCTAAAACACGCTTGCAACTGTTCGATTTCTAACGCATGCCTTATCTGTACAAACTACTTCGAGACAGGGCCGTTACAAGCGCGATGGCAAAGCCACAAACATTTGACAACCAACAATCTCCCAAGCGGCTGATCGGTTATGCCCGGGTGTCGACGGATGAACAGGTCCACGATGCCCAGTTGGACGAGCTGCGTGCAGCCGGCTGCGATCGGATCCATCAGGAGCATGGTTCCGGAGCATCGCGGGCTCGACCGGTGCTGACGCGATTACTCGCTGAACTTAGCGCCGGCGACGTCCTCATTGTCGTGCGCCTCGATCGACTGGCCCGATCCGTCAGTCATCTCTTGTCGGTGATCGAGGACCTCGAGGCCCGCGGCGTGCATTTCCGGTCGATCCGCGATCCAATCGATACGTCGACCCCGCAGGGCATGTTTTCCCTTCAGGTCCTCGGCGCCGTCGCGCAGCTCGAGCGGGCGCTAATCGCTGAGCGTACCAAAGCCGGCATTAAGGCGGCGAAGGCACGCGGCAAGCTTCCTGGAAATCCCGGTCTGCGAGAACGACGGCCGGAGGCGATCAAGGCAATCTCGCAGGCACGGGAGAAGCTCTATCTCGATGAACTCATTGCATCGGCGCAGACGTGGCTGCCGATGGTGCGTCAACTCCGGCCGCAGCACAGTTGGGACAATGTCGTGCGGGTTCTCAATCGCCGTGGCCACGACTGGACCGTCGAACGCCTTCGTCGCGCTGTTCATCGCATGGTACGCGAAAAGCTCGCGGAGAAGGAACTCCTTGCTCGATCCCCTCGCCGGGCTCCCGAAGACTATCTGATGAAGCTGGTGGCGGCAATTGCCATTGCCGATCCCAACCTGTCGCTGCGCGACATTGCCGCGCAACTGGACCAGATGGGAGAACGGCCTGTGCGCAGCGGCAAGAACTGGCAACCGTCCTCGGTGCGGGTCCTGCTGGACGAAGCCCACCGATTTGGCCTCATTCGCCGTTGAGGGCATGGTTCATCCGACGCCCGATGGCAGAGAGTCTTTTCTTGTCGCTATTCGACTGCATAGCCGTCAGGTCCGGCCTTTGGGGATCTGTAGCGCCAGGACCGCTAGTCGCTATCGCTCCGCGGTTTCAGCTCAGCGCCTACATCCTCGCCGCGGAGCCGGCTTCCTCCGCCTGCTCGCCCCCTCCCCCGGAACGTGCTGAAGGCTTCAGCCGCGGTGATTATGATCCGCAGAGGCGCGCGGGCCATGACCCTCGGCGGCGCGGGTAAAAGCAGAGGACAGCCGCTCCCCTCGCTACCAAAAAGCCGTCTCGGCTGCACGACGAATTCGGGCGCGAGCCGGAACTCAGTCAGACAGTATTTGTTTCTTTTACAATCCGTCCGCGTTTCGGCGTTCTTTCAAGGATGCTCGACAATTTGATTGAGCCATTTGTCCGCGCCGCCAGCTATATTTCCTACAAGAATGATTACGGCCGAAGATCTGCAAACATTCGTTTTACGACCAGCAAATTTCGACTGTCCTCGAAGCCTGGGAGGTCTTCGTCCTGAAGCATCCTGCGGAGACCGCCGTTAAGATTACAAAGCAATGTCTCCTTTCAGTCGTGACAAACACCGCGATTGTTCGTTCGAACACGAAGCCGCTCAATCGGCTCCGTGCATCAACTGACCTTACTACACCAGCCGCATAGAAGGGCTGTCGGCCATTCTACCCGGGCAACCATGACCAATGCCCTTAGAACGTCATGTACGATCAAAAATGACCGCCAAGACCCCGCGACCCATGGCGGCGACAGGACGGTACCTATCTCTACACAACCGATCTTGTGAGAGGTGGCGCGAGGAGCGGGTCATGCGCCGTCCATAGTAGCGCCCGAAAATGTCGCTTCTTTTCAGAGTGTTGTAGCTGTGGTCAGCTGACCACCGGAAAAGCAGCTGTTGGCAGTGCGTCCCACCCCAAAAGACTTGCTGGCCCACGACAGCAGAGTCTGGCGAAAAACCTCGATCAGTGGACCCGCTGACCTAGCACTCAATCCTCTCCGGCA
>NZ_JAILYH010000027.1 GCF_019793435.1 Rhizobium redzepovicii | reverse complement strand
TCCCGGCGCAACGGCGTCAGTCGGGCATTCTTATGAATGTTCATTCGCGGCGATCCTTCCGACTCGAGGTGTGATAGCTCCAGTCTCCTAAATCCGCTTTGAATGGACAACCTCCCGAAAGCTCACATCTAGATATACCTCGTGTAGTCGGAACTGACTTTCCCATCTCCAACAAAAGCAGCGATCGACCTCCGGTCGGCCTCATCGAGCGCGTCTGGAACGTAGATCGTGAAGGGAGTCCGCAGATGCGCTATGTCAGCGCTGCTTTCGAAACGCCTCTATGACGAAGCATCTAGGATGCGCTTCTGGCACGCCGGGGTGATTGCCCATAGCAGTTCGGCATCGGTTGACGCTGGCGTGACGACCGCCTCCCTGGCTTGTTCGAGGGGCATCGCGGATCGCAAACATTGCCAGCTTATCGAAGAAGCCGACAATTTCGGCTTCCACCGTCAAATTTCCTTCGAGAAGTATCAGCGTGCGGGTTTCTCTCATAACCTTGCATCGAATGTTGATGACCTCTTCAATCCGGACGGCGCGCGTGAACTGCATATCGAATTGAAGGATTTGTGGAACTTCGAGCGCCCGAGAAAAGGATGCGGACAAAGCCCGCATCCTCTTGGCGTTCGCCTCAGTTCTTGGTGACGAAGTCCTTGACGTTGGCAGGCGTCACGAGCTGGAAGGGAATGTAGACCTTCTTGTCGATCTTCTCGCCCTTGGCGAGCTTGAGCGCTGCATCAAGCGAGCCCTTGCCCTGGCCGGCGGCATCCTGGAACACCGTGACGTCGAGATCACCTGCCTGCATGGCGGCAAGCGCGTCCTGGGTGGCGTCGACGCCGCCGACGACAACCTTGCTTATATCCTTGCCGGCTGCCTTCAGCGCCTGGATGGCGCCGATCGCCATTTCGTCGTTGTTGGAGATCACGGCGTCGAATTCGATGCCGCTGGAGAGCCAGTTGGTCATCAGGTCGGCGCCCTGGGTACGATCCCAGTTCGCCGTCTGCTCTTCGACGATCTCCAGACCCTTGCATTCATCCGTCTTGATGACGTCATGAACGTCCTGGGTCCGCATGCGCGCAGCCTGGTTGGAGAGCTCGCCCATGATGACGACGGCCTTGCCCTTGCCGCCGAGAATGCGGCAGATTTCCTTGGTTTCCAGCGTGCCGGATTCCTGTTCGTTGGAAGCGACGAAGGCCTGCTTCTCCGGCAGCGTGTCGACGTTGACCGGCTGACGGTTGACGTAAACCAGCGGAATGCCGGCATCGGCCGCGAGCTTCGACATTGCCGTGGTCGCATCGGTATCGACAGGGTTGACGATGATCGCATCGACCTTGGAGGCGATGAAATTCTGGATCTGGCTCTGCTGCTTGGAAACGTCGTTCTGTGCGTCTTCGACCTGCAGCGTCACACCGCTGAGTGTCTTTGCATAATCGGTCATGCCGTTGCGCAGAACCGTCAGGAAATTGTCGTCGAATTTCGCCATCGAGACGCCGACGGTTTCTGCGTGAGCGGCCGTCGACATGACGAGCGCCATCGCAGTGCCCAGGATAAACTTCTTCATTTTACTTCCTCCACAAAGCGGTGCCCGGCTGCACCCTCCTCACGCCGGGTTTCCAGCACACTGGCGAAAAACAATTATCAGGGCCGCCAGACAAAGGCCGAACATCACCATAAGACATCAAGACAATCTCGATGCTGACGACTAGCCCCTCCTTCGCCGCTACGTTGTCTCGCGCGAACCCCAAATTTTTTGGTGCCGAATTTGATGATTTAAATCCGCAGTCTTCAACAGCGCCAATGTCGAGCGTCTTTCACCGAAGACACCACAACGATGCAAAGCTGACACACGCCATTTGTCCAATCTCTCCGTCAGCTTTCGCGTGATCGCGGCAAGCTTCTATCTATTTCGTTTTGCGGTCCATTCATCGTTGCTTGTAGACCCTCTCATTCTTGAAAGAATCGTCGCCCTAAATGAGAGAACCCCATCAGTCCCCCGACATTTTCAGGAATTCGAACCCGATTGGCAGGAAGATTAACAGTCCACCGGCGGCAAATGCTTGGTAAGCCGTCGCGTACCCTCCCCGGTCCACCGACGACAGCCATTCATACGCCAGCCGGCAAGCCCCTAATGTTTTCTGCCGGCGTCCATGCGCCGCAATGGACGAGTATGCGGAAGGTCAAGGACGGACTGACTGTACGAGTCGCAGAGTCTAGGATTTATGGGGATAGTCCATACGTATATGGCGCTGCATACTTCCGAGGGCGCGATCCCACACTCCGCCGCGAGGCTAAGTGCGGGACCTGTTAATAGCACCTTAGGCCACTTGGCGCATTGGCGCATTTTCGGGAATAATCCCGGCGGCCTTCAGATCCGTCCACAGTTCAGCCGGGATAGCGGTTCCCGACGACGCGAGGTTTTGCTTGACCTCTGCAACGTTCTGCGCGCCGAGCACGACCGTCGCAACGGCGGGGTGCATCAAGACGAACTCGATTGCTACGGAGCTCAAGGGCACCCGATATTTCTCGCAGATTTCCTCGATGGTTCTGACTTTGCGCACGACCTCATCAGGCACGGAACCATAGTCGTAGGTCGCCCCCGCGCCCTTGACGCCCGTCGCGAGAATGCCGGAATTGAAAACACCGCCCGCGATAACCGAAACGTTGCGCTGCTGAAGCTCGGCGAAATCACCAGCAAGTGGACCCTGGTTCAACAGTGTGTAGCGACCCGCAATGAGCGCGCAGTCGATGTTGAACTCCCGTGCCACAGTTACCACGGCCTCCGTTTCGTTAACGCCGAGGCCGAGCGCGGATACCGCACCGCCGTTGCGAAGTTCATCGAGCGCCTTGTAACCGCTTTCCCTTATCTGTTTCCAGTAAACATCAGCCTCATCGCCATGCCACGCCCGGCCGAGATCGTGAACGAGGAGCACGTCGATATAGTCCAGGGCCAACCGGACCTGGCTGTCCTCGAACGACCGCATGATACCGTCGTAGGTGTAGTCGTAAGTGTCCAGGAAAGGTAGGGGATCGACCCACTCGATTCCGTAGACGGTATCGAGTTTCTTGACCCTGCTGGCGGCCTTCATGACGCGTCCGACCTTCGTGCTGACGACCACGTCGTTGCGAATGCCGAGTTCCCGCAATGCATGGCCGAGGTAATATTCGGCTTTACCGAATCCATACATTGGCGCGCAGTCAAAATATCGCACGCCACCGTCATAGGCGGCTTTGATGACGGCCTCGAAATCCGCATAGGATGCCTTGGCCTTGAACCCAGCCAACGGCACGGTGCCGAAGCCTACCGACGTTACTGCGACTTTTGACTTTCCCAGTTGCCGGGTCGGATATTTGCCTTCTGAATTACCGGTCACTCTCGAAACCTCCCTGTTAGTCAAGCTTGATTGATATGGGCGAACGCCACGCCGAGCGTGCTTAGGCGGACGCCGCCATCCAGCCGCCTGCAGATTGTCAGATTCACTGCTAATCTACTGTAGCGATCGATACACTTATTGGAAATGTTCGGTGCGGGCAAGGTCACACGAGCGATAAAATCCAACCAAACGGGAACTCTTTAAAGATCGATACAGATGGATTATGTACGTTATTAAAAGCACGGTTCGTGAGAGCATTCGGAGAATTCGATGATCCCCCAGCATCAGAGCAAAGGGAAGCCAAGGACGTTTGACCGCGAGGCGGTCCTGAAGAAGGCACTCGGGGTGTTCTGGAAGCGTGGCTACGAGCCTGCATCGATTGCCGAACTGTGCGAGGCAATGGAAATCAACCCACCAAGCGTTTACGCAGCCTTTGGCAACAAGGCCCAGCTTTTCATGGAAGCTGTCAATCACTATGAAAACGTCTACTGGAACGACGCGTGGGAACGGCTGGAAGATGAACCGGATGTCCGAAAGGCAATGGCGGGCTTCTTTCGGGACGCCGCCGTCATTCTAACGTCCCAAGACGCCCCTTGCGGCTGTATGGTCGTCCTCGGAGCCGCCAACGTTTCCAAGGATTCGCAAGACGTCAACGATGCGCTCAAAGCATTGCGCGAAGAAGGGAAGGAATGCTTCCTCGTTCGCCTCAAAAGGGGCGTCGCCGATGGCGAGTTTTCCGAGGGGACCGATGTCGACACACTGGCGTCGACCCTCAACACGATGTTCCACGGTATGTCGATCCAAGCCCGGGACGGTGTATCTCATGAAGAGCTGGAGCGCGTGGCCGCAGTCGCTATGACCCTAATTCCGCCGGCACCCGTCCCTCCAAAGCGACACAGCGCTTAAACAGCTAGAACCCCCTCAACATTTTTTACCCGGCCTGTGCTCGATGTTCCCTTGCGTCGGGCCCAGGAGGAGCGGTCGTGCGAAATGCCCGCATCGCGCGTGTTTCCTTTACGATCGTGGATTCTGATCGTCGAGATTGCATCATTGTCAGATTGTCTGTTAAAAATGCAATAGCCATCAAAAAATGGTTGACGGTCTGTATCACTCGCTATTAACGTCTATAGCAACCACTACAGAAAAATAGAACTCGCCGAAAAAGGTAGAGGGGAATTTAGCATGCAACAAGTGAAGGCAGGCGGGCTCCCCGCCGTGTCAACGAACCTTGACGCCCCTAAGGCTAGCTTGTGGGGTGAACGCAGGTTCCGCAAAGCCGCCGGATCTGCGCTTCTTCTGTGCGTCGTCCTGCTTCTGGTATCCCTGCCATTCGCCCTGATCGGTCCGTCGGTCGAGCGCCTCGTAATCCTCGTGCTGATCAATGTCGCGGCTGTTGTCGGGTTGAACATCTACACAGGAAACTCGGGCATTCTGACGGTCGGCCACGTCGGTTTCTTCGCGGTCGGCGCATATACAACGGCCCTTCTCACCACACCGCCGGAAATCAAGGCTGATTCACTACGGCACCTTCCCGCGTTCCTCGCCAACTCAAATATGGGGCTAGGTGAATCTCTTCTGACCGTAGCCGTTATTTCCTTGGTTTTCGGTGTTGTGACGGGGTTGCCACTCTCGCGACTGCGGGAGACATCGGCGATCGTTTCGACATTCGGGCTGCTGGTGATCGTCAATTTCGTGCTCAAGGGTGCAACGAACATCACCAACGGGACGAAGGGCATCTATGGAGTGCCCGAACTCGTCAATCTGCCTACGGCTTACATTTTCGTGTTTGCCACGATCGCTGTTGCCTTCGCCTACAAGGTTTCCCGGTTGGGTTTGCAGCTCCGCGCCTTTCAAGACAACGAGGTGGCGGCGACGTCGAGCGCCATCAATCCGAATCGCAGACTGTTGGAAGCGTGGGCACTCAGTGCCGTGGTGCTGGGTCTCTGCGGCGCGCTGTTCGCCCATGTAATCGGCGCGTTCCAGCCCCATGACTTTTACCTCACGCTTACATTCGAGCTTATCGCAATGCTGGTCGTCGGCGGCAAGCGGTCAATATCCGGCGCGGTTATCGGCACCCTTCTCATCACCGCCCTGGTCGAGATCGTTAAACCCATCGAAAGCGGCGGCGGCATTGCCGGTATCAGCTTTCCGCCGATTTGGGGCCTTACCCAAATCCTGCTCAGCTTGATGATCCTCGTTGTGATGTATAAAGCCCCGGCCGGAATCATGGGGAGTCGAGAGCTGTCCCTCTCCATGTTCAAACGTCCCAGGCTGTCCGAGTCGACCGTCGACGTTGCGTCCCTTCCTGCGGTGGAAAGCCGTTCGGAAAGACCCGCTGCCACGCTCGAAACGAATGCCATCGGAATCGATTTCGGCGGTGTCCGCGCACTGAACGATGTGTCGATCAAGGTCGAAACGGGGAAGATCGTTGGCCTCATCGGGCCGAATGGCGCGGGCAAGACGACGCTCATCAACAATCTGACCGGTGTCCACCAGCCGACCCGCGGACAGGTCATTCTGGACGGGCAGGAAATAGTCGGATGGCCCTCGAGCCGGATCGCCCGTGCTGGCCTCGGCAGAACCTTTCAGAACATCCGCCTCTTCAGCGAAATGACCGTTCTGGAAAACGTGGTATCGGCCGCGCTCGCGCGCGGCCACCTAGCGACGGGGGTGGAAAGCTACGCCTTGTCCCTCCTCGAGCACTTCGATCTGGCAAAGCTCGCCGACACGAAATCCTCCGCCCTGCCCTACGGTGCACAACGCAGACTGGAGATCACGCGCGCGCTGGCTCTGGAGCCGCGTTTCCTTCTCCTCGACGAGCCCGCGGCCGGAATGAACCCGAAAGAGACCGCCGGCCTGATCGAGGCAATTCTGTCCATCCGCGAGAAATTCGCGCTCGGCATCCTTATCGTGGAGCATGATTTGCATCTGATCATGCGCCTCTGCGACGAGGTCTACGTCCTCAACAAGGGCGAGATGATCGCTTCGGGTTCGGCCGAGAAGGTCCAGAACGACCCGAATGTGATCGAAGCATATCTTGGCAGCCAGGAGGTACGCGCCGCCAGGAGAAAGAAAAGGCCCTGAGGGAGTTCCCGCAGGCCGAATGGATCACGAACAACCAAAAAGGGGTTTCAAATGACTGGGTCAGATCACAGGATTGCTTCGCACGTCAGCCGCAGAACCGTCCTCGCCACAATGCTCGGCGGTGTCGCCGCAGTCGGCATTGCCGGCGTTTCGCCTGCGTTCGCCGCGGACAAGACAGTGCGCGTCGGCTTCTCGTTGGCACACACGGGCTGGGCTGCCGCTTACGACGTCGGTTATGCCCTCGGCCTTCGCATGGCCTTCGACGAGGCGAACGCCAAGGGCGGCGCTGGCGGCAAGTACAAGATCGAAGTCACCGAAGGAACGGATACCGCGTCGAGCTCCGTGGAGGCGATCAAGTCGGTCGACGGTCTGCTTGAAAAGGGTGTCGACGTGCTCTTCACGAGCTGTGACGCAACCAGTTCCGTCGCGGCGGGCCGGTCCGGCCAGAAGAAAGGCGTGTTGATGTTCGCTGGAACATCCACCCAGGTCGACGTCCCCGCGAAAGTCGGCGACTGGATGTATCTGGCCAACTTCAGTGACAACGTCAGTGGCGGCTCCACGGGCGTCTTCGCAGCAAAGGACCTCGGCATCAAGACCGCCTATCTTCTCAAGTCGTCGGATAACACATACACGGAATACGTCCCGGAATACTTCGCCAAAACGTTCGAACAGTACGGCGGCAAGGTCGTCGGCAAAGGAAACTTCACTTTCGAACAAGCCGATTTCGGGGGTATCATCGCCGAGATCAAGGCGCTCCCCGCGGAGCCCGACGCAATCATGACCGCAGCGTTCGAACCGGACCTGCCGGCTTTCCTGCGCCAGGCGAGAGCGGCCGGGATCAAGTCACGCATCGTGGGTGCCGACGGCATCGACTCCCCGTCGTTCTACGCTCTCGGCGATCTGGTCGAGAATACGATCGTCCTCTCCAACCGCATGCCGGTCGAAGGCAGCAAATACCAGGAAATCGCCAGCGTCTTCGGCAAGTCGCATCCTGACCAGGTGGATAACTCGGCCTGGATCGTGGGCTATGACGCCGGACTGGTCCTTATCGAAGCGATCAAGAACGCCGACGCGACGGATTCCGCATCGATCCGCGCCGCCCTGGACAAGATCAAGGACTTCGACGTTCCCAACGGCAAGGTCTCCTACACGGGCTTCGAGCGCCGTCCCATGGTGCCGATCTCGTTCCTCGAGATCAAAAGCGGCAAGGGCGTCTTCATGAAGGCCGCCACGATCGACGCTGCCGATATCCCTGCTCCGATTATGTAAGGTTACGTCATGCTCCGCGTTGAAAATCTGGTCGTTCGATATGGACCGATCGAAGCCGTCAAGGGGATCAGCTTCGAAGTGGGCCAGGGCGAGATCGTATCTCTCCTGGGTCCCAACGGTGCCGGCAAAACATCCACTCTTGCCGCACTGATGAAGCTGATCGTACCGCAATCGGGTACGATCACCTTGGCCGGTGAAGACATATCGGGAGTGGGAGCTGCCCAGATTGTTCGGCGGGGCATGACCCTTTCTCCGGAAGGGAGGCGCGTTTTTCCGAGATTGAGCGTTGAGAAAAACCTCCTTTTAGGCGGCATGGTCCTCAAGGACTGGCGCAACCCAGAGGTCCTGAACCGGATGTACGCCCGGTTCCCGATCCTTCATGAGCGTCGCAACCAACTTGCGGGAACCCTTTCGGGTGGAGAGCAGCAGATGCTCGCCATCGCGAGAGCGTTGATGTCTTCTCCCAAGGTCCTTCTTCTCGATGAACCTTCTCTTGGAATCGCGCCGAAGATCGTGGCCGAAAACTTCGATCTTATCTGCGAATTGCGGGACGAGGGATTCACGATCTTGCTCGTGGAGCAGAACGTCTTCCAATCCCTCTCGATCTCCGACCGGGCATACGTGCTCGAGAGCGGACGTATCGTGGCGAGTGGGGATTCGGATGACATCCTTAAAAGCGATCTCGTCCGGCACTCATACCTCGGGGTCGCCGACCCGATCGAAGCGGCATAGGTGCGACCATGGAAATCTTCATTCAATATCTCATCAACGCCCTAAGCCTCGGCGGTGTCTACGCGCTGATCGCCCTTGGACTGGCAATCGTATTCAGTATCTTTGGCTTCATCAACTTCGCCCACGGGGAGCTTCTCACGCTCTTCGGCTATGCGTTGTTCTATTCGCTGGGTGCGGGCATACCGTTTCCGTTGGCGGTAATCCTCTCGCTGATCGCTTGCATGGTCGCCGCGGTCGCAATGGAACGTATCGCGTTTCGGCCGTTGCGCGGGGCTAACCCCATGACGCTTCTGGTCACGAGCTTCGCTATATCCGGAGCTCTCCAGGTGATTTTCCAGGTCGCGTTTGGCGCGCTGCCCAAGCCCCTTAACATGCCCGGCTTCCTGACGGGCGCTTTCAATGTGGGCGGCGTTTACATCGGCGCTGCGCAGTTGATCTCAATCTTCACCGTTGCGCTTCTGGCCATCGCCCTCAACCTTTTCCTGAACCGCACGCGGTTCGGTCTATCGCTTGTTGCATCGGCCCAGGACTTCGACGTAGCGAGATTGATGGGCATCAAGGTGAACACGGTCTACGCCATAGCCTTCGCGCTGTCCGGCTTGCTCGCTGGCGTCGCCGCCCTGCTGTGGGTTTCAATGCGCGGGTCGGTAACCCCGGATATGGGCTTCACGCCGCTGGTAAAGGCATTCGTCGCAACGATCGTCGGCGGTATGGGCAGTTTGACGGGCGCGGTAGCAGGAGGGTTTTTCCTTGGAGTCATGGAAGTCGCGCTACAAATCGTCCTTCCGTCTGATTACCTGGTTTTCCGGGATCCCCTCATCCTTTCGATCCTGATTGGGTTCCTGCTTTTCCGTCCTCGTGGCCTCCTTCCTGCAGCAGCGATGCCTGTAAAGTGAGGATAGGAGGCGTGTTTTCTGGCGCGTATTTTTCAATCATAGGAGAACGGAAAGCACGCGGCTGGTTATGCTCATACATCTCTCGCCGACGCGCTTCCTCCAGCGCGTCGGTATTTTTTATCATGAACTCTCGAGCCTTTGCCATGAGCTGCGGGTTACATGCCTTTGATTTATTCGCCCAGGTTGGTCTTCAGTTCTTGCGATGCCTGCGCGATCGCGCTGCGGGGTGCCGGCAGATGGCTGAACGCGTTCGACAGCCCAAAATCGTGAATCATGCCGTTGTAGCGCACGGACTTCACATGCACACCCGCAGCGTCGAGCTTGCGGGCATAAGCCTCGGCTTCATCGCGCAGGACGTCGAATTCGGCGGTCTGGATCAGCGTCGGCGGCAAGCCCTTGAGCTGCTCGGTCGCCGCCTGCAGCGGCGAAGCGTAGATCTGCTTGCGTGCCTCGACATCGGTCGTGTAATGGTCCCAGAACCACACCATCAAGTCCTTCGTCAGGAAGTAGCCGTTGGCGAACTCCTTGTACGATGGCGTGTCGAAGTTTGCATCCGTCACCGGACACAGCAACACTTGCGAACGCAGTTCAGGCGCGCCCTTTTCGCTCGCCATCAAGGCAACCACGGCGGCCATGTTGCCGCCTGCGCTGTTTCCAGCTACGGCGAGGCGCTTGCCGTCAACCTTGATCTCGTTGCCATGCTCGGCCACCCATTTCGTGGCGGCATAGCCTTGTTCGATGGCGACGCCGTATCCCGCCTCAGGCGACAGGGTGTAGTTGACGAAGACCGCCACCGCACCCGAGCCTGTCACCAGGTCACGCACCAGCCGTTCGTGGGTCGGGAAGTCGCCCAGCACCCAGCCGCCGCCGTGGAAGTACATGAACGCAGGCAAGGTCTTCTGTTTGCTGCCGGCTGGACGAACGATCGTCAGCTTCAGGTCGCTGCCATTGACGCGGATGGTCTTCTCGCTGACGTCAGCCGCCGGCAAGGCCACATTGGGGGCAGCCTGGGCACCCGCCAGCGCGGCGCGGGCCTCGACAGGCGTCATGGTGTCGAGCGTCTTGCCGCCCTCAAGAGATTGCAAGAATTTTGCTATGTTGTGTTCGACGCCCGGCCGGTCGGCTGCAGAAGCGTTACCAACCGCCAGGGCCAGAGCGGACAGGGCGACCGCGGAGGTGAGGGTTTTCATGATATTTTCTTTTCAGTGAGTGAGTGTAAAGCAGAAGCCTGAGGCGTCGGTGTCGACGCGGGCGCGTGTGGCGGTGCCGATGTCCTCGATGTGGACAAAGCCGAGTTTGATGCGCGGCACGGTGGCGCGCACCACGATCCAGGGCACCATTCCCACTGGACTAGGTCAACCGGCAGGCCGACTCAGTCTTGGGTCTCGGATGAGTTGTGCAGATGGCTGGTTAACGCGCCACGTGCGTGTGGAAAATCTTGCTGACCACCGTCCACTGGCCATCCACCTTCAGCAGATGGAAGAAATCGGTGAACGAGATGCCCGACATGTCATTGGCGTCGATGCGGGCGCCAGCCGCCGTACCGACAATCTCGATGCGGGTTATCGCGGCCGTCGCGTCGGGAGACGGGCGGAAATCCTTGTCGACCCCCTCGAACAGGATCGGAATCGCGCCGCCGGTGAGCTTGCCATCCGGGCCAACGCTGTACATCGTTGCCTGGGGGTGGAAAGCGGACTTCATAATGCTGCTCTTGGCCTGCTTGCAGCCTTCGATGTACTTGTTCAGCACTTCGGAGATGGCTTGGTAATCCTGCACGTATGTTGGTTTGCTCATGGTTTTTCCTTGGTTAGCTGTTGGGCGGATTGGCGAGTCTGCGGCTTGGGCGGTTGTGAACATGCCAACAGCGACTGCCGCAATAATCAAAGTCTTGATGAAAGTCGTCTTCACTCGATCACTCCTAAGGAGTCGCCATGACTCTTCGATTCCACATCGATACCGTTTCGGTGATCAACCTGCTCAGCCCGCCAGCACAGGCCAGTCGGTGTAGCCCTTGGCACCGTTGCCGTAATAGGTTTCACGGGGGGCCACAGCCAGTTCAGCACCCTCTTTCAAGCGACGGACCAAATCGGGATTGGCAATGAATGGACGGCCGAAGGCGACGGCATCGACCTTGCCCTCCGCGCGGCGATTCACCGCGAGGTTGAGGTCGTAGTTGTTGTTGCCGATGTAGGGGCCCTTGAACCGTGCGCGCAATGCGTCGAGGTCCACGCCGTCGGGCACGGAGCGCGAGGTGGCCGTGGCACCCTCGACAAAGTGCATATACGCCAAATGGAAGCGGTTCAACTGCTCGATCAAATGGCCATATGTCTGCATGACTTGGCTGTCCAGCGGCGTGTTGCCAGCGTCCGGCGTCACGGGAGAAAGTCGGATGCCGACGCGGTTGTGACCCCAGACCTCGACCACCGCCGCAGTGACTTCCAACGTGAGCCGGCAGCGATTCTCGATATTGCCGCCGTATTCGTCGTCACGCTGGTTGGTCGAATCGCGCAGGAACTGGTCCAGCAAATAGCTATTGGCGGAATGCACTTCCACGCCATCGAAACCGGCGCGTTGTGCGCATTCCGCAGCATGCCGGTATTGCTGGATGATGCCGGAAATCTCGGACGTTTCCAATGCACGCGGCATCGAGACATCCAACATCCCCTTTTCGGTATAGGTCTGCCCTTCTGCCCGAATCGCGGAGGGTGCCACCGGGGCTGCACCGTCCGGCTGCAGGTCCACATGCGAGAAACGGCCCACATGCCACAGCTGGCACACGATCAGGCCACCGGCTGCGTGCACCGCATCGGTCACGTTTTTCCAGCCTGCTACCTGTTCCTCCGTCCAGATGCCCGGCGTCAACGCATAGCCACGCCCCTGCGCGGAGATGTTGGTCGCCTCGCTGATGATCAAGCCCGCGCTCGCGCGCTGTGCGTAGTAGCGGGCGTGCATTTCATTAGGCACGCCATCTGTCCCCATGCGACTACGTGTGAGCGGAGCCATGACGATGCGGTTTGCGAGCCTCAGCGCACCGATTTGTATTGGCGAAAAAAGATCGCTGAAAGAACTGCTGAGCGTCATTTTTTAATCCCTGCGGCAACCAAGTTTCATGATGAATTTGTGTTGCCCGCAGTATAGAGATCGGTGACAATGACGTATATAGTCACAAACAGGCATACAGTATGAACAAGAAGATCATAATCCAGGCGGCGCATGCCGGCCGTGCGGGAGTGCCCGCCTCGCTACCGGTGCATCTTCCGGGGCTTCTGACGTTCGAGGCGGCGGCCCGGCATTTGAACTTTGCCCGGGCGGCAGCAGAATTGGGCGTCACGCCGACCGCGGTGTCGCGCACCATCAAAGCCATGGAAGCGCAATTGAATGTCCGACTATTCAACCGCACCACGCGCAGCGTCAGCCTGACCGAGGCGGGTTCGTCACTGAATTCAAAAATGGCACCCGCGCTCGCACTGATCAGAGACTCCTTGTCAGAAGCTTTGCTGGCAACCGATCAGCCGTCTGGCACCGTGCGCGTCAATTCTTCATACGTCGCATACCGCATGTTGATCGAACCCCACATAGATGCCTTTCTGGCGAGTTTTCCGTTGATCCATGTCGAGATATCGTTGGACAACGTGCTCGGCGACATCGTCAATGCCGGCTTTGACGTCGGCATTCGGATGGGCAAGCGAGTGCAGAACGACATGGTGGCCATTCAGCTGGGACCGGTACAGAAAAGAATTGTGGTAGCCGCCCCAGACTATTTTCAAAATCGAAAGGAACCCAAGACCATTGATGATCTGCTGGACCACAACTGCATTCGGCAACGCTATTCCGTGGGAGGCCGGTGGTTTGAATGGAAGTTCGGTTCGGAGGGTCAAATCATTCAAATCGACGTGCAGGGGCGTCTTTTATTTGACGAAATGAGGTCTGTCGTGGACGCGGCTGTACAGGGGCAAGGCATCGGTTTCGTATTCGAGCAGTTTGCGAAACAGGAGCTGACCAGCGGCCAATTGCGGCACATTCTCAAGCAGCACAGCGGGATGGACGATGCGTTTCATCTGTATTATCCACACCGCAAACATATGCCGGGAAAGCTTCGCGCGTTCGTTGATTTCATGCTGGATGCTAGCGCAGGATAACCTTACTGATTATTGGTGCGGTGGATTCAAACCTGAAGCGCAACACCTGGATTTCAATGAACGAGGGCGACGTGCTGGGAACTGCTGATGAGAATTTCACGGTAGACAGCCAGCGGAGATCGTACGCCGAGACCCTTTCGGTCGGTCGTTGATCATATCGGCAATGGCACCGAACTGTGCTTGGCTGCAGCCCGAGAGATTTGTGCTCCTGGGTAGATACTGACGCACCAAACCATTCAAGTTCTCGTATAAGCCCCGCCGCCATCAGCTGTAAGGATCGCAGAAGTACACGGCGATGCCCGCGCTCGCTGCGCTTCTTGAGCAGCGCCATCTCGCGCCCCTGGTCGGAGGTCGTGCTCAGGCGCAGCGGCCCTGCGATACCCAGGAGCTTGTCTGTGAAGGGCCTGCAGCACGTTTTTGGCAGCGGTGGCGGGCCATATCTGTCGATCGGCGCGGAGAATGTTCACCCCTCTTCGACGTCCAATCTTGGGTGCCGATTGACAGCTGGGTTTTTCATGACTCGGTCTCCGGCCCCAGCACCGCTCGGTGGTTGGCCCTACCGCAAGTGTCCACGAGAGTTTCGATGACGCTTTCCAAGATAGCCTGCGCAGAGATCAAGCTAGAGTACCGACGGGAGCGAGGTGTTAAGGTAGCGCTGTGCCACACTGCGCTACCTTAACGCGGAGCGCCGACCCTGGGGCAGAACCATCGAGAGGAGAGCCTCGACTCGAATCCGGGGCCGGCGTCCGATACGTGGTGACGGGCTTCCGCGAGAGGAATCAGCCCTCGTACATGTGGTAGACCTTCGCGATGATCTGCCACTTGCCGTCCATTTTGATTAGCGTGTGGAGGTCGGTGTAGTCAGCGCCAATAGCGTCCTTTTCCATGTCGACGCGAACAACGGCGGTCGTCGGCGTGATGCCGAGGATATCGAGACGCACCTTGATTTCCGGAGCCATGCCGTTTTCGTCGACGAAGTCGTACAGGTTCTTAATGGGACCGCCCAGCAGCTTTCCATTGGTGAAGCCGTACATCACGGCGTCCTTGTTGAAGGCCTTTGCGACGTCGCCGGATTTGCCGACTCGCAGACCGTCAACGTAGTGCTGAACAGTCGCGATGATCTCTTCGTAGTCCGACGTCGGGATGGTCTTGATATTCTTGGTCATAGAATTTCTCCGGTGGATTGACGGGTGTTCCCGCGAACGAAATCGCTCGCACGAAGCGAACCTCGTGCGCCTGGTCGTCCATCTGTAGTGGTCGCTACAGATGGTAATCTGAACAATTTAGCGGTAGTAGTCAAGCCGAATTTGAGCTTGAGCGGCATGGGTCTGACGGGGTCGGAAGCCGCAGCGCAGTTTCTGAAAATGTACCCTTGACCATCTGTAGCAAAGATTACACAAAGTGTCTGTAGGGATCACTACTAATCATTGGCGGCTTGCTGGCCGTCACGCTCGCAGTGTTATCGGGAGGTTCAAAAATGCCATCGGTCGAATTCAACGACGTAATCGACAGCGACGCCGATCATGCATGGAACGTGCTTAAAAAATTCGGTGAGATTTCCAAGTGGCATTCCGACATCGCGGAGAGCCGGATCGACAACGAACTGCCGGACGGCATGGTTGGGTGCGTTCGCAAACTCATCCTCGGCGACGGCGGCGTAATCGTAGAACGCCTGCTCGCCACGGACGATGTGAGACGCAGTCTGACGTATCGTTTCGAGGAGGCTCCCTTGCCGCTCGACAACTACACCCTCACGGTCGCGGTCACGCCGCTGACCCGGGAGCGCGGTTCCTTCATACGTTGGTCTGCAACGTTCGACCTCAGGGAGCCCGATCCGGAGGGCAAGTACGAGAAGCTGATGCAGGGACTTATCATCGGCGGCAGCGATAGCCTGCAGGCCTACTTGCGTCAGTCACGCTGACATCATGACGCTTGCTGGTCATACTTCCGGAGCGGTACCGCGAGAGGGCTGGCTGTCAGCAGGCTCGCACATCGCTCCGGTCGAGCTTGAAAAGGCCGTCCGGTTGATAAATCACGGCCCTACCGTTCTCGTATCCGCACGCAGCGGAGGCGTTGACGATGTAATGGCCGCCGCTTGGGCGTGCCCCCTCGACTTTTCACCGCCGAAATTGACGGTGGTTCTGGATGCTAAGACGGCGACAAGGGAATTGATCGACAAGAGCGGGCAATTCGTCGTTCAGGTGCCAACGGCTCGCCAAGCAGCACTTACATTCGCGCTTGGAAGCAATTCCCTGAAGACGACCCCGGACAAACTCGCCCGGTCGGGCGTGGAACTGCTCCGGATGGACGGTTTTGACTTGCCGTTCGTATCGGGCTGTTCCGCCTGGCTTGCTTGTAAGGTGATACCCGTCAAGGGTATTCAAGATTGGTTCGATCTCTTCCTAGCCGAAGTCGTCGGCGCGTGGGCCGATCGCCGGATATTTCGAGACGGGCACTGGCAGTTCGAAAATGCCGACCCGGAATGGCGAAGCCTGCACTATGTTGCAGGCGGTCATTTTTATGCGGTCGGCGACGCCGTGGACGTTTCGGTCTAGGGCGGTACCTCGCGCGGTGACGCGAGCATTGATTTCCCCGCGGAGTACTATCACAGCTCCGCACCTTCAGGCCCGGCTTACACCGGGCCTTTTTTTCTCCAATCACCGGCCGTCGAAGGCTTTGGAGTTGTGGGATATAACGTGCTGCACCAACGCCGCTGCACTCCGAGGAGTTACTTCCTGAACATCGACTATTCCGAGCTCAACCGCGTCGACCGCTGCGAGATGCGACCGTCTGAAGGGCGGACATCAGGGCGCTTCCGATAACGATCGGATCCATCGACAGCTGAGGTCGGGCCCCATGGAATCGCTATCATTCCACAAGCTCAAAAATCGCTTCGATCTCGACGCTGATGCCGAAGGGCAGGCTGCCCATGCCGACGGCCGACCGGGCGTGCTTCACGCCGAAGACAGACTCGAACAGGTCGGAGCAACCATTGATGACTTTCGAATGCTCCTCGAAATCCGGCGTGGCATTGACCATGCCTAGAATCTTGACCACTCGTTTGACCCGATCGAGATTTCCAACCTCTTCCTTGAGAATGGAGAGGAGGTGCAGGCCTACGTATCGAGCATGCTCGGCACCCTGTTCGGTCGTGAGATCGCGCCCAACCTTGCCCTTCGGGATCTCGCCCTCGGGGGTGACCGGGACCGTTCCCGAGCAGTAGACATAGCTTCCCGAGCGAACGGCGTTGGCATAGTTGGCGGCGGGTGCCTTGACGATGGGCAACTCAAGTTTGAGTTCGGCAATGCGGTTTGAGATCGACATCAGTTAGCCTTCCATTTGCTGGTTCGTCACGTTTCTAAGCATCTGTCCAATCGATGGCCCGCATAGCGAATATCGATGTCATCGATAATTGATGGCGTGAGGAGGCAGGCGGCATTCACTGTCTGGCTCCTGCTTTCCGAACTTTGCGTTAAATGTCCCTGCCAAGCGACGGGGCGTCAAACCAGTTTGTCAGCGAAGCGCCTCCATCCACCACCAACGACGCCCCCGTCACGTAGCCCGATAGCCTGTCGGACAGCACGACCAAAGCAGTTGGCACGAGGTCGTCGCTACTACCGATCCGGCCAAGCGGAATGAAGCGGACCATAGAGGGGTCGGCGACGAAACCGCCCGCACCGATGATACCGGGCACTAGGGCGTTCACCCTTATCTGAAACTGACCGAGGGTCTTTGCAAGTTCCTTGACCAACATGGCGAGTGCAGCTTTCGAGGTGCTGTAGTGCGGCAGGTTGCGAGGGGTGCCGGCATGGAGCGACGTGAGAAACAGAAACGATCCGGGACGCCCGGCACGTATCAATGGTTTGGCCAGTTCCCGGGAAAGGTGGAAACCGGCGTCGACATTGACCGAGCGCATGGTTTCCCAGGTTTCGTCCGTCACGGCGAGCGAATGATCGCTCTCTTTCCTCGGCGGGGCGGCGCTGTGAACGAAGTGGGTTGTCACTCCGATTTCCTTTGCAGCGAAAGACAGGAGAGCGTCGCATCGCTCCCGCTTGGACAGATCGCCGACCCATGGCACGGCGAGTTCAGGGCGGGGAGCGCCCGCAAGAGCTGCCTCAACGCGCTCGGCACTTACATCCGCGAAAAGAGTTCTGACACCTTCTCCTGTCAGTGCCTGGGCGATCGATCGACCGATGCCGTTGCCGGCTCCCGTCACAAGCGCCCGGTGGTTTGCGTCATCGAATGGTTTGTCGAAAATGCCCATGCATTTTGGTTCCGTATCTCGTCCACCCAACAATCAGATCGTTGGATTTTGGGAGGGGATGGCTCACGCCGTCATAGCCTCCGCAACTTGGTCTGATTGTCTGATAAGATACAAGGGACAAAAAAGCCACCATTTCATCAACGGAATCGCCATTCTCGTGAGTTATTCGCGTTATTAGAGGCATTCCTGATCCATCTTTGCCCGCTGCACAACCAGAAAAAGTATTTCCCCGCGTATTGACTCAAACTGATTTTCAGACAATCTGACAGAAGCGGCAGGTTTGAGTGGAGGACTTGGAGCCCGACGCCGCTGTAGGAGGATCATGATAATGCCTGTGAACGTTTCGGGAGTTTCCGGCCAAGGGTCGACGGCTCAACCACTGATCAGCGCTGCCGGAATAGCAAAGTCCTTCAACGGAGTCCCTGCGCTCAAACACGGGAAACTTGAGGTACGCCCCGGTAGCGTCCACGCCCTGTGCGGCGGGAACGGCGCGGGGAAGTCCACCTTCCTGAACATTCTTATGGGTGCCCTTGCGCGCGATGGCGGGGAAATATTCGTCAAGGGCCACCGTGTCGAGTTCCACACACCTTCGGAGGCCATGGCAAAGGGTGTCGTGATGATCTCGCAGGAATTAAACCCGGTTCCCGCCATGACCGTGGCCGAAAACCTCTTCCTGGGGCATGAACCGAGGAAGCTCAGAGTATTCGTGGACCACAAGACGATGCAAAGAGACGCACGACGGCTCCTATCGGACCTGGAGTTCGACGTCCCGGCGAACGCGAGGATGGATGAACTCACGCTGGCCCAGACCCAACTGGTGGAGATCGCGAAGGCCCTCAGCCGCGACGCAGATATCATCATCATGGACGAACCGACATCCGCTATCGGCGAGCACGAAGCGCACATTCTCTTCAAGGCGATCCGCCGCCTTCAGACGAAGGGTAGGGGCATAATCTATGTCTCCCACAAACTCACCGAGATTTTCGAGATCGCGGACGAATACACGATCTTCCGGGATGGAGAGTTTATCGAAACTGGGCGAATAGCCGATATCGATCGCAGACATCTGGTGACGCAGATCGTTGGCCGCGAAGTCGAGACGGAGCGCAATTTCGACACCCGGATTACCGAGAAAAAGGTGCTTGAAGTTCGAAACTTGAGCGAGCCGGGAACATTCGACAACATTTCGCTTGATGTTCGCGCCGGCGAAATCGTGGGGATCTACGGTCTTTTGGGATCGGGCCGCACCGAGTTTCTCGAAGCGGTCTACGGCGTTCGCAAGCCAAGCAGCGGTGAGGTCAAATTAGACGGTAAAGCCGTCCGTCCCGGTAACCCCAGAGCATCCATCGAAGCCGGGATGACAATGATTCCGGAGGATCGGAAGATGACCGGCCTCGTTCTCCAAGCTTCGATCGCTCACAACATCACCCTTTCCATCATCCGGAAACTCAGTCGGTTTTTCTGGATTAGGCGACGTAGCGAAATCAGTATCGTCGACGCCATGATCGCCTCCCAACGCGTCAAATGCGCTTCTCCCAACCTCACGGTCGAGAGCCTTAGTGGAGGTAACCAGCAGAAAGTCATCATTGCCCGGTGCCTTACCAGCGATCCGAAGCTTCTCATATGCGATGAGCCGACAAGAGGCATCGACGAAGGCGCTAAGCAGGAAATATATCGTTTTCTGCGCGAGTTTGCGTCACGGGGCAACGCGGTACTGATGGTATCCTCGGAAGCACCCGAAGTGCTCCACGTGAGCGATAGGATAGCGATCTTCCGTCGGGGCAAGCTCTCGCACACCCTCGATGCATCCGTTGCGACGCAAAAGAACATAATGGACCTCGCAGCCTAAGCGACGGTCTCCAAACCATAACCTTCGTGAACCACCACACAGCAGCTCAGCGATCGCTTTGAGCGGCGATCCAATGTGCCCGTCGAAAGGAAATGCAATGTCCAACGAAGCGATTTTGGAGACGCGCGGAAAGAGCCACAATCCGACAGTTCATCTGAAGACTGCCCTTCAGACGTTCGGAATAGGCATCGTCTTTCTGCTGCTGTGCGTGTTCTTCTCGGTGTCCAACGAGTTCTTCCTGACCTGGAACAACCTGTCCAACGTTCTCAGGCAGTCCTCCATTAACGGGATACTCGCCGTCGGAGTAACCTTTGTCGTCCTGACGGGCGGCATAGATCTATCGGTCGGCTCAGTGATGGCCCTGGCTGGGGCGGTCGCGGGCAGCCTTCTGACCCTCGCCTCTCCCTATCCCTTGCCGATCGGCTTGGTGACCGGATTTCTGGTGGGAGGAGCTTGCGGCCTGCTGAGCGGGTCACTGGTCGCGTACCTGCGCCTCCCGTCATTCGTTGCGACCCTCGGCATGCTCAGCATGGCCCGCGGTCTCACCCTCATCTATACGGACGGACGTCCTATTCCCAATCTGATGCCGTCCTTCAAATGGATCGGGGGCGGAAGTGTCGCGGGCGTTCCCGTTCCAGCACTTATCCTTTTCGCAGTCTTCGCTTTGGCCTGGATATGCCTGAAGCACACGCCATTCGGCCGGTATGTCCATGCAGTCGGCGGGAACGAGCGCGCGGCGCGCGCGAGTGGCGTTTCCACCAATGTCATTAAATCGGCAGCGTACGTCGTCTCCGGCGTTCTGGCCGGGCTGGCCGGATTGCTCCTGACTGCCAGGACGACGGCCGCCCTGCCCCAGGCCGGCGTAGGCTACGAACTTGACGCCATAGCCGCCGTCGTAATCGGCGGAACCAGCCTTGCGGGCGGCCGCGGCACCCTCGTGGGGTCGCTGTTCGGGGCGTTGATCATAGGCACACTGAATAACGGAATGGACCTGCTGGGAATTTCTTCGAACTACCAGCAGTTTCTCAAGGGAGCGATCATCATTTTGGCGGTCGTCGTCGATCGGTCCCGCAAGGCGTAAGCCAGCTCAACAACGGAGGAGTATTTTGAGCATGTTACAGAAACTGACATTTGCCGCGGTCGTCACTGCCCTGGCCGCATCGCCGGCGATCGGGAAAGACAAGCAGTTCGTCATCGGTGTCAATTCTTTCGGCGAGTCGGCCGAATACGCGCACACACTCACGGAAGAAATCCAGCAGCACCCCTGGGTGCTCAACGGCAAGGTCAAGATCGTCGTATTCGACGGAAAGTTCGATCCACTTGTGCAATCGAATGCGATGGACACAATGATCACCCAGAAGTTTGATGCAATCATCATGGAATCGTTTGACCGCGAAGCGTCGTCCGCGCCGATCGAGAAGGCCATTGACGCAGGCATTCCGGTCATCGGTTCGGCGCTCGAATCAAGTTCCGACAAGATTACCTCCCAAATCATCGTAGACGATCCGCTGGGCGGCAAAATGATCGGGGACTTTCTTGCCGAGCGGCTCAAAGGCAAGGGCAACATCGTAGTGCTGGAAGGGCCGATTGGCCAGTCGGCGCAGATATCACGTAGGAAGGGAATCGACGCATCCCTGGCCGCGCATCCGGGGTTGAAGCTTATTGCTTCCAAGTCCGGAAATTGGAGCCGCGCCGAGGGCCAGGCCGTCATGGAGAACTGGCTGTCCGCATATTCGGGTCAGATTAACGGCGTACTTTCCGAGAACGACGAAATGGCCCTCGGTGCGATTGAGGCGATCAAGAGCGCTGGTCTTAGTCCGGCGGATGTTCCTGTCATCGGTATCGACGGTATTCCCGATGGAAAGCGGGCGATCGCCGACGGAGAGATGTACATGTCCCTCTACAAGTACGCGAAAGCCGAGGGACAGGGTGCATTGGATCTCGCTCTGCGACAGCTCGTCGGCGAGAGCTACGAGCCCCAATCGGAAATCTGGAAAACCCTTAACATCGACTGGGCTGGTGGAACGAGCAAGCACTACACGGTGCCTTGGCTTACGCTTAACAAGGAAAACATCGCCCAGTACCAGAACTAAATGAGAAATCGGGGCGGCGTCGCAGCCGCCTCGACCGATCTGGCGTCAGACGACCGCAAAAAATGAGCAGGACCAGGTGGCTGAACGGCCGCGCGCCGTTGCCAAATATAGGCGTCCTGTTCGCACCTTGACGGTCGGATGTGGATGATCACTGATTGACGCCGCCACTACGTTCCAACTGGAACGATGCCGACAGAGAATTCCTTCCTGGTCGTGAGAACCTCCATTGTAGTCTCGATGGAGAAACTCCCTTCGCTCGTCCATAGAGAGGCGATCACAGATTAGCGATGACAGTAAACGTCGCGGCAGAACAGCGGTTACGCTCTATCCGAGGGGGCCGGCCGATATTTTGGAACTCCATACCGAGACGACATTGTCTGTCTCCTGGCCCGGCGCTTGCTCTTTCTCAAAGAAGTGGCCGAACCGGTCACGTTTTGCGCGAAGATAGGATATGTTCGTCGCGTTGGCAGCCGCGATAAGACTTTGGCGGGATGTCACCGCCACGCCAGCGGCACGCAACGCTTCCAGTTTTCCGGGGTTGTTTGTCAAAAGCTTCACGCTTTGGATGCCCAGATCCGCAAGGATATCCGCGGCTGCGCCGAACTGCCGAGCATCCGAAGGGAAGCCCAACGCGTGATTTGCGTCAAGAGTATCCAATCCAGCATCCTGCAGTCCATACGCGGCGATTTTGTTACCTAAACCGATGCCACGACCTTCCTGACCACGAAGGTAGACGATGCATCCTACTCCCGCCTGCCGGATGGCTCGCATCGACATCTCGAGTTGCTCGCCGCAGTCGCAACGCAGAGACCGGAAGACCTCCCCGGTGAGGCATTCAGAATGGACACGCGTCGGAATGTCATGCCCGCCGGAAACATCTCCGTAAGTCAGTGCAATGTGTTCTAAGCCAGAGACCTCGTCGCGGTAGGTGATGGCGGAAAACTCGGCAAACCGCGTGGGCATCTTGGAGCTGGAGTAACGCTTGACCGCCGGCTCGACCGCCCTGCAGTGTTCGATGAGCGCTTCGATCGTCACGATATGCAGGCCGTGCAAAGCGGCGAATTCCATCAACTCCGGAAGGCGCGACATACTACCGTCATCGTTGGCAATCTCGCAGATAACGCCAGTTGGCGACAAGCCGGCAAGGCGCGAAAAATCGATCGCGGCCTCCGTGTGACCCGGCCTGCCCAACACTCCGCGCGGATTTGCGCGAAGGGGGAAGATGTGGCCAGGGCGTGAAAGTTCGGAAGGCTTGGTGTTGCCGTCAACGAGGGCGCGAATCGTAGCCGCACGGTCCTTGGCGGAAATCCCGGTAGTGGTTCCGATATTGTAGTCCACCGATACGGTGAAGGCCGTCTGCAAGGAATCGGAATTTCGGATGACCATTAGCGGTACATCCAGCTCGTCCAGCCTTTCGCCAGGCAGCGGTACGCAAATCAGGCCGCGCGCATGCCTCATCATGAAGGCAACGTGCTCGGGCGTGATTTTGTCCGCGGCAACGAGAATATCGCCCTCGTTCTCCCGATTTTCATCGTCCACGACGACGATCATCTCACCATTCGCGATCGCTTCGATGGCTTGGCTTATGGTTGAAAAGGGCATGTTCTTCTCCCTGACGAGCCTACGCAACCAAGTCCGTCCGGACTTGTTGAACTACCTGGTGAACGACCGCTTTCAAACCGGAGCTCGGCAATCCGGCTTCGAAGTCCCGATCAAGGGCGTAGATGAAACGAGCTGGCATCCGGGCTTCGAAGAACCCGAAGAGCGAACGCATGTGAGCCTCGACGTGTTCACCGTGGGCGGGAGCTTTCCCGGTGGCAAATGCGATCACCGGCTTGGAAGCAAGAGCCTTGGCATCCACCAAGTCGAACAGGTGTTTGAGCATTCCCGTGTACGACGCCTTATAGACGGGAGAACCGACCACGAGCATATCCGCTTGTTCGATTGCCGATAGCAGGGCCTCGACTTCACCGGGTGCCTCACTACGCCATACTGTGCCGCCCAACCCCGGCAGAGCGTCGATCAGGTCGAAGCAATGCCCGCTTGAACCACCCTCCGACAATTGATCCAGCAAGTACTCGCAAAGCGAGCGGGTCTTGGAAGGCCGCGTGAGGTTTCCGGTAACACCTACGATTTTCACCGAACTCTAACTCCACCGTGTGTACCACACACATTAGCAGACAATCCGACAATCTGCAATACTAAGTGAGGCGCGCTTTGGCCCGGCCGGCCTTCGGCGTTTTTCAGGCCAGCCCGCCCATGCAGACGTATTTGATCGACAGGAAATCATCCATCCCGTATTTGGATCCTTCACGACCGAAGCCTGATTGCTTGACGCCGCCGAATGGCGCAACCTCGGTGGAAATTAGTCCGGTGTTGACGCCCACCATCCCGTATTCCAGGGCTTCTGTGATCTTCCAGACGTTCCTCAGATCGTTGGCATAGAAGTACGCGGCAAGACCGAATTCCGTGTCGTTGGCCAACTCGATGACTTCATCGGCGGACTTGAACCGAAAAACAGGTGCAAGCGGAGCGAAGGTTTCTTCACGCGCGACTGTCATGCTTGCGTTTACATCGGCGAGAACCGTGGGCTGAACAAAAGTGCCTCCGTTCGCGTGGCCGTGTCCACCCGTCACCAATCGAGCACCCTTTATGAGGGCATCCTCGATATGAGCATTCAGTTTTGCCACGGCTGCCTGGTTGATCAAGGGACCGATGGCGGTGCCTTCTTCGAAGCCGTCGGCGATTTTCAGGCCTTCAACACGAGCGGCAAGCTTCGCAATGAATGCGTCGTAGACCCCGTCCTGCACATAAAGGCGATTGGCGCATACACACGTCTGGCCGGCGTTCCTGAATTTGGAAATCATCGCACCCTCGACGGCGGCGTCGAGGTCGGCATCATCGAATACTATGAACGGCGCGTTGCCGCCGAGTTCAAGGCTAAGCTTCATGATTTTCTGGGCGCCTTGGGCCATCAGCACCCGCCCGACCTCCGTCGATCCCGTGAAGGTCAACTTCTTGACGGCGGGGTTCGCACAGACTTCCTCGCCGAAAACGCGCGACTGGGTTGTTGGGAGCACGCTGAAAAGTCCTGCTGGAACTCCCGCGCGTTCTGCTAGCACCGCGAGAGCGATAGTGGAAAGCGGCGTTTCCGCGGCGGGCTTGAACACAATTGCGCAGCCCGCAGCGAGGGCTGGAGCGACCTTGCGAGTCACCATCGCATTCGGAAAATTCCACGGAGAAATGCCTGCCACGACACCGACGGGCTGTTTCAGGACGAGGATTCGTTTGTCTTCCTGGTGCGCGGGTATCGTGTCGCCATACACCCGCTTCGCCTCTTCCGCGAACCATTCGATATAGCTTGCCCCATACGCGATTTCGCCGCGGGCTTCTGAGAGCGGTTTTCCCATCTCCGAAGTCAGGATAACCGCAAGGTCTTCCGCGTTCGCGATGACCAGTTCGTGAAGCTTCTTGAGAATGCCGGCTCGATCTTTGCCCGTGCGCTTTGCCCAGCGCTTCTGCGCGACGCTCGCCACTTTGATGGCATGCTTGATGTCGCCGAGGTCCGTGCTGGGGATCTTCGCAAGCAGTTCTCCGTTGGAAGGGTTATAAACGTCTACTGTCGCACCCGTGCCGTCATAGTCGTGCCACTCACCACCGACATAGCTTGCCTCGCGCACGAGAGTTGCGTCCGTGAGCTTCGACCTAAGGGTTGGCGAAATCGACATCGAGCATTCCTTTCAATGTATTGAAGCAGCGAACTTCCGTTTAGATCTGATTTCTGATGTGCGGTGACCGCGCATAGATCGCTACCATTGGGATGATGAGGAGGCCAACGATCGCTTGCTGAGCGGCAAAGCTGAGGCCGAGGCCAACTAGAAGAGAGGTGAGGACCGTCAATACGAGGACGCCGAGCACGGACGCGCCATATCCTCCTGCTCCGCCGAGCAATGACGTGCCTCCGATGACGACAGCGGCCACCGTGGTGAAAAGGTAGGGATCGCCGACGCCGACATATCCGCCGCCGGAAAAACCGAGGAGAAGCACCCCGGTGAGGGCCGACATGCCACCGCTTAACGCGTGGATCACCGTCCAGACCCGGAACTCCGAGATGCCAAGGCGTGCCGCGGCGACCCGGCTTCCGCCAATTGCGTAAATGGAGCGGCCAAACCAGGTATTATACAGTGCCCAGATCGTGCAGCCCGTAATCACCAGCCAGAGTATAACCACCGGCGGCATCGCAAACCCGAACGTCTTTCCATTGAATGCCGCGAAGTTTCGGAGCCAGTTGGGAACCGGCGCGAAGACCGTTCCGCTGAATGCAGAGCCGAGGGAGGTGTAGAGCTGAACCGCTCCCACAACCGCGAAGCCTACTCCCAAAGACATGATCAGGGCTTGCCCTTGCAGCTTGAAACTTAGCAGCCCGTTGCCAAAACCCACGGCCGCGCCCAGTGCCACGACGACGACCACTGCAAGCCATGCAGGCACGCCGGCGACCAGCAGCGTTGGATAGAGAATGTTCGCCGCGCCGATCAAATATGGTATCGAAAGGTCGAGAGCACCCACCAACGCGCACAGCGTCTGGCCCAGCGAGGCAAGACCGAGGAACGCGGCCAGCAACAGGATCGAGCGCATGTTCCGGGGTGAGACGAAGCCCGGCACGAGCACCGCGCCAAGCACAATTAACACCGCCAGCAGTGCAAAGCCTATGGCTATGCCCCGCTGGACACGGAAGCCGCCGGCACGGGAGGTGGAAGGTGTGTCGATATGTGTGAATGTTGAGGTCATGACTTTGGATTTCCTATCAAACGACGCGGCGGTTGGTCATAACGACGTTGATGAGCAGGGATGTCATCAGAACCAAGCCAAAGGCCATCTGCGTTACAAAACCCGTCACGCTCCCAAAGCTGAAAACGGAGAGCAGGTAGGAGATTAGAAACATGTTGAGCGCGCCCAACGTTGATCCGAGAGCGCCACCACGGCCACCCGCGAGATTGGCACCGCCCAAAACCAGAGCGGTCACCGCCTGGAGGGTATAATTGCTCCCCTGCGTGGGATCGCCGGAAGAAACCAGCGCGGTGTAACTCAGCGCGGCCAGTCCGACGAAAACCCCGCCGAGCATGTGGGCGGCGATCCGCACAAGATTAACCCTCACTCCACTCGTGTAAGCCATACGTTCGTCAGCGCCGGTCATCCGGAGATGGGTGAAAAACGAGGTCCTGCGAATGATGGCCCAGATGGCGAAAGCCGCGATCAATAGACCGAGCACGGGCGAGAAAATGCTTGTCCCTGCCCCCCAGCTCATCATCCAATCCGGTGCGACGCCCCCCGAACTTGACATAACCATGAGGTTCACGCCCGAAAGAACGAGAAATCCCGAAAGAGTGACGATGATCGGGGCCACTCGGACATAAATGATGATCAAAGCCTGGATGAGCTGATAGGCAGCACCCACCCCAACCACCCACGATATCACGGCGACCGGATTGGTGATGCCGTTTCCAACGAGCCACGCGATCAGCGTGACGTTGATAAAGCTCAGGAGCGGTCCCACCGCGAGGTCCACAGACGCCCGCCCCGCTATAACGATCGGGGTTATCGCCAACGTGGTAAGAACGAGCGGTGTCACCACCAATATCGCACCGCCTATGCCGTCAACTGTGAACAACCGCGGGGACAGGATAGCGGCCAGCAAAATCTGGACCACAAACAGAAGGCATGGAACGACGAGCGAGCGGTCCTGGAACAAGGCGGGCATCTTCAGTTGCGCAGACATCAGTGCACCTTCCTTTCAGATGTAAACTCGACGACGTCGGCTTCCGACCGCCCGAACATTGCTGCGAGGATTGTCTCTTCATTGATCTGGTCCCCCGCGAGCGAACGGTAAATTCTGCCATGGTGGAAGACATCTACCCGGTCCGCGAAACCGAGAAATTCCTCGATTTCGCTCGAGAGGTAGATCACGGCTCCGCCCTGTTCCGCGAATATCTCGAGCTCGCGATACAGATCGCGCTTCGTGCCCAGATCGACGCCGCGCGCCGGATCGTTGAGAATGATGACCTTAGGATTATTGGCGAAAGCCCGGCCGATGAGTATCTTCTGCTGATTTCCACCCGATAGGGACGTGATCCTATTGTCTGGGCGGCCGATTTTAACCCGAAGGCGATCGACTTCCCTGGAGAACATCTGTTTGAGCCTGCCTCGTCTGATGATTCCGAGCGGGCCCAAGTTCTTCTTGTAGATGCCGATAGCGAGATTCTCGAAGATGCTCTGCTGGGGGAAAATACCTTCACGCTTCCGGTCGCCGGAAACATAAACAACGCCAAGGCGCGCGGCGTCCTCGAGTCCGCCCATCGAAACAAGTTCGTTTCGCCCGGAATCCAGCGCTTTCGCGTCCCCGCCGAACGGCGCAACGATTCTCGCTAGTGCACGAACGAACGCGTCTTGGCCCTGGCCGTCCAGACCTGCCACGCCCACGATAGAGCCTTCTCTGATTGCGAAGTCAAAGGGGGCGGAGCCGCGTTGCGCAATGGTTTTGGTGGCCTCCAGAACGACCCGGCGGTTTTCGGCGGATTTCCGTTTGCCATCTTTCGCGGCACCGCTGAGTTTGCGATCGGCAGGCGTCATCATGGCCAGCAGATTGTTCTCGTTGATGTCCGCCTTTTCCAGCACACCGACCGTAACGCCGTCGCGTAAAATCGTAGCGCGGTCCGCTATCCGAACCAGTTCGGCAATCCTGTGAGTGACGATGATAACCGTAGCCCCGGCCTTGCGCAGCCTGTCGATCTCATCGTGCAGTCTAACGGTCGCATCGAGATCGAGCGCTGCCGAAGATTCGTCGAGAATGAGTACTTTCGGGGATTTCAAGATTGCACGTGCAATGACAACCCATTGCTTAACGCTGAGCGGAAAGTCGCCGACGTTCCTCGACAGGTCTACATGCTGGCCGACAAGCCGATCCAGCAAAGCTTGCGCTTCCGCTCTGCGTTTGCCGGAAGATTTGCGCCATTCAAAGAAACCATCGCGGCCGACGTAAAGATTGTCGAGAACGCTTGCTTCCTCGGCGACAAGAACCTCCTGAAATATCGTGGCTAGTCCGACGCTCTTGGCGTCGATCGGCGTTTTGATTGTTGTGCCGAGGATCGTTGCTTTCCCCGTGTCGGGACGCAGCACTCCCGACATGATCTTCGCCATCGTGCTCTTGCCGCTTCCGTTCTCGCCGACGATGGCGTGAACTTCACCCGCGCAGGCTTCGAAATCACACTTCTTCAGGGCCTTCGTCTCTCCGAATGCCTTGGCAATACCTGCCAGGCGTACTGTCACTTCGCTCGCCATGTCTCTCCTCCCATCGAGCGGCAAAACCCGCCCGCCGGCGCACCAAGCGCGCCGAACGCAAAAATCGCGAATTTTCTCAGTTTTCGTGTCCGGCGACCTCGCTTATGCGAAATCGCCCTCCTCACTCGGCGGGTAGAATGACAGATTGTCTGATAATCTGTCAATAGGGGAGGATGCTATTCCGCGCCGTCCTGACGGTGGCTGGCCAGATATTTAACGATTTCGGTGTGGTCGACTCCGCTTCCGAGGTCGTTCGCCGCCCGTTCCCAGACACCCGCGATATGCACCAGATTCTCGAAGTTCAATCCCAGTTCAGACGCGAGGCCGTTTGCAATGCCGATGTCCTTTGCCATCAGCCCGAGTGCGAACCCGCTGTTGAAGGTCCCCGATAGGACGAACTGCTTCATTTTGATTTCCGACGTGTTGCTTTTACCGGACGAGGCATTGAGGATGTCCACGACGACCGTCGGCTCCAGACCGAACTCCTTACCCAGCAACACGCCTTCGATCGTCGCAACGACCCCTGCTCCGGAAACATAATTGTTGATGGCCTTCATAGCGTGGCCGGAACCGACTGCACCGGTCCGGAAGATGTTGGCTCCAAGCATACGGAGGAGAGGTTCTGCCTCGTCGACGTCTCGAGCCTCTCCGCCAACCATGATAGCCAGGGTTCCCGAAATCGCCCGCCGAGTGCCGCCGGACACGGGAGCGTCGACCAGCCGGATCCCTTTCGACTGAAGCTGCTCCGACAGCCTCCTGGTGTCGCCGGGAGCAGAAGAGCTCATGTCGATTACAAGCGCTCCTTGCTTCAGGCTGCGCCAGTTTTCTCCCCCGAGAAGTGCCTCGCGCACGATTTTGCCGTTCGGCAGCATCGTTATGATGACGTCGGCGTTCCAGACCGCTGCAGCAATGTCTGCGCAGGAGGTCCCTCCAGCTTCGGAGAAACGTCTCTTTGCCTCGTCCGACAAATCGAATCCCGCCACTTCGCGGCCTGGCCCGATGAGATGGCCCGCCATGGGCAGTCCCATCGCGCCGAGTCCGATGAACGCAATCTTCAAACGAGGAGTTTCTTCATTCATAGCCTGATCCTGAAATGCTAGGTGCGTGGTGATCCAACGTTCTGCATGAGATACTCGAGCGCAACTTTCGCAGCCTTCTCGATGTGGAGCTTGCATGCGGCCTGCGCTCGCAGGGCATCCCGAGCTTCGATAGCGGCGGCGATTTCCTTTATTTCCGAAAGACTGTGAAGCAGCCTTCCAGGCTGGTTCATTGACGTCATCCGCAAGAGGTTTATGCGGTTGTGAAGGCTCGTCAGCATCTGCCGAGCGAAGATATTTCCGCTGCCGGACATCAGGCAGTCGTAAAAAGCGTTTTTCGCCGTTGCGAGGATCGCGCTGTTGCCTGCGTTCACGGCCCTCTCGAATTCCTCCACCGCTTTCGCGAGCGCGCGTATTTCGACCTCGCTGCCACGCTCGGCAAATTGCTGTCCGGCGAAGCCCTCCAGAATGGCCCTGACTTTATAAAGCTGGTCGGCTTCCTCGTAGGTTATCAGCGTCACCACTGGCCCACGATGCGGATAGCTCGTGACAAGCCCTTCGGCTTCGAGCTGGCGCAGGGCCTCCCTGATCGAAGTGCGCCCTACCCCGATCAACGCACAGAGTTCGCGCTCGATGAGACGGTCGCCCGGCCGAAACCGACCTTCGGCGATCGCCTGCCGAAGCTTTTCCTCGACCTGTATTCTCAACGAAGCGTTTTGCCTCTCTACCTGGAGAGTACCGTCGTTCATCGCTTCTCACCCCGCAGTAGGACGAACACCAAAAGCGCGCAGCGCTGGACGCAGCGCGGATACCGTCGCAACCTTCTCAGGGAAACTCTTCGAAGCTCGGCTTCGAGGCATCGTGATTCAGCCACGGGCGGGCGTGCGACATCCATACGTTCGACTCGGCCACCGAACCCGGATCCGTGTCGAAGGTACCAGCCCGGAGGACCTTTAGGTCCGGGTTGGACGGGCGTTCGGCGTAAACGTGGGAGCCACACGTCGAGCAGAACCATCGTAGCTTTCCTGGCGTGGATTCGAAGCTTTTCAGCACCTCCACTCCGGCGAGGAGTGTGAAGTGCTCGCTCTTAACCTTTGCCGCGGTATTGTGGTCGGCCGCGTGTGACTTTCGGCAGGTCTGGCAGAAGCAGTTCCACATCGGGCCATCGATCTCGGAGACCTCGTACCGAACTGCCTTACACTGGCATGATCCCAAAATTGGCATCGTCTGTCCTTTCATCCAAAGTTTCGTTCTTGAAGACGGTCTCGTCCTGCTGGCCCAGCCAACGCTTGATATTCTTGGCCGCCTGACGGATGCGGTACTCGTTCTCGACGAGCGCCAGGCGCACATGGCCATCCCCCATCTCGCCAAACCCAATGCCCGGGGAAACGGCCACATCGGCCTTCTCGACCAGCAGCTTGGCAAACTCCAGCGAACCCAAATGACGGTATTTCTCCGGTATCTTTGCCCAAGCGAACATCGTCGCGGCAGGCGGCGGGACTTCGAAGCCAGCCTTGCCGAAACTCTCGACCATGACGTCGCGGCGGCGCTTGTAAACGCTCCGGATTTCCGCGATGTCGGAGCCATCGCCGTTCAGGGCGTGTAGGGCCGCCACCTGGATCGGCGTGAAGGCACCGTAGTCCAGATAGGATTTGACCCGGGTGAGCGCAGCTATAAGCCGCTCGTTCCCGACAGCAAAACCGATGCGCCACCCCGGCATCGAGAACGACTTCGACATGGAAGTGAATTCGACGCAGACGTCGATAGCACCGGGCACCTCCAGCACGGAGGGCGGCGGAGCGTTGTCGTCAAAGTAGATTTCCGAATAGGCAAGGTCGGACAGCACGATGAGCTCGTGCTTTTTCGCGAACGCGATGACATCATTGTAGAAGTCCAAGGTTGCCACGTATGCCGTCGGGTTCGACGGATAGTTCAGAATGAGTGCCAGCGGTTTCGGTATCGAGTGGCGTACAGCCCGTTCGAGCGGCGCGAAGAAATTAACGTCCGGTTCGACCGGTATCGACCGGATAACGCCGCCCGCGATCAGAAAGCCGAAAGCGTGGATCGGATAGGTGGGATTAGGACACAGGATCACATCGCCCGGTGCGGTGATGGCCTGCGCCATATTGGCAAACCCTTCCTTGGAACCCAAGGTGGCTACGATCTGACTTTCGGGATTGAGCTTCACGCCAAAACGTCGTGCGTAGTAGGAGGCCTGGGCACGGCGAAGGGCGGGAATGCCCCTGGACGAGGAGTAACGGTGGGTCCGCGTGTCCTGGACTACTTCACAGAGTTTGTCGACGATTGCCTTCGGAGTCGGGAGGTCCGGATTTCCCATGCCGAGGTCAATTATGTCGGCTCCACCCGCTCGCGCGCCCGCCTTCAAACGGTTGACCTGTTCGAAGACATAGGGCGGCAGGCGCTGAATTCTGTGAAACTCCGACAAAATGTTTCCTTCCTTGAATTGCCATTCGCGCCGACCGTTGAAGTCGGCGCGAAGTTGGGAGGTCAAATCGGCGGTCTTATTTTTTCGGACGCCAAGCCAGCGGGTCTTCAGCCCGTTCGAAGTAGCTTGCCGCGACGGAAGTGGGCCACCAAGCGTCACCCTTCGGCTCGAGCCAGTCGGTGGAATTCGGATCGCAGTCCTCGTTGAGAACCTCCTTCACGTCGTCGATCGTGTAGGGGAGCGCGGGGCGAAGAATGGACTGAATCTTCGGACCCTGACCTTCGAGCGTACGCATCATGACGTCCCAAACCAGCCGGGCGTCGGATTTCGGCGGCCAGAAATGGAAGCTATTGCTGATGAAGTCCGGATTCTTGCGCCAGTAGCAAGCGGCCGATGCTTCGCCACCGAGTACGATCGGCATCATATCGCGTCCCGACTGCTCGACGGCATTGAGAACGCCGTTTTCAGAAGCCGATTGAACCAGAATGCCGTTGACGTCGGCAGGATTGGTGGCGAGGAACTTCTGCACTTCGACCTGGGCCACCTGATCGGTCCACTTGCCCGCGACGTCACCCACGACCTTGATGTTCGGAAATTCGGAGAAAGCCTTCTTAGCGCCTACGTTGAAGCTATCCGACGAGGCGAAACCGGGAATGCCGGACACCATCAGAACATTGCCCTTGCCGCCGATTTCCTCGGCCAGCCACTTCGCCGACGAGTATCCGCCGTGCGTGTTGTTCTCCGTGGCATTGATGGCATAGGGGGAAGTCACGTAGCCCGAGACCGAGAAGACAGGAACGCCCTTGGAGTGTGCGTACTCGATCGTCTGGTTGAGCGCGGTGATGTTCGAGGCGCAGATGATAATTGCGTCGACACCGTCGTCGATCATCTGCCGCATCTGCTGGATCTGCACAGAGTCCTTCAGATCGGACTGCGTCACCACGAGTTTCGAGATCAGGCCCGCTTCCTTGTATTTCGGCAGCAACACGTCGGTCATTTCGCTGAGGATCGACGCGCGCCAGGTATTTCCGGCATAGGTCGATGCATAACCGATTTTCCACGGCGGCGGTCGCTTTGCGACGAAATCCTTGAACACGGTCGGTCCCAACGGGATTGCCGGATCGACGAGTTCGTAAAGTTTCTGCTGATCGGCGGGAAGCGAATCCAGCCCATCTGCCATTACGGCACTCGTTGTTGAATATAAGCCGGCCAACAGGGTGACTGTGGTAACCACCTTCTTCAGCATATAGGGTCTCCTCCCCTCCAATTATCCGCTCAAGCCAGTACCTGATCGTATCGAGCCGCGGATATACCAACCGATTTTGATCGGCGTTGAGAACCGGGCGGCAGCCGTGCCGCCCGGGTAGCTTAGTTGCGCAGGCCAGCCTGCTTGAGCAGTGGCATGACGCGTTCGTTGAAGAATGGAAGTTCCTCGTTGTAGTCCACCATCGTCAGCAGAGCGCCATCGACACCCGTGCTGCTGAGCGTGACGAGCTTGTCGGCGACCTGTTCTGGCGTACCGACGATCGGGAAGCCGCCCCAACCTGCAATGAAACGTTCCTTGAACTTCTGGTACATCTCGGGCGAGTGGTTCTGCGACTGAACCTGGAGAACCTCGCAGATGTTTTCGCAAGCTTCCCAATCGCCCTTTTCGTTGACGTAGTAGTTGTAGTAGTCCTTGGCTTCCTTTTCGGTCTCCCGGACGACAACGGGGCACGACGTAAAGGTGCCGAGCTCGCGGTTGTATTCCGTCCGCGCTAGGTCCTTGACCTTCTTTACCCAAGCGGTGCCGGCTTCCATGTCCTGCATGAAACCGAAGTTGAAATCGCAGAACTTGGCGGTGAAGTGCAAACCCTTGCCGGAAGCGCCGGCGCAAATCATAACGGGTCGATTGGTCTGCTTATTGTATGGCTTCGGCTCGCTAAACGCGTCCTTTACGCGGAGGAATTCGCCTTCGAAGGTGACGCCGTTCTCTTTCCAGAGACGCTCGACGATTTCCATCCACTCGGTCGCGTATTCGTAGCGGGTATCGTGTTCCATCATCGGAACGCCGAACATTTCCATCTCGGGCGTGAACCAACCGGTGACGAGGTTCAGGCCGTAACGACCCTTGGAGATGTGGTCGATCGTCGTAGCCATCTTGGTGGCGACAATCGGATTGAGGGTGGGGATATGGGTCGTCGAGAAGAACTGGAGCTTCGTCGTGACGGCCGCGAGTGCAGCCGCCCAGGTGAAGGTATCCATGTTGACGCCGTTGAAGTTCGACGGTCCGCCAAAACCGCGCCAACGCGCGATCGGCACCATGCACTCCCAGCCAGCGTCTTCGAGCTGACGGGCGATCTTGACGTTGTGATCGAAGGTCGGCTCGAACGTGCTCTCTGCCAGGGTGATGGCACAGGCATTCGAACAATTGGTCCCGAAAACGCCGAGCTTGAGCTTGTTGTCGTTGAACATCGGGTTTCCGGCGGCGCGGAAATCATCCTTGTTAGTCACGTTGGATCTCCTCCATCTGGATTTCTAAAGGGCGAGCCGTAGTCGCGGCCCGCGCCATGTCGAGGGCTCAGATGCCCATGTCTTCGAATACTTCCTGCGCGATGCGAAAACTGTCGATTGCAGCCGGAACGCCGCAGTAGATTGCGACCTGCATGAAAATCTCGCGGAGTTCTTCCTTGGTCAGGCCGTTGTTGATAGCGCCGCGCACGTGCAGCCTGAGCTCGTGAGGACGGTTGAGAGCCGAAATCATGCCGAGGTTCAGAATGCTGCGCGAACGGCGATCGAGGCCCGGACGGTTCCAGATTTCGTCCCAGCAGTACTCGGTGACGAGTTCCTGCATCGGCCAGTTATACTCGGTTGCCTTGTTGACCGCTGCGTCAACGTAAGGCCCGCCCAGAACTTCACGCCGCGTCTTGAGACCACGTTCGAAACGCGCGCTAACTTCGCGTCCGTTGACTTCATTCTTTGCGTTTGCAGCACCGCTCACTTTTATCTCCTTCGTAGCTCTCAGGCTCAGGTTGATGGAAACCAGGCTCGAAAAACGAACCGGATTGGATTAGGCGACCGTCTCGATAATCGCAGACGACCGGACAAGTTTTCCGTCCTCGTAAAGGAGCGGCGCAATGGATTCGATGAAACGCGCCTCCAGCACATGGCCGAGGACAACATCGTGAGTGGCGACATTCACCGCATCCTGCAGCTCGCACACGAATGCGGCTTGCGCATCGGCAAGTACGGGCATTCCGTCGAGGGAAATCCACTCTCCGTGGTGAAAACGTTCCTCGCCTTTCAGCTTGCCGCTAAACAGCGGTACCAACGGCGCGTGAGAGAGGTGGAGCATGTTGACCGCAAACCGCCCGGCGTCCTTGAGCGGCTTGCTGATGGACGCCGACTGATTGATGCACACAAGGATCGTCGGCGGATCGGCCGTTACGGACTGTACCGCGGTCGCGGCCATGCCGTGGCGAACGCCATTGTGCTCGGTAGTTATCAAGCAGATGGTAGACGTGAACCGGCGCATAGCGGACCGGAACGCCGCTTGCGCTGCGCTGTTGGCATCGCCCATTTCTTCCTCCCTGGCATTTCCGTCTGTTGGAGTTAATATTCAGATTATCAGACAATCTGTCAACTTAATTTTGTGATATTGACAGATTGTCTGCTAAATGTTTGGTGAGGCGATCAACGAGAGGAGTTTCGAAAATGGATCTGGAGAACAAGGTCTGCATCGTAACTGGCGCGGGCAGCGGCATCGGGCGGGCAGCGGCGGAGTTGTTTGCCAGACATGGCGCGAGCGTCGCTGTGGTGGACGTGAACGCCAAGGCGGCTGAGGCTGTGGCCGAGGCGATCGGCGAATCTGCGATCGGCTTGCGCGCCGATGTCTCTTCTGCGCCGGACGTGGAGTCGATGGTTTCGACAACAGTCGAGCGGTTTGGAAAGATCGACGTCCTGATAAACAATGCGGGTTTCGGCATCACCGGCAACGTCGTAACGATCCAGGAGGCGGACTGGGATCGGATCATGGCGGTAAACGTCAAGGGAATATTCCTGTGCTCGAAATACGTAATCCCCGTGATGGCCAAGAACGGCGGCGGCTCGATCGTCAATACGACGTCTTACACGGCGGTTTCGGCGATCGCCGACCGCACCGCCTATGTTGCCTCGAAGGGTGCTATCTCGTCCCTGACACGGGCAATGGCCCTCGACCACGCGAAGGATGGCGTCAGAGTTAACGCCGTCGCGCCCGGCACCATCGACTCCCCGTATTTCACGAAGATCTTCGCTCAGTCCGACGATCCCGCAAAACTGCGCGGCGACTTCAACGCGCGCGCAGCCATGAATCGTATGGGGCTGCCCGAGGAGATCGCAGAAGCGATGCTGTTCCTTGCTTCGGACCGCTCTCGCTTCGCGACGGGAAGCGTGCTGACAGTCGACGGCGGCTCGTCGATCGGCAATCACCTCGTGAAGTAAAACGGCGGCGGCTTGAGCCGCCGCCACGAACTACCTCGCCGCGCGGATGAACTCGAGCGCTCGCATCAAGTACGGACGGAAATAATCCGGGTGCTCGCACATTGGGAAGTGGCCCAGGCCGGGCATGGTCAGGTGCAGGCTACCAGGTATCAGGTCGGCGAGTTTGGCCCCGTCCGCGGGCGTTGCTGAATAATCGTAGTCCCCCGAGAGCAGGACGGTCGGGGTACGGCTCGCGTCGATCTTCGGTGCGGTTACCGCGCCGTCGAACTCGTCGCTGTAAAAGGCGAGGTCGCCGGGGTAAATGCCCGGTGCCCCCTGAGAATAAATCCAGCTTGCGCGTCTGCGCTCCGAACCCGGGCTCATCGGACTCATTATCCCACGCACATACGCCGAGTTGTGCAGCGAGCCATGTACGTTTACGTTATGCTGGTAAGGGTTACGACGACCCTTCGATCTGAACGGCGGCTCGATACCGATTATACCGAGCAGGTGCTCCGGGCTTTCCGCAGCGAGGACCAGCGCCATGGCAGCTCCCATAGAGCCCCCTGCAACGATGGCCTTCTCTCCGACAATCCGTTCCAGGATCGCACGGCACCAGGCTTGATAAAGGTCGGCCGTCAGCTTGTACGGTGCCCCGTCCCAAGATGCCGGCGGCATGGAGCGCCCGTGAAACGGAAGATCTACGGCTATCAGCCGGTAGCTTTCCGCAAGCCCCGTGTCGGCAAGTTGGGCAAGGAACTGACGGCTGTCGGCACCCGCCGTATGAAGAAAGAGAACCGGCGCGCCCGTACCCGTTTCCTCGAAGTAGATATCGAAAACGGCTCCCCCGATGCTAACGGGTTGGTATCGGCCCGATACGGTCGTGATGTCACGACGGACGATAGCCGCCTCGTTCGTCGGAGCGCGGACGACGAGTTCGAAGAGCCGTTCCAGTGCTGGCCTTGCCTTGGCGATTTCGAGAGGCAGACCCGAAATCTCGAATTCCTCGTTCGCCATTTGAAGAGCCGTGAAGGAGTGATATGTGGCGGGCGGCGGCGTCTGCAGGACCTTGGACCAAGCTTCCGGCGAGGCGCTCACAGTCACATCGGCCTGGTCGACGTTACCGTCCAGCGCTACTTCGCCGTTCCTGATTGAAAGCGTCCCTTTCTGATCTCCAACCGTCAATCGAACCCTGCAGTCGAGGCCGGGAATGAGCCTCGGCAATTCCCCGTCCTTGATAGCCTCGACGACGCGAGCCATTAATTCGTTGTAGTGGTCCAAAATTTGCTCCCGTCCCGACCCTTTATAAGCGGCCGATGCATGCCGTGAACGACCGAGGAGACGCAGTGGCACAGGCTTGGCCTCCTCATCGGAAGCCAAATAAACAGATTATCAGACAATCTGTCAATGATCGTAATTTGCTACGGGAATTATTTAGGCACGTGCCCTATTCCGAATGGCTGACATCAGTCTTGCGGAGGTAATCGAGCGCGACCTTAGCGGCCATATCGATGTGATATTTGCAGGCCGCCGCGGCCTTCGGCCCGTTGCGGTCCCTGATTGCCGCCGCGATATCTCGGATTTCAGCGACGCTGTGCTTCAACCGTCCTGGTTGGGTCATGGAAGTCATTCGCAGCAGGGTCACACGGTTGTGAAGCGACGTCAGCATTTGCTTGACGAAAACGTTGCCGCTTCCCTCCATCAAGCAATCATAAAACGCAGTCTTCGTCGCGATAAGTCTGCTGCCGGCTCCGGATTCGGCGGCATCCGCAAACTCCTCTACGACGCGTTCAAGGTTGGCGATATTCTCCGGGCTGCCATTTTCTGCGAATTCCTGCCCTGCGAAACTCTCCAGCAATGCCCTCACACTGTAAAGCTGTGCAGCTTCCTCGTAGCTGATCGTGCTTACCACCGGTCCGCGATGTGGATAGCTTGTAATCAGGCCCTCGGCCTCAAGTTGCCGAAGAGCCTCCCGGATGGACGTGCGGCCCACGCCGATGAGTTCACAGAGTTCTCGCTCGACGAGGCGCTGGCCGGGCTTGAAACGGCCGCTCGCGATTGCCTGCCGCAGCTTCTCTTCCACCTGAATTCTGAGCGTCGCGCTTTGCCGCGAAATTTGAAGACCTATTTCACCCATCGAGACTCGTTGCCCACCGTTCTGCGAGATACTTCGAGTCCATTATATTGTGGGTTTGCCGCGTAAGACAACCCGATTGTCTGATAGGAGGCAGAAATTTCAAACGTTTTAAGCTACCGCACTTAAAAGTGGTCCGTTACAATAATACCCGGCTAAATGGCTGCTCGGGGTTAAGCGGTTGAAAATCGCTAAGAACTTTGGGATCGTGACCCGCAATCAACACTCCGTTCGGACCTGCCAATTCGCGCAGTTTCCGGTATCCTTCCACAACCTCCAGATAGTCAGCATAGAGCGGAAAGGCATTCTGGTCGTCGAGATAGTGTTCGAAATGCAACGCATCTGACGCGACAACCACCGTTTTGCCACCTGCGACTAGTCTGACCACCTGAAGTCCTTTTGAGTGGCCACCGATCAAATGCAGGCTCAGTCCGGGCGAGAGTTCGGCATCCCCGTCGTGAAAACACATGCGGTCTTTGAAGACGAGGCGAACGGCATCGACAACTGCCTCGGCTGCGAACGGTTTGCGCATATGCCGATGGCACATGCATCGTCCGGTCCCGTAAGCCATTTCCCTGTCCTGAATGTGAAACCTGGCGTTCGGAAAATCCCCGAGATTTCCTGCATGATCGTAGTGAAGGTGGGTGATCACGACGTCCGTTATGTCAGAGGCTCCGATTCCCAGCCGCGCAAGGGCAGCGACGGGATGAATCAGCATCGTGCGTCCCCGCGCATGCCCCTCTTCAGCGCTGAAGCCGGTATCGACCAAGATCAGGCGACCCTGGTGCCGCAGTAGCCACACGAAGTATTCGATGCGCCCGACCCGATCGTGGATATCGGGAAGCTCGAGCTGGAGGTCGGATAGCGGTCTTTCGGCCGTCCCGTAATGCAGCGCCAGCGCTTTCCAATCACTCAATGTCCCGTGCTCCGGTTCGAGGACCATTCGCGATGCTCATGGAAGGATCAGATGACGGATGACCTCTGCGCGGTCGAGCCGGTCGAACGCTTCGTTGATCTCATCGAGCGAGCCCGTACTGGACAGCAGCTTGTCGACGGGTAGCTTACCTTGCAGGAAGAGATCGATGTAGCGAGGGATATCGCGGGACGGCACGCACGAGCCCATGTAGCTTCCCTTGATCGTTCTCTCTTCGCCGACCAGCGGAAGAGGCGAAATTTCGAACTTCGAATTCACGTTTGCAAGGCCAGCTGTCGCCGTGGTCCCGCCGCGTTTTGTGATGTTGTAAGCAAGATCGAAGGCCTTTGCCGATCCCGCCATTTCGATCGCGTAGTCGACACCCCCGCCGGTTGACGCTTTGATTGCGGCGGCGACGTCCGGGTCGCTTGCAAGGAAGGTTCGTGTCGCTCCGAGTTCCTTGGCGAGCTCCAGCTTTGCGGGGACAAGATCGACAGCGACGATTTGGCCAGCTCCGCTTGCCACCGCTCCGAGAATCGCCGCCAGGCCGACCCCACCGAGGCCAATGACCGCAACGGAATCGCCGGGCTTGACTCCGCAGGTGTTCATCACGGCCCCTACCCCCGTAACAACGGCGCACCCGAAAAGGGCAGCCTTGGCGAGGTCGATTTCCTTCGTGATTTTGACCACGGAGTTCGCGGAAACCACCGCATACTCGGAGAATGCCGATACCCCGCTGTGATGGTTGACCTCGTAACCCTTGAACCTGATATGACGGCTTCCGGACAGCAGGGTTCCAGCGGCGTTCGCCTTGTAGCCGGGTTCGCAGAGGCTTGCCCGTCCCTCTGCGCAATAGCTGCAATGACCGCAGATCGGCAAGAAGGACATGACAACATGGTCGCCTTCCTTGACGTTGTCGACCCCTGGGCCCACCTCGACGACGACACCGGACGCCTCGTGCCCTAAGGCCACGGGAAGCGGACGCGGACGATCCCCGTTGATAGCGGACAGATCCGAATGGCACACGCCGGCGGCTTTGATTTTGACCAGAACTTCCAACGGGCCTGGGGGAGTTAATTCGACTGTCTCGATAACGAGCGGTTTCGACTGGGCGTACGGCTTCGACAAGCCCGATTCCCGAAGAATTACGGAACGCATTTGCATTGGAGAATCCTCGATTATCAGTGAGCTAATAGCCGCATCGGCGACTGGAAGTAACGGAAGCCGTCTCCTTCGCGCGCTACGTGTCCGGTTCCGGGCCAGGCAAAATGATATGACATCACCTGAATGCGGTCGGTCGCGAGCATATCCAGTACCCTGGTGCGCGACCTGGCGGACAAAGTCGGGTCTGTATCGTACTTGAACTCCATCCAGGGCCGCTCCATCAGAAGGACGTGATGGTGGGTGAGGTCGCCAAGGAAGCACAGCCTGTCGTTGCCGGACTCAATCATGAAGCAATGATGGCCGAGCGTGTGGCCTGGCGCGTGCAACGCCTGGACGCCGGGGAGAATCTCCTGTCCATCGCGGAAGAAAAAGGTCCGATCTCTGTGAGGGAGGAGATTCCGTCTGGCGTTCTCAACTTGGAATTTGAATACTGGATCGAGCGTGGAACCGTCGGTCCAATCGTTGAAATCGCTTTCGCTTATGTAAATTTCCGCGTTCGGAAAGTTCAGTTCTCCCGCTTCGTTGCATAGGCCGCCCGTATGGTCGATGTGAGCGTGGGAAAGCACGACCGCATCTACCTCGTCAGGACTGCGACCAGCCTCTTGCATGCTGGTCAGCAAGCGGCCAGTGGTCGGCCCGAAAGCCTTCGACGTGCCCATTCCGGTGTCAAAAAGGATGGTCTTGCCGTTGATTTCGACGAGCGGCACATTCTGCTCAAGCACCACGTTATCCAGTGGCAAGAAGCTGCGCTCAAGCATTTCCCCGACCGTCTTAGGCGTGACACCGAGGAAATTTTCGCTCGGATCACCCAGTTCCAGCGGTCCGTCTGACAGGACCGTTATCTGGCCGTCCCCGAACTTGAATGGATAGAAATACGGCAGTTTCGTTCGGTGTGCTTCGTCGAATGACATCGTCGGCTCCTCCCAAAGCGTTGCGCGCTTTGTTTGACAGATTGTATGTTAATCTGTCAATGAGGATTGTCGTCGCACCGCGGGGATGCACATCCTGGGGGTTGAAGTTTCAAGTCTGAGACAACACATTTCCGTCTGTAATGTTCGTTACAGACAATTAGCATCGCAAAAGGATTCTCGGTTCAGATGTCATCCCTCTTTCAACCTCTCACCATTCGACAAGTCTCGCTAAAGAACAGGCTGGCTCTCTCCCCAATGTGCCAGTACGAAGCCATCGACGGCTTCGTGACGCCTTATCATCTCGTTCACTACGGCAAGTTTGCGCTTGGCGGTTTCGGCCTGGTCATGATCGAGGCGACGGCGGTCTCGCCTGAAGGCAGAATTACACATGGAGATGTTGGACTTTGGGATGATCGGCAGGTCTCCGGCCTCGCCGAAATTGCCGCGTTCCTGAAGAAGCAGGGCTCTACCCCTGGGATCCAGATTGCTCATGCTGGACCAAAAGCGGCCATGCAGCGACCTTATTACGGCGACGGCCCGCTTACAGGGGACGACCACGCCCGCGGTGATCATCCGTGGCCTATCGTTTCGGCTAGCCCCCTGCCCGTTGATACGGGCTGGCTAGTCCCCGGCGCGCTAGACATCAAGGGGATCCAACAGGTGAAGGACGATTTCGCCGCCGCGGCGCGCCGCGCGCTTGAAGCGGGCTTCGAAGTCCTCGAGCTTCACACCGCTCATGGGTATCTGCTCAACTCGTTCTTGTCTCCTTTGACGAACAAACGAAATGATATCTATGGCGGGACGCTTGCAGGACGTATGCGCCTTCCGCTCGAGATCGCGAAGACGCTGCGGGAAATCTGGCCGCAAGACAAAGCTCTTTTCGTGAGAGTGTCTGCCGTTGACGGCAGCCGCGAAGGCGTATCTCTCGATGACAGCATAGCTTACGCCAAGGAGCTCGCGGCGATCGGCGTGGATGTGATCGACTGCTCTTCCGGCGGGATTGGACGCCCCTATGAGTATCCTACCGGCTACGGGCATCAAGTTCCCTACGCTGAACGCATACAGACAGAAAGCGGCCTCGCCACAATGGCGGTCGGGCTCATTGTCGATCCGTTTCAAGCGGAAGCGATCGTTGCCTCGGGCCAGGCTAACCTCGTCGCGATCGGCCGGGAGGCGCTACGTGAGCCAAATTTTGCTCTACGTGCAGAGCAGGCCCTCAACGCGGCCGATCCTGCATCACCATTCGGCAGCTGGCCGCCCCAGATCGGATGGTGGCTGAATCATCGTGAGCGTAAGCTGCATCAACTCGGACCATACACTTCGCAGTCCAGCGCGGCGGCATAGCGTGACGCGGCCCGAGACCCACACTTCTATTAAAGGCACGACGAAGGATACTTTTATGGCCAGTATTTTTGTTATCGGCGCTGCAGGGAAAGTCGGAATCCGCCTTGTCCGCAAATTGGCGGTGCGCGGTCACCGGGTCGACGCATTGCACCGAAAGCGCGAGCAGGAAAGCACGCTTGCTGCAGCAGGCGCGAATCCGATTTTCGGCAGCATCCAGATCATCGATGCACGGAGTCTCGCAAACATTATTGACGGATGTGACGTCGTCGTGTTCACGGCCGGCGCAGGCGGGGCGGGCGTCGAACAAACGAATGCAATCGATGGCCGAGGTCTTGAAACAGCCGTCGATGCGGCGAAACTGGCGGGCGTGCGTCGTTTCATTCTGGTTTCTGCCTTTCCCGAGGCGTGGCGCGAAAAGGAAAACAGCGAAGGCTTCGAGAACTACATCGCCGTCAAGAAACTTGCGGACGCCTACCTTGCTGACACCGAGCTCGATTGGGTCATCCTTAGGCCGGGAACCCTGTCGGACGAACCTGGCACCGGGATGATCAAGGCCAACGCCGCCATTCCCTATGGGACCGTGACGCGCGATGATGTCGCCGAAACGATCGTTGCACTCATCGAAGAACCTGCCGTCCGGCGATCCATTGTCGAGTTGACGAACGGGGACGATGCTGTCGCCGAGGCGGTGGCTAAACTGGGACGCTGAATGCACTTATAAGATTGGCCGCGATTTGTGCGGCCAATCTTATTGCTATCGCTTTCCCGCTGAAGTCATTGCCCACGCCGTGTGGCTCTACTTCCGTTTCCCTCTCAGCCTGCGCATGGTCGAGGACTGGCTGGCTGCCCGTGGGATCATTGTCTCGCATCAAACGGTGCGGCTTTGGGCGGAGAAATTCGGACGTACCTTCGCCAACGAGATCCGCCGCCGCTCATCCGGTCGGCTCGGCGACAAATGGCACCTCGATGAGGCCGTCATTTCGATCCGGGGCAAGAAGCATTGGTTATGGCGGGCGGTGGATCAGGACGGGTTTGTTCTGGAGGTGTTGGTGCAAAGCCGCGGCAATGCAAAGGCGGCCAAACGCCTGATGCGTAAGCTCCTGAAGAGCCAGGGCCGAGCGCCGCGGTTAATGATCACCGATAAGCTTCGATCTTATGACGCCGCAAAGCGGGAGATCATGCCCGGTGTTGAGTATCGTTCCCACAAAGGGTTGAACAATCGGGCGGAGGATTCTCGCCAACCAGTCCGGCGGCGAGAGCGGATCATGAAGCGCTTCAAGTCACAGCGACATCTACAACGCTTCATCTCCATCCACGACCCGATTGCCAACCTGTTCCACATCTCCCGCCACGACATCCCCTCCAACCAGTATCGCGGAATTGCGTTCTGCGGCGATGAACCTGTGGGCGAAAATCGCCGGGCATGACCGACGAAATAGGCCGACGCCATGGTCAACCCTCGTTGCCGGTAAGTTTACGATGCCTAGTTCATGGCCGCTTCCTCTCGATGCTTGTGGCCGATCAATACGGACCACGTTCAACATTGAGGCGACGTTCGCTGTCAGCATTCCGGTCCAAGCTGCAGCCGAACGCTCCCGGCACCGGCTCAGGCTATCCACACCCATTGTCCTCAGGCGGTCACGGCGGTCACAGAAGCCTCTCATCGAAGGCGAAAACCGTGCTTGCACCCTTGATCACCGCCGTCCGCTGAGCGGCGACTTGTGGCAGGATGTGCCCAGCATAGAAGCGGGCAAGACCGACACGGGCGGTCCACCAAGGGTCATTGTTGCCCCGGTCGATTTCGGTGAGCGCTGCCTTGGCGGCACGCGCCAGCATTTGGCCGCCGAGAAGCGTTCCCATCAAGGTGAGGAACGGAACGGCACCACCGAACGCGAGCCGGGTATCCCGTTGGTTCGCCGCGATAAGATGATCGACCGTTGCTGTTGCCGCATCCGCTGCAGCTGCGAGGGCTGCGCCCTCGTCCGCGAGACCGGTCCCGTCGAGTGCGCGACCCTCCGCCGCGATCTCGGCGATCAACTCGGCTACGGCAGCACCGTTGTCGCGCAGGACACTGCGCCTGACAAGCGTGTTTGCCTGTATGCCGGTCGTCCCCTCGTAGATCGTGGTGATCCGGCTGTCGCGCCAGTGTTGAGCAGCCCCGGTCTCCTCGACGTATCCCATGCCACCGTGGATCTGCAAGCCAAGCGAGGCGATTTCAATGCCAGTCTCAGTGCGCAGTGTGGCGCATGCGCGCTCGGTCACCCTATCGGTGAAGCCGCGTGGCAAGCTCGGCATATTTTCAAAGCACTGGAAGGCGGGTTTTCGCCCTTGCGGACATCTAACTTGAACGATTATTGCCTACGAGCTAGGGATCAGCGGAAGCCAATCAAGAAAAGATTCCAATGTTTCCCTTCTCCGAAGCCGATCCCGTTCAGCATTCCAGTCCGATCCCTAATGCCTCCGAGGTGGTGATCATCGGAGGCGGAATTGTCGGAGTGTGCACCGCCATCTTCCTTGCTAATCGAGATGTGCAAGTGACATTGCTTGAGAAAGGACGCATTGCCGCCGAACAGTCCTCGCGCAACTGGGGCTGGATACGAAAGCAAGGGCGAGACGCTGACGAGCTGCCAATAGTGATCGAAGCCTGCCGCCTCTGGCGACAGTTGGCGGACGAATGTCGTGAAGACATTGGCCTCCGACAAACTGGCGTTACCTATCTGGCCCGGACGGCCAAGGACATGGCTGCGTTCGAAGACTTCATGAAGATCGCCGCTGCCCACGATCTCGACACGCGCCTTGTAGACGGCGACGATGTGTCGTCCGTGGCCTCAGGTATGAGTCGGAGGTTCAGCGGGGCAATGACTACCCCGTCCGACATGCGAGCCGAGCCATGGCTGGCTGTTCCGGCTTTTGCACGGCTCGCCGCTCGCAAGGGCGTACGGATCATCGAAAATTGTGCTGTTCGGGCACTCGATATAGCTGGGGGCAGGGTCGCAGGGGTCTGCACCGAGCACGGTAAGATCGCGACCTCCATCGCGCTAGTGGCGGGCGGTGCATGGTCATCCCTGTTACTCAGAAAGCATGGTGTGTCGATCCCGCAGCTTAGCGTTAGGGCAACGGTCGCGGCGACAGAGCCTCTGCCGGCATTCCACGCCGGTGCGGCCATGGACGATGATATCGCCTTTAGGCGCAGGCATGACGGTGGGTACACCTTGGCTCCCGGTGGTAGTCACCTTCTGTACGTCGGCCCAGACTCGTTCCGTCATGCGACGAAATATCTTCCGGCGCTACTCGCCCACCCTTTGGGCACCCGTTATCTTCCCGCAGCGCCCTCGGGCTTTCCAGATAGCTGGTCGACCCCACGCGACTGGAATGCGGAAACCCCCAGTCCCTTCGAACAAATGCGGGTGCTCAACCCCGCTCCGGGCAAGAGTGACTTGACCTCGATACGGCGCGGCTTCGACAGCCTGTATCCGCGATTTGGCCCGGTTCGTCTCAAAACGACTTGGGCGGGGATGATCGACGCCATGCCGGACGTGGTCCCTGTCGTGGATCAGGTGGCCGCGATCAACGGGCTCTTCGTCGCAACGGGAATGAGCGGCCATGGTTTTGGTATTGGCCCTGGAATTGGCAGGGTCGCATCCGACCTGATCCAAGGAAACGGGATCGGCCATAATCTTCACCGCTTCCGCCTCTCGCGCTTCACCGACGGAAGCGCAATTCGCTTGGGACCAGCGATCTGAAGAGTTCGACTATGTCTGCTACTGCCGGCGCAGAGATGCCAACATCAAGCATCCGGAGAAAGTGTAAAAACGCCGTTGTGCTCTCAGACGCCCGAGAGAGCGCCGTTCTCCGTGTCGCAATGTACTCGCGGCGGCACGACATTCGATGAAGCGATCAATATCATCGTAGGCAAGATGTGTCGGGTCGCCGTTCCGGCACCCCCTATTCCATTCGATGAACGTCGTTATCGTTCGGATCGTCGATTGGTTGCTTTTGGCACTGTAACCTCCATCCGTCATCGAGTTGACGACGGAGCGTACGCAGGCGTGATGTGGCCAGTCGTCGACAGTTTGCGAAAGAACTGCGTTCTTTGCTGGTAAAGTGGTCATGCTCGTGTCCGCTAAATTGTAACAGCGGAGACTGGATATTATGCCGAGCTTGCCACGCGGCTTTACCGGAAATCTCGGGCTTTAGGAAACGAGTTCGGCATAGGCTCCGGCTCGGGATAAGTTCCCTTATGCCGAACTCGGCATAACGGGACGAAAATATCCCGCGGCTTGACCGCCGGAGCACGGTCCCTTGAATCGGAACTTCCCGGAGATCCATGGGCGAACTCGTCACCGCGCCCCGTCGGCAGCTTGAACTCCCCATCACGATCCGCCAAGGCTGATAGGTCGCCGGAGAGATCGAAGAGCTGTTGGGCGATGAGATGCACGACCTCCCCTTCCCGTTGGATTCGTCCGTTGATCGCCATCATGCTCGATCCGAGCACGACGCGCCGGCGCCGCTCGAAGAGCTTCGGCCAGACGACGACGTTCGCCGGACCGGTCTCATCCTCGATCGTCAGAAACATCACGCCTTTGGCCGAACCCGGCATCTGACGGACGAGAACGAGGCCTGCGGTCATCAGCCAGCGGCCATCACGGGCCGACATCGCTTCTCCGCAGGTGACGATGCTTCGAGCTGCAAGGTCCTTGCGCAAGAACGCGATCGGGTGCTCGCGCAGGGTCAGACCGGTATGGCTGTAATCCTGGATGACGTTGTGCCCATCTGTCATCTGCCGGAGTTGGACATCAGGCTCCTGCTGCTCGGCGATCGTCTTCATCTCGCGCTCGGCCGCGGCAACAAAGAGGGGCAGTGGCTCATCGCGCAAAGCTTTGATCGCCCACAGCGCCTCTCGTCGCTGAAGTTCGAGCGATGGCAGGAAAGCATCGGCCTCCGCCAGTTCGACCAGCGATGCCGCCGGAACGCTCGCGCGCCGCCACAGGTCATCGACGCTGTCGAAGGGCTGATCGGCACGGGCGGCCACGATGCGTGCCGCATCGACTGAGGCCAGGCCACGCACCAGCCGCATACCCAGGCGGACAGCATGGCGGCGCTCGTCACCCACGACCGGCTCAAGCGTGCAGTCCCAACGAGAGCGGTTGATACAGACCGGCCGGATCTCCACACCATGGTTGCGGGCGTCGCCGACGATCTGGGCGACCGCATAGAAACCCATGGGTTGGCTGTTGATCAAGGCCGCGCAGAACGCGTCGGCGTAATGGCATTTCACATAGCTGGAGGCGTAGGCGATGAGCGCGAAGCTCGCCGCATGGCTTTCCGGAAATCCGTAGGAGCCAAAACCTTCGAGCTGCGAAAAGGTCTTTTCAGCAAACTCCGGCGAGTATCCATTCTTCACCATGCCGGAAACCAGCTTGTCCTTGAATTTCGAGACGCCACCGGTAAACCTGAACGTGGCCATCGATTTGCGAAGCTGATCGGCCTCGCCGCCGGTGAAGCCGGCGCAGACCATCGCCACCTTCATGGCCGACTCCTGGAAGAGCGGCACGCCGAGTGTCTTTCCAAGCACCGCTTCCAGTTCGGGCGTCGGATAGACGACCGGTTCCTTGCCTTCGCGGCGGCGCAGGTAGGGATGCACCATGTCGCCCTGTATTGGTCCAGGCCGGACGATGGCGACCTGGATGACAAGATCGTAAAACGTCCGCGGCTTCAGCCGCGGCAACATCGCCATCTGAGCCCGACTTTCGATCTGGAACGTTCCGAGAGTGTCGGCCTTGCGGATCATCGCATAGGTCGCAGAGTCTTCCTGCTCGATATTCGCCAGATCGATCGTTTCGCCCTTATGCTCGTCAATCAGCTTGAACGCTTTTGCCATGCAGGTCAGCATCCCCAACGCCAGAACATCAACCTTCATGAACTTCAAGGCTTCGACATCGTCCTTGTCCCATTCGATCACCTGCCGGTCGGCCATTGATGCGGGCTCGATGGGGACGAGATCGTCGAGCCGATCATGCGTCAACACGAATCCACCGGGATGCTGGCCGAGATGCCGGGGCGCGCCCATCAACTGCTGCGCAAGTTTCAGCGTCAGTGCGAGGCGACGGTCGTCGGGATTGAGGTTGAGTTCGCGCAGGTTCCGGTCGCCGACCATATCGGCCGACCAGGACCACATGCCCGACGAGAGAGCCTTGATCATATCCTCCGGCAGACCGAGTGCCTTGCCGACATCGCGGATCGCCCCTTTCGCACGATATCGGGTCACGGTCGCGCACAGAGCTGCCTTCTGATGGGTGTAGGTCTTATAGATCCACTGAATGACTTCCTCGCGGCGCTCATGCTCGAAGTCGACGTCAATATCCGGCGGCTCGTCGCGCTCCTGGGAAACGAACCGCTCGAAGAGGAGATCGTTCGTCTCGGGATCGATCGACGTGATCCCGAGGATATAACAGACGGCCGAGTTTGCCGCCGAGCCCCGCCCCTGACAGAGAATGCCTTGGCTGCGGGCATATCGGACGATCGAAAACACGGTCAGGAAGTAGGGTGCGTATTTCATAGCCCGGATGAGGTCGAGCTCATGCCGAATGATTTTCAGAACGTTCGGCGGCAGACCTTCCGGATAACGCGTAGGCGCGCATTCCCAGACATAATGCTCGAGAGACGCTTGCGCGTCCTTGCCTGGGACGATCGCCTCCTCAGGATATTGATAGGTCAGCTCCTCGAGCGAGAACCGACAGCGATCGGCGATTTCCATCGTCCGGGCCAATGCGTCCGGGTAACGGGGGAACAACCGCTGCATCTCTTCGGGCGGCTTCAGGAATCTATCCGCATGACGCTCCCTCTCGAAACCGACGTCATCGATCGTGGTTCTGGTGCGAATACAGGTGACGACGTCCTGCAGCTGACGGCGCGACGGCTCATGGAAAAGAACGTCGTTCGTCACAACGGTCTTCACCTTGAAGCGTGTGGCCATGTTCGACAGATCGTGCAGCCGCATCTGGTCGTTTGGCCGCCGGCGAAGGGAAAGCGCCAGATAGGCCCGGTCCCCGAACATCTCCGCCATCTTTCTGAGCTGCACGGCGCAGGTCTCGTCGGGCAGGTCAGGCACCAAAATACCGATCAGACCTTCGGCATAGAGCGCGACGTCGTCGAGATGCAGGATGCAGTTGGCTTTACCGCCCCTACCCTTGCCGAGCGTCAGCAACCGGGTCAGTCGCGAATAGGCGGCGCGATCGGTCGGATAGACCAGGATCGACATGCCGTCCTGCAGATCGAGACGGCAACCGACCAGCAGGCGGACGCCTGTGGCACGAGAGGCTTCCAACGCCCGGACGATGCCGGCGAGCGAGTTTCTGTCGACGACGCCGAGCGCCTCGATGCCGAGCGCCTTGGCGGTCGCAAACAGCTCATCCGCCGACGATGCCCCGCGCAGGAATGAGAAATGGGTCGTGACCTGCAACTCGGCATATCTCATGCGAAAATCCCGTGCAGAAACCATTTGTGCGAGCCGGTCGCCGCATCGATGCCATCACCCGACCTGAATATCCAGAACCGTTCGCCGCCCTCGTCTTCGATCACGAAATAGTCGCGTACTGCATCAAACTCGGAGCCTCTCGTCCACCACTCGCCGAAAATCCGCTCCGGGCCGTCTGCGCGTTTCACCCGGCGGCGCTTGCCGCGCCAGGTCATCGACACAGGTGGATGATCCGGCAGGAGCGCGATCACCTCGATGAGTTCCGGACAGGAGAGGAGCCGAACGGGTCGAGGCCAATGCAAGCTCCATAACGCACCGGTCTCCTCGGCAACCGCACTCACGCGCGTGACGCTGCGCTCGGGCACGTCGCTCGCCACAGGCACTATCCGATAGACACGCTGCCCGCGATTGCCGATCACGTCGATCAGCGGCGCGATATCCACGATCTCTTCCTCGATCAGGGAGGACGCTTTCTGCACTTCAGTGAGCGGTTCGGCGATGACAGCCACCAGCGAGAGCTTCTCGATCCCGAAGCCCGGCTCGATCTTCTCGATCCGGTCCTTGAATAGCTTCGTCAACCAGGCCACATCGCGGGCGGGTTTCGCGGTTCCGGCGCGGATCGCCTGCATGGTGTTGTCGACCTTGTGGACGAGAAGATCCGCGCGGCGAACGCCGAGGCCCTTTTTCTGGAGCGCTTCGCAGAGTTCAACCACAAGCCGCGAGACATATTTGGCAATGGTCTCGGGCGCGCCGATCGGCTCGGCGAAGGCGCGGCTGACTTCGATGACATCCATTGGACGGATCGGATCGATCGGCTCCGGCAGCCGCCCATACATCTGGTCGAGACGGCGGCCGATTTCGGGACCGAAGCGAAGGGCAAGCGGCGCGCGTGGTGTGGCCGACAGCTCGCCGATCGTCTGAAACCCGAGGGTCCGCAGGCCGATGACGGTTTCCGCAGGCAAACGTAATGATGATATCGGTAGCCGTTCGACGAAACGCGATGTTTCATGGCGCGCAGCGATTACGGTATCGCGCTTGCTCACCCGTGCCAGCGCATGCGCGGCACCCCAGCTGTCGGCAATCGCGACCCGCGCAGTCAGCCCCTTGGCACGGAAGCGATTGACGATGCCGGATAGCATCAGATCCTCGCCGCCCTGGAGATGATCGGCGCCTTCGGTGTCCATGACGATGCCGTCGGGCGCATCCATTGCGACAATCGGCGTGTACTGCGTCAACGCCCAGACCGTGAGGCGTTCGAGGGCCGCAGTGTCGGCGATCGGATCGGCGTCGACCATCTGCAGGCCCTGGACGATGGCCTGCGCCTTCGCGGCCGGCATGCCAATATGAAGGCCCGCCGATCGGGCTGTTTCATCAGCCGCCGCGATCCAGCGTTTGGAACCACTCTTCGCGACGACGACAAGTGACCGCTCAGCGGTGAGCATTCCCACGCCATCGGCCCGCCTGATCCTGTCGATCGCGAGATCCGGTAGATAAATGGATACGACCCGTGGCATCGCACGCTCCTACAATAAACTCTGCGCACTCACCCGCTTTCACTCTCATCAGCTCCAGGAGCCATCGCGGCCGCCCGACGCCTGGAACCGGTAGCTCTTCCGATGGCAGTACGCTGACGCGCCACCTTGATGTCGACGCCGTCGGCTGACCAAAATCCGATGCCTCGGTCTGGCGTCGCCATCGTCGCACGACCAGCCCCATCGTTCCGGTCTTCTCGGCCGCAAGCTGAAGCCGGCGCGAGGCGGTCATCGGAAGACGGACGAGCTCGCCAACCACGGCGCCCAGGCCACCGTAGCCAAGACCTTCCTCCATGGTCGCCAGGACATCCTCTTCCCTATCGGCCTCGGCAAAGACCACGCGATCGGAATGAAGACCCGCCAAAGCCAGGGCCGGGAAAAACAGGTCTGGACGCGTCATGCACCAAAGGATCTGCCCCTTGGTTCGCGCAGCGATCCCCGCCACACAGAGGGCAGCGGCCGCACCATCGACCGTTCCGGACCCGCCACCGGCAAACTCGTGTAGGGCGCCATAGGCCAGACCGCCGCCTGGAAGCACTGCGTCAATTTCGGAAACCCCAAAAGCAAGGCAGCCGACCTTTCTCGTCGATCCGCCCTCGAGCGAGGCGATACGGTCGCGTAGATCGGTAATTACCCTGTTGCGGGCAGCAGTCATCATTCACGCGTCCCTTGAAGGCCGTGTTGGAGTTTCGACTTCATGTCGTTCAAATGCAGATGTTCTCTATCTGTTCCGACGCGCTCGAAGAGTCAAGCAACCGAGAATAGGAATATTATCTCTCAACTTTAGGAAACCAAGAGATTCGCTTTGCGAATCATGGCCATGCGCCAATTGCGGCGATTTGGTCGAAGCGGAAATAAATTTCGTCGGATTCGCAACTTACTATCGGCCGGTTGGCATTTCGCAATTCCATCGGTTACGATGCTCGCAGTGTTCACGGGAGCGGCCACTGCCCATGTGCAATCTGTACCGCATGGAAGACAAGGATTGGGTTGCCAAGTGGGCTCAGGACGCCGAGAGCATGATCAACCTCATGCCAGCGTACCAAATGAACCCGGATCAGATCGGGCCGATCCTGCGCAATACGGCCGACGGAAGAAAGCAGCTGGTGCATGCGCGCTGGGGTCTGCCCTCCCCGCTATTCGCTCTCAAGAAAGAAGCTGAGAAGAAGGCCAAAAAACTGCGAGCCAAGGGTAAGGACGTCGACTTCGAGGCCTTGCTGCGTGATCAGGTGGATGGCGGCACCACGAATGTCCGCACTCTCAATTTCCCGCACTGGAAGCGTTGGTTTGGTGTCGAGCATCGCTGCCTTGTCGCTGTGACCAGCTTCGCGGAGCCCGATCCAGCCGCCAAGGAAGAGGGCGGCAGGACTCCAAACGCCTGGTTCGCACGCGATGAAAGCAAGCCTCTGATGTTCTTTGCGGGCGTCCATGTGCCGCAATGGACGAGCGTGCGGAAGGTCAAGGACGGGCTGACGACCGATGATCTCTATAGTTTTCTGACGACGGATGCGAATGACCTTGTGAAGCCCATCCACGGGAGAGCCATGCCGGTTCTTCTGCTGACCAAAGAAGAGACCGATGTCTGGATGCGCGCGCCATGGGACGAGGCCAAAGCGCTTGCCCGTCCGTTGCCCAACGACGCGCTGATCGTAGTATCCCGGGAGCCTTACGGCTCGACGATCGTAACAAAGGCCGGAGAACCGGTCGCGCAGCCGAGCCTTTTCTGAATCTGGACCGGTCTAATGCAACTCGATCCACATCGGTGCATAATCACTTGTGTGGTCCAACTTGTCGACCTTGGCCTGCTTGAGATTGTCAGCAAGTGCGGGCTTAAGACGAAGTGATCGATTCGCAGCCCTGCTTCGGGAAAACGCGTGTTGATATCGCCGCGAAGACTGCTATGTTCTCTCTTTGTTTCGGGCAAGGCCTGCAAAGGGGACACCGAGCCTGTAGCTTTTTTGCAGAAACCGCCATGAACGATATGACGCCAACGCCGATCCGAAAAATCGTCCATGTGGACATGGATGCCTTTTACGCGTCGGTCGAGCAGCGTGATAACCCGGAACTTCGTGGCAAGCCACTCGCCGTCGGCGGATCCGCAGCGCGGGGCGTGGTGGCCGCCGCAAGCTATGAGGCGCGAGCCTATGGTGTCCATTCGGCCATGCCGTCGGTCACCGCAAAACGGAAATGTCCAGACCTGATTTTCGTGCCGCCGCGCTTCGACGTCTATAAGGAAGTTTCCCGGCAAATCCGCGAAATTTTCGCCGAATATACGCCGCTGATCGAGCCCCTATCGCTGGACGAAGCCTACCTCGATGTCACCGAGAATTTGAAGGGCATGGAAATCGCCACCGAGATTGCCCAGGAGATCCGCGCCAAGATCAAGCAGGTCACCGGGCTCAACGCTTCGGCCGGCATCTCCTACAACAAGTTCCTCGCAAAGATGGCCAGCGATTTGAACAAGCCCAGCGGCCAGGCCGTCATCACGCCGAAGAATGGGCCAGCCTTTGTCGAGACCCTGCCCGTCAAGAAATTCCATGGCGTCGGGCCGGCCACCGCCGAGCGCATGCGTAAATACGGGATTGAGACCGGGCTCGATCTGAAATCAAAGTCGCTCATCTTCCTGCAGGAGCATTTCGGCAAGTCGGGACCCTATTTCTACGGCATCGCCCGTGGCATTGACGAGCGCCAGGTCCGGCCTGACCGCATCCGCAAATCGGTGGGAGCCGAAGACACATTCGCCGAGGATATCGATGATCTCGAACACGCAACGGCTGAGCTAAAACCGCTTGCCGAGAAGGTCTGGCGCTACTGCGAGGCGCAGGGAATTAGCGGTAAGACGGTAACCGTGAAGGTCAAATACTCGGACTTCACCCAGGCGACGCGCAGTCGGACTGGCACAATCCCGTTCGCAAGCGTTACTGACGTGTTCGACACGGCATCCGGACTTCTGGCAACCGTCTATCCCTTCAAGCTGTCCGTGCGCCTGCTGGGCGTCACGCTCTCGTCGCTGACCAACGATCAGACCAACGCCGCGACCGAGGGGAAGCCGCAACTCGATCTCAACCTGTAGCAGGAACAAGCCTCCGAAAACGAAAAAGTCTGCCGCGGGGGAGGTGCGGCGGCGCCTGGCAGGATTATTTCGATGGACAGCGTTCCCTCGAACAGGCGATCAAGCGGCTCGCCAAATCGTCGAAGCAGGCCGCTTGAACGCGCAGTCCGTCAGATACCATAGCGCCGATCGAGTTCTTTCAGCGCGGACTGTACCTCATCGATCGAAATCGGCTCTGGCATTCCCGGCACCTGCCGGAGGGCCGGCTTCGAATCGATAGCGTAAAAGTCGGAGGCCCAGGCCGCGAGGATCGTTCGCTTATCATCGACGGAAAGAGCCGGCGCTCTCACCACGTCGATTGGCCGCTGAAGCTGCATACCCTGAAGCAAGACCGCTGGTCCCATCGCCCTCGCGTTGCTGGCCGCCTGCTGCAACATGTCGTGCGTCATCGAACCACCTCACTGTACCTGTGGATCCCGGTCACGCCGCAGGCGTGAGGCCGCGATCATATTGGTTTCCGGCGCCAGCAGATCATGTTTCTCGGCGAAGGCCGCAAACAGACCACGCGCGGTTTCCGCTTCAATCTCGCCACGCAGTGCCGCACTGCAGGCCTTCAGGGCAATCGCATGCGTGCTGTCCCTGAGTGATGTCGGCCATTCGGAAAGATGCCGGTAGGCATCCATGACGCAGCGAACCTCTGCTGGGAAACCAAGGCCGACGAGAATGGAAACAGGCTGTCTAAACATATCGGGTTTCATCGCTCTCTCCTTCCCAACCCGGAATGTTGATGGGCGCCGTAGTCACGGCGCCCTTGTTCTGCGGTCAATGCGGGTCAAGCCGCCTTCTGCGCTTCGATCTGCGCCGGGGCGGCCGAAGGCACCAGAGCGGGCTCGGTCTGGATGGAGATCCTGCGCGGCTTCAGTGCCTCCGGGATCTCGCGAACCAGATCGATCGACAGGAGGCCATTGCTCAGATCAGCCCCGTTCACTCTGACGTGGTCGGCGAGTTCGAACCGGTGGTCGAACGGCCGGCCGGCAATGCCGCGATGTAGGTAGCCCTCGGCAGCCGCTTCCTGCTTCTTGCCCGTGACCATCAGTAGATTGGATTGGAAGGTGATGTCGAGTTCGTCCTGGGTGAAGCCCGCGACCGCGATCGAGATCCGATAGGTGTCGTCACCGGTCTTGACAATGTCATAGGGCGGCCAGTCGCTGATCGACCGGGCGCGCTGGGCGTTTTCCAGAAGATTGAAAACCCGGTCGAAGCCGACGCTGGAGCGGAACAGAGGTGCGTAGTCGTAAGATGTTGCCATAGCCATATCCTCCTTGAAGCAACATGGGTACGGAAGCGCCGAAAGACGGTGCCTCCAGCAAGGCCAGCCCTTCTTTAGCGGCTGGCGGCAATCGATTTGGTTTTTGGCATATTTGGATTCAAGAGCAGCAGTAGAAAAAATTTGACGCGGTTTCTTCACCCGGCCATCGGCTCAGTCAAGCGCATAAACTGCGGCATTATCCTGAACTTCGCGCAAGCCTTTTAGTATGCGTGCCGGAGATTGCCATCGTCGGTCCAGCCCTGGAATTCGATCTCGGCAATCAGCGTCGGCTGGGCGAAGACAACCTGTGAAGACGATCCCATCAAGCTACGCCCTTGCCGCCCGTGACACCATAGACCTCGCCGTTGATGAAGCTTGCTTCTGGCGATGCAAGCAGGACGAATACGGGAGCCAGTTCGACCGGCTGGCCCGGACGACCGAAGTCGCTGTCCTTGCCGAAGTTCTTCACCTTCTCGTCTGGCTGCCCACCACTCGGCTGGAGAACCGTCCAGACCGGTCCGGGTGCGACGACATTGGCGCGAATGCCACGCTCAATCAGTTGCTTGGCAAGGGCCTTCGTATAGGCGACGATACCGGCCTTTGTCGTGGCATAGTCGAGCAAGATCGGTGACGGCTGGTAAGCCTGGATGGAGGCGGTGGTGATCACCGCGGATCCCGCCGGCATATGGGGCACGGCGGTTTGTGCGATCCAATGAAGCGCATATAGATTGGTCTTCATCGTCTTGTCGAAATCCTCCGTCGACAACTCTTCGATTTTCTCGCGGTACTGCTGGCGACCGGCATTGATGACGAGGATATCGAGACCGCCAAGACCAGTGACCGCCTTGTCGACCAGTTGCCGGCACCATGCCTCGTCCTTGATGTCGCCCGGAAGCGCGACGGCCTTACGGCCCTCGGCTTCGATAAGGCCAATCACCTCCTTGGCATCCGCCTCTTCGTCCGGAAGATAGGCGATGGCCACGTCGGCCCCCTCACGGGCGAAGGCGATTGCTGCAGCACGGCCGATACCGGAATCGCCCCCGGTGACGAGTGCCTTCCGGCCAGTGAGCTTGCCCGAGCCGCGATAACTCTTCTCGCCGTGATCCGGCGTGGGATCCATCTTGCGAGCGAGACCGGGCGCCTGTTGCGGCTGGTCTGGGAAAGGCGGTGCTGGATAAAGCGTGCGAGGATCGTTCAAAGAGGTCTTGTCGCTCATAATGACACCCAAGGTTTTTTGCGAATTGCATGCGGAATGACTGTCTGCGAACGCCCGTTTCATCCCTTTGTTCCTGTAACGCCGCTGGCTCGGAACAAACTTTTTGCGCTGTCGTTCGTCTGATTATCAACGAAGGAGGAAATGTCATGCCCCGTGGTGACAAGTCCAAGTACACCGACAAGCAGGAACGCAAGGCAGACCACATCGCCGAAAGTTACGAAGACCGCGGCGTGTCCGAGAAGGAAGCCGAGCGCCGAGCCTGGGCAACCGTCAACAAGGATGATGGCGGCGGCAAGAAGGCCGGCGGTTCCGGGCAAGGCAAGCATACCGGTCATCCCGCGGCCCACAAAGGTGGCGAAAAAGGTGGCAAGGCGGCAGCGTCGCGATCGGCCGCAGACCGTTCGGCTTCGGCAAAGAAGGCGGCTGCGACCCAGAAACGGAACGCCGAGCACCGCGCCCACCATTGATTGTCGTGTCCCGTGACTGAGCAGAAACGCTACATCCCAACACCTGGCGGATTCCTGATGGTCTTGAGACAGGGAGACGACGTACTTGCCCGCCTGGGAACGCTGATGGTCGGCGAAGAAATACCGTCGGCCATGCTGTCTGGTTTCGGGTTCGCTGGCCAGATTACCTTCGGCTTCTTCGATTTCGAAGCCCGCGAATACAAGCCGAAGAGCTACGAAAACGTTGAGGTGACCAATTTGACCGGCTCGCTTGCCTGGAAGGACGGAAAACCGCTGCCGCATCTGCACGCAACCGCCGGCAACGCTTCGTTCGAGGCGGTTCGGTGGTCACCTGTTGGCGCTCGAGGTCGGTCGTGGTTCGATGGAGCTCTACGTGACGATCCTGCCAAACCGCCTCGAACGAGCCACCGACGCGTCGATCGGCGCCAACGTCCTGCAACTCAGTCCGGCCGTTTGAGACACGAGGCTGGCTGCGCTGCCTCGTTTTAGCCGCTGATAGCGCCGCGGGGGACGGACAGTCGGATCGAGAGTCCATTTGGCATCCAGTCGCGCGCGATCTCGACCCCGAGGCTCTGACTAATTATCTGCTCAAGCCGGCTTCCAAAACCGATCGAACGTGGCTCTAATGCAGCCTGCGGAGGACCGCTGCTCTCAAGCCAGACGATCTCCAGCATCTCACTCTTCATCGTCGCTGCGATATCAAGCTTTCCCTCTTCGACGGACAGCGCGCCATATTTCGCGGCATTGGTCGCGAGTTCATGGAACAGCAGCGCGAAGTTTGTAATTTTTGTGCCGCCGATATCGATGTCATCTCCGATCAGCTGCCAATGATTGGCACCGTCCCGCTCGTACGGCGCGAGAATATTCGACAGAAGCTGAAATAGGGTGGTCTGTGGAGTGCCGGTCGCGGCCTCACCGTTCAAACTCGGTAATGTCATCTCATGCGCTCGGGACAGAGCCATTAACCTGTCTTTCATCTCGGCGGCCAGTTCGGTAGTCGTCGTTGCCGTCCTCGCTGCAAGGGTGATGATGCTGCCGGTGATGGCGAAGAGGTTTTTTACCCGGTGATGCATTTCCCGGAGCAGAAGCTCCTGATGCTCGGCGGCTCGCTTGCGCTCTGAGATGTCGCGGGCGATCTTCGATGCGCCGATGATCTTTCCGTTGTCGTCCCGAATGGGCGAAATGGTAAGGGAAATATCGACCAAGGTACCGTCTTTACGTCGTCGTATCGTCTCGAAGTGATTGACGCGCTCGCCGGCCTGGATGCGGGCGAGAATGGCTGGTTCCTCATCGAGACGATCGGGTGGAATGACGATCGTGATCGGGTGTCCAATAGCCTCGTCTGCCGTATAACCGAAAAGACGCTCAGCGCCCTTGTTCCAGGTCGTGATGACTCCGCTGAGGCTCTTGCTAACGATCGCATCGTCGGAGGATTCGACGATCGCTGCAAGAAAAGCTGCAGCATTACGTCCATGCTGCGCAGCTTCTATGTCGGCCTCCAGCTGTCGCAAACCGAGCTGGGCCTGGCCCTCGTGTTGCTGGTTATCGGAAATCGACATTTACGCCCCGTCAATCAACGCATTTTTCAACAAATCGAGACGGCCGAGACCGCTAATGCACCGCCGACCATATTCGCTAAACACCACCAACAACAGTCAGAATCATTTTAGGGGTCGCAAATCCGTATGACGCCATCCGAATGCGAGATCGCTGGCAAAATGCCCTCGCCTTGAACGGAATCGAACCCAGAACCAGCAAACCCAAGAACCTATCTTGCTGATTTCCCGCGGAAATGTCCTCTATAATCAACATAGTTTGCGGTCGCTAAAAGAGCCGGGCAAGCGGGCAAAGCCTCCTTTGCTCTAAAGGACCGGCTTTCGTTTGGAGCGAGTAGTTCATGCTGCTCGTTGCGCCTTTAACCGCGGCCGACTGTCCAACTTTTTACCCTTATTTATCCCAGGTCCGAAGACCGGCGATGCTAGTCCTTTTTCCAGAGGCGCTGATGTGGATCGGCACCCAATTTTGAAAAAGGAAAACATCATGAAAAAACATCTTCTCACCACTGTCGCACTTCTTATTGCCATCTCTCCCGTTGCGGCCGAAGCCCGCTGCGTGCCGAATAACGCGGTCATCGTCGCGAACGCTGTTCCCGTAATTCAGTACAAAAACACGACGATCGACGGCGTGAAGGTCTTCTATCGCGAAGCCGGCCCGAAGGACGCGCCGGTCCTCCTGCTCCTGCACGGATTTCCGACCTCGTCACACATGTTCCGCAACCTCATCCCCCTGCTCGCTGACCGCTACCGCGTGATTGCGCCTGACTATCCCGGCTACGGCCAGAGTGACGCGCCCGACCACACCAAGTTCGACTACACATTCGCGAACCTGACCAACATCGTCGACAAGCTGACCGAAAAGGTCGGAGCCGATCGCTACAGCATGTACGTCATGGATTACGGCGCACCGATTGGATATCGGCTCGAGCTCAAACATCCCGAGCGGGTTGAATCGCTAATCGTGCAGAACGGCAACGCCTATACCGAAGGTCTCGCCGCATTCTGGGACCCGATCAAGGCCTATTGGGCCGAAAAGACGCCGGAACGCCGGGAAGCACTTGCCGGCCTGGTCACGCTCGAGACCACCAAGTTCCAATATACCGACGGTATGGGTGATGTTGCACATATCAGCCCCGACAACTGGGTCGTCGATCAGGCATTGCTTGATCGCCCGGGCAACAAGGATATCCAGCTGGATCTCCTGGGCGACTACGGTAGTAATGTGCCGCTTTACCCTCAGTTCCAGGCCTTCTTCCGCGAGCGCCAACCGCCAACACTGATCGTCTGGGGCAAGAACGACAAGATCTTCCCCGAACCCGGCGCGCACCCCTATCTTCGCGATCTCCCGAACGCCGAGATGCATATTCTCGACAGCGGCCATTTCGCCCTGGAAGACAAGCTCGACGTGATGGCGCCGTTGATCCGCGACTTCCTCGACCGCAAGGTTTGTAACTAATCCAGAGCTCATCCACTCCGCGGGGCTAACGGCGCCGCGGCCACCCCCCTCAAAGGAAAAGATCATGACCAATCCTCTTTCGGGCACCCAGGCGGCTGGGGAGCCAGCCCGTTCGATCGTCCTCGTGCACGGCGCTTTTGTCGATGGCTCCGGATGGCAACAAGTCCATAGCGAACTTGTAGACCGCGGGTTCGAAGTGCTTGTCGCCCAACACCCGACGACCTCACTTGAAGGTGACGTTGCGACCACCCAGCGTCTTATCGCATCGGCTCGCCATCCGGTGCTCCTGGTGGGCCACAGCTACGGCGGAGCGGTCATCACGGAAGCCGGCGCCAATCCCAAGGTCAAGTCGCTGGCCTACATCGCGGCTTTCGTGCCGGATGTCGGCGAGTCCGTCGCAGCGCTGAATGAAGCGCCGGAAGAGCCCGGCGAAGCGAAGGCGCCGTTGTTGCCTCCGCAGGATGGTTACCTCGTTGTGGACCCGGCCCGTTTTTCGGAAGCGTTTGCTGCCGATGTCGATCCCGCCACCACGCGGTTCATGGCTGCCGCCCAGTTACCCTGGGGCCTTGCGGCGGTCATTACGCCCCTCACGCATGCCGCATGGAAGACCAAACCCAGCTTCTATCTCGTCGCTTCCGCCGACAGGATGGTACCTCCGAGTGCGCAGCGCCGCATGGCTCAGCGCGCGGCAGCCGCGATCACTGAAATCGATAGCAGTCACGCCGTGATGATGTCGCACCCGCAGGACGTCGCAGCGTTCATCGCAGCAGCAGTCGTAAGCACTATCCCGAGAGCCGGACAATGACCCAGCCTGTCACCTACCACCGAACCACCAGCATTGCCGGCGTCAACATATTCTACCGCGAGGCGGGAGAGCGCGGCGCACCTGTGGTGGTGTTGCTGCACGGCTTTCCAAGCTCTTCGCACATGTACCGCAACCTCATTCCAGCGCTCGCTGACCGCTATCATGTGATTGCACCAGACCTTCCAGGGTTCGGTCTGTCGGAAATGCCTTCGTCGAGCGACTTCGAATATGACTTTGCCACGTTCTCAACCGTTGTCGCCAACCTTCTCGAACAGCTGGGTGTCGAGCGGTATGCGCTATATGTCATGGATTACGGTGCGCCGACCGGGTTTCGTTTGGCGCTCGCGCATCCCGACCGGGTCACCGCCCTGATCGTCCAGAACGGCAATGCCTATGAAGAGGGCATGGGGGACTTTTGGGCACCGACGCGCGCTTACTGGGCCGACAACGGCCCGACGAACCGCGACGCGATGCGGCCTTTTCTGTCGCTCGACGGCACACGCTTCCAGTATCTCACTGGGTCAAAGGACGAGGCGCGGATCGACCCCGCGTCGTGGCTGTACGACCAGATCTTCCTCGACCGTCCGGGCAGCGTCGAAATTCAGTTGGACATCATCTACGACTATCGGACCAACGTCGCGCTCTATCCCGCCTTTCAGGCTTATCTGCGCGAACATCGGCCTCCGACGCTGATTCTGTGGGGCAAGAATGATCCCATCTTCCTGCCCGACGGCGCGCGCGCTTACCTTCGCGACGTTCCCGAAGCCGAACTTCATTTCTTCGACACTGGACATTTCGCCCTCGAAGACAAGGCGGACGAGATGATCCCCGTGATGCGCGACTTCCTTGCTCGAAATCTGACCAAATAACTCAACCCCAAAGAAGGATAAGAACCATGTACAATAGCAAATCCAAGCCGAGCGTACTTCCGACCGGTGGCGGCGCAGCCCTCATCGACCCCTCCGACGCCCTCATCCTGCTGCTCGATCACCAGTCCGGACTGTTCCAGACAGTAAAGGACATTTCCGTGTCCGATCTGCGCCGAAATGTGGAGGTGATCTCCAAGCTCGCCACCCTCTTGAATATCCCTGTCATCACCACGGCCTCGGAACCTGCCGGGACCAATGGTCCGCTGATGCCAGAGATCCACGAACTGGCTCCGCATGCAGTCTATGTGCCGCGTAAGGGCGAAGTGAACGCATGGGACAACGACGATTTCGTCGCAACGGTTCGCGCGACCGGCCGCAATACCCTCATCATGGCAGGCGTCTGGACGAGTGTCTGCGTGATGTTTCCGGCGCTCGACGCCCGCGCCGCTGGCTACGACGTCTATGCTGTTCTCGATGCATCGGGAGATCCAAGTGAAATGGCATCGCGTATTTCGCTCGCCCGTTTCGTTCAGGGCGGCGTCAAGCCCACCTCGACCAACGCGTTGCTGTCCGAGCTTCACCGGACCTGGGCACGGCCCGAGGCTACCGAACTCGGCAAGCTCTATGGTCTTGTCGCTCCCAATTATGCTGCTGTGGCCGAAAGCTATGCCCGCGCGCAGCAGGCCGCGCGAGAGGCAATATAGCCTCGCATTCCCGATGCCCTGCGAACCGACAATACAATGAGGAGACACGATGTGACCTATGGCTTTATGGATATCGCGATCACTCCATCAGTTCGCAGGGCGCAAGCGGAAATGGGAGCGGATCGTCTGTGGTCGGACTTCAAGGGGCACCGCGAATTCGACAGGTTCTCAGTAAGAGAAACCGCGTTTATCGCACAGCGCGACAGTTTCTACATGGCCTCGGTTTCGGAGACAGGCTGGCCCTATGTCCAGCATCGCGGCGGACCTTCAGGCTTTCTCAAAGTGCTCGATGATCGCACGCTTGCCTTCGTCGATTACCGCGGCAATCGCCCGTATATCAGCACCGGCAATCTGGCTGAGAACGACCGGACCTGCCTGTTTCTGATGGACTATCCCGCACGCACACGTCTGAAGATCTATGCCCGCGCCGAGAAGCTTGTCAATCGGCTTGGTAACGGGACCCCTTATCGGCTCCCAAAAGTGACCCCTGCCTCTGGTTGCATAGGGTCAGCGCGCGTAGGCCCGGAGCTTTTCATTTAGCGCAGGGGCCTGCGGGCGCGGGTT
>NZ_JAILYH010000026.1 GCF_019793435.1 Rhizobium redzepovicii | reverse complement strand
ATTGTCGCTCTTGCCGGAGCCGCCATTGTCGCTCTTGCCGGAGCCGCCATTGTCGCTCTTGCCGGAGCCGCCATTGTCGCTCTTGCCGGAGCCGCCATTGTCGCTCTTGCCGGAGCCGCCATTGTCGCTCTTGCCGGAGCCGCCATTGTCGTTCTTGCCGGGGCCGTCCTTGCCGTCCTTGCCAGGACCGTCGCGTCCGTCATGGCTCGGGCCATCCTTGTCGTGCCCGTGATCTTTTCCACCCTTGCCGCCGTGATGATCGCCGTCCTTGTCGCCGTGGTGGTCTTTCCCATGGCCACCCTTGCCATGATCGTGATCTTTTCCGCCCTTGCCGCCGTGATGATCGCGGTCCTTGTCGCCGTGGTGGTCTTTCCCATGGCCGTCCTTGCCATGATCGTGATCTTTTCCGCCCTTGCCGCCATGGTGATCGTGGTCCTTGCCGTCGCCATGGTCGTCGTCATCGTCATCGTTGCCGTTGCCGTTGCCGTTGCCGTCGCCGGTGTCCGATCCGCCGCCGTCGGCAACCTGATCGCCATTGCCACCGGTTCCGGTGGCCGAACCGGTGCTGGACGACTTCTTGCCGCTGCCGATGCCTTGGCTGCCACGATCGTTATCGTTCGGGCCGAATTTGCCATCCGCCTGAATTGCTCTGGTCGGCATGCACAGCCTGTATTCGAGCGTGCCGCGAACTGCGCTGCTGCAATTAACGACCGCCGGGGCTGCCGTTGCCAAGCTGCTGCTTGCCAGGAGGGAAGCAATGGCAAGTCCGATTTTCGATGCTCTGCTGATCATTTCATGCGTCTCCCAAGGTTAACCGAATGTTAATGGGGAGAGTTCTTATACTAACAACGAATTAACGTGAAGAATAAACAATGGTTAATCTGTATCGCTTATATAATAGGGTTAAATTCGCAAGTATAAAATTTTAATAAATTTTTATCCCGACTCTGTTATTGTCTCGGGTCAAATAGGGGAATCGGCTATGGCGCGTCTCTTTTCTCTTGCTACTATTTCATTCTTTTTTCTTGCTTTTCAGGCTGTTGCCGGATCATCGCTGCCGGTGACAAGAAGCATCGGCGCGCCTGTGGGATTCGGCGCAGCCTGTGCCAAGTACAAGTGGCTGTGCGGCAGGATGGCGGCGCAACAGCGAAACGACGGGGCAGGAATAGCGCTTCTTCAAAAGATCAATCGTGCCGTAAATCTACGCATCATTCCCGCAGAAGATCGTCCGCCTTCCCACGGGGATGTTTGGTCTCTGCCGGTTGCCGGCCGCGGCGACTGTGAGGACTATGCTCTCCAGAAGATGAAGGATCTGATCGAGGCTGGTTTTCCATCGAACCGGCTGGCGCTTTCGGTAGTCATTGGGCCGCATGATCAAAACCATGTCGTTCTCATTGCCCGGACGGATGGCGGCGATTTTGTGCTCGACAATCTGACCAGTGCCGTGAGGCCTTGGCGCATGACGGGCTATACGTTTCTGGCCACTCAGGATTTCCAATCGCGCACGGGCTGGCGCGTGACGCTTGCCGGTCCCCGCGCCGGTGAGTTCTCCTGAGGCGTGTCGTAGTTCAGGCGCCAAGGTGCCTGGCGCCACCTCGAACAATGCGTAAATCGGGTGCAGATGGCAGTAAATTCGACGAAGAATTGTGTGCCCAATACGATGCTCGACGCGTGCCTGATGTAAGAATCGGAAACACTTTGTGACTAAGTGTCTCCAAAAGCAGCGTTTTTTGACTTGCTGCGTAAAGAGAGATGAAGGATATTCTGCAAACGTTGAGGGAAGCCTTCATGATCAGAATGATTGAAAACCCTGCCGAACTGGCTGGCGAAGACATCACCGGCAAATATATTCTCCGGAGGCTGAACTATCATTGGTTCGCCTACGGCAAGGCGGCTATTGTAACCGCCTGCAAGGGAACGATCCTGCATCTCGAGCGGGAAGAAACGGTCTATTCCGAGCGTTGGGGCCGTCGCGCCTATACCGGAACCGGCAAGCGTTACCCTGGCGGCATCTGTCCCATTTCGGCGGTCGCCTGCGTCTGCGATACGCCCGATGACGTCAATGCCGTCATTCAACTGGATGTCGAAGCGCAGGACGAATTCTATCAGCTGATCGCCAAGGCGGAAGCCAGGGTTCAGGCGCTTGCCTCTTCCTCGCGAAACAGCCAGTTTCTCGAGGCTGCCGAGTAAGGCGGTTTTTCAACCAAATCAGTCTGGAGCCGTCACCCGGAGGCACCCATAGGGGTGTCTCGAAGGACGCGGCTGGCCCCGCTTCTTCTCTTGCCTGATCATCCGATCTGCTTGAGATCGCGGGCGAAGCGTTGCCAGTTGGCAACGTAGTTTTCCGCCGAGCGGCGGATGGCTTCGATTGCGGCGTCGTCGAGCTGACGAATGGCGCGGGCGGGTGCTCCGACGATCAGCGAGTTGTCGGGGAATTCCTTGCCTTCGGTCACCAGCGCATTGGCGCCGACGAGGCAGTTGCTGCCGATCTTCGCGCCGTTGAGGATGGTGGCGCCCATGCCGATCAGCACATTGTCGCCCAGCGTGCAGCCGTGGAGGATGGCATGGTGGCCGATGGTGCAGCCTTTGCCCATGGTCAGCGGGAAGCCCATGTCGGTATGGGCCATCACCCCTTCCTGGATGTTGGTGCCTTCGCCGACGGTAATCTTCTCATTGTCGCCACGCAGCACCGCGCCGAACCAGACGCCGACATTCTCGCCGAGCTCGACCTGGCCGATGATATTGGCATCCGGTGCAATCCAATAGAGGCCGGCGGCGGGCAGTTTCGGCGTCGATCCGCCGAGCGCATAGACGGGCATGGCTCTCTCCTCAGGCGACCTCGACCGATAGAGTGGCAACACCGTCGATACCGCAACTGATGCAGTCGCCCCTGGAAACGGCGCCGACGCCGGCCGGCGTGCCGGTCATGATGATATCGCCCGGCGCAAGGGTGAAGAGCTTCGACAGCTCAGCGATGATCTCCGGCACCTTCCAGATCATCTGGTTGAGATCGCCGTCCTGGACGCGTTTGCCATTCTGCTCCAGCCAGATCCGCCCTTCGCCGGGGTGGCCGAGGCGGCTGGCCGGCACGATCGCCGAGACAGGGGCCGAATGTTCGAAGGCTTTGGCGACTTCCCAGGGGCGGCCGAGTTTCTTGGCCTCGCCCTGCAGATCGCGGCGGGTGAAATCGATGCCGACGGCATAGCCGTAGATGCAGTCGAGCGCTTGCGCGGCCTCGATATTCGTGCCGCCTGATTTCAGCGCCAGCACGCATTCGACCTCGTAATGCACGTCCTTCGACAATGGCGGATAGGGAAAAGCGCTGCCCGCCGGCAGCAGGTTCTCGGCATTCTTCTGGAAGAAGAAGGGGGGCTCGCGGGTGGGATCATGGCCCATCTCGATCGCATGGTCGGCATAATTGCGCCCGACGCAATAGACGCGGCGTACCGGAAAGTGCTCATCGCTGCCTTCGACCGGCAGCAGAACCGGTTTTGGAAGCGGGATGACGGTGGCGGGATCGGACATGGGCGGGCTCTTCCTGGTTGACGAGTCTTGGGGCATATTAGACGGAAAACAATGCGCCGGGGAAGCATTCTCGGTGCATTGACGCTCCGGCCGCCGGGCGATATCCTCGCCGCCATGACCGGGATCTTTGCAGTTTCGACGATGTCTACGACCACCGCCCCGGGCGGTGGATGCAGACGCGTGAACTGAATTCCGTTCGTTGCTGCTGAGACCCAACCCGCCGGAAAAGAGCGGGTTTTTTCATATCCGCTCGTCTGCCGCCATTCGAGGACGAGATCGTGGACGACATCCAGAAACAGATAGTTGCGGAGCGGGCGCTTGCCGCCGCCCGCCGCGCTCTTGCCAGCCGCTATGCCGGAGCCGCCTTCGCTTACGCCACCGGGTCGCTGCTGCGCGGCGAAGGCACAGCGTTTTCGGATATCGATCTCGTCGTCGTGTTTCCGTCACTGGAACGAGCCTGGCGGGAATCCTTCACCCACGAGGACTTTCCGGTCGAGGCCTTCGTCCACGATGAAGAGACGCTGGCGTATTATATCCATGCCGATACCGAGAGCGGCTGTCCTGTTATGGCCAACATGGTCGCCACGGGGCGCGTGGTCGGACGGGATACCGGGCGCGCGCGCATCGTGCAGGCAAAGGCGGCGGCAATGCTGGCGGCCGGGCCGAAAGCGCTTGCCGGCACCAGCTACGACATGCTGCGCTATCAGGTCACCGATCTTGCCGACGATCTGCGCGGGACGCGCCCGCCCGAGGAGATCGCGGCGATCGCCGCGCAACTCTACCAGAAGCTCGCCGATCTCATTCTGCTCGGACGCGGCGAATGGACCGGCCGCGGCAAGTGGGCGCCGCGTCTCATCGGCAAGCTCGATACCCAACTGGCGGCGGAATTCGACGCGGCGTTCAAGTTGGCGGCAGGAGGCGAGGGCACACGATTGCTGGCTTTGGCCGACCGCGAACTTGCCTTGCATGGCGGCCGCTGTTTCGAGGGTTTCAGGCAGGAGGCGCCGCTGGAGGCACGGCGGCTGGAGTAGGCGTCGATACAGGAGCACTGTTGTCTTGATGAGTTCACTCTAAAAAGGCGTTGCTGCGGCGCCAACGCCCACGAGAGCCTCATCCAAAGGTGCTCCGCAGGGGCCTCGAAGGACGAGGCGGGTGCGTCGGCGTTGATGGATGCAAAGAGCAGCGTTGACGCGTGTCCTTCGAAGCTTCGGCGCCTTTGGCCTGCGCGCCTCTCAGGATGAGCAGTGTTGGAGGATGCCGCCTCCAAGGAGAGGCGTTGGAGAATGGTGCTTTACCTTCGGCGGGTGGAAGAGATCAGGCAGGCGCGAAGCATCTGTGAAAGGCTCGCGCCATTGCAATAAGCTGCCCATTGGATAAGGTGAATTGTAATATTATTAAAACCAAAGGTTGAAAGAAGCATGCCGCGTTCGCATTTTTTCAGAGCAAACCATATTCTAACTCCCATAGTTTTCGCAACCTTTGGTCTGTCTGCATGCGTTACCATCAAGGATGGTGTGCAAGTCTCCCAGGATCATAGCCGCGCCGTGAGTGGCGAGCGAACAAAAATGGGCCAGTCTTACAATTTGAATGCAGACTGCACCGCTGCGACAATGCCGAGCATAAAGCTGGTGCAGCCCCCCGCACATGGATCGGTAGAATTCGTTAGCGAGAAAATTCTTTCACATTATCCGACAGGCGCGCCCCAGATCAGGTGCAATTCCAGAAAATCTCCTGGCGTATCTGAATATTATACTTCCAACAGCCGATACTCCGGGAAGGATATGTATAAGGTGAGAGTGACCTACGGCGAGGGAACAATCAAGGACGTAACAGTCAATATCAATGTAAGAAAGAAATAGAGCCGAGCTGTCGTCGAAGTGTTCAACTGGTTATTCTTCGATGAACGAGTTGGTGGCGTGTGCGCGGCGCACTGTCGCCATCATTCCACGCCTCCCGGGTATCTTAGCCAAGCGCGCCTTGAGCCGCGCAAATCCGGTCGATCAAAGCATCGAGTTCACCCCTCGGTGGACGGCTTATGGCCAGACGCTGCTTGAGGTGCATGATCGGCTCGGCGAGGATTTCATCGAGGCTCTCGGCGCAGGTGAAGTCGCCCGCCACGCGCTTGACCTTCGAATTGTCGAAGATCGCAGTCCAGGCCTTGTCGCCGAGCAACGGGCCGATCCATTCCGGATTGTACCGGATCAGCGTGTCCGTCGGCACGTGGACGATCTTCGCCTCGACGCCGAGCAATCTTGCGATCGTCTTCTGGATATCGTCCCAGATATGCGCACGGTCGGAGGTGATATGGAAAATCTCGGCGAGCGCCGCCTGCTTGCCGAACAGGCCGACGAAAGGCATGGTGAAATCGATTGAGCGGGTCAATGTCCAGGGCGTGTGGCCGTCGCCCGCCACAATGATGGGCTCGCCATCCAGCATGCGTCTCGCCATGACATCACTGTCGCCCATCATAATCGGCAAGCCGGTGCGAACGGTGTGGCTGGGACGGACGATCGTCCAGGCGAGTTTGCCGGACAGTTTGAGCAGTTCCTCGCAGGCGATTTTCGCCTGGCTGTAGGGCCAGTAAGGATTGATCGCCGGGGTTTCCTCGGTGATCAGATAGTGACGCGGCGGCTTTTCATAGACTGAGGCCGAGGAGATGAAGATATACTGGCCGCAATTGCCCGAGAATACCTCGATGTCGCGGGCGACCTGGTCGGGCGTGAAGGCGATGAACTGGCAGACGACGTCATAATTACGCTTGGTGAGATCCGCATAGGCGCTCGATCCCAATTCGCCGACGATCGAGGTCACCCCTGCGGGCAGGGCAGCACTTCTCAAGCCGCGATTGTAGACGCTGACCTGGTGGCCCTCGGCAACGGCGCGCTCGACGCAGGGGTAGGAGATTTGGCCGGTGCCGCCAATGAAAAGAACTTTCAAAGCCATGAGAGTGACCTCGGGGTCTATGGGCGGGAACTATTGTCGCCTTTCATAGCGCGAAAGAATGTCATCGTCTCCCGCAAATCTCGTCTACGGCGGAGAGCAAAGGGAATAAGCCGTACTCTGGCCTCCTGCGGCGGCTTTAGGTTTGCCGCCGCAGGAACTGGACCGGGCCTATGCCTGCGCCTTGCGATAGGCTGCGACGACAAGCCAGATCGAGGAAAGCAGGAAGTAGAATGCGCCGAAGCCCGCATAAGGCACGATATCGAGGATCGTCGGCGGGGCGGCGCCAAGCGAGCGGCCGATCATGAAGCCGCCGGCAAGGGCAGACTGCGCGCCGCTCAGGATCATCACCCATTGGGCGCCCTCGGTGCGCCAGCGCCTCACACCAGTATAGAGCTGCAACAGACCCGAGAGGATTGCCCAAGCCCCGAACACGGCCAGGACGGCATAGGTGCTCACGCCGAGCGCGATGACGACGGCGAGAGATGTGACCGTGCTGACCGCGACATTCAACGTCTGCGACGGATTGGCCTGCAGGCCGCCATTGGCCTGGGCGTCGACCAGATTGGCAAGCGCGTCCCACAAGGGATAGATCACCAGCAAAAAGGCTGCGGCGCTCGGCTGCCCGGCGAAGGCAATGGCGGCGGCAATCCATACGATCGAGAATGCGGCGCGCGTGAAATAATAGGATCGCAGCCAGTAGGAGTGGTTTGAAGATTGAGCTTGCATCGACAGTTTCCTTGTTTTGTCTACCTACTAGTAGGAAGGTTATGCGATTGAAGTCAATGCTGCGGGCAGACACCTTCTTGTGATTGAAGAGAAAGCTCCTCGTCTTGACAATCTGCCTACGAGAAGGTAGGCGGCGCTATGAAATCAATGTCTTCGACGTCGGACAAGATCCTCGATATCGCCCAGTCGCTCATCGTGGCGGGCGGCTATAACGGCTTCAGCTATGCCGACATATCCGCCGCGATCGGCATCAGGAAAGCGAGTATCCACCATCATTTTCCGGCCAAGGCCGAGCTGGTCGCGGTGCTGGTCGATCGTTACACCAAGCAGGCGGAGGCGGGTTTGCAGTCTCTGCGCGAACGGGCCGCAAGCCCTGCCGACCAGCTGCAGTTCTACATCGACTACTGGCGTTCATGCATCGAGAACGCTTCGCAACCCTTCTGTGTCTGCGCGATGCTCGCTAGCGAAATGCAGATGCTGCCCGACGAGGTCGCATCACGCGTCCGCGCCCATTTCCAAAATCTCGCGGCATGGCTGACCTCGGTACTGCAGGCCGGAGTAGAGCAGGGCCTGCTTCGGCTGGACAGGCGGCCGGAAGAACAGGCACAGATGCTGATGGCCTCGGTTCACGGGGCCATGCTCTCGACGAGGGCTCTCGGCGATCCCGGATTGTTTATCGCAATCGTCGGGCCTGAGATTGCGAGGCTGCGGGGCGCATAACACATCTCCTCCCGCCAATCTGGAGGATGCCGCCAGCGCTCAAGAGAGCCTCATCCTGAGATGCCCCGCAAGGGGCCTCGAAGGACGAGGCGGGTGCGCCGGCGGTTGATGGCTGCAAGGAGGAACGTTGCGGCGTGTCCTTCGAGGCGCCGGCCCTTGGCCTGCGTGCCTCAGGAATGAAGAGCGTTGGTGAGTGCCGCGCCCAACTCATGTGTGGAGAAATGCTGGGCCGTCACTCCCCGCCATCACCAACCAGCGCATCCCGCACAATCGCATAATAACCGGCAAGCTCGGCGATATCAGCGGCCAGTCTATCGAAGGCCGGATCGGACGGTGCAAGCGTGCCGGCATATTTGGCCTCGATGAAGGTCTGGTGAGCGGCAAGCGCTTTCGCATCGGCCTTGTGCACGACAGTGTAGATCGGCGAGGGCACGGTGCGGCCCTTGACGATGATGCGGTCGAGCTCGACGACGATGTAGGTCTCGGCGACCAGTCTTGCGGTTTCTTCGCCGAGCAGCAATGCCACACCGTAATTCTTCGAGGCGCCTTCGAGGCGGGAGGCGAGGTTGACGCTGTCGCCGAGGCAGGAATAGTCGAAGCGGCGGGTCGAGCCCATATTGCCGACGATGCATTCGCCGGTGTTGATGCCGACGCCCATCTTCAGGACATGCGGCTTGCCGCCAAGCGCGGCCGCCTCCCGCTCCAGTTGGTTGTTCAGCCGCGAAATCGCTGTCTGCATGGCAAGCGCGGCGCGCACGGCGTGGAGGGCGTGGTCGGGATCGTCGAGCGGCGCATTCCAGAAGGCCATGATGCAGTCGCCCATATATTTGTCGATCGTACCGCCATGATCCATCACCACATCGGAGAGTGGCGTCAGCAGCCGGTTGATCAGGCCGGTCAGTTGCTCCGGATCGTCCTTCAGCGTCTCGGCGATGGTGGTGAACCCGCGCACATCGGAGAACAGTACGGAGAGCGTGCGCCGCTCGCCACCGAGCTTCAGCTGCGAGGGATCGTTCGACAGGCGCCTGACGAGATCGGGAGAAATATACTGGGCGAAGGCGCGGATGATCTGGCGCTTGTTGCGGCGCTCCTCGGCATAGTCGAAAGCGGCTTGTCCGAAGACGACCGAGATATAGGCGACGGTCGGGCCAAGCGGTGAGACGAAGACATGGGCAAGCCGGATGCCGGCAAAGCTGACGGTCGCGAAGGCGAGGAGGGCCGCCGCACTGGTGACGATCGTCAGCCATCCCGTCGAGCGCCAGACGGTCGTGGTGGCCAGCAGCACCGATATCAGGATGCAGGCGGCAACTGCCGGCAGCCGGGCTTCCGCGATCGACAGGCCGGCGCGGATATTGTCGTAGATCGTCGCCTGGATCTCGACGCCGGAGACGAGCTTGCCGGTGTGGATGGTGTAGGGTGTCGCAAAGGCATCGACACCGCGCTTGTCGATCTCCGGCGCATTCTGCAGGCTGAGGCCGACGAGGACCACGCGGTCCCTGAAATAACCTGGCGGCAGCAAGTTCTCGGGGTCGAGTGCCTGGTAGTAGGAGACCGTGGGGTAGCTGCGGGCCGGGCCGAAGGATTGGATGAGCCGGCCAGCCGGCAGGTCGGCGTTTGCTGCTCCCGACGCCGCCTGTATCAGCATGGCGGCAAAACCGTCCTGATAGCCCGGAATGCGCCGAAACATGCCGTCGCCGCTGAGATCGATCGAGGCGATGCCGGTCACGGCACCGGCTTGCGTCAGCTGCGGCAGCGGTGTGGCACGGATCAGCTGCGAGGCCTGCGGCGTCTCGATCAGCGTTTCGTCGCCGGCCAGCACGACATCCGGGCCGACCGCCTTGGCGATCGCCGCGTCGTTGTCGGGGTTCGAGGGTTCAGCCATGATGATGTCGAGGCCGATGACGCGGGCGCCAGCGGCGCGCAGCTGGCTGACAAGCTCGGCATGCAGACTGCGCGGCCAAGGCCATTGCGCGTTGATATCAGCAAGCGAAGGCTCATCGATCGCAACGATGACAGGGCCGCCGGCTGGCGGACGGGGATCGTCGACGGTCGAGAGATAGTCGAAGCTTCTGAGCTCCAGCAGTGACCAGGCGGGCAGGCGCGACAGCAGCGAAATGGCGATCAGCACGGCGAGCGACAGCACCAGCAGCCTCAAACGGCGGCCCCCGGTTTGCCTCGCCTGCCGCGGCTTGTCCCGCACCGGCATCAGAAGCGGACTTTGAGCGTGCCCTTGAAGGCGCGACCCCAGCCGGGAACGCCCGGCGTGATCTCGAAGTCCTCGTCGAGCAGGTTATAGGCGGCGGCCTCGAGGGCGATGCGCTTGTCCAGCGGTTCCCAGATCAGATGGGCGTCGAGGCTCCAGTAATCGTCGAGCTTGGTGCCGAGATCGTCGCCGTCGCGCTCGCCGACATAGTTGGCGGCAACCGTTGCCTTGACCTTGGCTTCGTTGACCCAGGTCAGCGCGATCTGGCCGGAATTCTTGGGAATGAAGGGCAGGGAGCCGCCGTAATTCGGCTCGAGCGGGTCCTTGTTCTCCGATTCCATATAGGCATAGGTGGCGGAAAGGCCGAAACCGGCACCGAGCGCCAGGTTTGCGGTGAGGGCGGCACGGTCGATGCTGCCGCGCGACAGCGGCAGGCTGTCGGCCGCCGGAAGCGAGATCAGCGGAAAATCGATCGAGAAATCATGCAGTTCCTGGTGCTGGTATTCGACTGAGGTAAAAAACCGGTCGGTCCATTCGGCGTCCCATTGCAGCGCCGCCGTATCGGCATATCCCTCGAGGCCGATAGAATATTGGTTGGCCTGCAATCCGAGGACGCCGATCGGGGCAAGAGTGGGTACGCCGGTGTCGAGGCTCTGGCGCATGAAGGCGGCGCGCAGCCAATGGTTCTGGGCGGGTGTCCAGGCAAGGCCGAAACGTGGCTCCAGGCGGTTGACGTCGACTCCGTCGCCTTCCATATGCGTGCCGAAGAGCGCGTATTCGCCCTTGAGATCGGGTGTGATCTCGTGCAGCACGTCGATATAGGCGCGGCTGATATTGACGCGGTTGCTGAATGTGTCCGGGCCGGTCGTGGTCTCTGGGATGATCACGACGAGCGGAAAGAGTTCATGAAGGCGAGAAGAGGTGGTCGTGCTGGCATCGATCCAGCCGCCTTCGATGCCGTACCGCCACGTCAGCGGTCCGCTGCCGATGGAATGGCTGAGCGCGCCGATATAGGTTTTTGAAGACAGATCCTCGGTCCCGTCCAAGAATGGGATGATGTCGGGATCGCGCAGGCCGAGAACCGGCGCATCGTCGACCTGAAGAGAGGTGGACGTCCGCGACTTGCTTTCCGAATAGAGGAAGGCGCCGTTCAAGATGTTTTCGTAGCCGAAGGTATGGCTCCAGCCGAGGCCGGCATTGGTTGTTTCGCTGACATTGCGCCGATAATTATATTCCGAAGAGACTTCAGTTGGAATTCCGAAGCCCAGGAGGTTGAGGAAGTCCGTCAGTGACGAGCCTTGCGTCAGTGCGTTCAGCGTTCCATCGTTTTTGGCATGGTTGACATAGGCCACCACGCGATCGTCAGGCGTCACCGTTGCCGTCAGATAGCCATTGCCGCCGATAAGCTTGTTGTCGGTCTGGAAGCCGCCGAAATCGCGATAGTCGCCATCGAGCGCCAGTTCTTCCCAGGTCAGGTTGCCATAGAAGCTGAGCGGGATCGTCTCGTTCGAGAAACCCTGGATTTCAGCTTCGCCGATACCCCTTGTATGGCCGTCGACGCTGTTGATGCCGCCGCCAAGCGAGCCTTCGATGAACGGCGTGCGCAGCAGCGTTGCCGAACGAGAGCGGCCGGAGAGCATGTGCGGATCAAGCAGCAAGCCCTGAATGAAGGATGAATAGCTCGATGCGTTGCCACGGTTCTGGATGACATTGTCGTCGCTGAAGCTCGTTGCGTTGACGTAAGGGAAGATGCTGCCCTTGATCGACTGGTCGATATAGCCGCTGCCTTCGAAGGGACTGAAGACCGCGTCCCCGTAATAGCGGCCCCAGGCATCCAGACCCTGCAGGCGAAAAGCGTTGTTCAGCGTCGAGCCGGCATCCTGATTGGCGCCAAGGGCGCTGTAGTCGCCGCCGCGGGCGCGCGAACGGCGGAGAAATTCCTGGGCGTTGCGGATCGCGCCGTCGGCGTCGTAATCGTCGATATCGACGGCGGTGCGGAAGGAGGAGATGACCGGATCGTTCTTATCGAGCCTGTCGGCATTGTCGACGGCTTGCTCGGAGGGGATGCGGTCGCCCTTTTCGTAATGGGCAGCGGCGAGCATCAGCTGCGATTGCGAATGGGCGGGATTGGCGGTGCTGGCGGCCAGCAGGTCTGCCAGCGCCTTGTCGCGCTCGCCGGTCTGCAGGTAATAGCGGCCGCGGGCGAGGAGGGCGATGTCGAAGGAGGGGTCGGCGGCGAGCGCCGCATCGATCTCGCGCCTGGCCTCCTTCATGCGCGATTGGTCGAGATAGAGGATGGCAAGGTTGCCGTGGGGGACCGGATCCTGCGGATCGAGTGCGATCGCCCTCAGGAAGGCGGCCTCGGCCTCGCGATTGGCGTCGCGGGCGCTCTGCAGCAGGCCCATCGAGTTCAACGATCCCGAAGCTCCCGGCGCAAGTTCGATGGCACGGTTCAGATCGGCAAGCGCCCCGTTGATATCGCTTTCGTAGCTCGCCTTGTAGGAGGCGCGTGCGGCAAGGGCGATCGGATGGTTGGGATCGAGCGAGAGGGCGCGGTTCACCGCCTCCCGCATCTGGGCGCGGTCATCGATCAGCTGCGCCAGCTGCGCGCGGATGGCAGGAAGAGTGGGATCATCCGGAAAACGCTTTTCGGCATCCTTGATCAAGTCGATGGACGCACGGGGATTTTTGAGGAAACCCGCCGTATAGGCCTGCATGATCGCACCATAGGGACCGACAGCCGATGACGGCGGCTTTTCGACATGTGCTGGATCGGCAAGTGAGCGGGCGAAATAGCCGCCATACTGCGCCATGTTCCGGCGGGCCGGATCGAGATGTGGCAGTGCAGCCGCAAACAGCCTTGCGGCGTCGTCGTAACGTTTTTCGGAGCCGGCGATCGTGGCATCGATCAAGTCAACGCGCGCCTTCTGGAGGGGCGTCAGCTTGCGCCGGCGAACCTCCAGAAGCGTCTCTGCGGCGACCTGCCGACCGTCGAAGGCGCTCTGCACTTCGGCAAGCTCCAACCAGTCCTCGGTGGTGCGACGTTCCGGCGGCAAGGCCAGCAGCCGGCGGCGCTCGTCGGCCATGCGGCCTGCCGGCAGCGGCGAAGTCGGCATCAGGCCGAAGCCGTCGCGCAGGTTCAGATAGAACAGCATCTGTTCGCGGTCGTCGGGCGTGACGATCACCAGCTTGTGCGGTGCTTGGCCGATGGTGGCGACCGCCCCTTCGCCCTCGTTCACCTCGACGCTGCCCTGCGGGTTGCTAAGCGCCACGCGGCCTTCGAGCACGATCATCGAGGTTTTGCTGCCCTCGACGGTCATCGTCCAGTCGGTGCCGCGGATGGCGGCTGCGGCCGCAGGGGTCTCGACCGTCAGGCCCTGGCCGCCGCGCTCGGCGCGTGCCCAGATCGTTCCCGATTGCAGCTCCAGTGTCGTGTCGCCGCTTGCCGCCATCTTCTTGACCTGCAGCGATGAATTGCGGCCGAGGCGAACCTGGGTGTGATCGGAAAAGACGATGGCGAGCTGGCCGTTGGCGTTGGTGCGCAGCACGTCGCCGGTCAGGAGATCCTGATTGATATCGACGACACGCCAATTCGACACGTCGATGAAGCGGACCTCTTCGCCGGTCTTGCGGGCGATGACGGAACCGGCGACCGGTGTTGCTCGCTGCACCGGCTCGGCCATTGCCGACGGCGCGAAACCGGGCAAAGCAAGCGAAAGCGCCATCCCAGCGCGACAGATGTTCTTGGAATAACCCCGCATGACCCAGACCCCATCCCCACTTCCCGTTTGTCCGTGTAGAGTGGAAAAGTCAAGCGCATTGCACACGTGTTCTTGCTTTCGCCGTCAAGTGTAATATCAGGGAAACACTTGGGGACGGAGTATTCACGTGAGCGAATTCGAAACTGCAACTGAGGTTATGCTGAGCCAGCCCACGAGCGCGGATATCGGCGTCGAGTATTTCGACCATATCAAGAAAATCAATGATATATTTTATGATCAGGTCAAGATATCCGATCAGAAGGCTGCCTATATCTTCACATTTATGCTGGCCTTCCTGGTGAGTTCCAGCGAGGTGAGGGCGGTCTTCAGCCCGGCGCGCTATATCACCGGCACGTCAGGCAGTATGCTGTTTTCCGGCCTGCTTGCCGCAGCCTCGGTCTTCTCAATCCTGTCGGCGATCCTCGTCGTGCTGCCGCGCCGTTTGGATAGCTCGACCTCGCTGTTCTGGGGCGCCTGGCAGAACCATCGCGAGCTGTTCTTCGACGCGGCGATTAGGCGCGACGAGCGCTATCTCTTCGACCAATATCTCGAAAACGCCAATATCCTCTCCGCCATCGCCCGCAGCAAATACCGCTGCGTGACCTTTGCGTTTCGTGGCTTGATGGTGAGCGTGATTGCTTATGTGCTGCTGTTGGTGGCGGTGTGAGGCTTGGGTGCGGCTTTGAGCTTTTCAGCCGGCTGAGGACGGCGTGAGCGCCAGAAGCCAAGAATGCGGGCGCGCCGAAGCGCGCCCGTCCGTTTTTAATCCTCGACCTCAACGATCAGCTCAAGCTCGATCGGCACGCCGAGCGGCAGACTGGCGACTCCGAGGACGACGCGGCCGGAGAGCTTTTCCTCGCCGAAGACTTGGAGCAGCATTTGCGACGCTCCGTCCGCGACCTTCGGGTGGTCGCGGAAATCGCCTTCAGTGGCGATATAGACACCGAGCTTGACGACTTTTGCGACCCTGTCCAGCGAGCCGAGATAGTCCTTGGCGGCCGCAAGTGCGCTGAGTGTGGCCGTTTCGGCAGCCTTCCTGCCGTCTTCAGCCGTCAGTGCGCCGCCGACGCAGCCGATATAGCGCGGCTCGCGGTTGATAACCGGCAACATGCCGCTGAAGAAGACCAGTTTGCCTGATCTGACCGCCTCGACATAGGCCCCGAGAGGTGTCGGCGGCGGGGGAAGGATGATGCCGAGTTCCTGCAGCCGCCGTTCTGCGCCGGCTGCCTGCGCTTGCGGGTGGTTTACCATTTGCCCAGATGTGCGCCGCCGTCGACGTGCAGCACCTCCCCGGTTACGCGCGGAGCTTCGGTCAGGAAGACAACCGCATCGACGACTTCCCCAACATTGGAAATGCCAGCCATGGGCGACAGCGTGCTGAGGAAGTCCTTCGGATTATCCTTGTGCAGCGGCGTATCGACGACACCGGGAGCCACCGTGTTGACGCGGATTCCCTCGCTTGCATATTCCATCGCCAGGTTCTTCGAGATCGCGTCGATGCCGCCCTTGGTCATCATGGCGACCGAAGCCGAGAAACCGGCGATCGGATGGTCGATCAGCGGTGTGGTGATGCTGACGATGCTGCCACCGGTCTTCTGGGCGAGCATCTGCCGGACGACCAGCTGCGTCAGGTGGATGAAGCCTTCAAGATTGGTTGAGGACAGCTTGCGGAAGTCGGTCATGGTGTAATCGACGAACGGCTTGGTGAAGAAAATGCCGGCATTGTTGACGAGGGCGTCGATCGAGCCGAACCGGTCGATTGCGGCCTGTGCGACCCGTGCGGCGGTTTCGGCATCGCCGATATCGCCGTCGACGAGCGCCAGCTTCTCCGAAGCCCGAAAGGCATCCGAGGCGCTGACCTGGCGCGAGGTGGCGACGACATTGTAGCCGCGCTCGATGAAGGCATTGACGAGCCCGGCTCCGATACCCTGGGAGGCGCCCGTGACGATGACAGTCTTTGCGGTAGTCATGTTGAACTCCATAATTTGGTCGGGCAACGGAGGTCTGCGCTTGCGAAGGCCGGGTCGCTCGAGATGGGGCGGCTGCGAATGCGCCTCCATCGGGTTGTGATTGTTTTCGCAAGGTGAATATGGCGAAAACTCCATTCCTCGATTAGATGGAAATATCTGGATTCTCTTTTGCATCTATGCAAAAATCGCGGCATGGCGGACCTGAACGACATCGCGGTTTTCGTGACGGTGGCGCGCTACGGCAGCTTCAGCCGTGCCGCCCATTCTCTCGGCATGCCGGTCTCGACCGTCAGCCGCAAGGTGACGTCGCTGGAGGAGCAACTCGGCGTGACGCTGCTGCAGCGCACGACCCGCAAGCTCAGCCTGACCGCGCAGGGCAGCGCCTATTTCGATCAGTGCAGCGAGCCGCTTTCCCATCTTATCGACGCCGAGCAGGCCTTGACGGAAACCCAGAGAAAGCCGGAAGGCTTGCTGAAGATCTCCGTGCCCGTCATCTTCGGGCAGGAGGTTTTCTACGAATTCGTTTCGACCTTCCTGAAGACCTATCCCGAAATCCGGATCGATCTCTTCGTCACCAACCTGTTCCTCGATCTGATCGCCGAGAATATCGATCTCGGCATCCGCTTCGGCGAACTCAAGGATTCGTCGATCGTCGCGCAGCGGCTCGGAAAGAGCGTGCGCTATCTGGTCGCGGCGCCGGACTATATGAAGGGCAGGGCGCCTCCCTCGAAGCCCGAAGACCTGAAGGATCATCAGTGCGTGCTGCTGAACGGCCGTAACGGCGAAGCGGAATGGCATCTCGTCAGCGGCCGCAAATCGGTCCGCCAGCAGGTGTCGGGGCCGGTATCGAGCCGGGATTTCGAAGCGGTGAGCGCCTTCACCTATCGCGGACACGGCATCGGCCTGCTGCCTTCTACCTATTGCGACGATCAGATCAGAAGAGGCGAGCTCATCCGCCTCTTGCCGGACTGGTCGTCCGAGGAGATATTCGTGCATGCGGTCTATCCGACACGCCGCTTCCTGCCCTTGCGCCTGCAGGTCTTTCTCGAGGCGCTGAAGGCGTGGAAGACCCCCTTGTGGCTTCCCCTGCATTGAGGCGCCCGATGCCATCACCGAAAATTGAAGCCGTGCACGCGGCTGCGCGTCCTTCCTCGATCAAGCTGTGTTAGAGTTCGCTGGCTTGGATGGCGCGGGGATTTACCGATGCTGACGACAGTTGCGGTGCTCATGGGGCTTTCCGGCCTCGTCCCGGCAGCACAGGCGGGGACGAACGAGGTTGACGTCAGCCTCGTGCTCGCCGTCGACACCTCGCGGTCGATGGATTTCGAAGAGATCGGCATTCAGCGCGAGGGGTATGTCGAGGCGCTCAAGCACCAGGAATTCCTTAATGCGGTGAGGGGCGGTCTGACCGGGCGCATTGCCATCAGCTATTTCGAATGGGCAGGCTACGTCGTCCAGGATTCGGTGATCGACTGGCAGGTGATCGAGACGGAAGAGGACGCGATCGCCTTTGCCGGCAAGATCGAAGCCCGGCCGATCGCCACGCAACGGCGCACTTCGATATCCACAGCGATCGGCCAGGGCGCCAGCATGATCATGACCAGCCCGTTTCAGGGTCGGCGGGAGGTGATCGACGTCTCCGGCGACGGCCCGAACAATTCCGGCAATCCGGTTACACCGGCGCGCGACAAGGCGGTTGAAGCCGGCATGATCATCAACGGCCTTGCCATCATGCTGAGGCCCTCCGATGCCCCCAACGGGCTCGACACATATTACGCCGACTGCGTGATCGGCGGCCCTGGCGCCTTCGTGCTGCCGGTGCGCAAGATCGAGGATTTCGCCGTTGCCGTGCGCCGCAAGCTGGTGCTGGAGATCAGCGGCCTTTCCCCGCCGGCAACGGTGCAGAGAATTGCCGGGGCTGTGCCGGCGACAGACTGCATGATTGGAGAAAAGCAGTGGCGGGATATGTTTGACCGATAATGGGGTGGCTTGCCGGCGCTTTCGCTCGGGGTGAAGCGAGAGACAATGAAAGACGTGCCGTGTGGCCTCCTATTGTCCTTCGCCTGGCCTTGAGCGGCAAGCGAAAGGCAAGCGGACTGCAGCATTATTAAGAGGGAACACAGACGCGACCAGCGTCTGCGTCCTTTACCGCCATCTATAACGGCAGCTCCCGGCCGGCCCGTTCGCTGACCATGTATTCGGCGTACCAATCCGGCCAGTTCTCGTCGTGTTTGCCGCCGTTGCGTTTCTCGTGTTCGCCGTGGGCGATGGCCGCGCGGCGCAGCGCTGACGCAAGGTCGCTCGAGGTCGCAAAGGCCGTCTCGTCGGCGTCGATGCGTCCGGGCAGGCGCTGGGTGACTTCCTGGAAAAGCCAGCCGTTGCCGTCGGGATCCTTGAACGAGGCGAAGGAGCGATAGCTGCGGTGATCGGGATCGCGGCCGGCGAGCCTCAGCCGTCCGAAGAGATAGGGTTCGTCCTTGCCGGCATAGACGCCGGCAGCGTCATGGAACACGTCGCTGACCTCGACGCCACGGGCGATGAGATCGCGACGGGCGGCCTCGATGTCGGAGACGATGAGGTAGAGCCCCTGGGCGGAGCCGGGTGCGGCTGCGGTTATGTTCTTGCCGAAAATGATCGCGCAGCCGGAGCCGGGCGGGGTGAACTGGATCACCCGGAAATCGGCATCACTGGCGAAGTCGGCGTCGAGCCGCCAGCCGAGGCCGTCGTAAAAACGTTTGGCGCGGTCGACGTCGGAAACGGGGATGACGACCACTTCGAGCTTGGTGTCGACGGGCCGTGTTTTCGGATTTTCGATAGGGGGTTCACTGCGCATTGCATTGCTCATCTTCAGCTCCTTGAGGTTGTGGATGCGTTAAGAATGGCGATACATGTCGGGGTCGAGTGGACCACAGCGCGGCGAGGGCGTCGAATCAATTATTCTGTCGGAATTGGCCTGATGAAGACGGCGGGATCGGTTCCGCCGCCTCGGTTTCAGCGGATCAGCCTTGCTACGCGGCAAGAGCGGCGCGTGTCTTCCCGATCGTCAGCGCGGCCTTTGCGGCCTCCCGCCCTTTCTCGACGAAGTGTGCCCGGTAGATCTGCTTGTGGTGGTCGGTTTCCTGATATTGGTGCGGCGTCAGCGAAACCGACAGCACCGGCACGCCGGTATCCATGCCGGCGCGCATCAGCCCGTCGACCACGGCCTGGGCGACGAATTCATGGCGGTAAATTCCGCCGTCGACGACGAAAGCGGCGGCAACGACGGCGGCATAGCGCCCGGTTGCGGCAAGATCGCGGGAAAGCAGCGGCATTTCGAAGGCGCCGGGAACATCGAACACATCGACCTGCTCGGGCGGCACGAGTTGGTAGAAGCCGTCAAGGGCGCGGTCGACGATGTCGGCGTGCCAGCTGGCTTTGATAAAGGCGTAGCGGGTGGGTGTCATGGTAATCTCCTTTGGCGAACAGACACATCACCCAAGGCGATCACGAACGTCCCCGACAGCCGCAAGGGCGGCAGGAACGCACGTTCTCTTTCATCCGGACTATGACCGTCGGCTCAGGCATCTCACCTGATCTGCTGACCCTTCCTTAAGAAGGCGCTCGCGGGCTCGCAATCGAAACTGCATACCGCCGGTAGGGACTTTCACCCCGCCCTGAGAACGGCGGGGACAATAGGGGCAAGGCGGCGGGCTGGCAATAGGGCGAAATGCTTTCTGCAATGTGCAAGGAGCAGCGGCTACCTGTGTCCGCAATATGAGGATGACGCCCCGAGCGCCCTTGCTGAACGTACACGTTTGCCTACATGATTCCGATGAGGACACCCAATCTACACAGCATGACCCGCTGATCCCGCCGGAGGCGAGGGCAGGCCATGACAACCATGGGAGAGAGACATGCAAGATCCCCTCGTCGTTCACCGCGAGGCGCATATCGCGGCGCCGCCGGCCGCGGTGTTTGCGCTGATGACCGACCCGGAAAAGATTCTGCGCTGGATGGGAACCGAGGCTCAGGTCGAGCCGCAGCCGGGCGGGCTCTACCTCGTCAACGTCACCGGCGCTCGTTTTGCGCGCGGCTCGTTTCGCGAGGTGGTGCCGGTTCATCGCCTTGCCTATAGCTTCGGCTGGGACGGCAGCGAGGTGGTTCCGCCGGGGTCGAGCCTGGTCGAGATCGACCTGATCGAGCAAGGAGACGGAACGCTGCTGCGACTCACCCATAGCGGCCTGCCGAGCGCCGATCAATGCGCCGGCCATGCAGAAGGCTGGGCGCACTACCTTGGACGGCTGACCGAGGTCGCCGCCGGGCGCGATCCCGGTCCTGACAGTTTTCACGGCAGAACATGAACGATTTTTTACGGGCAGCGGGCGCCCGCAAGCGCTTGACGCCGCGGGAAAAGCGGTGCGGCGATACCCTGATCGGGCGTCCGAAAACGCTGGTTTTTCTCGTCTAAACATGAACGTGCAGTTCATCTCCAGTTCAATTTGGCGGCCATAAGATCAGGGCGGCTGGATGAAATGGAGTTTTCGATGAAGGCACTTTCTATCGCGGCTGCCTTGCTCGCTGGCAGCCTCTCGATCGGCACGGCTGAGGCAATGCCGATGGGGACAATCAATGTCCAGAGCAAAGCCACAAGCGATGTCACGAAGGTCGACTATGCGTGCGGCCGCGGCTGGCATCTGACCCGCTGGGGTGAATGCCGGCCGAATTGGCGACGCCCGCCGCCGGTGGCATTTTACGGTGGCCCGCCGCGTTGGGGCTGGGAGCGACGTCACCGCGATTGGGACGGCCCGCGCTGGAGCCATGAGCGGCGCTGGGATCGCGACCGTCGCTGGCGGGATGATGACTAAAAGCCTTGGTTAGAGCCAAGTTGACGAGGGCCGGTGCGATGTTTCGCCCGGCCTTTTCCTATGAAATTTCCGCAGCCCGTGTGTCAGATCCTGCTGACGAGCCAGTGCTTGTCGTCGATCAGTTCGGCGAGCTCGATCGGATCCTTGACGCCGAATTCGAACCATTCGACGAGTTCCTTTGCCTTGCGGCTGCTTTCCTCCGCCGTCAGCTCGACCTGATACCTTTCGCACCACCGCCGAAGGATCGACGTCAGCAGCGTCATGTCATTCCCATCCAGCGGATCTTTCGGCCAGAATATCGTGCCCATCGTACCCCTCAATCACACGATGACGAACGGCCGCATAATGAAATCAAAACGGCGCAAGTTTAAAGCGTTATTTTTCGCTTTTCCCCGTGATGGAAGGTTCGCGACAGGAATTGTCTGCGCAGGAAGGGCTCAAGGTGTCGATAGGCTCCTGAAGGCATCCTTGCGGACGTCCCGGGGCGGTGTCATGTTGCAGCATGGATCTGCCGTCTCCCCTTGCCTGGCTGGTTGACGAGGCCGGTGCCTCGCCCGGTCCCGAACGGTTTCTGGCCGAGCTCGGGCGCCGGCTTTTGGCTGAGGGCCTGCCGCTTTCGGGCGGCGCGCTGACGCTATCGGTGCCGCATCCGATCATCGCGCGGCGCACCTGGCTGTGGCGGGCCGAGACCGAGGCGGTCATCGAGGCATTGGCCTTTGCCGCCACTCCGCAGAGCGAAGCCGGGCGCGAGTGGCTGGCCGGGCTGGGGCCGGTGTGGGAGACCAGGATCGGGCCAGCACAGGATAATCAGGCATCGGACGGCCCGCTGCTCGGCTGGGCGGGGGTTGCCAGCGGGGCAGGAAACAGCGCATTCGGCCCGGCCGCGATCAGCCTGCTGCGCGAGGTCGCGCGTTTTGCCGCTGCGCCGCTTGCCGCACTTGCTGCGCGGGAGGCGCGGGCCGCGCTCCTCGAAGCCTATCTCGGCCGGCGCAGTGCGGCCCGAGTGCAGGCCGGCGCGCTAGCCCGCGGCACCGGCGAGACCATCCGAGCCGCTCTTCTTTGCGCCGATCTGCGCGATTTCACCGCGCTCTCCGAGGTGACCGATCCTCACCAGATGATCACCGCGCTGGACGCCTATTTCGACCGCGTCGCAGGCGCAGTGCACGCCTTCGGCGGCGAGGTGCTGAAATTCATCGGTGACGGCGTGCTGGCGATCTTTCCGGTGACGGCGGCTTCTGGCGGAGCGATCGAAGGAGACCGGGAGGCCTGCGAGGCCGCATTGCGGGCGGTCGCCGCCAGCCGCGCCGGCATGGTTCATCTCGACCAGGTGCGCCAGGCGCAGGGGCTGGCACCGTTGCCGTTCGGCGCGGCGCTGCATTTCGGCGAGATTCTGTGGGGCAATATCGGCGCGGCCGACCGGCTGGACTTTACCGCCATCGGCCCTGCGGTCAACCTGGTCAGCCGGCTGGAAGGGCTCTGCAAGCCGCTCGGCCGAACTGTGCTGATCTCAGGCGCGGTGGCGGCCAACACGGGGACGCCCTTGATGCCGCTCGGAGAGCATACCCTGCGCGGCATCGCCGATCCTTGCGCGGTCTTCACCCTGCGGGAGGATTGAGCCTGCGGGCAGACGCATCGCTTTTGCAAAGAAATATTTGCAAAGATATGTTTGCAAATATATGCTTGAAGCATGAAACATCCGCACCCGAAACCTGCCGCAGATACCGCCGCCTCCCGCATCGTCAGCCGCGTCGTGCCCGAACCGACCGCGCTGAAGGCGCTGGCTCATCCCGTCCGGCTGCGCATGCTCGGCATGCTGAGGATCGATGGACCTGCCACGGCGACGCAGCTTGCCGCGCGGCTCGGCCTGAACAGCGGCGCGACGAGCTATCATCTGCGCCAGCTTGCCCAATATGGCTTCATCGAGGAAGCGCCGCATGCCTCACGGCGAGACCGTTGGTGGCGCGCCAGCCATGAGCTGACCTCGGTGCCGCCGAGCGAAGCCGAGGGGGAGGCGCTCGATCTCGACCTCGCTTTCAACCAGGCGGCGCTCTCGCTGCAGGTCGGCCAGATGCAGCAGGCGCTCGAGGAATATGCCGAACTGCCGGCCGAATGGCGCAAGGCGACGACTGCCGACGACATCATTATTCCGATGACGGCGCCACAGGCCGAGGCTCTGACGAAACGGCTGACCGACATCATCCTGGAAGCGATGCGGGCGGCTCCGCCGCTGGGCGAGGCGGCGTCCCGGAATTCCGACATGGTTCCTTTCTATGTCATGCTGCACGCCTTCCCCTATCCGGGCCGCCTTCCGCATCGCGAAGGGGAGGACGAGGCGTGAGGAAGGCTGGGCCTTTCCTGGCGCTCGCTGCTGCCGAGACATGTTCGCTTTCCGGCACGCGGCTGTCGACCATCGCCATTCCCTGGCTGGTGTTGAGCACGACGGGCAGCCCTGTCCTGACCGGCGTGACGGCGATGATGGAGATGCTGCCCTATGTCGTCGCCAAGGCGCTCGGCGGGCCGCTGATCGACCGCGTCGGCGCCAAGCGCATCGCCATCGTCTGCGATAGCGTTTCGGTGGCCGTGGTGGCGTTGGTGCCGTTGCTCGATTTTTTCGGCCTGCTCGGCATGCCGGTGCTGCTGCCTGCCGTCTTTGCCATGGGCGTGCTGCGTGGGCCTTCCGACGCCGCCAAGCAGGCGATGGTTCCCGATATCGCCAGGCTCGCGAATGTGTCGCTCGAACGGGTGACTGGCGTCGCCAGCGCCATTGAGCGGCTGGCCTCGACGGCGGGTGCGGCCGGAGCCGGGGCGCTGATTGGCCTGATCGGCCCGGGTCAGGCGCTCCTCGTCAATGCCGCCACCTTCGCCGCGGCCGCGCTGATCGTTGCCGTCGGCATCCCCGATATGCGGCGCACGCCAGAGCTATCCGGCGCCCGACCGGCCGAGAGGCCTTCTTATCTCGACGATCTCCGCGAAGGCTGGCGCTTTCTGCGCGGCGATGCTGTGCTCGTCAGCATCGTCGTTATGGTGGCGATCACCAACCTGCTGGATCAGGCCTATCATGCGGTGCTGCTGCCTGTCTGGACACGTGATTCCGGCCATGGTCCGGAACTGCTGGGAGCGATGTTTGCGGCATTCGCCGGCGCATCGATCGCAGGTGCGGCGATCGCCGCAGCAATCAGCGAACGGATGCCGCGCCTGATCGTCTATACCGTGGCATTCCTGTTGACCGGCTTTCCGCGTTTTCTCGTTACTGCGCTGGATGCGCCGCTCGGTCTTGTCTTTACGACCCTGGCCATCGGGGGATTCGCCTCGGGCTTTCTCAACCCGATCCTGTCGGCGGTGATCTTCGAGCGCATCCCCAAGCCGCTGACCGGCCGCGTCATCGCATTGAATACCGCCCTCTGCTTCGCCCTCATTCCCTTCGGCGGCCTTGTCGGCGGTACGCTGATCAGCACGATCGGTCTTGCCGCGGCGCTGCTGCTCACCGGGTTTGCCTATCTCGTCGCCACTCTCTTTCCCCTTGCCTTGAAAAGTTTCCGCGGTTTCGACAGGGCGGTTGCCGATGTTGGTGCTTCCGTATCAAGGCGATGAGCGCGCGCCCGATCTCTCGTGTCCCAGCGCCTCGACTATCAGATCCACGAAACGGTGGATGCGCGGTTCCAGCAGGCGCTTGTCGGGATAGAGCGTGACGATCTTGGCGTCATCGGCTTCCAGGTCGGGCAGGACCTGCCGAAGACGCCCGGCGGCGAGATCGCCGCCGATGAGAAAATCGGGCAGGAGCGCGATACCCAATCCCGCCAGGGCAGCGTCGCGGATCGCCTCGCCGTTGTCGAGCCTCAGGCGGCTGCGCCCCTGCGCCTTGATCCAGGCACCGCCCTTGCCACGAAAACGCCAGCCTTGCCTTTGATTGCGGTTGGCGAAAATCAGGCAGTCGTGGGCTGCGAGATCGTCGATTTCGCGTGGCTCGCCGTTCGCGGCGAGATAGGAAGGCGAGGCGCAGAGGCGTGTCTTGTAGGTGGCGATCACGCGCGAGACCAGCCGGGTATCCGACGCCGCGGCGCCGATACGGATCGCCAGATCGAAGCCGTCCTCGATGATGTCGGAGAGTTGATCGGTAAAGCTCACCTCGACCTGGATGTCGGGCCAGGCCCGAAGATATTTTTCCAGCAGCGGCATCACGACGAGCCGGCCGAAGGCATCGGGTACAGTCACTCTGAGAAGGCCGCGCGGCATGCCGCTCTGGCCTCCCAGACTCGCTTCCGCCTCATCGACCGCCGCAAGGATCTGCAGGCCGCGCTCGTAAAAGACCCGCCCTTCATCGGTCAGGCTCAGCGTTCTCGTCGTGCGGTTGAGCAGACGTGCGCCGAGCCGGTCTTCGAGGCGGATGACGGCCTTTCCGGCCGCCGAGCGGGACAGGCCCATGGCCTGGCCGCCGGCGATAAAACTTCCGGCATCGACGACGGCCATGAAGATCAGGATATCGTTCAGGTTCGTGCGCGGCATCAGGCAACTCGAGCGGTTCGGTCCCAGCCATAAGTCGGTCAGTCATGCAACCGATTCAAGGCTTGGACCATCAACGCTCACGGCGGCAGTAAGGTCCCGACGCTTCGCTGCCGGGGCGCTGAAGCCGGGCTACAGCATATCGCCGAGGCTCCAATGGTTGTTCCATCGGGCGTCGATCTCGTCGTCGACATTCTGATATCTGATGTCGGTGGAAAGGCGCAGCCGCCGGCTGCTGTTCTGGTTGGTGGTTGAGGCGTGGATCATGTAGGGCGAGTGCAGCACAACGTCGCCGGCCTCATAATCGGCGGCGAGCCAGCGGGTGTCGAAGCGCTTCGCCATATCGGGAAGATCTTTCGAGACCCAGCCGCCTTCCGTCATGTGGCTGTTATAGGCGCTGATCCGCTCTTCCGGAGAAAGATCGCCGCTTGCGGCCTGGAACTTCGCCTCCATCTTGACTCCAAGCGCGTGCGAACCTTCGAGGTAGACGAGGCCGCCCATCTCGGCAGGGATGTCGCCGATCGGGATCCATACCGTCACCAGGCGACTGGTGCCGCCGCGGAGATAAACGAGATCGTAGTGAGCGGGTGTGGCCGTCGGCGTTCCCGGCTGGGTGAAACGCATGATCTTGCGCTTGTGCAGATAGGAGATGCCCTGCAGAAATTCGTCCATGAAGCGGGTAAGCGGCGGCTGCGCGCAAAAACCTTCATAGGCGGCGGAGCGGACAAGCGACATCAGGCGCCGGTCCGCCAGGCTCCAGTCGACGCTGGCGGCCGACGCAATCCCTTGCGAAAAATCGCTGCCGGGCTCGACCAATCCTGTCACCGCGAGGCGCTCGAACGCCCAGCCACGGAAATCGATGACATCGGCCCGCGGCAGGAGGCCCTTCAGCCAAACATAGCCGTCGTTCTGGTAGCGGCGGCGGATGGCGTCGACGCCGATGGCGGGATCGGTCGGCGTGAGCCAGCCGATCCGCTCCGCAGTCAAGGTTTTGCCGTGGGCGGTCAGGGGAAATTCCGGTGTTCGGGCCTGCACGGCTTCGGCGGCAATCGACATTTCAGCCTTCCCCAGCTTGAATTGAGTTGCGCTTAATTATCTGATCTGCAGGAATAACCGACATAGAGGAAACTGGTAGCTGGACTTTTCGCTCATCATGAAACAGGCCGAGGCCATTTACAGAACGCCGCTTGGCGCGGCCGGCGGACTGGCGGTCACCGGAAGCGGCAGGCAGCATGCCCGCCATGCGGTGACCGACCGGAAACTTCCGAGTTTCGCCGTCGTGCTGGTGGAGCGCGGGCAGGGCTGGCTGGAGACCGCCGCCAGCGGCCGCTTCAGCCTGACCGGGCCTGCCCTGTTCTGGCTGTTTCCCAACCGCGCGCATTCCTACGCTCCCGACGAAGGCGGCTGGGACGAGCGCTGGGCGCTTTTCGAAGGATCCTTCACGCGGGACTTCGTCAGGCTGAGGATCATTGGCGAACGGCATCCCGTCGTGACCTTGCATCGCCTCGATGAAGTGGCGCGGCTCTTCGGGATGCTCCATGCCGATCTGCTCGACGATACCCATCTGGGACAGGCGTCGGCGGCACTGATGCTGCATCGCATCGTCATATCAGCCGCCAGACAGGCAATTGGAGCGGCGGATCGGCGCCAGGAGAGGCCCGCCATGGCCGTGATCGTGGAAACGCTACGGCGGCGGGCGATGCAACCGCTCGACCTTGCCGCCTTTGCCGCCGAGCACGGTATGTCTCCGGCAACATTGCGCCGGCGGTTCACGCTGGAAACAGGACTGCCGCCCAAGGCATTTCAGCTTCGGGCGCGCATGGACCATGCCAAACAGCTGTTGGCCACCACCGACGAAAAAATCGAAGCGGTTGCCGCCATGATCGGTCTGGATGACCCCTTTTATTTTTCACGGGTCTTCCACGAGCGCGAGGGCTGCAGTCCCCGCGAATTCCGCGCCAGATACAGGCGAATGTGAGCGCCCGGTGCTTTGGCGAGCGTCAGCGCCAGCCAAGCGCCGGAGCGACGTGGGTCAGAATTGCCTCGATGACATGGGCGTTGTAAGCGACGCCGAGCTGGTTGGGGACGGTGAGCAGCAGCGTGTCGGCCTCAGCGATCGCCTGGTCTTCGGCAAGCTGTTTGATCAGAATGTCGGGCTCGGCGGCATAGCTGCGGCCGAAGATCGCCCGGGTCTTCTCGTCAATGAAACCGATCTTGTCGTCCTCGTCGCTGCCATAGCCGAAATAGGCGCGGTCGCGGTCGTCGACGAGCGCGAAGATGCTGCGGCTGACCGAGACGCGCGGCTGGCGGGTGTGGCCGGCGGCCTTCCAGGCCTCACGGTAAGCACGAATCTGGTCGGCCTGCTGGACATGGAACGGCTCTCCCGTCTCGTCGTCCTTCAGCGTCGAGCTCTGCAGGTTCATGCCGAGCTTGGCCGCCCAGACGGCGGTGGCATTGGAGCTTGCGCCCCACCAAATCCGCTCGCGCAGGCCCTCGGAATGCGGCTCGAGACGCAGAAGGCCGGGCGGGTTCGGAAACATCGGCCGCGGGTTGGGTTTGGCAAAGCCTTCGCCGCGCAGCACCTCAAGAAACACTTCGGCGTGGCGGCGGGCCATCTCGGCCTCGTCCTGACCTTCCGATGGGGCATAGCCGAAATGGCGCCAGCCATCGATCACCTGCTCGGGCGAACCGCGGCTGATGCCGAGCTGCAGCCGGCCGCCGGCGATGAGGTCGGCGGCACCCGCATCCTCGGCCATGTAGAGCGGGTTCTCGTAACGCATGTCGATGACGGCGGTGCCGATCTCGATCCGGCTGGTTCTCGCGCCGACGGCCGATAGTAGCGGGAAGGGCGCGGCGAGCTGGCGGGCGAAATGATGCACGCGAAAATACGCCCCGTCAGCACCGAGTTCTTCGGCCGCGACGGCAAGGTCGATCGACTGCAGAAGGGCATCGCCCGCCGAGCGCGTCTGCGATTGCGGCGAGGGCGTCCAGTGCCCGAACGAAAGGAACCCGATCTTCTTCATGTTAATGCCGCACCTTGCGCTGTTGCGTTGTCAGGTCATGACACAATTCCGGCCTGGAAGACAATCGGAGATGGCGCCGGGGTTTGCGTTTGTTATGATGCGACGGACGGCGGAGGGGGCGTGAGCCTCCGCGCCATGCCCTCGCGCGCCTTTTCGTCCTTGATCGCCGGCCGTCACATCGCAGCCGAGAGGCTTGGAACATGCGCTACACGTTTGCCATAGGCGATATTCACGGCTGCATCGATCCGCTCGACAGCATGATCGATCGCATCGAGACATACGCGTCCAAGGGCACAGTCGTTTTCCTTGGCGACTATATCGATCGCGGGCCAGACAGCAAAAGCGTCCTCGACTGGCTCATTGCCGGTCCGGCCGGCCCGTGGCGCTGGATCTGCCTGAAAGGTAATCATGAAGACATGATGGTCGCTGCATATGCCGATAGCGACGACAGACCCGTATGGATCAGCAATGGCGGACTTGAAACCGAAATGTCCTATGATGGCAGGGTTCCGCCTCAGCATTTGCAATGGGCTGGTGATCGTCCGCTTATGCATGTTGATCGATATCGCATCTTTGTCCATGCCGGCGTTGTTCCGGAATTTCCGCTGGAACGGCAGACCAAGCTCGATCTTCTCTGGCTACGGTTCCCGCCCGGTGAGTCCAGCGACTATTGGGGCAAACATCTGGTCCACGGCCATACTCCCTCACTGTCTAACCCGGTGACGACAGGAAACCGCACCAATATCGATAGCGGCTGCGTCTTCGGCGGCAAGCTTTCCTGTGCTGTGTTCGACGACGAGGTTGCCGGCGGGCCGATCGACTTTATCGAGGTGAGGGCATGAAGCTGGTCGCGTCGGTTAGGGTGTAAAGTCAGAGACGGCGGAGTGGAGCAGCGGGAACGCACCCCCATCTCCGTCATTCCTGTGACATCCCTCGGTTAAAGCCCGAGGGCAGGATGACGGAAGAGAGGTGTCGCGACGTTGGCACCATCACCTTCGGCCCATGCCTCGCCAGCCGGCGGCCAGGCGTAGCCAGGGCGCCACGTGGAAGCCGCTCATCAGCAGGTACATCGGGACCATTCCGCCGATCGGGAAAGCATTCGGCGTCGCGGTGCAGATCGTGTCGGCGCTGCCGGTGGTGGCCGTCAGCAGCGCCATGAGCGCGAATGTCGGGGCGGCGGCGAGGGATAGCCGGTCGGCGGCATGGGCGGCGATGCTGCCGGCCGGGTTGGTCATCCTCCCGCTCGGCTTACCGGTTGATACTTCGTCGGCGGCTGCCAGCGACAGCCATTCGGCGTCGTTGAGAGGCGCGTTGCCATCGCCTCTCTTTGCGGTGTGGGCGGAACGCAGCATCGCCGTTACTCCTTGCTGTAGCGGTCGTGATGGCGCCACCAGATGCCGGTTTCGTTACGGCCCTTGGGCGCGCGGTCGAGCCATTGATACATGCCCCACAGTCCGTCCAACCCGCGGGCATAGCTGGAATAGCTATGATAGACCCTACCGTCGACGAGTTCGAAGGCGCTGACTCCAGGCCGGTCGCGGGTGTAGGTCATGACATCGGTGCCGGTCATGGCGGCGATTTGGGCGACCGGGCCTTCTCCCTCCGGCTGCTGCCATTGCTGCACGGTTTGGCCGGCGAGCGGTTCGGGGGCGGGCGGCTCGAGCCGGTAATTGTATTCTATATCGCCCCGGCGCTGATCTTCGGCACTGAACCAGACGCTAAAATCGCCGTTGAAATCGCTGCCGAAGGACGAGGCCCAGGGGAAGCTCCAACCCATGCGCTGCTTGAATGCCTGAAGCTTTGTGAGCGGCGCGCGCGACACCGCCCAGAAGGCGACATCGTGGTTCTCGAGATGGACGAAGACGCCGTTGAAACCGTCAGCGATCGAGGAGCAGGACGGGCATCCGGCGGTATAATCGGGGCCGAACATGAAGTGATAGACGAGAAGCTGTGAACGGCCGCCGAAGAGCTCTTTCAGCGAGATGTTGCCGCTTTCGGTGTCGAAGCGGTATTCCTTATCGATCCCAACACGCGGCAATTGCTGGCGCTTGACCGCCAGCGCGTCGCTCCGCCGGGTCAATTCCTTCTCCTCCTCGAGTAGATCGAGCCTTGCTGCCAGCCATTGCTGGCGCGTTGCGTTGAGTTGTGCCGTCATGGGGTCTTCTCCTTTGCCTGTCTATCGTCGTAGCATCCGGCGCGGGTTGCCTGCCGGTCCCAAGCAGATTACGGCCGGGCAGCGAAATGGCGGGAGTGACAAGTGTGACGGGATTTGAATGGACTCGTTGATCACAGCGGCCGCAAGGGCGCTGGCATCGGGCGATGCGCTTGGCGCGCTGAAGCGGGTGGCGCTGCGCGACGACGCGCCGGCGCTGGCGCTGCGCGGCATTGCAATGGCCCAGCTTGGTGATCTCGTCCGCGCCAAGGCGCTGTTGAAGAGTGCGGCGCGCGCCTTCGGACCGCGGGAGGCGGTGGCGCGGGCGCGATGCGTGGTCGCCGAAGCCGAGATCGCGCTGGTCTCACGCGATCTCATCTGGCCGCCGAAGGTGTTGGAATCGGCGCGCAGGGTGCTGGAAGCGCATGACGACAGGGTCAATGCCGCCCATGCGGGCAATGTGGCCATTCGCAGGCTGGTGCTGATCGGCCGCCTCGATGAGGCCGAGCGCGCGCTCGCAGCACTCGATCCGGCGCCGCTGCCGCCGGCGCTACGGACTGCCCACGAACTGGTGGCGGCGGGCATCGCCGTTCGGCGCCTGCAGACGCAGGCAGCGCGCGCCGCCCTCGACCGGGCAAGGCTTTCGGCGCGGGCTGCCGCGATCCCCGCTTTGACGGCGGAGGTCGAAACCGCCGCGCTGGTGCTCGACACCCCGGCGGCGCGGCTGATCTCGCACGGTCAAGAACGTCCGCTGTTGCTCGCCGAGGTAGAAGCGCTGCTTTCCTCCGGCACGCTCGTCGTCGATGCCTGCCGCCATGTGGTGTGGACCGCGGGCGCCGCCGTCCCGCTCGCGACGCGGCCGGTGCTGTTTGCACTTGCCCGCACGCTCGCCGAAGCCTGGCCGGGGGATGTGGCAAGGGGTACGCTGATTGCCCGCGCCTTCCGTGGCAAACATGCCGATGAATCGCATCGCGCCCGGCTGCGGGTCGAGATCGGCCGGCTGCGCGCTGAACTGCGGGGACTGGCGGAGGTTGCGGCGACAAAGCGCGGCTTTGCGCTTTCGCCGCGCGGCGCCCCGGAGATTGCCGTGCTGGCGCCAATCGTCGAAGGGGCGCATGGAGCGGTGCTCGCTTTTCTGGCCGACGGGGAGGCGTGGTCGAGTTCGGCGCTGGCGATTGCGCTTGCGGCGAGCCCCCGCACGGTGCAGCGGGCGCTGGATTCTCTCGCCGGCGAAGGCAAGGTGCAATCGCTGGGGCGCGGGCGGGCACGGCGCTGGATGAGCCCGCCGCTGCCTGGTTTCCCGACGATCTTGTTACTCCCCGGGCCGCTGCCGAGCGATTAGGATGATCGGAGTAACAGGGAAGGAAGAGATGAAAAAATCAGCTGCGAATATCCTGCGTGAATATGGGCCTTTTCCCGGCGCTGAGCGCGTCAACGGCGTCACGTTCGACGGCCAGCACGTTTGGTTTGCCTCGGGCGACAGACTGAACGCGCTCGATCCCGCAAGCGGCGAGGTGGTGCGCTCCATCGAGGTCGCGTCGCATGCGGGGACGGCTTTCGACGGAGAGTTTCTCTACCAGATCGCCGAGGACGTCATTCACAAGATCGACCCGAAGACCGGCCATATCCTTTCCACCATCCCGGCACCCGGCAATGGCGGCGATTCCGGCCTCGCCTGGGCCGAGGGCACGCTCTGGGTCGGCCAGCATCGCGGCCGCAGGATCCATCAGATCGATCCGGAAACCGGCAAAATCCTCCGCACCATCGAATCCAACCGCGTCGTCACCGGCGTGACCTGGGTCGACGGCCAGCTCTGGCACGGCACCTGGGAGGGCGACGACAGCGACGTCAGGCGCATCAATCCGGAAACCGGAGAGGTGCTCGAGCGGCTGGACATGCCCGAAGGCGCCGGCGTCTCCGGCCTCGAATCCGACGGCGGCGACTGCTTCTTCTGTGGAGGCGGCGGCAGCGGCAAGATCCGCGCCATCAGCCGGCCGAAAGGGAAATAGATGCGGCCGATGCGGCATAACTCTCCCCAAGCGATAGTTAGCGCGCCTAGAAATCGGCTCCAAAATCGTCGGCATCCAGGTCTAGTTGTCAGAATTTCGATCGGGTGAGCGATTGATTTCCTGACCTGACGATCTAGTTTGGCGGCAGTGTCGAGGCTTCGGTATCGGCCTGGACGCAAAGCTGGCGTGACCGGGGGAAGACTTTGAAATTTCTGCGCACGACGCTCGGGCCCAAGAGCAAATCCGAACTTGGGATGATCCTGCCGCACGAGCACGTCTTCGTCGACCTCAGGACACCCGACCAGCCCGGTTATGCCGACGCAGAAACCGAAGACGTTGTTCGGCTGATGGCGCCTGAAATCGAGCGCATCAAGAAGCTCGGGGTGACGGCACTGGTCGAATGCTCAACGGGCGGCGTTGGACGCCGTGCGGATATCGATCTTGCCGTGTCAATTGCGACGGATTTTCCGATCGTCGTTCCCACCGGCAATTACCGTGAACCCTGGATTCCCGAATGGGTCCGCCATGCGTCCGAGCAGGAGCTGGAGGCGTGGATGCTGCGCGAGCTGACGGAGCAGATCGACGAGATCGGGTTCCAGGCCGGCTGGATCAAGCTCAGCGCCGGTGATGACGGCATGACGGCGCTCGAGACGAAAATCCTGCGGGCAGCGGCGCGCGCCGCTGCCCAGACGGACGCCGTCATCGGCAGTCATACGATCAGGGGACGGGTCGTCATGGATCAGCTCGATGTCATCGAGGCGGAAGGCTATCGGGCCGATAGGTTCATCTCGATTCACACGCAGGAAGAAAAAGACTTCGCCTATAATCTTGCCGTTGCCGAGCGAGGTGCGTGGATCGAGTATGACCATGTCGGCCGGGCCGGGGACGACGAAGTGGCCGAGCTGGTGATCAGGGCGCTGGAGGCTGGTTGCGGCGACCGCCTGTTGTTGAGCCATGACCGGGGCTGGTACGATCCGGCGCTGCCGATGGGCGGGACACCCAAGCCCTACACCCATCTTTCCACGGTCCTGCTGCCCGAGCTAACACGGCGAGGCGTGGACGACGGGACGCTGATGCGCCTGACCCACGATAATCCGTTCGAGGCTTTCGCCCGATAGGAGCAGGCCGGGCGAAAGAACCCTGACGGCGAGCTGGGCGTCCTAAACAGTGCCCACGGCTTGTTCGAAATCCCTTTAGCCGATTTGCGCACATCTATAAAAGCCCGATCGTTAGAACGACGAAAGTGTTCGTGCCTGCCGCCAGGTTCGCGATTCACTCGACCAGAAGCCTTTTCGCTGGCCCCTAAGGATGGGTTTCTGAGCGCTGCGCCGATCCAATCGATTGCCGCGCTATTGTCCAAAAACGCTGACGATACTCCGATTTATGCCGGCCCATCCTCATCGAACAAGAGCGCCATGCCGATCGCATCGATGAACCGGCCGTCGATACGCGCGGCGCGCCGGATTATCCCCTCGCGCACGAACCCCATTTTTTCATAGAGGGCGATCGCCCGCCGATTGTCCTGGTAAACATCGAGTTCGACCCGGAGAAAGCCGGCCTCCTGGGCGGCTCTCAACGTGGTCTCGATGAGCTTTCGTCCGAGACCCTGGCTGCGATAGGCGGGAAGAATCCCCATTCCGAGCTTGCCGCGATGGGCGTGCGACGGGAAGAAATGCCGGTCGATGTCGCACCAGCCGACGACCTCGTCTTGCGCGATAGCCACGAACTGCGGATTGCCTTTTGCAATCATGCCCATCACGAAGGCGCGCGTTTCCGAAAGCGGCGTCGCCTCAAGCATTGACAGGTATTTTTTCTCCCGCGCGACGACGTCGAGCGCGCGATGAAAGCTGTCGATGTGCGCGGCAGCAATCGGTTCGATCCTGATGTCTGACGTTTCCGACGCGGCGGCGTCCATGCGCTTCTCCTTCGAATGTCGCGAATGCCTTCGGAGACAGTCGGGGTGCAGGGGAGCGCATAATTCACGGTACGTCAACCTTTGCGTGTCAATTTCTCGGCAGCGGGCGCCGTCAAAAGGTTGCAGATATTGAAGGTCAGGCTAACATCCCACATTACATTCGTCTTGGTGACACTCACCAGTGCGGCGGCTGTGTTGCTGTGCGGATTTGCGTGGCTCGCCGCCATAAAGGTCGATGATCTCTCGCTGCGCCGGCAGGCCGACTTTGTCCGGCAGGGACTGGAGGAGCAGATCGCGGCGCTTCCCCGGGAACAGGAAAGCGTTGCCAAATGGGATGACGCCTTCCTTTATGCCAAGCAGCGGAACCATGAATGGCTGCTCGACAATATCGGCCGGTGGACCAGCCAGTATTTCGGGCATGACCGGACCTATATCTTCGACGATACCAATCGCCTGATGTTTGCATTCCGCGACGGCGCGGATGCCATGCCGCCGCGGTTTGGCAGCGACGACGGCCGAGAAATGACCGCGCTTGCCGGAGAGATGCGCGCGGTTCTCGTCGAGCAGGCGGCAAAGCCCGGCGCCAAACCGCTTGGTCAGCTGGCGACGGTTCGCACGATCATGATCGGCAATCGGCCGGCGATCGCAAGCGCGCGGCCCATTCTGCCGAGCTCGGCCAGAATGCAGATCGAGGCGGGCCAGGAGTTCATCGCCGTCTCGGTCAAGTTCATCGATGGAAAAGCCGCTGAAAGCATCGCCCATTATGCGCGCCTCGAAGGCTTGCATTTCGCGCCGAAAAGCAATGACGAACGGGCCCAGGTGCCGGTCTTGTCCCATGACGGCGGCACGATCGGTTATCTCGTCTGGCCACCGATCCTGCCCGGATTCATGCTCTTTCAACAGATCGCGCCGGCTGGGCTTGGCTGCTTGGCGCTGCTGATCGCTGTCGTCTTCTGGCTCGGACGCGGTCTGCATCGGACCTCGCTGACCCTGCTGGACAGCCAGGCTGAGCTCACCCACCACCGCAACCATCTGGAAGAAATGGTGGCCGATCGAACGGCCGAGATCGAACGGCAGAGGGAGGAGCTGGACCGGCTGCTGGTGCACGAACGCCAGGTGAATGCGCTCCAGCGCCAGTTCGTCGCCATGGCGTCGCACGAGTTTCGCACGCCGCTCGCAATCATCGACGCCGCGGCTCAGCGGCTCTGCCGCTCGACCACCAATGTCAGCGGCGATTACGTCCACGAAAAAGCCGGCGTGATCCGCAGCGCGGTGGTGCGCATGGTCGATCTGATGGAGAGTATCCTCGCCAGTGGCCGGCTCGAAACCGGACAGATTACATTGAAGCGGAGCGAGGGCGATCTGAAAGCCTTGCTCGTCACCTGCTGCGACAGACAGCACCACCTCAGCCGCTCGCATCTGTTCCATCTCGATCTCGAGCCGATACCCGAGGGTTTGACATTCGACCGCAGCGCGATGGAGCAGGTCTTTACCAACCTGATTTCGAACGCCGTCAAATATTCGCCCAATGCACCTGATATCTATGTTCGCGCCCGGGTTGATGAAAAGACGCTGGAGATCGCCGTTGCCGACAGCGGCATCGGCATGGATGCGGATGATCTGCCGAAGCTGTTTCAGCCCTATTACCGCGCCCGCAGCGCGACGGGCATTGCCGGAACCGGCATCGGGCTCAACGTTGTCAAGCAGGTCGTCGAACTGCATGGCGGCACCGTCGAGGTGACGAGCAAGCTCGGCAAGGGCACAACATTTATCATTCGTCTGCCAATAGGGTCTCTATTGTCGGATCAACACGTCGCAGCTTAGGGAAAAGCTTATGGTTACAGTCCTGTGCATAGAAGATGAAGTCGAGATCCGGAACCTCCTTGTCGAGGAGTTGACCGAAGCCGGCTACAGGACGCTCGAGGCCTCAAACGGCGCCGAAGGGCTCGAAATGATCCTGTCGAAATGGCCCGACATCGTCATCAGCGATATTTCCATGCCGGTCATGGACGGGCACCAGCTTCTCGCCGAAATTCAGATCAACCACCCCGAGCTCTCCAACATCCCCTTCATCCTGCTGACAGCGCTGACCGACCGCGAAAACACGCTTGCGGGCCTTCGCGCCGGGGCGGCGGACTACCTGACGAAGCCGCTCGACTTCGACTTGCTGCTCGCCAAGCTCGAAGGCTGCGTGACGCGGCTGGAGAACGACAAGGCGGTCAATCGGTCGTTTTGAGGTATGGTTTGGGCGACGATGAAGGGCGTGCCGCGCGGCCCTGGACCGGCATCGACTAGCGCCTAACCTCTCCTCCGTTACTCCTGTGCTTGTCACAGGAATCCAAGCCACGGCGCGTCTGCGCCGTGTGACAAGCGCAGGAATGACGGAGGAGAGGTTGGTGCAAGGTGACCGCGGATGCCGCAAGCCGTTGCCCGCAGCGTCTCGGCTCAATCCCGGCCTGACGTCCCCTGGCTCCCCAACACCTCCCCCAGCACCTCGAACACGCGCGCATTGAGCATCTGCGACACATTGAACCGCATGAAATTCGTCGCCGATTGCGACAGGCTGAAGGCGTTGCCGGGGGCCAGCACGATCTTCTTTTCCAAGGCGGCGCGTGCCACATCAGCCGCATCGATGCCGTCGGGCAGGCGGCACCAAAGGAACATGCCGGCCTGGGGCTCCAGCCACGGTGTTATCCCCAAAGCCTTCAGCTTGGCAGAGACCTCGCTCATCGCCCGGGAGAGCCGTTGTCTCAGCATTTCCGTATGTTTGCGATAGCTGCCGTCGCTCAAGACGTTCAGCACCAGTTCGGCCGTCAGCCGGCCGCCGCCGAAGGAGGTGGCGATCTTGAGATCGGTCAGGCCGTCGATCCATTCCGGTTTGGCGGCGACGAAGCCGCAGCGGGCCGAGGCCGACAAAGTCTTCGAAAAGCTGCCGATGTGAATGACCCGATCGAGCCCGTCGAAGGCGGCAAGGCGAGGCGCCGGCGTATATTCGAAATCGGTGAAGATATCGTCCTCGATGATGGTGAGGTCGAACTGGTCGGCGAGTTTCAGAAGCCGGTGGGCCGTCACCGGGGAAAGCGTTGCGCCCGTCGGATTATGGATGGCGGAGTTGGTGATGTAGAGCCGCGGCCGGTGTTCGGCGACGACGTGGGCAAACAGATCGATATCGGGACCGGACGGCGTGTAGCGCACACCAACGATCTTTGCCCGATGGGCGCGCAGCAGCGCATGAAAATTGAAATAGCAGGGGTCGTCGACCAGCACCGTGTCGCCGGGTTCCAGCAGGAAGCGGCAGAGCAGATCGATTGCCTGCGTGCCGGAATCGGCGAGCATGATCTGGTCGGGGGAGGCTTCGATGCCGCGTTCGCCCATACGCCGCGAAATCAGCTGGCGCAGCGGCGGCAGGCCGAGTGGCGAGCCGTACTCGGCAAGCGCCGGCCCGTCGGCGCGGGCAAGGGTCCTCAGCCCGCGGCGCATGCCTTCCGCCGGCAGCCAAGAAGGCGGCAGCCAGCCGCAGCCGGGCTTCAGGTCGGTTTCATCTGCCTCCAGCGATTGCCGGGATATCCAGAACGGATCGACGGCGCGGTCGAGCTTCGGCCCGGTCTCGGCGAGCGCAAAGGGGGCTGCCTGGTTGGCGACGTAGAATCCCGAGCCCGGCCGCGCCAGGATCGCCCCTTCGGCGACGAGACGCTCATAGGCATCCACCACAGTCGAAGTTGACAGCTTCAATGTCGCGGCCAGACCTCGGACGGAAGGCAATCTTGCGCCGGGCGTCAGGCTGCGGCCGGCAATGCGCTGCCTGATCGTTGAGACGACCATCTCCACCCGTGTGCGTCCTTCGTTCATCCGTACTGCTTTCTGAACCATAACAGTTTCGCGAAATCGTATCAGACCGTCACTGTCCTGACCATCCATCTTGGCCGATAAGGGGACCAGCAAAGAAGGAGTGCGACGCATCATGGACCGCATGGCATCGGGATGGATCAATGGTTTCATCGGAGTGGTGATCTTCAGCGGATCGCTGCCGGCGACCCGCGTGGCGGTGATGCAGTTCGATCCGGTCTTCCTCACCGTTGCGCGCGCGGCGATCGCCGGCATTCTCGCCCTCGGCCTGTTGATCGCTTTCCGGGAGAAGCGGCCAAGCGGGCGCGACATCCTCTCTCTTGCCGTCGTCGCGCTCGGTGTCGTGGTCGGTTTCCCCCTGCTGACGGCGCTGGCGCTGCAGCACGTCACATCAGCCCATTCCATCGTCTTCATCGGCCTGCTGCCGCTCTCGACGGCAATCTTTGGCGTGATCCGCGGCGGCGAGCGGCCCAAGCCGGCCTTCTGGCTGTTCTCCGTTCTCGGCAGCGCGCTGGTGGCGGGCTTCGCATTGATGCAGGGCCTGACGGCATCACCGATCGGTGACCTTTTGATGCTGGCGGCAATCCTCGTCTGCGGCCTCGGTTATGCCGAAGGCGGCCGGCTTTCGCGCACGCTCGGCGGCTGGCAGGTGATTTCCTGGGCGCTGGTTCTGTCGCTGCCGGTGATGGCCGCCGTGGCGTTCCTCTACCGGCCGGTGAGTTTCGCGGCGATAGAAACGCCGGCGCTGATCGGCCTTGCCTATGTCTCGCTGTTCTCCATGCTGATCGGCTTCATCTTCTGGTATCGCGGCCTGTCGCAGGGCGGCATCGCCGCCGTCGGCCAGTTGCAGCTGCTGCAGCCGTTCTTCGGCCTGACGCTCGCCGCCACGCTGCTGCACGAGTCTGTGACGTGGAGCATGCTGGCTGTGACGGTTGCCGTTATTCTATGCGTCGCCGGCGCAAAGAGGTTTGCTCGGTAGGAAAGGATCCATTGACGGACGGGTCCGTCGCCGCGCTTTTTCACCAAGCCTCCTCACGCCTCTTCAATGTTGAAGCCATAGGCTCGCTCGACGAGCCCAACGCGAATCTCATAGCGGCTGTACCAATCTGAGCGTCCACGATTTTGCGCCTCGATATGGTCGACGACTGATTTCCAGGCTCGAATGCTGTCCTCGTCCTTCCAATAGGAGATGAGTATACCAAAACCGTCTGCGCCGCGGACGCTTTCGAAGCCGAGATATCCGGGTTGCAGTTTTGCAAGTTCCGTCATCGCATACCCCATCTCGCCATAACCATCGTCGACTTTGGTTCGCTGAGAGGAAAAACTGACCATGTAATAGGGCGGCTCAGGTAAAGCGGCGATGGGCATTTGGGCTCCTCCGTTTGGCGTAGTGCAGGACCATACGATTGCCGCAGAGCCTGCACAACTCCGCCTCTTACTGCGGCGAGAATGCCACCCTCAGGCGATACGTACGCCATCGGCATCGGCGCGGTGGGGCCGGTCGGCGTCACAAAGCCGCCGTTCAATCGTCAGCAAATGGCCCCGTTACCGCCGCACCGTGCCCTCTTAGGGGCTCCATGTTCGCGACCTCGCCGGCCATTCAGCGGCTGGCGATCGACCGAGGCGGCTTGCTGCCAATCAAATCATGCACGTGAAAAGGAACGAATATGATCACTCGTTACACATCCCTGGCAATGATGACCGCGGCTGTCTTCAGCCTGCTTGCTTTCAGCCCGGCATCCGCTGCGGAGATGGCCCAGGCGCAAGCCCAGCCGCCGGCACAGGGCCAGGCGCCGATGCAGGGCCAGAGCGGCGGTACGGCGGCGCCCGCGGCCGTCAGCGATCAGAAGCTCGAGGCCTTTGCCGTTGCCTATCTGCAGGTCGACAAAGTCAGGCAGGAATATTCGGCCAAGATCGGCGCGACGAAGGACGAGGCCGGCAAGCAAAAGCTGCAGGCAGAAGCCAAGAAACAGATGGTCGATACCGTCGAAGCCTCCAAAGATATCTCCGTCGAGGAATATTCCTCGATCCTGACGGCCGCCCAGAGCGATCCGGCGCTGGCCAAGAAGGTTCTGGAAAAGATCGGCACCCCGCCGCCGGCGCAGCCGCAGCAATAGCCTCACTCAAACGCAGGGGCGGGCCAAGAGTCCGGGCGGCGAGCGCTTCCGGCGCCCGCCGCATTCCTGACGCAGGCTCACTTGGCAGGCACGACCAGCGGCTCTCCCTTGTGCACGATATAGGTCGCCAGCTCCGATGCCTTGCCGCTGCCGACGTTCTTGGCCGAGTGCACCACGCCGGAGGGAATGAACAGGGACTGGCCGGCCTTGAGCGTCACTGGCTCCCGGCCTTCGAGCCGGTATTCCAGCGTGCCATCGACAACGAAGGCGATCTCTTCGCCGGGATGAGAATGATTGGGGGCGAGAACGCCGGGGGCGAAATCGACGCGTACCTGAACGGCCTCATGGCCGGGCACGTCGATGTCGCTCCGGACGAGATCGGTGCGCTGCAGCGGCTGGTCCGCATGCGCTGTCGTGGCAGCGCCGAGAACAAGGCCGAGGGCCATAGCCTGGATCGTTTTCATCGTGTCATCCTTCCTGAATTGACCTTTCCGGCTCATCGGCCGCAATCGCATTTCAGCCAATGATTGAACCTGGGATGTGTCGGGAATCCTGCCTTTTTGTAAGCGAGTGTATCTAGGCCGCGGTGGCTGCTCGGGTTGGGTGTATCCTCTGTCGTGCCGTGCAAGCCCGCCTTGCACGGAATGAGTTATCCGGCAAATCCGGCCTATCTCGCGCGTCTCAAGCCGCCGACGTCGAGCCTCTGACATTCCCCAGAGTCGCAATATCCGTCACCCCGCCCGACGATTCGAAGTCGAAGATCTTCTGGGTGACCAGGGCGGCAGCACCCCGGGCCCAGGAATTGTCTTCCCAGTCGGGCAAAAGCGGCGGGGCGGTGCGGAAGGTTCGGGCGGCGAGGGCTTCGCGCAGTGGTGTCAGGAAGGGATCGCCGAGGGAGACGGCTTCGCCGCCGGCGACGATGACTTCGGGGTCGGTGATGTTGACGAGATTGGCAAGGGCGGTGCCGATGCCGCGGCCGGAATCGGCGACGAGGGCGAGGGCGGTGGCGTCGCCTGATAACAGTGCCTCGCAGAGTTGAGGCAAGCCCAGTTCCTCGCCGCGGCCGGTTGCTTCCCGCCAGCGGCGCAGCATCGACAGTTCCGAGTGATAGGCCATCAGACAGCCGCGTTTGCCGCATTCGCAGAGCCGGCCGCCTTCCTCGAAGAGCGTGTGGCCGAACTTGCCGGCGGCACCATTGGCGCCGCGATAGAGCTTGCCGTCAATGACGAGTGCGCAGCTGATGCCGACGCCGACGGCGAGCACCGCCATGTTGCGGTGCTGGCGGCCAAGCCCGAAGAGCTGCTGGGCGATGGCATAGGCGTTGGTGTCGTCCTCCAGCCAGACCGGCACGTGGACGCGGGCCGCGACCAGCGCGGCCAGCGGAACGTTGTTCCAGCCGAAGCGGTAGCTGCGCACGCAGGCCGTCTGCTCGTGGTTGATGACGCCGGGCATGGAAATGCCGATGCCGGCAAGCCTGGCGTCGGGCCGGCCGGCGAGCTTGACCAGTTCCGGGACGGTCGCCGCCAGCAGGTCGGCGACTTTATCGGGGTCGTGGCCGGCAAGGCTGACCCGCATGGCGGCGACCGGGTTGGTAGCGAGGTCCGTCGCCACGCACTCGACCGAATCCACCATCAGCTTGAAGCCGACGGCAAGCGCGTGTTCGTAGTTGATATCGACCGGGATCGGCCGGCGGCCGGTAAGGCCGGGCACGGTCTTGCCTTCGAGGACGATGCCTTCCTCCAGCAGGTCGGTGACGACGAAGGTGACGGCGGCCGGGCTCAAGCCGATGACGGCGGCGATGTCGGCGCGGCTCCTCGGCCCTTCGCGCCGGAGAAGGTTGAGAATGAGGCGTCGGTTCATGGCTCTCGCCGTGGTCTGGTCGCCTTTTAACTTCACGATGCATTCCTTAATTTTGTAAATTAATTATTGCGGGCCGAAAAGATCTATGCATAAGTTCGCCCGCCGATCAACTCAGCCAAGCGGATTATCGCTGGAATTGCGGGTGGATCGCGGTGTTGAAGCCTGGTCGGACCGTTTCATGGAGGAGGCGGCGGTCGGGAGATGTCGATCGATCAACTGGGAGGAATTCAATGACATTTTTGAAGCAATTTCCGTCAACCACCCGCAGGCGCTTCCTGAAGGGCGCGGGCCTGGTGTCCGCCGCGGCTGTCACCGGCGGCTTCCCGATCCCGGCGATCGCCCAGGCGCAGGAGGTCACGATGATCTCCGCCGAAAACAATGGCGAAGCGCTCGGCGCGCTGAAGGCGATCGCCGCGGGCTTCAGCAAGGAAGCCGGCGTCAATGTCGTCATCAACAATATGGATCACGAGGCCCACAAGACGGCGATCCGCAACTATCTCGTCGCCGGCGCGCCGGATGTCTGCTCCTGGTTTTCCGGCAACCGCATGCGCGCCTTCGTCAAGCGCGGCCTGTTCGACGATATTTCCGATCTCTTCGAGAAGGAAAAGTACAAGGATGTGTTGGGGGCGACGGCCGGCGCCGTCACCGAAGACGGCAAGCAGTACGGCCTTCCCACCGGCGGCACGCTCTGGGGTATGTTCTACCGCAAGGACGTGTTCGAAGAGCATGGATTGACCGTGCCGAAAACGGCCGAGGACTTCATGGCCTATGGCGACAAGTGCAAGGCGGCCGGCATCACCCCAGTTGCGATCGGCACCAAGGAATTGTGGCCGGCGGCCGGCTGGTTCGACCAGATGAACCTGCGCATCAACGGTCTCGACAAGCACATGGCGCTGATGAATGGCGAAATGAGCTATCTTGATCCGTCGCTAACCGCTGTCTTCGACCAGTGGGAAGCGATGATTGCGAAGGGTTTCTTCACCCCGAACCATACCTCGTTCGGCTGGCAGGAGGCGGCAGCCCTTCTGGCGCAGAAGAAGGCGGGCATGATGAACCTCGGCGCCTTCCTGCGCTCGGCCTTCACCGCCGAGGATCTGCCGCAGCTCGGCTACGCGACCTTCCCGGTGCTCGACGCCAAGGTCGGCCATTTCGAGGAGTTCTCGGTCAATTCGATCCATATTCCCGCCAAGGCTAAGAATAAGCAGGGCGCCCGCGACTTCCTCGCCTATTTCTACAGACCGGAGAACCTGGCGGCCTATCTGGAGCCCGGCGGCAACGTGCCACCGCGCAACGACCTGCCTCAGAGCAAGGATCCGCTCGTCAATATCGCTGTGGAGACGATGAAGACGGTGCAGGGCACCTCGCAATATTACGACCGAGACAGCGACCCCGACATGGCCCAGGCCGGCCTCGTCGGCTTCCAGGAGTTCATGGCCAAGCCCGACCGGCGCAAGGCGATCCTCACGCGCCTCGAGGGCACGCGCAAGCGGATCTATAAGATCTGAGCTTGCAACCGGTTTGGTGACGGACTGCGCTCTTACTCAACGTCATTCCTCGGCCTCGTGCCGAGGATCTGCTGCCCTATCGATCGGTTGCAGGTGCTCGGGACAACCCGAGCCTGACGAAGGGGGAGTTGGCAGGCTTTGCCAGCAAACCGAGGGCGTCGCTCTACTCCCGGCGACGCCCGCCTCAACTCGACGTCATCCTCGGCCTTGTGCCGAGGATCTGCTGCGCACCGACCTGTGCAGATGCGCGGGACAAGCCCGAGCATGACGAAAGAGGGGTTGGCGGGCTTTGCCGGCGGCTCGAGCGGAAAGACCTCGCACCTTTAACATGAGGCTCCTGACATGCAGACATTATGGCGCCGCCAGCGTTGGTGGCTTACCCCGACTTTGCTCATCGCACCAGCGATCGTGCTGTTTTCGACCGTCATCCTGCTGTCGGCCGTCCGCAGCGTCTGGATCAGTTTGCACGACTGGGACGGCTTCGGCCCGATGGTGTGGATCGGCTTCGGCAATTACGTCGAGCTCTACAACGATCCGCAATTCTACGTGTCGCTGAAGAACAATCTGATCTGGCTCGTCATGTTCATGGCCGCCCCGCCGATCGGGCTTGCCATCGCGCTGCTGGTCAACCAGAAAATCCGCGGCATGCGCTTCCTGAAGTCGCTGTTCTTCATTCCGCTGGTGCTCGCCTCGGTGACCGTCGGCGTCGTCTTCACCTGGGTCTATACGCCGGAGTTCGGCCTTCTCGCGCTGATCTTCCGGGCCTTCGGGGCGGTCGCGCCGGCGGTTCTGTCCGACGAGCATTTCGTCACCTTCGCCATTGTCATCGCCGCTCTCTGGCCGCAGGTCACCTTCTGCATGGTGCTCTATCTCGCCGGTCTCAACAATTTGAGCGAAGAGCTGATCGGCGCCGGCCGCGTGGACGGGGCGAGGGGCTGGAACATGCTGCGCCACATCGTGCTGCCGCAGCTGACCCAGGTCACTTTCATCGCCATTGCCGTCACCGTCGTCGGCGCCCTGCGCTCCTTCGACATGGTGTCGGTGATGACCTCAGGCGGGCCGTTCGGCTCGTCCTCGGTGCTTGCCTACCAGATGTACGAGCAGTCGATCTTTTCCTACCGCTTCGGCTACGGCGCGGCGATCGCCTCCGTGCTCTTCGTGATCATGGCCGTCTTCATCGCCTGGTATCTCAGTCACATCATCCGCAGCGAAGAGAGGGGAGGCTGATGTATCCTCGTCCCATTCCGGAAGCCGCCGTCTGGCAGCGCCGCCTCTATGTGCTTGCCGTCGTCATCGTGCTGCTGCTCTGGCTCTGCCCGCTGTTTGCAATCATCCTCACCTCGTTCCGCTCGACCGAGGATGTCATGGGCGGCAATCTGTGGGGATGGCCGACCGGCATCGGTGTCATCGATAATTACACCGCCGTCTTCACCCAGACGCCGATGGCGCGCTACTTCCTCAACAGCCTGATCATCACCATTCCCTCGGTGATCGGCGTGCTGGCGCTCTCGACGCTCGCCGGCTACGTGCTATCGCGCTACCGCTTTCCCGGCAATATGTTGATCTTCGCGCTGTTCGTCGGCGGCAATTTCCTGCCGCATCAGATCATGATGATCCCGGTGCGCGACCTGATGGTCCGCCTCGACCTGATCGACACCACGGCGGCGCTGATCATCTTCCATGTCGCCTTCCAGACCGGGTTCGCGACGCTGTTCATGCGCAATTTCATCGCCGCCCTGCCGGACGAACTCTTTCAGGCGGCCCGCGCCGAAGGGGCGTCGCCCTTCCAGACGCTCATCCATGTGGCGATCCCGCTGGTGCGGCCGGCACTGGCGGCGCTTGCCATCCTGATCTTCACCTTCATCTGGAACGACTATTTCTGGGCGGTGGTGCTGACCGTCAGCGACAGCGTCAAGCCGGTCACCGCAGGCCTTGCCAATCTGCGCGGCGAATGGGTCTCGGCCTGGAACCTGATTTCCGCGGGCACCATCGTCGTCGCCGTGCCGCCGGTGGTGATGTTCTTCCTAATGCAGCGCCACTTCATCGCCGGCCTGACCATGGGGGCGGTGAAGGGATGAGCGTGCGTTTTCCATTTCAACAAGAGAGGGCCAGGACATGACCAGTCTCGAACTCCGTGAGATCAACAAGAATTACGGCAGCTATCATGCGCTGCGCGGCATCGATCTTTCCGTGGCGCAAGGCGAGTTCATCGTCATGGTCGGGCCGTCGGGCTGCGGCAAGTCCACGCTTTTGAAATCGATCGCCGGCCTGGAGGAGATTTCCTCCGGCCAGATCCTGATCAATGGCCGCGACGTCAGCAAGCAGGAACCGGGTGATCGCGGCATCGCCATGGTCTTCCAGTCCTATGCGCTCTATCCGCATATGACGGTGGCGGAGAATATGGGCTTCGGCCTGCGCATGGCCAAGCGCCCGAAGGCCGAGATCGACGTGGCCGTTGCACGCGCCGCCAAGATCTTGAGGATTACCGATCAGCTCGACAAGCGCCCGAAGCAGCTTTCCGGTGGCCAGCGGCAGCGTGTGGCGATCGGCCGGGCGATCACCCGCTCGCCCGAGGTCTTCCTGTTCGACGAGCCGCTGTCGAACCTCGATGCGGCGCTCCGCACCCAGATGCGCGTCGAATTGAGCAGCCTGCATGCCGAACTCGGCGCCACCATGGTCTACGTCACCCACGACCAGGTGGAGGCGATGACCATGGCAAGCCGCATCGTCGTGCTGAACCAGGGGATCATCGAGCAGGTCGGCTCGCCGTTGGAGCTTTACCGCAACCCCGACAATCTTTTTGTCGCCGGCTTCCTCGGCGCGCCGCGCATGAATTTCCTCGGCGTCACCGTCGACGACGTGTCGGGCCGCAATATCACCGTTTCGGCACCCGGCCTCGTGCCGGTGACAGTGGAGCTGGCGCAGCCGTCGGCGCTTGGAAAAGGCGCCAGCCTGACGCTCGGCGTTCGTCCGGAGACGATATCGATCGTCACCGATGCCAGCCAGGGCGGGGCGATCGAAGGCGATGTCCGGCTGGTCGAGCATCTCGGCCGCGAAACCATTCTCTATGTCGACGCCGGCAATATGCGAACCATCGCCTCGGAGAGCGGCACCGGCCACATCACCGTGCAGCTCAGCTACGTCGCGCCCTTCGCCGCTGAGCAGAAGGTGGCGCTGAAGCTCGATGCCAGCGAGCTCTATCTCTTTTCATCCGAAGGCGGCCGCGCGATCAGCGCCCGCAAGACCATTCTCGACAGATAAGGAAAGACCCACCGTGTCCGACAAGACCCTCTCCGTATGGAACCCCGTCAAGACCGACCGCTTCCTCGTCGGTGCGCCGCATTATCCCGAGCATGTCGATGAAAGCTATTGGGAGCGCGACGCCGAGCGCATGGCCAAAGCCGGCTTCAACGTGGTGCGCATGGCCGAATTCGCCTGGCATATTCTCGAGCCGAAGCTCGGTACTTTCGATTTCGATCTGTTCGACCGTGCCATATCACTGCTCGGGCGTTACGGCATCGATACGATCATGTGCACGCCGACGGCGACGCCGCCGCGCTGGCTGACCGCAGCCCACCCTGAAATTTTAAGGGTTGACGGCAAGGGCCGGCCGATGAGCCACGGCTCGCGCCAGCATTGCGACACGGCAAGCCCTGTGTTTCGCGAGCACAGCAAGCGCATCACCAAGGCAATGGCCGAGCACTATCGCGACAACCCGCATGTCGTGGGATGGCAGACCGATAACGAGCTCAACACCAGCATGCCGGAGAGCTTTTCCAAGGCGACGCTCAGCGAATTCCAGGCCTTCCTCGCCGACAAATACGGCGAGATCGCCAAGCTCAACCGGGCCTGGGGCGGCGATTTCTGGGCGACGGCCTATGACGGTTTCGACCAGGTGGTGCTGCCGATCGAGTTCGGTCCGACCTTCCCGAGCCCCGGCCATCTGCAGGATTACCACCGCTTCCTCGCCTTCTCCACAGCGCGCTTCCAGCACGATCAGGTGGAAATCCTCAGAGCCGTCAAACCCTCCTGGTTCGTCTTCCACAATCTCGGGGGCTTGAGGGATATCGATTTCCGCGGGCAGTTCAGCAAGGATCTCGATTTCGTCGGCTACGACATCTATCCGATGCTCTATGACGAGTTCCAGCGGCTCGGCAACCACGCCAAGGTGCAGGCGCTGCACCTCGATATCTGCCGCGGCTTCTCCGGCAATTACATCGTTCCCGAGCAGCAATCGGGTTTCGGCAGCCAGCCGGGCTTCTGCACGCTGACGCCGGAGCCGGGCGAGTTGCGCCGCATGGCGCTCTCCTCGGTCGCCCACGGGGCTGACGGCTTGATGTTCTTCCGCTGGCGCCCGGCCCATTTCGGCGCCGAGATCTACTGGATGGGCATCATCGATCATGACGATATCGGCCGCCACCGCTATGAGGAGGCCAAGCGCTTCGCGACCGAGATGATCGCGCTGCAGCCGAAGATCCTCGGCACCTATGTGCGCATGGATGTCGGCATCGCCGGCTCCGATTTCGACAATCAGGAAGCCCACAAGACCTATCCGATCGGCCTGCCGAGCCCGCAGGACGACGCGATCCTGATGCATCAATATTGCTACGATCGCGGCATCGCCTGCGGTTTCATTCATCCCGAAGACGATCTTTCCAGGCTGAAACTTTTCTATGTCCCGCATTGGGTGATGTGGAAGGATGAATGGACGGCCAAGCTCGAAGCCTTCGCAGCCTCAGGCGGCACCGTCGTCATCGGCGCCCGCACCGGCACCCGCGACGAAGACAACCACGTCATCCGGCAAACCGCGCCGGGCACCGCGCTGTCTAAACTCACCGGCGTACGCGTCGAAGATTTCGGCCGTCTTACCGCCCCCGGCGCCAACGGCCTGTTCGACGTGATGGAGCGCTCCGGCGGTCTCGTCATCCCGCCGAACAAACCGGCCGAATCCCAGCGCCGCCAACGCCGCTTCAAGATCGGCAACCGCGAAATCACCGCCGGCCACTTCTATGAAAACCTCACCGTCGATAGCGACGTCGAAGTGATCGCCGCCTGGTCGAACCGCTATGCCGAGGGCTGGGCAATGGCGACCGCCCGCAAGGTCGGCAAGGGGCAGGTGGTCTATCTCGGCACCTATCTCACGCCTGAGTTGACCGAAGCGCTGACCGAACGCCTCTTCCCCCAGGCAGGCATCGAACCGCTGGTCGGCGGCCTGCCCGAAGGCGTGGAGGTGACGATGCGGATGAATGACGAGCGGCGGCTGCTGTTTGTGCAGAACTATACGGACCAGCCGGCGACGATCGGCGGCGTGCCGGCCGGGCGAGATCTGCTGGATGGGGGGAAGGCGGTGAAGGGGAGGCTGGAGCTTGAGGGGTATGGCTGTGCGATTGTGGAGTTGGAGGGGTGAGGCGAGGGCGCATAGAACGGTGATAATGGAGGGTGTGCCGTGTGGCCCCCTGATCCGACCCTGCGGGCCACCTTCTCCCCGCTGGGGAGAAGAGGGGAGAATCCCGCTTCGCCTGGACTCCATTTAATGGAGTGCCTCAGAAGAATCGGGTTCGTTGGACAATGTCGGCGCGCCTTGCTCCCTCTTCTCCCCAGCGGGGAGAAGGTGGCCCGCAGGGTCGGATGAGGTGGGCACACGGCACGCCGGCGCTTACATAAGTCCAACCAATATACGGCGACGCCGTGTTTTAGGCGGCCACCGCCTAACGTCTCAACCCCCGCGTCACCCCAACCGCAGTCACCGCCGAACCCAGCATGGTCACCGCACTCAACACAAACGGGCTCCACCAGCCGACATGATCGAACAACAGACCGCCGGCGAATGCCCCTGAAGTGATCGCAAACTGAATGAGGGCGACAAACCAGGCGCCGGCTTCCTCCAGATGGTGCGGGACTGTCCGGGTCATCCAGGTCGTCCATGCCGCCGGCACCGGCGTCGTCAGCAAGCCCCAGAAAAGCAGCAAGCCGGCCGTCGCGAAGGCGAAGGGGCCAAGGCCGACGAGCGCCAGGGCCACGGTCACCAGCACCGCCGGAAACCCGATGAGCACGTGGGCCATGTGAGAGCGCAGCATGGAGGGGATCAGCGAGGTTCCGGCGAGGCCGGCAAGGCCGATTCCGAGGAGCACCAGCGAGAGCGTGTTCACGCCGAGATGGGTGATGTCTTCGAGAAACGGCCTGAGATAGGTCGAGAGCGCGAATTGCCCCATGAAGAACAGGATCATCGCCGTCATGCCGAGGGCGAAAGTGCGGTTGCCCATCAGGCTGAAGGTCCTGCCGAGCGATCCGCTTTGGCCACCCGGCATCCGGGGCAGGGCGATGGCTTGCCAGATGAAGGCGATAATGCCGATCGGCACGACGATGAAGAAGGCGCCGCGCCATCCGACAAGGCTGCCGAGGAAGCTTCCAAGCGGTGCGGCGATCACTGCGGCGAGCGCGCTTCCGCCTTGCAGCATGGCCAGCGCCTTCGGCACGTCGGGACCGGAGGCGATGCGGGCGATGATCGCCGTCGCCAAGGACCAGTAGCCGCCGATCGACACGCCGATGAGCGCGCGGCCGACCATGAATATGAGGTAATTGGGGGCAAAGGTGACCGCCAGGCCCGACGCCAGGAGCACGACGGTGTAGCAGAGGATCACCAGTCGTCGGTCGAAACGCGCAAACAACACGTTGCTGAACAAGGCGGTGATGACGGCGAAGAAACCGGAGATCGAGATCGCCTGACCTGCCTGGCCGGCGGTGCTCGCCAGTTCGTCGGCGATCGGGGTCAGCAGGCTTACCGGCATGAATTCCGACGCGACGAGCACGAAGGAGGTCAGCATCATGCAGATGACCGCACTCCACGGCGTCGTCTTGGCTTCGATTTTCATGTCGTAATTGATGTCCATCGGGCTGTCCCTTCTAAGCGGGGTTGTTCATGGCGCCGGGCGACGGCTGCGCGTCGCCGTTCCGGCGACCAGGGTCGCGCCGACAAGCCATGCCAGCGTCGTCGATTTCGAAATCTCGGACGGCTAAGTTTCGGGGGGTGATCCGGAAACCGGACGTCACATTCGCAGAAGCGTCTTGATCGCCGAGCGCTCGTCCATTGCCTTGTAGCCTTGGGCGACATCGGCGAGCGGCACTTCGAGGTCGAAGACCCTTCCGGGGTTGATCTTGCGCGACAGGATGAGATCGATCAGGTGCGGCAGGAAGCGGCGAACCGGGGCAGGGCCGCCCAACAGGTTCTTCTGTGCGAAGAAAAGCATCTGTCCGTCGAGACTGACGCCATGGGGAACGCCGACATAGCCGATCGAACCGCCGGGGCGGCAGGCATTGATCGCCTGCATCATCGACTCCTCAGTGCCGACGCATTCCAGCACCGAGTCCGCGCCGACTCCGTCAGTCAATTCCTTGACCCTGGCGACACCCGCGTCGCCGCGCTCGGTGATGATGTCGGTCGCCCCATATTCGAGCGCCAGTTCCTGGCGCTGCTTGTGGCGGCTCATCGCAATGATGCGGCCGGCGCCAAGCTGTTTGGCCGCGAGCACGCCCATCAGGCCGACCGCGCCGTCGCCGACCACGACCGCCGTGCATCCCGGCGTGACCCGCGCGGCATCGGCCGCATACCAGCCAGTGCCAAGGACATCCGAAGCCGCGAGCAAGCTCGGGATCAGGTCGTCGGACGGCATGGTGTCGGTTGCGACCAGTGTGCCGTCGGCCATAGCGATCCGGGCATAGGGAGCCTGCGCGCCCGACATGAATTCGCGATGTTCGCATGACGACTGGAAGCCATAGCGGCAATGCGGGCAGGTGTTGTCGGACAGGCAGAACGAGCCGACCACGAACTGGCCGGGCCGGACGGTCCTGACCTCGCTGCCGACCTCGACGACCACGCCGCAATATTCGTGACCCATGTGCTGCGGGGCATTCACCGGTTGAAGGCCTCGATAGGGCCAGAGGTCGGAGCCGCAGACACAGGACGCCGACAGCTTGATGATCGCGTCGGTGGGTTTCTCGATTTTCGGTTCCGCGACTTCCTCGCAGCGGATATCGCCGGGGGCGCGAAGGACGGTGCCGAGCATGGTCATCTCCTGTCCGGGCGGAATGCCCGTCTCATTCTTTGGGAGATGGATAGCACCATTCGATAACTCCGATTAGCCGTTGCAATTTGCATGGACTTATCGAAATCGGCTATTAATGGCGTCGGATCGGAATGACTGGAGATATCGCCGTGGCCCGCGAGAATTTCAATGAACTGCTGCTCTTCCTGGGGGTGGCGGAGGAACGCAGCTTCACCAGGGCCGCGGCGAAACTGGGGGTCGCGCAATCGACGCTGAGCTACGCCGTGAAGGAACTCGAAGCGCGCATGGGGTTGCGGCTTCTCACCCGCACGACGCGGAGCGTGGCGACGACAGAGGCCGGCGAGCGTCTCCGGCAATCGCTTGCACCGCGCATTTCCGAAATCGAGGCGGATATCGCGGCATTGATGGCCTATCGCGACAAACCGGCCGGCACCGTCAAGATCACCCTTTCGAACCACGCGATGGAAAGCGTGGTCTGGCCGAAGCTCGCCCCCGTCCTTGGGGAATATCCGGATATCAAACTGGAACTCAGCGTCGACAACAGCTTCCGCAACATCGTCGAGGATGGCTTCGATGCGGGCGTGCGTCTTGGCGAGAGCCTGGAGAAGGACATGGTCGCGGTGCGGATCGGGCCGGACTGGCGGCTGGTGGCCATCGCTTCCCCTGACTATTTCAAGACAAGAGCGGTGCCGACGACACCGCAGGAGCTCATGCATCACAACTGCATCAACAGGCGTCTCGACCGGGTGGGCGGACTGTACGCCTGGGAATTCGAAAAGAACGACGAGGAGGTCCGGGTGAGGGTGGAGGGCCAGTTCACCTTCAACACCGATCGCGAAATGGTCGCCGCAGCCCTTCAAGGCTACGGCATCGCCTTCGTTCCGGAAAGCTATATCGAAACGCATATCGCGGAAGGGCGTCTCCAACTCTTCCTCGAAGACTGGACCCCCAAATTCGCCGGCTATTACCTCTACTACCCAAGCCGTCGGCAGAACCTCCCGGCCTTCTCCGTCATCGTCGATGCGCTTCGAGAGAGAAATCTCTAGCTCCGTCACACCCGCCCCGTCCTTCGAGGGCCCTGCGGGCACCTCAGGATGAGGTCGGAGAGAGGTTGCGGTACTCTCCAAGGCTCCTCGTGCTGAGGCGTGTAGCCCGAAAGGGCGGAGCCTCGAAGCACCCTCCAACGCTGCTTCTTGCATTCGCCGAACTGCAATCTCCGGCCAGGCTGGACGATCAAAAAACGACAACCTAAAAGAGATGAAGCCCAACCCACCTCTTGAAGGAGGAGAAAAAATGAAACGCATCGAGATGCAGCTCAGCGGCGGCTGCCAGTGCGGTGCCGTGCGCTACCACGCAACCGCGATGTTCGACAATTCGCATCTCTGCCATTGCCGCATGTGCCAGAAAGCCTCGGGAAACATCTTTGCCGCGCTCGTTGCTGCGCCCGATGATGTGCTCACCTGGACACGCGGCAAGCCGGGCATTTGGAAGAGCTCGGAGCTTGTCGAGCGCGGCTTCTGCGCCAATTGCGGCACGCCCTTGTTTTTCCACCACCTCGAAAACGGCCGCACCAACCTGATGATCGGTTCGCTCGACGACCCAAACCTCTTCCCGCCGCATGCCAATACCTGCACCGAGAACATGGTGGTATGGTTCGATACGATCACCGGCATCGAAAATACCGGCGCGACCGAAACCAACGGCGCCGACTGGGCTGCGGCGATCAAAGAGAGCAACAACCAGCACCCCGATCACGATACCAACTCATGGGCGATGAGGGGGCGTGAAGGCTGAGGCTATTGCGGCAGCCCTCGTGCTTCGAAGCTCTTGGGAAGTCCACGTTTTAAGCGATTATTCCGCTATCGTATTGCAGTATCATGTTGTCGAGCTAGGCATAAGCGGTGCCAAATTGGTGCCAAAGTGCATTGTTTCCGCTGCGTGTTCTCGTCTTCCAGCGTCTTCAGCCGCTTGGCTTAGGATACGTCCATGCCGCCGAATTTTGCCATCCATTTATAGATGCTGGCATCACTGACGCCCTGCTTGCGGCAAAGCTCCGAGACCGGCGTGCCGTTCGCAGGCTCACTGTGCTCCTTCAGAACGGCGATGATCTGTTCGTCTGTGAACGATTGCGCTTCATTCCCTGGTCCTCTCAATGGGCCAGAGCTGACCTCAAAATGGATTATTCCAATGGGGCAAGGTCACGCCCAGCGGGCTTTCTGGGATGACAGAGTGGACATTCCCCTAGTTGCCCCAGCCGATTTGGAATCGATCAAATCGAACCTCGCTCAATGGCTGGTTGGAGGCGTTCAGCCTCACCGAACGAAGAACGAGATGAAGCTCGGGGGAATAGTATTGTTCGAAAATAATCGGAGGCAATTCCGTCAGTTCCAGACGGCTGTTGATGGCCCAGACTTTGTAGGAACAAGATGCAATAGTTTCCTCTCCCAAGCCGTCGAACCTCATGAAGGTCGTGCCCGAAACGGATTTTTTGCCATTGATGAAAAGCGTGGTGTCTGATTGCCAGTTCTTCTTCTGGGGTAGATCGTCTAACGCAATCGCATTCGCGTATTTCAGCTCATGCGTCCCGCTGGCACTCACTCTCTTTTCGACGAGCAAGGGGTGCAGATATACAGCCGAGACTGGCTGCAGCGAACCGTCGCGCTCCACCAGCCGTTGTTCGGTTAGACCCGGGCCGTTCGGCTTGTAGAATACGGAATAGAAAGGCGCCTCTCTGGTCATCAGCACGCCCTGTTTGGTCTCATTGGCGGTTAAGCAATTGCCAAAGGCTGGTACCGCCAATGTTATTCCAACCAGTAGCGACAAATTTCTTAGCAAGATGGACATCCTAGATTCCCCTCATCCAAGTCCGCTACCACCGTGCTTGGGTGAAATTGGGGAGATCTAGTCTAGTCGTCGGCCCGGGGCTCGCCCACAGCCTGACCGAACTTGGCCTGATCGACGCGTATCGGATCTGCCTGCATCCGGTCGTGGTGGGGCAGGGGAAGTCCTATTTCGCGGGGCCTCGCCCTCCGCGTCAGTCGAAAATCCATTCACCATACCAAGACACCCGCGATAAACCCTAATCTCACAACCCCACGCCCAACCCTCCCAAACACCGGCATTTCCGCACTCGTCGCCCGCCCATTTCAACCTTCCTTAAGCGACCGCTGATTAGCGTGCCCTCTGAAATCGAGGGCCTCTTCCATGTTTACCGTTCTGACGTGCGTTACCGACCAGCATGATCTCACGCTGGTCGGGCTTGCGGGTCTGATCTGCTTTCTCGCCAGCCATTGCGCGCTCGTTCTGCTGCATCGGGCGACCTTATCCGATGGCGCGGTTCGGTGGGTGTGGCTAGCGACAGCGGGGGCGGCGGGTGGTTTCGGCATCTGGGCCACGCATTTCATCGCCATGCTGGCCTACGACCCCGGCGTCGTCGTCGGTTATCATGCCGGATTGACGCTGATCTCGCTCTTGGTCGCGATCGTGGCGACCACGGCGGCAGTTGCCGCCAAGATCGCCTATGACAGATGGGTGGCGAACGTCCTGGCGGGCGTGCTCTTCGGCGTCGGTATCTGGTCTATGCATTTCGCCGGCATGTTGGCGATCGAATTCCCCGGTGAAATCTCGTGGGATACGGGCTTCGTGACGGCCTCAGTCGTTCTCGGCGTGGCGTTTTCGGTCGCGGCCTTTCGATTTGCCGGCCGGAGCGGCCGGTCGACTTTGGGTAAGCTGGCGCCGACAGTTCTCCTGACATTTGGTGTCGTTGCCCTGCATTTCACCGCAATGGCGGGGATCACGGTCATTCCCGGGATCACTGCGCTCAATCCCGCCATGCTTCTTTCGCCGGCGCTGATGGCGGTGACGATCGCAGCCGTCACCCTTTCGCTGCTGGCGGCGGGTTTTGCGGCCGCGATCTTCGCCGTGCGCTCGCAGGCCAAGACGGCCGGGGCGGAGCGCAACTTCAAGCTCCTGGTGCAGGGAGTGACCGACTACGCGATCTACATGCTCGATCCGGATGGCAAGGTCAGCAACTGGAATGCCGGCGCCCAGCGTGCCAAGGGCTATAGCGCCGACGAGATCGTCGGCAAGGATTTCTCGCTGTTCTATTCTGAGGAAGATCGCCGCAAAGGCCTGCCGCAGCGGGCGCTTCGAACCGCCCGCAGTGAAGGCAAGTTCGAAGCCCAGGGATGGCGTTACCGCAAGGACGGCTCCTCCTTCTGGGCTCATGTCGTCATCGACCCGATCTATGACGAGGCCGGCGAACTGATCGGCTATGCCAAGATCACCAAGGATAACAGCAAGCAGAAGGACGATGCCGACCGGATCGAGGAGGTCACCCGCAATCTCGACGTCGCGCTCGAAAATATCGGGCAGGGCATCTGCATGTTCGACAGGGACGAGCGCCTGCTGCTTTGCAACAAACGCTATCTGGAAATCTTCCGGTTCCCCGAGGGATCGGTGCGTCCCGGCATGATCTACCGTGAGATCGTCGACATCGGCTATGCCGCCAATACGGAGGATCCCGGCGAGGCGGCCGCGCGGGCCGAGGCGCATTATACCAGGAACATGGCGCTGATCAGATCAGGCGCCGGCAGCGCGGTTCACAGATATCCGAGCGGCATATCCATCCAGCAGAATGTCAACATGCTGCCCAATGGCGGCTGGGTCGTCACCTTCGAAGACATCACCGATCGCCTGAAATCCGAGGAGCAGGTTGCCTTCCTTGCCAAGCATGACGGCCTGACGGGCCTGCCGAACCGGCTACAGTTCGGCGAGAGCGTCTCCGAGGAAATGATGATCGCCGACCGGGTGAGGGGCAATGTCGCCGTCATCGGCATCGATCTCGACAAGTTCAAGGAGATCAACGACCAGCACGGGCACGGCACCGGCGACAAGGTGCTTGTCGAGCTGGCGCGGCGTCTCGATGAAGCGCGGCAGGAGGGCGAGTTCATCGCCCGGTTCGGCGGAGACGAGTTCGCCGCGACCAAGCGCTTCGATGAGCTGAGCGCGCTCCACGATTTCATCGCACGGCTGGAAGGCGCGCTCACCGGGACGGTCACGATCGACGGCTTCGAGATCAAGACGGGCGCCAGCCTCGGCGTGGCGGTTTATCCGAGCGATGCAGCCGGAGTCGACGGCCTTCTCGCCAATGCCGACCTTGCCATGTACCGCGCCAAACAATCCTTGCTGCAGAAGGTCTGCTTCTACGAGGCTGCCATGGACGAGCATGCGCGCCGCCGCCGTTCGCTCGCCAAGGACCTCTGGGCCTCGATCGACCGCAGCCAGCTGCATCTGCACTATCAGGTGCAAAAATCGGTGCGGACGGGCGAGATCACCGGCTACGAAGTTCTGCTGCGCTGGCGCCATCATGAACGCGGCAACATCCCGCCCATGGATTTCATCGGCCTTGCCGAGGAATGCGGCGCGATCCTCCCGATCGGCGAATGGGTTCTCAGGGAAGCCTGCCGCGAGGCGGCGAGCTGGAACAACAGCCACAAGATCGCCGTCAACCTCTCGCCGATTCAGCTCGGCCATGCCGATATGGCCGCCGTCATATCGGAGATCCTTGCGGAAACCGGCCTGAACCCGCGGCGTCTCGAAATCGAGATCACCGAAAGCTCGATCATCGTCGACAAGGATAAGGCCTTGCGGACGATGCGGCAGATCAAGGCGCTCGGCGTGTCGATCGCCATCGACGACTTCGGCACCGGCTATTCCTCACTGGAAACGCTGCGCTCCTTCCCGTTCGACAAGATCAAACTCGACAAGAGCTTCATGGCCGAGGTCGAAACCAGCCCGCAATCAAAGGCGATCGTCCGCGCCATCCTGGCCCTTGGCCGCAGCCTTGAGGTGCCGGTGCTGGCGGAGGGCGTGGAAACCCAGGCGCAGCTCGACACGCTCTTGGAAGAACAATGCGACGAGGCGCAGGGTTATCTGCTTGGCAAGCCGCAGGCGATGGGCGAGCCGGCGGTTGAGAAGGCCGCTTGACCGAAGGGTTCTATAAAAGGCGGAGGTGCCGATGGATAGGCAAGAAGGCTACAGGCTGTTGCAGCGCTTGAGTGAGCTGGAAAGGCATCGAAAGCCGTTCGAACCGGTGCTGCGATATCGGCCGGCCTCTGTCGAGCGCCCCGACTATAACGGTCTCTCGGAACCTGAGATAAAGGTCTTCGAAAGCGCAATGGAGATCTTGTTGTCCGCGCTAGGTACGGCCGCGAACCATCTTAAGTTCGATGGTTGGCAGCAGACGCGAAGCCCGGACCTTGCCGATAGGATCGAGTTCACCAGGGCGGTTCATCGTTTCAATGCTGGCTTCTACGAGCACGAAATTCCAGGCTACGACCGGGAATCCCGGATGCGACGTCTTAAACGGATACGCTCCGTTTACGGAGCATGGGCGGAACCTATGAACGCACTGCCCCCGCGTCTCGAATACAAGATATTTGTCCATCCAAGCAGCAACGAGGTGCTCATTCAGACCGTCGCCGGAAGCGAGGTCGCAATTTTCTTGGGACGAAAATTCGTGCCGGCAGCACTCATCGGACTTCAATGTGAGTTCATCAAGAACCGTTTCACGAGCCCAGACGATAAACAGTCAAGCAGTTACACTGCCAAAAGCGGTGGAAGGAAAATCTCGGGCTCGCTCACGCGACACACCAGGGATACGTCCGATGACTATCAGTTTGAGGCAAGGGTCGGTGACGATTTACCGTCCAGCTTTGACAGCATGAGAGAGCAATTCTTTCACGTGTTTGCCGAGATGCGAACTCTCGGCCGGTCTCTTTAAGCGATTTCAGATAATCTTGGCGACATGTGAGATCTTGGTCGGCGGCTGTCTTGGCGCCCAATGTGCATGCCATTTTAACCTGATGAAAGATAGATTGCTGTCGCGCATTGCACATCGGGCTGAGGTCGGGTTCGCGGCCTCGGCTATGGTCCTAGGCTACGCGGCCGCTCCTCGCCCGTGAACCCTTGCAATATCCGCTCGGCATGCTGCCCGCCACGGCCGGGAGCATAGGTAAAAGCGACACCGGGTGGGGGCACGCGACGCCTGGCGGACCGCTGCCGCCCCAAGGGCGATCATCCCGCGCCAGCGCCCAGAAGTATCCAGTCTTCGTCTTGCGAGAAACCGGGATCGAGAACCGGGGCACGGGTCCTCCAGGTCGATGGGTATGCCGGATATAGTCGGCTGATCGCACCCGACCGCGTCGGCCCTGACATCCGGCTAGCCTATTGTTGGGCGCAAGCTGGTCGAGATCACTCGTATTGGCAAAGCGCCGATTGCAGAGGAAGGCATGAAGCAAATCGGCGAACTCTATCGCATTGAGGCTGAGTTACGTTGATCTTTCCCCAGAAGCTCGCTTCGCCGGGCGGCAGGAACGATCAGCTTCGTTGATTGCGGACATGCGAACCTGGCTCACTCAGCATCGTGCCCGCGTCGCTGGATGTGCCAAAGGCTTTCGTCGGCCCTTTGCGGACTTCTCGGGACCGGCTAAACGTGCCGCTGGAACAGCGAGGGCGCGATGGTCAGAGGCAGAAAGCAGAAGCGAGGCGATATCGTTAGGATCGACATTGGAAACGGAAAGCAATTTCACGCCGTCGCCCTAACACATCCGCTGTTCGCTTTCCTCGACGGTGTTACCGAACGTGAAGAGCCGGTTCAAGACGTGCGAGATCGAGCGGTTCTCTTCAAGCTATGGGTGATGGACAGCGCTGCGAAGTCCGGGCGATGGCCCATCGTTGGAAAGGTTGATCCACCCACGGTGTCCGCGTTGGACGGCGCGGTGTTTTTCAAGCAGGACCGGATTTCGGGCAGAATTTCAGCGTATGATGCCATCGCGAATGCCGACTCTCCGCTCAGCTTTGAAGAGGCGGACTGCCTAGAATGCGCTGCTGTTTGGAGCCCTGAGCATGTCGAAGACAGGCTTCGTGATCATCTGAACGGCATCTCGAACAAGTGGTGGGCATCAATGCGGCCCCGAAAATAGCGCTGATCGACCTTGTCGGAACGCCCTATGTTGCGGCGAAGCGCCGTCGCACCTTCACGACGGCAGGCTTCGAAACGGCAGAAGCTTCAAGGTGGGAGCGAGACAGCGCTTACGGTTCAGGGAAGACTATCGCGAGGTTTTCAGGTGGCGATCGCCGCGCAGCAGGTTCAGCCAGGCCCGCCAGTTTTTCCGCGCCTATGGCCGCGATACGACAATCGTCGTAGCGGAAGTCTCCGTCGAGCAAGGCGGCTTGAGGCGCCACCCCGCCTGTGCACCGAACGGTGCGTCAGGTCGCTGCCCGTTACCCTAATCCGACCGGAATCGAGGCCGGTGGCTCGACTCCGATCGGTGTCGGCAGGTGGATGAGGGGCATCCCTGCCGATCTCTCAGAGCACGTTCGCGCCCCGAATTTGCTCAAAAAAAGAGAGCATTCCGTTACTCAAACAAAGACGGAAATGCTCTCATAGTCTGGTGCGCAACATAACCGATTAGCTGCGCACCTCACGCAACCCACTGGTGGCTATTCGTCTGACGTCGCCGGCGCGGCGTTTTCCAGCGAGGTGCGGATTTGATCGATCTTACCGTCCGCATCGCCCACGCCCAGAATGGTCTTCGCTTCAGCCAGGACCGCCGGGCTCACCTGACCGGATTTCGTTGCGGAAGCCAATGCATCCTCCAGCGCCGCGTCCCCAAGCAGAGGATCGGTGGCTGTGGGCTCGATTCCGTTGTCGATTTCATACTGGGCATAAGCCACGGCATAGGCCGAGATGGCCGTCATGCGTGGGTCCGAGGTATGCATCAACGCCCTGTAATTCCGCTTCAAGGAGTTCAGGCCCGCAAGCTGCGCCGAAAGGTTTTTCTCTTTTATGACCCTGTCTGTTTTTGCCGACTTGGACTTGCCTTCCGCTTCCGACGATTTGCCTTTCAAGCCTGTCGATTTGGAGCCGCTATTGGCTGAACCTCTGCCCTGGTTGTCGCTGCCGTGGCTGCCGCTGCTTCCATGACCGCCGCCATTGCCGCCGCCGTTACCGCCGCCGTTGCCACCACCATTGCCGCCGTCCTTCGCTAGCGCGGCCATATCAATACCGGCAATCGTGACCGGGCCTGCGGCAAGAGCCAGCGAGAGCACAGCCAGAGACGCTAAGGTTGCTATCCGCATCGTTTTCCTCCGGATCAGATCAATAGGCGCCGTGCAGTTTCACGACGTAAGCAGTTGTGAAAGATTAAACCGCGATCGCATTCTGCACATCGGACTGAGGTCTGGTCCCGGCCCACGGCTATGGTCTTAGAGGAAACGCCGGCTTAGCTGACTTGGTGAGGGTGGAAAGGTGTGCCGGCCCGATGAAACAGCCGAGACCCAGCGGCTTGTAAGCCCCCAAGTTTGGCTGGAAAACCAGCCCACTCTCCGTCTTCCTCGGCCTTGAGCCGAGGACCCACGCCACGATGCGGTGGATGCTCGGCTCAAGGCCAAGCACGACGGAGGGAGGGCGGGCACAAACATCTATTCACGGCGCAGAGTCGGTTCTGACCGCCGACGTGCCGGCGGCCATCATCGCGGCCAATCTGGTGGAGTCGATGCGGGAGGGGCGAGCAGGAACAGGGTGTGTGCTACACCATGTGAGCGGAGGATTGGGCGCGTGGACGCCAGCCGTGCTCCCTCATTCCTGTGCTTGTCACAGGAATCCCGTGCGCCCAAGTCCTTGGGCGTGAAAGACTTTTTCCGCGCGATTTGGTTCATTCACGGCGCGGACGCGCCGTGGCTGGATTTCTGTGACGAGCACAGGAATAGGGGTGGAGACATGAATGCCTTGAAGCACGGACGCCCCAAATCACGCCAACCGCAAATCAAGCAGCGGGTGCAGCTTCTTGAGGTTCGGGAGGGATTTGGCTTGCCAGGGATATTGATGCGTGCCTTTGACGATGAGCAGCAGGTCGCCCATCTTTCTGGCCTCGATGGTCAACTTGGCCAGGAGATTTATGCCGGAGGAATTGAGGAACTCGAGACCGGTCAGGTTGAACGTCACCTGTTTGTGTCCGTCGTGGAGCAGGCCGGAGATCAATGAATAGATCGGTGCATAGGCGTCCGGTCCGGCCAGCCGGAAGACGCCGTCGAAATAGACTTCGTTCTGTTCCGCCCATACACGGAAGTTTTCGTCGCTGATTTCCATTCTTCGCTCACGGATTGGAGGAGGGCGGCATTGCCACGGCTGCAGTCGTCGTCAGGATAATACGCTCATTATTATTCTCTTCGAATGCCCATGCCATTTTTGCGTCGTAATCGCTCAAAAGGGTCAGCAAGCCCAAGCCGGAACCGCTTGCAGACGATATGGCGTTGGTTTCGATTTGCTCAAGAAGAAGTTCCCCAGGATCCTTCGATTGCAGGCGGCGCAGCAGTTGCTGAAAGCGTGAGGCTGTCGCGCCGTCGATGGTGTTCTTTACCCGTATCAAAAAGCTCCCCTCGGATATGCCGGCTTCAATGAGGATCTCACCCGGCTGTCGAAACTTGACGGCGTTTTCGATCAGCTCGTTGCTGAGATAGCCGATGTCATGATGCGCCTGCATGTAGTCCTTTCTTGAACGTGAAAAGGGCAGGGCCATGACCTCAGCGATGAAGTCGGCCGTCATGCCCGAGTGCTTCCATCCAAGCTGAAGCGGTCCATCGGTCAAGGTGAGGCGCGTGCCCGAATCCAGGCTTATGTCAGTCAGAGATTCGATGCCGTATACCGTTGGCGCCATGACTCACCTATGCCGTACTGCGAGAAGCGTGATGTCGTCGTAGATTTTCTGCGATCCGATAAAGAGCATGAGTGTCGCCACAATTTCGGAAACGACTTTCTCAGCGCTCAAATTCCTGAGGCGTACGGCTTCGCAGCACAGCCGGTCCATGCCGAACAATTCTCCGGCGTCGTTTTCGGCTTCCGTGACGCCATCGGTATGCAAGAGTATGAGATCCCCCTTTTCGAACGCGATTTCACGGGTTTTGATGAAGGCGGAGATATCCGCCTCCAGCCCGATCGGTATGCCCAGATCCATGGTGTCTATGCGTTCGACCTCGCCGTTTGCCCTGACGACGATAACTTCCTCGTGTTGCCCCGACAGGATCATCTCTTTTCCGTCGTAGTCAAGAAACGCCAAAGTGAGGTGCTTATCGATTTTCGTCCTGACGATATTTTTGAACAGGGCGCTGTTCAGATTTGTCAAGAATTCGACGGCATCGGTGTTTCCGGCTTCCTGCAGGGCGCGGGCGACAGACTGAACCATCAGCATCAACACGCCGCTTTCCAGCCCGTGTCCGGTGACGTCGCCGATGCCGATCTTCAACCGGCTTCCGTTCTTCAAGACGTCGTAATAATCGCCGCCGACCTCTTCCGCAGGTCTCATATAGGCGGCGATCTCGAGTGCCTGAAAGTCCTCGAGCTCCTGATGCAGCGGAAGCACCATCAGCTGGATTCTCTCGGCGACGGCGAGCTCCGTTCCAAGACGTCTGTTTTCTCGCTGCAGTTGTGCGTTCAGCGTCGAAATCTCTTCCTTTGCATCTTCGATTTGAGCGGTTCGCTCTTCGACGAGCTGCTCGAGATTTTCGGTGTGATAGCTGATTTCTTCGGCCATGCGATTGAAGGCTTCACCGGCCTCACCGACTTCGTCCTTGCTCGAAATGGCGACCCTGACCGAATAATCCTTCGTCTGGATTCGTTTGGCAGCACCTGCCAGGGCGCTGATTCCGCTGGTTATTCGTTTCGATGCCGCAAAGACCGCGATCGTCACGATCAGCAGGGACATCAGGATCGCCAGAATTTGGTAGAGCACGATCCGGTTCGTCGCCTCGGAAATCTTGGCCTGGGCCGCATAGAGCGAGGCGTCGATTTCACGCTCGGGCACGACCACCCCAAGCAGCATTGCCTCTTGGCGAACCGGGCCGCTGACCCAGAGATTGGTCGCAGGCAGTTTCTTCACGATGGCGATATACGGGACCTCGCTGCCGTCCTGCTGTAACAGCAAGTGTTGGATGCCCTGTTCGCGGTCGAGGGCCAGTTTGGCGATTGCAGGCTGGGAGCTTCCCTTCAGCGAGCGTTCCAGGCCGGTCACGCCGGTTCCGCTCGCACCGCTTGCGGAGCGCAGGCCGAGGGTTTTTTCGCCCGTGCTGTTAATCGCGACGACATTGCCGTCGGACATGGCGAGAAACCCGAAGCCCGATTGGGCGACTTTGACATTTTCAACCGTTTGCGCCAGCTGATCGAGCGTGATGTCGGCGCCGGCCGTCCCGGCGACATCCTGCCTGTCGGCTGTCCATAGGGGATGAAAGAAACTGACGATCAGCTTGCCGGTAATGGCGTCGGTATAGGGCGCTGTCTGGGTGATGTCATCCGCGACAGGCCGCGTCTTCATATCCTTGGCCCAGCCCTGCCAGGATTCGTAAAGTCCGGGGAAAAAGAAGTCCCAGAAATTGGCCTCGTTATGGCCGGGATAAAGGCGGTCGAAAGTCTGGGCCTGGTCGGTATAGGGCGCCGTTCTGAAGATCGGCCGTTCTTTCGAGCCGATGTAATACATCTGCAGCTTCGAAGCACCGTGCTGCAGCAGGCTCGGCGCAACAAGATCCAGAACCGCGCTCGTGCGGATATCGCTCTCGACGTCCTGCCTTGGCTGCCGGTCCTGTCCGAGCAGGTAACCCCAGACGCTCACGACCGAGACCGAGCCCGGAGCGTTCTGAGACCACTTCCCCTGCGGATCATAGGAAAGGCTGACGCTGCCCGGAGATGTGCGGGAGATGGCCGCGCCGACGTCGGAATTGCGCGCGGGATCGTCGATCTGCGCCTGCAGCACGCCGGCGAGCGTACTGACGTCGCTATGAACCTGCCGCAGCAGCAAACTCACCTGTGACGCTGTCGAATCCGCGTAGGTGCGGATGTACTCCTGGCTTGCCGCTTCGAGACCCTGGCCGACCTCGAGCGTTGCGTCGCGCGACAGCCTCTGAACGTTCCAGAGCGCCAGCCCGCCGCTGACCAGCAGGTCGAAGAGGACAGCTCCGCCTACGACCAGGATGAACTTTGCCCGAAAGCCTATTCCTGCCGGTCTTTTCAGTGATCTGCCTCCCATCACAGTGGCTTTCGTCCGGAAGCCGCCCAGATCGGCCAGCCGGCATAACCCTTGGGGTGAAGGGCGGCAAAAACGTGATCCTTGAACCCTTGCCGGAACCTGCGGATAAAGTCCACCGAGTCGCCGCGCCGGACCGCCATCTCACCAGCATAGACATTCTCCCAGGCTACGATGATGTCGGCGAAGTCCTGAGGATCCCCGTCGAGGTTCGTCACCATGAAGCAATCGACCTTGATGGCATCGAATCCCGCATCGGCGAGAAGATGCCGGCTTTTCGGCCCCATCTCGACATCCATGTCGAAGTGCCTGAACAGTTTGGCGACTTCCTCGTAAGTCCATTTGATCGTTTCCGCATGCGGCTCGCCCAGGCAATGCGAATTTTTTTCGTTGGTGATGTAGACACGGCCGCCGGGTTTGCAGATGCGGTAAAGCTCCCGCAACAGCATCTCGGGACGGTTGAAAATCTGCAGCGAATGCCGGCAGGTCACAAAGTCGAACTGGTTGTCCCGAAGCAGCATTTGAGAGGCGTCGCCATAGGTATACTCGATCCCCTGCAGATCGAAGTCGGCAGCGACCCTGCGGGCATAGTCGAGGCTGCGCATGGAATGATCGAGCGCCACAAGCCGTTCCGGTTTGAATTCCCGTTGAACCAAGGCGGCGAAATCACCAATTCCGCAACAGATGTCCGCCATGACAAGGCCGTTGCGCAGGCCGTGGCGCGGCAGCAGCTCGCGTTCGTGCCTCCATGTCATTTTCGTCTGGGTCCGCAGGATGGGGATGAAGCTCTCATCCTCGACAAAGGTCTGGCCCGGATAAAACGCCGAATCGTAGACTTCAATCGACAGGTTTGGCTGTGATGTCGCCAACGTCTGGAACAATGAGGTCGACCAGGCCACCACGCTCGACGTAATGATGACGATCTTCCGTTCCGGCCTTGTCCGGCAGTGTGCCGTCAAAATATCGGAGAGGGCTGTAAACGCCGTCATGTTGATGTGCGTCAAACGTTTGACGTTCAGGTAAACGACGCCGCTGTATTGTTCCAAAGTTTGCCGCACCAGCTTAAGAGCATCGGCAATCTCGTTTGCACTTTCGGGCCGCATCTTGCCGGACAGCAGCAGCTCCTGATTTGTCGGATCAAAATGGACGGTGAACGGGCGGGCAAGCAGGTTCATTGGAAATCCTCGGCCGAGGGGAAATCCGCGATGATCTGCATCCCGTGGGTGCCGTCCTGCTCAATTCGGATAGCGGCACGGAATATGGTGGCCAGATCTTTGAGCAAAATCGTCCCGTCGGACTTCAGGTCAGGCCCGGCGCCCGGGAGAGGCTGGCGTCCACTTGACCTCATGCCGGTGCTCTCGCGGTCCTCGCGGGCAAAGGCAATTCTCAGCCGGTTGGACGTCGCGCCGCGATAGAGACTGAAACTTATCCTTCCCGGCTCACGCGTCGAGCGGAAGGCAAGTTCAATGAGTTCGTTGGCCGCGACGGAAAGAAAATTCGAATATCGAGCCGGGTCGCTGTGACCTTGGCCGAGAATGTCGGAGAGATATTCGGTAATCCTGTCGCAAAACTGCCACTGAGATTTGAACGTCGCAACATTCAGTTCCAGCGATACCATCGGCGCCAATGCATGGTCATCGAAGCCAGATGCTTGCTCTTCCAATACAGCCTCCATCAGTTTGTCTGGCGCGTCAGATGCCCTCAAAAAAGCACGGCGAAAAATCTCTGGCTTGCTATACCAGCGCGTGGCTCACAGGTGTTTCAGCCCGGTTGATGAATTCGCCGATCGCCTCGACCGGAAGCGGCCTGCTCACCAGATAGCCCTGAAGCCTGTCGCAGCCCACACTGTGCAGCCATTCCGCCTGAGCCGGCGTCTCGACCCCTTCGGCCGTCACCTGCATGTCGAGGCCATGTGCGAGGTTGACGATGCAGCGGACGATCGTCTGGCTTTTCGGATCGCTTTCCAGATCGGTGATGAAGTATTTGTCGATTTTGATCGTGTCGAAAGGGAATGTCTTGAGATAGCTGAGTGAAGAATATTCGGTCCCGAAATCATCCAGCGAGATCCGTATCCCCAGTACGTTGAGCGTATTCAGCGTGTCGATGTTGTTGACGGTGCGCTCGAGCAGCACGCTTTCGGTGATCTCAAGCTCCAGACGCTCGGGCGGAAGTCCGACAAGGTCCAGCGTCTGCGATATGCGATCCGTGAGGCCGCTCGTCAGGAATTCTGCCGCCGAGACATTGACGGCCACGATGTAATTCTCAGGCCACTTCATCGCTTCGCGGCATGCCTGCTCCAAAACCCATGCGCCGATGTCAGGCATCATTCCATCGGCCTCGGCCATCGGAATGAATGCCGCCGGTGGAATTTTTCCAAGCAGCGGGTGGTGCCATCTCAGCAACGCTTCGAACCCGACAATGCAGCCGCCTTCGGCAAGGGGTTGATATTCGACGAAGAATTGCTGTTGGTCCAAAGCCATGCGCAGGCTGCGGCGCAGCAATTCGCGTTGCTCCAGCAATTCCAGCATTGCGGCATCGAAGGCTTTTGCCCGGCCGCGCCCCTCTTGCTTGGCGGCATAAAGCGCAAGATCGGATGCCTTCATCAACTGCTCCGGATTGGTTCCATCTGGAGGAGCTGTGGATATGCCGATGCTGGTGCCGACAAAGACCGCGATGCCATCGATCGTGAAAGGCTTTTTGAATGCGGCAACCAAAGCTTCCGCCAACCGGTGCGCTTTGGCCGGATGTCCCGAGCCCCTGGAAATGACCGTGAATTCGTCGCCGGCCAGTCGGTAGGCTCTGTCATCGCTGGTCAGGCAGTCTTGAATACGCCTTGCGGCAAATTGAAGAAGCTTGTCACCGGCTGGATGCCCAAGCGTGTCGTTGACGGGCTTGAAATCGTCGAGGTCGAGCTGCATCAGAGACAGGGTCTCGTCCGAGCCTGCGGTCTCCTGCAGCAGCGCAGCAAGGTCGTCGCTGAACTGGCGTCGGTTCGGCAGTCCCGTCAGCGGATCGTGGGTCGCCAGATGCAAAAGGGTCGCGCGCTCATCGTCGACAAGCTCCTCGGAGCGAACCACGGCAAACAGCTCTCCGATCCGATAGATCGTCAGCCCGTGCGCGCCCGGCCTGCCCAGATCGCCCGATATTCGCAACGGCTGGGCGCTGTCATCCAAGGAGCGGAAAGCGAGCGTAATCGCTGATTTGTCCAGCTGTGGAAAATGCTCCCAAAGTGACGCGGCCGGTTTGACGGAAGCAGGCAGTTCATTGCCCAGCAAATTCTCGACGGGATTGAAGTCGCGGTCAAAGAACAAAAGCCGGTCGATCGAAGTCGAAGCTTCTGGCTGTGTTTGTCCGAGGGCCGAGCTGGCCGCACGAATTTTCCGCATCTTCGGGCCTCTCTCAGTCGAATGTCCTAACCAGATATCGTAGCAAATCAACTGTCGCACAACTTGTGCACGTCAAGATTTACATTAGGCACCCCTGATTAACAATCCCAAACCTCTGCCGACACGCTTACGATTTGGGGCACACTGCACTGATCCAACAGGGGATTTGCACGATGAGGACGCGGAGTAACGGGATTTAGGCAGCGGCGGCCCAGAGTTCACGCACCAGCTGCCGCAGCGCCAGGGCCTCAGCCCATCGATCGGTCGAGTCGTTGCCGTCTCTGCCGGTGATCGCATAGGGTTTGGGACCCAGCTCGCATGTAAAGATCAGTTCAGCGTCCTCGGCGGAGCGGGATCGCCAGTGGCGAAAACCATACTCCCACCACTCGATGAAGAGATCGACCCAGGGCCGGTGGTGCGGAAAGGAGATCTCGATCTGCACCTGTTCAGGCGAGGCAACCCGACCGTGAAATGCCTGGGTGTTCCCTAGGATGCGTCGGATCAGAGCGTGGTTTTCCTCATCGACCGGAAAGGCGAATTCGCGGCCGACGAGGAAATGCGACAGGTCGGCCAGCAGCGGGAGGTCGGGACGCTGATCGAGCAGATCCAGCGTAAAGAACAGGTCCGCGGTCATCCTGTCGCGATGCGTTTCAATGAACACGGGGATGCCGGCATCTTCCGCGAGCCGCATCCAGCCGTCGAGAAGCGGCAGGCAGGCATCGATGCGGCGCGGGCGGATATCGGGTTGCAGGTTGAGGTGGCTGACCGGAAACTCCGCGGCCAGTTCCAGCGGCAGACGCAGATCGTCGACACAGCGAGGGAAGCAGCCCCCTTCGATCTTCAAGCCGCTGCCCCGGATGGCCTCGTTGAGGGCAACGACATCGCCCCGGTTGGTGTAATGCGCGCTGATGCCGTCGAAGCCCGCCTCTGAGATCATCGCGATGTTCTCGTCGAGTGTGCGCTCGAACCCATCCGTGTGCCGCCGCTCCATGGCCCAGAGCGATTGGAAGATCAGCAGCTTCTGTGTCATGCGGCCCGCGCGCTCTTCAGAAGCATTTTGAGGTTTACGCCCGGGTCTGCCAGTTCTGCGGGGCTGGGGCTGAGGCCCGCGGCAATCAGCATCTCGGCGAGCTTGATGTCTCTGGCCAGGCCATTGCCGGTGCCAAGGCCCGCGGATGCCGCGAGGCGTCCGTCGTCGAGATAAAACTCCAGTTCGCCCTCCGCGGCCGAACGCAGGACGATCTGATGGGCGGGCTGCGGCAGTCCCGCCACCTGGAGGCCGAGATCATACTGGTCTGACCAGAACCAGGGGAGGGCGCCGAAGGTCTCGGCGGCACCGGCCATATTTCGCGCCGCGGTCTCCGCCTGCGTCCTGGCGTTGCGCCAGCTTTCATAGCGGATATATCCGCCGCCCGGCTGGGCCACCGCCGCGCAATCGCCTGAAGCGAAGACGTTCGGTGCGCTGGTGCGAAGATCGGCGTCCGTCAGAATGCCGTTGCCGGTGGCCAGTCCCGCTGCTTCCGCCAAAGCGATGTCAGGCACCACTCCGATGGCGCTAACGACGAGATCAGCATGCACCAGACTGCCATCGGTCAGGGTGACGCCGTCGTCGCTGATCGCCGCCACGCCTCGATCGAGGTGAAAGCGCACGCCTTCCGCAACATGTCTGGCGTGCAGCGTTTCGGCAAAGCGGGCGGGGACGGCACGGCCCAAAGGTCTCAGCGCGGCTTCGATCACGCTGACCGAAACGTCCTTTCCGCGCAGGACCGCTGCGAGTTCCATCCCGATCAGGCCGGCGCCGATGATCGCCACGCTCCGGCCCGGCGCAACACGGGAGAAGATCGCTTCGGCATCGGCGTGGGTGCGGAAATCGAGTGCGCCCGCTGCACCGGGACATGTGAGCCGTCTCGGCCGCGCGCCGGTGGCCAGAAGCAGCTTTTCATAGTGGAGCACCCGGCCGTCGCTCAAGCGCACCGCTCCTGCGCCAGCATCCAGCTCGGCGGCCGACAAGCCCTTGAGATAGGTGATGCCGGCCGCATCCAGCGCTTCTGCAGCGCAGATCAGCTTCATCTGCACCGCATCGCCGACGGTCTTCGACAAAGGCGGCCGTTCATAGGGCAGGTGGGGCTCGGCGCCGACCAGCGTGACGGGCCCCGAATAGCCTGCTTCACGCAGGGCAAAGGCTGCCCGGGTGCCGGATTCGCCGGCGCCGATGATGACCATACCGTCCATGTTTTCTCCGTGAAAAAAGCGGCCGGCGCTCGTGACGACATAAAAACCAAGGCCTAAAGCGCTGCGCATGTCCGGGCGACATGCATCAAGCCAGAGCGACGCGAACCTCTCCGTCGATGACCTCTGCCGGATAGGTTTTCAGATTTTCGCAGGCCGGAAGCCTGATGGCCTCGCCAGTGCGATAGTCGAACGCGCCGGAATGTTTTGGACATTCCACCTCGAAATCCATCACCAATCCGTCGGCGAGATGGATCGCCTCGTGGGTGCAGAGCCCGGCGGTGCAGTAGACGCTATCATCCGGGCCACGGTAGATCGCGTAGGTGCGCCCGCCATGGTCGAAGCGGATGGCGCCTTCCTGTTCGATGTCGTCGAGTTTGCCAGCTGAAACCCAGGTCATTCGGCCGCTCCCCCGACTTCCAGGCGGGCCTTGCGGGCCGCGAGTTTTTCCTTGCGCCTGCGGTAGCGCTCCTGCATCTGCGCTTCGCCTTCGGGCGAGCCGTCGTGCCAGGTGCCGAACCATTTATCGAGCGGGATCAGTGCGTCGCCGTAGTTCACCTCGAAATATTTGTGGTGGAGGTAATGCGCATAGGCGTGGCTATCGACCAGTTTCTCCTTACCGATCTCGACCTTGTCGAAGCCGACATGGCCGGGAATGGCCCCGAAACCCGCATAGTGCAGCTGGTAGAGCATGAGGATCGGGTTGGAGGGCAGGAACAGATGGTAGAAGGCGGTCCCAAAATAAAGCAGGTGCTCGATCGGATGCATCGACAGCGACGACCAGGGTGAGGGGTTCACCGAATTGTGGTGGACCGAGTGCACCCATTTGTAGAGCAAGGGCGTGTGAATCAGCCGGTGTATACAGAAAAAATGGAACTCATGAATAATCGGCACCACGAGCGCGACAAGCGCCAGCGTCCATGGATTTTCCGCAAAGCTCAGCCACGGCGCGTAGCCATTGGCATAGGCCCAGAGCATGCCGACCTCGACGGCGGTCCAGATCGTCACACCCCACAGGAAGGTGCGCAGCATATTGTCGAGGTTCTGGCGTTCGAACCAGAAGGCGTTGCTCTTGTGGTCGGCCGGGAACTTGCCATTGTACTTGAAGCGGTTTTCCTGCCGTTTCAGCACGTAGAGATGCAGTTCGAAGGCGCCGTAGAACAGGAAGACCGCGACGGCGTTCACCGCATAGAGCCAGGCGATCCAGCCAAAGCTGAGCGTGCGCATTGTTTCCACCGGCGGAATGACCCAGGCCCAATAAGCGACGGCGGAGGCGGCAAAAATCGCATTCCAGGGAAAGAAGTAATGCGGAAGCCATTTCAGGACCGCCATCAGCCGCGGCGGAAACGCAAACAGCGGGGCGGTTTCGGCAGGCTGGTTCGGCGCCCAGTCGCCACGCTTGTTGCGCTTGCCGAATTTCAGATCATCCATTGGCATCTCCTTACGGCGGGCCGGATGTTTCCGCGTCCGCCCGCATCTCTCTGCTGACTGGAAATTAGCAGGGACGCCGGTAAATGCCGAAGCCTTCCTTGATCTGATTAGATCAAAGCCCTTCCTTGGTGATGGTAATAAAACGGATTGGTGCCTGGTCCGGTTTGATATCGGTCAGGCCAACCCGGCGCAGGATCAGATCGAGCGATCGTCTGGCCTGCGCCTCGGGCGCCTGGTCGAGTACCACATCCATGATGCCGTCCTGCAAGGCGCTGCGCGTATAATCGGTGAGTTCGTGGCCGACGAAGAAGATGCCGCGTTCGCGCGCCTGCCGCCGCAGCACACTGATCAGCGCCGAATTGCCACCGCCGGCATTGTAGAGGCCGGCAAGGTCCGGATACATCCGCAAGGCCGAAGACAGGAGTTCGGCGCCGAGATGCTCGTCGTCGAGACCGAACCCCAACTGCTGGAAGCTGGTGAAGCCGGGATGCTCGAGAAAATAATCCGAAAAACCGCGGATGCGATCGCGGTGCACCTGATAGATCGGATGGCAGATCGCAAAGACCGGACCAGTCCGGCGTGCCATTCGGCTGATGAAGAGCGCTGCCGTCCGGCCGGCGGCATAATTGTCGATGCCGACGAATTCGCCTGTCCGTTCCGAGGCGCGAGTGACGACGTGGACCACCGGCAAGCCTTGGGCGCTGACCGTCTCGACGGCCGCGCCGATCACCGGATTGCTGGGCACCGCCAGGATCAGGCCGGCGCGCCGCAGGCCGGCCGACAAGATGCGGCGCGCGATTTCTTCCGGCTTCATCTCTTCGGTAAAGCTGCGATGCACGATCACCAGTGGGTCGAGGGTGGCCGCGATCCTCTCGAATGCTGCGGAGAGCCGCTGATAGAAGGTCGTTTCAGGACGGACCATCAACACCTCTATGCGCAGCAGGCCGCGATGCGTGTCCGGGAGCTTGCGGGGATAATCCAGTGCGCGCGCGGCAATGATCACCTTCTCGACCAGTTCCGGGCGAACGCCGCCGCGTCTGTTCAGGACCCGCTCGACCGTGGCCGTCCCGACGCCGGCATGGCGGGCGATATCCCGATAATTCGGCTTGTTCACTTTTCAGGTCCCTGGAATGGCCAACGCGATCGGATCGATCCTATGGGCAATCCGTCCCTCTTCATACACCGGAGCCTCGGAACGTACAGAGGCTGGTCGGTGCAGGGTTTGAGCGACACTTGTATCGCGGGTGCAGTCGATCTATGATTTCTTCCACTTCAACATGAGATTGCAGGCAGTATTTCACCGTTAAACCGGACGCGGGGGACTTTGTCCTCCGGCCGGCCGAAGGAGCTGGGCAATGAAAATTCTCATGGTTCTCACATCGCATGACCAGCTGGGAAATACCGGCAAGAAGACCGGATTCTGGCTCGAGGAACTCGCCGCCCCTTATTTCGTCTTCCGTGATGCCGGGGCCGAGGTCGTGCTCGCTTCGCCCAAAGGAGGTCAGCCTCCGCTTGATCCGAAGAGCAACGAGCCGGCGTTTCAGACCGACGACACGCGCCGGTTCGAACGCGACCCGTCGGCAACGGCTGCGCTTGCCAACACGCTAAAACTGTCTGACATCGACCAGGCCGATTATGACAGCGTGTTCTTTCCCGGCGGCCATGGCCCGCTCTGGGATCTGACAAACGACCGCAACGCCCACACGTTGATAGAGGAGACGCTTGCTGCGGGAAAACCGCTGGCGCTCGTCTGTCACGCGCCGGGGATACTGACCAAGGTCAAGGCTCCGGACGGCGGGCCGATCGCAAAGGGTCGGACGGTGACCGGATTTACCAATTCCGAGGAGGCCGCAGTGCAGCTCGTCGAGGTCGTGCCTTACCTGCTCGAGGACGTGCTGAAAGAGCAGGGGGCGAAGTTTTCGACGACGGCAGACTGGGCGGTGCATGTCGTCCAGGACGATCAACTGATTACCGGGCAGAATCCGGCCTCGTCGAAGCAGGCCGCACGCCTGCTGCTGCATGCGCTGAGCTGATACAGTCGGGTGTCGAGATGTTCACCAAACGGCGGCTGGCTTGGGCAACGCCCCTTCACCTTCCGCAGTTCGAAGGCATGCCCAGCTGACGGCTGCGCAGCCTCACGCGATTTTTCTTGAAGAAAAGATCGATCCCGTGTCGGATCGGCGAAGGCTTGTCCGTCCTTAGCTTGTTCATTTCGTCCACCACAAGGATCACCACCATGCCGAACACCATACGCCTGCACCGCGTTTTCGCGACCAGCCCGGAAAAGGTCTATCGCGCCTTTATCGAGGCGGACGCGCTTGCCAAGTGGCTGCCGCCGAATGGCTTTCTGTGCACCGTTCATCATATGGAGCCGGTCGTCGGCGGCACGTTCAGAATGTCGTTCCGCAACTACACCACCGGCAACAGCCATGCCTTCGGCGGCGAATTCCGCGAACTCGTCCCGGGCGAACGCGTCCGCTACACCGACAAGTTCGACGATCCGAACCTGCCGGGCGAAATGGAAGTTACCGTGACGCTGAAAAAGGTCTTGGTCGGTACCGAGGTTGATATCACCCAGGCAGGCGTGCCCGACCTCATCCCGCCGGAGGCGTGTTATCTCGGCTGGCAGGAGTCGCTGAAAAACCTCGCCAGGGTGATCGAGCCCGATATCCAGGAATAGCGCGATTGCGCCAGGGCTACCGGGGCTGAATTACGAAACGGGAGCAAGCTCCCGGCATCGTCGATAGAATAGGATGCCACGTCGCCCCTCCGCTTTCGCCCCGGCTCCTATCCCCTCGGCCGGCCGCGAGTAGAAGGTAGGGCAGAGGCGTTGTCGGTCAATGAACAGGCGGGGGTTGCGGCGTGTGCATGCCTGTACAACATTTGACAGGAAGCGCTCACTGGGTTCCTCATCTCTGTCCTTGGGTCAAAGCCCGAGAACAGAAATGAGGGAAAGGTGGCGCTTCCACACAACTGTTGGCGGTGATATCGCCACCAGGTAAGCTGGCGGCACGCGCCGCTCAATTGCTCCCGTCGTTCGGCCGCGCCTTGGCACTGTCGTTGCTGCTGTCCGAGGCAGTTTTGCCGTCGGGCTGCTGACCGAAATATGTGCCGCCGAGGTGGCCGCCGGCGCTGGTGTTTTTGACCTGCTGTTCGGCGCGTTTCTGTAGTTCACGGACGTTGGTCTTGCTCATTTTCGGCTCCCTGTTCGAGGTTGCGACCTCGGGACAACCGTTGGGGGACGACACTGTTCCATATTTTCTGCGGGAACACTTGGCGCCTTTCCCGGTTTTTCCTCTTCAACCAAGGAGGAACGACGATGGGCATGACGACCCCCAAAGATGGCGCTCCCGGCACCACAGATCAGTCGCCCCGATGGGAAGGCCCGAAGGGAAACACCCCGCACGGCTATCTCAAAGCCAAAGACGATCCGGATCGTGATCGCGACGCGAAGGGCGAAAACAACCGCGATCCCGAGACCAAGGATCTCGGCGATGCGCTGAAGCAGAAGGGCGAATGAGATGGCCAACCCCGAGAAAGACGCGGCCGGCCAGTTCGCCAAATCCCGCGCCGACAGGAAGAGCACCGGCGTTGCCAGCGCCAAGCCGACCGTCATCACCGGCTCCGAAGATGCAACAGTGCACAAGAACCCGCCCGACAAGAAGAACCCGCAGAAGGATTGGGACATCAACTACGATCCCTCCGATATGAATGAGGGGCGGATGCGGTAGGCGAAGAATTCCCCTTTAAGTCTGCAGGCAAGCCGACCCCGGCTTTCGGCTTGTTGGGGGCGGCGATGCTCCTGCGGGTGGGCGTGAGGATGAGCTCTTAAAAATAAGCCGCGTGGTCAATATCGGCGAGCAGGTCCGGCTGGGTGGGCTGCCAGTTGAGGAGCGCGCGGGTGTGCTCGCTCGACGTTGGCACGTCGAAGCCCGCGAACATCGCGAACCAGCCGAAATGCGCAGCCGCTTCCTCGCGCGACTTCGAGACCACCGGAACATTGAGCCGCCGCCCGATCACCTCGGCGATCTTCCGGAACGGCACGCCCTCCTCGGCGACCGCGAGGAAGGGGCCGCCCACGGCGCCGCGCTCCAGCGCCAGCCGATAGAGGCGGGCGGCGTCGAGCCTGTGCACCGCCGGCCATCGGTTCTGGCCTTCGCCGATATAGGCCGAAACGCCCGTCCGCCGGGCGAAATCGATCAGGATCGGCACGAAACCGTGATCGCCGTGGCCATGCACCGAAGGCGGAAGCCGGACAGTCGAGGCGCGCACGCCGCGTGCCGCAAGTGATACCGCGGTGATTTCCGAGGCGCGGGGATAGGTCTCTGTGGTGGGCATGGGCGGATCTTTTTCGGTGCCGACGCGGCCGGGCGCATGGCCGAGGCCTGCGGTGACCAGCAGGGGACGGCTGGAGCCTTGGAGAGCTTCGCCGAGCGCCTCGATGGCGCGCCGGTCGAGGGCGCAGTTTTCGGCGAATTTCGAGAAATCATGGTTGAAGCCCGTATGGATGACGCCATCGGCCTCGGCGGCGCCGCGCTTCAGGCTCTCTACATCCTCGAGCATGCCGCGATGGACCGCAGCGCCGGCGGCCGCCAATTCCTCAGCTCCTTTTTCCGAGCGGGTGAGGCCAAGCGCCTGGTGTCCGCCGGCGATCAATTCACTAACGACGGCCGAGCCAACCCAGCCGGTGGCTCCGGTTACGAATACGCGCATGTCAGCGTCTCCTGTTTTGCTGGAGACAGATATCGACCACGCTGCTATCATGGTAAAGTAGTGATATTATCATGGTATAATGCATAACAGGATGAGCGAATTCGTCACCTCCGAAAACCGGCTGGGCGCCTATCTGAAGGACCGCCGCGCCAAGCTCGATCCGGCCGCGCTCGGCTTTGCCGGCGAGCGTCGCCGCACGCCGGGGCTACGCCGCGAGGAGGTAGCAGGCCGCGCCAATATCAGCCCCACCTGGTACACCTGGCTGGAGCAGGGGCGCGGCGGCGCGCCGTCGGCCGACGTGCTCGACCGGATTTCGCGGGCGCTGATGCTCACCGATATCGAGCGCGAGCATCTTTTCCTTATCGGCCTCGGCCGCCCGCCCGAGGTGCGCTATTGCAGGCAAGACGGGGTGACGCCCAGGCTGCAGGGCGTGCTCGATGCACTGGACCCGAGCCCGGCGCTGATCCGCAACGCCATCTGGGACGTGATTGCCTGGAACCGGGCGGCAACCATGCTGCTGACCGACTACGGCGCACTGCCGCCGGAAGAACGCAACGTGCTGCGCTTCATCTTCCTCGAGCCGCGCGTGCGCGCAGCCCAGCACGACTGGGAAAGCGTCGCCCGCTTCGTCGTTGCAGCCTTCCGTGTGGACGCGGCCCGCGCGGGTGCTGCGGCCGAGGTCGAGCCCTTGGTCGACGAACTCTGCCGCAAGAGCCCGGAATTCCTGGAAATGTGGCGTGACAACGATGTCCGCACCCACGGCGAGGGCGCCAAACACATCAAGCACCCGGTGCTGGGGTTGCTCGCCTTCGAATACTCAGCATTTCAGGTGGATGGCCGCCCGGATCTCAGCATGGTGGTGTATAATCCTGCCACGGCGGAGGATGCGGAGAAAATCAGAGGGCTGGTGGGGTGAGGTATTAGTCGGGTTCTCAGTGCGGGACTTATGCGAGGCGCACCCGGCTCGTCCTTCGAGGCGCCAGCCTTCGGCTTCTGCGCCTCAGAATGACGCTCTCCTTAGCGGAGACGATTCATCTCCAACGTCGTCTATGATTTTCCGCAGGGGATACTCTCTACATCCCAAATTCGGAGATCGTCGAAATCTCCGTGTCTGGATATCTTGGACATGCTCTTCGCTGACCGGGTTTCAGCTGGCCAAGCGGCGACGTCGCCCCGTCCGTTCTTGCACCGGGCGACGCTTAGCCACGATATGGCGCTATTGCAGCGTGCGCGTCTGGATCTGCTCTACGGCTGGCTGAGAAGCGGAGGTGGGCACGGCGCCGCCTTCCAGGCCGGTCGCCACGACCGAGACGCGGAACCTGCCGTCAAGGCTGCGGTCGAAAATCGCGCCGACGACGATATCGGCGTCGTCCTGCACTTCGTCGCGAATGCGGCTTGCGGCTTCGTCGACTTCGAACAGGGTCATATCCGAACCGCCGGAGATCGAGATCAGCACGCCCCTGGCGCCCCGCATCGAGATATCGTCGAGAAGCGGGTTGGCAATTGCCGCTTCCGCCGCCTTCATCGCGCGGCTTTCACCGGAGGCTTCGCCAGTGCCCATCATGGCGCGGCCCATGCCGCGCATGACCGATTTCACGTCGGCAAAATCGAGGTTGATCAGGCCTTCCTTGACAATCAGGTCGGTGATGCAGCCAACGCCGGCATAGAGCACGCGGTCGGCCGTCATGAAGGCATCGGCGAAAGTGGTTTTCGCATCGGCAATGCGGAAAAGGTTCTGGTTGGGGATGACGATGACCGTATCGGCCGCCTGGCGAAGCGCCTCGATGCCGATTTCCGCCATCCGCATGCGGCGGTTGCCTTCGAAGGTAAAGGGCTTGGTGACGACGCCAACCGTCAGGATGCCGGCCGCACGTGCGGCGCGGGCGATGACGGGTGCTGCGCCCGTGCCCGTTCCGCCGCCCATGCCGGCGGTGACGAAGCACATGTGCGAGCCGGCCAGGTGATCCATGATCTCATCGATCGATTCCTCGGCCGCCGCGTGGCCGACCTCCGGCAGGGAACCGGCGCCCAGACCCTCGGTCACATTGGCGCCGAGCTGGATACGGCGCGTCGCCTTGGAGGTGGCGAGCACCTGAGCATCCGTGTTTGCGGCGACGAATTCGACGCCTGCCAGGTTTTCCGCGATCATATTGTTGATCGCATTGCCACCACCACCGCCGACGCCGATCACAGTAATGTGCGGCCGCAGTCCCGAAATGCCGCCCTTGGCGTCCGTCATCGCGCTCTCCTTTGATGCTTCGTTCACGCCACGCCCTCGTCGCGGATAGCGAATCGGCGCTTAGGATAGCCGCCCAACAAGGCGGAGGCGAGGCGAAAGACGTCTCAGCGGGAGAGATCAAGATCGGGACGGGGCTTGGTGCTTTTCAGGGAGGGCGCCGTGGCGGCCACTCCTTGAACTGGATGCGTGGACCGGTTTCGGCCCATGAATTGGAACCAGGATCGCACCCGTGCTGTTTAACTGGAAGGACGATCGGTCTTTTAGTTCACCTATGGAGGAGCGCGACATGCATACGACCCGATCGAAAGAACTGGCGGATGAATATCTGCGACTGGGCGGTAAACGGCTGGCCAAGATCGATGATAATATCGTCAAGATCCGCCACTGGGAGGATGACACGCCGGAGGCCGAGGCTTTCTGGCAGAAGAACATTGAGCCGCTGGATGAGCGGCGCCGCGTAGAGGTCGAAACGCACCTTCCCACGATCAACGACAGGTGATCGCAGCGATTTCCCGCAAGCCACTATCGATCGCGCCGGCTGTCCAGTCGGCACTGGGGCGACAGGCGGATCGTGCATCCGTCCCTACGAGATCGCTAGGGAAACGCGTCAATGAAGTTTTGATACACAATATAGAAGTGTTCGCCAACCTTGCTGACGCTGAAAGGCCAGTCCGAACCAGGATAGAGATTGACGCATTCTTTCTTTTCCGAGCACAATTTTTGGGTTCGCTGTTGCCAGGCGGTGGATTGCTCGCCTCTGGGCAGGGCAATCTCATCACTCTCATCGTACACAAGCGTCGTGGATGTTAGCCGACCTCAGATTGTTTGGGAAGAACGCCGATGGCGCGCCGTACCGCACGTTTTCGAGCATTGCGGAAGCTGTTCGCGCCGAAGGGAAAACGCCGACGCTCGCCGTCAACGCCGGCATGTACCGCTCCGATTTTTCACCGATGGGACTTTATGTCGAGAACGGTCGGGAATTGAAACCCGCCAATTCGGCCACCCCCAGACCTCCGCCCGTCGCCAGGAATTTTCGGTTTCTAGCCATACTGAGGACGATCATCTCATCATTCTAACCCGATCTGCGGTCATGCTATGAATCGATTCGCATAGGTGACGTCGATGAGGGATTTCCATGAATTCATATCGCGCAGCAGTTTTGGTTGTCGCCTCGGCTTTGCTGGCGCTGTCGGCCTCGGAAGCATCCGCCTGTAGTTGCAAAGAGGTGTCCACGAAAGAAAGCTTCGCTAGTTCCGATTTGGTCGTAAGAGGCCGCATGAAGCTGGTGACTTACGGTGTCTAGATGCCGGGTGGCGGGTCGGACGGCGAAACAATACGGATGACGCGTGGCGAATTTGAGATCCAGAAAGTGCTGAAGGGAACCTTCAAGGGCAAAAACCTGTCGATGTATACGGGTTCCGGTATGGGAGATTGCGGTCGTTTAGGAGAGTTCATCGCTTCGGCATATAACTACAGCGATAAGAAATTCGTCGTCGAATTCGGCTTGTCAAAAGCCGAACACGCCGGGGAAACTCTCTATTTCACGTCAATCTGTGATTACATAAAGGGTCCGAAGGACGGCCAACAATAACACCGTCCTCAAGCGTCGTCCGGTTCATAAAGG
>NZ_JAILYH010000025.1 GCF_019793435.1 Rhizobium redzepovicii | reverse complement strand
ACCCGCGCCCGCAGGCCCCTGCGCTAAATGAAAAGCTCCGGGCCTACGCGCGCTGACCCTATGCAACCAGAGGCAGGGGTCACTTTTGGGAGCCGATAAGGGGTCCCGTTACCAAGCCGATTGACACCAGAAAATACATCCTCGACGATCAGCACCCGCTTACCTTCAAAGAGCGTCGCCATGAAACAACGGCACCTCACGATCCGTATCGCTCAGCGCTCGGAAGCCGATAGTGCTGGACCGTCCGCGCCGCATCGCTCAGTAAACGGGCTCGATGCGCCGGAAGCGACCGCGCGTCGTGGCACCGACGCGGCTTACTTTGCGCACGACAAGTGCGCGATGTGCGGCGTTGTGCTATCCGCGTTAAGAGGACCTAAGCCGGAACTTGCGCACTCTGGCATTTGATCCACAGGTTTTGTCCGAGCACCACCGCCTGTGACCGCCGCGAGACTGGTCGAGGAAAAGCCAGCCGCAATTTCGACCTTGGCACGCGCGCACAGGACGGCGTTCGGCTCGCGACGTCAGCAACTGGGCAGCCAACACGGCGATACGGTTGCTGATCGCATCCAAGCCTTTGGCCTCCGAGCGACGCCACTCGATGGTGCCTCCAACCTGGCCCAATGTTTGTTGGGATAGGCCACGTCTAGCCATGTCGGCAACTAGCTCGAGATCATTCGGACCAATTTGGCTTTCACCAAACTCGGACAAGAACAGTCGGTATAGGGCCTCCCGCAGGTCCTTTGCTTGGCCGAGTTCTTTTTCGGCGTCCGGCCCCGAACTGTTAGCCGTGACCAGCAAGACGTCGCGTTCCTTGTCGTCGATCACGTCGAGACGACAGGCCCAGGCCACCAGGTCATCGTAGCTATTCAGGAAATCCGGCCCCCAACGTCCACCGCGACTATCGACTGTGTTGACGAAGTCGAGTGCCGGGTGACCGCCAAGAAGGCTGATATCATCGATCTTCTTTTGCATGTCCATCATGTGAATATCGTTCTGCGGAACGATTTGAACAAGAGCGGGTTGTAACGAGATAACTAAATATTACTCGTTACAATGATCGGAGCCCTCATGCTCGCCGACGTCAACAAAAATCAGCTGCGCTTTCTGATGCTGTGCATGATCTGGGGGAGCACCTGGATCGGAACGAAGGCGGGCATCGAGGCCGTTCCGCCTCTCCTATTTGCCGGCACCCGTTTCACCGCGGCCGGTATTTTGCTTCTTCTCTATACACTGGCCAAAGGCGAGACTACGAGCTTCAAGGTGCAAGACGGCTTTCGCTTCACCGTCGTCAGCATCCTGATGATCACGCTCTGCTACGGCCCGCTGTTCTGGGGCATGCAATATATCGATTCCGGGACTGCCGCCGTTCTGGAAATGTCGCTTACCCCTATCGCGCTCCTGGTGTTTGCGCTCCTCCTCAACGAAGAGACGTTGGATGGCCGTCGCATCCTTGCGATCGCTCTGGGGGTCTGCGGGCTGGTCGTCCTGTTCTGGCCGGCCGCCGCCAATGGAAATCTGCCCGCTGCTGAAGCCTTTCCAGGCGCGAGCCTATGGGGCGGATTGGCGGTTGCATCAGCGGCCTTCACCTATGGCTACGGCTCGGTTCTGGCCCGTCCACTTCTGCGAACCTATCCGGCCTTGTTCGTTTCAGGTGTGACGACCTTGGTCGGAGGCATCTTGCTGCTGATTGCAGCCCTGGCTTTCGAACCGGGGGCAGTCGCCGCCCTCTCCGGCGATTGGGGCACAGTCGCCTGGCTCGGCTGGTTCTTCCTGGTGATCTTCGGCTCGCTGATCGGCTACACGACCTTCATGCGCCTGCTGCGGGACATCGGCGCATCTCGCGCAGGCAGCTATGCCTTCGTGTCACCAGTGATCGCTGTCGCGCTTGGCGCCGCAGTCTTCGCCGAACAGATCACTGCAATGGATGTGATTGGCATCGTCGTGATGCTGAGTGGCGCCTATCTTGCCATGTCAGGAGTGCCGGCGACGAACGCAACCGTTCTCGAACGTGAACCCGAGCCGAAACGGCCCCACGAGGATCTCGACCACGACCTCAAATGCCAAATCCGCGCGATCACGAAACAAAACCAGCAATGCCGCGGGCGGCTAAGGTGAGGCGGAAAATCGCCCCGGAGAGGCGAAGGTGGGAACAAAGCCGGCCACGCGAGGTTCGTGGGTGCGGCAGATGCCGTTTGTTCAGTCATGGGAGGCTTCAGTGTCAAATGAGTTCACAGAGATCGATGGCAGGCCAAGGCCGTCATCCGCAACATCACTGCAATCTGAGGATGCGACGTCGTCAACGCAACCTTCCACGTCACTCGCGGGATTGAAGGAGAAGTTGGCTGACGACGTGACCGCCGCCACGGACACCATAAAAGAAGGCGCCGATACCGCTGTCGAGAAGGTCAAAGAGGTGGTTTCCGATCAAGCGAACTTCGCTGCCCGCCAGGTTGGCGGCGTGGCAACGGCGCTTGAGAAGGTTGGCGCTGAACTGGAAGCATCCGACCAACCGGAGGTCGGACGCTATGCCAAGCAGATCGGGCGAAGCGTCCAAAGCTTCGCCACGCAGATGAAAGATAAAGACATCGGCGAAATCGCGGTGATGGCTGAAGAATTCGGCCGCAAGCAGCCCCTAGCATTCCTTGGGATTGCAGCACTTGCGGGATTGACCGCGAGCAGGTTTTTGACAGCTTCCGCCAAGCGATCGCCAACGCAAGCAACGACCCGGGCATCCCCGGCGACCCCCACGAAGTCATCTGCAACGGGAGGCTACAATGGCTAAATCTCCCGACAGCGTTCCTCTCTCTGAGTTGATTGGCGGTCTCGTGGCTGATGTCACCGGACTGTTGCGCAAGGAAATCGATCTTGCGAAGACCGAGGTGTCTGAAAAGTTCTCGCAAGCGCTCAACGGCGTAGAAGTGGTTATGTTCGGGCTTGTGCTTGCGGTGGGCGCTATGGGCGTCCTGCTGAGCGCCCTGGTTGCCGGGGTTGCTGCCTTCCTCGTCACTCAAGGTTTCACCGAAACAAGCGCTGATGCGCTCGCCTCCCTTGCCGTCGGCGTGGTCATCGCTCTCATCGCGTGGGCGATGGTCTCTCGTGGCCTCACTGCCCTTCGTAGAAGCAACATAAAACTGGATCGAACCGCGACCTCGCTTCGCCGCGACGTCGACGTTGTGAAGGAAAAGATCTGATGGAAACTTCAAACGAAAAAACATCCGCCGATCTTCAACGGGAGATCGATCAGGATCGCCAGCGCATCGGAGATCGCATCGACGCCATTCAGGAAAGGATGTCGCCAGGCCAGTTGGTCGATGAGGTCCTTGCCTACGCAAAGGGCAGCGGCGGGGGAGAGTATGTCAGCAACCTCGGCCAGGCACTGAAGGCAAATCCACTGCCTGTCGCATTGATGGGCGTGAGCCTTGCGTGGCTCATGGCCAAAGGAAACCCCGCAAGCCCGCCTGCCGACCATTTGGCCGAACCCGAATATCCGCTTTATCCGGCGAACGGCCCGGTCCGCCGTATTGGCCCCCCGGAGACCGAAAACGGAACCCGCTACAGTCACTTCGCAGACAGTTCTGGCAACAGGCTTAAGGCGCTGACGGATGAAAGCGGACACCGTGCCGGTCACTTCATCGATGAAGCAGGCAAGACTTATCGGGGGTTTGCAGATGCCGCCGGCAGACAGGTCGATCAGATCACCGACGAAACGGGTACAATGTTCGACGCGGCAACTGGCTGGGCGGCGGAGACATGGGAGCAGGCAAAGAGCGCCGCAAGCGGGATGAGTGCCCGTGCGTCAGCGGCCGCGAGCTCGCTGTCTACCCAATCGTCGTCAGCGGCGACAAGTCTTCAAGAGCAAACCAGCAAGCTCAACGGGATGATCCTCACGCAGTTCCGCGATCAGCCGCTGGTTGGGGGCGCTCTGGCTTTCGCCGTCGGAGCCGCTATCGGCGCAGCGTTGCCGCACACCGAGACTGAGGACGAGTTGCTCGGCGAGATTTCCGATGCCACTACAGACAAGCTCGGTGCGCAAGTGCTGGACGCTGTCGACCAAGGCAAGGAGGTGGCAACGGAGGTCTACGAAGAGGCCGCTTCGATCGCCTCAGATGCCCACGATGCCGTTAAGGAGCGTGTCGTAACCAAGGTCGATGCACTGAAGGCGGGTCCGCAGGGCGGTGATCGCCAATCGAATTAACAGCGGATCAGCCAGGGCACGAATTCGCTACAGCCACAACGTCGGCGCATGCGCGCCGACGCCATGCCATCTCGTGGCAAAGTGGGCACGTGACATGCCGAGGACGACAATCATCCTCACCGACCTCATGATCTGGCACTTGACGGCCTAGGCCGCCACGCAATGGAACCGCGTGGTGCTGTCAACCGTCAAGGGATGAGACCTGTCGTTCGGTAGGCTCTGATCGACCGGTCATAGACGCCGATGTCCCGGCAGCCGCGCGCCACCAGCTGGGCCCCCTCGATGGCTGCGAAGATCGCCATCGCGTGCTCCTGCAGATCCTGATCGCTCGCCGAAGGTCTTGCCCGTAAGAGGACCTTGGTCAGCCGGCCGACGTTCATCGCAGCGAACTTAGCAACCTCGGTTCGAACCTCCATGGGAAGGTCGTCGAATTCGGCGCTCATAATGCCACACAGGCACATGCGATTGTCGTTGGCCAGGGCCGCGCGAAAGATTTCGGTGTATCTGTCCATGCACCAGGTCGCCTCCTCGGAGCTCCCCAGTAGCTCTGCCAGAAACGCCGACCTTCCTCGGTAAGCGACGCGCCAATGCGGCGGCAAGATCGCCCTTGGTCGGAAAATGGTAGTGCACGCTGGCCATCTTGATCCCCACTTCTTTTGCCAGCTCGCGAAAGCTAAGTGCATTGTAACCGTGCGCCTGTCCCGTCGCTTTTGCGGCGGCCACGACCGTCTCGCGCATATCCGTGCAGGTCTGCGCTCTGACCCAGTTCCAGCTTGACCGCTTTCGCGCCGGCGCGATGAGACGACCGCGGTTGGATCATCTCAAGCGCGGCGGATCAAATTTGGACGGTAGGTGCCCCACCTCGGCAAGCCAGCCCGCCATCCTGACCGTTGACACGAAGATTGAAAATGCCCGTGCCACTCGCCGAACCTCAGATCGCGGTTCGCATGAGGTAGGGAGATCGCTCAACGGGGACCTGCGCGACGATTTTCAATACGAGCGTGGGAGCGATATCGGGAACGGACCGAACTCGCCCGTCTTTGTAGACCACCCGTAAGTGGCGGGTCTTGCCGTCGTATTCTAGTTCGGCGATCGTCTTTGAATGGACCAGAAATTGCATGTTACGCTCTCCCTGCACTGCGAGATGCCAAGATCAACATTCCGACCGCCGCTATCCCGGGGGCAGATTGTTTGATCGTCACGTGAACTCCTTGCCACCTCGACGTCTGGCGCCGTCAGAAAAGCGATCAAAACACAAAGCGCCAATCGCCCTGGCGAAATCGAAAAGATATTTAGTCAATGCTTGGAAAGCACGTGAAATCGGCGTGACACACGTCTCACGGCTATTTGGACACCGCCTACCAGAAAAAGATGTGAGCCGCGAGATGAGCGGTCAGCGTGCTTTGCCGCCCGTGCAGGACGATGCTGCACACAATCGACGTCGACCAGCATGCCCTTGGGGGAACCGCGGGACGAAGGAACGGAAGGCCAACTTCTCCAATCGGCTTGAATCTCATCGAGTGTTGAGTGCTTTCATTTGCAGTCGGCTCAAGGGCAAGCCGGAGATCGACCTTCTGTAACCGTCGCTACCAGTCTTGTTTCAAAGGTCAACGGAGGAGTTCGGCTGCGACGGGCTGCTTCGCTAATCCTGCCGATGGTTCTGGGCGATCCCGACTTCAAAAAGTCGAATCTCGAGGCCGCGCGGCTTAACGAGCCTTGAAATCAGTATCCGACTATTTAGGGTTAAGCGTTGCTGGTGAGTGTTCCACGAGAGCGTTCGCGACTGCCGAAGTCGCTTTTTCACTTTTGACCACGGATGTACTGGCACTGGTGTTGAGAGCGATGTCGGAAAGGTCGGTGCGGTTTCGCCCCGGCCCTTTTTGTTGCCATGAAGGTGGGTGTCCGGGAATGGCTTGATGGATCCCGGCCTTGGCTCCCGATCGACCTCAGCAGGATCGAGATGGCGATCATTGGCGGTTTGACGTTCCACTTTCCTCGACGATCGCGTCGTAGACGTCTAAATGTTCATCCTTGACGACCATCTTGTCTGCGAAGTCTTGGAGCTAAATAAGACGCAAGCCAGCTTTCGGATTGACACTTATCTTACCCCCCGGCTGTCCTCTTCGTGGAACATCCAGGAATCGACGTTCGAACACCAAGCCCCAGTTACTGCAAATGATCCACTTCACCGGCGATACGCATTTCGGAGACTCGCGCGTCCTGCGCCTCGACAAACGCCCGTTCGCCAACATAGTCGAACACGACGACGCCTTGATCTGGAACTGGAACCAGACCGTCGGCAATGACGACGAGGTCTGGCATCTGGGAGACTTCATGTCGGCAAGCGGTGGCGAGTGCACCGAGCTGCTTGCGAGGCTTAACGGTCGGAAGCATCTGATTGTGGGCAACAACGACCCGCCGACGACCACGGATTCACCGGGATGGGATAGCGTGCAGCATTACGCCGAACTCCGGCACGACGGACATCATCTCGTTCTGTGCCATTACGCTTTTCGGACTTGGAACCAGATGAGCAAGAAGTCGATCAACCTACACGGCCACTCCCATGGTAGATTGAAGCCTCTCCCTCGCCAATACGACGTCGGGGTCGATGGGCAAGAACTTCGCCCGGTCACACTCGAGGTCCTCATGAAAAAGAATCGTGTCGTCGCCGGTGGGGAAGATATGGACGAATAGGGAGGGGGGTGATTGTGCTGGTTGAAGGCTTCCGCTCGACGTGAACTTCAGCCGTATCTGAGAGGTCAGGAGTATTGTCCGGGGTCGATCTCGCACATGCCGATGCTGAACGGTTCCCTCGCGCCCAAAGTGTTGTTGTATCAGGGCCAATAAGACCTGAGGACACTTTGTCTTCGCCCGGCACTAAACTCTTCTCGAACCTGGAGCCATCATGGTGGTTCAGTGGCCAGTTGGCAGGTTCGAAGGATCAGGCAGGTAAAGCTCGGCAGGCCATCGCGTTTCTGGCATTCTCCATTCTTCCTCTGGTCTCGAACCTGATCGTTTTCATAAACCGCCGCTGCCTCGAGCCGCGCGCAGCCCCTCCCAGGCTGGGTATTTGCTCTCGCGATCAACGTCGGCTGCAGCCAGACGACATTCCCTCGGGCGCCGATGGCTGGATGATATTCAGTATCATCCGAATGGACATCACCGCCACTGGCTGCCGATCCGGACCCTCGATCGCGACTGACTTTTCTTCCTCGGGCGAGTTTGGGATACCGTCCACCGCCATCTCCGAAAGGACATGGTGGGCATAGCCAAGCGCCGCGGCCAGATCGACGAACTCCAGACCGTTGTCGACGTGGAATTGCCATCGTCATCTTTTATCGAAAAAAAGAATGTTGTCATAGGTTACTCCGTCGACCTTCTCCTTGTCCGACAACGTCAAAATTGACAAAAGGTTTGCTAGGCAGGAGCATCATTAGACGGCGACTGTTGGTGCACAGCGGGGCGCGTACAGGGGGCAGTAATGCCGCGGACCTTCGCAAGCGATGAGCTTTGGCTTTACGAATATTGAGGCCGTCGAGCTTGTCACGAAGCTCATGAGCGGTCCGCTCGCTGAAGCCGGTCTCAACTCCGCCCACATACACCACCTTCGTTCGCTTGCGCGCGGTGAGCAGAAGCCGACCAATCCCGGCACGCGCAGCGGTCGATCGCTCGTAGCCGACGATCACAAAGCTTTCACTCTGGACCCATTTGATCTTCACCCAATCGCCGAGCCGGCCGGATCGATAGGGCGCACTCCTACGCTTGGCGATGACGCCTTCAAGGCCATGGTCGCAGGGGCTTGCCAGCAGCTGACCGCCACCGGCTTCGATCTCCTCAGAGATCACCCTGCTCGCCGGCCGGAACAAGATCCTCGAGTAGATGATGCCGGCGCACGTCGAGGTCTGCCCTCCTGAGATAGCGGCCGTCGAAATAGAGCAGATCGAAGGCCATGAAAATTGCGTCGCTTGAGCTCTTCCTGCCGCCCCGGCCGCCGAGCGACTGTTGCAGCAGGCCGAAATCCGACCGGCCCTTCTCGTCGAGAACAACCGCCTCCATCAAGGATTGCCGTGCCGACGGGAAGCCACAAGGCGTCCAGTCATGGCCGCCGCGCGCAATCCCTCAACACGCCAGTTCCACCAAGCAGTTCGGCTGACCCGCATTTCATCAGATGCCGTATCGCCGGTCGAGTTCTTTGAGGGCAGACTGCACCTCATCGATCGAAACTGGCTCCAGCGTACCTGGCACCTGACGGAGGGCGGGTTTTGACTCGACCGCGTAATAGTCCGATGCCCAGGCCGCCAAGATCGTGCGCTTATCATCGACGGAAAGGGATGGCTCTCTCACCACGTCGATCGGGCGCTTGAGCTGCATGCCCTGAACAAGCACCGCGGGCCCCAGCGCCATCGCATTGCCGGCGGCCTGCTGCAGAATGTTGCGCATCATCAGACTACCTCAACGAACGTGTGGATCCCTGTCGCCTCGCAGACGAGACGCTGCGATCACATTGCTTTCCGGTGCGAGAAGATCGTGTTTCTCGGCAAAGGCGGCAAACAGGCCCCGCGCGGTCTCTGCTTCGATCTCACCGCGCAATGCGGCTCTGCATGCCTGCAGTGCGACCGAGTGCGCCGCGTCTCTAAGTGAAGTCGGCCATTCGACGAGATGCCGGTAGGCGTCCATCGCGCTTCGAACCTCTGCTGGAAAGCCTAGGCCGACAAAAATGGAAACAGGGTGTCTGAACATATCGGGTTTCATCGCTCTCTCCTTCCTAACCCGGAATGTTGATGGGCGCCGTTGCGACGGCGCCCCTATTCTGCCAACGACGCGGTCAAGCCGCCTTCTGCGCTTCGATCTGCACGGGAGCAGCGGAATTTAGTGCGGGAGCGCTCTGGATAGAGATTTTCCGCGGCTTCAGTTCCTCTGGGATCTCGCGAACGAGGTCGATCGAAAGAAGACCATTGCTGAGGTCCGCCCCACTCACCCTGACGTGGTCGGCAAGTTCGAACCGATGTTCGAACGGCCGGCCGGCGATGCCGCGATGCAGGTAGCCTTCATTTGCTGATTCCTGCTTCTTGCCTGTGACGGTCAGAAGATTGGATTGGAAGGTGACGTCGAGATCGTTTTGGGTAAAACCCGCCACCGCAATCGAAATCCGATAGCTGTCATCGCCCGTCTTGATGATGTCATAGGGCGGCCAGTCGCTGATCGAGCGGGCGCGCTGGGCGTTTTCGAGAAGATTGAAGACCCGGTCGAACCCGACGCTCGAACGGTAGAGAGGTGCATAGTCGTAAGATGTTGCCATAGCCATATCCTCCTTGAAGCAACATGGTACGGAAGCGCCGAAAGACAGCGCCTCCAGCAAGGCCAGCCCTTGTCTAGCGGCTGGCGGGAATCGATTTGGTTTTTGAGAATTTCGGATTCAAGAGCCGCAACAGAAAAAATTTCGCGCGGCCTCGTCAAGGTATTCTCTCAAACCGCCGTTCGTCGCTGCAGCCATTCTTTTATAGGGTGCAAGCAACTGGCCGGGAAAGCGATCCTCGATCGCGGTTTCGACAAGCACGATCTTTGCGAACGCGTCGCTCGTCTCGCGTGCCTCGATCGCGACGTCATCGCTTTCCTTTTCGAGATCCTGCATGAGTCTGAATAACTCATCATCCGTCATCGCAGTAAGGTGGTCGGCGAATTCGCTTGCGTCGAAATCCCGCCTTTCGGCCATCGCGTTCCGTCTCCTCATGTGCAAACAATCCTCCAGCGATAACGGGCTGGGCGTCATCCAGTTCATTCCAGTCGACGAAGGGCATCGGCAGCCTGATGCTTGCGGCCCGTCGCGGCGACGATTGATCTTCGTCGGCACGGGCTTCAAGGAGAAGGGCCCGGCTTATCTGAAGTCGATGCTCGTCTGAAAACGAGGATGCCATGTGCAATGTTCAGAACCAGCCTTCCGGCTTTATCAAGCTCTAAACGGCTGCGGTGCTTAGCTTACCTAGCATCTCCGTGTTGTCGGTTTTCTGCAAATATCGCCCTTAAGGACGCCATTACGGACGACTGCAGCTTCCAAACAATAGCCCTGTTTCAGATTTTATTAAACATGTAAGCGGATCCTAAAACGAGGGCAACACTCCCGCGTCGAGCCGCGTTAGGCGATCACAGTTAGTAGGGATCGAACTTATGGCCGTTATTCTGGTCGTCGAAGACGAGCCGTTAATCCGCTTTCTCTTGTCGGATGAACTCGTGGATGCGGGTCATACCGTCATCGAGGCCGCCAGCGCATTGGAAGCCATCGCTGTGCTGGGGAAATGCGATCATCTGGACGCTATGATTACCGATGTCGACATGCCGGGCGGATTGAGTGGACTTGACCTGATGAGGCTGGTGAGATCCACTCGACCCGAGACGAGCGTATGGGTCGCATCGGGCCGCGATGTCCGCTCGCAGATGGACCCTGGCGTATTCTTCTTGCCCAAGCCATACGACTACCGCGAGCTGGTCTATCTTGTTTCCGAACGCGCTCACGCGAGGCAGGTGCTCGCGCCGGACCAGCAGCGAACCGGCTGAAAGCCTTCGAGAGAGCTCCTCCGGCCCCGCTAGGTAGCGACTACTTCTTTCGAAACCGTGCCAGAGACGTCGCCAGGCCGCCTTCGTGGTAAGGTTTGCCGAGAAGTACAGCGTCAGAGATCACTGGTGACCATCAACCTGCGGAATGCCGATAATCCCCGAAGAGAACACAATCCCCAGCTCCGGTTGTCGGCGCTGATTCGCTACACGCTACAGCGAGGCCGGCGCCGGAAATACCGGGGAGTCCATGGTCCGTCATCAGCACATCGACGTCTTCCTGTTCAAGGACTGAAAGAGCCTCTTCCGCACTCGTAGCCTCGAAGACCAGATGGCCCAAAGTTTCCAGCATAGCTGTCGTGCTCACCGCCCAGGCGATTGCCACAAGGTATCGATATCTGTAGCGACTGCCGAAGGCCGGAGCCAATCGGCCCCAGAACTTGAAGCAGAACCGGTTTCCACTTTGTGCGTTCAACACGCACATCGCGGCCGCTCGCAAGCTTCCATGATGCCCTTTACCATTGGTCCGTAGCTGCTTGCTCAGTTGTTTTCGGTGGGCAAGTTTAACCCCATCTGGCCGCCTCTGGCCATTCTGCGCTGACGCTATCTTCAAGCCGCAGCGTGCATTTTTCCTGCTGGGTCCGGTCTGACACCTTGAAGCCCGCAATCACCTCCCTTGGCAGGAAAGCATCTAACTTGACGTTCATCGTCTTTAAAAATTCTTGTGAGGCGAATCCGGTATGCGTTAATCTGAAAGTGGTAAAGCGAGAGTCCATTGATGACCAAGTACGAAATTGAGGAGCATGACGGCGGCTGGAGGCTCGTAGACCACATGACCAGACTGCCCGCCTCGGGCGCGGCGACGCGCCGTACCAGGCTGGAGGCGCAGGCACTTGCGGATTTCCGAAACGGTATAGCAAAGCCCACAGCTGAGCGCACACGGCCCCGCCTAGAGAAAATTCGCCTCCTATGGAAGGTGGTCTTGAGCGCCAGCCGTTGATATCCGGGGACGCATCAAACTCGTCTGCGAAGGCACGTCGCGCCTCTACATCGGGACGAAAGCAATGGTCTCAACCCCCAGGCCGAACTCGGGCCGCAAGCCCGCACCATCCTCCGGCGATCCGTTGCGCCGAAAAGCTATTCACGTCATGAGGTTCAGCCCCTCTTGGTAGAATACGCCCATAAAGATCACGTAATCGAACGTTTCGCCCAGCTTCGGCACGTCGTAGACCGACATCCGCTCGAATTCGACGTCGAGGCCGAAATATGCGGCGGCAAAACGTGCCTGCGCGAGATAACGTGGATCGGAATCAATGCCGAGCACCCGCCCCGCATTGCGCCATTTCATCTCGAGAGCATAGAAGCCGGCATTGCAGCCGACATCGAGAACACTGCGTCCGCCCAGATCTTCCGGCACGACGTGTTTGAAACCATTGCATTTGAATGCGGGATAGTCGCCGAGAAAATGATCCGGCGCGGTTTGGATTTCTCCAAGCCGCATGTTCTGGAACCAAGGACCTAGTTCGGCCACGCGACGTTTCAAAGCGAGGCTTACTATCGCGCTTTCCGATTAGCTGCCTGCGGGGGCCGGTTGCGAAGCAGCCGTGCTGTGAAGGCGATTGGGTGCTACTGTCCGCGGTCGCGGAAGCTCGCCGAGACTGTTGGCAAACCACTCGATCGTATATCCGAGCCCTTCTGCAAGCGGCACTGCCGGCTGCCAGTTTAGAAGCCCTATCGCCCGGGAAATATCAGGTCTACGGCGCTGGGGATCATCCTTCGGCAGCGGCTTGTAGACTAGCGCCGCGGGGGCAGGCACCATCGTACGAATCATCTCGGCGAGCGCGTTGATGGAGAACTCACCCGGGTTTCCGAGATTGACGGGCATTCCTGGATTGGGCCTGACGTCCATTAGGGCCATGAGGCCCCTCACCAGGTCGCTGACGTAGCAAAATGACCGGGTCTGCGTGCCGCTTCCGTATATCGTAAGGGATTTTCCTGAAAGAGCCTGCACGACCAGGTTGGAGACGATCCGTCCATCATCGGCCTGCATACGTGGCCCGCAGGTGTTGAAAATGCGAGCGACCCGCGCATCCACTCGACCGGCGCGCAGCATTTCGAAGCAAAGAGCCTCGGCAGCACGCTTTCCTTCGTCATAGCAGGCGCGCGGTCCTATGCAGCTGACATTGCCGCGATAATCCTCCCGCTGCGGATGTTCGGCGGATCGCCATAGGAAGGAGGCTCCATGCCGCTCAGCGAGCGCAAGCAGGTTGCCCGTGCCCGCAACGCAGGTCATCATCGTATGGATTGGGTCCGCCTGATATTGCGGTGGAGATGCCGCACAGGCCAGATTGTAAATCTGGTCTACGGGCTCATCGATTTCCACAAACTCGCAAACGTCCTTCTCTACCAGCCGGAAACGCGGATGGTTCGTCAATGGCCAGACATCATCCCTACAGCCGGTAATATAACTGTCGACGCAAATGATCCAATCGCCCCGTGCGAGAAGGGCATCACAGAGATGAGATCTGACGAAGCCGGCACCTCCTGCACCAGAACAGTCCTGCCTTTTCTGCGACGATTTCCTTGCTGCATTGATACTCTCCTTCACGCTGAGCTACGCTCAAAAGCTGGATTTTCCGGAAGTTCCAGGAGGGTACCGGCAAGCTCGCGGGCGCGTGCGGCGCCGGTATGACCGTTCAACACGCGTCTTCTGGCGGCGGGCGCTATCGTCATACGCGGGTTCATCTCGTCGATCTGGCTTTATGGTGCCTCGATTCCCCGTCAGTCACGACCGTCACCAGCGAACTGAGAGCGGGCGGAGATCGGCTTGGGGACAGCGACCAGGTCGAAGATTTTGCGGCTGCAACACTCACGCTCTCCGGTGGTGAAATCATCCGCCTGATATGTTCGTGGCGGCTTCATGCGGGCTGCGACGCCGAGATCGGTGCCGACTTCTTCGGGACTAAGGGCGGCGCCTCGTTCAAAAATGTAGGTGGCTCGTTCTTTGACTTCACAACGGCGAGGTTGTCCGGCACATCGCGCCAAACCCTGGTCGTGCCACCGGATGATTGAGGCGGACGGGCGGCGGCGGATTGGGCAAGAAAGCTCTGCCAGGGTCAGCGCCACGATGCCGCGAGCAAGGAGTTTTGAGCGGTCGCAGAAGCGATTGATCACATCTATCGCGCTAACGGGTGATACATATTCTGGAATCATAACGGCGGCAAAGTGGATGCACTGACATCAGATCAATCTGCACTTCAAGGGAAGAGGAGATCCTTGGTCTCTTCGATCGCCACCAGCGCGGCCCTTCTATGCTGCTCAGGCGGTCGTGGAAGACCCGCATCGACGGGAACATTTCTTTAAAGCCAAAGTTCGAGCGCCATCATCGAATGGCAAGGAGAAACATTGTGAGACCTCTTACATGGCACGGCAAGCATGATATCCGTTGTGACAGTGTTCCTGATCCGCAAATCGAGGACGGACGGGACGCCATCATCAAGGTAACCCCCTGCGCGATCTGCGGGTCGGATCTGCATTTATACGATGGCGTCATGCCGGAAATGCGCAGCGGTGACGTCATGGGCCATGAAACCATGGGCGAGGTTGTTGAAGTCGGCAAGGACAATACAAAACTTAAGGTCGGCGACCGCGTGGTCGTTCCCTTCACCATCTCCTGTGGCCAATGTTTCTTCTGCAAGAGGGGTTTCTATTCCGGCTGCGAGCGCTCAAACCCTGATCGTTCGAAGGTCACAAACCTCTGGGGCAATTCGCCGGCGGGCCTGTTCGGATATTCGCATCTCCTCGGCGGCTATGCCGGCGGCCAGGCAGAATTTCTGCGTGTCCCCTACGCCGATGTCGGACCGGTCAAGGTGCCGGAGGGGCTCTCCGACGAGCAGGTGCTCTTCCTTTCGGATATTTTCCCCACCGGCTATATGGCCGCAGACTTCTGCAATATCCAGCCCGGCGACACGATCGCGATCTGGGGTTGCGGGCCGGTCGGCCAGATGGCGATACGCTCAGCATTCTTGCTCGGTGCCGAGCGGGTGATCGCCATCGACGCGGTGCCCGAGCGGTTGACCCTTGCGCAAGCGGCCGGAGCCATCCCCCTCGATTTCATGGAAAAGGACATCTACGACAAGATCATGGAACTGACCAATGGTCGCGGTGCAGATGCTTGCATCGACGCCGTTGGCACCGAAGCCGAGCCAGCCGCCAGCTGGGATTCCCGTCTCGACCGCATCAAGGTCGCGTTGTTCATGGGCACCGACCGCCCGCATGTGCTGCGTCAGGCCATCCACTGCTGCCGCAACTTCGGCACCATTTCGATCGTCGGCGTCTATGGTGGTTTCCTGGACAAAGTTCCAATGGGTTCGGCCATCAATCGCGGCCTGACCTTCAAGATGGCCCAAACACCGGTCCAGCATTATCTGCCGATATTAATGGAGCGTATTCAGAACGGAGAAATCGACCCGTCATTCGTCATCACTCATCGCGGCACTCTGGAAGATGGTCCAGCTCTCTATAAGACCTTCCGCGACAAGCAGGACGGCTGCATCAAGGTCGTCCTCAAACCCTGAAAGAAGGAGTAGTATCATGGCTCAGCACGCATCGAGCAAGGGCCTTGCCGTCATCACCGGCGCATCCACCGGCATCGGCTACGAACTGGCGAAGTGTGTGGCACAGGATGGTTATGATCTCATATTGCCGCCGATGAGAGCGCATCAACCAAGCCGCCGCAAAGCTAAAGGAGTTCGGCACCAGCGTGGATGCTGTGGAAGCCGATCTTGCGACGGCCGAGGGTGTGGATCAACTTGTTGGACGCGTCACCGCCAGCGGCCGCTCGGTAGATTTGCTGATGGCCAACGCCGGACGCGGCATCGGCAAGGGCTTCCTCATCAGGATCTCGGCGAGGCACGCAAGGTAGTCGAAACCAACATCACCGGAACGATCGCGGGTTTCATGCCGGGCTCGTACCAAGCCGTATATAACGGTACAAAGGCCTTCATCAACAGCTTCTCCTTTGCGCTGCGCGAGGAATTGAAGGACACCGGCGTGACCGTCAGCTGCCTGATGCCGGGCGCGACTGAGACAGAGTTCTTCAAGCGGGCCGGTCTGCTGAACACTTCGATTGGCCAGGCGACGAAGGACGATGCCGGCGAAGTCGCGCGCATCGGCTATGACGCGATGTTGGATGGTGAAGGCGATGTCGTCAGCGGCTGGAAGAACAAGCTGCAGGCGGTGCCAATGTCACACCGGCAAGCATACTTGCCCACCAGCATTCGAAGATGGCAAAGCCGGGATCGGGCACCCAATAACAGGCAGCCTGAAATCCGACGTGGCGGTCAGTGGATCGCCGCGACTGTCCCGCTCCCGCGCCCGCATGGGGCTTTCAAGCCGCAATAGCGGCCCATGCAATCACAGGGAGCGGGGATGAGGTGTCGAGGCGGAGGGCCCGATACCGCGTACGTACGGATTTGAAGCGCCCGGGCTCTAGCTGGTGGTTCGATTCACGTGGCGATACAGGTCCACAACGAACGCGCACTCAAAGGCGCGTCCGGTTGCAGAAGGAAGATGTCATGGAAGCGGCTCGAATCCAGGAAGGCCTCGAGAGCGTGGCAGAGATAAAATTTGCCGTCCTCGAAGTGAGCGGCAACATTAGCAGCATCAAGAAGCAGAAATCCGGCTGAGAGCAGGGAACTCTCTGCTTGTACAAAAGTTGGACGGGATTACCAACCTGGGAGATTACGATGAAACGCCTTGTTATGGCCTCGCTCGCCTTCTTGTTCGCCGCGCCCGCCTTCGCACAATCCGCCGCCGAAAAGACGGGTGTAAATTCCCTCATTGGCGTGCCGCCGAAAACCGAGGATTTCGTCAAGGAAGCCGCCGCTAGCGACATGTTCGAAATCGCCTCCAGCAAGCTTGCTATTGAGCGCGGGGACGATCCGACCAAAGCTTTCGCGCAGCAGATGGTTGCGGGCCATCAGAAGACCAGCAGCGAACTCAAGGCACTGGTCTCAGGCGGCAAGGTCAAAGCAACTCTTCCGAGCGCCATGACATCGGATCAACAAAGCATGCTCGACAAGCTGGAAGGTCTACAAGGGGACGATTTCAACAAGCGATATCACGCGGACCAGGAATCTGCCCACGAAGACGCAGTCGATCTCTTCAAGCGCTACGGCGACGAAGGGGACGATCCGCAGCTAAAGGCGTGGGCTGCTAGCACGCGGCCTGCTCTGGAACACCATCTCCAGATGGCAAAAGAACTTAACAAATAGGCGGCTTCTGCATAGGTGGCTCGCATTGCACTTATAACGGAACCGGACGGTTGGGCGCCGTCCGGCTCCGTGCTCTGGCCGCCCGGGCTGGCTCATTGCTCGCCAGTCGATAGTCAGCGCCAGTCCGCTCCAAAACCGCCCTCACTACCATTGAGGCTCATAAGCCAAAGCACCGTAGGGAAAGAAGCCCATCGATCGACGGTTGCCTCCCAAAAAAGTAGTAGCGCCAAACCGGCGCTGTCGCGGCGATGAGCCCGAGAGCGAAAGCTCCCCAGGTCGCAGCATTCAGCACCTCGCTTAAATTCTCCCTGCGCTGTGATTTCAAGAGCGCCTCGCAGCGACCCAACCGAGCGCAACCATCGCCGCTCCCCAGATCAAAAAGCCGATATCCCAGGATATCCACGACGATCGCTCGACCGTTTCATTGACATGGTGAAGGCCGAGAACCTGGTGGTAGACGACCCCCTCTACCAGGTTGAACAGCCCAAACCCCATCAACATCGTTCCGGCGAGTTCGCGGGTGCTCCATTTGAAGTGGCTGTGCCGGGCCGACCGCCACAAGATGAACAAAGCGCTCAAAACGAAGATGTAGGTTGCGGAATCAAAGACGCCGTCCCAAAACCTATTCAGTTCAAGGTTCTCCATAGAGTTGATCGGATACCAGGAGCTCAGCATGTGATGCGATTGAAGAATCTGGTGGAGAACGATCCCGTCGAAGAAGCCGCCCAGACCAACGCCGAACAGCAGGCCGGCCAAGCGTGGGAACCACCGCGGTGAGGGTTGGTGGAGGCCAGTCACGCGGAAAATACCGTCCCAGCGATGTTGATCGCGCCAACGGCGCCAGCCCGGGCGGGATTTGGGTGGAGAATTCGCTTCGACCGCGCAGCGCCACCGCAAACGTCGACGTTGGTACGGAGTTCGGCCTTGTGGCCAGCCGGCATTCAGCATGTTGGCTTCAACGCACCGAAAGGCATTGCCTTCATGTCTATCGCGCTCCTCTCGAACACCGAACGCAAAATGCCGCGCAAAGTTTCCAGGTTGAGCCGATTGTACGTTTGGTGACGCTTCTGCCAGAGTTCCTCCTGCCGGGGACAGCGAGTATCAACGGTGGATTGGAAGCACTATGCCTGCCTGTCCGCGGCTCTATCCGTCAATTAGGAGAGTGCTACCGTGGAGCCGTGACAGAAGACCGATCGGCTGTCTACAAGGGCAAGCGCTAGAGCGCACAGTGGCTTTGAAAATAGCTCGTTGCTTGGGGCCCAAACCTCAAGACCCTCGTTGCTGTAGTCCGACGGCTCAGCGTTTCATATTGGCGACGCCAACCTAGCGAACGTGAACAGGCATTTCAGACGGGTTTAAGACCGAATCAGGGCAAAGCAGAGACCGTTGGCCGCAGCGAACGTAGGTTGTCCTAAGAGAGTCAAGTTCTTTGTTCCGGTCGAGACGCCGCCCCGATTATTATGGACGACGGCGAGTAGACCGGTCGCCCGAAGTTCCCGCTCACCGATTGGGGGGCTTTCGCCTAGTTCACTCGGGGGGAACGAACTGCAGCGACGGGGGTTTTCATTTCACGGGTCTGAGAGCGCAATCCGGCAGGCGAGGAAACCCGAGGAACAGTCGTCATTACCGCGGTGGTTGCGCTGGACTCGGCCCCTGAATTGGAAGTGGTCGACGACATGCGCGAAAGCAGAAAAATTCAGCAGCTTGGCAGGTGGCTGCGGCATTATCTGGACGCCCGGCCGGAAGAGATCTCCAAAATTGCTCAGAAGCTTTCTATAACCCGACTGCACGCATTGCACTCAAGCCACAGGCAAAGCCAAGGCTGAACGGATCATCATGAAGATCGCTTTGTGGATAATCGCGATACTATGCACTGCATCGTTGGGGTCTGCGGCGGCATGGGTCATGACTGCGCCCGCGCCGGAATTCTCGGAAAATGACCCCCGACTCGCAGGAGTTGGAGATGCTCGCAGAGGCAAGAATATTTTTGCCGCCGGAGACTGTGCTTCATGCCATGCGACGCCTGGACAAGCCGATCGCCTTCGTCTCGGGGGTGGTCTAGCACTCGCCTCGCCGTTCGGGACGTTTCGGCCTCCGAATATCTCCTCCGATCCCGCCGACGGGATCGGAAATTGGGATGTCTCAGATCTGGCGAACGCGCTCGTTGCAGGAGTGTCTCCGGAGGGTAGGCACTACTATCCGGCGTTCCCTTATACAAGTTACACCGCAATGACCGCCCCTGACATCAAGGATCTTTACGCCTATCTCAAAACGTTGCCGCCGGTGGCGGGGCGAGCGCCAGAACATCACCCCAAAATCCTCTTCACGATCCGCCGTTCGATAGGCTTCTGGAAATTCATGTTCTTCAACAAGGGGGCCTCGAATGCAAGGCTAACGGGCGATGCCGTCCATGATCGAGGAGCCTATCTAGTAGAGACAGTTTCACACTGCGCCGAGTGCCATTCCACGCGAAACATCCTCGGTGCGATAAAATCCGATAGACGCTTTGCGGGTGGGCCCGACCCACAAGGGACGGGTTTCGTGCCAAATGTCACTATCGCTGGGATTGGTACTTGGTCTGAGGCGGATATTGAGGAGATGCTCTCGACCGGCAACACGCCGACTCACGGGCGCGTGGGATCATCTATGGCGGACGTCGTCACAAACACGGCGGTCCTTCCTGAAAGCGACCGAAGGGCGGTCGCTCGATATATCAAGTCACTCGTCCCAAAGCCTACACCACATCCCTAGTGTATCTCACTTCGTGTACAGATATGCGGCTAGATCTTTGGCTTCCGCAGGGCTAATCCCGGTCGCCGGCATGGCGCTATGCGGCGAAAACTGTTGCGGCGAAACGATCCAGCGTTCAAGATTGTCAGACGTGTTCGGTACCACGCCAGCAATATAGACCCGCCGTGAGAGATCGGATAGCACCGGCCCGACCAGTCCGTCGGCGCCCGGCACGCCGGGGATAGTATGGCAGCCTGCACAACCGTAGCGGCGAAAAATCAAGGGGGATCGATTGGGATCCCCGCCAGACAGCAGGATCGCCATGTCATAGCGGCTGCTGCGAACCTTGGAATATTGCGCGGTCAAAAACGCAGCTCCCATCACGACAATAGCAGCGATAACGCCAAACGCAGAAAGATGTAGGGTTTTAGACAAGCTTGATGTCTCCCCTTGCTGAATTCCTGATCCACGTAGAAAGCAAGAAGATCGCCGCACCCGCATAGACCGTACCAGCCGGAATCCACATCAACATTCCGGCAATCTGCTGATCCTCCAACGGCGTCAGCCCCCATTCCGATGCGCCGGCTGTCTGCGCGACATAAAGCACGCGGGGCGATAGCGCCATCAAAGCGCCAAGGGCACTTGTGTGCATCATGGTGACAAACAGATGCCATGCAGCCGCGCCTCGTGCACTTCGCCATATGATCGCCCACCAAAATAGGAGCGCGGTGATCAGAAACGAGAGATGCTGGATCCGGTGCATCGCCAGATCTGTCACCGATGCGTCCACCAGCATCGGCACATGCCAAGCCCATATCGCGACTGCATGCAGAGCCGTCGCGGTGACCCCACCGGCAAGCCAGTTCCAAAAGCCAAGAACTAGAGAGGCGTTAAATAGACGCGCTATCCAGCGGCGGGCAAATCTTGGAAAGGACCACACATACATTGCGGCAGGTCGGGAAAGGACGAGAAGAGGGGCTGATATAGCCATGACGATCTCGTGCTCGATCATATGGAAGGTAAAGAGGTGCTCGCCCAGCCAGTGGATCGGTGACACCAGAGCGACGGTGAGAGTGAGTAAACCAGCAAAAAATGAAATGATACGGAGAAGCGGCTTCGGCCTTCCCTTAGAAACGCGGCTCAGCAATCTGCCGGTCCCTACCACAAACAACACGGCTGCCACCGAAAGAGGGATGACGACCCAGGGATCGAACGTCCAGGCTGAGGAAGCAGTCGGCTTTTCCGGGCCATGCGCCACGGCCGCGCCGGCGTTGGCGAAGATGATGCCAAGGGTGATCAGCGCGCGCATGGGCTGAGCAGCATGGAAGCGGCCCCCTGCAAACAAATTGCAAACACGAAGACTACCGCAATGGACAGAAAGGCCTGGCCGAATTTTCGCTGGGAGGTGCTCCATCCTCGCCAACCGTCCACGGCGATAATGACGCCCCAGACACTGAGAGCGGCACCTCCCCCGCAAACGGGGAGCGTCCAGTTCGTGCGGGCAGCGCAATCGGCGTAGGGAAGGATTTGTCCGAGCTGGGTCGTCAAGGCCCAAGCCAGGGGAGCGATGGAAAAACCCGCGAACCGATTTGGAAGCGTTGTCATAGACGTGGAACCCAATAAATGCAGGCGTAGATTGGCAACCACGCCGCAACGACGAAGTTCCAGTACATCGCATTATCCGCAATATCCCCGTATCGGCGTCCGTTGTCGGCATGGCGTGTGAACATGAGACAGGTGAGCACAAGCGTTTCGATCAGGTCCGTCAGAATGTGGGTCGTGTGCAACCCCAACATCAGCCAGAGGATGGAGCCATAGGCGTTTCGATCCCAACTTATATGCATTGCCGGAAATTCGAAAACGCGAATGATCAGCGCAGTCACCCCAAGCAGCGCCATCACCACCAGGCCGAAGCGAACCTTTGGCAAGTCTTGCTTTTTTGCCCAGCGCGACACCAGCACGTTTGGAGCAAGGCTGGCGACAAGCAATATGGTCATAATAGTGCCTGCCGTCAGCGCCGGCACGTCACTGTTTATCGGCCATTCGGGCGCCAAGCTCATCAGATAAAGATAGATGACAATTGCCAGCGCAAAACCCGTGCCTTCGATCAACATAAAGGCAAGAGTTCCCCACCAAGTAGGGCTCGCAGTGCCGCTTCCATGCGATGTGACTTCAGAAAGATCGAGAATGACGCGTTCTTTCATGTCTCTTCCTCCGGGGCTCCGTTTGGCCAGAACCACGCGGTCAAGGCAATGGCGACCGGGATCGACCCCCAGACGACCGCCCAAGGTGTGAAGATCGACCAGATCAAAACAAGAGACGTCGCCACTGCCGCCCATAGCGGCCAAATTGATCGAGGCGGCGATGATTCCCGCGCTTCGGGTATCGCTGCGATGACCGAGGTCACGAGCAGCTCGCGACGATCGACGCGAAGGCCTGCAGCCACCGTGAGTTCGTCGTCGATCCACAGCGGTTCCCCCGAGCGAACAAGCGGGATGCGACGAAAATTATAGCAGGGCGGCGGCGACGCCGTCGCCCATTCAAGCGTTGCCGCCCCCCACGGATTGGGGCCGGCAAAGGCACCGTTTCTCGCGCTTCGAAACACATCGATGACAAACAATAGAAAGCCAGACGCCAGAACGAGCGCACTTAAACTGACCATCATATTCAGACCAGCCCAGGGCAGTTCGGGCTGGTAGGTGTAGACCCGGCGCGGCATTCCGGCCAGGCCGAGAATGTGCATTGGAAAGAAGCTGAGATGGAAACCCGCAAAGATCAGCGCGAATACCCAACGCCCGAGCGTCTCGCTCATCATCCGACCGGTAAATTTGGGGAACCAATAGTAAATTGCGCCCAGCAACGGGAAAACGGCGCCGCCGACCAACACATAGTGAAAATGCGCGACGACAAAGTAGGTGTCGTGAACCTGCGTATCGAAGGGCACGGAGGCGACCATCACCCCGGTCAGTCCACCGACGACGAATGTTACGACGAATCCGATAACGAACAAGAGGGGCGTCTTGAATACGGGCCGTCCCATCCAAAGTGTCGCCAGCCAGCAGAATATCTGCAGACCGGCGGGGACGGCAATGACCATGCTGGAAGCTGTGAAGAAGCTCTCCCCCAGCCGGGGCAAGCCAGCAACGAACATGTGATGCACCCATAGACCGAAAGCCAGAACGCCCGTCGAAATCAAGGCCATCACCATGGCAAGATAACCGAACACGGGCCGTCCGGTGAATGTCGCCACGATAGTCGACACCATCCCTACCGCAGGAAGGAAGATGATGTAGACCTCCGGATGGCCGAAAAACCAGAAGAGGTGCTGCCACAACAAGACATCACCGCCCTCGGCCGGATTGAAGAAGTGGGTTCCAACGAGGCGGTCGAGGATGAGCGAGGTGCTGGCTATCATGATGGCCGGCATGGCCAAAATGACGAGGAACGACGTCACCAGCATCGACCATACAAACAGCGGAATGCGGTCCAGCGACATGCCCGGCGCGCGCTGCTTGAAGATCGTCACCACCAGTTCCACAGCGACGCAAAGCGCCGATATCTCGGTGAAGGTGATCATCTGCGCCCAGATATCGGCCCGCTTGCCGGTGCCATATTGCGGCCCGGCAAGCGGCACATATGCGAACCAGCCAACATCGGGACCGGTGTCGATCGCAAAGGCCACCCACAGCAAGATTCCGCCGGCAAGAAACATCCAGTAGGAAAATGCATTGAGGCGGGGGAACGCGATATTACGGGTGCCGACCATCAACGGCACGAGATAGACGGCCATTGCTTCCATGACGGGAACGGCAAACAGGAACATCATGTTCGTGCCGTGCATGGTGAAGATCTGATTGTAGCGGTCTGGTCCGATGAAGCGGGCCTCGGGCTGCGACAATTGAAGCCGCATGAGCAGGGAGAGGATACCGCCCAGGAACAGGAAGACGAAAGCGGTGATAATGTAGCGGCGGCCGACGATCTTATGGTCGACCGTCGATAATGCAGCCCACAGTCCGCCGTCTGTCCGCCATGTCGACGCCAGATGCAGGTCGAGGTCGACGCTGTCGAGCGCGCTATCGCGAAGATCTCTGCTGGGACCATCATCGTCCACCATCATTTCAAGCTTTCCATGTATGCGGAGACAGAGCGCAGCTCGTCGCTGGTGAGCGGTACCATCGGCATGTTGTTGCCTGGTTTGAGCGTCTGGGGGTCAGCGATCCAGGCTGCGAGGGAGCCCCTGGTCCGCTCCAGCACACCGGCCGCGATTGTGACCCGGCTCCCCACATGAGTGAGGTCCGGCCCGGTGGTTCCAGCGGAGGGTGTTCCACGCACTCTATGACAGGCGGCACAGGGTTTTTCGAGAAACACGGCTTGTCCCACCGCCGCCTCCGGCTCGGCAGGTTCGAGACTTTTAGCCCGTTGGTCGGCAAGCCATCGCTCAAAGGAACCCGGATCATCGGCAACCACCTGAACCGCCATGTGGCTGTGCTGGAGGCCGCAGAACTCGGCGCACTGCCCGCGGTAGACGCCCGCCGTCTCGGCGCGAATGGCAAGCATGTTCGTCCTTCCCGGCACGAGATCCTGCTTTCCGGCGAGACTTGGTATCCAGAACGAGTGGATGACATCGGCGCTTTCGAGCTGCAGCAGAACCGTTCTTCCAACCGGAATATGGATCTCGTTTGCCGTCTCGAAGTCGGGGGCGCCATCCTGCATATAAGTGACGCGCCACCACCACTGTTCACCCTTGACGGCGATCGTCATTGCGACCTCACCGTCGGCGTCGATCAAACGGGTGGTGAAAAAGCTTGCGACAGTGAGCCCCGTAATGATCAGAGCCGTTGCCCCAACGGCGGCGGAAACGATGAGTGTCGCTCTATTTTCGCCACCTGCTTCGACACCGGCCGGATCGCGGCGTTTGCGAAATAGCGCATATGCAAGCACCAACATCACGGCGATCCATACGAGTGCGCAAACAAATATCACGGACAGCATCAAGTGTTTCAGGTGGATTGCGGATGCGCCGTGCACATCGAGTGCGGATTGCGACCCGGCGCACGCGGTGAGGCCGGCGACAACAAACATCAACAAAACAAGTCTAGCTATCAAGGTTCCGGTCCCTGCTCAGCATGAACACCAACCGGTCCCTCTTCGAAAATGATCGCCGCCGGCGCGCGGTTTTCAGAAGGGCGCGTGTGTTTCGTATCGTTGCGGCCGGGCGCTGCCACTTTGGCACTGTAGGCGCCGATCGTTTGGACGTAGCCCGCGAGCTGCCAGATCTGCTCTATCGTCATGCGGTTTCGAAATGGCGGCATGCCGTGCGGTCTTCCATCCCGAATGGAAGCAACGATTGAAACCATCTCGGGTCCATAGAGCCACCATCCATCGAGAAAGGACGGTCCTGCCGCCCCTCGCCCGTCGCCATGACAGGATGGGCAGCCAAACCAGGTGTAGAGTCGTTTGCCTTGGCTCAGATTGTAAGAGTCATTTTCATAAGGTTGACCAAGTGCGAAGTCGATCTCCGGCGGCGCCCCGCTGATCCCGTTCGGCATCAGTCTGAACTGCTCCAATTCGGCCGTGATTGCGGGATCAAGTCTGAATTCTCGCGGGTGGTCTATCCAGCCAAGCAGTGCCGACACCGTGAGCCCTCCCACCATCAGAAATGCCCAGAGCACCAGCCTTGTTTTTTTGGCTGCGTTACTTGCGTCATTTGGAGCAAGCGACGTAAAACCCGAGGCCGGGGCCGACCGGCTGGCGAATAATGAACTTGCCCTCCATACGAACAGAGCGATCAACGCCAGGCAAGCTGACCACCCAGCCAGTTTCTTAAAGCGATCCGACGTTCCTGCGGAACCACCGAACAACATTTGTCAATCCCATCTGCAAGTCAGTCGCAAGGTATTTCGGCCGATCGCGTCACCACAACCGGCAAAAGTTTATATGAGGGCGTCTTCGACTTGACATCATGGTGGTCGAGCGGAAATAGCGGGTTCGTTTCCGGATAGTACGCCGCACAGGAGCCCTTGGGAATGTCATATTCCACGACCCGCAGCGCCGTAACTTTTCGGACTGTCTGTTCATCGAGAGCGGTGGTAAGATCGACCGAGATGCCGTTTTCAAGACCAAGAGCGTCGATATCGCCGGCGTTCATGAATACCACCTTTCTCGTGCCCTCGACGCCGCGAAAGCGATCTCCATATCCGTAGATCGTCGTATTGAACTGGTCGTTCGAACGCAGAGTGGCGAGATGAAGGACATCGGATCTGGCCGCAGTGGGCATGTCCGGGAAGAGCCTTTCGGGGGTGATGAAATTGGCCTTGCCGTTCGAGGTGACCCATTTCCGCTCGCGTGCTGGCAACGGCCGGGGAAAACCTCCAGGCTGAAACAGCCGTTTGTTGAAGTCCTTGAAGGTCTCGGGATAGGTTTGCTCGATCGCGTCGCGGACCTTGGAATAATCGCCCACCCATTCGTCCCAAGGCACCTTGGAGACACCTATTGTCGCCTTGGCAATTCCTGCCACGATCGCAGCTTCCGAGAGCAGCTCGCCACTGGCCGGCTTGGTCTTTCCGATGGACCCGTGGAAATGGGCGATCGAACTTTCCATCGAAACAGCCTGAGGGCCGGTCGCCTGTCGATCGATTTCGATCCGGCCGAGGCACGGCAGGAGATATGCGATCTCGCCATGGATAACGTGGCTGCGATTAAGCTTGGTGGCGATTTGGACGGTCACGCGCATCTTTCGCCATGCAGCCTCCATCGCGGCGGTTTCTGGAACGGCTTTGAGAAAATTCCCGCCCAGGCTAACAAACGCACGGGTCTCTCCGTTCATGATCGCCTTGCACGTATCAACCGTCGAATGCCCCGTCCAGCGCGGCGGCTCGAAGGCGTATAGCTCGGATAACTTGTCCAGCGGGACCAGGCCCGGCTTTTCCGTAATACCAACTGTTCGCTGCCCCTGAACGTTCGAATGTCCTCTCACGGCGCAAATGTTTGCGCCGGGCTTCCCGATATTGCCTCGAAGCAAAGCAAGGTTTGCGACCATATGCACGCTCTGAACGCCCATCAAATGTTGTGTCAGGCCCATCCCGTAAACCATGAGAACGGCATTCGAACTGGCATAGATCTCCGCCGCCTGAACCATCTCTCCGCGCGTCAAGCCCGAAATCCGTTCGAGCTCGGACCATTCATGCTGGCGCGCCGCTGCGGCAAAGGTTTCAAAGCCGAACGTATGTTCTTTGATGAAGTCGTGATCCAGGACATGCTTCTTATCCGCCGACGCCATGGATGCCGCAAACGCAACCATTGCCGCGTTCGAAGGATCCGCCGGACGGCCGTCGTTTCCGGCAACCTTTGAATGGCCAGCCGACTTTAAAGCGTCATCCGACTCGATCAGTGCCTTGCAAATTCCGAACAGAGCGGCGATGTCTCCACCGTTGCGCACCTGATAATACTCCGATGAGATCAGGGTTTCCGATGCGGTGAGCATTTGAGACGGCGATTGAGGATTGACGAAGCGTTCAAGCCCCCGCTCCCGAAGCAGGTTGAAAGTGACGATCTTAACGCCCCGATCAACCGCATCTTGCAGGTCGTGTAGGAGGCGCGGAGAAGAGGTCGCAACGTTCTGGCCGATATAGAAAATGCAGTCGGTGTTCTCGAAATCCGAGAGTATCGCCGTTCCGACAGACGCTCCGATGCTTTCCGGCAGCGCCACTGAGGAGCTCTCATGACACATATTTGAACTATCCGGCAGATTATTGCTGCCATAGATGCGGGCGAACAGCTGATACATATAGCTGGTCTCTAACGAAGCTCGCCCGGAGGTGTAGAAATCGACTTCCCGCGGCTTTAGCGACCGAAGCTCTCTGCCTATCTCATCAAACGCAGCCTGCCATGAAACCGGGACATACCTGTCTGTGGCCGGATCCCATCGCATCGGATGCGTCAAACGGCCCTGCTCTTCCAGGTCATGATCGCGCCACTGCTCCAGTTCCTTCAAGGTATGTTTGGCAAAGAAGGCTCTGTCGGCTCTCCTTTTTGTAACTTCCCACGCTGTTGCCTTCGCGCCGTTCTCACAGAATTCGAGCGGATGCGTCTTGGCGGGCTTGGCCCATGCGCAGCTCACGCACATGTAGCCTTGGGGCTTGTTTTGCTTTGAGAGAAGTCCCGCGCCAGAAAGGGTTTTGTGTTCGCGCAACAGGATTGCGGCAACCGATTTGGCCGAGCCCCAGCCCCCTGCCGGTCCCCGATAGCGTTTTATTTTCGGCGGAGATTTTGGATCTGCAGACATTTCTTTGCCCTTTGCGTCCTCAAACCTAAGACGTCGGCTTTTGTTCCAAGCAATTCCGAAAAGTCGGCCGTCTCTTTAAATGCGGGACTACTCGACTGCTGGGAAAGAATTTTACTTCAGGAACCGTTTACCGGTTCGGGATGTTTGCCATTGACGACCATCAAGGAGACATGACGATGACCGACGACACGCGCCGCCCCACGCCGCCCTATCCTGCGCAACAACAGGAGCCGCCGGGCCAGACAGCTGCCATGCAGCCTGTGCCCGACCATGGTGAGAAATCCTACAGGGGAAACGGAAAGCTTGAAGGCAAAACTGCTCTTATCACGGGTGCGGATTCGGGCATTGGCAAAGCTGTGGCGATCGCCTTTGCTCGAGAGGGCGCCGATATAGTCATCTCGTATTTAAGCGAGGACGAGGACGCCAACGACACCGCAAAGTGGGTAAAGCAGGCAGGCCGCAAAGCTATCGTCATCCCCGGCGACATCAAGTCGGAGGATCACTGCAAGCTGCTCGTGCAGCGGACCGTCGATGATTTGGGCGGCATCGACATTTTGGTGAACAATGCCGCCTTTCAGCGCACATATGCCGACATCGCCGATATCGATGCCGAAGAGTGGGACGAGACCTTTCGCACGAACATCTATGCACCGTTCTTTCTGGCGAAGGCGGCGATCCCACACATGGCGCGCGGCAGCGCCATCATCAACACCACGTCCATCCAGTCGCGCCAGCCGTCCCCCCAGCTGCTAGCATATGCGTCGACAAAAGGCGCTATTTCCAACTTCACGGCCGGCCTTGCCGAGATGCTCGGAGAGCGAGGCATTCGCGTCAATGCGGTCGCGCCCGGCCCCATCTGGACGCCGCTCATCCCTTCGACGATGCCGGCCGAAAAAGCTGCGAAGTTTGGAGGAAATACCCTGATCGGGCGGGCCGGACAGCCTGCGGAGCTTGCCGGCGCCTACGTGCTTCTCGCTTCGGATCTCGGCAGTTACATGACCGGAGCCATAATCCCGGTGACCGGCGGGGAAATCATGATCTGATCACGTCGGCAGACTATAGGAAAAGGCCGCCAACGATGACGGCCTTTTCTGCATGATCGTATAGACGGTTAGGCCGCCCTCTTTCCCTTGGCGTTTGCGGACGCCTGTGCAAGCTGGGTCAACTTCTTGTCGGTCGCTACTTCTTCGGCGAGGTTTGCCTGAAGCAGCGGAACGGCATCCTTGAGGCCGAGCTGATTTGCCCAAGCGATGAGAGTGCCGTACCGGGCGATCTCGTAGTGTTCGACGGCCTGAGCCGAAGAGATGAGACCGGCATCAAGTGCCAACGACCCCTTGAACTCTTCCATGATCTCTTCACCCTCGGCGATGATGCCCTGGATTGCTTCACAGGTCTTGCCGCGTGCCGGCTTGCCTAAAAGCTCAAATACCTGGTCGAGCCGTTCGATCTGCGCCTGAGTTTCGTCGCGGTGCTGCAGGAATCCTGCCTTGCCTTCCTCAGCCTGGGCGGCGCGGGCCATTTTCGGCAGCGCCTTCAGGATCTGCTTTTCCGCGAAATAGATGTCCTTGAGCGTATCCAGGAAAAGGTCTTCAAGTGTCTTGGTGGTGGTGGTGGTCGCCATGGTTAATCCTCCTGTGGCATGGGCTTGCGCGGGGGTAAACGCCGCGAGGTTTTGATGGTTCCTGTCCGTAAATGCACCGGCGCCCCGTTGCCGGAGCGCCGTCTCGTTCCGGCCAAGATGAGAGGGTGATCAGCGATAATACCGATGCCAGGCGCCGGGACCGATCCGCTGGTAGGGGTAACAACGCGGGACCATCGTTGTTCCCTTAGACCTTGGCTTTCTCGCCAGCTTCGCTCAGAGAAAGAAACTTGGTCGTCACGGAGACGATGTTTTCATCCAGCCACCGTGCCATCGCCGTCTCTTCGGCGAGGTTTGCTTGCAGGGCAGTGCTGGCTGCGCCGTAGCCACCTACTTCGGCGACGGTCAGCAGCGACTTGTAAGCTGCCATTTCGAAATTCTCAAAGGCGAAGTTGGCGAACGAGTTTTTCAGGATTTCGTCGCCGGCCATGGTATGGCTCATCGCGGCCATCGACCCCATCAGCGACAGAGCCATGTCTTTAAGCGAAGAGTGGCCTTCGTTCAGACCATCGAGCACCTCTTCGAGGCGGACGATCTGCCCCTCGGTTTCGCGAATATGCTGGTCGAGCTTGGCCCCAATCTTCGGATAGTTCTCGATCCGCGAGAGCTGTGGCTTCATGATCGAGAGCGCCTGGTTTTCCATGGCGTGGGCATTCTTAAGGCCAGTGACAAAAATTTCGCGGGTTTCGTCCCGGACATCGAAAATCTCCTTGTTGAGCGGATCGCTTCGCGGGCTCCGGAATGTTCCAGACTATCTGCAGAGTGAGCGGCGGCGCTTCTTGCTGATGGAGTAGTCCAGGCTCTCAACCCCCTTTGCAGAACTGGGGTTTCACCCTAGTTTCTTTTGTCGAACGCGCAACAACGAGTACAAGACGTGCAACGTTCTGCCGAGAGAACAGGGCGCAGATGATCCTGGAAGACTTTTACCGCTTGCTAAAAAGCGGACACGTGCAGGCTCAGGCTATCGTCGATACCATGACCCAGCCGATTGTCGTTCTGGATCATAATTTCTGCATCATGAGCGCCAATAATGCTTTTGTCCGGACCTTCGAGATCGAGCGTGACGACATCTTGGGACAAAGCTTCTTCGATCTCGGCAACGGCCAATGGGAAATAGCCGAACTTCGGCAACTAATCGCGTCGGTGATCCCAAAAGCCGCCGCCGTCATCGGTTTTGAAGTGACACATGACTTTCCCGCAATCGGGCAGCGAACGTTTCTCGTCGATGCCCGTCGTCTCATCCATCCCGATAATAACAGCACGAACATCCTCATCCTCTTCGATGATGTCACCGAGCGCCGGCGTCAGGACGCAGAGAGAGATTTCGTTATTGCCGAGACACGGCATCGCCTGAAGAATCTGTCTGCGGTGATGCGCTCGATCGCCATGCATACGCAAACCGAGGATCGCACTGCCGCCGAATATCGCGACATCTTCCTCGGACGGTTTGAGGTCACGCTTCGGGCGCAGGAAATCGCATTTGCCGATCAGACCATAGATTTTGAAGTACTGCTGCGCCAATCGGTCGGCGAGCCCGGCGTTGACCGCCTTCTTTGCGACGGCCCGGCGGTGACACTTGCCAGTTCCAGGGTTCTTGCGGTCGGCATGATATTCCATGAGCTCGGCACCAACGCCGTGAAATACGGCGCCTTGTCCGTTCCCGATGGGCAGATCCACGTTGTATGGGCACTCGAATCTAGTCCAAGAGGCCGGACATATCTTGTCTGCGCATGGCAGGAAAGAAACGGGTTACCTGTCGCGCCGCCTCGCCACCGCGGTTATGGCACCGAGTTGATCGAGGGCACATCTGCTCATCTCGGCGGAAAGGTGGAACTTAAATACGATCCGGGTGGTTTGGCGGCCACGATTAAGATCCCGCTGTGAGGACAAATGGACGACCCTTCGGAAATCGATGGTGAAGGCAGATGCGTTTTGGTGGTAGAAGACGAGGTGCTGATTGCAATGGAACTCGTGGCGGCCTTGATCGACGGAGGGTTCCGGGGTGTTGGGGCCGGCTGCATCGGTCGATCATGCTCTTGGTCAGCGAGGAGCGCCCCCTTGCAGCGGTCCTGGACTTTAATCTCGTCGGCGAAAAGGTCACTCCCGTCGCTCTCCAGTTGAAAGCGTTGAGCGTGCCGTTCGTCCTCGCAGGCGCAGCCCATGCGACCGAGCTTGCAGCCCGTGCTTGCCGGTGTCGCCAACATTGGAAAGCCGACGGACCTGAAACGGCTTGTCGAGGCGTTGAAGGCTTTTCAGACCTGACCGCTTTTACGGGACGAACCGGCGGCCGATTATTTAAACATCGCGCCGCAATGCAACTGACCCCGCTCACGCAAAGACTCCTGCTGCGATGGCGGCCTCGATAAAGCGGGTTCGTGCAGTCTCTGCACTTCCATGCCGGACGAGCGCCTCAAGACAGCGAAGCTTTGCCTCACCATAGGCTTCGCTTCGGCACTCGGGCCAGCGATGGGCAAACGCCTGGAGCGCGGCATCCGGCCCATCCACCCGTTCCCGGAAGCCGTTGCCGATCCTCACAAAAACCGGTGTGTGCTATGTCACCTTGAAATCCACCTCGATCGCCTTGTCCATGTCATTCCTCCTTGCAGCAAATCCCGCCGCTCGCCTCGGCAGCTATCGATGCCTTGGGTGTCGATCGATGTCGATGCTTTCTCCCCAGATCTCGGCCGCGCCCCAGGCCATCATCGCCAGCACGAGCGCACTGAGGAGCACCGCAAGGACAGGTTTGCCATATCGGCCCTGTCTCGCGTCTGTCGCGCTCTCGGTCACCCGCTCAGGCTGCTGGCGCTGCGACCGGTGGTTCGAAATTGTCATCGTAAAAACTCCTTAGGGTGGACCGCACCAAACCGCGGCCCGATGCGGAAGTTCAAAAACTTTTCGCCGTGGGTAGCTCCGATGCGGCTTGGCAAAAACCTCCGGAACATTTGCCGCGCGCTGAGGTTGGAGACGGCAATTCCTCTGATGGAGACCTCGATGAAAACCGCTCTCGCCTCCCTTCTCATCTGCTTGACCGCATTTTCCACCACGGCGGCAGACGACGCGTCTAAGCAGCAAGCCACCGACTTCGTGTCGAAGGCCGCCATGTCGAACTTGTTCGAGATGGAGGCCGCGAAGATCGAGATTGCGAGCGGAAAGGCTGACGACGCCAAACAATTCGCGCAAGACATGATCAAGGATCACGGCAAGGCCGGACCTGCTCTCAGCGATGCCGCGCAACAGGACGGCATCGAACTGCCCGCCGCTCTCGACGCAGAGTATACTGCGAAGCTGACCGCCCTTCGGCAAAGCGACGCCGCCAATCTTGATCAGGCCTATCTTTCCACTCAGGTAACAGCGCATGAAGAAGCCGTGACCCTGTTCGAGAGCTATTCAAAGCAGGGACCGGACGGGCAACTCAAGCGGACGGCTGCAAAGATCCTGCCGGACTTGCGAATGCATTTGACGCGGATCCGCGGGCTGACGTCGAAATATCAGCGGGGGTAGGATCCACCAGCCGGGTTTTTCATCACCGTTCTGACGTTGTCATAAACACCATTGCCAAGCTGAATGCAGACTATCGGTGGCAGCAGACCCGGCTTGGGGAACCAATCTCTTTGTCTGGGATCCGTCATTGATGCAGAGGATCAACGCAGCAACACCCACTCCAAATTAGACGTGGTGACAGCGTGCCGAGTGCCATCGCCATTCTGGTTCATTTATCATCTTTACGCTGTTTTTTCGAAGCCAACCTGTCGGCTCTTTCCACGTCGAGCACTCTTTAAGGCGCCGGGAACATTTGCCGCTTCGGCATGTTGGTTGGTTCCAATCGGATCAAGAGCCGCACGATGTTCCCTTTGCTGCGGACATATTCTACATGCCGGCCGTCAAGGGGAGCGAGGTTTTGCAAAATTCAGCCATCGAGTTCTTCGCAGGAAAGCGCATACTGATCGTCGAAGACGAATATTTCCTGGCAGACGAGGCGCGGCGGAAGCTTGAGAAAGCCGGTGCAACTGTTATCGGGCCGGCTGCCGGTGTGACCGCAGCCCTGGATCTTGTCGACAATGAGGAAATCGACGTGGCAATTCTCGATGTCCACCTCGACGGCGAGTTCGTATTTCCGGTCGCCGAGGAGCTTGAGCGCCGGGATATCCCATTTGTATTCGCCACAGCCTTCGACCGCTCCGTCATCCCCGCAAAGTTCGCAGGCTTCATATTGTGCGAGAAGCCAACCGAACTGGAAAAGATAGCGGAAGCTTTGTTCAGTCAGAGGATCACCGGGTCCCACTAGCTCACTCGCCGTCGAGGACCTTCGTCAGATGATGACGGGCTCGGTTGACCCGGCTCTTGATTGTTCCGATTGGAACGCCGCATCGGTCCGCAGCGGCTTCGTAACTCACACCTTGAATGAACACCAAGTCGACGACGGTTCGGTAATTGTCCGGCAAGGCAGACAATGCGACCTCCAGCTCGTGCCCGCGCACCTCCCAGACTTGCGACGGCGGCCGCGAAGCCCAACCGGCGGAATCTTCGATCGCACCGACCTGTTCTCGTTTCGATATTTTAAATTTGCTGCAGAAGGTATTACGCATGATGGTGAACAGCCACGAGCGCAGCCGGGTGCCACGCCTGAAATCGCCGGAATGGGCGATAGCTTTGGCGAGCGTTTCCTGAACAAGATCATCAATATCGCTCGCCGAATTGTGGAAGCGTCTGGCGAAAGTTCTCAGAGCGGGCAGATTATCAAGTAGTTCCACGTCCGTAAAACCTGGACCATCATTGGTGAGCATTGGGGTTCTCCTCTGCTGACTGAACTTCGCCTGGGCTGTTACGTTCCACTCGGTAGTATTATTCTGTGGATCTGCAGTCGCGCCGCTACACTCTCTGGTTTGACGATGAAATGAATCCACCGTTCAGCCCGGTCCGAAGTAACCCAAAATGCGATACCGTCGGCGCGCGACATCGTCAGAATGTTAATCACCGCTTTAGGAGGTTGGACGCTGGGAACCTTGCCGGTCATTCAAAGTTCGGTGCTACACTGGGAGCACCACAATGAATTATCTTTGGTTTTTTGTAGTGGGGGGAGGAGCAGCACTTCTTGGGGTTGCGCTCGCTTTTGGAATGATCAAGCAGGATGGTCGACGGTCGGTCGTGGCGCTCGCTGGTGCCGTCGTTGTGGCCCTCGGCGCACTGGGACTTGGCCTCTATGTCGCCAGCGCGCCAACGGCCCCTCTTCGCGGTTCCGATAGGGAGGGATCGCAGAACAGACTTCCGGCGGCTGCCACAACGGAAAAGGATCTGCCGGGAAAGTGAGGCCTGGCAGAGCGTATCCAGCGGGCACTGATGCTGAGCGTTGACGCGCCATCGGTGTGATTTGCAGGCTTTCCGGATGCCGGATCGCTCTCTCGACAGGTTGATGTCTGGGAAGTTCGGGCGGCGCCGTCGAACCGATCCTGACGCTTCTATCCTTCCCCGCGCGCCAACTGGCTGATCTTGAGAGCCGCCCCGAATTGGCGGAAGGCGCCTCCGTCGAGATCTTCAGGTTTTCCATATCCAGATGTGCATGCCGCCTAAGACCGGCGAGGCTTTGCTTGTCGCGGATGCCGCATCGAACCACGAGACCAGCTCCCTGGCAACGTGCTCTGCCACCGGGCTGGCGATCTCGCACGATTTTTCAACGCACCATCTCTCCAAGACAGCGGTCAACGTCGCCAGGTCATCCGGCAGGAGCGCCGGTTCGGTGTTTTCGGTATGCTGGATCGTGCATTCCTCCCTTATATTAGCCGATCCTAATCCGCGTTTTTCCGGTATCAACCACTGGTCGGAAAGCGTACGGACGAGAGAAAGACGGCGATCAGTGGAAGGGCGAACTAACCTGATCGGTGTCGACGGGAAAATGCACTCGCGTAGGGTGCTTGAACATGGTACCCACTGCGTAGGCCGACCGCCCGCCTGAATCGCTAAAGCATCGGCACCATCAAACCGGATAAATTAGACGTCCGTCATGAATTTGCTCAGCCAGATCGCCGGCAAGACGATCCTAATCATCGGCGAGGCTGACTTCCTCTCCAACGACGCGAGAGAAGCGCTTGCTGCGCTTAACGCAGCAGTGGTCGGGCCAATCATGGTTTCTAACGCGATGGAGCGCTTGAAGGAGGAGCAGATATTCGATGCCGTTGTCATCGACATTGCAATCCCCGACGAGGCCATGCTTTGGATGAACGCCTGGCTGGAGACACGGGAAATTCCTTTCATCTTTGCCCGCGATCAGCGGTCGCAAGCGCTGCCTGGCGGCTTTGTCCTTAGCGGAGCTGCTTCCGACCTGACCGACATTGTCGCATCGTTGTTCGGGCCGGTCTCCCCCTCTTATCACTGATTTGTCCGCTTTCGTGGGGCTGGCTCGTCTGCTCGCAGTTTTTCCAAGATGAAGCGGTCCATGGAAGCGCTGATCCATCACTTCAAACTCTATACCGAAGGCTTTCACGTCCCAGCCGGAGAGACCTATGCGGCGGTGGAAGCCCCGAAACGCGAATTCGGCGTCTATCTCGTTGCAGACGGCACGAATTCGCCTATCGCTGTAAGATTCGCGCACCGGGTTTTACGCGCCAGCAGGCGATGGACTTCATGTGTCGGCGGTGGTCGGAGGCGACATGCTGTGCTGCGGGCAACCAACCTGAGCGAGGGAGAGTACAAGCCGCACCATCTGGCGAGCGCCATATCACGGTAACCCAAAGGCGGTCGCTGCAGTTCGGCAAGTATGGCACAGCGGCCTGACGCGGGAACCAAGAGGGGGAGGTACGAGTTGCGCATGGCGAGCCGCGCTAGGTGGCCAGCGGTGGAGGGTGCAGATTGCCAGAAATCGGGATGCAACCTAAGGAAAACCGTCTGCTGGCCCTTTTGCCGCCTGAGGAGTATGCCGCTGTCGCCTCTCATCTTGAACCCTGCGAAACTCCTCGTGGTTTTATTATCGTCCAGGCTGATGCGCCAATCGAACATGCCTACTTTCCGTGCTCAGGAGTGGGTTCGGTCATCAATATTTCGCCCGAGGCGAATCGTGTGGAGTGCGGATTGTTCGGCCGCGACGGATTTGGCCCCACCGCGGCGGCGGTCGGTGCGGGCCTCAGCATCAATGACGTCGCGGTTCAGGTGCCGGGCTTTGCATATCGGCTGTCACAAGGAAAGTTGCTGAACCTGATGAAAACGCAGCCGGTCTTCGCCAGCCTGCTCAACAAGAGTGCGCACGTACTTGCAACGCAAGCAGGATTTACCGCGCTTTCCAACGCGGTCCATGAGGTCGACGAAAGACTGGCGCGTTGGATTTTGATGTGCCACGACCGAATTGACGGCGACAAGCTCGCCCTGACACACGAGTTCATTGCCGTGATGCTGGCGGTAAGGCGGCCGAGTGTCACGACGGCCTTGCATGTGCTTGAGGGCAACCATTTCATTCGCTCCGTCCGGGGCCTGGTCATTGTCAGGGATCGCGCCGGCCTTGAAGAGTTCGCAGCCGATGCGTACGGCAAGGCCGAGGAGGAATATGAGCGGCTGCTCGGACCCTTGAGGAAATCGACAACTTTGGCAGATCCCACAACCGCAACGTTCTGCTTGTTGCCCGGCTCGTGAGGTTGAGAGGAGATCTGCCGGGACCGCTCCATCGGGTACAGTAGCGGCGGACAATGGGGGTCCATGCGTGGGCAAGGCGACCACCAATTCGTCTTGGTTATTCTGAACGGCGTTTAGAACCAACGCGCGGCAGTCCGCGCATTGAGGCGCAGCAGGTGCGGCCTGAACGGGATAGGGAGACGAAATGCATGGCCCAGGTTTCCTCGGGGGTATTTTCACCGAATCCGCGTCCGCCGCTCCATCCGCCTACCATGTCGGAATGGTGAGCCCTTGGCGACCATCGGCGCGGGAAGGCGGCTTCATCGAACATCCGGGTCGTCGCCCATGAGACCACATTGGCAGGCGGGGTCAGACAAAAGCATGTTCATTCGTTGAACTGGTTTCCTAGCAATAGGGCCAGCGACTGACGAGCACGGCTGACGCGGCTTTTCACCGTGCCTAACTGGCATCCACACATCCGGGCAACATCTTCGTAACTCGTTCCCGCAGCGACCAAGATCAGGGCTCGGCGCAAGTCGTCGGATAGAAGCGTCAACGCCTGTTGCAGCTCGCGTTCCCGGATCGCCCACTCCTGGGACGGCGCTACCGAAAGCTGTTCGATAGCCGCGTTCATTCCGACCGGCTCACGTTTCCGCCTGCGATAATTGGTGCAGAACGTGTTTCGGAGGATGGTGAACAGCCAGGATTTTAAGGAGGTGCCAGGCTCATAGCGGTGAAGCGAAGCCAACGCTTTCAGCAAGGTTTCCTGCACCAGATCATCGATGTCGTCGTCACTGCGCAGGAACCTTCGGGCGAAGGTGCGCAGCTTGGGTGTGAGTTGAACGATCTCCAATTCGACTGTTTGGTCGGCAGAGGTTCCATTTTTGGGCGCGGCGCGCTGTATAGACAAGGTTGTCATCTTTTCTTTCCTGAATTGAAAAAGAAAGCTCCCGACATCCTTTTCGTTGCCGTACGATATCGCACGGAAAGCGTCTAGCCGATCCAGCCGCCTCTCGGGCCCGGTAGCAGACACAATGAGCGAGATTGTCGTCGATCAGAAGTCCGCTCAGCAGTATGGCGCATTATGTTTCGGCGAAACGCCCGAGGCGCCAAAACTTCTGATCACGAAGAGAGAGACGAGACGGTTGATGATCCTAGGGATGGCCAATATTTTGTCTGTCGCCGAGGAGACCGGCGGACGCGACGCCTGGGAGGAGGCTGGCACACCTGGAAGTCGTTGGCGTTCCTCCTGGAAGTCCGGTACTGTCGGAAGCACTTTCGCGAGATGGCGCAGCGAGATTCCTTGTGGCTGGCACTAATTGAGGCTGCACGTCGTGGAGGAACTGGACCTTGGTCGGCGACGGCTGAAGTTTACGCGAATGGTCAAGCGAAGGGGACCTTTCTCGATTGGTCCCGGTATATCGCCGCCTCGGGGTCAGGTTCGGTCAAACGTCGGCCTCGCTAGCTTTGGCAAGGTCGAGGTGCCCCCGCCTAAAGGCTGGCCCGTCGGCATTGCTCATTGGCACCACACTTCGCCCTCCAGGATCGCCGTCGCGACCCGGGCGCTCGCTCTGCCGCGCCCTCGCGCGCGAGCACTTCAAGCCCACCTTGATCCATGGCTATACGATCGCCATCCGACTTCACCCGCATATACGCTACACCGGACCGCGCTAGATCTCTCATCCGACCGGCAACCTAGCAGTAACCAGCTCCGGCTTTTCAGATCGTATCGAAAGTGATTTGGCGTATGATCTCGGTGGAGTTGATTTAAGACTAGACGGCACAACTATGACCGACAAGCTTTCAATGTATGCAACAGCGCCCAGCACGGTGCATAGCTGGTTAGCGCGGACGCCAAATAAGACGTTTTGTTCTCTCCAAAAAGCTATTGAGTACGCAGGGGAGCACGCGGACGAACTTCGGGCGATCGAGATTTTGATCCGGGCCGAAGACCATCGGTATATCATCATCTGCGGTGATGAATTGAAAGCCCTAATAAGGCAGTAGGCTTTGGTCGTGGAGCCCGAAGCAGTGAAACGATTGGCGCATCTCGTCGTCGATCGTCAGGAGGAAGGGTACCAACCACAAGCCGCACGCTGCTCATCGCAATCCGCATGGCATCCGGCTCGAAAGCGTCCAAATCATAAGTATTTTTGATCGATGCGGGTATCCACACGCCCATGGTCAGCATTTTTCACGAAAGCACCATTCCGGCGGTCATGATGATCGCCAGGATGACGCCAACACAGGCCAGCGCGAGCGACATCAATTCGCTTCCGCGACTCGCGCCGCCCCTCCTAATCTCCTGGCGGGTTCCAATCACGGCAAACAGGCCGGCCGCCATCCACGATGCGAGCGCCAGCGTGCCGAGGAGCATCGCCCAATACGATCCGTCCATGATAACCTCCATGTCTCTGTGCCAAACCCTGGTCACCATTGGGGGGTTCCCTGCTGCAGGTGACGGTACGGTCGGAGACAATCCACCAGCGGTCGGAACCCGACGTGCGGCGGTTAGCCGGGATCAGGTGGATAGGAAAGATGAGTTTTGCGATTTCGGCGGTAGCACTGTTGTCGGGTGGGGCGTGTTTATATTCAATTGAGAACCCCTGGCTTCGCCCGACGAGAGCCTTTCCGGTCGCTGGCGACGCCGGTTTCTGCAGTAAGGAGTGACAGACCACGACAAGGTTTTGTTCAGGGTTGCCAAGCGCGACTGGTGCGCAGAACCTAGCGAGACCCGAATTTCCGGCATCGTGGTCTACTGGGCCGGTTGGAGGTTTTACCGATCGCGTGGCAAAAGATGCCATCGGAACCATCATCCGTGACAGACGCATAAGAGATGGTGCACACGGTCCATCGGAGTGGTGCGAGGAGCAAGACTATTTCTCTAACCACGATTTCGCTCAGGAGGCGGCCTAGGGATCTTGCAAACGGGCCTTCTCTCCGGCGGGAACTCTTCGGGTGTAGCCGGTTGGAGGCGTTTACACATCTGAATGGATTGCGTGATGACCGATGCGGAAGACGCGCGGGAGGGCGATGTCGACCAACTTCTCTTCGAGCCCAATGCCTCGATTAACGGGCCTATTGACGAGAAGGCAGTCACGAGTTTTCTGGATCAGATTGCCGCCGTACGCGCAGGTGATCAGGACCTCGTCTTGGAACTGAATACCGTCGGGGGCGACGCCGATGCTGCGCGCAGGATCGCGCTGGAGATCCGGCTGTTTTCCGGGCGTGCCGGACGAGCTGCACACTGCGTCGGAAAATCATACGTCTATTCGGCGGGGGTCACGATCCTCGGCGTTCGATACACCGAACCGGTACCTGACGGCGGATGCGTTCCTCCTGTTGCGACGGTAGGGCGCGGCGATCCACATGAGTTGCGGCTGGCCGGGGCGCATCCTTCCGATGTCGCCGTGCCCGCCACGGCAAGCCCCTCCTCCAAACAATGAGCATACCAGGCAAAGGCGCGTCTGCGCCGGCGCCAGTTCGCGCACGGCTTGACCGGTTAAAAGGGCAGCCGCAGGAGGGTTAGCGGAGCGCCGCTCGCACCGAGCGGAACGCGGGACCGACTGCCCCCGGCAAGCCGTTCCGCTTGAGTGGTACCGGTGGCCCCTCGCCTCACCTGCCCGGCCGTACCGGCCGTGAAATGGAGGCGGTCGGGTCTTCCCCACATGAGAAGTCTGGCGTCAATGGCTCAAGGTGGCATGTTGGCGTTCCTATTTCGGATCCAAGTCTGAGCCCGATACTTTACCGGTCCAACCTGCGAGCTGTACAACCTCACATACGGTCGCCGCTCCGGCGGCTGCACCACGACCCGCTTGTTGCAGGAGAACAGGACCAATGTTGTTTCCGGCTGATAAAGCCGTGACTACCCACGGTCTGTTCACCTCGATCCGTCAGGCTGATCCGGCCCTGGGAATTGAAAGAGCTTGCAGGTAAGCTGGCATCGGTTAGTCGGATTTCATGGCCGCCCCTCGATGACAACGCCGGCGCTGACATACTTCCATAAGGCCACCAGCAGCTTGCGGGCCAGCCACGATCAGCGACTTTTAGATCTTGTACGTCGCTGTCAGCACTCAAGGCGCAAACAAGTCGCGTTTTTGTCCCGACAACGTCGGATGATAATTTTAGGCTGATGTAGATTCAGGTTGGAATTCTAAAGACACTTGGACGCCAGCGCTACCCGCCGAACTCTGGCCCCCTCGCGCCAATGCCACGATCGCGATCGACGCCGAAGAGCTAATGTTCGCAGGCGGTGTTTCCTCGGACACGGGGGGCGTTCGGCTTTCAAAGCCATGCGCCCGGTGGGCCGCCCGGGGAGCGCTCGCGGCGCATGAGAGCGTCAGACCGATGCTTGGCCGCGCTCTGCCTTTTCGTCCGCGACGTCCTCGACGCACTCCGCTTTTTCGGCGAGTGTCCTGCTCATCTCGCGCAAGGATTCCTCATCGAGCTTTTCGATCCCAACGAACTTGTTCTGAGCCTGCGACGTCAGAATGAGCTCGTCGAGCTTGGCCTGCAAAGCCTTGCCATCTCGATTCTGCGAGTTCTGCAGGACGAAGACCATCAGAAACGTGATGATGGTCGTTGACGTGTTGATTACGAGCTGCCAGGTTTCGGAGTAGCCGAAGAACGGCCCGGAGATCGCCCAGACGAGAACAAGGGTCACGGCGAGCACAAAAGCGCCGGGCTTGCCCGACAGGCCCGCAATGGACGTCGCGAATTTTGAAAAAACGTCAGACATGGTGAACTCCTGTTAGCTCATGAGAGGCACTAAGCCGCTTAACGAACGCTAGTTAGAAACGCGACGGTCTCCATGATCTCCAACTGAACCGAAAAGGGTCTCCGAGCAGCTTCAGCGATGCGTCGTGTGTCTCGTCGGCGCCGCTGCAAACGGCGTCCTTGAGGAGGATAACCCGATAGCCGTGATCGATGGCGCCGAAGATCGCGGCTGTGACGCAGACATCGGTTTCGCCCCCGGTCACGATGAGCGTTTGGATGCTATCAATCCGCAGATGAGCGTCCAGTCTTCCGTCTACCCACGGCGAATAGGTGGGTTTGTCGAAGACCCGAGCGGGCGGAACGAGCCGGCGCAGTTCTGGCAGGATGTCGACGAGCTCGGCGTGAAGATGCTCGCCTGTCATCATCCACCATTTCTCGTAGTAGGCACGCCACATGCCACGTGCCGCCGTCCGATGCGGCGGCGGTACGAACCGCGTGATCGTCCTCTCCGGGTAGCATGTGGCGAGTTCGACAACCGCGGGAGAAACCCTCTCCATCCAGCCGACCTGCCACGGCGTATCCTCCGCGAACATTCGCTGCATGTCGACGCACAAGTGGATCCAGCCGCCTTCCATGAAAGCCTCCTTTGGCAGAAACCTGCGGGGCCCCTCCGGGTTCCAGCCACGGACGAAGACGAAGTGGGACCTTTCACGATCACGACCGGCGATAAGCGTGTTTAAAGCGAATTGCACTCGTCGCGCATCGACGATCCGAGGCGTCGATTGCGCTTCCAGTTCTTGACCAATTTGCCGAACGACCTAAACGCCGGCTCTCGGAGGAGATCGATGGCGACGGCGATCAACTGCTGGCAAGCGCCTATGAGCACGGGTTAGAAGGCATCATCGCAAAAAGGCGGGATGCGCCCTATAGCTCCGGGCGGAGCTAACGACCGCGATTCCCAATGGTTCCGAAATTCAGAGGCGCTCGATCGAGGTTGCGCGGATAACGATCTTCTCTTGGCGGAAGCGAGCCTCCAGTTTCCCGCGGTAAGAGGACCACCAGGAGTAGTCGATATCGTCAATCATCACTTCGGCCATGACAATACGGTCGCGCTCGACGTCCCCACCGTCCTCCCACAGACCCTCTGCGGGAGAGTTGATCTGCAGGGTTACCCCTCCGAACTCCGCCGTGAGTTCGTCGCGGACAAGGTCAAGGTTCGTCCGGCTCCGCCGGCCATGCGCAACAGGAAGCAGGATTTCGACCAAATAGGGCATGCCCCCAAAACTGGCAGAGCACAGGAAGGTTCCGGGTTGTGCGATCGTGCCACCAAGATCGGCGGATCGAGATAATTCGACCTCCACGTGCGATTCATCCGCCAGCAGATATTACATGGCCTGCCCAAAAGGCTGAGAAAAAATCTTTCGCCATGGGGAACCATTGGCTCTGCCGATCGTAAGTAGTCGGGCCGTGCAGAGATTTGTTACGGCAGCCAATCCTACACTTTAATGTGCGGCCCACCGCAGCCCGTAACTAGCCCCGTCGAAGGCGGGGCTTTTTTTACAGGTGCCTGAAGGAACGAGCTGGCGCTGCTCGCCAAGGACCGCTACGAGAGCTACTGGCTGAAAAGGATTGCGTTTGTAATGACCGGCGCGGTGGACAAGACACAAACGCTCCCGCCGTTGGTCAACATCTGTCGAACGAATAGCGAAGAGATCGGAAAGAAGCTGCTTCGGGAGGGCTTCGCGCACCTGGAGCCCGAGGCATCGGAATAACTGGTGCGACGGATAGTTCCAAGGGCCATCACCAATTGACAACACCACCGGGCATCAACCGCCGGCACTGCTTTTCGCACCTGGTTCGTCAGCATCTGTAAGGCCAGCTGTCCTAAACAGCGCCGAAAATCATAAAATCAGTCCAGCCAGTGCAGGAACGTCCATGACGCCCATCCCAATCACCGTTGGCGGCCATGAAATCGGCATTGTGATATTGCGGCTGTTCCTGCGTCCGTAACCCCGTAAAGAGCAGCAGTGCTATCGGTCAGCGGGTCCGACATGAATGGAAGAAGGGCAGCGTGGCTGGCTGCACCCCACGCGCTCGCCACGATGGTTCTGGATGTGGTAGATAGGGGTTTTGTCGTTATCATTCCATCAGGAGGGTTACAAAACGGCCGAAGAAGTCTCCACCTTGCTCATCGGCACTTATGTCGGCCTCTGGTCGACTAGGGTCAACAGCCCTTCGTCAGCTACAGTACATTAACGTTTTCCGCCGGAACCGGAGGTGATCCGGGATCACGCATCCGTCGCCGCGCGGCACATAGCCAAAGCGCGATGTTCGGGAAAGCCGCCGACGTTGGTTGATTCATCGCCGGATGTCCCCGCGCCGCAGGTTTTTATCGCAACAAAAATACCCCCGCCGAAACGGGACAATTGTGCGAACGAGGGAAAGGACGAGACCGCGCGGGGGCGGGCGATGTAGAGAGGCTTGCGGGCGCAGGACTCTCGCGCGCGGTCCCGATGCCATAACGATAGACGGTCCGTTAGGTTCCTTTACGCTTTCGGATGATTACTTCCCCCTGCGGAAAGATGCTTGAGATCCTAGGGGCGCAGATCGGCAGCTTACGGACGATAAAAGTGCTTCAGGGCCAATACGAGGCGTCCTCGTCGGCACACTCTTCAGGGCTCAAGCCTTCTGCATGGAGCGATAGCCAGTAAGCCCGCGCAACGGCTTGTGCATATTCGGAGGGTTCCTTGCCAAACGGCAAGCTTTTCTCAGCCGACAGTTCCCAAATCCGTTTTGTGAAAAGGACGGTGAATTCGTCTTCGTCCAGCACCTGCAAAGACAGAACCTCCGCAGCCGCCTTGTTGAGGATGATGCAGGGGGTGGCAGGGGCTTTGCCCTCTACGATTGGCATTAGATACGGTGAGTGACGTGGTTCCGGTACTCTTTCGCCATAGGCTTCCGCCGTCACCGAGCCGTGCTCCTTCGCCTAGGTTCGGGCATAGCACCGGACGGTGTCGTAACCGCCGCGGTAGCCGAGGTCGCGCAAATCCTTCATGCCCATAAAACATCGATGAAGTATAGAAGTTCCGGGCCGCTCGGCATGCTAAGCCGTTAGCAGTTTAACGACTTCCTCAATCGTCTCTCTCACTGGATAGTAGCTCGGCGAGGCGTCTTTCCCCAGCACGCTGACATAGATGTGTGTGCTGCTGGTGAAAGCCCTAACGGCGACTACGTGCTCCGGATTGATGAAGACGATTGGATTGTTGTGGCCCGCGTAGTGGAATGGCACCAGCCTCATCTCATTCCCCCAAGGTTAGCTGTCCCGCCGTGATCTAGAAAAGTTCCCGTCGGTTGCAAGATACCTGGAGTTGACTGCGCGTCTCTCACAAGGAAAACCCTAATAGGCCCTTCAATTGCTCCGGCCTCCCGGGCTGCGCCGGTTACGCCGAGCGACACCGCCACTGTCGGTGCGCGCGCCCTCTACATCGGCTCGGCGATGTTATCAGCGAACGCATCTCTGATGGCGAAATCCTACGATCGATCTGCGGAGATGACACCATGCCCGCCAACCGTGCTCGCATGGCTGGCTTTCGAGGGCGGCTGTACAGAGCGTTTGCGATGCCCGCTTGTAGGATCGACTCAGTAGAAGCGATACCAAGCTTGGACCGCCTCCGAAAGCATGCGGAAATCCTTGTCGCGCTGACTGGTTGGCATGTCTTGTCTCCTGGGAGTTCGAGGAGATTTAGAGATGCTTCTGCCGTCTTCAAGGCCCGGCGGAGGGTCGCTCCGCCGTACCGCTTCGAGTCTAGCCGTTCGGTCGAATGACCACCTTGACGCAGCCGTCCTGCTTCTCATGGAAGGTCTTGAATGTCTCGAGGCCTCCTTCAAGTCCTGTCCGATGTGTGATCAGGAGGGAAAGCCGCGGAGCATAGGAGACGACGCGTGGCTACCACGAAGTCGGTCATGCTCGGAGAGGCCTCTCCGTCGGTTGTACAGGGCGAGCTCCGCCGCGCCCGCTCGTCCGTAATGCTTGTGGATACCGCCTTTGGCGCTGGAACCGTGGGGTCTTACCGGAGTTCTGCTTTCCGACGGAGACGGAAGATGGATCAGGAACGGCATAACTGGATAAGTCGCCGGGCCCACGAGATTTGGCAGAGCGAAGGTTGCCCGAACGGACGGGACCGCGAGCACTGGTCGCAGGCGGTCAACGACTGGGACTCAAGGGGCCAAGCTGATCCGCACATCGGCCTGAACGCCGTGGTTGATCACGTCCGAAGCGTCCTCGTTGTCGATGACGAACCTCTGATAAGATTTGCAGTGGTGGACGCGCTCGAGGACGCCGTGTTCGAAGTTCTTGAGGCAGGCAACGCGGACGAAGCCCCGAGATGCCGGCCGAAGCGGCGGATCCCGGCCAGGATCCAAGGAGGGCGGTAGATATCGCCGCGCTCTGGAACCTTCTGGACATGACGCCCAGCGGCCGCGGCACGGATTGGTATCCCAAGCTCAAATACTGAACTCGATCGCGGTTCGGAGCGCGGTCAAGGCGATCTGACGCCTTTCTGCTGTGGAATGCTCCTATCGTAGGTGCTCCCAGTCGGGATCGGAAGTGCGCCTTTGGGCGCCGCGGGATCAGGGGCCAGCCGAACGAACAGGAACCCAGACCCGAGCCGATGCTGGATGGCCTGATGACAGGACCAGGCTGCCGACGATAGCGACCATGGCAATCAGGATGACGATAATGGGAAACGCGAGGCCGGACGGCTTATCTTCGTGATAGATCATTGATTGCTCCTGCGGCCCGGCGGCGCATAAGACGCCGCCTGGAAACGTGTGTTAGGCCTCGATGATGTAGACGATCGTGAGAGCATCGGGATCGACGATCACGATCCTGCAATCCGCGAGGATGAAGAAGCGGTAGCCTTCATACTGCGGAACGATCTTCACAATGCGCGTCGGCAGCCGTTCCAGCCGGACCTTCTTCGGGATTTTCGTTCAGACGGAAACCGTGAAGTCGACTTCCTTCACAGGAGCAACGTGAACCTCCTTCACCACCGTTCGAATTCGGTCTGCTGCTCGACCGAGATGCTGACGTTGGTCTTGGTGTTCGTCTGGTTGTCCGTATTGGTGTTGTTGGTGGTTTCGGACGAACTTTTGTGTGTGGTCGTCGTATTTTGATCGGTGGACTGCTTGGATGCATCGCCGCTTTCCGTAGTGCTCTTCGTGACTGTGGTGGATGAGCCGCTGTTATCCGTGGTGCCGGACTTGGCGTCGGGCTTCTGTTCTGTCTTGGTGCCACCGCTGGCGTCCTTCGATGCAGGCGTGGTTTCTGTCGAAGTCTTGCCGGACGCACTTCCGCTCGTCGCGCCATCGGGTGAAGGCTGCTCGGCACTCTTTTTCATGTCCGAGCCCTGACCGGATTTCTGCTGCGATGACTGGCCCTTGCCTGGGCAGGCTCCCGAAACGTCGGGGGCGCAGTCGGTGCTGGTCTTTGCTGAGCCCGCCTGCGAGCCGGCCTCCGTGCCGGACTGGGCCTGGCCACCGCTCTTGGTGTCCTGCTGGGCTTCGGCCGGGAGTGTGGCAAGCGGCGACACGCTCAGGGACAGAGCTGCCACGAGCACAGCGAAATGGTTGCTTTTCATATCTCCGTGGTTGGGCCCACGACGCCCGCACATTCTGTGCATTGCAGACGTACCCTCATGCTTGGAAGGGGCGGCTGGAGCCGCCCGTCGGTCACTGGATGACCTGGATGACCTTCCGCGAGGAAGGTTCGACGATCACACGCTGATCGTTGACGATCGCATATGCATATTTCGGATCATCGGGAATTGGCGTCACGACGACGGTCTCCGGCAGGGGCTGGCCGACGACGACCTTCTCCTTCACCACGACGCGTTCGGTCGGGGCAGGAGCCTGCTGAACATAGGTCACAACCTGCTGGGGCGGCGGATCAATGACGCTCCCTGCCACGCCGCCAACAATGCCGCCGACAGCCGCACCGACCGGGCCGCCGACGATCGCGCCCGTTGCAGCGCCACCAACGGCGCCTGTCACGGTCGACTGCTGGGCAAAAGCGGTTGTCGACGCCAACAGGACGCCCGCGGCAATACCTACAACTTTGATAATCATATGTTTTCCTCCTTGGATGCGGTTGGTTCCGCTGCAGAGCGAAACCGTCGAGTGGAGGAAGTGTTCCAGTACCGGGACTTCGTACCGGGGTTGCGCCGGACCTAGGTCCTAGCCTCTTGAATTGCCTCTCGCTACTGCATGGGGAACCGGCTCAGCATCCGATCCTGGACGTTCTCGTGGCCGACGATCATCCCCGCAAGCGAGATGGCTTTCTCGCGGTCTGCGGCGTTTGTTATGTAGCCTTCGAGCAGGACCACCGGACCGAGCATCCTGATCTCGATGGCACTGCTGTCGATATTCGGATCGGCGGAAAGCGCCGCTTTGATCGTCGCGATGGTCGAGGCCGAACTATGGCCTTGGGAGCAGCGCCCTTCATGGTTGGTGTTGTCGGAACCGAACTTCATATCGTCCTCCTGTTCCGTCCCTCCACGGACCGTCATGTTACCTCAGACCTAATATGAGAAGCAGGGGGCGGCGTTGCCAGTGCGACCTAAGTCCCTCTTCCCCCCGACGGTAAGTGGCATAGGTTTCCCTCTTCCTTGTTGAAAGGACACCAGGGAGGTTTCAGCGATGTTGCTGTCTCCAGTCAGAACCTCCCTGGTGAAGCGTTGTAGATCATGTCGGGCGTCGCTTCCCGGGAGTAAAGGGCCGCCATCAATGCAAACGGTCGGTATAGTGAGCTGGCATAGAAGCGAAGATTTCGCCCCTCTGATGCTCGTGATGAGTGGTCAAGAAAAGCATAAGCTGATCCGATCACTTGGCGAGGTTGCCGAGGCCCTCGTCGCCGCTTGGCCGACAGACGACGGCAAGGAATAAATTGCGGCCGTAAAAACCTGCCTGGATGCCATTCAAGGCAATATCCCCGCAAAGACAGCGCGTGCCGCGCTCATTCGCGCGGCGGAGGAAGCCGGAATTCCCGTGATTGCCGTCGTCCACTGACAGATTGCCCTTCCCGCTTCAAGCGGTGAATGTTCGCTTCCCAGTTCCGTTGAACAAATCGATGATGGCTGCGCGGGCAAGAGGCCGGGAGATTAGGAAACCTTGGAGGCTGTCGCACCCAAGGGCCACTAGAGCGTCGCTCTGTTCGTTCGTTTCCACTCCTTCAGCCGTGGTCTTAAGACCTTTCGCTCGGGCCATATTGATCATCGCCTCGATGAGCGGCTTGCTGTCTCCTTGCACCGCATCGATGAACGACTTGTCGATCTTGATCCTGTCGATCATGACATTCTGCACTCTCGAGAAGGACGAGTAACCCGTTCCGAAGTCGTCGATGGCGATTCGCACACCCGCATTTCGGAGCATAGCAATGTTTCGATCGCTGTGTGCTTCTCCACCAAAAGCCAAGGACTCGGTGATTTCTATCTCCAGCCTCTTTGGATCGATGTTCCATTTCGCCAATCTGGACAAGACACGAAGGGGATAACCGTCGGAACAGAGTTCCAGCGTCGACGCGTTGATTGCCATCGAGATAGAAGGAAGGTCGGCCATGACACTGCAAGCATCTTCGAGCACGATAGCGCCGACTTCCTGGATAAGGCCGATTTCCTCGGCAATGGGGATGAAGACGTCGGGAGCGATGAAACCTTCTTCAGGATGCCTCCACCGGGCAAGCGCTTCCATGGATGACAGGCTCTTGTGCTCTGCCGAATATACTGGCTGATAAAAGGTCTCGATCTGGGACTTCGTCTCGAGCGCCAGTCGAAGGTCGTGTTCAAGCTTCCGACGCCTGCGCAGCAGTTCGTCCATATGGCCTCCGAATATTGCAAAGGTATTCCGACCCGCAGCCTTTGCGTGATAGAGAGCTATGTCGGCCTGACGGGTGAGTTCCGACGGATCCGCGGGGCCGGCGGCAAGCGCAGCGCCGACACTGGCACCAACGACGATGTGGGCGCCATCGATCTCGAAAGGATCTCGCAGACGCTGTACGATCCGTGCGCAAGCCGCGTCGACCACTTGACCGTCGGCTTCTTCGAGCAGGACGGTGAATTCATCACCCCCGATGCGGCCGATGAGCGCCGCCGGCATGATCTCATTCATGCGATGGGCCACGAGTGAGATGAGCTTGTCCCCCGTCGGGTGCCCGAAAGTATCGTTGACCGCTTTGAACCGGTCGAGGTCGATGAACAGCACGCAGTGACACTGGTTCTGGGAGGCCGCCCCAAGCCGGGCGGCGAGTTCGGTGCTGAAATGAGCGCGGTTGGAAAGGCCAGTCAGCGGATCGCGCGAAGCCAGTCGCTGGAGTTCCTCACGACTCGAGGCAAGACGTGCTGAACGTCTCCATATCGCACGCCCGAACATGTTTGCCGCGACGAAGATGGCAACGGCGGCCAGACCGACCGCCGGCAGGGTCGCTTCCATCACGTTCGCACCAGGACGAAATGAGCGCCAGGTGAAGTAGCCGATAGCGCCGCCCGCACGAGACTTCAACGGAACGAATGAGTGCTCAGCGTCCGTAGGAGCGTCATCCGAAAACTGCATTTCGGCAAACTGGTAGTCCGCTCCGATCTCGGATACGAAACTTCGATCGATGAACCTTACAGCGACATGGAGATTTTGCTGCCCCGGCGGTTGCTCGATATCGCCCGTGTCCGAGACGATTGGCTTGACGCTCACAATCGCCGGTCGCCGCCCTACATATGTAAGGTCGCTTTCGCCGATCGAGAGAACCCGGTCCGTGACCCCTTCAGCGTCGCCAGCAGCAAGTCGTTTCTGCAAAGCATTCACCAACGGCTCATAAGCGAGGCGGAGATCACCCAGCGTCAAAGCGTTGTCCGAGGGCGCAATGAACTCGTAGATCCGGCCATGGTCGGCCGAAAGTACGATGGCCGCGTCATGCCCGAAGTAGGTATGCATCCATTCGCCGAGGTTCGAGCGAAGCCATTCCAGATCCCGCGCGTCGGTTTTTCGAACAGCGTCGTCCCAGACTGTCGCGCTTTCCTGATCATGAGCAACGCTAGCCTGCATCTTCGAGACGATCAGTTTGACGAGATCCCGCTGGCGAGCCTCCGCAACCATATCGGTCTGCCCTGCGGCCCATTGGAGGGTACCAAAAAGAACGCACCCGATGATCAATGACGTGGCTGCCGGGAGAACCCATTTTAAAACCCACTGCGACCGCGCCTGCCAGTTCATCTGCATTACGTCCTTCTATGTTCACAGACCGTAAAACAGCGATCGTTAAAGCACGCGGAAGGGGATTGGTTAGCACTTCCTTTCTGTCTTTCGGCGGCGGCTGACATACCTACCCATCCTACGAAAGGAGAGGGTCTATCTCAGACCAAAGTCCGTTTGCGCCCGCACAACGAAGTTAGAATGTAGGCATCTTAAAGGAGATCTTCCGACATTGTCGGCGGCTGGGCTTTGCCCGCTCCGAACTAAATGTAGGAGAACGGCAGAAAGCACTAACGCAGTCCCTTCATCTGGTTGACGTGGCGAGAGATCTGCAATGATTTCAGTTACAGATGACGATCGACGAAGAGCCCTTATTTCTGACCAGCCTTTGGTCTCAGTGGTCATCCCGGCCTTCAACGCTTCCACTATATTGAGCGCACGCTTCGGTCCGCTATGCGCCAGACCTACACCGCCTTGGAGATTATCGTCGTCAATGACGGTTCCACGGACGACACGGCAAAACTCGTCGAGCAGACAGGGATGTCGGACTCTCGCATCAACCTCCTGTCCACGCCGAACCGTGAGATCATCCGTTCGGGTCAAGGCGGGACCAGTCTTTCCCGCCGCTATCCGTGGGCGATCAGCTTTCTGTTTGGCCTGCTGCATGGTTTCGGATTTGGCGGTGCGCTGCGCGAGATCGGTTTGCCGCAGAAGGAGGTCCCGATCGCGTTGTTGGCCTTTAATCTTGGCGTTGAGGGAGGGCAGCTTGTGTTCGTCGCCATCGCGCTCCTGGCAATGGCCAGCATGAGGCTGCTGCTGGTCTTCGACTTCTCACGCCTGCGGTTGTGGCTCGCATATCTGATCGGAACGCTTTCAGCGCTCTGGTTCGTCCAGCGCGTGGCTTGGTTTGGATGACTGCGCAGCGCGCGCCAAGTCGCCAATGGCCGGGGCTGGTTTTTGACGGCAGTTTCGCTCTATTCAGTTTGATGCAGTTGTAACGAGGCTCCCCGGTTCACAAAGAAATCAGCACGATGAACACTAGGTATCGGCTCTCTGATTTGGTACCGGCAGGCTTCATCGCCGAACGCAACACCCACACTGACGACAAGATTCGCATCTTGCTTTCACGTGCCGGCGCTACGGCGTGTCCGGCATCTAGGAGAATGTCAACAACGGGTCAAAGTCGCGCCGCCAAGTCGCGGATTTTCCTCTCTCTGGGAAACGCGTCAAGTTCCTCGTGGAGACACGAAGTCGCTTATGATGCCGTGGTCTGCGGCAGGTAAATATTCGCTAAAGGTTTGCGATCTGTTGTCGCCCTATGCCAGACGAACCTGGCGCCTCGAGCATGTAGTAGGCGGCCGGCGGCGCGGTTGCACAGCGGCTGATGCTTCCCATCAGCAACGACACCTGGCTCTGCGTCATCCGCGCGCAAGGGCTACCGCCATCACTCCGCCCCCCGTGACTCCCATCGACGATTTTGTGACGGCGGAATCAGAAGCGAGGATGGTCCTAAAGGCCCCGCCAGACGAGTGCTACAGGGCAAACGAAGGTAGGAGACTCCGACGCCCCAATTGCGTCACAACCGAGACGAGATCCTAGAATGATAGGCTTCATTCCGATTTATTGGTCAATATGAAATATTATCGGCGAAAATTAAATTAATCCAGCCGCATGATAAAGGCGTCGTGGCCTTTTTATTGCGTTACTTTCCTGAAATACATGATACCGCAAGGTCAAAAGATCGGATTTTGCAGAAATATACACAACCTTCGCAAGCCTATTCGGCAAGCAGGAGGCCGGCCGCGATAGCGCATCCCCTGCGAACGGCAGCTCATGACTTCATGAAAAAAGAGGCATTCAAATGTCGAGACATAACAACGCCAAGCCCCTTACTGCCAGTGACCGCCACGACTTCGGCGCTAACGGCACGCGTCCGGACGGCAATCCCTCCGCGAAGGAATTGATCGCCCATGCCGTCACGGCACGCATGGACCTCGCCATGCCGCCCGAGGAAGCGCGTGCGGTTCGGGACCCGCGTGAAGCAAAGAACCCGCTGCATCGGTTCACAAAGCGCCGAACAACTGAGGCCGATGATAAGAGTCTGGCTGTCCGGGATCTTCCTACAATGGGAGAACTCGAGCAGGCGCGGACCGATCACCGCAGGAAGATCACCACCCGCGAAGCCGAGGAGCAAAGCCGGCGAGTGAACAAGGATTAGACCGGCAGACCGTCACCGCGTGCGCGGCGGTGGATCAGCGCTCTGATCGGATCGAAGCCTGGATCAGATCCTGATGGAAGCAGTGGTTGCGCAAGTCCTCGGTCAACTTGAGCAGCCTTTCCCTGGCCAGCCCGGCAGGCTCGCCACGCGCCAGCATTCCGTCGATCTGGCCCTGCTGAGCGCAAATCATCTGTCGGTCGACAATCACTTGCCGGCGGGCGAGTTCCAAATCCTTCGGGGAATAGGTCATGAGAGACTATATCACCCAGTCGGCGACAATGGGATTCATTTCGCGGCCCCCCGTATCATCGCGGCCGCCGACCTGGTTTGTCGTAGCCGAACGAGCCGAGACAGACCTCGCGCCTCTCGCCCGTGACCGGTGGCCCAGAAGGGTGCCTGGCACAGTTTGCCTTGGATAAAGCACAATATGGGAGCACGAGGGGTGCCCGCGGGTAAGGAAAAGAAAATCGGGACCGGCCCGTGAAAATTTGACGCAAAGCGCTTGGCGAAACGCGCCATGCCGCTTCTCACTTGCCCCGCCTACGCGATCATGATGACGACCTGCCAAGACGGACTACTCCTATCTGAGGGGATTTAATTGAGTCTGACTTTGCATGAAATCGTGCACCGATAGCGGCTCTTCGTTGAATAATTTATTTCGTTCCGAGTGGCAGCGGAAATTGTGCTATTCTTGGTGGTTGTTAGGACTTTACCTGCGGCCACATGTCCCGCAAGAGCGCAGACACGTTCATCGGCCAAGCGCGATGACGACAACGATTGGCGAGAACGATGCAATCACCGCGATACAAGAAAAAGGACCTGAGGTTTGCAAGGCACCGCGCCATGAAGGCAGAGCAGCGGGTCAACAGGCAGGAAATAACCTTGAGCAGGCTCCGCGTCCTCGGCGGACCGTTAGCTGTGGAGTGTGCGTTGCTGGGCAGGCTCTATGATCGCAAGAGGCGGGCCATGTACCGGCTGAAGCAGGTGGAAGACTTCTTTGATGTGAATGCGCAATGATATCGAGATGTTAAATTTGATGGGCGACTTCGTGGGGTCGCTAAGGCGGCCGGTGTATCCGGCGGGAGACTATCATGTCGACCGGAAATGATACTGAAGTAGCTGGTGCTGAGATTGGCGACGCATCCATTGAATCCGGCGCGAACAGGTATCTCGGCAAACCCTTCGAGCTCTTAACCGAGCGGGAACGGGCAGTCTTCCGGCGCCTGATCTCCCGGCACGCGATTGCCCACGATTCCAATCAGTCATTCGATTCAAAGCTGACATCGTCGCAGCGGCTGGCCGACAAGGTGGCGGAATTCGGCGGTTCTTGGACCTTCATCATCCTTTTCGGGATCGTCCTTGCGGTTTGGGTTGCCGGCAATCTGTTGGCCGCAACGCGCGCCTTTGATCCCTATCCCTTCATATTCCTCAATCTCATCCTTTCTATGCTGGCAGCTGTGCAGGCGCCGGTCATCATGATGAGCCAAAATAGGCATGCCGCCAAAGACCGGGTGGATGCCGCGCACGACTACGAGGTCAATTTGAAGGCTGAGATCGAAATTATGGCGCTGCATGACAAGCTCGACGAGCTTAGAAATACTGAACTGAAATCGCTCGTCGCCCAGCAGCAGGAGCAGATCGCACTTCTGACGAAATTGATGCTCGGCCGGCCGGATCAGCAAGGAGTGAGCGTATCAGGCATCGGAGGCTAGCAAGCAACTGCGGGAGATGAGCGATGATGACTGCCTCGAATTCATTGCCAACACACTTTTCGCCGTGGCATGCAGCGAACAATATCCCTATATCGTTCCGATTCACCACGCATATGAAGAACGCAGGCTGTTTATGTTTCCATGCCTGGCCTGAAGATAGATCGGCTTCGGGCAAACCCCCTGGCCAGTTTCCACACCGAGGAGCTCGGTTGAGCCTCTGGACGGGCCGATCTTCTTCCGCCTGTCGATCGAGCTGCTTTCTGGGCGGCAAACGATCTGACCGCCGTGCGCGGCACGCTATCTGTGTCCAACGGATCGAGCCAACGAAGATCATGGGCGCTACCGTGCGGTGTCTGTGTTCTGACGTGCAAATTTGGCTCTGAGGCAGCTATTTGCTGTCGAGAAGCCTTCCTCGACTTCACCAGAGAAGGCGGGGCTTTTGATGTCATTCTTGCCAACGGCTTAGACCAGTTTGGCAGGGGTTTCTTCGCTCCCGGATGCTCTTCGCTCTGCAAGCAACGAGTCCAAAGCCCGATGCTCCGGGCCAAACGGGCGCTGATTCAAAAATGAATTCACCGGAATCGTAGTTTCATTGCCACCTGACGAGGGATTGCCGCGGTGAACGACTACCTCTCTGTTGGTGGCAGCGTCGACGCCAAGAAACCACTGATCACCATTCGTGCTTGAAGCAAACTCTCTCAGATTTTTCACGTTCAATGCTCCTTCTGAAGGTAGAGGTAGAGCCTGAAACGGGAATTGCGACGAAATACTTCCAGTTCGGCTGCATGCATCACCGTTTGGCAGTCGCGAAGTTAACAAGCGGCAGAAATTCACCACGCAAGTCGTGCCTTTACAACCTACCCAACAAGCCAGCGAGCACCATCCGGATCACCGCGTTCCGGTATGTCGCCCGGACCGTGCTCCACCCCTTTATTTCTACGTGCCTGTTGGACTACCAAATCTAGGTGGCGTCGGCCTCGAGGAGGTCTGACCGATATCGTCGCGAGCCAGTTCGACGCCGGGACTACCTTTGACAGCATCGTTATCGCGGCCTTCGACATGCTGTAATCGTGCGGGATCTCGACGGCGCGGCCAGCTGCAGATCGGCGTTTCGACGCCACCGAGCAGCGGCTGGGCAGAAAGGCTTGCGGGTTCAGGGGAGCGGCGCGGTGGACAAGAGACAAACGCACCGGCCGCTCGTCAACATCTACCGATCAAATGGTGAAGAAGTCGGTAAGACGCTGTTTCAGGAGGGCCTAGCCATGAGATGGAGTCCGAAGCGTCGAAACGACTGGTGCGCCGGATCGCCGTGGATCGTTATGGCCGCGATCCTCTAATGTGTCTGATGGTCCAGTTGGGCGGAAGAAGGCGCATTCCGAGATTGCGGAGCTTGCTGGCCGTCCATCTCCTTCACGGCCAGATCCCAGATCTCGGCGTCCTTCCCCTCGGGGCAACCTTGACGTTCCCAAATTGCGTATGCGTGACGGCGTAGCTGCTCTTCATCGTTGAATTGCATAGTCGTGTCTCCTTGGATATGGCGAAGCGCGTCTTAGGCGCCGATAAGCATGTGGATGACTATGGCTATTGAGACTGCCATTCCTGCCAATGCCGCTGTCTTCATCGCAAAGGACTTGAGGGGGTAGTCGCAGACGGCGCGAATAATTTTTTCCGACTGGAAGCGACTTGCGGAGGTAATCAGCATCTAATCATCCTCTTTCCTGGGCATTAGGCTTGTATTAAGACGTATCTTTGGCCCGTAATACGAGAGACACAGCGCGCCTTAAGTGGACAGAAGTCAAACCATCAGACGGCAAATTAAGAGGAATACTTATTATATATTTTTGGAACCTTATCACGGCGAGCAAGTTGGGGTGCGGACGTGGAGAACGCTGAACACAGCGACCCCCTTCTCACGTTCATCCTGAAATTTGCCCCGCGGTGCGGGTTCTTTGTTTTGCGGCGCATACGGACTTTGGTCAGGCGTAGACCCTCTTCTTTCGTGGAAGGGGATATGTCAGTCCGGCACTTTGGCGAAGAACTGGAAGGCCCAGCATCAAGATCTGGTCCTCGGGCACCGTTCATGCGGATCGCGGGCAAGCGCGGGCGCGCGATCTCGGTGAGGCATAATTGATCTCGGACCTTAGTCGGGGATGCTTGAGACTCAGGTCCTGCACGTGGAACCGCTTGTGGCGGGGAGTGTTTTTCGATTGGCGACGCCAGAGAGCGCCGCACCGATTTTGTAGCCGCCCTGGAGACGAAACATGCGCCTGCTAATCGTCGAAGACGAACCGGGGATCGCTCTGGTGATTAAGGACGTAGCGATCGACGCGGGATTCGAAGTCACCGGCATCGCGGGGAATATGTCGGAGGCTCTGGAGCTCGGCTTCGAAGCAGACATCGCCATCATCGACGTCAGGCTGGGGGATGGTATCACCGGGCCGTCGATTGCCCGCGCCCTCTTTTCCGGGTTCGGACTTGGGGCGGTGTATTTCGCCGTGAAACCCGGTCTCATCGAGAACCTGGAGGGCCGAGCTGTCGTCACCAAACCGGCGAGCCCCGAAAGAATAGTGGACGCGTTGTGGATGGCAGCCAAGAACGCTCGTCCAGGAGCGTATCGCGTCGCGAGCCGGCCCACCTTCCACTGAAAGCTTGAGGTGCCGTGCCGAATTGAAGAGCTCCTGCGGCCAACACTGGCGCCGGCAGCCGGCAAGGCGTTCCGTTAGTGAACGACTGCAATCACGGGAATTCCGGCTTCCCTGCGCAGCGCGAAGGAGTGCGGTCCTGTGCCGGGATGTTACCCTGAATGGCATTGAGACATGTTCTTACCGCTGCGATGTATTCCTTGCCATCGTCGGTCAGCCATGCGGCGACAAGAGCCTCGGCAACCTCACGGAGTGATCGGATCAGCCTATGCTTTTCCCGACCGCTCATTACAAGCATAAGAGGCGCGAAATCTTCGCTTCTATGCCAATCCATTATACCGACCGTTCGCAAGAATAGCCGCTCCTCATTCGTAAGAAGCGACGCCGGACATGGATCAGCGACGCTTCACCAGGGAGGTTCTGACTGGATACAGCAACATCGCTAAACCTCCCTGGTGTCCTTTCTAGAAGTATGAGCAAGAATTTAAGCCAGATAGCGCCGAGGGGAAGACGGGCCTAGGTCCGACTTGCGCCCCCAAGACCTGCTTCTCATATCAGGCTTGAGGGAACATGAAGCTCCGTGGAGGGTCGGAACGGGTGGACGACATGAAATTCGGCTTGGACAACGCCAGCCATGAGGAGCGCTGCTCCCAAGGCCATAGTTCGTCCTCGACCATCGCGACGATCGAGGCGGCGGTTTCCGCTGATCGCGATAGCGACAGCAGCGCCATCGAGATCAGGATGCTCGGCCCCGTGGTCCTGCTTGAAGGCTACATAACAAACGCCGCCGACCGCGAGAAAGTCATCTCGCTTGCGGTGATGATCGTCGGCCAGGAGAACATCCAGGACCGGATGCTGAGCCGTTTCCCCATGCAGTAGTCCAGCGGCATTCACGGCTAAGACTAAGGTCCGATGTAGTCCTCGGCACGAGGTCCGAGCTCTGGAACAGTTCTTCTTTTTGACTGTTTCGCCGTCCAGCGGAACCAACCGCGATTTCTCATGATCGTGTCCTGGATTGGTTTCTGAAGATGCATGTGCTGTCCTCGTCCCGTCCCATCGCGGGGGGCGCTCGAGGGGCAGACTCGACTGCGCAGGATCTCGCGCTTTGCGAGGCCGGGAACGTACCGGCTTGTCTGTATCCTGCTGGAGCGGTTTTGGTTTCGGTGTGTTTCGGCGGCTTTGTCATGCCACCATCGCATCAGTAACGTCTTAAAAAGCAATTGCCTAATACGTGTTATTGACTCCGGCTAAGACGATAAGGGGTCTGAGTAGCAACGGAGCAGATTAGCTACATAGGGATTTCACGCGTCATGCCCACCGGGGATTGATGGATCGCGCAGCGGTCGGAGTTCCGCGCGGCTGGAACCGACCATTTTGTCATTCGGAGCTAGTTCGTGGATTCCCGAAAGCTGCCGCTTTTCACAACAGACCGATGCCAGCTTCGCGCTACCGGCGCTCTTCCGAGCCCGACAGCCCCCGCGGCGATGCAGGTTTTCCACTTATGGGACTTATCGACTTGGCAGCTTGCACCGCGCGTTGGAAGAAACGGATTTCTGTGGCGATACTTTCGCGGAAGGGGTCGGTTTGGTTGAAGTAGTCGCGGTCCAGACCGAGCTTTGCACCGTCTGCATCGCCCTCGTAATAGGTGCCGAACAAATGATCCCAGATCGGGAAATAATTGGCGAAATTCTTGTCGTGGTGTTCCCGCACTCGGGAGTGATGGATGAAGTGGTCGCGTGGTGACTGGATCACGTATTTGCCAAACCAGCCATGCCAGGGAATGGCACTGTGCTTAACCAGACCAATGGCGCCAAAGGTGATGGTTACGAAGGCGAATTCAGCCGTTGGCATGCCGATAAGCAGCGCCGGAACGACCATGGTGGCCATGTTTATGGCCTTCTCCAGCGGATGCTCCCGCGACGAAGTCAGCGCGTTGAACTCTTCGGCTGCGTGGTGAAATTCGTGCAGCCGCCATAGTACGGGCAGCCGGTGCATCAGCCGATGCTGCCAGTAGCTTAAGAAGTCTGACAGCACTAGGAACAAGAGAACATGTGCCCAGCCTGGCAGCCTCCGGCCAAGGTCCAGGTGGGGGGCATCCTGAGCCGCGCGGGTGATGGCGTAAGACAGACCAAATGATGCGAGCGCCGCGAATAGCGTAATCATTCCCGTCGTCTGAAGGACGAAATAGACAATGTCGGTGATTGTGGATTTGCTGCGTTCGAAGAAAACCCGACGGAACCCGGAATTGCCGAACCCCACATAGGTGAGTTCCACCGCGAAAACCGTCAGAACTAGGCCAATGGAAATGGCGAAACTGAGGGCCATTGCCCGTCCATTCAGATAGTACGTGCCGTAAAAAAAGCTTCCAAGCTTGTGCAGGCAGTATTCGACCAGCTCCATGAGACTGCTCCAAACCCGAACCCGTACAGCTTATTTCTGACGATAGGCTTTTGCCAGATTGCTCAAAGGACGATCGAGTCCTCCTTTTGACGTATTACCGGCGGTGGAAGTGCAGAGCCATCGACCGCCGATCAATCGCCCTATGAACAAGGTGCACACTGCTGAGTGCACCCGGCAGGGGCAGTATGGATCGGCGATCACGTCCAGTGGTCCGTGGCAATGCGCGGCATTTGGCTCCCATCCGGCGCGGCATGCCTCACGGAGGCAATGTTCCGAAGAGTCGAGGGTACTACCTACGATGGATTGCAGAAGCCAGTTCGGATAGTGACGGCACAGATTGCCCGCTATGCCGTGACCTGAGGTCCGTCCGACGCGCGCGCTGATTTCCTGGATCGCCGTCATGAGCTGATACGTCAGCAACATTGCGGCCGCAAGTCGCAACCACAATAGGTGACTCGACCACACTCAACCTTTCTCGTAAAATAATCGTGCGTTGCTCGGGGGCAGTCGAGGACGTTTCGAGGGGCGGGCGATGAGCGCGAATTCGGTGACCGTATTTCAGCGCGATGTGGATCGTCGCTATTGCCGAAGGCATCGCCGGCATGTCGGCGAGCATGATCATGATGCCGTAAGGCTGATCGGCCTCAGCCGCCACAACACCATGGGCGAGCGACCGGGCTATGCCGGACGAAAATCGGCGTTGTACACCACCTTTACCGGCAGGTCGCAGATTGCGTCCTCAATATCAAGATGGCGATATCCGGTGACCACGATGCCGAATGGCTCTGGCAATTGCTCGCGGTTATAGCCGACCTGCGAACAAGGGCACACCTTTGCCTTGACAATGTCTGCCACTCCGTAGAACTCGGCTTCTTGCGACCGTCATACCATCGCGTCATATCAAGCGTAAATATTTCAGTCGGCAATCTTTATAGGGCGAAGCCGATTGGAAGATCAGACGTCCTCTTGCCTTAGGCGGGGTCGACAACAATGTCTCTAAACCTCTTAAATCTTCCGGAACTCTCCGAAAGGCACATAGAGATGCTCGCGAAGGTAATAGCCGATTGGTGTGGCGCGAACTCCATCGACGCAGGCGGGGATTGCGCGCAAGCCGCATACGCTGCCGCCGTTGATCTTTTAAGTGCAGACACAGACCTGTCTGCGGGCCGGTTGCGACAGGCACTGGACCTCAGGATGGCTGGAAGCAAGCGTGAGGAACCTTCGTCGTAGACGCAAGTTGGGGGCGAAGCGGACGCTCTGCGTGGCGTTGGCCGCTGGCGAAGGAGCGTGTGTCTTGTGGCAGAGTGTCGTTATTCTACGTCCGCGAAAGTCGATCACCGTGAGATCGGCAAAACAGGCGTTCGATCTCCTATCGGCTCGTTGGCCCGTCTCTGACGGAAAGGCTTACATCGCGGCTCTTGAAGCCTGTGAAGCCGTCGATGACGGACGTGTTTCAGACGAAAGCGCCCGGGTGTTGTTCTTGTTGGCTTTGAAGGAAGCCGGCGTCATCTACTCGACCGATATAGAACGGTAGGAGGACAATCACTGGATCGTCGGACGTGCCGACTACGGAATGGATATTGGGACCGGGGCGGCGAAAAATCCCAGGCGCAGTGGCACCGAAAGCCACACCGCTTTCTGGCGAATGCTCCATGTGTTTTTCGCGAGCGTGTACAGACGGACCCGAGCGATTGACCCTCTTTCCGAGTTTATACCGCAGCAATGGCGCCTTGGTGATTCTGATTGATCCTGGTGGCCATTATTTGTCACGGCGACCATCGAGTGATCGCTCCATTTATGCCTCCCACCTGCCGCAGCGACAACATTAAGCGCCTCGACATCGTTTGCAGCGATCTTGGAAGCCGGAACTTCTGGTGCAGGGCCAGCACCTGATTTCTGTAAGCTCGATCAAACGACATCAGTGCCGCCAGAATGCCTCGTACTCGTGCCGCGGCGCTGCAGCACTGCCGTTTGTTGACACATCCTCGCCGTCGCCTTCTCCAACCGCGACGTGCAGTCGGCCAACGGTCCGAGTCGCCTCGGCAAGCCGTCCAAGCACTGTGCCGGAATCATCCCGCGACATGAATCAGGCAGGCACAGGTCCAGATCCCGCCTTACGCGTGCCAAGACACTGCGGATCTGCCAAGTCCTCGGTCAGCGGGTCCAATAGGTCTCGGCAGTGGGTGGGATGCTGTGCCCCGGGCTCGGAAAACAGCTATTATATATCAGCAAAGCATTAAGTTGTCTTTGCTAGACCTAGATAGCCGATCCATCAGAGTGTCGGGTTCAAGGGGTCCTTCAATGCGCCGTCGGAGCATAAAATCGAGCCTGCTGTTGATCTTCAGCGGAATAGCACTTTTCTTCGGTCTTGTGGCATATCTCGCCATCGATGGCCTCAGCAAAACAAACGGCTCGACCGAGGAAATTGCCACCCGCTGGCTGCCGAGCGTTCAGGCTTCGCGGTTTATCAACCTCAGCATGGCGAATTTGCGTGTCGCCTACCGCGATCACATTATCGCGCAGTCCGACGCTGAAAAGAAAATGCGCGAAGAGGCTATTGCGAAGGCGGAGGACACGCTTCGCAATGCGATAGATGTCTATTCCTCGCTGGCATCATCGGAACGCGAACGTGAGCTGGTCCACGGGATCAAGGCAACCGTCGAGGGCTACATCGGCAGCAGCTCCGAACTGCTTGCTCTTTCCCGGGCGAACAAAACGCAGGAGGCTGGGAAACACCTCGGTGGAAAGATGCGCTCTTTCTCGGACGAGCTGAAAGAGCTCACAACAGCCCTCGTTGAATTGAACGTGGAGGGCAGCAAGAAGGCGGCGGAGCTCAGCAAGGCGACCTATAATTCGGTAATGTTCTACCTTTTAACGGCTGCCGTTCTCGCCGGATTGCTTGTCTTCGGCGCTGTGGCATTCGCGCTGACGGGCATTGCAAGACCCATCACCCTAATCACCGGTTCGATGCGGCGGCTGGCCGAAGGAGACACTGGTTCTGAGATTCCATTTGCCGGCCGAGCCGACGAGATCGGTTCGATGGCGGGGGCCGTAGAGGTTTTCCGCCAAGCCGCGATGGCAAACAAACGAATGGAAATCGAAGCCGAGGAAAACCGGCGACAGGCAGAGGCCGATCGCGTCGCTGCCCAGCGGAAGGCAGAAGCCGATGCGACCGAGCGCTTACGCGTTGCCACGTCGGGCCTAGCCGCCGGTTTGAAACGGCTGGCCGCAGGCGATCTGGCCTTTCAGCTCAATGACGCCTTCGCGCCCGACTTTGAGGTATTGCGGCACGACTTCAACCAATCGGTCACTCAACTTGGCGCAGCACTCGGGGCGATTTCCGAAAGCATCACCACAATGGACAATGGCACGCGGGAAATCTCCTCCGGCGCCAGCGATCTCTCGAAGCGCACAGAGCAGCAGGCAGCGTCGCTCGAAGAGACGGCCGCAGCCTTGGAAGAGATCACAGCAAATGTGTCGAACTCCAGCACCAGGACCGAAGAAGCCCGAATAGTGGCCACGGAGGCCAATCGCAGTGCCGTGAAATCGGCAGACGTCGTTTCTCATGCCGAAGAGGCGATGGAGCGCATCGAAGCCTCGTCGCAGCAGATCTCCAATATCATCGGTGTGATCGATGAAATTGCGTTTCAGACCAATCTGCTCGCATTGAACGCAGGCGTCGAAGCAGCCCGAGCGGGCGACGCCGGCAAGGGATTTGCAGTCGTCGCTCAGGAGGTTCGCGAGCTCGCACAACGCTCAGCCACGGCGGCCAAGGAGATCAAAGGTCTCATCCATAATTCCTCGAAAGAAGTGGAAAGCGGCGTCAAACTCGTGCGCGAAACCGGTGCATCGCTGAAGACGATCGGCGGCTTCATCACCCAAATCAACCAGCATATGGATTCGATCGCGACGTCAGCCAGAGAGCAGTCAGTCGGCTTGAGCGAGGTCAATATCGCCGTCAACCAGATGGACCAGACGACGCAGCAGAATGCAGCCATGGTGGAACAGTCGACCGCAGCATCCTGTTCATTGGCCAAGGAGGCCCAGAAGCTTCGCGAGCTGGTAGCTCGGTTCAGACTCAACGAAGTTGCCCCCAACCCAACCGCAGCACCCCGTAGCGTCGCGAGAGCGATGGCTCGCAGGTAACAAACGCCTGATGGTACTCGACGCTTCAACAAGGCTACGTTCCGGCCGTCGCCATCGCGCGCGATTTGGAACGGGACCGACCGTTTTTCATTTAAAGGTGGAGGCAATTTGGAAGGGAGGAAATATGAATGGAAATCCAAGGAATTTACGCCGCACTCGCGGCGGCAAGCATGGATAGAGCCGAGACGTTCTACACCCAAATTTTCGCTCGGGAGCCCGATGATCGTCCAATGGATGGGCTGATCCAGTGGCGCAACGTCGCTGGTGCGAACATTCAAATCTTCCACGACAAGGAGAATGCGGGTTCCGGCAGACTGAATGGATGAAGCCCAGAAATCCCTCGAAGACATTGGCGTGGAACTCACGGATGACTTAGAGGGGGCTACGGAAGAATTGCCCAGTTCACGGACCCTGACGGAAATCGCATCACTCTGAGCCGCACCGGCTTAGCCGGAGACCGTTTGGTTTAAGTTATGCGGCCATGGCTGGTGCGTCCAGCATGGCGTAGTATCGGTCTTCAGCCTCGGCGGGCGGCATGTTTCCGATGGGCTCCAGAAGGCGGCGGTGGTTGAACCAGTCGACCCATTCGAGCGTGGCGAACTCCACGGCTTCGAAGTTGCGCCATGGTCCTCGCCGATGGATGACCTCAGCCTTGTAGAGGCCGTTGATCGTTTCGGCGAGGGCGTTGTCAAAGGAATCGCCAACGCTGCCGACCGATGGCTCGATGCCTGCCTCGGCCAGTCGCTCGGAATAGCGAATGGATACGTATTGGGAGCCGCGATCGGAATGATGAACCAGCCCGCCGCGTTTGACGGGCCGCCGATCATGAAGCGCTTGGTCGAGGGCATCGAGCACAAAGCCTGCATGGGCAGTCCGGCTTGCCCGCCAGCCAACAATGCGACGGGCGAAGGCGTCGATCACGAAGGCAACGTAAACGAAGCCCTGCCAGGTCGCGACATAGGTGAAATCGGATAACCACAGCATGTTCGGCGCGGGAGCCTTGAAGTGGCGATTGACGCGGTCGAGCGGACACGGGGCAGACTTGTCCGATACAGTGGTTTTGATCGGCTTGCCACGAATGATGCCTTGAAGACCCATCATTCTCACGAGCCTTGCGACGGTGCAGCGTGCGACGTCGAAGCCTTCTGGCTGCAACTGTCGCCACACTTTCCGCACGCCATAGACCTGAAAGTTCTCGTTGAACACCCGGCGTATCTCGACTTTCATGGCAATATCATTCCGTTCGCGGCCGATAGGCGACCCACGTCCGTGCGCTTGGCGACGACTTCATAATAGGTGGACGGGGCAATCGGCAGCAGCCTGCAGATCGGCTCGACCCCGAGCACCGAGCGGTGTTCGTCGATGAACGAAATCATCGCTTCAGTGGGCGGTCGAGCTCCGCCTGGGTAAAATACGCCGAGGCTTTGCGTAGAATCTCATTCGCCTGACGAAGTTCCCGGTTCTCCCGTTCCAGAGCCTTCATCTTCTCAGCCACGTCACTCGGCAAACCTGCACGCTTGCCGCTGCAGCCAAAAAGGATCGAAAGCTATGACCCATGCACTTGTGCTTTTCTCGGGCATGACGGCGCTCGTCGTTTCCATTTCGGCGATCGGCACCGCGCCGGTGCCAAACAGCAAGTGGCCGGAATCCATTCGGTAAAGACCTCCAGGCTGGTGCAGGCGCGCCTGCCCTGAGCCGCATATTAGCGGATGAATGGCGGTTGCGCCGCTCGCGTTGGATAAGTCATCAGGAATTCGAATGTACCTGGCCGGCCAAACGTGCGCCTGCCCTTAATTTGTTGAAAAGCGCTTCCCTCAATTTTCGACCGCTTAGTCAAAGCGGCCAGGAAACGGGGCAGGCGGTCTTTTGACGGATAAGGGATCTCGGCCCAAATGGGACAAGATCATAGTGAACATTTATTTGCCTTGTCCCATCGCCAAGACAAACAGTCTTGCCTGCCGCTCCGCAAATGCCCGTGGGTTTACCGGCTTGTCGCCATCAAGAATGCGGGCCTCATCGAGGAGGAGCCACGCGGCATCCTCGCGAAAGGTGTGATCGTCGATCGATGCGATGTTCATAACGAGCTGACTCTGCGCGTTGATTTCTAATATGGGCTTCGAAGCCGTCTGCAGCCGCCCTGCCCCCTGGAGGATTTTCTCAAGTTGTCGATCAGGGCCGTGCTCGGAAGCAACCAGGCAGACCGCACTTTCCGTCAATCGACCGGAGACACGCACATCGGCGACCTCCTGACCGAGAGCACCGCGTGCGAAATCGATGAAAGCGACAACCTCGGAAGAGGCTTCCTGTTTTTCCTCGTCGCTGCCCGCCTCGCCGGCGAGTTCATTCAAATCGGCAAGGCCCTGGGTGACCGATTTGAATGACTTGCCCTCGAAATCAGGGACATTGGTAGGCCAGAAGCTGTCTACGGAATCGGTCAAAAGCATCACTTCGATACCCTTGGCCCGGAAGCCCTCGAGCTGTGGTGAAGCATTCAACTGCTCCAGGTTCGAGCCACTGATGTAATAGATCGACGACTGCCCCTCCTTCATGGCGGCCACGTAATCCGCAAGGCTCCGTGTCGCGCCTTCGACAGCAGTTGTGTGGAAACGCGCCAGCTTGAGCAATTGTGGGCGGCGCTCGAAGTCTTCGTAGATCCCTTCCTTGACGATTGCCCCGAAGAGGTCCCAGAATTTCCCGAACGTCTCGGGTTCACTGTCGGCCATTTTCTCCAGTGCGGTTAGGATCCGACTGGTTATGCCCTTGCGGATCGCGGTGAGGACCGGGCTCTCCTGGATCATCTCACGGGAAATGTTAAGCGGCAGATCGGACGTATCGACGATACCGCGCACGAACCGCAGGTAACGCGGCAGCAACTCAGCGTCATCGGTAATGAAGACGCGCTTCACGTAGAGCTTCATCCGACCCTTGCGATCCGGATCAAACAGGTCGAAGGGCTGGGAACCAGGTATGAAGGCCACCGTGGTATATTCGTGCCGGCCTTCGGCGCGAAAATGCACGTTGGTCAGCGGCTCATCATATTGACCCGAAATACCACGATAGAAGTCGTCGTAATCCTGTTTGGAAATTTCGCTCTTCTGTTTGGTCCAGAGCGCGGCTCCATCGGAGATCTGCGCCGGCTCGGCCGCTTCCTTGTCGACGAGACGAATGGGAACAGGTACGTGCCCGGACTGATCGCGAATGATCTTTTCGACGGTCCATTTGTCGGTGTATCTTTTCGCATCTTTCATGAGATGCAGAACGACGCGGGTACCCCTCGTCGGCGCCTCGACGGAATCGATCGCGACGATGTCGTAGCTTCCCTTGCCGTCCGACGACCACTTCCAGGCTTCCTCCTGACCCGCACGTCGCGAGATCACATCGACCTTGTCTGCCACCATGAACGAGGAATAGAATCCGACGCCGAATTGGCCGATCAGTTCAGCCTTCTCGCCGGCCTTAGCAGCATCAAGCCGCTCCATGAATGCCTTCGTCCCCGAGCGCGCGATCGTGCCCAGCGCGTCGATCATCTCGTTCCGGGTCATGCCAATGCCGTTGTCCTCGACAACAAGCGTCTGCGCCTCTTCGTTGAGGGTCACCAGAATTCCCGGCTGTATACCGTCGGTCGAGAGTCCCGGCTGGGAAATTGAGTCGTAACGTAGCTTTTCGCAGGCATCCGCTGCATTCGAGATTAATTCCCGGAGGAAGACATCTTTGTCGGAGTAAACCGAGTGCACCATCATGTGGAGCAGCCGACTGACATCCGCTTCGAACGCATGTTGCTCAGGCTGCCGCTCTTCTATTGTCGTCATCGATAATCCCCATTTTGCAGAAGTCGCGCGTCAGATGGTTTTTCCGCTGACGGATTTCAAGCGCTCCACCTTAGCGGTTGACCCGGTCGAAGCCAACGCTCGAGCGCTAGAGAGGTGCGTAGTCGAAGATGTTGCCATAGCCATATCCTCCTAGAAGCAACATGGGTACGGGAATGGCAAAAGCGGCGTTCCGGCGAAGCCAGCCTTGATTTCAGCGGCCGGTGGAATTCGATTTTTTGCCGATTTCGGATTAAAGATCTGCTGAGACAAAAATGTACCGCCCTCGAGCCGAGCACAGGAGCGCCTTTGTCTTTGTCCCTCCGATATTCATGCACGCCGCGAGGTCTGGGTGCGCTTCCCATGTATAGTCAAGAAAGAACCTCTCGGTGCGCCGTCCAATATCGTGCGCAGTGGTGACGAGTTGGGACGTAAGGTCAATGGAATGACCGACTGAGAACGCGATGCGGGTATGCCGCCTTGAACTGAGAGATCATTGCGCAGGCCTGCTGCAATATCCGCTCAGTCGTTTCGGGATTGTCGCGTGCGAGTTCATCGGCATTAATGCGGATCGCTTCCGCCATATTGGCAGACATCAAAGCGAAACGCCCTTCGCCATATACCAGAGCCTCCTGCGAAGCGGTCTGAAGCCACCGGGCAAAATCGACGATGATCTCTTCCCTCTCCGGGATGCTGGCGCTTCTGATGATATTGATGGTCTCTTCCATGTGGTCTCACTCCATGCAGACGTGGGAAAGCGACCGGGCCAAGCCCCGATCGTCACGTGAGCTAGGAAGTGGAAAATGCGGATTCAAGATTCAGTTCAGCTTGAACTCGCCTTCGACACGACGCCATTCGTTCGGCCCGATTAGGCACTGATGGCTGTAGCGGACGGAATGCAACGGGCCATCGAGCCTCTCCTGCCAAAAGTCCAGAAACTTGTGCATCTCGGGAAAATCGGGCGCCAGATCGTAGTCCTGCCAGACATAGGTTTGCAGGACGGATTCGAAATCGGGAATACGGTAGAGAATGTGCGCGGTAGTGAGACCATAACCGTTGAGCTGACGTTCGATATCTGATGAAAATCGCATGCTTCACTCCGTTTCATGATACTGCGAAGGTGCCGCAAAATTTCTCGGCCATCAACGGATTTTTGAACGTCGCGAGAGGGTTTCTTGTTCCTTCCCAGCACGTTAGCAGCGATCGAGGGTGAGTGCTAATTTTTCCTTTCAACCTCTTGAAATCCAAAAATCGTAAAAATAAATTTTGCCTGCGAACGCTCGATCGAGGTTCGCTCCCGCCCGGACTGGTCATATGGTCCGGCCAGGGGATCAACGTCATCTTTTTTGCTCAACGGAGGAAAACATGTCGTTCCGACCGCTTCATGATCGGATTCTCGTCCGCCGGATCGAATCCGAAGAAAAGACCAAGGGCGGAATAATCATCCCTGACACCGCCAAGGAAAAGCCGCAGGAAGGCGAAATCATCGCCGTCGGCCCTGGCGCACGCAACGACGCCGGTCAGATCCAGGCGCTCGATGTCAAGCCCGGCGACCGCATCTTGTTCGGCAAGTGGTCCGGCACCGAGATCAAGATCAACGGCGAAGACCTGCTGATCATGAAGGAAAGCGATGTCATGGGCATCATCGAAGCCCAGGCCGAGCAGAAGAAGGCCGCCTGAGGCGCCCTATTTATCAGTCAACTAGCTGCCTAATGAAGGAGTGAAAAAATGGCTGCGAAAGAAGTTAAATTTAACACCGATGCCCGTGAACGCATGCTACGTGGGGTCGACGTACTCGCCGATGCCGTGAAGGTGACGCTCGGCCCGAAAGGCCGCAACGTGGTGATCGACAAGTCCTTCGGCGCGCCGCGCATCACCAAGGACGGCGTTTCGGTCGCGAAGGAAATCGAACTGGAAGACAAGTTCGAAAACATGGGCGCCCAGATGCTACGTGAAGTGGCATCGAAAACCAACGATCTCGCCGGCGACGGCACCACCACCGCAACTGTTCTCGCTCAGGCGATCGTTCGCGAAGGCGCCAAGGCGGTGGCCTCCGGCATGAACCCGATGGACCTGAAGCGTGGTATCGATCTTGCCGTCGACGCTGTCGTCAAGGAGCTGAAGACCAACGCCCGCAAGATCTCCAACAATTCCGAGATCGCCCAGGTCGGCACCATCTCGGCCAATGGCGATGAGGAGATCGGCCGTTATCTCGCAGAAGCGATGGAGAAGGTCGGCAACGAAGGTGTGATCACCGTCGAGGAGGCCAAGACCGCCGAAACCGAACTCGAAGTCGTCGAAGGCATGCAGTTCGACCGCGGCTATCTCTCGCCCTATTTCGTCACCAACCAAGACAGGATGCGGGTCGAGTTCGAGGATCCTTATATCCTTATCCACGAAAAGAAGCTCTCAAACCTGCAGTCCATGCTCCCGGTGCTCGAAGCCGTCGTCCAGTCGGGTAAGCCGCTGCTGATCATTGCGGAAGACGTCGAAGGAGAAGCTCTTGCAACGCTCGTCGTCAACAAGCTGCGCGGCGGCCTCAAGATCGCTGCCGTCAAGGCTCCTGGCTTCGGCGACCGCCGCAAGGCCATGCTCGAAGACATCGCCATTCTGACGGGCGGTACAGTCATTTCCGAAGACCTCGGCATCAAGCTGGAGAACGTCACGCTGAACATGCTCGGCCGTGCCAAGAAGGTAGCGATCGAGAAGGAGAATACCACTATCATCGATGGCGTCGGTTCCAAGCCCGAGATCGACGGTCGTGTTGCACAGATCCGCGCCCAGATCGAGGAAACCACCTCCGACTACGACCGCGAGAAACTGCAGGAACGTCTTGCCAAGCTTGCCGGCGGTGTTGCCGTCATCCGCGTTGGCGGCTCGACGGAAGTCGAAGTCAAGGAAAAGAAGGACCGCGTCGACGACGCCCTGCATGCGACGCGCGCGGCTGTCGAGGAAGGCATCCTGCCGGGCGGTGGGGTGGCGCTACTGCGGTCCGTCAAGGCACTCGACAATCTCGACGCCGCCAATCAGGACCAGAAGGTTGGTATCGAGATCGTCCGCCGCGCGATCGAGTCCCCTGTCCGTCAGATCGCCGAAAACGCCGGCGCGGAAGGGTCTGTGATCGTCGGAAAGCTGCGGGAGAAGGCTGACTTCTCTTACGGCTGGAACGCTCAGACCGGCCAATACGGTGATCTTTACGCCCAGGGCGTCATCGACCCGGCCAAGGTGGTGCGCACCGCTCTGCAGGATGCCGCCTCGGTTGCCGGCCTCCTGGTGACAACGGAAGCGATGATCGCCGAAAAGCCGAAGAGGGACGCCGCTCCGGCGATCCCCACTGGTGCCGGCATGGACTTCTAAGCTATCGAGGAGGCCCCCGCCCTGTCCACCAGGGCGGGCCACTTTCGGAGTAAGACATGAGCCTACCGTCGAGAGAAGAGGCGCGCCTGTGCGCGAGCGTCGTCAACGAGATTGCCCAGGCTAGAGGGATAGCGGCCGACCCGCTCTCTGTCGGAGCGCTGACGACAACGGTCGCCAGATTGTTCAACAAGGGTGTTCGCGATCGCGACACGCTCCTAGCAGAGGCGATGAGAATAGAGATACCGTCGATTCAGGGCGATCGCAGTACGGATCTTACCGAACCGCGGAAAATGTATCCAGGTGCCATCCATCTATCCACGGAGCCGGAAGATGAGAAGAGAAATCAACAACCCTAAAACCCAGCACGACGTTGTAGCAGCGATCAACGCCGTCCATCTGCTTCACCCAGCCAAACATTTCGATCACCCGCGTGACGTGCTTGCTGCCGATATCGGCAAGGACGAGAAGCGGGCTAGTCTTGCTTCCTGGGCATCCGACATCTTTGCCATCGAGTCAATTCCGGCCCTTCGCCTTTATCCCGAGAAGGCCACTATAATGAGGAATTCGACGACGAGGTAACCGGAACTCTCTCCGCTCTTTTCCCGCTTTGAGGCGCGCCACTCTTATGTCCCTCGCCTCACCTGCCCGGCCGTGCCAGTGACCTCGCGATATCGACGATGTCGTCGCGCGAGGCGGTTGGATCCTCCTTGTTCCAGGCAACGCCAAGCCCGATCCTGAAGTCGATGCCCCTCACCGCCTTCAGCTCGAAGGCCCGGTTCGGCAGACCCTCGGTCCATTCCGGCGCAAAGCCGATGCCAAGGCCGGCCGAGACCAGCGACACCAGCGAATAGGTGTCGTCGCAGCTATAGGCGATGTTGCCGGTCAGATCATATTCCTGGAACTTCTCATTGAAGTACCGCTCGGTGTAGGAGAGGTTCTTGCGATTGAAGGCGATGATCCTTTCCGAGCGCAGATCGTCGATGGCGATCTCTCCCTGCTCCGCCAGTGGGTTGGTCCTGGCCACCGCCAACAGATACCGTTCATGGGCGATCGAGGAAAAGCGCAACGAGCCGATGTTTTCCACCGGCCGGATGAAGCCGAGATTGATCTGGCCGCTTTCCAGCCCGCGGATGATGTCGCCGGTATTGCCGCTTGATATATGGATGCGGATATCCGGGTACTTGCGGGCGATCTTTGAAAGAAACGCCGGCAGCACGCCGGTGGTCGCCGGATAGACGGTGCCGATCCTGATCTGCCTTATCGTCTTGCCGGCCACCGCCCTGGTGATCTCGGCGGACAGATCGACCTCGCTCAGGATCCCGACGCAGCGCTCGTGGAAGATCTCCCCTGCCCTTGTGAGTTCCACCCGCCTGGTCGAGCGGATGAACAGCGCGCAGCCAAGTTCGCGCTCCAGCGCCTGCACATGATTGCTGAGCGCCGGCTGGGCGATGCGCACCTTGGCGGCCGCCCGGCCGAAATGCAGTTCCTCGGCCACCGCGACGAAGTAGGAGAGCTGGCGTAGTTCCATTGAAGCGTCCCTCTTAGCAGCTTTAATTAGGGACTATCAGTCCGTCGATTGTCAAGCCGTGAATATGCGTTTGTTGTAGGATGGACGTTCGACAAACCATCGGCTGGAATCTGAGACGACTTCGTGTGGCCAAAGGTCTCTCTCAGGAAAGACTGGCTCTCGAGGCCGAAATCGATCGCTCGTATGTCGGACGGGTCGAAAGGGGCATGGAAAATGTCACCGTCGCTACGCTCGAGGCGTTTGCGAGGGTTCTTTCGGTGAACGTTTCAGCTCTATTCGCAGAAATTGATCCACTCGCTCCCAAGCCCAGACCTCTTCGCTCAGGCAGAAAACATAAGGAAACCGGCAGGTGAACGGGAGCGTTTTCGCCATCATCCTCAAATATCGCGCCCTGCCGACGACATGTTCGAGTGAACGCCCACCGCGAAACGTGATGCGGCTGGCGAGGAACGTCGGCGCCTTCGGGTTGTGAAGATGCGGATTTGGCGGCCCGTCTTGCTTCCCTGAGCTCTGAGCTCGTCTAGCGTCGGGTTCCACCAGCATCGGAGCCGCTCGTATTCTCCCGGCTCTGACCTCGCGGGCCAGGTATGGACGAGTTCATCAAGGGTAGAGCGTCTCCACCTGGCCCACACATGCTCTTCAGTCGCGGCCGGGTGATGTTCCGCGATCTGCTCCGGATCCACGATCTCGCCCGACACATCGGTGATGACGACACAATCCCATACGCTGCTGTGGCCACCGGCCGGCCAAGTGCCGGGAGATCGTCGCTTGACACCGGCAATCCGCGCTTCTTTCGTTCGGTCGTGCGACGTTTGGCCTTGGCTTCCTCCTCTCTGCCTGCGGGCCTCGGCACGCTTCCGGCGTTCTTTCGGCTCTGACCGCTTCGCGGCTTCCTCGATCGTCTCCCATTGGTGCTGGAGTCATATGACGCAAACGGGATTTCCCAGACTTTGTCGTCACCGTTCCATGGCGCAAATGGTACCTGCCTAAGCTCATCCCCGACCGTCCTGGAGTACGGTGTCCTTATGCGAAAACCGCTGTCGAGCACTTGCAGGTACGGGCTGAGGATCGGCTCGAACTCAAAAGTGTCGCGGCCGCGCTCCTCATCATAACGTGCCCGGCGGTCGGCCTCCAACGCAAGCCATCGATGCGCTTGCGAGCCGTCTTGCCGGCACCGTCCAGGCCTGGAGGCGTTCGCTCCACCTGGCATTTGGGAAGGTCTCCCTGGAACGCGCCACGGTCATCCGGTCAAATGTAAAGGAAACCGTCTCCTGCGGTGGGCGGTCTGCCTCGTCCTGTTCCTGGTGGTCATCGGTGTGGAAGAAGAACGACCCGCCCGCAGTCGAGTTTCGACAGCGGGCAGGGTCTTCTTCAGAAAAGACAGCGCTTTCTGAGAGCCGGCGCTTGAAACGGTGTGTCCCGTGCCTCGTTCGACGTCCAGCTCGACCTTGAAGGCCGCTATTCTGAGCTGCGCGGCCGCGAGCCGGGAAGCCATGGGAGGGATGGTGGTGTCGTTCTCTCCATGCACCAGAAGCACCGGCGTGCTGTTGCTCGCGGGCGAAATCGGCTTCGGGGCAAGCAGGCCGGAGAACGCGACCAGTGCGCCGACCTTTCACCTCCCGGAAGCAACGGCGTCGAGCGCGACGATGGCTCCCTGCGAGACGCCGACGAAGGCGACCCGATCATGGGCGTCCGCGCACCCTTCGCGCCGAACGACGCCATTGATAAGTTCGTCGAATGCTTCTCTGGAGCTTTAATACGCTCCGGATCGAGGGGATTGCCCTCCGTGCTGAACCACCGACGTCCGTACCTGTGATGCATCGGCGCGTCTGGAGCGACGAAGCGCGTCCCAGGAAGGCGGGCACGCCAGGAAGATGCCAGCGGTGTGAGCTGCGCGCCGGAGGCACCGATCCCATGCAGGAAGATTATCAAGGTTTTATCGGACAAGGGCTTTCGCTTTCGGACTTATGACAGCCGAGGGCGCACCCAATGGGGAGCGCCCTCGTTCACCCGGACGGCCGCGACCACGCGAAGTCATTTCGCGGCGCGGACTGTCGTTGGTTTCGGGTGGGAGCCCCAGATGATGATTGAAAAGACGATCTTCAAGATCGGGTCCAAGTGAGCCCTCGTCACCGCCAGAGGCTTTTTAACCGGGCGTCGCGCGTGGCGACATGGACGAGAACAGCCGCCGATAGAAGTATGCTGAAGACGAGAGCGGCGATCGAAAGCAGGCCGCCGCTCGAGCCATCGACGCTTGCGCGCAAACCCGTTCTTCGTGCAGCTGATCTCAACTTCCGCCCGTCGACGTTCGCCGTGTGTCGGTCAATCGCTGAGCTCACGGCGCTTTTATCGAGCCTCTGATCCATCAACCTTTTAGATCAGCTTCGATCTTCTTTCGGCTGTTGCCGACCTTTTTGACGGCGTATTGCACTTCACCTTTCGAGACGCCTTCCTTCTTCGCTTCGTATCGGACCTCATGATCCTGTCCGCCTGCGACCTTCGCTCTGTCCTGCGCACGGCCGCGTCTTGTGGTCGTCATATCGGTATCTCCTGTTGGCTACGGGACCTGCTCGTAAACGTTTGATGATTCACGTTGTTCCGCGGCTTAGGCGTCGGCGATCCCATCCTCCATAGGTGCCGCCGGCGTACCCGGAATCAAATCGGCAACAAACGGCGCTAAGCCATTGAAAAATGATTCGTTTCGAATCGGAACGAATCACCTCGCCAGATCTTGATTCGCCAGTAGAGATTCGGAGTAACGGGTATGGCGAGTGGACACAGAGCCCAGTGGAAGGGCTTTATCAAATTCGGTGAAGTCTCATGCGGGGCGGCTCTCTACACAGCAGCGAGCACCTCCGACCGGATCACCTTCAACACGATAAACAAGGCAACCGGCAATCGAGTCAACCGCGTCTTCGTCGACGGTGAGACCGAAGAGCCTGTGCCGAAGGAACAGCAGACCAAAGGCTTCGAGATTGAGAACGGTCAGTATATCGTCATCGACCCTGACGAGGTCGCAGCCACCATTCCCGAGTCAAACAAGACATTGGAGATCGAAGCCTTCATCCCCTGTTCTGATGTCGACGACGTCTACTTCGACAAACCCTACTACCTGACGCCCGACAAGATGGGCGGCGACGCCTTTGTCGCGCTGCGGGACGGAATGCGGAAGTCGAAGGTGGCGGCCATCGCGCGCACCGTCCTGTTCCGCCGGATGAGGACCGTACTCATCCGGCCGCATGGCAAAGGTCTCATCGCCACGACCTTGAACTATGACTACGAGGTGCGCTCGTCGAAAAAGGCCTTCGAGGAAATGCCCAAGCTGAAGATTGAAGGCGAGATGCTAGATCTTGCCAAGCATATCATCGGCACCAAGAAGGGCGACTTCGATCCGGCCACGTTCGACGATCGATATGAAGCAGCCTTGGCCGAGCTGGTGAAGGCGAAGATGGAAGGCAGATCCTTGCCTAAGCCGAAAAAGGTCGAGGTTTCGAAGCCGAACGATCTGCTTGCCGCCCTGCGCGAAAGCGCTGGCATGCTGAAGGCCACCGGGGACAAACCGAAACCCACCCCCGCCAATGCCAACTCTGGCGTCGGTCGGCCGCGTGCCGCGCGTGGAGCGGCTGCGAAGGCCGCCTCCTCCAAGGCTGCTCCGCAGCGTAAGGCGAGCTAGGAGATCGGTCATGGCGCGTCCCTACTGGAAAGGCTACCTGAAGCTTTCGCTTGTGACATGCCCGGTCAACATGACCCCGGCGACATCGGAGTCGGCGAAGGTGCGGTTTCACACGCTCAACAAGGAGACGGGCAACCGGGTCGTCTCCCAATATATCGACTCCGTCACGGGCAAGCCCGTCAAGGACGAGAACGAGGCGAAGGGCTACGCCCGCGGCGAGAACGACTATGTCATCCTGACCGACGACGACCTGGATCGGGTCGCGCTCGACACCGTCAAAACGATCGACATCGAGAAGTTCGCTCCGGCGGAATCGATCGAATGGGTCTACCTGGAGAAGCCGCACTATCTAATGCCGGACGACGCCGTCGGCAACGAGGCTTTCGCGGTCATCCGGGATGCGATGAAGGCCGACAAGGTCGTTGGCATATCGAAGCTCGTCGTTGGCCGGCGCGAAAAGGCGGTCGTCCTCGAGCCGCGAGACGAAGGCATCGTCCTCTGGTCCCTGCGTTTCGGCGACGAGGTGCGTCCAGAGGAGGCCTATTTCCAGGACATCGAAGACGAGGCCGATCCTGATCTCGTGCCGCTGGTGCAGAAGCTGATCAAGCAGAAAACGAAGCGATGGTCGCCGGAGATGGTGAGCGACCCCATTCAGGAGAGTCTGCTCGCTCTCATTGAGGAGAAGAAAAAAGCTCTGAAGCCGCAGAAGAAGAGCTCCAAGACCAAACAAGCCGCCGCTCCCGCTTCGAACGTCATCAACATCATGGACGCGCTGCGCAAGAGTGTCGCCAACGAACTCAAGAGCAAGAAGACCGGATGATGGACAAGGTCATGGAGCTCGAACTCTGCCAGCCGACACCCTTCGCAGCGAAATCGGAAAAGGCGCCGTGAGGCGCCTTTTTTGCGTTTGAGGATACACGATGGCTAACCTGCCGGCGTCATTTCCCGGAGGGCCCTGCCGGACACGAGAAGCTATCGGTCTGACGCGCTGACCAATGCCAGCGCGCTGTTGAGCTCCTCCTGACTAAACGGTTTCGAAAGCCGCGCCAGCCCCGCCCCCTCTCCGCCCGGCAATTCGGCGTAGCCGGTAGCAAGGATCACGCGCAGCTTTGGGTGCCGTTCGACAACCCGGCGGGCAAGTTCGGCGCCGGTCAATGAGGCATTGCGTGATCGGTGATCAGGACGTCGGGTAGCGGCCCGTATTCAAGGAGCTGAAGCGCTTCATCAGCCGAGCTTGCCTCGATAACCGTGTGCCCGAGATCCTCCAGTATCAAAACCGTATTCATGTACAAGGCTATCGTCGTCCACCGGCATGACAGTCAGGGCAGGGATCGGGGGAGACGACGGAGTCTCAGCGACAGGGGCGGGGTTTGCGGTGAACTCTGCGGATCAAAGCTGACAAATCGCACAGATCATTCCGGATCGTCGTTGCCGCGACCCCGGCCTGCCCCATCACATGGCTGATCTGATCCAGGCCAATCACCACGTCTCCTGCGGCATAAAGGCCCGGCACGCTCGTGCGTTGGTGACTGTCGACGCAAATGCAACCTTCCTCCGACACCCTAGCTCCCACCCCTGAGGCGAATTCCGATCTGACGTCCGATCCCAGCGCGGGGTAGATGGAGTCGAACTGCAGCGTACCCCAGCCTGTGCGGATTACGATCGCGTCTTGTTCGACATCGATTTCAAACGGGCCACACTTCACCAGGATACCAAGTTCCCGCAGGCGCGCTTCCTCGCCTCTCTCGAGGTGATGCTCGGCGGAGGGCGACAGCAGGGTAAATGTTTCGGCTATAACTTCTGAGAAACAGTGCTTCCATATATGCTTTCGAGCCATGTCCGATAATCGCCACGCGCTTGTCGGTCACTTCGAAACCGTCGCAAACGGGGCAGTAGCGGATAAGCCCTCGTTTCAGTGCCTCATCGTGCTCGTCCATTGGCATCGAAGGCATGCGGTTAAGAACGCCCGTGGCCATGAGCACAGTTCGCGCCCGCACGGCACCATCGGAAGAGGAGACGACGAAGTTCTTTTCTGCCCTGCGCAAGGCCGTCGCGCGTTTATCGAGGATCTCGGCGCCGTACATGATGGCTTGAGCACGCATCCGGCCGAGCAACTCGGCGCCGCTGATGCCGCCGGGAAAGCCCGCGTGGTTATGAGAAATGGGGATGCTGGCCGCCCGGCTGGTTCGTGACGGACAGGTGATAGCGCGCGAGATAAATCGCGGCTGTCAATCCTGCCGGTCCACCTCCAACGATGACGCAATCTTTTATTGTTAGATCCATTCCATCGTCCGTCATCGGCGATCGCCCTGAGGCCTCGCGGGATCACTGGAACAACGGGCAAGAGGGATAGTTCCCTATCGCTATGGATCACGCAGTTAGGAGACCGTCATTTTGGATACAGCGCTGATCGTCGGATATCTTGCCTCCGTGTGTTCCGTCTGCAGCTTCGTTCCGCAGGTCTGGAAGGTCGTTCGCACCGGACGCACCGAAGCGATTTCGGCGAGGATGTATTGTCTTACCGTAACAGGCTTTGTTCTCTGGACCGCCTTCGGCGTCATGCGGGCCGAGTGGCCAATCATCCTCACGAACGCTGCCTGCTTTCTACTGTCGGCGTTTATCCTTCTAAAGAAGCTCAGAAATTAGCGCGAGCGACAAATTCTTTGGTAACCCAAACTGGAATTACGGCGCCTGATGCGTGTTCTCCGGCGAGCAACGCAAAACCGGTTGCTTTGAGCTAGGGAGAGCAATGAATACGTCAAAATCACCCGGACGATAACTATGAAGAGGGGGCCTGCGTCTGGCGGAGAGATCGTCATGCGAATACCCGGCGTCACGAGCCAGATGCGCTTTCGGCTGCATAGCCTGGTGAAAACGCGGCACTACCCGCGACAAGAGGACATACAGTCCTCCGATAACGTGACAGCGCGGGTGCTGGAGCAGCTAACAAACCAACTCCGGCAATCACAAGACGAGTTGGTCGAAACGGTCGTCAGATCGAGCGGTCAGTTACGGTCGAGCACATCCCGGACGCGTACGGCCAGATCTTCAAAAGAGAATGGCTTGGGCAGCAAGTGCACGCCCTTGTCGAGCCGGCCGTGATGAACGATGGCGTTGCGCGAATACCCTGTCGTGAACAACGCTTTCTGCGTCGGATTTGTCTCACGCGCCTTGGCAACAACGTCGGCGCCGCTCATGCCGCTCGGCAACACCACATCCGAAAAGATCAGATCGACATTGCCGTAGCTCGACAGCGCTTGCAGAGCCGCCGGACCGTCCTTGGCTTCGAGTACATGGTAGCCGAGCTCGCGCAGCGATTCGACCGAATAGGCGCGAACGTCCGGATCGTCCTCGACGACAAGAATAACTTCGCCGGCCGCAGCCTCGGGGATGGCAGGTGCCTCTGCCACCTCTTCACCGGCCCCGTCTGAAAAGAGCCGTGGCAGGTAGATCTTGACTGTCGTTCCCTCCCCAACTTCCGAGTAGATCTTCACATGGCCCTTGGATTGCTTGACGAACCCATACACCTGGCTGAGGCCAAGCCCGGTGCCCTTCCCCTGATCCTTAGTCGTGAAGAACGGCTCGAACACATGCGATAGCGTTTCCGTGTCCATCCCCGTCCCAGTGTCGGAAACACTAATGGCGGTATACTGGCCGGGGATCACTTCGGCATGCGATGACGCATAGGCCTCGTCCAGATGGGCATTGAATGTCTCGATCGTCAGTTTTCCGCCATCAGGCATCGCGTCCCGGGCGTTGATCGCGAGATTGAGCAGCGCGCTTTCCAGTTCGTTGGGATCGGCTTCCGCTTTCCAGAGACCGGCGGCGAGCACAACTTCAATGTTGTATATCTCTCCAAGCGTCCGGTGCAGGAGCTCCGACATGCCGCGGATCAGGCTGTTCGTGTCAATCGGCTTGGGGTCGAGTGGCTGGCGGCGGGCAAAAGCCAACAGTCGTTGCGTCAGAGCCGCTGCCCGCCTCGCGCCGTTCATCGCCTGCGAGGCTGCCCTTCGCAACCGACCCGCTTCCGGCGGCAGGTTCCGCGTGAGCGTGTCGAGATTGCCGACAATGATCTGCAGCAGATTGTTGAAGTCGTGGGCGACTCCCCCCGTTAACTGCCCAATCGCCTCCAATTTCTGGGCCTGCCGCAGCGCCTCTGCGTTCTGGGTCAGTTCCTCCGTCTTCTGCTTGACGAGATGCTCGAGGTTGGCGTTCAGTTCCTTGAGTGCTTCTTCAGCGCGGCGTCTTTCCTGCAGCTCACGTTGCACGGCATCGAACAGCCGGGCGTTGTCGATGGCGACCGCAGCTTCGCCGGCGAGGCCGGCGAGACCGCTTTCTGACGCCGCGTCGAACACGCCGATGTCAGCGTGACCGAAGAAAAGTCCACCGATCACCTCGCCGGTTCGTGAAATGACCGGCACGGCCAGATAGCTACGTACGGGAAGATGACCTTCCGGCATTCCCCGTCGCGGCTCATTCTTGCCATACCGGCTGTCTTGGGTGATATCGGCGGAACGCACAATTCCCTCTCCGAGAAAGGTCGGTGCAAAGACAGCCGTATTGCGTGGCATGGGAAACTTCGAGAATGCCTCGCGAGGAACGCCGGACAGCGTGTAGAGCATATAGCTCTCGCCCGATGGATTGATGACGTTGTAGAAGAATGCGCCGAACTGAGCTCCGGTAAGCTCCACGCCTGCGTCCGTTACCAGTTGGACAACCTTCTCCAGGTCATTCTCGCGCGCGAGGTCAGCTCCGGCTCGATTGAGAATCTCGAGCGCGCGGGTGCGCTCTCGCAGCGCCATCTCCGTCTCGCGCTGCTCGGTGCGATCACGCAGGACCTTCACGAAACCAACAAGCTTTCTCTCATCATCCATTATCGGCGTCGTCTCACCGACGGCCCAGATGCGGCCCCCGCCCTTCTGCAGCCGCCATCCTTCGCCGCTTCCCTTTCCCTTGGACCTGGCGTCGGTCAGTTCCGCCTCGAGCAGCGCGGCGGCTCCTCCTTCCGGCGGGAAGATCGCCACCAGGGTCTTACTGAGCATTTCATCCTGCGACCAACCGAGTAGGGTTTCCGCACCCTTGCTCCAGCCGGTGATCGTGCCATCGACGTCGAGCATGATGATCCCGGTATCAACTGCACTGTCGAGGACTTGCTGGAGACGTTCGGCGGGGAAGCGGGAGGCAGTGTTCATTCTATAGCCTGCTCGTTGAGGTGCAGATGGCGCGGCGCGATTCAACATGGTTGGTTTGCATTGCAGGGATATGGCGAGAAATCATGCAATCAACAAGCGACGATGGCGCGCGATCGACGCGCTCCCGCACAGATTACTGACGAAAGGGCACACGGTTGATATTGGATACACAATTCCCCGCCTAGCAGGCTGGTTGCAGACCCAATTTCGGGCTCCACCGGCTATTGTTCGTCGAAGGGCATAAGGCTTACGCAGGATCTTGTGCGGAGCATTTTCGGTTTGCGGGTCGAGCGCGCTGGTCGCTTCGTCGAGCAAAAGAATGCGCGGATTGCGCAGAATGGTCCGGTGTCGAAGCCGAAACTCTTAAGATCGATGCCGTCCAGCGTCACCCGGCCCCTATCAGGATCATCGAGCCGCGCCAAGAGGTAGCCCAGCGTACTCTTCCCCAATCCCGTGCTGCCGACGATGGCAGTGTGTTCGCCCGCTTGGATGCAGAAGGTGATGTGGTCGAGCGTTTGCCACTCGATTAGGAGAAAGAGACATCTTCGAAAGCGCTCTCGCCACGGATTGCGTTCACGTCGAGGCTAACGGGATTTGTGGGCTCGACCAGAGTTGGCTTGGTATCGAGATCGCCGAACACGCGTGTCAATAGGGCTCACGCATTTGCGCAACTCGGCCCTGGCTTCGAAAGCTCGAGCATTGGCCAAAGCAATGCTCTTGTAGTGCGATGAGGGCAACTACCCTCTGCGATCACCGCACCCAGCGGGCAATTCCGCTTGGCACGAAGTGGTGATGCGCGAAGAGAAGCGTGGGGGGTGGGGTTGGCTCCTCCAGTATCCGCTCCAGCCTAGCGAGATGCTAGACCACATCGCCCGCAAGACGGCGTTCATAGATATAGGGAGGCATTCGAAAATCTTGCGCTTTGTGACCCCAAGGCCATCACATCAGGAACAATCGCAAGGGGCCACGAGTTAACGGTTCAGTCGGGCGTAAGCGTAATCGGAGCGTGGCGCTCTCCTTATCCCTCGGGTATCCGAGGTTGCTTCCAGCCTTCGAGCTGTGACGCGGGGTTCGAATCCCTGCCCCGACAACAAGCTTCGATTCAAGCGAACAAGCCCGGCGATTTCTCGTCGGGGCTTTGTCCCCGAAATTCGAAACGATCTTCAGTTAATCGTGTGCACCGCGGTATCGTGGCGCTCGCAAGCCGTTGTACGATGCTTTTTCGCAACTTCCATCGTGTATCCATGCGCCTGTATGTGGATCCCGACGTAAAGCCGGCCGCGAAAACTGAGGAGGAGGGCGGCACGACGAAGCGCGCCAGTTGCAGCTTCGTCATGAAGCCAGGTTTCGTCGGTGTTTGGCGTACGATCGAGACTGTGCGCAGAGCGAACAACTTCATGTCCTGCGACTCTGCGGCGTATGCCTGGAATTCATGCGTCAGGTCGACGATGAAAATCTCGACGCCGAAATCGTCATCGCGAATTGTTGTGCGAGTGGCGGGAGGCTCTTGCCTGAAGAGCTACAATTTCGCCGCAACGGATGCACCGAGTGGAGGGAGCAACTTGCGCCCCTCGCCGGCACGCGCGTAAAGTGCTCTTTTTGACTCGGCTCGCGGTCTCGTCTTGACATCATTCGGGCAGGAAAAATGGCCGGAGTGCATCGATCAATGAGGTATGGCCATAGCGAACCACGCCAGCGTTCGGCGCGATCTCGACCAGACCCCCCTTATTCTTGGCGTCGTTGGCTTTGATTAGCAGGCTGGCAAGGCTTGACGGCATAGTGCGTTCGAAGGTCGCCTGCCACTGCGACCGGGGCACCCCCCGAGCGCGAACCACTCGGCTCGAGAGTTGACTCACGACCGCCGCAACGTCGTTCGCGCTATACCTGCGAGGTCCCTCAGCATGGATGACCTGAACCCCCGCCCCGCTCTCGGGTCCCAGCAGGAGGTCGGCGGTGTGATTAGGCATGGAATAAGGACCCCGCATTTGGGGTGATCGGCGTCCAAACGGGACCCCCATCTGCGATGGGGTTACAACAGCCTCCGGTTTCATCGGAGGCTTTTTGTTTGGATGCTTATTG
>NZ_JAILYH010000024.1 GCF_019793435.1 Rhizobium redzepovicii | reverse complement strand
CCGACAAGATCGTCGTCTTGAACAGGGGCAATATCGAGCAGGTCGGCTCGCCGCTCGAACTCTACAGCCGCCCCCGCAACCTCTTCGTCGCCGGCTTCATCGGTTCGCCGAAGATGAACTTCATAACAGGCCAGAACGCCGCCGCGCTGAATGCACATACCATCGGCGTCCGGCCCGAACATCTGACCATTTCCACGGCCGAAGGCCTGTGGAAGGGTGAGGCGAGCGTCACCGAACATCTCGGCTCCGATACCTTCATCCATGTTCGCACCGAGGTGGCGGGCCTGCTGACGGTGCGGGTCTTGGGTGAGACGGGCATCCGCGCCGGGGAGACGGTTTATCTAACCCCCGATCCGGCGAGGATCCATAGATTCAACGAAAAGGGAGTGGCAAAGTAATGAAACGGCTTGAAGGAAAATCAGCGTTGATTACCGGTTCGGCGCGTGGCATCGGCCGAACGTTCGCAGAGGCTTACATCCGCGAGGGCGCTACCGTCGCAATCGCCGACATCAATTTCGAGCGCGCCGAACACACGGCCAGCGAACTTGGCGCATCCGCCTATGCACTGAAGATCGACGTTACCGATCAGACTTCCATCGACCAGGCGATTGCCGCTGTCGATGCCAAGACAGGCGGCATAGACATTCTCGTCAACAATGCCGCGCTTTTCGATCTTGCGCCGATCGCCGGCATTACCCGCGAGAGCTTCGATACACTTTTTGCCATCAACGTTTCGGGCACGCTCTTCACGCTGCAGGCAGCGGCGAAATCGATGATCGCGCGCGGCACGGGCGGCAAGATCATCAACATGGCGAGCCAGGCGGGACGACGCGGAGAGGCTCTGGTCGCCGTCTATTGCGCAACGAAAGCTGCTGTCATTTCCTTGACGCAGTCAGCCGGGCTCGACTTGATCAAGCACGGCATCAACGTCAACGCCATTGCACCCGGCGTCGTCGATGGCGAACATTGGGACGGCGTGGATGCGAAATTCGCAGAATACGAAAACCGCCCGCTTGGCGAGAAAAAGCGGCTGGTCGGTGAAGCTGTTCCCTTCGGCCGCATGGGGACGGCGGAAGACCTGGCCGGAATGGCAATCTTCCTCGCCTCGAAAGAAGCCGATTACATCGTCGCACAGACCTACAACGTCGATGGTGGTAACTGGATGAGCTAACCGCTATCCTCAACCCGGCTTATCCGTTGATGGAACAAGTGGAATGAGCGCCTCGACCAGCTTGACCAAGCCGTCGGTTGCCCGCAACGGAACATCGCGGCTGGCGCCGAAATTTGAGCACGTTCTGACCGCTGAAGACGATACCTTCCTCTGGCGGATCGACGACTATCCCTGGGCAAATTCGCTCTGGAATTTTCATCCGGAATTCGAGATACACCTTATCCGCAAATCGTCCGGCACGGCGTATGTTGGTGATTATATCGGCAATTTCGGTCCCGGCGATCTAACAATCGTCGGCAGCAATCTGCCACATGATTGGGTCTCGCATATTGGCAAAGGCGACAGGATCCCGGAACGGGATCTTGTCGTTCAATTTCATCCGGACAAAATTCGAGAAGCAAGCAGGTATCTGCCGGAGATGAAGCGCCTGGACACGCTTCTGACGGCCGCACAGCGTGGATTGCGATTTTCGGGGACTACAGCTCGACGTGCGACTCTTCTGCTCGAACGCATTGGAGCAGTTGGTGGGTTGGAAAGGCTGATCCGTTTCCTTCGCGTTCTGGAACTGCTGGCAGATTCCCGCGAATACGAACTTTTGTCATCGCCCGACTTCTCGCCGAATGTCGACGCGGCGACGCTGAACACCATGCAGCGGGCAATTCTCCATATCCACGGCCACTTTACTGAGAAAATTCAGCTCCCCGACGTCGCATCCGTAGTCAACATGTCGACAAACACCTTCAGCCGATTTTTTATCAAGAACACCGGACGCAGCTTTACGGATTACGTGGTGAGTTTGCGCATAGGCAGGGCCTGCAAATTGCTGTCGGAGTCCGATGAGACCGTGACGGATATCTGCTATGAAGTCGGCTACACCAACTTGTCGAACTTCAATCGCGCGTTTCTTCGCCATGTCGGCAAGACTCCATCCGTCTACCGGAAGGCCGCACGGGGAAAACGCGTTTCGCCCGACAGCTGACGACTATCCACTTTCAGATTGCTGCTTGCTGCGGCAAGTTGCCCATTGGCGGACTTGCGTCTCCGAGGCGGCCGATCACCGCCTCTTTCCGGTGCGGACGAGGCGCACGCCTCACGCAAGGACTACCAGCAGGTGAAGCCTGCATCGACGTTGACGATTGCTCCGGTCATCAGGCTGGCTGCACCCGACGCCAGAAAGAGGACCGCGCTGGCAACCTCTTCCGGCGTTCCCATCCTGCCCATCGGCGTGTCGGCGAGCCAGAGCGGAATACGCTCGCGATTGGCTTCGACGGCCACCACCATCGGTGTCTCGATGTAGGTGGGCGCGACGGCGTTTACCCTGATACCATGCTGCGCCCACTCGGCGGCCAGCGACCGCGTGAGGTGATGGACTGCCGCCTTGGAGACGTTATAGGCCGTCTGAGGCTGCGGCCGGTTGCAGATGTGACCCGACATCGAGCCGAGGTTCACGATGGCGCCCCGCCTCATCGTGACCATGTGACGGCCGAAAGCACGCGAGCACCAGAAGACGCCGTTCAGATTGACGTCCATCATGCGCAGCCAGTCCGCGTCGGTGAGATCCTCCGCCGGGATGCCGCTCTGGCCAATCCCGGCATTGTTGACGAGGATCGTCGCCGGCCGGCCTCCGTCGGCAAGCTCATTGGCGATCTCGTCCATGCGGGCCGCGTCGGTGACGTCGCCCAGCCGGACTTCGATGTCGTAGCCGTTGTCGCGCAGCGCAAGCGCTTGCCGGGCGTCGGCGTCGCTGCGCTCGATGACGACGACAGCCGCACCCGCCTCCGCCAGCGCCTCGGTGCAGCATAGCCCGATGGCGCGCCCTCCGCCGGTGACCACCGCCCGTTCGCCGTCGAGGCGAAATTTCTTCTGGTAGCTCATATCAGGCTCCTTCAGATGTCAAAGGCGCTTGGAAGCACCACGATATCACGGATGGTGACGTTGCGCGGACGGGTCAGCATGAAGATGATCGCGTCGGCGACTTCCTTGGGCTCGATCAAAGCGCCGGCCTCCTTGGCCTTGCGAAGATTTTCCTCCGGCCAATCCGCAAGCAGAGCGCTGATGACCGGCCCCGGAGAAACCGACCCCACGCGAATGCCGTTTTTCAGAAGCTGGCGCCGCATCGTCTGGACGAAGCAGGTCATCGCCCATTTCGACGAGGAATACACCGGCTCCCACGGGATAGCCGAATGTCCAGCGACGGAGCTCGTGACGACAATGTCGCCGGTGCCGCGTTCGATCATGTGCGGAATGACATTGCGAACGTTCTTGATGACGACATTCACATTGAGATTGAGCATCCGATCGATCGTATCGAGGTCGGTTTCCACAAGGTCGCCGCCGATATAGGTGCCGGCATTGGCATGCAGGATGTCGATCTTGCCCGTCTTCGCCAGGACGCCCTCAAGCAGTCCCGCGCATTCGTTCGGATTGAGCAGGTTGATCACGAGCGGAATAGCCCGCTCGCCAAGCCGGCTGCAAACCGCCCCAAGGGCCTTCTCATCCCGGTCCACCAGCACGACCGTCGCGCCTGCGGAAAGCATTGCTTCCGTGGAAGCCAATCCTATGCCGGAGGCCGCACCCGTGACCGCCGCGATCTTCCCATTCAATTCCTGCATCGATGTCTCCTCCTATCTTGATCCCGATTGCTCATTTTTTCCGACGCCGCAGGCGGCATGATAGTCCGCCAGGCTCTTCGTTACTCTCCAGATCAGAACCTCATCCGGATCGAGCGGCGCTTCGGCGAAATGCTGGGCGGCCGGCATATGCTGCCAAAACAATGGCAGCGGTACCGACTGCCCTCGAAGAGCCTCGCACAGGCCCCAGACGGCCTCTTGTGCTTCAGCCGACGCCCAATAATAGCGGATGCGGTCAGACAGCGAGTAATGCCGCAGCCAACGCATCTCGGCCTCCGTTCCGTGATAGTGGCGCCGCCAATTTCCGGGCTGGTCGAGCATCAACACTTCCATCGCCGCATAGAGCGGACGCTGGCCATAACCGGGCAGGAGATCGGAAGCGATCGCGTCCAACCCGTAGAGCGCCTCGCGCAGGACGAAGGTCAGTTCGGGACCGACTTTCAGAATCGGAAAACCGTCCTTCACCAGCGCGCTCAACGGCTCGGCGCCCTGATAATCGGTCGAGTGCGCCTCGAACACGAATTGCGGCTCCTCGGTCAGCACCGATTGCAGCGCCTCCATCTTGCTGCTGTCGTAGACGATGACGTTGTGATTGCCGAATTCGACACCCGGCTGAACGACCAGGCCGATTGCCCGCCCAAACGCCTGCCCGAGGTCGGCCGCCGCAAAGATCCGGCGGTGGACTTCGATCGTCTTCAACGCCGCCGCGGCAGCCGTCGGCTCGATCGTCGTCAGGGGATGGTCGGCCCCGCCCGGCGGCGGCACTTCGGTGCCGATGACGTAAACCGGCATCGCGCCACCGGTCTTCCTGGCCGAAGCCTCGGCGACCGCGGCAAGCCGGGCGGCGCGACGGGCGGTGGTTACGTCGTCGAGCGCCATCGGTTCGCCCTTGCAGCCCATCGAAGCGTCGAGGTGAATCTTGCGGAACCCGGCGTCGACATAGGCGGCAACCATCGTCTCCGCCTCGGCCATGGCCTCCTCCGCAGGCCGGTCGCACCACGGATTGGGGCCGAGGTGGTCGCCGCCGAGAACGATGAGTTTTTCCGGGCACCCCTCCTCCGCCGCGATCTTCATGACGAGGGAGGCGAAATCGCTCGGCGTCATGCCGGTATAGCCGCCGAGGTGATTGACCTGGTTGCAGGTCGCTTCGATCAGCACGGTGCTTTTCTGTTGCCGCCCGTGCCGGAGGGCGGCGCGCAGCACGATCGGATGGGCGGAGCATACGGAGGTCACGCCTTTCGGGTGGCCTTCGATCCTGAGCCTCGCCAGTTCGTTGAGATGCACCTCCATCACGGCCGCCTTTCCGTTGACGCGACAAATGCATCGAGTTCCGGGCGGGTGCCCGCACCTTCCATCGGCCCCAGCACCGTGACGTTGCGGGCGCCGGCGGCCGAGGCATAGGTCAGAGCCTGCTTTGGAGACATTCCGAGCCGCCGGCAGGTGAGATAGGCACCGCCGAAGCAGTCGCCGGCCCCCGTAGGGTCGACCTCCTGAACGACGAAGGCGGGAGCGTGGATGCGGTCTCCGCTGCTGGCGAAGTAGGTCGCGCCGCCGGCGCCGCGCTTCAGCACGATCTCCTTGACGCCTATCTCGAACAAACGCTGGATCGCTTCCGCCTCGCCTTCGACACCGGCGGCGCGCTCAAGCTCCTCTCCGGACGGCAGAAGCAGATCGGCGGCAGCAACAAGCTTGGCAAACCGGCGTTCGGTCTCCTCGTCCAGCTTCAACTCCTTGCGAAGGTTCGGATCGACCGACAGCGTTCCGCCGCGCGCCTTGACAATGTCGACCGCCTTGTCGATCACCGCACGGGCACTCGGAACCGACAGCGCGGAGCCCATCACGTGAAGGTGCCCGGTCCGATCGATGAGATCGGCGACCCCTCGGGACCAGCCGAAGCGCGCGGCTGCGGAGGTGGCGATGTTGTAGACGAAATCTCTGGAGCCATCCTTGCGGTAGCGAACGAAAGCGCTTCCCGTCGGGTAATCCGGATCGATCGAAATCGCCGAGATATCGACGCCGTCGCGCTTGAGGCGATCGGTATTGACCCGGCCGAAATCGTCATCGCCGACGGCGCCGACCATTGCCGCCTGACCGCCGAGACGGCCGCATTGCGAAATGAAGATCGCCGGCGCACCGCTCGCGAACGGACCGACGAGCGGCTGGGCTTCGAGGAAGCCGTTTCCAACCGTCGTTGCGACGATCTCCACGAGGATCTCCCCTACGCAAACCGTGGGACCAAGTGCGTCCGGAGCCAGTATTGAAGCCATATGCAGTCCTGCTTTCGATCCCTGTTGTCTCTTAACTCAGCGCCGATTGGACCGGCGCACCGTCCTCGCTGCCGAACTCCTCGTTCTCCAACGACAGAAAGCGCCGGTGCAGCATGCATGCCGCCCCGAAGGCGGAATCGAACTCTGCATCATCGTCCACGACGATCTCCGGCGTGGGGAAAGCGATGTTCTGGCCTTCCGACATGTGAACCGCCACGCGGGCAGCCACCATTGGATAGAGCGGTGCCACGGAGCCGCCCAGCACGATCCTGTCTGGGTCGAGCAGGCGACAGGCCTGCAGCAGTGCATATGCAAGATGGCGCGACCAGGTTTCGGCGATGTTGACCGCGGCCGGGACGCGGTCGCGAACGCCACCAAGGAAATCCTGCAGATCGGCGTCCTCGTGTCCGACAGCCTCGCGATATTGACCGATCAGCACCTCGCGACCGATCAGTTGTTCGAGCTTCTGACCGCCGCTTCCCGGCACCAGCGTGTGGCCGATTTCTCCCGCCAGACCATGGCCGCCGCGAAACAGCTTGCCATCGATCATGATGCCGCCACCGACGCCCGTTTCCATCAGCAGGAACAGGGTCACCCCTGCGACGCCGTGACGATAGCTGTCGCCGATCGCAAACGCATTGGCATCGTTTTCGACCGCGATCGGGACGGCGGCCGGGAAGGCTGACCGGGCAATTTCCTTCAACGGCACGTCCCGCCAGCCGATGATCGGCGCCAGTGTGACAAATCCATCCGGACGCACGTGGGACGGCGTCGATAGGCCCAAGCCTTTGCACCTGTCGATCATGCGCTTCGCCATTGCGCCGACAATCAGTTCGATACCCTGCGCCACAGCCTCCTCCACCGTCGAAGACGGTGTGTCGAACGCGACTTTCCGACATGCGCGAACTTCGGCGGAGAGATCGACAACGACGGCCGATATATGCTCGACGCCGATCTCTATCCCGACGAAGAAGGCAGCATCCGGAACCAGTTCAAGCATGATGCCGGGACGGCCAGCACGGGAATGTTCCAGGCGCTGCCTGCCGCTCTCCTCCGACTCCTGAACGAACCCGCCCTCGGTCAGTTCGGCGACGATCTCTCCCGAGGATGAGCGGTTCATGCCGAGCTTACGAGCGAGATCGGCCCGGCTGAGGCTTCGGTGGACATAGATCGTCTGTAAGGCGGCGACGATGTTGTTCTGCCGGATCCTGCGCGGCGAACTTCCGATGGAGACGGTGTCGTTCATAGGTCTATTCCCTTCAAGCCGCCCACCCTTACACGACTGGAACAGGCTGTCAGAAGGATAATCAGGGCCGCGCGTTTGTGGCCCGGCGACGCTTGGCCTCGTCATATTTCAGCTCGATGTAGCGCTTGGCGTGCGCCGCAAGCAAATCATTGTCCTCCCAGGTATCGCGCCAGATGGCGCAGGCGAGCGACAGGCCTTCATCCACGACCGTCGTCGAGAAGCTCTCGAACACGATGTCTCTTTCGTAGCCGATGTCGAGCAGGGCGTCGAAGATCAGCTCGAAGTCGATGACGCCATCACCAAGATGGCCGCGATTGCTTTCGCCGATGTGGAAATAACCGATCTTGTCGCCGGCAAGACGGATGGCGGCGGCCGGATTGGCTTCCTCGATGTTCATGTGGAACGTGTCGAGATGGAGACGAACATGCTGCGATCCCGTCTCGGCGATGAACTTCAGCCCCTGCGCCGTGGTATTCAGCAGGTTGGTCTCGAACCGGTTGACCACCTCCAGCACTATGTCGACGTTCGCCTGCTTGGCGACCTCGCCGGTCGCGGCGATCGCGGCCACACTGTTGTCCCAGCCCTTCTTCGTCGGCTGGCGATTGTACTTGGTGTGGGCGGAATAGAGAATCCCGCCGAGCTTGTTGCCGCCGATATCACGGACTGCACGAACGGCGTCGGCCAGCGTCTGCCTGCCGGCGGACACCGCAGCAGCGTCCTCGCTCGACACGTCCTTGTCGAGCGGCAGCCCCATGGTTACGCCGATCTCCACATCGAGGGACTGGGCGAGCTTTGCCAGCCGGTCGAGATTGAATTTCTCGGGGCGCAGATAGGCAAATTCGATGGTGCGATATCCGTGTTCGGCGGTCTTGTTGAGGGCCATCTCCAGGCCTTCCTGCGTTTGGCCGCCTGTCCATACAAATGAATGGATACCCAATCGACGCATAGGTCTTTCCTCCACGATATGCCGGTGATTGTGCCCAGTGCTATGCCATTTAGTTTGGCAAGGCAACAAATAAATTCTGACACCGTCATTTTGCTGTCCTGCAAAAAGACTTTGCGTTGCAGCATTTTATGCCATGGCCTTCGTTTCCAGGTCGGTACGAAAAATTTGTTCCTGTGAAAATCAATGGGATAGGCTATCTATTTGCATGTTTAGACAACAAATGTTGCGCTGTCGGTTTTTTTGGCCTACACAAGCACCGGCGAATGTTCTCGCTGCTATCTGGGAGGATTGGAAATGCACTATGCTTTGAAGGCTAGCGCGCTTGCGCTGACGCTCGGCCTTGCGACGACCGCTTCGCCGGCCTGGGCTGACTTCTGGTCCGACGCGGGCGCAAAATACAAGGGTGTGACCCTGCACGGCGTCACCGAAAGCACCCCGCCATCGAACTACATCAAGAACGTGCTCGCTCCGGAATTCGAAAAGAAGACCGGCATCAAGGTCGAAATCGAGACGACCTCCTGGGATCAGATGTACGACAAGGCGATCAAGGACATGGAAGCCAAGACCGGCATCTATGACATGGTCTACATCGAGCAGGACATCATCTATTCCTATCTGGCCAGGAATTTCCTCGTCGACATCACCAAGACGCTGAAGGATCAGCCGGATCTGAAGGCCCCGACCTACGACGATTCGAATTTCACCAGCTTCGCCGACTATTTCAAGGACGCCAACGGCGATCTCTTCGGCACGCCGATGGAAGCGTTCCTCAAGACATATCTCTATCGCAAGGACCTCTTCGACGATCCGAAGATCAAGGAGGCCTTCAAGAAGGAAACCGGCAAGGACCTGAAGCCGGCGACCACCCACGAGGAATACACTCAGATTGCCGAATTCTTCACCAAGTACGGCAAGGACAACGGCATGGAGCTCTGGGGCACGACCGCCCAGGCCCATACCGGCCATCCGGCTTCCTGGTATGAATTCTTCGAGTCCATCGTGCCGACGTTCGGGGTCTACAATTGGGGCATCGACGCCAAGAACAACTATGCGGCCACCGTCGAACACGGCGGCACGATGAACGGCGACAAGGCGAAGGCCGCGCTGAAATATTGGCTGCACCTGCGCGACATCGCTCCGCCGGAATCGACCCAGTCGACCTGGACGGAGACGGCAACGACCTTTGCCGCCGGCCGTGTCGCCCAGGGGCTGATCTACGGTGAGAATGCCGCGTGGATTGCAAGCGATGAAGCGCAGTCGAAGGTCGTCGGAAAGGTCGGGTTCGCGCTGCCGCCGCTCGAACCAGGCGTTTTGGACGATGCAAAAGCCGGAAAGGGCTATATCGGTTACTACGACGGCGGCGCCTTCGGCGTGCCGATCACGTCGAAGAACAAGGAAGCGTCGTTGCTGTTCCTCGAATTCATCGGTCAGAACGAAGTGCAGCCCGACTGGGCCATCGCTGCGCCGCGCATCACCAATAAGGCGACGTTCGACGATCCGAAGGTGAAGGAGATGGATACCAAGCTCGGCGGCTTCTACACGATGCTGAAGGATGAGGGCAAACTCTTCGCCGGCGCTCCTCCCTACCCCTTCCATGCGCAGGTGCGGGAAGCGACCGCCCCGATCTTCTACGACATCTTGACCGGCAAGATCGCTCCCGATGAAGGGCTCGACCAGATGGCGGCCAAGGCCGAAGAGGAACTGACATCGCTCGGCTATCGCAAATAAACATCCTCCCCAATTGACGGGTCGTGTCCTACGACCCGTCATCTTTCGCTCCAGGATGGGCGGACGTCACATAACGTTCAATGGGGGATAGGCGATGCATTCGCAGAAGCTCGGGTGGCTGTTGCTGTCACCGACCATCGTGATCCTTGGACTGTTCGGGATCTTTCCGTTCATCTACGTCCTCTGGGTCTCGTTCCATGCATGGAACCCGTTCGCGGCCAATCCGGGCATGGTCTTCAATTGGGCCGACAACTATCGGCGGCTCGTCTTCGACGCCCAATTCCTGGCATCGCTCGGCATAACCCTCACATTCGTCTTCTTCGCGGTCGTCTCGGAACTGATCCTCGGCTATATCCTCGCCCAGGCGCTGCTGAAGGATTTTCCTGGAAAAGCGGTGTTTCGCACGATCCACACCTTGCCGCTGATCATGGCGCCAATCATCGTCGGCTCTGTCTGGAAGCTGATGACCACACCGTCGATCGGCATCATCCCGTATCTTCTCAGAAGCTGGTTCGGCTACGATCTGAATATCGGCCAGAGTGCTGTCGCGGCCTTCACCGTTACGGTGATCATGGACATCTGGCACTGGACGCCGCTTGTCACCCTGTCGCTGATCGCCGCACTGGTCTCGCTCCCGCCCGATCCGTTCGAGCAGGCGCAGATCGACGGCGCAGGCAAGAGCCAGATCTTCTGGCACATCACGCTCCCGCTGATCCGCCCGGCCCTGCTCGCCACGGTGTTCATCAGGCTGATGGATGCGCTGCGCACCGTCGACGAGGTCCTGATGCTGACCGGCGGCGGCCCGGGTTCGTCGACACGCTATATCGGCGTCCACATCTTCAAGGAGGTCTTCCCCAAGACCAATTACGGCTATGGTTCGGCCATCTCCGTCATCGTCCTTTACCTCACCATCGTCGTGTGCTGGCTGCTCTATGTCGGCCTGATTGCGCCCCGCGTGAAGAGAGGTTGATCCGATGAAAAACCAGACCCCCTGGCTTCCGGTCGTCCTTTGGATCTTAATCAGCCTCGCGACGCTTTTCCCGATCTACTGGCTGTTCGTCATATCGGTGAAACAGCCCTTCGACCTGTTCTCGACGCCCGATGTCGTGCTCCGCAGCTTCTTCTGGAAAAACTACCAGGATGTGCTGACCAATCCGACCCTGCGCGGATACATGCTCAACTCGATGATCATATCGTCGGGCAACGCACTGCTCGTCACGACGCTCGGCTTCTTTGCCTGCTACGCGCTGACCCGCTTCGACCTCGCGGGCAAGGAAAGCATCTTCTTCTGGACGATCACCAACCGCATGGCGCCTCCGGCGGTCTTCCTGCTGCCGCTTTTCCTGCTGCTGACGCAGGTCTACAAGATCGGCGACTTCTCGCTCGCCGATTCCCGGCTGGGCATGATCCTGGTCTACTGCTCCTTCAACCTTCCCTTCGCCATCTGGACGCTGCGCCCGACCGTCGAAGGCATTCCAAAGGAATTGGACGAGGCGGCCTATATGGATGGCGCCAGCCCATGGACCGTCCTCTATGACATCGTCTTTCCCCTGGCGCGGCCCGGACTTGCGGTGACCCTGATCCTGACCTGGGTGTTTGCGTGGAACGAATATCTGCTCGCAGCGACGCTCACCAACTTCAATGCGCGAACCCTGACCACCGGCCTGTCGGAATATGTGACGACCACCGGGACCGCCTGGGGCATCATGGCCGCGATCTCGATGCTGACATTGGTGCCGGCGCTCATCGTCTTTTCAGTGGTGCAACGTCACATCGTCGCCGGCCTGACCTTCGGTGCGGTGAAAGGGTGAAGCCATGAGCTCTCAATCAAGAAACAACCAACGCAAGCCGGGATTTCTGCCGATCGAAACGAACTGGTTCGACCGGCTGTTCATCTCGGTGGTGATCTGGGTCGCTCTCTCGTTGTTCTGGATGCGGTTCATCGAGCCGGTCGGGCTGTCGGTATGGTGCGCGGCGGCAATCTCGGCGGTGCTTGGCGCCTACATCGTCTGGAAGGGATGAGCCGATGACTTCCGTCAACACACCAGCCGCGCTGCTTTAAAGCGCGTCGCGATCTTTCAGATTCGCTCACGCTTTAGGTCTTTGTTTTTACGCATGTCTTTATCGCAAAACCGCTGCACACTTTTGCGAGACATGCTTTAGGGAGGAACGACATTGGCAAACGTACAGGTTAGCGACGTCACCAAGAGTTATGGCGCGCTTCAGGTCATGCACGGCGTCAGCGTCGACATCGAGGACGGCGAATTCGTCGTGCTGGTCGGCCCCTCCGGATGCGGCAAGTCCACCCTGCTGCGGATGATCGCCGGCCTCGAGACCGTCAGCGGCGGCGACATCCGGATCGGCGGCCGTGTCGTCACCAACGCTCCGCCAAAGGAGCGCGACATCGCGATGGTCTTCCAGAGCTACGCGCTCTATCCCCACAAGACGGTCGCCGAAAACATGGGCTTTCCGCTGAAGATGGCCAAGCGCCCCAAAGCGGAGATCGACGAGAAGGTCGGAAGGGCCGCCGAGATCCTCGACCTGACGCGTTATCTCGATCGCTATCCGAAGCAACTGTCGGGCGGGCAGCGTCAGCGCGTGGCGATGGGCCGCGCCATCGTCCGCGATCCGCAGGTCTTCCTGTTCGACGAACCGCTGTCCAATCTCGACGCCAAACTTCGCGTCACCATGCGCGTCGAAATCAAGGAGCTTCACCAGCGGCTGAAAACCACCACCGTCTACGTCACGCACGATCAGATCGAGGCCATGACGATGGCCAACAAGATCGTGGTGATGCGCGACGGCAGGGTCGAGCAGATCGGCAAGCCTCTCGATCTTTACGACTTCCCGGTCAATCTCTTCGTCGCCGGCTTCATCGGCAGCCCATCGATGAACTTCCTTCAGGGCCGCATCGCCACCCGCGACGGCAGGAAGGTCGTCGTCACAGACCAGGGCGTCGTCCTGCCCGTCGACAAGACGAATGCGGACGACGGACGAGCCGTGACCTACGGCATCCGACCGGAGCATATCACGATCGGCGACGATGGCGTTCCCGTCGAGGTATCAGTGTTCGAGCCGACGGGTTCGGAGACATTGATCTTCGGCCGTACGCAAGGTGTGCCGATCGACGCCTTGATCCGCGAACGTATCGAGGTAGATCCCGGACGGACGGTGTATTTCCACATCGATCCCCGGCGTGCACATATCTTCGATCGGGAAACGGGCCAGAGACTGTAAGGAGGCGACCATGGACTTCAATGGAAAGACGGTCATCGTTACCGGAGCGGGAAAGGGCATCGGACGCGAAATTGCCCGGATGCTCGTCGAACGGGGTGCTGATGTCGTTGCCCTCACCCGCAGTTCCGCCGACGTCGACGCCCTGCGAGAGGAAGCGGGTTGCCGCGCCATAGAGGTCGATCTCGCCGACGCCGATGCGACGAGGAAGGCGGCGATTGCGGCCCTGCCGGCGGATTTCCTGATCAATTGCGCCGGCACCACCGAACTCCAGCCGTTCCTGGAGACGACAGTCGAAGCATTCGACCGGCTTGTGGCGGTCAACACACGTGCACCGATGATCGTGGCGCAGGAATATGCCCGCTTCCTGATCAAGGAGGGCCGCAAAGGCGCCATCGTCAACGTCTCGTCGGTCGCCTCGTTTGTCGGGATCCCCGACCACGCAGCTTATTGTGCATCGAAGGGCGGGCTGGATGGCTTGACGCGTGTCATGGCGAAGGAGCTTGCCCCGCACGGCATCCGCGCGAACGGCGTGCACCCGACGGTGACGCTGACACCAATGGCGGTGAAGGCCTGGAGCGACCCCGAGAAGGCCGCCGGGATGATGCAGCGCATCCCCGTCGGTCGTTTCGCCGAGCCGAGCGACGTCGCCGAAGTCGTTCTCTTCCTGCTGTCGGATGAGGCGGCGATGGTGAACGGGATATCGATGCCGGTGGACGGCGGTTATATGATTGCCTGAGATCGATAGCTGCGCGTTTTTCCAAACGCGCAAAGATCTACTGCACCAATCGGCGCAACTGTTCCTGATCGACAAAGTGATCCGTCACCCCGGCCTCTTTATCCGGGTGACTGAAAACAAGACCGTCGGCATCCTCAAGCTCGAGGGCTTGCTCCGTATTCATGATCCCGAGCGGCTGGCGCTCATATTCGGACTCGAGCGCCGCCTCGACGATGGCCTTTTTCTTGCGCATGTCCATATCCTCCGTTCCTCAAAAGGTAACGGCCGGCTGGACTCGCGGTTCCCATGAGGGATTCACGATATAAAACCAGCTGACATGAACACGGCCGCGCGGGTGGTGCTGGGCCTAACTGGGCGAGGCGTCAGGCCCGCTGGCGGCTCTTTGGATCAAGCGGGCAACCACTTCAGTCCGGTTCTGCGCCTGCAGCTTTCGCATGATGTGTTGCAGATGCATCTTCACCGTATGCCCCGACAAATTGAGCTTTCCTGCAATGACCTTATTTGAACAGCCGGATTGCAACTCTGCGAGGACATCCGCTTCGCGGGGCGTGAACTCGGCAAGCGCCAAGTATTGCGTCCTCTCATCCAGGCTTTTTTCGGCCTCGTTTCTGGCGGGGCTATGCTCGTTTGAGCCGTTTGTAACTGCCCCCAGAAGCTGTGGGAAAAATGTTCCTCCTGCCAGGACGAGGCGAAGACCGGCAAGAGCAATGTCGATGGGAAGGGACGTCGAGAAAAAGCCGCGGATGCCGATCTTCAGCGCCTGACGGGCAATGATGGCGTCATCCGTACTTGAGAGCAACGTGATAGGAACCTCGGGAAAACGTGCGGTAATCGCGGCGAGATCATCCCGCAGGCTGGCGCTCTCAAAACCTCTGCCGGCCAGATCCAATGCGATCAAACGCACCTCGGCTCCAAGCGCCCGATCGAGACTTTCGGTCGAGCTCAAATCGATTAAGTTCCACCCCGCGAGTTCCCGCTCAAGTAGCTTCACCACGGTTGTGCGCGCCAGTGTAGAATGCTCAATAATGATCACAGTTGGTGCATTGCGCCGGCGCTTTGTTCCAGCACTGTCGGACACCTGCGTGCTCCCCAGATTATGTGCAACCCAACAGTCATTCATACTATTCCTGTTCTCGCGACATGTCATGAGAAAAAGCGAGTGTATTGCCACTATCAATAGTCTGATCTCTCAGGATAATTATTATAGCCTATAAGATTTCCATGAGAGATAACTATTCTCTGAGAGCATATTGATGCGCTTGTTCATCATTAGCCGATGGCTCGACTTATCGCCGAAGACTTTCCCGACTTCGCCGAATTCACGTACGGCAAGCAGGTCAACAAAGCTTTGAAAGGAGTTGAAAAGCCAACCGATCTGCTACGGTCCAATTCTGCAAAATGCTGTCTTACATAACAAGGTGCGGATCGGTTCGGCGTTATTTATCTGTCTCAATTCAAAACAGTTGCAAATCTCGACAGAAAAACGACAAATGCCGGAAGCAACAAAAGCCTGAGATCGGCGACTACCCTTTTTGATTACTGAAAACCGCGCTCCAATGACGCATTAATACCAGCCGGCATCGCTTTTCACTCAGGCAGCATCGCGAAGGCGCCGACTATGCCGATAAGGTCATGGGGGAATGGTCGGTATCTCCGTTGAAACCGAGCGAAGAAAGCGATTAATCATAAGGCTTGAAAAACGGCACCGAGAACAATCTCGTGCAGTTGTGCCGGCGCAATACGAGCGGGGAGTCTATCCCGCTAGCTATGCATGAAAGTCAGAATGTCGTCGACGAGCGCCGAATGGGCGTCCGTGAGGTTACCCTCTCCGCCGTGGCCCGCTATGCCGGCCAGCTGAAGCGCATGCTGATCATAGAGAACATGATCGATCTGTTGGGCGTCCGCCGTCCCACCGGCGGGAACGGCAATGTTGATGGGATGGAAATAGCCGAAATTGACGTCGACCATGGCGCCGGTCGACGATCCGTCGCCGCCACCGCCACCGGCATGGTTGCCGGTAAAAATCGTGTCCGACGACAGGTTGAAGCCACCGCCATTGCCGCCCATGCCTGCGATCTGCACAGTGCCCTGATCGAAAATCACATTGTTTGTCTGATGAGCCTCCGCCGAGCCGCCTGCGGCGCCGATGGCGATGTTGATCGGCGAGAAGATGGCGATGCTCACGTCGACCATGCTGCCGACGAAATATCCATCGCCGCCGTGGCCGGCATAATAGTCGCCGGTCAATGTCAACGCAGTTCCCGGGCTCATCGACGAGCCATGGGTCGCGACATTATGGTCTCCGCCCGAGCCGCCTATGCCACCCATCTGGGTTGCGCCCTGCAGGAACATTGCGTTGTTCGACTGCTCGGCGTGAGCCTCCGCGCCTGGGCCGGCAGCCACAGCGGTATTGACGGGCGCAAAGACTGCGACTTCGGTGCTGACCAGCCCGCCATAGAAGAGCCCGTTGCCCCCGGTGCCGGCATGAGTGGCGCCATCGCCGCTGCCGATGGCAACATTGCCGCTTCCGCCATTCCCGCCGATCCCAGCCATTTCGGTGGGATGCTGATTGATTGATGCATCGTTGCCCTGGAAAGCGTCGGCACTCGAATGAGGTCCCGCAATAGCCGCATTGGACGGCATGAAGACGGCCAACGCATTGCTGCTGATCACGCCTTCGCTTATCCCGTCACCACCGCTGCCGGCTGACGTATGAGTTGGCGCGGAAGCGACATCCAATGGAAGCCAGGTCGGCACTAGTGCCAGATGCCCCGCAGCCACATTGGCGGCGAGGTGTTGATCGGTGCCCGTCTTGGGCAGGTCTTCCAATAAGGGACGAGGTTCCGCCATTACCGTCTCCATTCGCGGTCGACCGCACGGCCACCGAGCATGCGGCGCCATGCCGCCTTTAATTGTTCAGGCATTGTGCATCTGAACCTCGGAAAAGCAGAGCCTGCAATTCGTCTACATCCACTCGGCTAGTTCTCTAGCCATTTGGGTGTCATGGCCGCAGCACCCGCTGTGCGCGTTGCAAGCACTCAATCGGCTTTGGATGAGAGGCTCCGGGCGTCGCTTCGGCGAAGTCGAAGACTTGATCATGAGCATGCCGCCCTGCGCCAAATCACCAAACATCAATCCAAATAACGTTCCGCCACATCAAGTATACATCCGAAGGAATGTCTCCGAATATCTAGGTAGTTCAAAGTTTAAATCGCGAGCAATATTCCTCCGCGGTCGTATTGGCTGTGGCGATATGCCGGAACGCATGCCGCAGGGGGACGCCGTAAAAAACCAACACGCACGAAACCAAGTAGAGGAGTGACATCAATGCCTATTCCACAAATATCCGACACGATTCATCTCAGCCATCCGGATGCGGGTGACGCGAATGCCGGCAACGGTGGTGATGGCCACAACGATGGCAACATCAACTACAACCCGGTTGCATATGTCGATCCCGTGCAAAAGGTCTATGGGGCCACTACCGATGTGCACAACGGCGATCACGTTTGGCAGACGGCCGATTGGGATGCCGGCCATGGTGGATCCGGTGGCTTTACCGAGGCCCAGAACGGCTTCCTGGCGAAAATCTCGAACCACGGCGACGGCGGCGCGGGCGGAGATTCCAACTCGAACGGCAGTCAAGGAAACTCAAGCGGCGGCGACACGGCTGCAGTGGCTGCGGCAACGACCGCGACACAATATACGCAGCTTATGGCCGATCAGCATGCCACCATCCTCGCCGGTGTCGGCGGCAACGGCGGCAACGGAAACATGGCGCATGGCGGCGATATCTCGTCGGCATTGGTCCACACGGATCCCGAAACGACGACGGTGACCAATTCTCTCGATCACTTCATCAACGCCTTCGGCCATATCGACGTCGACCATCTCGGTTCCTGAACTCAGACGACATCAAGGGCCGCTGGTTTCGGCCGGCGGTCCTCAGGGCAAGCAGTCTCTTCTTGTCAGTATCAAGTGCAGCGAGATCTGATAATGACAACAATCTCCATAAAACCGCCGCGACCACCGACACAGCTCGTTGTTGCGCTCCGGGCTTGTGCCGGGGCCTTCGGGTTGGTCTTCCTTTACAGCTGCGGCTACAATCTCTTTCTTCTCACGCCTTCCATCTATCTCCTGCAGATCTACGACAGGGTCCTGTCGAGCCGAAGCGTCGACACGCTGCTGATGCTGACGATGATCATCGCCATCGCCGTGCTGGTCGGGTCGACGCTCGATATCGTGCGCAGGGCAGCTCTTTCGCGCATCGGCAGCTGGCTGGACCACAGGCTGCGGCCCATGGTGCTTACCGCATCGTTCGAATATGCCGCTCGCGCCGATACGGGAGCCGCCTCAGAGTGCTACAGGGATCTCGCCGCATTGCGCCAGTTCCTCGATTCACCGGCCAGCTCGCTTTTATTCGACGTTCCCTGGGCGCCGGTATTCCTGCTTCTGCTCTTTCTTGTTCACCCGCTGCTTGGAACCATCGGTCTTCTGTGCGCAGTTGCGCTCTTGCTGTTTGCGTTGGCGACGGAACTGGCGACGCGAGCGCCGCTTGCTCACGCCAATCTTGCCCTTTCGAGGAGCTATCTGCGATTTGCGACCGCACTGAAAAACATCGAAGTGATCCGGGCCATGGGCATGCAGGACGGTGCAGCGCTGATCGTCTATCGCGATGCGGAAATGGCAAGAAGGGCCCAGGACATCGCGATGCATCGCACGGAGATCATCCTTGGTTTCTCGAAATCGATCCGCACATTGGCGCAGATCCTGATGATGGGATCGGCGACCTGGCTGGTGCTCGTCAACAGCGGCAGTCCCGGAATCATCTTCGTTGCGAGCCTGCTGCTCGGGCGTGGGCTCGCACCGATCGAGGGCGCAATAGGGGCATGGCGCTCCTTCATGTTTGCGCGCAATGCCTTCAATCGCTTGAACAGAATGCTGATAGCAATTGCATCGGAATGCGATGCCCGCATGGTGCCGCTGCCGGAACCCAATGGCTTGGTTCTCGATAATGTCAGCTATATCAAGCCATTCGCCGATCGACCGATATTGACCGATATCACATTGCGCCTGGCACCTGGCGATTGCATTGCGCTCATCGGTCCGTCTGGATCGGGAAAATCGACACTGGGCCGCATCATGGCAGGCGTTGTGCCGGCAACGAGCGGATATGCTCTTCTGGGCGGGGTCGATATCTCGGCTCTGCGTCTTTGCGGGGGGACCTGCCACGTCGGATACCTGCCGCAGGATATCGAGCTTTTCGGCGGAGCAATCAAGGATGTGATCGGCCGGCTGGACGGAGGAGATCCCGGCAAGGCGATCGACGCCGCAAAGCTGGTTGGATTGCACGACGCGATCATGCGACTGCCGCAGGGCTACGAGACCGATATCGGTGAAGGCGGAAACCTGCTCCTTCGGGCTCAGCGCCAACAGCTGGGGCTGGCACGGGCCGCCTATGGAAATCCGTCCCTTATCGTTCTCGACGATCCGAATTCGAGCCTGGATTATGACGGCGAACGCATGCTGTTTACGGCAATCGAGCGGATGAGATCCAGGGGCATGACCGTCGTTATCATAACGCACCGGATGGGGATCCTGCCGGTCACCAATAAGATTGCCATCATGCGCAACGGAACGGTGGCTGCCTTCGGCGACAGCGAGCGGATTTATGAAACCTATCTTCAGCCACCGGCTCGAACGGGAACCTAGGGAGGGATGCTGCCATGACCCTTGTTCCACTGGACGCGCCGCCGGCGAAATTTTCGAATTCGTCAAGGATGGGCCAGCGCTTCGCTCATGGATGGACAGCGACAGCCAGGCAGACTGCCTATCCGCCGGTGATCGAACAGAAACAGCGCGGACCCGCCGCCCCTTCGCCCATGCCGGTGCTCAGAGGCGTCGTCTGGACGGGGAACCTGCTGATCCTCGTCTTTGTCGTCGGATTGGGAATTTGGTCGGCTCTGGCCCCGCTGCACAGCGCTGCGGTCGCATCCGGCGTTATCGAGCCGGAGACCAGCCGCAAGACCATCCAACATCTCGAAGGCGGAATTGTGCGGCGGATCCTCGTCAGGAACGGCGACACGGTGATGGCCGGGCAAATCGTCATAGAACTCGACGACACCAAGTCCCGCTCGGAGCGCGACAGCATCCAAGGGCAGCTTTGGGACGCCGAAGGAAGCCGCGCCCGGCTGCTTGCGGAGCAGACGGGCGGCGACCATGTCGCCTATCCCGACGATCTCAGGGCAGCCATGGACAAATATCCTTCGGTCGGCGCGATTCTGACCGGGCAACAGAAAATCTTCGAGGCCCGCCGCCGGGTCATGGAGGCGGAAATTCAGATCGGCAATGAAAAAATCGCGCAGGTGCGGCAAGAAATCGTCGGGCTTGGTGCTCAGAAAGGGGCACTGGCCGACAGAGCCGCAATCTCGCAGGAAGAACTGGATCAGGTGACGATCCTCACTGCCAAGGGACTGGAACGAAGGAGCAGGCTTCTCAACCTCGAGCGCGAAAAAGCAGATCTTGACGGCCAGCAGGGCCAAGTCGAGGCACAGATCGCTCGCGCCTACCAGGTGATCAGCGAGTCGCAGGTCGATCTCGCAAAGCTTGAGAGCGACCGCTTGAGCGAAGTCGCCCAAGGCATGCGCGATACGGAAAGCCGGATCATGCAATTGCGCGAGCGCTTGCGGGCGATCGACGACCAACTTTCAAGGACCGATATCCGGGCTCCCGAAGATGGAACGATCATGAACCTGCGCATCCACACAGCAGGCGGGGTGATCGGTGCGGGCGAACCGCTCGTCGATCTTCTGCCACGCTCCGATCGCCTGATCGTGTCTGCCCATGTCAGGCCGGAGGACATCAATCTTGTCCATGCGGGGCTGGAGGCGCAGGTGCACCTTCTTCCATACAATCAGCGGCGCGTTCCACTGCTGAAAGGTCGGGTCGAGTATGTGTCAGCCGACCGCCTCACCGATACGCAGAGCGGCCAACCCTATTATGCCGCGACAATCCGCGTAACGGACGAGCGGCTGGCGAAAATGCGTGATGTCGAACTGGTCGCGGGCATGCCCGCACAGACACTGATCGAAACCGGCAAAAGCAGCGTGGCGCTCTACGCTGTCAGACCGCTTCTCGACAGTTTCAACAGAGCATTTCGTGAGGACTGAAGCGGTGATGGGCAAGCGAAAATTTGACGACGACCAGATTACGGGCATTCTCAAGGAGCACCAGGCCGGCGTGACGGTGGCCGATGTTTGCCACCGATACGGCATCAGCGAGCCGACCTTCTATCGGTGGCAATCCCTGCAGTCCGGAAATGCCGGTCTCCATGCGAGACGGCTAAGAGCCCTGGAGGAAGAGAACCAGAAGCTCAAGAAGCTTCTGGCCGAATCCATGCTTTCGGCGGCAACTCTGAGCGAGATGCTGGCGAAGACGACAAAAGGGCGGCACTAGCTTCTCGACAGAGGGGTTTGTTGGCCAGCTTCTGGCCCGCTATCCAATACTGTGCATGGAGATTAGTTCTAGGGGATTGAGTGGTGCCCAGGACCGGAATCGAACCAGTGACACGCGGATTTTCAATCCGCTGCTCTACCAACTGAGCTACCTGGGCTAACCTGCTTCCGATGGTGCCTTTTTCGAAAAAGAACCGCGGGGCCTTGGTTCGCCCCGGAAGCGAGCGGGGTTATAGCATCTTGTTCGGCCATGGCAAGCGTCAAATGACTCTTTTTTGACGGTCTTGCCCGTTTTGCCGATTCGTGAGGAAAAATAAGAGCTTCGCTGGCCGAATTCTCTAAAGCGCGTCGCATCAAACTTGATTCATGCGACGCGCTTTAGTTCTTTGTTTTGATGCATGTCGTTACCCCGGAACCGCTGCACACTTCCGGGCGACATGCATTAGTTTTCCTCATCGGGATATTCGGCCTTGGTCTCGTCGTCGGCAACCGGAATGGCATAGGCGCCGGTCAGCCAGCGAGAGAGATCGACCTCGCGGCAGCGGTTGGAGCAGAAGGGGTAATGTTCGCGGTGAGAGGGTTTGCCGCATTCGGGGCAAGGGCGCGCCTTGCGCAGCGGTTCGACCTTGGCGGCGGCTTTGTTGTCTTCGGGCATGATCGGTCCGTCCTAAAGCGCGTCACGATCTTTCAGATTCGCTCCTTGCGCTTTAATTCTTTGTTTTTACGCATGTCGTTACGGCAAAAGCGCTTCGCGCTTTGCCAGGGAAAACCGCTGCACACTTTTGCGCGACATGCTTTAGTTCAGGAGTCGGCCTTCGGGCTTTAGCCCTCGGGCCACCGGCTATGCACGTCGAAGCCTTCGCCGGTCAAAAGCACGATGGTTTCATAAAGCGGCAGGCCGACGACATTGGTGTAGGAGCCGACCATCTTCTGCACGAAGGTGCCGGCAAGTCCCTGAATGCCATAGGCGCCTGCCTTGCCGCGCCACTGGCCGGAGGCCAGGTAGTTTTCGATCTCGAAGCCGGAGAGACGCTTGAAGCGCACCTTGGTCTCGACGATCTTCTGGCGGATCTTGCGATCCGGCGTCACCAGGCAAACGCCGGTATAGACGAGATGGTTGCGTCCCGACAACAGATGCAGCGAACTTAACGCCTCGTCGGCGAACTCGGCCTTGCCGAGAATGCGGCGGCCGACGGCGACCACCGTATCGGCCGAGAGAATATAGCTGCCCTTCCAGGTGATATCGCTCTTGATGGCGGCAAGGGCCGCTTCCGCCTTCTCGGCCGAAAGCCGGCGCGCCAGCGAACGCGGATGCTCCGACTTCTTCGGCGTCTCGTCGATATCCATCGGCATCAGCCGCGACGGTTCGATGCCCGCCTGGTTGAGCAGGTCGACGCGGCGGGGCGAGCCCGAGGCCAGAATGAGCTTGTATTTCAGCGCCATGGAACCTCGACCATCGGCAGACGGGAGAAAACCCCTTGCAGGATCTTGGGCAAGCTTACTTGAAACGGTAGGTGATGCGGCCCTTGGTCAGATCGTAGGGCGTCATTTCCACAAGCACCTTGTCGCCGGCGAGAACGCGGATGCGGTTCTTGCGCATGCGGCCGGCGGTATGGGCGATGATCTCGTGTTCGTTTTCGAGCTTCACGCGGAACGTCGCATTCGGCAGAAGTTCGGTGACGATACCCGGGAATTCGAGGACTTCTTCTTTCGGCATATAAGTGTTTTCTTCCTGTGGGTTGAAAAGGCAGCGCAGCGCGCGCCCTTAAAATTTGGGCGGAAACTACACAATCAACGAAGGTTTGTGAACCTTGTTGATCAGGCTTTCCTTTATTTGTTTTCATGCCGATTGCGCGGCAATGCCATTTCGTTTGAGCAGCCGGCTTTCGATGAGGCCGGCCAGGTGATCGCGGACCTCGCGGTAGCTCTCCAGAATCTGCTCGCGCGTGCCACTGACGACCGTCGGATCCATCGTCGGCCAGTAGACGACGTCGATCGCATTCGAGCGGGTCAGCTCGAGGGCGGCGTGATGGGCCGGCGGCGACAGCGTGATGATCAGATCGAAATAATCGTCTTCGAGTTCTTCAAGCGTCTGCGGCAGGCGGCGCCCCAGTGACAGGCCGATCTCGTCGAGCACGACATCGACGAAAGGATCGCGCTCGCCGGCGCGCACGCCGGCCGACCTGATATAGGTATTGGCCGGCAGAATACTACGGGCGATCGCTTCGGCCATCGGCGAGCGGATGGCATTCATCCCGCACATGAAGAGGATGGCGCCCGGCCTTTTTCCTTCCTCGACGTCGGCGGCGCGATCCATTGCCGTCATCCGCGCCAGTAGAGCACGCAGACCAGGGTGAACAGCCGCCGGGCGGTGTCGAAATCGACCTCTATCTTGCCGGTCAGCCTGTCCTTCAGCGTCTGCGAACCTTCATTGTGGATGCCGCGCCGGCCCATGTCGATCGCCTCGATGCGGCTCGGCGTCGACGAACGGATCGCTTCATAATAGCTCTCGCAGATCATGAAGTAATCCTTGACGATCCGCCGGAAGGGGGTGAGCGACAGGATATGGGTGGCGACGTCGATGCCTTCCTCCGTCCTGATGGCAAAGACCAGCTTGGAATCGACCAGCGAGATATTCAACCGGTAAGGGCCGCCGGCATGGCCGATCGGCGCAAAACGGTTCTCCTCGATCAGATCGAAGATGGCGACGGCGCGTTCATGCTCGACATCGGGCGTCGAACGGCCGATCGTATCGTCGAGGACGACATCGCAAAGCCGGAAATCGCCCGCCGCCATCCCCTCACCTTTCGAGGTTGAGGCGGATCGCAACCGATCGCGCATGGGCATCGAGGCCTTCGGAGACGGCTAGCGCAATCGCCGCCGGGCCGAGGGTGCGCAATTGCTGTGGGCCAAGCCGCAGGATCGAGGTGCGCTTGACGAAATCGAGCACCGAAAGGCCGGAGGAGAAACGCGCCGAGCGCGCCGTCGGCAGCACGTGGTTGGACCCGCCGACATAATCGCCGATCACCTCGGGCGTATGGGCGCCGATGAAGATCGCGCCGGCATTGCGGATGCCGTCGAGCAGCCGGTCCGGATCGGCAACGGCAAGCTCCAGATGCTCGGCGGCGACGCGGTTGGCAAGCGGAATGGCCTGGTTCAGATCGGCAACGAGAATGACCGCGCCGAAATCGCGCCAGCTTGCCGCGGCGGTCTCGGCGCGGTTCAGCGTCTTCAGCTGGCGTTCGACCGCCTGCTCCACCGCCTTGCCGAATTCGGCATTATCGGTGATCAGGATTGCCTGGGCGCTGGCATCGTGCTCGGCCTGCGCCAGCAGATCGGCGGCGATCCAATCGGGATTGTTGTCCTTGTCGGCGATGACCAGCACTTCGGAAGGGCCAGCGATCATATCGATGCCGACAGTGCCGAAGACGTGGCGCTTGGCGGCTGCGACATAGGCATTACCGGGACCGGTGATCTTGGCAACCGGGGCGATCGTCTCGGTGCCATAGGCAAGAGCGGCGATCGCCTGGGCGCCGCCGACACGATAAACCTCGGTCACACCGGCAAGCTTGGCTGCGGCAAGCACGGCGGGGTTGACGGCACCGCCGGTGGCGGGAACGGCGATGACGATGCGATCGACGCCGGCAACCTTGGCCGGCACGGCATTCATCAGCACCGAGCTCGGATAACTCGCCGTGCCGCCCGGAACATAGAGCCCGACCGCCTCGATCGCCGTCCAGCGCGAGCCGAGTCCAACACCCATGTCGTCTTCGTAGATATCGTCCTTCGGCAGCTGCCGGCGATGATGGCTTTCGATGCGCAGTGCTGCGAGCTTCAGCGCCCCCAGCACTTCCGGAGGCACCGCCTCGATCGCCGCGTCGAATTCCTCAGGCGTGACCCGCATCGGCACGGCGGCGAAATCGATGCCGTCGAACTTCAGCGAATATTCGGCAAGCGCCACATCGCCGCGGGCCCTGACATCATCGATGATGGCGCGAACGACCGTGTTCACATCCTCGGAGACTTCACGCTTGGTCGTCAGAAAGGCGGCAAAACGCTGCTCGAAACCTTCCGATGCCTGATCCAGCCAGATTGCCAAGGCCGATATTCCTTCTCAACTCGAAACTGCGATGTTCAAACCTCAAGCGTCAAACACTCATTGTTTTATGCATGTCGTTATCCCGGAACCGCAGCACATTTCCGGGCGACATGCATTAGCGGTGACGAGGCTTGGACGAAGCCTCCCAGGCACCGCCGATATCGGCCATTTGCACCTCGATGCATTCGACATCGAGCGCAAGCGAGACGGTGCCGGACAGCGACAGCTCGATCGTACCCTCCGGTCCCTCGCCCTTCTGCTCGAAGCGCAGGGCCAGCAGCGACAGCACCTCGTCGCGTTTGCCGCGGTCGATGCCGAGCGACCGCACGGCGAGCACCCGCTTGAACACCAGGGCAGCCCGGCGGCGCTCGAAGCCTCTGCGCTTGCGCTCGGCACCTTCCCAGACGAAACGATTGACGGCAAGGGCGAACTGCGCGTCGCGCGGCGACCAGTCGATATCCCCGACCTTGAAGACGCTGTCCTGCATATGCGCGGAGATGATCGCAAGATCCTCGTCATCGAGCGCCACAAGCTTCAGTTCGGTCATTCAGCTTCATCCCAGCAGGCACCGCCGAAATGGCGATGCGTCAGACAAGGGAAATAAGATGCTGCGGCCAAATACGCAACCGGGATGAACGGCTTACTCGCTGATGCGCTCGACGACGGCGCCACAGCGGGTCAGCTTCTCCTCGAGCCGCTCGAAACCGCGGTCGAGGTGATAGACGCGGGAGACCGTGGTTTCGCCCTCGGCGGCAAGGCCGGCGATGACGAGCGAGACGGAGGCGCGCAGATCGGTCGCCATGACGGGGGCGCCGCGCAGCCGCTGGACACCCTCGATCTTTGCCGTCTGGCCGGAGAGCGTGATCCGGGCGCCGAGGCGGGCCAGCTCCTGCACATGCATGAAGCGGTTTTCGAAGATGGTCTCGGTCACGTGCGAGATGCCGGAAGAGCGGGTCATCAGCGCCATGAACTGCGCCTGCAGGTCGGTGGGGAAGCCCGGGAAGGGATCGGTGACGATATCGACCGGCTTGATGCCGGCGCCATTGCGCCTGACGCGCATGCCGTTGTTGGTCGAAGAGATGTCGGCGCCGGCGCGGCGCAGCGTTTCCAAGGCGGTGTCGAGCAGCGCTACATCGGTATTTTCGAGCACGACGTCGCCGCCGGCCATGGCAACCGCCATGGCATAGGTGCCGGTCTCGATGCGATCCGGCAGCACGCGGTGGCGCGCGCCGGAGAGCGAGGTGACGCCTTCGATGGTGATGGTCGCCGTGCCGGCGCCCGAGATTTTGGCGCCCATGGCGTTCAGGCAGTTGGCGAGATCGACGACCTCGGGCTCGCGGGCGGCGTTGCCGATGACGGTCGTGCCGCGGGCGAGCGTTGCCGCCATCATCAGCACATGGGTGGCGCCGACGGAGACTTTCGGGAAGGTGTAGCGCGCGCCGATCAGGCCACCATTCGGCGCCTTGGCGTTGATGTAACCCGCGTCGATCTCCATAGTGGCGCCGAGCGCCGTCAGGCCCTCGATGAAGAGATCGACGGGACGCGTGCCGATGGCACAGCCGCCCGGCAGCGACACCCGGCAATGGCCTTCGCGCGCCAGGAGCGGGCCGATGACCCAGAAGGAAGCGCGCATCTTCGAGACCAGTTCGTAGGAAGCGGTGGTATCGACGATCGTGCGGCAGGTGAAATGGATCGTGCGGGCGTAGGAATCTTCCTGGCGCTCGCGGCGGCCGTTGACGGCGACATCGACGCCATGATTGCCGAGGATGCGCATCAAGAGTTCGACATCGGCCAGATGCGGCACGTTTTCCAGCGTCAGCGTGTCGCTGGTCAGAAGCGAGGCAATCATCAGCGGCAATGCGGCATTCTTGGCGCCGGAAATCGGAATGATGCCATTCAGCTCATTACCGCCGACGATTCTGATACGATCCATGTGCGCTTACGGGCCGCGCCCGCCTTTCCTGAAATACTGCCTTGGAATAGGGAGTGGGGTGTTTAAGGGATTTTTCGCGACGCTTCAATTGACCGCGGACGGAACATTACGATTCGTCCATTTTTGCGGCAGGCAGTCCATTTGTTTCGTCGGCCTGGCCCGAACGGCGGGCGCGCACCTGCTGTTTGCGTTTCGAAAGATTTTCCCTGAGTTTTTCGGCGGCGCGTTCGCGGCGCAGTTTCGCCTGGGCCTCGATCGCCTGTTTGCGGCTCTGCTGGCCGGTTTCGGTCTTGTCGTTCATGTGACAGGATTAGCCGAATTCGCGCCGATCCAAAAGGGCCTTGCGCCCCAATCCACGCGAAGTTGGAATTTGCTGCTTGCGCTTGCCGCCAAGCTGTGGCAATAGCCGCCCCGTTCCCGCGATTTGAGCCACCCGGCTTGCACGGGTCCTGGTCCTGCTGCCGTAGCTCAGTGGTAGAGCACACCCTTGGTAAGGGTGAGGTCGGTGGTTCAATCCCACTCGGCAGCACCAGTTTTCTCTTTCAGTATCCGATATCATTTTCCGCGCGCTCGGCTTGCCCTCATTCAGCTGCCGCCACCAACCGGGGTCGAGCCACGCGTCGCGACCCGTCCTTCGGACCCCCGCTTGCGGGGCGAAGGGGGAATGTCGCGAACTCTCCGTCCCTCGCTAACCTCTTGCATGGCACGTCCCCTCGCCCCGTTTACGGGGAGAGGGTTAGGGTGAGGGGCAGCCATCCGCACGAAGCGGACAGCACGGCAGTGCAATCCGGGATTTCGGTGACTTCGAGATAATAAGGTATGAAGGGCGAAAACTGCCAGAGGTCGAACAATTCTCCGGTCAGCACTACTTCCTCATCTGGAATTGGTTCGTGAGGCCCCAAAGGAACTCCATCGAACACGCTTTCGACATACCAGTGATCAAATTTCTCTGCCGAGAGATAGGCGCCAAGATCAATGACCGTGCCGTACACCGGGAGGGTAGCTTGCAAATATTTCCGCTGCATTTCGGGGATGGTTTCGACGGAGATATGTGTCAGGAAAGCGTCTTCAGTAGCAGATACCTCTGCCCCGCGAGCGAAGGCCGGCATTGCCAGCGCCGCGCAGAGAAAAGCAGCCTGGATCATTTTTCGATCTAAACTCATCTCGAGCCCTCAGATTTCCCGGCACGGTAGCGGTGGCACCGCGCCGACGCCATACAACTTATTTGCGACTGCGAAAAATTTCGTTTGGCGCCCGCTCGCGGTCCGTCCTCCACAAGCTGACATTTGGCCTCATCGGCAACAAACGATTCACCATTGTTGGCCGTGAAAATCCCGCTAGAATGCCACTATGGCGACGTCTCCACGGAGGAATACGGAGGCGCTGCATGCTTTGTTTCTGTCGACAATCGTGGAGGAGCATTGATGGCAACTGAAAAATGGGACAGCCCGGTCAAGGTCGGTTTCGAAGATGCCGACGCGCGAACGGTCAGCGGGCCGTTCGATGCGCTGAAATGCCTGGCGGATTTCTGGCCGAATTCGCGCGGGCTGCGTTATATCAAGGCCCGCAGCACCTGCCGGGCAGCGCTCGATGGGCGCAAGAGCGTGGAGGAAGCACGAGCCGAATTCCTGGCGGCGGCCGAAGAGGCGAAGCTGAAGTTGCATTAGCGCCCAAGCGTCCGACAGGACGCGGAAGCACGCTCCGCCACGATGAACTGGGTTCTTCTGCCGGCATTTCCGTAAACGGAGTGTGCCGGAACGGTGCGACGCTTTAATTTACTTAACCCTGCATCGAACCTATGGCGGGTTTTGGTGCAACGGGCGTTGTGCCCGGGATAAGTCTATTCATAAAAGACACGCAGCCATCATGATGATGGTTAGAGGCTCGTCACCTCTGCGGGAACGCAGGCGAGCCTCGTTTGGGCAGGACTATTTTCAGCAGTCCGCGCCACCCTCACTTTCCACCTCGATATAACCGACGCCGATGATCGTGCCATCGCCGGCGCGGATGAAGGAGGGGAGATACTGCGGTTCTGCCGGCGTGCAGGCGATGGCGCCGGTATATTCATTGAGGGCGACCTGGTCCTTCGGCAGCGCCGAATAATTTGTGCCGGTTTCCAGCGAGGCATAAGCGGAACCGGCAAAAACGCCGGCCGATATCATGGTGACTGCCGAGAGGCGAGGAAGCGACTGCATGAGGGGTCTCCAGCGTTTCGATCCGGCATTTCAACCCGCGGAAGGGCACTTGGTTCCCTCAGCGCCGCAACAGACGACTGTGCACATAACCTCGGCCGACGATGCTTTCGGCGATTGCGACCGCCCGCTCGACATCGCCGCGCCGTCGCACGAAACCGTCGAGAATGACATAGGAGCCCAGCATGCTCACAGCAATTTCCTCAGCGTCGAGATCATCGGCGGCATGAAGAGCGCTCTCCACCGAAGCACGTGTCGCCGCATCGCCATGGCCTTGTCGGCCGGGTTCGTCATGGTCGGGGAATAAAGGATACCCGATCACCAAAGCGCCTCCTGAGGTTGGTATATCCGGTTAACGCCGCAACAACGCTTTTCGTTGCGGCCCGCCGGTCTCGACCGGATATTCGCGCGTGATTTCTGCGGGCCAGGCTTGGCCCACCCTTGGCGAAAGGTGCCGCGGCTTCCATATCTCTCTGCAGCCGAAAGAGGATGACGGTGATGAAAGTGCTGCTGCCCGTTTTGTTTGCCGGAGTGTTGCTGGCCGGCTGCTCGTCGGCCGATAGTCCGGCGTTGGACCCCATTCCCGGCAGCATCACCTATGGCGGCCAGCCGCGAACGAAACTGACCAAATCGCCGGTCGGCAGCGCCGTCCACCACCAGTTCTACGACGGGACCGGCCAGCGCGTCGAGGAAACCTACATTCTTCAGCCAGATCGCAGCCTGAAGCTGGTGCGGCGCGTGGTAGGGCCGGATTTCCCCGATTGAGGCACCCCTCTGCGCCAGAATGCTTGACAGCGGCTGAAATCGCGAACATTCAAGGAACATCTAATCTTTCCGCAGTGATTCTGCGGAAGCCCGACCGGACGGCTGGATGTATCTCGAAAAGCTCAATCCCCAGCAGCGCATGGCCGTCGAGCATGGCACGCTCACCGACGGCAGCCATATTGCCGGGCCGCTGCTGGTCATTGCCGGCGCCGGCTCGGGCAAGACCAATACGCTGGCGCATCGGGTCGCCCATCTCATCGTCAAGGGCGCCGATCCCCGCCGCATCCTGCTGATGACCTTCTCGCGGCGGGCCGCCGCCGAGATGGCGCGGCGCGTCGAGCGCATCTGCCGGGATGTGCTGGGCACGAACGCCGGCGTCATGGCCGATGCGCTTCACTGGTCCGGCACTTTCCACGGTATTGGCGCGCGGCTGTTGCGCGATTATGCGCAGCAGATCGGCCTCGATGCCGATTTCACCATCCACGACCGCGAAGACAGCGCCGACCTGATGAACCTCATCCGGCACGATCTCGGCTTCTCCAAAACGGAAAGCCGGTTTCCGGCCAAAGGCACCTGCCTTGCCATCTATTCCCGGGCAGTGAACTCGGAAACGGCACTCGATCAGGTGCTGCGCGACGCTTTTCCCTGGTGCGCGGCCTGGGAGAAACAGCTGCGCGAGCTTTTCGCCTGTTATGTCGAGGCGAAGCAGAGCCAGAACGTGCTCGATTACGACGACCTCTTGCTCTACTGGGCGCAGATGGTCGGCGAGAGCGTGATTGCCGAGGATATCGGCAGCCGCTTCGACCATGTGCTGGTCGACGAATATCAGGACACCAACCGGCTGCAGGCCTCGATCCTGCTCGCGCTGAAACCCCAAGGCCAGGGGCTGACGGTCGTCGGTGACGATGCGCAGTCGATCTATTCCTTTCGCGCGGCGACGGTGCGCAACATCCTCGATTTTCCCGCCGCCTTCAGCCCGGCCGCCAATATCGTCACGCTCGACCGCAACTATCGCTCGACGCAGCCGATCCTTGCGGCGGCCAACGCCGTCATCGATCTCGCCTCGGAGCGCTTCACCAAGAACCTCTGGACCGAGCGGCAATCTGCCGAGCGGCCGCGCCTCGTCACGGTGCGCGACGAGGCTGACCAGGCGCGTTATATCGCCGACATGGTGCTCGACAACCGCGAGGAAGGCCTGACGCTCAAGCAGCAGGCCGTACTCTTCCGCGCCTCGCATCACAGCGGGCCGCTGGAGGTCGAGCTGACACGGCGCAACATTCCCTTCGTCAAGTTCGGCGGGCTGAAGTTTCTCGACAGCGCCCATGTCAAGGACATGCTGGCCGCCCTTCGCTTCGCGCAGAACCCGCGCGACCGGGTGGCAGGCTTCCGGCTGATGCAGATCCTGCCGGGCGTCGGGCCGTCGACGGCGCAGAAGGCGCTCGACCTGATGGCCGAGGATGCGAGCCCGATCACGGCACTCGCCGCCATGCCGGCGCCGCCGCGTTCCGGGGAAGACTGGACGGGTTTCGTTTCGATGCTGCAGGAGATGAAATCCGGCAAGGCCGGCTGGCCGGCGGAAATCGAGCTGGCGCGGCAATGGTATGCGCCGCATCTGGAACGGCTGCACGAGGACGCGGCGACGCGGCAGGCCGACCTGCTGCAGCTCGAGCAGATCGCTAGCGGTTATGCCTCACGCGAGCGTTTCCTCACCGAGCTCACCCTCGATCCGCCGGATGCCACCAGCGACCAGGCCGGCGTGCCGCTGCTCGACGAGGATTACCTCATCCTTTCCACCATCCATTCCGCCAAGGGCCAGGAATGGACGAGGGTCTTCATGCTGAATGTCGTCGACGGCTGCATTCCGAGCGATCTCGCCGTCGGCGCCACCGCCGAAATCGAGGAGGAACGCCGGCTGCTCTATGTGGCGATGACCCGTGCTCGGGACGGTCTCGATCTCGTCGTGCCGCAGCGCTTCTTCACCTATGGGCAGAATGCGCAGGGCGACCGGCACGTCTATGCCTCGCGCAGCCGCTTCATTCCGGCAACATTGCTGCAGTTCTTCGAGGCCTGCAGCTGGCCGCAGGTGAAATCGGAGACCGCCGCGCAAGCGCATGTGCGGCAGATGCGCATCGATGTCGGCGCCCGCATGCGCGGCATGTGGCGATAAATCGACTATCGTCTCAGAGAGATAGCGGCGGTTCGGCCGGCTTCAGGAAATGCTCGATCCTTGCAGCTCCCACCGCCTCGACGGAGGCCGGCGACCATTTCGGGTTGCGGTCCTTGTCGATGACGGCGGCGCGGATGCCTTCGAAGAAATCGGGATTATCGAGCATCCGCAGGCAGGCGCCGAGTTCGCGGCCAAGGCATTCGGCAAGCGAGGCGCTGCGTCGGCCGGCCCTGAGCAGCGCCAAAGCGAGCTTCAGGCTGGTCGGCGAACGGGTCGACAGCACCCGGCGGGTCTCGGCGGCGAAGTCGCCCTCCTCCCCGGCAAGCGCTGCCAGGATTTCCTCGACACTGTCGAAACGAAAGGCGCGATCGATCATCGCAGCATTCTGCCTGAGCCGGCTTTCTCCGGCAGGCTCGGCAAACTGCTGCAAGAGGGCATCGACTTCGCTGGACGAGCTGTCAAGCGGCAGGGCCGACAGCGCCTCGATCACGGCGCCAAGCCGCGACGAGGCGATGTGACGATCGGCCAGCCCGGTGTGGATCGCGTCGGCAGCACCAATATCGAGCCCGGTCAGACCGAGCCATGTTCCGGCTTCGCCGGGCGCCTTCGGCAACAGCCAGGTGGCGCCGACATCGGGGACATAGCCGATGCCGGTTTCGGGCATGGCAAGCCGGGTGCGCTCGGTGACGATGCGGTGGCGGCCATGCGACGATAGACCGACGCCGCCGCCCATGGTGATGCCGTCCATCAGCGCGACATAGGGTTTGGGGTAGACGGCGATCTGATGGTTGAGGCTGAATTCCTCGCGCCAGAAGGCGCCTGCGAGCCCATCGCCGGCGCGCGCACTTTCATGCAGGGCCCGGATGTCGCCGCCGGCGCAGAAAGCGCGTTCACCCTCCCCCGTCGCCACGACACTCGCCACCCCGGCATCAGAGGCAAAGCCATCAAGAGCCTCGGTGATCGCCCGGATCATCGGCAGCGTCAGGCTGTTCAGCGCCCGCGGTCGGTTGAGCCGGATGATGCCGGCAGTGCCCTGCTGTTCAATGATGACTTCGCCGTCCTGCATGCTTCGCCTCCGCTGCTGGAGCCTTCCTGATCCATTGAGACATTCTGCCCAGGAAAGGCTCGGGACCATGAATAGACGACGATGCAGCGTCGCTCCAGTCGATTTAACACAGGCGAAATCGATCGGTTCAGGCCGACAGCGAATTGCGGGCGATGGCTTCGGCTTCGCAGCGGGTGGCGTAGTCGATGGCAAGCTCCAGCGGCAGCGGCCGCGAGAAATGATAGCCCTGCGCCAGGCGAACGCCCATCGCCTTCAATCCCTCGGCGACCCCTTCGCTTTCGACGCCTTCGGCAACGGAGGCAATGCCGAGATTCTGGCAGAGATTGGCGACCGAGCGGGTGATGTTCATGCAACGGGCGTCGCGATCGAAATTCATCACGAAGGCCTTGTCGATCTTCAGCTTGTCGAAGCCAAGACGGTGGATATGGCTGAGGCTCGAATAGCCAGTGCCGAAATCGTCGAGCGCGATCGAAATGCCGGCCGCGCGCAGCATGGTGATGACCTGGTCGGCGGTGTCGAAATCGGAGAGCAGCGCCGTCTCGGTGATTTCAAATTCGATGCGCCGGGGATCGAGGCCGGAGCGGGTGATCATGCCAAGCAGCGCCATCGATGTTTCATGGTCGCAAATATCGCGGGCCGAAAGATTGAAGGACAGCTTGAGATGGCATGGAATGATTGCCAGCGCTTCGAGCGCCTTGGCAAAAAGGATGCGCGTCATCCGGCCGATGACGGCCGTGCGCTCGGCCGCGGGAATGAAAGCTTCGGGGCTGATGCGGCCGAAGCGGGCGCTGTCCCAGCGGGCAAGCGCCTCGTAACCGACGACGCGGCCGCTCTTCAACTCGACGATCGGCTGATATTCGAGTTTCAATTCGCTGGCAAAATCATTCGCCTGCAGCTCGAGTTCGATCAGGTGGCGCTGGGTCAGGATCTTCTCGTGCTCGGCCGAGAAGAATTCGACGCCACTGCTGCGCTTGCTCTTGACCTGGTAGAGGGCGAAATCGGCTTTCTCGTAGAGATCCTCTGCGGTGTATCTGCCGATCTCGGGATAGACGATGCCGCAGGAGCCGAAAACGCGGACCGAGCCGTCGGGGATTTCATAGGGATCGCGGACGGCGGCGCAGAGTGCCTGGCCGAGATCGGCGATCGCCTGGCGTGTCATCGAACAGGGGAAAATGATACCGAACTCGTCGCCGCCGAGACGGGAGACGATGCCCTCTTCGCCGACCAGCGCGGCAAAACGGCGGGCCGTCTCCTTGAGCACCAGATCGCCGGCGGCATGGCCGAAGACATCGTTGACGGGCTTGAAGCCGTCGAGATCGAGAATGCCGAGAACGGGCGGCGCGGACGGATCCTTCTGCAACCGTTTTTCCAGCGAGAGAAAGAAGCTGCGGCGGTTGGCGAGGCCGGTCAGCTGGTCCTGCAGCGCGTTGCGGCTATTGACGAGGTTCAACTGCTCGGCTTCCGCCCGCTTCTGCTTCAGTTCCTCGGTCAATTGCACTAGACCGACGAAATTCTGGAAATAGCTGTCGATCACCCTGAGGAAGGGCAGGATCAGGAAGAGGCCGCTGACGGCGGTCGCGACGAAAACAGGATTGCCCGAGAACATGAAGGTCGCGACCATGGCCGAGAAGGTGATGACCGTGGTGAGCGCCGCCGCCATCGGCAGATGCATCAGGCAAAAGATGCAGGAGATGCCGGTGACGACGAGGAAATAGGCGATCTGGCCCTGCTGGGACGCATCGCCATACTGGGAAAGCGCAATCGCCCAGCCGCCGAAAGCGACGGTGAGGATGGCGGCGCCCGATATGGTGATCTTCATCAGCCGGTAGGCGCGCTCGGCTGTGACGTTCTCCTTGCCCCTGATTTCCCACCAGCAGAGACGGAAGACACAGACGATGCTTAAGGCGACAGGGATATAGAGCGAAAGCCAGAGCGGCGCGGATTCAAGATGGGTGATCGCCACCGCAAGGGCGTTGATGACCAGGAGTACATAGAGAATGGGGATCTGCGACGACAGGGCCCGAAACTGCGCCGTCAGAAGCGTCGGATTGTCTTTTTGCAGCTGCAATGAGGCCAGAAACTTCTTCATCTTCCCTTTTCCGTCGGCCACAGCCGGCCAGAGAAAGCTTGATCATTCCTTATTCACGTGACGGCATGCGAGGCTTGTAAGCGCGGGATGGTCAGCGCTCAGGCCGCTCAGAAGGAAGCGGCTGCGAGTGCCCGGTGGATGCTGTGCAGGTCGTCGACGTTTCTGTTCGCTAGGAAGAGTTCCCAATCGAGAGAGCTCTGGACGATGGTTTCCAGCGAATCGTGCCTGGGCTTCCAGTCGAGCACCTGCCGGGCGAGCGAAGCGTCGGCGACGACGCTGGCTGAATCGCCGGCGCGGCGCGGCGCCATGTGGATCTTGAAGGAATGTCCGTGCAGGCGGGTGACCATGTTCAGCACGTCGAGCACGGAATAGCCGCTGCCATAACCGCAATTGGCAACGAGCGAACCCTTGTCGCGGCGCAGGTGCTGCAGCGCTTTCAGATGCGCATCGACAAGATCGGTGACATGGATGTAGTCGCGCACGCCGGTGCCGTCATGGGTGGGATAATCGATCCCGTAGACACTGACGCTGTCGCGCCTGCCGAGCGCTGCCTCGCAGGCAACCTTGATGAGGTGGGTGGCGCCTGACGTCGACTGGCCGGCGCGGTGGTCGGGATCGGCCCCGGCAACGTTGAAGTAGCGAAGCGCGACATAGTTGAAGTCATAGGCCGCGGCGGCATCGCGCAGCATGAATTCGGTCATCAGCTTCGACTGGCCGTAGGGATTTTCCGGATTGAGGGAGGCAGTCTCTTTCACCGGCAGGTCGGTCTTTTGCTGACCGTAGACGGCCGCGGTCGACGAGAAGACGAAATTGCGGATGCCGGCTTCGACCGACGCGGAGAGCAGCGCCCGGGTCTTGCCTGAATTGTTGTCGTAATAGGAAAGCGGATCGGCGACCGAGACCGGGACGACGGCGGAGCCGGCGAAATGAATGATCGCCTCGATGTCGTTTTCGATGAAGATTTTCTTCAAGATGTCGGGATCGGCGACGTCGCCGAGATAGAAACGCGCCGCCGGCGCCACGGCCCAGCGAAAGCCCGTGGAGAGGCGGTCGAGCACGACCACATCCTCCCCCGCATCGAGCAGCGCCCAAACCATGTGACTGCCGATATATCCGGCGCCGCCCGTCACCAAAACCGCCATGTCCCGCATCCCTGCCTTGTTTTATAGCAGGGTCATCAGGCCCGGTTTTTCTTTCCAATTTTCTTATCGAACGGCCGTTCCAGGCCCTTTGAACCGGTATGTTTGGACTTGTGGTTAGAGGCCGATTTCAGGCTTTGCTCAAGTTTTATCGATCGGCCGATTCCGGCACGAAATCGTTTGGATCGAGCCGCTTCTCAGCGCTTGAGGATATAATCGCAGAGACGCTCGGCCGCGACCGCCACCTGGGCGGGATCGCGCAGGAAACAGGCGCGCAGGAAAAGTTCGCCGCCGGCGCCGAACGCGGTTCCGGGGGCAAGGCCGACGCCTGTCTTGTCGACGATGTCGATGGCAGCGCTGCGGCTGTCGGTGACGCCGTCGATCTTGAGGAAGGCATAGAGCGCGCCATCCGGCTTCAGTGTCTCCACGCGATTGGTGGCGACAAGCGCGTCGCAGAGAAGATCGCGGGAGCGGGCCGCCTTGGCGATATTGGCGGCGATGAAATCGTCGCCCTGATTAAGGGCTGCGACGGCGCCCTTCTGCATGAACTGGGCGACACCCGATGTCGAATACTGGATGAGGTTTTCGAGCACCTGGCCCATCTGAGGCGGGGCGACGATCCAGCCGACGCGCCAGCCGGTCATCGACCAGTTCTTCGAGAAGGAATTGACGAAGATGATCTTGTCGTCCGTCTGCATCACATCGAGGAAAGACGGCGCCCGGCCGCCGGCAAAATAATAGAGCGCGTAGATTTCATCGGCCATGATCCAGAGATCGTGCCGGCGGGCCAGCGCCAGGATATCGGCAAGATCCTTCTTCGTCGCCGTCCAGCCCGTCGGATTCGACGGCGTGTTGACGAAGATGCCCCTGGTCTTCGGCGTGATGGCGGCTTCGACGCGGTCGAGATCGACCGCCCATTTGCCGCCTTCGAACTGCAGTTCGACGCCGACGGAGCGCGCACCCGCGATCTCCAGGGCTGCGGCGATATTCGGCCAGGCGGGGGTGAGATAGACGAATTCGTCACCCGGCGAGGTCATCGTCTGCACGGCGATCTGGATCGCCTGCATGCCGGAGCCGGTGACATAGAAATGCTCGACCGGAAGCCGGTGTCCGAAATGCCTGAAGTAATAATCCGAAAGCGCCTGGCGAAGCTCGGGAATGCCGCGCTGCCAGGTGTAGAAGGTCTCGCCTGAAGCAAGCGCGTCCATCGCCGCCCGGCTGATGAAATCCGGCGTTGGCAGGTCGCCTTCCCCCACCCAGAGAGGCAGCAGGCCTTCGCGGCCGCGGGCATAATTGACGACTTCGACGATCCCGCTTTCTGGCGCCGCCAAGGCGCGCGGGCTGAGGCTCTTCACAATCGACATGCATATCTCCGGTTTCCGCCTTCATAGAGGATTTGCGCCGGCAAATCCCATGATATCCAGTGATGGCACATCGATTTTCGTGATGAATGAGTCCGGCAGGAACGGATGGGCTCCAGCTCGGATCAAGCCGTCGGGCGTGTGGCCAGAAGATCGCGGATTTCCGTGAGCAGCTGAACGTCTGCCGGCGGCGGGGGCAGTTCCTCCGGTGCGGCCTTTTCCTTGCGCTCGACCTGGGCACGCAGGGTATTCACGCCCTTGACCATCAGGAAGATGATCCAGGCAAGGATCAGGAAGTTGATGAGCACGGTGAGGAAGCTGCCATAGGCAAACACCGCCCCTTGCGCGCGGGCGGCTGCCAGTGTCGGCGCGTTGACGGCAGAGGAGAGCGGCAGGAAATAATTCGAAAAATCGAAGCCGCCGAAAATGGCGCCGACGATCGGCATGATGAGGTCGTCGACCAGAGATTTGACAATGCCACCGAAGGCGCCGCCGATGATGACGCCGACCGCCAAATCCATGACATTGCCGCGGGCGATAAAGGCTTTGAATTCGTTGAGCATCGGATCCGTCTCCCTTCGATCCATTTCAGAGAGTATGCGATGGATTTCATTAGCTACATCTTCATTGCGATTAATCAATCGGCAATCGCAATTATTTGGCAATACCCCCGGTGGTCTTTGACTTAAGGCCTAGACGGGCGGGAATTTTCAACGCCTCTGAAATGACTTAAGCTGAAAGGGTTGCGGGAGGTCCCGGCGGGTTTTCCGCCGGCGGAGGGTCAATGCTTCCAGGCTGGGTCATATTCGCGTCTGCCTTCGGCTATCTGCTCCTGCTTTTCGCCGTGGCAAGCTATGGCGACCGCAAGAAGCGCGGCCCGGGTGCGCTCGAAGGCGGATGGCCGGTGGTCTATGCGCTGAGCCTGGCGATCTACTGCACCTCCTGGACCTATTTCGGCAGCGTCGGGCTTGCCGCGCAGCGCGGCCTGGAATTTGCCGGCATCTATATCGGCCCCATTCTGGTCTTCACGCTCGGCATGCCGCTGCTTCGCCGCATCATCGAGCTCGCCAAGGCCGAGAAGCTCACCTCGGTTGCCGATTTCGTCGCCGCGCGCTACGGCAAGAACCCGACCGTCGCCACCATCGTCGCGCTGATCTCGCTGATCGGCACCATTCCCTATATCGCGCTGCAGCTGAAGGCGATCTCCAGCACCGTAAGCGCGATGGTCAACCCGTCCGACTACGGCATTGGCAGCGGCAATCTCTACTTTCTCGACCTGCCGCTCGTGGCGACGCTGGTGCTTGCCTGCTTCGCCATCATGTTCGGCACGCGGCATACCGACGCGACGGAACACCAGGACGGCCTCATCCTCGCCGTTTCGATGGAATCCGTGGTCAAGCTGGTCGCCTTCCTGACGGCCGGCGTCTGCGTCATCTGGTTTCTCTTCGACGGCCCGAGCGATCTCTGGCAAAAGACCGTAGACAACAGCCTCGTCATGTCGGCCCTCAGCTACCACACGCCGATCAGCCGCTGGATCACCCTGATCGCGCTGTCGGCCTTCGCGATCATCCTGCTGCCGCGGCAATTCCACGTGACGGTCGTCGAAAACCGGACGCCGAAACAGCTGAAACTCGCAGGCTTCCTGTTTCCCACCTACCTCATTGCGATCAATCTCTTCGTGCTGCCGGTGGCGATCGGCGGACTGCTGACCTTCGGCGGCGCCGGCAATGCCGATTTCTACATGCTGTCGCTGCCGCTGGCCGGTGAGATGCCGGTGGTGTCGCTGATTACCTTCATCGGCGGCTTTTCCGCCGCAACGGCGATGGTCATCGTTGATTCCGTGGCGCTGTCGATCATGGTGTCGAACGACATCATCATGCCGATCTTCCTGAGGCGTAAACTTGCCGGCCGCGCCAGCCAGCGCGACAATTTCGCCAAGACGCTGCTCAACATCCGCCGCAGCGCCATTTTTGCGGTGCTGCTGTTCGGCTACGCCTATTACCGCTCGACCGACAGCACCGCCGGCCTTGCCTCGATCGGCCTTCTCTCCTTTGCCGCCATCGCCCAGATCGCCCCAGCGCTGTTCGGCGGGCTGATCTGGCGGCGGGCCAATGCACGCGGCGCGATCCTCGGGCTTTCCTCCGGCTTCGTCATCTGGATCTACCTGCTGTTCCTGCCCTCGCTCGGCGGCCCCGATTATTCCTATGTGGCGAGCGCCGTGCTCGGCTTCATCTTTCCGGGCACGACACTGTTTGCCGCGCCCGACGCCGATCCGCTGGTCAATGCGACGGTGATGAGCCTCCTCGTCAACACCGCCTTCTTCATCGTCGGCTCGCTGACCCGCAATGCCAGGCCACTCGAACGCATCCAGGCCGGCATCTTCGTCAAACGCCATTCGCGCTCGCAATTTGCCACGCGCGGCTGGAAGACCCGCATCAGCGTCGGCGATCTCAAGGCGGCGATCTCGCGTTATCTCGGCGAAGAACGCATGCAGCGCTCGTTGACGACCTACGAACAAAGCTCCGGCCGCAAGCTGGAGGACGATCAGCCGGCCGATATGGCGCTGATCCATTTCAGCGAGCAGCTGCTCGGCAGCGCCATCGGCTCGTCCTCGGCGCGGCTGGTGCTGTCGTTGATCCTGCAGAAGACCGAGGACGCCTCTTCCGACACTGCATGGCTGCTCGACCAGGCGAGCGAGGCGCTGCAATATAACCAGGATATGCTGCAAACCGCCCTTTCGCAGATGGACCAGGGCATTGCCGTCTTCGACAGCTCCAACCGGCTGACGATCTGGAACCGGCGCTTCCGGCAATTGCTGGACCTGCCGGAAAGCGCCGGCCAGGTCGGTTTCCCCTTGTCCGATATCGTCAAAACACTCAGCGAGCGCGGCGACATCGCGCCCGGCGATCTCAATCAGACGGTGCGGCATTTCCTGACGCTCGACAAACCCTTCGCACTGGTGCTCAGCGGCGGCGAGCGGATTATCGAGGTGCGCTCCAACGCCATGCCGGACAAGGGCATCGTCGCCACCTTCACCGATATCACCCAGCGCGTCAGCGCCGACCAGGCGCTGAAACAGGCAAATGAGACGCTGGAGCAGCGCGTTGCCGAACGCACGGCCGAGCTGACCCGCGTCAATCACGAACTCGCCGAGGCGCGGGCCGCCGCCGACGAGGCGAATATCGGCAAGACGCGCTTTTTCGCCGCCGCCGGCCACGATATCCTGCAGCCGCTGAACGCCGCCAGGCTCTATTCCTCGGCACTGGTCGAGCGCATGGCGCAATCCGACAACAGCCCGATCGTCCGCAATATCGATTCGGCGCTGGAATCGGTCGAAACCATTCTCGGCGCGGTGCTCGATATCTCCAGGCTCGATACCGGCGCGATGCGGCCGCGGCTCGCTGCCGTCGCACTTTCCGACCTCTTGGAGCGGATCGAAACCGATTTCGCGCCGATCGCCCGCGAAAAACAGCTGAAGCTAGTGGTCATGCGGACGTCGCTCAGGGTGCGCTCCGACCCCAATCTTCTGCGCCGGCTGGTGCAGAACCTCGTTTCCAACGCGATCAAATACACGATCACCGGCAAGGTGCTGGTGGGCGCGCGGCGGCGCGGTAACCAGGTGATCATCCAGGTGATCGATTCCGGCATCGGCATACCGCCGTCGAAATTCCGCACGGTGTTCAAGGAATTCGCCCGGCTGGACGAAGGGGCGAAAACCGCTTCCGGCCTCGGACTCGGCCTGTCGATCGTCGACCGCATCGCCCGGGTGCTCAACCATCCGGTGGAGCTGCACTCGACGCACGGCAGGGGCACGGAATTCCGCATCGCCATGCCGCTCGACATCTCGCGGCCGGCCGAGGCGGCGGCGGCCGTCACGCCCGCCGACCGGCCGGGGCAGCCGCTCAAGGGACTGAAGATCCTCTGCATCGACAACGAGCCGAAGATCCTCGAGGGCATGCGGCTGCTGCTGAGCGGCTGGGGCTGCGAGGTCAAGGCGCTTAATGGCCTCGCCGACGTGATATCAGGCGACGGCCGTGACGGGCCGCCGGATCTCGCCATCGCCGATTATCATCTCGACGACGGCACCGGCATCGCCGCGATCCTGCATCTGCGCCGGCAGTTCGGCGCCGATATTCCCGCTTTGTTGGTTACCGCCGACCGCACGCCTGAAGTGCGCAGCGAGGCCGAGCGATACGGCATCGCCGTCCAGCACAAGCCGGTGCGGCCGGCAGCCCTGCGCGCCTATATCACGCAGATTTCCGGCCTCAAGCGCGCGGCCGCGGAGTAAGAGACAGGCTCAATCCTTCGTGGTCATGACGCGCGAGACTAGATCGCTCACCCGCGCGGCATCCGGCACGTCGTCGAACAGGATGCGGTACATGATCGGCGCCACCACATCATCCATGACCCGGTCCACATCCGGAAAGATCTCGCTACGGGCCTTGGCCCTCTCGGCGATGACGAGGATCTGCTGGCGGGTATATTCCGAGCATTTGCAGGCATTGGCGCCCGCTTGTGCCGCCAGCACGTCGCGGATCATCTCGCGGCCCGGCCCGGAGGACATTTCCTCGGCATATTGCTCAGCCCAGGCCTGTAGATCGGCCTTGCCGCTGCCGGCATCGATCGGCTGCATATCCGGACGCAGCCGCTCGACGGCGACATCGGCAAGAAGCTCCTGCAGGTCGCCCCAGCGGCGATAGATGGTCGACGGCGTCACACCCGCGCTGGCGGCGATCAGCGGAATCGTCACCTCGGCACGGTTCATGTCGGCCAATAGCTCACGGACCGCCTTGTGCACCGATGCCTGAACCCGGGCGCTTCTGCCGCCCGGACGGAGATTCTCTTTCACTGCCATGCCTGCAACCCGACCTCTTATCCCGGAACCTTCCGGGCGACATGCCTTACACACGCATGGTTCAAAATCTTTGACAGAACCATAAACGCAAAGAATTTGCCTTTACGATGCACTCGCCTTACATGGAGCTAACGCAACGGCTTAGCTTTAAGAGGGCTTATATATGGTCGCCGCAGCCAAATCCACAGAGAATGCGCCGCAGCCCTCGATCGGTTTCCATGCGCTGACGCTCGCCACTTTTTTCGGCGCCTCCGCGGCGCCCACGCCGCTCTACCGGATCTACCAGGAAAACTTCTCGCTCTCGCCGGTGCTGATTACGGTGGTCTTCGCCGTTTACGCCTTCGCGCTGCTGGCAGCGCTCCTGACCGCCGGTTCGCTCTCGGATCATCTCGGCCGCAAGCCGGTGATCTTTTTCGCCCTGGTGCTCGAAATCATCGCCATGGGCCTCTTCGTCGTCGCCGGCGGCCCCGGCTGGTTGATTGCGGCGCGGATCGTCCAGGGAATTGCGACCGGGATCGCCGGCGCCTCGCTGGGCGCTGCTCTCGTGGATGTCGACCGGGCAAAGGGGCAGATCGTCAATTCGATCGCGCCGCTTTGCGGCATGGCGGTGGGCGCGGTCGGCACCAGCGCCCTGATCCAATACGGCCCCTTCCCGATGCATCTCATTTATGCCCTGCTGCTTCTCGCCTTCGCGCTGCTGGCGGCGGCGATCTGGCTGACGCAGGAGACCGGCGGCACACGGCCGGGCGCGCTCGGTTCGCTGATCCCCAGGGTCACGGTTCCCCAGCAGGTGAAGCGGCCGCTGTCGCTGGTGACGCCGATCAACATCGCCAACTGGACGCTCGCCGGCTTCTATCTTTCGCTGGTCCCGTCGCTGGTCGCCAGCACCACCGGCAGCCGCGCGCCACTGACCGGAGGGGCCGTCGTGACTGCGCTGATGGCGAGCGGAGCGATCACCGTCTATCTCAGGCGCGGCAAGTCGGCCTCGGCCAATCTCGGTTTCGGCGTGTCGGCCAAGACGCTCGGCATTCTGACGGTCGTTGCCGGCGTGCATCTCGCCAATGTGCCGCTGCTTCTCATCGGCACCGTCTTCACCGGCGCCGGTTTCGGCACCAATTTCCTCGGCTCGATCGGCACCATCATGCCGCTCGCCAAGGCGGATGAACGGGCCGGGCTGCTGTCGGCGTTCTACGTTCAGAGCTATCTCGCCTTCAGCCTGCCGGCGATTCTTGCCGGGTTCCTGGCGAAATCTGCCGGTTATGCGCTGACGACCGATATCTATGCGACGGCAATCCTGCTGCTGATGGGCGCCGGACTGCTCGGGCTTCGCGCCGGACGACGGAAGGCGGCGGCCTGAGGACGGCCGCCGCAATCATCCATGGTGGGGATCCGTCACCGTTCCGTTGAAGGGATCGGGTCAGAAATCCTCCCAGCCGTGGTCGGCCGGCGCGGCCGCCTTTGAACCGCCGCCAAGCGCGGCCGCCAGCGTCTTCTTCAGCGCACGCGCCGGCGAGGGAACCGGGATCGTTGCATGCGACGAGACGATTTTCGGCGCGGCGAGCGGACGCGGCGCGTTCGATCGCGATATAGCCGATGTCATGCCCGTGCCCGTATCGAGGCGGAACTGGCCCAACCGTCCGGACAGGGCGGAAACCTCGGTCGCAAGCGTGTGGGCCGCGGCATTCGACTCCTCGACCATAGCCGCGTTCTTCTGCGTCGCCTGATCCATCTGATTGACGGCGGTATTGATTTCCTGAAGGCCGGTCGACTGCTCGCGCGCGGATTGGACGATCGCGTGGACATTGCGGTCGATCTGCTGCACCTCCTGCACAATCCCGTCCAAGGCATCGCCGGTCTCACGCACCAGGGCAACGCCATGCCGCACCTGGCCGCCGGAAGCACTAATCAGCGCCTTGATCTCCTTGGCTGCGCCGGCCGAGCGCTGCGCCAGCTCCCGGACCTCCTGAGCGACGACCGCGAAGCCCTTGCCGGCTTCTCCGGCACGGGCGGCCTCGACGCCGGCATTCAGCGCAAGCAGGTTCGTCTGGAAGGCGATCTCGTCGATGACGCCGATGATATTGGAGATCGACTTGGAGGACTGTTCGATGTCGTTCATCGCTTCGACAGCCCGCTGCACGATCTGGCCGGACCGTTCGGCATTTTCCTTCGTGCGAACAACCATCGATCCGGCTTCTTCGGCACGCGCCGTGGAATCCTTGACGGATGTCGTGATCTGCTCAAGCGCCGCGGCAGTTTGCTCGACGGAGGCAGCCTGTTGTTCCGTCCGGCGCGCCAGATCGTCGGCCGCAGAACGAATCTCCTCGGTGCCGCTTTGGATGACCTCCGCATTCTGCGAGAACGACACCAGCGCCGAACGCAGTTTAACGACCGACTCGTTGAAATTGATGCGGGTCTCATCAAGCGTCGCGGCGAAAGGATGCTCGAGCGCGCTCGTCATGTCGCCTTCGGCAAGCTTGGCTAGGCCAAGCGCCAATTCACCGACGGCGAATTTGACGTCCGCTTCCTGGGCCTGGTCGATCCGGGCGCGCTCGGCACGCTCCCGTTCCTGCAGCGCGCGGTTTTCTTCTGCCTCGGTCTCCAGACGCGCCCTGTCGCGGTTGCTCTCCAATAGCGCCTTCAGCGAGCGCGAGAGATCGCCGATTTCGTCCTTCGCCTCACCGTCCTTCAGGGTGACATCGAGCTTGCCCGCGGCAATCTCGGCAGTCTCGGCGATGACGCCGGAAATCCGGCCGACGAAGCGGCGTGCGATCAGCCACCCGGCAATGCCCAGCAGCACCGCCGCAAGGCTCGTCGCGACGATGGCATCCCGAACCACCGCATAGAGCGGTGCGAACAGTGTTGCCTTCGGGACCGAAACGATCGCATACCAATTGGAGCCCTCGGCAAGCTTGACGGCGGTGGCAATTGCCAGGGAGACGCTGCCGTCCTCATTGGTCACTTCACGCTCAAGACCGGCGTTGGCGATGAGATGGTCCCAATCCGCAGTTTTCGCTCCGGTCTCGGAAAGGCTCTTGCCGATGAGGCTTGCATCCGGGTGACTGACGATCTTGCCGGCACTGGTGACCAGGCCAAGAAAGCCCGCTCCCATCGGTCGGCTGGCTGACAGCGCCTTGGCGGTGTCCTGAAGCGAAAGATCAAGGCCGGCAACGCCGACGGCTTTGCCGTCGATCACAATCGGCTCGGTGACAGAGGTCATCAAAACGTCTTTTCCATCGATCGCATAGGAATAGGGCTCGATGATCACGGTTTTGCGCTGCGTGAACGGCAGTTGATAATAGTCGCCCGCTCCAGCGACGGTGTAATCCGTCAAAGCCGCATGGGTGATCTGGCCGCCGCTGCGCACCCAATAGGGCACATAGCGGCCCGTCGTGTCGTGTCCTTCCTTGCCGACGTATTCCTTGTCCTTGTCGTCGAAAGCATTCGGCTCCCATCCGGTCCAAATCCCAAGGACCGGGGGGTTGGCTTGCAGCATGTTGCGCAGGACCTTGTCCGCCTTGGCTCGATCGGTGTCGCCCATTTCCTTCATCGTCGTCAGCACGGCGTTCAGACCGTCCACGATATGCACGGTGCCGCCGATGTTCTTTTCGACCTTCAGCGCCTCGGCCGTCGCGATCTGGCGCATCTGCTCGATGCTGCCGCTGTGAATTTCGGTATAGGACCGATAGAAAATGGCCCCCGAAGCGACAATAACGGCAATGACGCCGCAGGCCGCCACAGAGAAGAGATTGCGACTTGTCGTAGACTTGAAAAGCATGTTCCCGCTCGCCTTCGCTGCTGTACTGGCGCATGCCTTAAGTCCAATTCGCCGGCGCGTTTAAACAACCGTCATCCAGCAGAAACTGAAGGCCCCCCAATATTCATGCTTGCAAAATTTGATTAAAAGAAAGTTCTTATGCTCTAAAGCAGCGCCGCTATCCTTCAGATCCGCGCGCGCTTTAAGTGTTTATTTTCTCGCATGTCTTTGCCGCAAAACCGCTGCGCGGTCTGCACGGCATGCTTTGAAGACGACGGGATTATTCCGCAGGGCCTGCACTTTCCGGCTTCAGATCGAGCAGCGCACGGCCGCTGCCATCCATGGCGAAGGGGACGGAAGCGTGCTGATGGACGACCAGCCAGCGGCCATCCCGCTTGACGAGGCCCAGCGTCTGGCGGAACCAGAGATTGACCTCCGTGCCATCGGTCTTGGTGCCTGTCATGCGCGTCAGCCCGCTCCAGAAGGCGACATCGCCGCCGACCGTCAACCTGGCATCGCGCACTTCGCCACCGATTGGGCCTTCCCAAGTATCGAACCAGGCCTGCACGCCGGCCTCGTCCTTGCCATTGATGACGAGCGGCGGCGCCAGCGAAAACTCGACGGAATCCTCGGCCTCATAGGAAAGCGCCTCTTCGGCGTTCTTTTCACCGAGCGCCTTGGCCCGCATCATCAGCATGGCGATGATCGCCTCTTCTTCATGCCTGGCATTGGCTTCGTCGTTCACGATCGTTCTCCTTTTCCACTACGGCCAGAGGACGAACGAGAGGAGGACGATCCGACAACCGCCACGCAATTTGCTGAATTGCTTCAGAGATAACTCGTCACTTCAGGCTCGTTCCACCAGGCATCGTGCCTGCCGTCGTAATAACGGACTGATAAGGCTGCCAGTTCCTCAGGGGTGATATCGTCGAGACAGGCGATGTTGATCGAGACATAGGCGCCGCCGACCGCCTCGACATAACCGTCGCCGAAGGCAGGCACGCCGCAGGTGCGGCAGAAGCGGTGATGGCCGCTCTTCGTGTTGAACTGGTAATCTGATGTCTCAGCTGCGTCGGACATCAGCCGGAAATCCTCCGGCTTGACGTTGGCGCCCCAATAGCGCCGCTTGGCGCAGATCGAGCAATTGCAGCGGCCGGTGCCTTCTTCGAGATCCATATCGACCTCGTAGTGCACTTTGCCGCAATGGCAGCTTCCCTTGTAGGTCTTCTTCATGGCGCTCGCCTCACTGTTGCCTTCAACACTTCGATATGACAATATGTTGTCATTATGGATGAGATACAAAATCGACAACATGTTGTCAAACAAAATCGGCCGGAGCGAACGATGGAGGGGAATGCCTTTTCCGCTTTCGCGATCACCGCCCTTCGCCTCGCCGGCCATCTGACGGCGGCGGGCGACCAGCTGGCGAAGCCCGCGGGACAGACAAGCGCGCGATGGCAGGTGCTGGCCGCAGCAAGGCGCGGCGACATGTCGGTGGCGCAGATCGCCCGTGCGCTCGGCCTCGCCCGCCAGGGCGTGCAGCGGCTTGCCGACGTGCTGGAGGGTGAAGGGCTGATCGCCTATGCCGACAACCCGCAGCACCAGCGGGCCAAGCTGGTGCGGCTGACCGCGGAAGGGGCAGCGCGGCTCGGCGTCATCGAGGTGGCGCAGGCCCGATGGGCCGATGGGCTTGGAGCCGCGTTTATGTCGACCGAACTCGATGCCGCGCGGGGGGTGATGGCGCGGGTGATGGAGATGCTGGAGGCCGAAGAGGCGTCGCGCGGCTGAACGATCGGCCTTGCGATGATACGGCCGGGGCTGACCGCAAATAAAAAAGGCCGGGCTAACCCGACCTTCCCTGCCATCTCAACGAACCGTGCCAGTACATCCGTGGTCACGATCCGGAGATGATATTCAAAGCTCCACGCGTCCAAGGGACGCGCTGCTTTTTATTCTACGCAATTCCCGACGGAAAACCGCTTCGCAGTTTTCCTGGAAATTGCTCTGGGCCTTAAGCCGCCTGGAGGCGGTCAGCCGACATCTTGCCGGACTTGTTGTCGCGGACGAGCTCGTAAGACAGCTTCTGGCCATCCTTGAGATCGCGCATGCCGGCGCGTTCGACGGCCGAGATGTGGACGAAAACGTCGGCAGCGCCGTCATCCGGCTGAATGAAGCCGAAGCCCTTGGTTGCGTTGAACCACTTTACGGTACCAGTGCTCATGACGATATCCTTTTCGAATCGCTCATAGAAGATTGCCGCGCGTACCGAAGCACGAGCGGCGATGAAAACCGATTTTGGAGGAAGTTCGCCAGGAACGACGCAAGCGCCGTTTCAAAGTTCATCTAGCAAGATCGATGCGAGAACGTTTAATCGGGAATTGTGTCCGTGGCAAGGCGTCGGCACGGAAAAGTCGAATCAGCTTGCGGGACGTTCTTGGACGGCGTGCCGTGGCCACCCCTCTGCCCTGCCGGGCATCTCCCCCCAGGTGGGGAGATTGGCTTGGCTTACTGGCTTCCCCAAACAACTGGCGTCACAGCGTGGCGAAACCGTCGAGGGACGGGAAGGTTTGGCCACTTGTGATCTCCCCACCTGTGCGAAAGATGCCCGGCAGGGCAGAGGGGGGCGGCCGCGGCACAACGGAAAAGCTCGTCCCGTTAAAACCAAGACCGCGAAACGGCTTACGCCGCCACCTTCGCCCCCGCATAAGGATCGAACCGCCCATAAAACGTCTCACCCTTGGCAGCCATATCCTTCAGCAGCGGCGTCGGCTTGAAATGATCTCCGTAAGCCCCAGCTAACTTTTCTGCCAGGTCCACGAAGGCCTTAGCGCCCATGCCGTCGATATAGCTGAGCGCGCCGCCGGTATAGGGCGCGAAGCCGAATCCGAGGATCGAGCCGACGTCGGCTTCGCGCGGATCGGTGACGATACCTTCCTCGACGGTGCGGGCGGCTTCGAGCGCGATGGTGACGAGGAAGCGTTGCTTCAGCACGGCGACATCGACCTCATCCGCCTTCTTCTGCGGGTAGAGGCTCTTCAGTTCGGGCCAGAGCGACTTTTTCGCCGGTTTCGGCGGATAGTCGTAAAAGCCCTTGGAATTCTTGCGGCCGAAACGGCCCTCCTTTTCCACCATTCGGGAGATCAGCTCCATATGCCTGGGGTCGATCGCCTTCTCGCCAAGATCGGCGGCGGTGGCCTTGAGGATCTTCAGCGACAGGTCGATCGCCACCTCGTCGTTTAGCGCCAGGGGACCGACCGGCATGCCGGCCATCTTCGCCGCATTCTCGATCATCGCAGGCGGCACGCCCTCGATCAGCATGTCGTAACTCTCAGACATGTAGCGCAGCACGCAGCGATTGACGAAGAAGCCGCGGGTGTCGTTGACGACGATCGGCGTCTTCTTGATCGCCGCGACATAATCGAGAGCGACGGCGAGCGCCTTGTCGCCGGTCTCCTTGCCGAGGATGACCTCGGTCAGCATCATCTTCTCCACGGGCGAGAAGAAGTGGATGCCGATGAAATCGGCGGGGCGCTTCGAGTTCTTCGCCAGTCCCGTGATCGGCAGGGTCGAGGTATTGGAGGCGAAGATCGCGCCTTCCGGCAGTACGGCTTCGACCGCCTCGATGACCGACTTTTTCACTTCGCGATCCTCGAACACCGCCTCGATGACGAGATCGGCGGTGGCGAGACCGGCATAATCGGCGGAGGGCGTGATGCGGGCAAGAAGGGCCGCGGCCTCGTCCTGCGTAAACCGTCCCTTACCGACGGAATCCTTGACCAGGCCTTCGCAGACGGCCTTGCCCTTGGCGGCCGCTTCCATGTCGCGGTCGATCAGCGTCACTGGGAGACCGGCGGCGGCGGTGACATAGGCGATCGAGGCGCCCATGAAGCCGGCGCCGACGACACCGACATGTTTCAGTTCGGTCTTGGGATGGCCTGCCGGGCGGCGGGCACCCTTGCCGAGTTCCTGCATCGAGATGAACAGCGAGCGGATCATCGAGAAGGCTTCGCGGGTCTGCAGCACTTCGGTGAAATAACGCTGCTCGACCTTCAGGCCGGTATCGAAGGGCACCTGCAGGCCTTCATAGACGCATTTCAGGATGGCGAGCGCGGCTGGATAATTGCCGGAGGTTTCGCGGCGCAGGATTGCCGGTGCGGCCGGCCAGAGCTGGGCGGAGGCCGGCGTCCAGATGCCGCCACCCGGCGCCTTGAAGCCCTTCTCGTCCCAGGGGGCGACCGGCTTCAGGCCATCCCTGATCATCTGCTTGGCGGCGGGGATCAACTGATCCGGGTCGACCACCTGATGCACGAGGTTCATCGCCTTGGCGCGGGAGCCGGTCAGCGACTGGCCGGTCGTCATCATCTGCAGCGCGTCCTGGGCGTTGGCCAGCCGCGGCACACGCTGGGTGCCGCCGGCGCCGGGGAAGATGCCGACCTTTACCTCGGGCAGCGCGATCTTGACGCTCTTGGCGTTGGAGGCGACACGACCGTGGCAGGCAAGCGACAGTTCAAAGGCGCCGCCCATGCAGGTGCCGTTGATGGCCGAAACCCAGGGCTTGCCCGATGTTTCGAGCTTGCGGAACAGGCCGGACATGCGCCCGACCAGGCCGAAAAGCGTCTGCACCGCTGTCTCCGGGCTGTTTGCCTTCTCGTCCTGATAGGCGCTGAACATCGACTTGATCATCGACAGATCGGCGCCGCCGGAGAAGGAGGATTTGCCCGAGGTGAAGACGACGCCCTTGACGGCAGCGTCAGCGGTCGTGGCGTCAATGATCGCGTCGAGTTCGGCCATCACCTCGGCGGTAAAAACGTTCATCGATTTGCCGGGCATGTCCCAGGTGACGAGAGCGATGCCGTCGGCGTCGGTTTCGAGCGTGAAATTGGTGTAGGTCATTGGGTTTCCTCCCCGATCAAGCCGGCAAATGGCTGCGCTGCGCGTCTAAGGTCTTCGTCTTTTCGGTGACGACATCGCCGGTGTGCTTGGTCTGCGACGGCTCGAAAAGCACGATCCAGCATTCCTCTGGCGCAACCGGATTATGCTCGACACCTCTCGGCACGACATGAAAATCACCGGCGCTCAGATGCACATGCGGGCGGTCGCGATATTCGATGGTCAGCGACCCCTTCCAGATGAGGAAAAGCTCGTCCTCGTCGCGGTGGGAATGCCAGGTCAGCTGGCCCTGGACCTTGGCGAGCTTGACGCTCTGGCCGTTGAGATCGGCGATGACGCGGGGCGACCAGTGCTCGGTGACCTCCGCATATTCGGTTTCGATCGTGCCGGTGTTGAAGCCCATCCTCAGACCCTTTCGATAACCGTTGCCGTGCCCATGCCGGCGCCGATGCAGAGCGTCACCAGCGCGGTGTTGAGGTCGCGGCGTTCAAGTTCGTCCAGCACCGTGCCGAGGATCATCGCGCCGGTGGCGCCGAGCGGATGGCCCATGGCGATGGCGCCGCCATTGACGTTGATCCTGTCGTGATCGATGTCGAAAGCCTGCATGTATCGCAGCACCACGGCGGCGAAGGCCTCGTTCAGCTCGAAGAGGTCGATATCGGCAAGGCGCATGCCGGTCCGCGTCAACAGCTTCTCGGTGACATCGACCGGGCCGGTCAGCATCAAAGCCGGATCGGAGCCGATATTGGCGAAGGCCTTGATGCGGGCGCGGGGCTTCAGCCCCATGCTTTCGCCGCCGGCCTTCGAGCCGAGCAGGACGACGCCGGCGCCGTCAACGATGCCGGAGGAATTGCCGGCATGGTGGACATAGTTGATGCGCTCGATCTCGGGATGCGCCTGGATGCCGACGGCTTCGAAGCCGCCCATCTCGCCCGGCATCTGGAAGGACGGATTGAGCGAAGCCAGCGCCTGCATATCGGTGCCCGGGCGCATATGTTCATCCTTATCCAGGATCGTCAGGCCGTTCTGATCCTTGACCGGGACGACCGACTTGTCGAACCAACCCTGCGCCCAGGCATGTCCGGCGCGCTTCTGGCTCTCGACGGCATAGGCGTCGAGATCGGTTCTGCTGAAACCGTATTTGGTGGCGATGAGATCGGCCGAGACGCCCTGCGGCATGAAATAGGCCGGGAAATTCACCGAGGGATCCATGAACCAGGCGCCGCCGGACATGCCGAGGCCGACGCGGGACATGCTTTCGACGCCGCCCGCGATGACGATGTCGTCGGCCCCTTGGGCGATCTTGCCGGCGCCGAAATTGACGGCATCGAGCCCGGAGGCGCAGAAACGGGAGATCTGCATGCCGGGCGCCCTGGTGGAATAACCGGCCTCGAAAGCGGCGGCCTTGGGGATGACCGCGCCGGCATCCATCACCGGATCGACGCAGCCCATGATGATGTCGTCGACCGTCGTGGTGTCGAGCCCGTTGCGGTCGCGGATTGCCTCCAGCGTCTTGGCCGCAAGGCGGACGGAGGGCACCTCATGCAGGGCGCCATCCTTCTTGCCGCGGCCGCGCGGCGTGCGGACGTGATCGTAAATGAAAACCTCGGTCATTGTCTCGTCTCCCTGGCGGCGCGGCGGGCGCCGGTAAATTTCGTGTTTTCCCTTCTCCCCAGCGGGGTGCGAAGGACGGGTCGAGACCAGTGGCTCGACCTTGGGCAAAGCGAGGCGATGAGGGGGTCTCCGGCAAGGCCGGAGCCAAACGAAAGCCGCGCCTGCGGCCCCCTCATCCGACCCTTCGGGCCACCTTCTCCCCGCTAGGGAGAAGGGGGAACCTCAATTAGAAGGCTTCCGCGGCCAGGTCCATCATCGTGTCGGCGCCGGCTTCGATGCGGGTCTTGCGCAGCGCGGTTTCCGGCATGATGCGCTCCATGAAGAAGCGGGCGGTCACCAGCTTGTTCTTCAGGAAATCTTCGCGGCTCGCATCGCCGGATGCAAGGCCGTCATCGGCGGCTTTCGCCATCTTTGCCCACATATAGCCGAGAACGACGAGGCCGAAGAGATGCATATAGTCGGTCGAGCCGGCGCCGGCGTTGTCGGGCTTGGCCATGGCGTTCTGCATGAACCACATGGTCGCGGCCTGGACGTCGTTCAAGCCCTTCTTCAGATGCTTGGTGAAGAAGGAGAGCTTTTCGTCGCCGCGGTTCTCCTCGCAGAAATCACCGATCTCCTTGAAGAGGGCCATGGCGGCGCGGCCGCCGTTCAGGGCGAGCTTGCGGCCGACGAGGTCGAGCGCCTGAATGCCGTTGGCGCCTTCATAGATCATGGCGATGCGGGCATCGCGCACATACTGGCTCATGCCGTGTTCTTCGATATAGCCGTGACCGCCGAAGACCTGCTGGGCCATGACGGCGTTATCGAAGCCCTTGTCGGTCATCACGCCCTTGAGGATGGGGGTGACGAGGCCGAGAATATCGTCGGCCGTCTGGCGCTCCTTGTCGTCGGTGGCGCGGTGGGCGATATCGGATTTGAGCGCCGTCCAGAGCAGGAAGGCGCGGCCGGCCTCGTTGAAGGCGCGGATGGTCATCAGCGTTCGGCGGATATCGGGATGGACGATGATCGGATCGGCCTTCTTGTCCGGCGCCTTAGGGCCGGACAGCGAGCGACCCTGGATGCGGTCGCGGGCGTAGTTGGCGGCATTCTGATAGGCGATCTCGGAAATGGCGATACCCTGCAGGCCGACCATCAGACGGGCCTCGTTCATCATCACGAACATGGCGTTGAGGCCGCGGTTTTCGGCGCCGATCAGGAAGCCGGTCGCCTCGTCGTAATTCATGACGCAGGTGGCGTTGGCGTGGATGCCCATCTTGTGCTCGATCGCACCGCAGGTGACCGCGTTGCGGGCGCCAAGCGCACCGTCCTTGCCGACGAGGAATTTCGGTACGATGAAGAGCGAGATGCCCTTGGTACCCTCCGGCGCGCCTTCGATGCGGGCAAGCACCAAGTGGACGATGTTGTCGGCAAGGTCATGCTCACCGGCGGAGATGAAGATCTTCTGGCCGGAGATCTTGTAGCTGCCGTCGGCCTGCGGCACTGCCTTGGTGCGCAGTATGCCGAGATCGGTGCCGCAATGCGGCTCGGTCAAGTTCATCGTGCCGGTCCAGGCGCCGTCCACCATCTTCGGCAGATAGGTGGTTTTCTGCTCGGCCGAACCGTGGACGAGGATCGCGGCGATCGCGCCCTGCGTCAGGCCCGGATACATCATCAACGACATGTTGGCGGCGGAGGTATATTCGCCGACGGCGGTATGCAGCGTATAGGGAAGCCCCTGCCCGCCGAATTCCTCCGGCACCGCAAGGCCGATCCAGCCGCCATCGCGATAGGCTTTGTAAGCCTCCTGGAAGCCTTTCGGCGTCGAGACGCTGGCATCGTCGTGGCGCGTGCAGCCTTCCTGATCGCCGGAATAATTCACGGGAAAGAGAACTTCTTCGGCCACCTTGGCCGCCTCGCCGAGGATCGCTTCGATCATATCGGGCGTGGCGTCGGCGAAACCCGGCAGATTGTTGTAGCGTTCGAGGCCCAGCACGTCGTTCAGGACGAAGAGCGTATCGTTCACCGGGGCCTTGTAGACTGGCATCTGTCAAATTCCTCCCATTCGACTGCCGGTCGCGCCGGCCTCGCGGACTGTCTTACAAAATATTGACGTTTGCGTAAACGTCAAAATCGCCACCTTGGCTGCCTTTCGCGAAAAAAATTACGGGCGCGAATCCGCAACTGCTGACGAGACGTCGTCTCCCCTTCCTTGTCCATTGCGGAACGACGTATAAGCGGCAAGGCTCTTTAAACCGCAGATCGGGAATGCTTCAGATGATCAGTTTCGATGCGATAAGGCAGCGTGCGGAGCAACGGAAAGGCGGCGCGGCAGCGCTGCAGGCAATGCTGGAGAAACATCGGCCGGATCACGACCGGCTGCGCACCATGCCCGACGACCGCATCCTCGCCGACATGACCCGACGTATCTTCTACAGCGGCTTCGTCCAGAAGGTGATCGATGCGAAGTGGCCGGGCTTCGAAGCGGCGTTTTACGGTTTCGATCCGGCAATGCTCAATATTGCGCCGGACGATTACTGACATGAGCTGACCTCGGACGAACGGATCATCCGCAACGGCGCGAAGATCATGGCGGTGCGCGCCAATGCCGCTTTCGTGAGGGAGCTGGCGAAGGAATATGGCAGCGCCGGCGCCTTTATCGCCGACTGGCCGCGAGAGGACCAGATCGGCCTTCTCGACCTGCTGAGCAAACGCGGCAGCCGGCTCGGCGGCATGACCGGGCAATATTTCCTGCGCGGCATCGGCCGCGACAGCTTCGTCGCCACGATGGACGTACTCGCCTGCCTGCGATCGGCGGGCGTGCCGCTGTCTGCCTCCGGCACAGCGAAGAAGGACCAGCCGCTGATCCAGCAGGCCTTCAATGCATGGGCCGAGGAGACCGGCCTTTCCTTCAATCACCTCTCGCGCATCAGCGCCTATTCGATCGATGCGGTAGGGCCGCACTGAAATTCCCGCCAGGGCGCTGGCACGAGCCATCGGCACTTCCTACCTCTTTCGGACGATCCACGCAGGAAGATACTCATGTCCGACTTTCCCTATGCCAGCGCCCTCATCGTCGGGGCGGGTTCCGGCATCAGCGCATCGCTCGCCCGGCAATTGTCGGCGCTCGGAGTCAAGGTCGGGCTTGCCGCCCGCAACATCGAAAAGCTCCAGGCGCTCTTGGAGGAAACAGGCGCCAGCGCATTCAGCGCCGATGTGTCGAAGCCTGCCAGCGTCGCGGCGCTGTTCGAAGAGGCTGCCGCCACCATCGGCGGGCCAGAGGTCGTGATCTTCAATGCCGGCGCCCGGGTGCGCGGCCCGTTTGCCGAACTCGACCCCGCCGAAGTGGAAAAGGCGATCGCGACCACCGCCTTCGGCGGCTTTCTGGTGGCGCAACAGGCGGCGCAGCACATGATACCGCGCGGCCGCGGCGCGATCTTCTTCACCGGCGCTTCGGCAAGCGTGAAAGGCTTTGCGCAATCGGCTCCCTTCGCTATGGGCAAGTTCGCGCTGCGCGGCCTTGCCCAGAGTGCCGCCCGCGAGCTCGGGCCGATGGGCATCCATGTCGCCCATTTCGTCATCGACGGCGGCGTGCGTTCCGAAATCCGGCCGGACCGGGCGGAGAAACCAGACGGCACGCTGCTGCCGGACGCGATCGCCCAGACCTATATCGACGTGCTTCGCCAGCACCGCAGTGCTTGGTCGCTGGAAGTGGAAGTCCGGCCATGGACGGAGAATTTCTGAGCTGCCGGCGGCGCAGAAGAGGCCGCTTTCGCGGCGGTTACGAACAGACTATGTTTCGTCGAAAGAGCTGGCAGGGAGGAACCGATGCCGCGCCTGGACCATGTCACGATCGATACCCGCGATGCGCCTCGCATGATCGGCTTCTTCAAGACCGTGCTCGGCGTCGAGGAAGGCTACCGGCCGCCTTTCCCCTCGCCCGGCCACTGGCTCTATCTCGACGACCGCCCGGTCATCCATCTCAGCCTGACATCGCGCAGCGGTGATTTTCCACCCGGCATCTTCAACCATGTCGCCTTTAGCCTTTACGAATTCGCCCCGGCGCTGGAGCGCATCAAGTCGAGCGGCTATCGCTACGAATATTACGATATCCCCGACACCGATCTCGGCCAGGTCTTCGTTTACGGCCCCGAGGGCGTGAAGATCGAGCTGCAATATAAGCGGCCGGCCTGAACGCGCACCGCCCTTCGATCCGACCAATTGGCCGGCAATTGCCGCCAAAAACGGCGTTTTGAGCCCAAACGTTAAAAAATTCTCAGCGACATTAACGGCTTGTTTACCACGTTTCGTGAAAGGTGCGGATTGAGCAACAGCAATCCGCATTCCTTTTCCCAGTCTCGCGTTTCCCAGGGATGCCGCTACATCGTTCAGCTTGAGGAAAGTCTAATTGACTAACTTCTGATGAAAGATGCTCCGGTCCGCGTGAAGACGCTGGCCACAGACGGAAAAGCCACAGATCGAGCTCTGACGAGGGGTCGAGCAGTCGAAGCGAGCAAGAAGATGAACGGATCGCGATCAAATCCTTCCCGACAGTCCGACAGGACCTCGCTCGATGCGCTGAACCGCACGATCGAGGGGCTGGAGGCGCGCATTGAAGGGCTGATGGGCAGCGGGCGCGAACAGCGGCCGCGCACGGCAACGGCCGAGCGCGATCCCTATGCCGGCTCCAACCCTCCGCGCCCGGCAAGGGCGCCGATCGAGCCGCGGCCGGATCCGCTCGCCGAAATCCGCCAGCGCCAACGCGCGCTCGAAGCCGGCCGTGAGCGGCCCTACGGACGCGAGCCGGCCCCGCAATTGCGCGACCCTGCGCCGCGCGCCGCACCGCAGGCGGCACCCGCCTTCCGCCCCGGCGACGACACGATGACGGAGATCGCCCAGGCGCTCGTCAACCTGCGCCAAGACCTGAAGCGCGACATTTCCGAAGGCGTCACCCGCGAGATGAACGCGCTGCGCGCCGAACTTCGCGAGATCAAGACGAATGCCGGAGACGGCCGCTTCGCCGACGACATGCGCGCCGATATGGGCCGCCTTGCCCAGAGCATCACCCAGCTGACCGGCCGTTCGAGCGCCCCGGAGGCCGCCGGCCTTCGCGAGGATTTCGAGGAACTGCGCTCGCTGATGGACGGGCTGGCGCGCGAGGATTCGCTGCGCCATATGGAAAATCGCTGGGACGGCTTCGAAAGCCGGCTTGCCGCCCTCGATACCGAGGGGCTGCAGGAAGAACTGGTTTCGCTCGCCTATCGGCTCGACGACATCAAGCGCCATATCGGCGGCATGGGCGAAAGCCCGGCGGTCAGGGCGCTTGAGGACAAGCTCATCGCCATCGCCACGGCGATGGAACAGTTCGGCAGCATGATCCAGCCGCACGACCGGGTGATGTCCGAACAGTTCGCCGCCATGGACATGCGGCTCGACGAGATCAGCCGGGCGATCGCGGCCAGCGGACGCGCGGCCGCCGCCAACGATCCGGGGCTGATGCAGCGGCTGGAGGGCCGGCTTTCGGCGCTGGCCGACCAGATCGACCTGATGAGTCATGATGCGGCCAATCGCGCAACGCCTGATGAGGAGCTGGCGCTGCGGCTCGAGGCCCTAACATCCCGCGTCGAGGAGCTGACCAAGGCGGAAGCGACGTCGCGACTCGACGAACGGCTGGAACATCTGTCCTATCTGCTGGAGCACACCCAGAAGGCCGCGCCGCAGCCCGATCTCACCGGACCGCTTTCCGACATTTCCCGCAAGATCGACGCGCTCGAAAACGGCGCCGTCAACGACGTGCTGGCGCAGCGGCTCGATCATCTCGCCCGACGCATCGACGAGATGGCCTATCAGCAGCCGGCGCCCGTGGCGGCGGTCGACGACGGCGCCTTCCAGCGTTTGGAAGGACGGCTGAGCGACATCGCCGCCCGGCTGGAAGAGAGCACGGCGGCAGCTCCGACCGATCCGCACGCGCTGAAGAACCTCGAAGACCAGATCGCCAATCTTTCGGCGCTGATGAGCGAGCCGCGCGAAAGCGCTGCGATCCCCGCCGATCTCGACCGGCGGATGGGCGCGATCGAAGATTATATGGCGACCAGCGACGAATATATCATCGAGGCAGCGCGCCAGGCGGCTGAGGCCGTCGTAGAGGCCTATTCGCGCAATGGCGCCGCCCAGGGCGGCGTGCCCGCCGCCGACATGTCGGCGCTGACGGCGCTCGCCGAAGACCTGCGCCATCTCGAGGATATCAGCCGCGACAGCGAGGAACGCACGCACAAGACCTTCAAGGCGCTGCACGAGACGCTGGTGCATATCGCCGATCGCCTCGATGGCATGGAAGAGCGCGGGCGGCCGGCCGCCCAGATGCCGTTGGCCGAGGTCGACTTCGATGTCGATCCCTATGCGCTGATGGTGGCCGAGGCCGAGATGAACAAGGCGCCGGCCGCTGTCGCGACGGCGAAGGCCTCTCCCGTCATCCGCACCGCCGAGGTCGCCCCCGAACCTGCCCCCCCGGCACAGGCAACCGCCATGAGCGGAACGAGCGCGATCGCCATCGAAGCCGCCACCAGGACGCCGGAGGCTGCCACCCCCGCGCTGGCACAGGCACCGGCAAAGGCCAGCCTGCTCGCCAGCCTCGGCAAGCGGCTGCGGCCCGGCAAGAAGGCCGAAAACCGGGCAGCCGAACGCCCGATGATCGACCCCGCGCCGTCGATCGATCCCGCCGACGTGATGCCGTCGGATGCATCAAACGAACTGCTCGAGCCGGGCTCGGGCGCACCGGACGTCAAGAAGATCCTCGAGCGGGTTCGCGCCAGCCAGAGTGCGGCACGTGGCAAACCTGCCGCCGAAACTGATCGCGCCGATTATATCGCCGCTGCCCGTCGCGCCGCTCAGGCGGCCGCGATGGAGGTGGACGCCAATCCGAAACAGGCAGCCGTCAAGGGCGAGAAGAAGGCTGCCGACAAGGGCGGCAAGATTTCCGAGAAGACGGATAAGGCAGGCAAGACCAGCGCCTTTTCGCGTTACCGCCGGCCGATCCTGCTGGCAGTCGGCGCCGTGCTGCTCGCGATCATGGCCTTTCCGCTTGCGAGAACGCTGACGAGCGGCGAGAGCGCACCGCAGCCGCCGGCCGAGGTCTCGGCCCTGACCGGCGCGACCGAGAACCCGCAGCCGGCCTTGCCTGAAGCGACGCCGGCCCAGTCGGACAGCAATGCCGCAGAGACGGCCGCTCCCACAGCGGAGGCGACCCCACCCGCCGCCGAGCAGGCACAACCCGAGGCAACCCCACCGGTTGCCGGAGATCATCTGACCGACGCGACGCCGCTCGACGGCGAAGGGGCCGCGACCTTTGCCCCCGGCGCGCCATCGGGTGCTGCGCAGGAGACATCGGGCTTCGTCGCGAATACGCCGGCGGCCAGCGCGCCCCAGGCCGCCATCGCCATTCCCGACACCATCCAGCCGAAATCGCTTGCCGATGCGGCGCAGGGCGGCGATGCGCTGGCGCTGTTTGAGATCGGCGCGCGTTATTCGGACGGCCGCAACGGCATCACCGTCGATCAGAAGCAAGCCGCAGGCTGGTACCAGCTTTCGGCCGACAAGGGTTTTGCACCGGCGCAATACCGGCTCGGCAGCATGTACGAGAAGGGCAACGGCGTCGAACGCGACATCGCCAAGGCCAAGGGCTTCTACGAACAGGCGGCAAACCAGGGCAATGCCAGCGCCATGCACAATCTCGCCGTGCTCTACGCCTCTGGCGCTCTTGGCCAGCAGGATTATGCGACGGCCGCCTCCTGGTTCACCAAGGCTGCCAACCTCGGCATCACCGACAGCCAGTTCAACTTGGCGATCCTCTGCGCGAGGGGTAACGGCGTCCCGGCGGATCTCGAAGAATCCTACAAATGGTTTGCGATTGCCGCCAAGGCCGGCGACAAGGATGCGGCGCAGAAGCGCGACGAAGTGGCCAACGCCATGAAGCCCGACCAGCTCGAACGTGCCCGCGCCAAGGCCGATCTCTGGAAGCCGGAGCCGCTCGACCACCGCAGCAATACCATCGACATTCCGGACGAATGGGCGGGAACCGGCCTGAAGACGGCGAGCGTCGACATGAAGAAGGCGGTCCGCAACATCCAGGCGATCCTCAACAATAACGGCTTCGACGCCGGGACGCCGGATGGCGAAATGGGCGCCAAGACGGTGACCGCGATCAAGAACTTCCAGAAGTCGATCGGCCAAGAGCCGGACGGCAAGGTGACCGACGCAACCGTCAAGGCGCTGCTCGAACGCAACAAGCAGGGAGCCAAAGCGATCTAGAGCATTTCCATTCCCTCGGGCGCGGAAATGACTTCTATCGTGATTGCGCCAAACCGGGCGCAAACCGCACGGCCCTTCTGCTGAAATTGCTTTAGAAAAAGCCTGGCGGCACTATGCCGCAAGGCTTTTTCCAATTTTGCCGCCGACTGTCACAAAACCTGAAAAAAGCCGGATTATGCGGGACATATCCATCCGCGCATCCGGCGAATCTTCTGCCACCGATCTCCATCGCTCGATCCAAGGGCCGATCGAAAGCCTCTGGCAACGATTTCACAGTATGGTGCGCATTCGAACGGGGACGTGACAGAAACCGCCCGGCAGGAGCGGTCATCATTCGGGGTCGGCTGTGACAATCTATCTGCCCATCGCAGAATTGTCGGTGAACATCTTCATCATTCTCGGCATGGGGGCGGCCGTCGGATTCCTGTCTGGAATGTTTGGCGTCGGCGGCGGCTTTCTGATCACGCCGCTGCTGATCTTCTACAATATTCCCCCCGTGGTTGCCGTCGCCACCGGCGCCAACCAGGTCGTGGCCTCGTCGATCTCCGGCGCGATCACCCATTTCCGGCGCGGCACGCTCGACGTCAAGCTCGGCACGGTGCTTTTGATCGGCGGCCTCACCGGGGCCACGGTCGGCATCTGGATCTTCTCGTTGCTGCGCGCCATCGGTCAGCTCGATCTGATCATCTCGCTGATGTATGTCATCTTCCTCGGCACGGTCGGCGGGCTGATGCTGCTCGAAAGCATCAATGCCATGCGGCGGGCGGCGCGCAACGAGCCGCCGGCGCCGCGCAAACCCGGCCATCAGCACTGGGTGCACAGACTGCCGCTGAAGGTGCGCTTCAAGAAATCGAAGATCTTTCTCAGCGTCATTCCGATCGTCGCGCTCGGTTTTGCGATCGGCATCCTCACCTCGATCATGGGCGTCGGCGGCGGCTTCATCATGGTGCCGGCGATGATCTATCTGCTGCGCATCCCGACCAATGTCGTCGTCGGCACGTCGCTGTTCCAGATCATCTTCGTGACCGCCTATACGACGATCGTCCAGGCGGCGACGAACTTTTCCGTCGATATCGTGCTCGCCTTCATCCTGATGGTGGCGGGCGTCATCGGGGCGCAATACGGCGTGCGCGTCGGCCAGAAGCTGCGCGGCGAGCAGCTGCGCGCCCTGCTCGGCTTGCTGGTGCTTGCCGTCGGCCTGCGTCTGGCGATCGCCTTGGTGGTGACGCCGGCCGACATCTATTCGGTGGTGATCGGAGCCCACAACTGATGCGCCTGCTTGCCGCCGTCCTCACATTGCTTTGTCTGCTGCCGGCGGCGGCCGGAGCGCAATGGCTGCCGGGGCAGTCAACCGAAGCAGTGCGTGAAGGACTTGAGATCGGCACGTCGACCAGCGAAATCGCCATCACCTCGGATTTCCACGGCGCCGATCTGACCATCTTCGGGGCGCTGTCGAATACCGACCAGCTGCTGCTCGCCATCGGCCAATATGACGTGGTCGTGGTCCTGGAGGGCCCGCGTCAGGATGCGACGGTGCGCAAGAAGGAGCGCGTCTTCGGCATCTGGGTGAATACGCGCTCGATGACCTTCGAATCCGTACCGCACTCCTATTCGATGTCGAGTTCGCGGATGATCGACGACCTGACGACGCCACTCGAACTGACCGACCAGGGGATCGGCATCGACCATATTCCGCTGACACCGGTCGGCTTCGTCGGCGACGGCAGCAATCTCGGCGAATTCCGCGATGCCTTCCGGCGGCTGCAGCAGGGCGGCGGATTCTACGACCGCAACCCGAGCGGCGTGCGTTTCGTTTCCTCCAACCTCTTCAAGGCGAGCCTGCGGCTGCCGGCAAACATTCCGAACGGCGTCCACACCGTGCGCGCCTATCTCTTCAAGAGCGGGACTCTGATTACCGAGGAATCGCTTCCGCTGCGCGTCATCAAGACCGGTATCGAGCAGACGATCACCGACGCCGCGCATGGTCAGCCGATCCTCTACGGCTGCGCTGCCGTGCTGCTCGCCGTCATCACCGGCTGGGGCGCCAGCCTGATCTTCCGCAAGGACTGATCTCCGCCGCCGGCGCGGCATTCATGAAAATCTCCTCCCGGAATGGCACGCGACACGGATGCGGCTCATCTTGCCTTCCCGTGAAAACCGCTTGCATTTTGCTATCAGTCGCTCTAGCTTGAACCAGTTGCTATTCGCAATCGGTTTGTTGCGGTGAATGCAATCCACAAGGAGGATGGACATGAGAAAGATTATCGTCTGGAACCTGATGACCCTCGACGGCTATTTCGAAGGCACCAAGCCTTGGGATATCGACTTCCACAATCTCGCCTGGGGGCCGGAGCTGCAGCACTATGCCGAGCAATTCGGCGAGGAAGGCGATCTCCTGGTCTTCGGCCGCAAGACCTATGAGGGCATGGCCTCCTACTGGCCGACCGCCGAAAGCGAAGACACAATCAAAGCCTATATGAACGGCATCGCCAAAATCGCCGTGTCGCGGACGATGACCGAGCCCGGCTGGAACAATGCCCGCGTCGTCAGCGATCCGATCCCGGAACTGACGCGGCTGAAGCAGGAAGACGGCAAAACGATCTTCATCTTCGGCAGTGCCGAGCTCGCCGATAGCCTGCTGAAAGCGGGTCTTATCGATGAAATCAGGGTCTGCGTGGTGCCCGTCATCCTCGGCGGCGGCAACCCGCTCTTCAAGCCTGCCGAGGGCCAGGTGCCGCTGAAGCTCATCGAATCCTCGACGACGCAGGGCGGTGCGGTGATCCTGCGCTACGAGCCGGTGAAAGCGTAGCGTCTTAGACTATCTGATGACGCCGGCGGCCCAATCTGGGGCCGCATTCGGCTTTTCCTGCGGAAATGGCGCCTCTATCATCATCCCCGAAGATTGGGGAGACGGAGCATGGCAGAAGGCGCTGACCTGTCGCTTGCGCAAGAACAAGATGAACGGCCGGCGGTGGATACACCGGTGGAGATCCGATGCAGCGATGGCGTGATGCTCCGCGGCCACCTTTGGACCTCGGGCGGGGCGAAAGCTCACGCCAGCGTCATCATCAATCCCGCGACCGGCGTGCTTGCACGTTATTATCACCGTTACGCCCAGTTTCTCGCCGCTCATGGTTTCGACGTTCTGACCTATGACTACCGCGGCATTGGGCTTTCGAGGCCGGCGCGGCTCCGCGGCTGCGGTTATCGGTGGCGGGAGTGGGGCGAAAAGGATTTCGACGCGGCGCTGCGGTTTATGGACGGACGGGCGGACCAGCCGCTTTGCATCGTCGGCCACAGCATCGGCGGTTTTCTGCCCGGCCTCTCGAAATATGCCGGCCGGATCGACCGCATTCTGACGATGGGCGCCCAATACGCCTATTGGCGCGATTATGCGCCGGCGCGCCGAATGCGGCTGCTGATGAAATGGCACGTCGCCATGCCGGCGCTGACGGCGCTCTTCGGCTATTTTCCCGGCAAACGCCTCGGCTGGCTCGAGGATCTGCCGGCCGGCGTCGCCCATGAATGGAGCTTTCGCCGGGCGCGCATGGAAATGAGCCACCCGGCTGCGGAGCGGGACGAGGTGCTCGCGCGTTTTGCTGCGGTGACCGCACCTATCCTGGCCGTCGCCATGTCGGACGACGAGCTCGGAACCGTGCCGGCGATCCGTCGCACGCTTGCCTATTACTGCAATGCCGAGATCGACGAAGTGCTGTTGCGTCCCGCCGATCTCGGCTTCGAGGCGATCGGCCATTTCGGCCTGTTCCATTCACGTCATTGCGAGGGTTTCTGGCGCGATAGCGTCCTCTGGCTGCGCGACGGCATCCATCCCTGGACGGCACAGGCAGCCCTTCAGAAAACTTCGTATTCGACTAAAAACCGGTTTTTAACATTTACGAGTTAGTAATCTCTCGGAAACGAGAGATTTTGTCATGCGTACTCGTATCGTTCTGACCGCTGTGGGTCTCGCGCTGCTCGCCGGCTGCGCGACGGCGCCGAAGCAGACGCGGAACATCTGCGCCGTCTTCGACGAGCGCGACGGACTTTTCTCCAGCTGGCAGAGTGCGGCCGAGCGGACGGAAAAGAAATACGGCGTGCCGGTGCCGATCCTGATGGCGACGATGTATACCGAATCCGGCTTCCAGCCCTACGCGCGGCCGCCCCGCACCAAACTGTTCGGCTTCATTCCCTGGACGCGGCCTTCGACCGCTTACGGCTATTCGCAGGCGCTCGACGGAACGTGGGACCATTATCAGTCGCAGACCGGGAACTGGACGGCGCGGCGGGCGAACTTCGCCGACGCGATCGATTTCATCGGCTGGTACCACGCCCAGAACAGCGCCGAGACCGGCATTCCGCTGAACGATGCTTATAATCTCTATCTCGCCTATTACTCCGGCCCGACCGGATACAAACGCGGCGACTGGCGCTCGAACGGGCAATTGCAGCAGACCGCGCAGAAGTTCGCGCGGATGGCTGGGACCTATCAGCAGCAGTTGCAGGGGTGTGATTAGCGATATTGGGGCGTGCCGTGTGGCGCCTCCCTCTGCCCTGCCGGGCATCCCCCCGCAGGTGGGGAGATCGCTACCCCCGCAAATTCCCGTACCTGACCGAATAAATCCGATCTCGCCCCAGCAGATGTGCGATCAGTGACCCCTTGTCGAACAGGCCTTTCATCGCCTGATGGCCGAGATCGAGGCCGCCGCTCATGACGCCGAAGGCGGGCATCAGGAGGCGGGCGCCGTCGGTGGCGAAGCAGGGACGGCGGATGGATCTGTCGCGGCGGCGCACCGTTGCCGACGGGTGCAGGTGGCCGGCGATTTCGCCGCTCTGCAAGCCGTTCCTCGGCTCATGGCGAAAAGTCAGGCCGGCATAGTGCATTTCGTCGACGGAGGTGCCGGGCAGATCGACGACGCCGTCGGGATCGTGGTTGCCGTTGACCCAGATCCATTCGCGGCCGCGGGCCATGGCGACGATCAGCGCCCGAAAATTCTCCGGCAGATGTTTGGAGCCGATGCGATCGTGAAAATTGTCGCCGAGCGAAACGACGAGCTTCGGATCATAACGGGAAATGAGGGCGGCAAGCACGGTCAGCGTCGCCAGCGTATCATAGGGCGGCAGCATCATGCCGCGGCGGGCGAAGGCGGCACCTTTTTCCAGATGCAGGTCGGAGACGACGAGCAGGCCGGCGTCCGGCAGATAGAGGGCGCCGAGCGGATCGCAGACAGCGGCAATGCCATGGACCGATGTCTCGATGCCGGGGATCGCAGCCAATCCGGATATGTCGCGCGCCAGCGCCAGGCGGTTCATCACTATCGTCGTTTCCAATTCTCGTCAGGCCCAATCTCTTCGGGCCCAATCTCTTCGGGCCCAGTCTCCTCAGGCGAGCGCCTCGGCGATCAGATCGTCGGCCGCCTCGGCCAAGAGCGCGTCATGGGCCTCGCCCGGCACCGCCTCGCGTCCGATCTCCAGCATCACCGGCACGGCAAGCGGAGAAATATGGTCGAGCGGGCGATGGGTGATGTGGCCCCTGATTCGCTTCAGCATATCGCCAAGGCGGCCAATATCCAAAAGTCCCGTCGCCGCATCCTGCCGCGTCGCCTGCAAAAGGATGTGATCCGGCTCGTGGCTGCGCAGCACATCATAGATCAGATCGGCCGAGACGGTGATCTGCCGGCCGCTCTTTTCCTTGCCCGGATGACGGCGCTCGATCAAGCCTGCAATCACGGCGCAATTGCGGAAGGTGCGCTTCAGCAGGAAGGATTCGTCGAGCCAGGCTTCGAGATCGTCACCGAGCATGTCCTCGTCGAAGAGGTCGGAAAGGCTGAGCCGGCCATTGCCGATCATCAGCCCCATATCCTCGAGACCCCAGACGGCCAGCGAATAATCGGTGGCGACGAAGCCGAGTGGCTTGGCGCCGGCCCGCTCTAGCCGGCGGGTCAGCAGCATGCCGAGCGTCTGATGGGCGAGACGGCCCTCGAAGGGATAGGCAACCATATAGCCGCGGCTGCCGCGCGGAAAGGTTTCGATCAGGAACTCGTCGCGCTTCGGCAGCATCGACTTGTCGTCCTGCAAGGACAGCCAATCGCGCACCTGATCCGGCAGATGGCGCCAGCGGTCAGGATCGGCAATCATCGCCCGCACCTGCTCGGCGAGATAGGTCGACAGCGGAAACTTGCCGCCGTTGTAGGAGGGGATTTTCGGATCGAGCGAAAAGGCCTGCGAGGCCAGGCATTCGTTTTCGCGAATGCCCTCGAAACGCAGCACCTTGCCGGAGAAGACGAAAGTATCGCCCGGCGACAATTGCTCGAGGAAATATTCCTCGACCTTTCCCAGCGTGGCGCCGCCGCGGCCGATCCGGCCGCCCTCGCCGCGCTTGACCATGCGGATGTTCAGCATCGGGCTTTCGACGATGGTGCCGAGATTGAGGCGATATTGCTGGGCGACGGCCGGATTGGAGACACGCCAGCGGCCCTCCTTGGTCTTGCGGATGCGGGCATAACGCTCATAGGTGCGGAGCGCATAACCGCCGGTCGCGACGAAATCGACGATGCGCTCGAAGGTCTCCCAGCTGAGATCGGCATAGGGCGAGGCGCTGACGATTTCGTCGTAGAGATCCAGCATGTCGAAGGGTTCGGCGCAGGCCATGCCGAGCACGTGCTGGGCGAGCACGTCGAGCGCGCCGCGGCCGACGGGCGGCGTGTCCTGGGCGCCGATATAATTGGCGTCGAGCGCTGCCTGACACTCCATCACCTCGAAACGGTTGGCCGGTACGAGGATCGCCTTCGACGGCTCGTCCATGCGGTGATTGGCGCGGCCGATGCGCTGGGCAAGGCGCGAGGCGCCCTTCGGCGCGCCGACATGGATGACCAGATCGACATCGCCCCAGTCGATGCCGAGATCGAGCGTCGAGGTGGCCACGACGGCGCGCAGCCGGTTTTCGGCCATCGCCGCCTCGACCTTGCGGCGCTGGGCGACATCGAGCGAACCGTGATGGAGGGCGATCGGCAGGTTGTCGTCATTGATCGTCCAGAGTTCCTGGAACAGCATTTCCGCCTGGCTGCGGGTATTGACGAAGAGCAGCGTCGTCTGGTGGTCGAGGAGCTGCCGGTAGACATCGGGAATGGCATATTTGGCGGAATGGCCGGCCCAGGGAATGCGCTCTTCGGTCGACAGGATCGAGATATCCGGCTTGGCGCCGCCTTCGACGACGACGAGACCGGCATGGTGTTCCCTGCTCTCCTGCCCGCTGCCCTCTTGTTGGGCGACCAGCCATTTCTGCAGATCCATCGGTTCGGCGACAGTCGCCGACAGGCCGATCGTCTGGAGGCCGGGGGCAAGACGTCGCAGACGCGCAAGGCCGAGCGACAGCATATGACCGCGCTTGGAGGTGACGAGCGAATGCAGCTCGTCGAGCACGACATATTTCAGATCCCTGAAGAAGCGCTCGGCCTCGCGGTTGGCGAGAAGCAGGGCGACTTGTTCGGGCGTCGTCAGCAGAATATCCGGCGGATTGAGCTTCTGGCGCTGGCGCTTGGCGTTCGGCGTATCGCCGGTGCGGTTTTCGACGGTGACCGGCAGGCCCATTTCCGCCACCGGCTTCATCAGGTTGCGCTCGATGTCGATTGCCAGCGCCTTCAGCGGCGAGACATAGAGCGTGTGAATGCCGGTGAAGGCGGAGCCGGGCGGAATTTTGCCGCGGCGGGTAAGATCGGTCAGCGACGGCAGAAAACCGGCAAGCGTCTTGCCGGCGCCGGTGGGCGCAATCAGCAGCGTGCTTTCACCGGCCTCGGCGCGGGACAGCAGCTCCAGCTGATGCGCGCGCGGCCGCCAGCCCTTTTCCGCAAACCAGCGGGTAAAGGCGGCAGGCAGCAAAGCGCGGGCTTCGGAATCGATCTGGTCCACGCCCTGAAGGTAGTGAAATAGGAAGGAAAAAGAAGAGCGTCCATCGCCTCATACGGCGATATAGCGGTCCTTGCGATGGTTGATGGCAAGCGTGAGGTTGAACACGACCGCGCCGAGCACGGAGCAGGCGATGATCGAGGGGCTGGCGACCAGGAAGGAGAGCGCCAGGATGACGCAGTCGAAGCCGAGCTGGACGAGGCCGGCGCGCCAGCCGAGCCGATCCTGGATATAGAGGGCGAGAATGCCGATGCCGCCGAGGCTGGCGCGGTGACGGAAGAGCGCCAGGCCGGCGCCGATGACGAGGCCGCCGAAGAGCGCACCGGCGATCGGATTGACATGCCCGATACCGATAAAGCCAGGGACGAATTCCGACAGGACCGAAGTCAGCGCGATGGCGGCGAAGGTCTTGATGGTGAAGGCAGGCCCCATGCGGCGGAAGGCGAGATAATAAAAGGGCAGGTTCACGGCAAAGAAGCAGAGGCCGAAGCTGAAGCCGGTCGCGTAATGGGCGAGGAAGGCGAGACCGGCCGTGCCGCCGGCAAGCAGCCCGGCGCCGGAGAGCAGCGAGACACCGAGCACGGCGAGCATGCTGCCGGCGACGATGCCCTGGGCGTCGTCGAACAGCGAGTGGCGGTCGGCGCTGGAGTTCAGAAGGCCTGTGAAGGCGTTGGCTGCCATGATCTTCCCCTGTCGTTTTTCCCGTTTCTATCCGCCGTCGGGAGAAAGGCAAGCCGCCAGCCGTAAGGTCTGCTCTTGACAGCCGATATAATCATGGATATCTTTTATCCACGATTAGGAGATTGCCTCGATGAAGATGAGCGATGGCGTCGAGCAGGCCATTCACAGCGTTGCGATGCTTTCCGGCCTTTCCGAGAGCGGCGTGCTGTCGGCCGCAGCCCTGGCAGAATTCCACGGTGTGTCGACGAGCTATCTGTTGAAACATCTGCAGGCGCTGTCTGGCGCCGGCATCCTCGATACCGTGCCGGGGCCGAAAGGCGGATACCGGCTGGCAAAGGCGGCGGAAGAGATTTCGCTGCTCGATATCCTGCTCGCGGTCGAAGGACCGGCGCCGGCGTTCCGCTGCGCCGAAATCCGCCAGCGCGGGCCGAACCCTGTCTCCGATCGCTTCTTTGCCAAGCCATGCAATATCAGCGCGGCGATGCTCCGGGCAGAACGGGTCTACCGGGCCGAACTGGCCAAGACCAGCATTGCCGATCTCGGCATCGAATTGAATGCCCTCGACGATGGATCGATCGCAGCCAGAGGCTGCGCCTTCCTTGAAATCCATGAACGCAAGACGGCTCGCTGAGCCATATCAAAGGAGAAGACCATGCAACCCCGTTTCAACTTCGCCAAAGCCGCCCCCGATGCCTACAAGGCGGTCGCCGCACTCGAGCAGTACGTCCAGTCTTCCGGGCTGGAGCGCCGCTTCATCCACCTGATCAAGCTGCGCGCCTCGCAGATCAACGGCTGCGCCTATTGCGTCGACATGCATGTGAAGGAAGCCCGCCATGATGGGCTCTCCGAGCAGTGGATCAACCTGATGTGCGTCTGGCGGGAATCGCCTGTTTATGACGCCAGAGAACGGGCACTGCTCGGCTGGGTCGATGCGGTGACGAACCTTGCCAAAACCGGCGCACCGGATGCCGATTACGAGGCGCTGAAGGCGCATTTCTCCGAGGAGGAGATGACCAAGATCACCGTGGCGATCGGCGCGATCAATATCTGGAACCGGCTTGCCGTCGGCTTCCGCTCGCAACATCCGATCGATGCTGCCGTCAAGGCCGCTTGAGGCCAATGCCACGGGGTTGAGGCTGGGGGCTGAACCCAGGCAAACGTCGGGGCCACACGGCACCGCGCTGAACCAGGAAGTGCGACGTGTCATCCGCTGCGTCAACGGCGAGTTTGGCAAAACAGGCCCCCACCCTCCGTCATCCCAGGCCTTGAGCCTGGGATCAATGGCCCCGCCGCGGTGGGGCGGCGTGGATCCTCGGATCAAGCCCGAGGAGGACGGAGTGTGGGGTGATTTTTGGAGCAAGAACAGCGAGGAATCGGGGCCCGGCTGCGATTTTTACGTGGGCTTCTCAACTCCATCATCTGCCCTCCAGGCGCCTTCATGATGGCATCCCGGCGACCGACCCGAAAAATTCGGGTCGGTTGAATATAAGGTCACTCGTAATTCGGAGTGGCTCGTACAGCAACGGCGTCAGGCGATAAGCCCGAAAGGTCGATGCTGTTGAAGAGGTCGCGGACGACTTTCGCGATTTCCTCTGCGGAAGCGCCTTTGGCGTATTCTTCCTGCATGCGGCGTCTCACAAGCTTTTCCAAATCTGACATAACTCACCTCATCAAATCCGGCGCGGGAAGAAGTGTCGCGCCGGGAGGGGCTTCAGGCAAGTTACGTTTTGTTTAGAATGGCTTACCGATTTGTAATGTCAGAGCGCGATGTACCTGTCGGCGCGATGGTTGATGGCGACGAAGAGGTTGAGGACGACGGCGCCGAGGACGGAATAGAAGACCACCGGCGGCGTGGCGACGAAGAAGGCAGCGGCGAGCACGCAGAGGTCGATGGCGAGCTGGACGAGGCCGGCGCGGATGCCGAACCGCTCCTGCAGATAGACGCCGAGAATGCCGACGCCACCGAGACTGGCGCGGTGGCGATAGAGCGCCAGCACGCCGAAGCCGAGCAACAGGCCGCCGAGAAGGGCGGCCCAGGCCGGGTGGATGCTGGAAATGGAGAAGAAGCGCGACTGCACGTCGGCCAGTACCGAGGTCAGGCCGATGGCGACGAAGGTCTTGATCGTGAAAGCCATGCCGAGACGCTTCCAGGAGAGCCAGAAGAACGGCAGGTTGAGCAGGAAGAAGGCAAGGCCGAAATTGACGCCGAAGGCATAATGCAGGAGGAAGGCAACACCGGCGGTGCTGCCGGTCAAAAGCCCGGCACTGGCGAGCACGTAGAGGCCGAGTGCGGCGACCAGGCTGCCGGAGAATATGCCCTGCACGTCCTCGATCGGGGCATGGCGCGTAGCGCTGGTATTCCAGAAGCCAAGGGCATTGATGAGCTGTGTCATGTCGCCAGTCTCCAACAGCAGACGCGTTCGGGAACACGTCCGGGGGAAAAGCCGGACGCGGTGGTTTTGATTGTGAAATGGACAGGATCGCCCGGCGTTTTGGCCGCGCTTTCTGCGGATAGCTGTGCAATATCAGTGTTCTGGCGTGCCGAGCAAGTGAAATAGGTAAGCAATGCTGTCCTATTAAAAAATCGCAAGAAATATTCGCTCACGCGGGTTTGCGCGTAAGAAACAGAATGCCGGCAACCGGTTTGCCGCCATCTTTGCGAATGACCGTCTTGATGATCTTCAGGATTTCGAGGCCGTGGCGGGCAGCGAGCTGCCTCACATAGGCCTCCGAATGGGCGTAACGCAGCGACGGCGCGAGGTGGAAGCCCCCGCTGTCCCCTGCATCCTCGACGGAAAAGGCGATGTCGGCGCCCGATGCGGCGAGGTCCTCGATGATGGCAAAGACGCTTTCGAGATTGCCGAGATACATCAGCACGTCGGCGGCCGTTACCAGCTCGGCGCGATGGCGCGCGGCGTCGGCGAACAAGCCGGAGAAATTGGGCGCCAGCGAGAGATCGGCCCGGGCGAGGTGATCATAGACTCCCTTCTCGGCGGCTTTGGCCAGCATGTTCTGCGAGAGGTCGAAGCCTTCGAGGCGGCTGACGCCGGCGCGGATCTCGGGGCCGAGCAGGCCGGTGCCGCAGCCGAGATCGACGGCACGTGCGTAATGCCTGCCGGTGGATGCGACGAGGGCTGCGAGCTTCTGCGGGACGGTGTAATCGAGTTTCTCGACGAGCGCCGATTCGAAACGGTCGGCATAGTCGTCGAACAGGCGCTCGACATAGCGGCTCGGCGGCCGGTCGGGTGTGGCGCCGTCGCCGAGAAGGGCGAGCTTGAGGGCGGCGCCGAAAATGTCGTCGGGATCAAGGGTAAGCGTGTTGCGATAGGCCTCGATCGCGGCCTCGCCGCTGCCCGCCTTTTCGCGATAGGTGGCAAGGCGATACCAGCCGGCGGCCCAGCCGGGCACGAGTTCGAGGGCCTGTTCCATCAGCTCGGCGGCCGCTTCCGGCTCGCCGCCCTCGTCGAGCATTCGGGCATAATCGGCGCGGCGGTCGGCGATGACGTCGCCTGAGGAAAGCTGGTGAGGCTGCATCATCGGCTCTTTATTTGACGCATGTCGTTGCGCTGCACAGTTTTACGTGGCCCGCATCTGGCGGCGGCCACAAAAAAACTCAAGTCCTATTTCAGAGGCGAAGCGGCCAATCCCCGAAAGGGCTTGCGGGCAACACGCCGCAACCTTATTCCAAGGGCAAACAGGAGATGGCGCATGTCCGATCAGGTGAACAGGTTCCTCGGCGATTCCTTCGCCCGCACATTGATAAAGCTTGTCGTCGTGTCGCTGATCGTCGGTTTCGTCATGACCGTGTTCGGCCTGACGCCGTGGAACATCATCTATGGCTTCCGCGACTTCATCCTGGAGATCTGGCATCGCGGTTTTTCAGCGCTCGGGCGCGTCGGCGACTACCTCCTCCTCGGGGCGACGATCGTCATCCCGCTTTTCGTCATCCTTCGCCTTTTCAGCTATCGCCGGTAACATGACATCGATCGATCTTTCCAGGCGCAGCCTGCTCATCCTTTCCGGGCTTTCGCTTGCCGCCGGCATCGCCGGCTGCACCACCACCCCGCGCCTTGCCGGCACGCCTTCGAACGGCGAGGACGAAACGGCGAGCGTATTGCCGCTGGTCAACCAACTGAGAGCGAAGAACGGCTTGCCGCCGCTAGCTGTCGATCCGGCGGCGAGCACCGCCGCGCTGTTCCAGGCCAAACGCATGGCAAGTGCCGGTAAGATGGCGCATCTGATGGGGCTGACCGACAGTTTCGGCGCCCGTGTCAAGGCGAGCGGCGTCCGGCTGCCGGCGGCGGAGAATATCGCCTCCGGCCAGCAGAGCGTCGATGCGGTGGTGACCGCCTGGATCAACTCGCCGCATCATCTGGAAAACATGCTCGGGCGCTATGACGGCCTCGGCGTCGCCGTTGCCCACAATTCAGCTTCCCGGAACCTGCCCTATTGGGCCATGGTGCTGTCGAGCTGAGGCGATTCGGCCTCGATATCAGGCCATGGATGGATACGCACAATAACAGGTTCGCCTTCGAGGTGACGCACCGGCTGGTGCTGTCGATCGCCATTCCGATGACGCTCGGCTTCATGACGACGCCGATGCTCGGGCTGACCAACACCGCCGTCGTCGGCCGTATGGGTGATCCGGAAGCGCTGGCGGGGCTGGCGATCGGTGCGATGCTGTTCGATCTGATCATGGGCAGCTTCAATTTCCTGCGCGCCTCGACGACCGGCCTGACGGCGCAGGCCTATGGGCGGCGCGACCAGCACGAGCAGCAGGCGGTCTTCTCCCGGGCGCTGATTTCGGCGCTCGGCTGCGGGCTGGCTCTGCTCTTTCTTTCGCCGCTGCTGAATACGGCGGGGTTGCGGCTGATGGGCGCGGAAGGCGCGATCGCAGAGGCGACCAGCACCTATTTCTCGATCCGGATTCTCGCTGCACCGGCTGCACTTGCGAATTACGCCATTCTCGGCTTCGTGCTCGGGCGCGGACAGGGCAAGATCGGGCTGCTGCTGCAGGCGATCATCAACGGCATGAATATCCTGCTGTCGATCTATCTCGGCCTGACGCTCGACTGGGGCGTGGCGGGAGTCGCCTGGGGAACGATGGCCGGCGAGATGGCCGGCGCGCTTGCCGGGCTTTCCATCGTGCTTAGCGGCTTTGCCAAGGCCGAGCGGCCGGCATGGGCGGAGATCTTTTCGCGGCATCGGCTGGCCGAGCTTTTCGCCCTCAACCGCGACATCCTGATCCGCACCTTCGTGCTGATCGGCGCCTTCACCATCATGACGCGGATCGGCACCAGCTTCGGCGCGGTCACACTTGCCGCCAATGCCGTGCTGATGAATTTCGTCCTGCTCTCCAGCTATTATCTCGACGGGCTTGCCAATGCCGCCGAGCAGATCACCGGCCGGGCGATCGGCGCACGTTACCGGCCGGCCTTCGACCGCGGGCTGAAGCTGACGATCCTGTGGTCCTTCGGGCTGGCAGCGATCGTTTCCGCTTTCTTCTTCCTCGCCGGTCCCTGGCTGATCTCGGTGCTGACGACTTCGCCCGAGGTGCGGCAGGCGGCAGCAACCTATCTGCCCTGGGCGGCGGTGACCGGCCTGACCGGCGCACTCGCCTTCCTGATGGACGGAGTCTTCATTGGCGCGACATGGTCGGCCGAGATGCGCAACCGGATGCTGATGTCCTTTGCCGGCTACCTCGCCATGCTTGCCGTTTTCGTGCCGCTCGTCGGCAATCACGGCCTGTGGCTTGCTATGAACGCCTTCCTGCTCTTCCGGGGCTTTTTCCTGGCCGTGCTGGTCAAGCCGCGGGCCGATCAGACTTTTCGCGCCGCCCAGTAATCCAGCCTGCTGTCGCGCAACTCGCCGATCCCGGATGCCTTTTCGCGGTCCATGAGTTTGGAGAGGCCGCGGACAATATCGCCGGGCAGGCCAGGGCCTTCATAGACCATGCAGGAATAAAGCTGGACGAGATCGGCGCCCGCCCTGATCTTCTCCAGCGCGGTTTCGGCCGAGGAAACGCCGCCGACACCGATGATCGGCAGCGCGGGGCCAACGCGCTTGCGCATTCTGGCAAGCACGGCAGTCGATTTTTCGAACAGCGGCACGCCGGAGAGACCGCCCGTCTCCTTCGCCTGGCGCTGATCTTTCAGTCCGTCACGCGACAGCGTGGTGTTGGAGACGATCAAGCCATCCAGCGCATGCGAGAGCGCTTCCGCCGCGATATCGTCCATGCCTTCCTCGGTCAGATCCGGGGCGATCTTCAGAAAGACCGGCACCTTGCGGCCGGAGGTCGCCGCCATCTCGTCGAGTGCTGCCAGCACCGCCGACAGCAGCGCTGCCAGGCTTTCACGCGCCTGCAGGTCGCGCAGACCGGGCGTGTTCGGCGAGGAGATGTTGGCGGTGAAATAGCGCGCCACCGAATGGAAGCGGCGGATGCCGGCGACGTAATCGGCGATGCGATCCTCGCTGTCCTTGTTGGCGCCGATATTGACGCCGACGATGCCCTTGCCGCTCAGCGCCGCGAGGCGCGCGAAAGCGGCCTCATGGCCTTCATTGTTGAAGCCGAGGCGGTTGATGACAGCCTCATCCTCGACCAGGCGGAAGATGCGCGGCCGGGGATTACCGGCTTGCGGTTTCGGCGTCACCGTGCCGATCTCGGTAAAGCCGAAGCCGAGCTTCAAGAGCGCCTCTGGCACCTCGGCATTCTTGTCATAGCCTGCGGCCATGCCGAGCGGGTTTTCGAAGGTGAGGCCGGCGACGGTCTGGCGCAGGCGCGGATCGGGCGTGATCTGGCAGGCGGGCACGAGGCCGGATTTCAGGGCGGCGATCGACATGCCGTGCGCCGTTTCCGGATCGAACAGGAAGAGACCCCTGCGGGCGAGACGTTTGAAGGGATCGATCATGGCTGCAGCTCCGGGAAGATATGGGCGCCGGTCTCGTCGAGCGGCAACGCCGCTTCCCAGAGCACGGCTTCAAGCGGCAGATCGGCATAGAGATGCGGGAAGAGATCGCCGTTGCGCGAGGGTTCGAATACCAGCTTGTCACCGAAGCCCCCGCCATCGACGGCAATCAACAGCAGGCCGGCCTGGCCGTTAAAATGCAGCGCGGCGGTCTGCTTGGCCTGTTCTGCCGTCGAGAAATGGATGAAGCCGTCCTTGAGATCAATGCCGGCGCCATGAAAAATGCCGGTTTGTCTGGCTTGCTGCCAGAGCGTTTCCGTCACGATCTTGTAAAGGGTCGGTGTCAGGGTCATCATGGCCTCGCGGTTGCTGGTCCTCGATCACCAGCGCTTTGCCGGAAAGAGGCGGCGATGTCCACGCCCCGGCGCTTAAAAACAGGACCCGCACAAGCAAAATCCGGAGGATGAGACGATGAAGATTTTGGTTCTCACACTTGGCGTTCTTCTCCTGCCGTTTGGCGCGGCCGCAGCCGAGGCCGATGCAAGTCGGTTCCAGCTGGAGAAGAGCGGCGACCATTTCGTCCGGCTCGACCGGCAGACCGGGGCCATGTCGATCTGCCTGGACAAGGACGGCGCCCTCGTCTGCCGGATGGCGGCCGACGAACGGGCGGCCTACGAGGACGAACTCGACCGGCTGTCCGAGCGGGTGACGAAGCTGGAACAGGGCGGCCCCATCCAGCGCGCATTGCCGAGCGATGCCGAGATCGACCGCTCGATCAGCATCATGGAGAAGATGATGAAGAGTTTCATGGGGATGGTGAAGGAGTTTCAGGCTGAGGAAAACACCAATCCCCTTCCGCAGAAGACCTGATCTGATATAGTCATATCACTAGGCATGCATGCAAACCTCGGAGGGGACGGCGGCGCATGCAGGCACGATCGGGCTCTTGGGAGGGAGTTTTCGATGCAGGAACAGACCATCATCATTGCGGACGATCATCCGCTGTTTCGCGATGCGCTGCGCCAGGCCGTCATCGGCATGGAAGGCCGGCAGGCGATCGTCGAAGCCGGCGATTTCGCGGCGGCGCGCAAGGCGGCAGGCGCCCATGCGGAGGCCGACCTCATGTTGCTCGACCTCGCCATGCCCGGGGTCAGCGGCTTTTCCGGCCTGATGGCGCTGCGCTCCGAATTCGCCAGCCTGCCGATCATCATCGTCTCGGCAACCGACGATGCGACGACGATCCGTCGGGCGCTGGAACTCGGCGCCTCCGGCTTCATTTCCAAATCCGCCGGCATCGACGACATTCGCCGCAGCATCCAGACGGTGCTTGCCGGCGACATTGCCACGCCGGAAAACTACCGCGGCGGCCAGGAGCAGGATCCCGATGTCGCCGACCTGATCCACCGCCTGCATACCCTGACGCCGCAGCAGAGCCGGGTGCTGACCATGCTCGGCGAAGGGCTGTTGAACAAGCAGATCGCCTACGAACTCGGCGTCTCCGAGGCGACGATCAAGGCGCATGTCTCGGCGATCCTCTTGAAACTCGACGTCGACAGCCGTACGCAGGCAGTCATCCAGCTCGGCAAGATCAACATGGCGATGGTCGCCTGAAACCCTTGCAATATCAGGATTTTATTCCTCCTTTGCCTTTACTCCGGCGGCACGGTCGGTTAATATTCCGACCGGCTGACGCGCGGATGAGCCGCGCACGGAATCGGGCGCCTATGCTGTCACACGATCAGATCTGGGGAGCGATCGACAGGCTTGCCGAGCGGCACGAACTGACGCCATCCGGTCTTGCGCGGCGTGCCGGGCTCGACCCTACCTCCTTCAACAAGTCGAAACGGCTTTCCGCCGATGGGCGGCTGCGCTGGCCCTCGACGGAATCGATCGCCAAGGTGCTCGACGCCACCGGGGCGAGCGTCGAGCAGTTCCTTGCCTTTCTGCAGCCCGATGCCGGTTTTTCCAAGCGGCCGGCCGGCCAATCTGACGGCGCCTTTCCGCCGCAGGGCAGTTCAATCCCGCTGCTCGGCTTTGCCCAAGCCGGCGCCGGCGGCTTCTTCGACGATGGCGGTTTTCCGGCCGGCCAGGGCTGGGACGTGGTGGAATTTCCGGCGGCGCCGGCGCAGAAATCAGCCGTCTATGCGCTGGAGGTGCAGGGCGAGAGCATGATGCCGCTCTATCGCGACGGCGACGTGCTGATCGTCGAGCCCGGCGCGCAGGTGCGCCGCAACGACCGCGTCGTCGTGCGCACATGCGAGGGCGAGGTGATGGCCAAGGTGCTGCTGCGCCAGAGCCCGCGCTCGATCGAGCTGATGTCGCTCAATCCCGAGCATCCCAACCGCACCCTCGAGCTTTCCGATGTCGATTGGATCGCCCGCATCATCTGGGCCAGCCAATAGGAAGATATTCCATGCGCCCTGCCGCCATCTTCACAGGTCTCATAGGCATGGTGGTGGTGGCCGGCCTGCTGATGGCGGGTGAAGCAAGGCTGCGGGGCGGCACGGCCGAAGGCGAGCCCGTGCCTGCCGAGGAAACGGTGGCCGCGGTGGATCAGCCCGCGCCAGCCGGCGAACCGGCTGCGATTTCGGAGGACCGGGCCGAAGTGATCGTCCGCTCGACGGAACCGGCGGCGCCCTCCCTCGGGGCTGCCGACGGCACGGCACCCAAAGTCGCCGAGAGCGAGAAACGGGCCGAGACGGCCGCCGGGCAGACGGCAAGCCCAGCCGTGAAAAAACCGGTGGAGCTGGCGCGGCCGGCAGTCGAAAATGCCGGCCTTCTCTCCTTCGGCGAGCGCAAGCTGCAGCTTGCCGGCATCGTGCCGACGCCGGCCGACAAGATATGCGGGCCGACCGGCCGGCAATGGCCCTGCGGCATGATGGCAAAGACCGCGCTGCGCCAGCTCTTGCGCAACCGCAGCATCGCCTGCGATCTCGACGCTGTTGAATGGACGGAAACGGCGACGGTCGCCTGCCGGCTCGGCACGCAGGATCTCGGCGCATGGCTTGCCGAAAACGGCTGGGCCGAGGCAGCGGCGGGTTCGCCGCTGGCATCGGCCGCCGAGAAGGCCAGGCAAGCCGGAAAAGGCCTTTACGGCGACGATCCGCGCCGGAGATAACCGGCGGTCTTGACAGGGCGCCGATCCCTTGTAATGCCGGCTGCCAATTCCCACTCTGGGCTGATCGAAAAAGGAATCAGAGATGAACAAGCCGCTTTCCGCCCATGATGCGCTGATCTACGTGATGGTGATGGCCTCAGCCGTCGACAGCACGATGAACGACCGGGAGATGGAAAGGATCGGACAACTGATCGGGTTCCTGCCGGTTTTCCGGGACTTCGACGACGACAAGCTGATTTCGGTGGCGCGCGACTGCGCCTCGCTGCTGGCCGGGCCCGAAGGCCTCGACGTCGTTCTCGAAACCGTGCGCGACACCCTGCCGGCAAAACTCTACGACACCGCCTATGCGCTGGCCGTCGAAGTCGCTTCCGCCGATCTCTCCGTCAAAGCCGAGGAACTGCGGCTGCTCAGCCTGCTGCGCGACCGGCTCGGCCTCGACAAGCTCACCTGCGCGGCGATCGAGCGCAGCGCCATTGCCCGCTTCCGCAAGGGATAAGGCATGTCGCGCAAAAATGTGCCGCGGTTTTGCGGCAACGACATGCGCAAAAACAAAGAGCTAAAGCGCGAGGAGCGAATCTGAAAGATCGCGACGCGCTTTAGGCTTGAAGGCTCAATAAAGCCCGTAGGGAAAATAGCGCAGATAGATTTCCTGGAGCCGGCCATTGCGCGACAGCGTGGCGAGCGCATGGTCGATCGCCGCCGTCAGCACGCTATCCTTCTGCCGCAGCATGATCGTCATGCCCTCGCCGAGGAAATGCTCGGAGAGATAAGGGCCGTCGAACAGGGCGCAGCATTTGGCCGAGGCCGGCGAGGAGACCCAGAAGGAGAGCTGCAGCGCATCGGCGAAGGCGGCATCGACCTTGCGATCCTTGAGTGCCGTAAGCAGGGCGTCCTTGGTGTCGAAGGTTTGGGCTTTGATCGCCGGAAAGAACGCGGCCAGCATCGCCTCGTGCACCGTGCCCCTGACCACACCGACCGGGTGCGCTGAAAGGGCGGCAGCCGTTTTGCCGTCGAGCGGCACGGCGAGATTGCGCACGAAGCGGGCCGGCAGCATCAGATACGGCCGGGAGAAGACGAATTGCCGGCGCAGCTCCGGCGTCACGGCAAGGCCGGCGATCACGGCGTCGCCCTGCGAGGCGGCGAGCGCATCCTTCAAATCGGCAAAGGGGATCGCCTGGATCTGGCACTTGTCCGAAATCTCCAGCTCGCTGCAGATTTCGCGGGCGAGATCGACGTTGAAACCGGAAAGCTTGCCGTTCTGATCGGTAAAATTGAACGGCGGAAAATCGACCGAGGTCAGGAAGCGCAGGCGGACCAGCGAGGAGAGATCGGGCCGCGCCAGACGTTCACGGGCATCGAAAAGCAGCGGCAGCGAGGGTGTTGCCTGCTGGGCGGATGCGGCAAAGCCAAAAGATAGAGCGCCCAGAAACAGGCCGAACGCGAGAAACCCCTTCACAGCCAGGGATGCCAACTTGGATTGCATCATCGTGATCTTGGTCTCGAATTAAGCGCGAAGCGTGTGGTGTCGGCGAGATGTAGCAGAGTCATGCGGGACGGGGAATATGCATGGGACGGATCGTGCCACATCCGCCCCTCATCCGGCTGCCGCCACCAAACGGGGTCGAGCCACGCGTCTCGACCCGTCCTTCGGACCCCCGCCTGCGGGGCGAAGGGGATATGTCGCGACCTCTCCGTCCCTCGCTAACCTCTTTCATGGCACGTCCCCTCTCCCCGTCAGAACGGGGAGAGGGTTAGGGCGAGGGGCAGCCTTCGGCGCGGTGGCAGCCGGAGCGGCTTGCCGGTTGACGCTCCCAAAAATCACCGCGGCGCCGCCCCGCCGTTAGCGCGGAATTAAAGAATATCGCCTCTATTTGTGACGACGACACGGACCCGCCGGCCGATTGCATGATGCATGCGTCAACCCCGCAATAATCCCTGAGCCGCGACACCGACGCAGTGCTCTGTTTGCAACAATTGATTTCAAAGAACCGGGCGTGCGACGCCCGGTCAACCGGGTGACATTTCCATGAAGCATCTGAAAATCCGCACGAAAATCATATCGGTCGTGGCGCTGCTGGGGCTGATCACGATGGCCGGGCTGGTCTATGTCGTCGCCGAATTCCGCCGTGCGGACGCCGCCTACAGCGCCTTCATCGATCATGAAGCGCTGGCCTCGATGCAGAGCGCGCGCGCCAGCGCCTCGGTGGTGGCCTCGGTGCTGCAGGTGAGCCTGCTTGCCGACATGAAGCCGGATACGCCGGCATTCCAGACGACGCTCGCCACGCCGAGCAAGCTGCCGCAGGCCCGTGAGCGGATGAAAGATGCGCTGGCGCTGGTGCCGAGCCGCAAGCCGGCGATCGACGAGATTCAGGCCGGCATCGATGAGATCGAAACGCTGGCGAACAAGATCATCGAGCAGAGCAAAGCCAAGGACGGCGCCGGGGCGCAGGCGAGCGTTGCTCTGATCAATGCCAAGCTCAATGCGCTGACGCCGAAGATGATCGCCAACAATGATGCGATGATGGCGATGCTCAACGACGGCGGCGACGCGCTTTCGGCTTCGGTCAACGGGCGGATCGTCTTCTGCCTCGTTCTGATCGGCATCGCCGTGCTGCTCGCGGTCGGCTTCAGCGTGGTCGTCGCCCAGATGGGTATTGCCGGCCCGATGACGAGGCTCAACCTGCGCATGACACGGCTTGCCGAGGGCGATACCGCAAGCGAGGTCGGCGGCCTCGACCGCGGCGACGAAGTCGGCCAGATGGCCAAGGCCGTGTCGATCTTCCGCGACAACGCGATCGAGCGTGCGCGGATCGAGGCGCGTGCCGAAGCCGACCGCAACCTTAGCGACGGCGAGCGCCGCGAACGCGAGGCGCAGCGGACCCGTGAAGCTGCGGAGCTCGAAGGCGCCGTGACCGCGCTCGGCGACGGCCTGCGCCGCCTTGCCGCCGGCGATCTCGCCTCGCATATCGACCAGCCTTTCGTCGCCCATCTCGACGCGCTGCGCGAGGATTTCAACAATTCGGTCGAGAAGCTCAACGAGGCGCTGCATACGGTCGGCGCCAATGCCCGGGCGATCGGCGCCGGTGCCAACGAGATCCGCTCTTCCGCAGACGAGCTTTCCCGGCGGACGGAACAGCAGTCGGCCTCCGTCGAAGAGACGGCGGCAGCACTGGAGGAGATCACCACGACGGTGCGCGACGCCGCCAAGCGCGCCGAGGAGGCGAGCCAGCTCGTCGCCCGCACCCGCCTCGGCGCCGAAAAATCCGGCGAGATCGTCCGCAAGGCCGTCTCCGCCATGCAGCAGATCGAAAAGTCTTCGGGCGAGATCTCCAACATCATCGGTGTCATTGACGATATCGCCTTCCAGACCAACCTCTTGGCCTTGAATGCCGGCGTCGAAGCGGCGCGTGCCGGCGAAGCCGGCAAGGGCTTTGCCGTCGTTGCCCAGGAAGTGCGGGAGCTCGCCCAGCGCTCCGCCAAGGCGGCAAAGGAAATCAAGGACCTGATCACCAATTCCGGCACACATGTGCAGACCGGCGTCTCGCTGGTCGGCGAAACCGGCAAGGCGCTCGATTCGATCGTCCAGGAAGTGCAGGAAATCAACCAGCACGTCCACGCCATCGCCGAAGCCTCGCGCGAACAGTCGATCGGGCTGCAGGAGATTAACACCGCCGTCAACACCATGGACCAGGGTACGCAGCAGAACGCGGCCATGGTCGAGCAGTCGACAGCCGCCAGCCACAGCCTGGCGACGGAAGCGACGGCGCTGAACAACCTGCTCGGCCAGTTCAAGCTGACCGGCACCGGCGGCTTCGCCGCTGCCGCGCCGATTTCCTCTGCCCGACCGCCGGCAGCCGCACCGCGCGCCGCCGCGCGCCCAGTGGCCAAGGCACCCGCGATCCGGGTCGCGCGGGAAGGTGCGGCCCGCCCGATCGCCTCGCCGGCCCGCGCCCTCGGCCAGACCCTCGCCAACGCCTTCGCCGCAACCGACAGCGCGCCGAAGGGCCAGGATGGTGACTGGACGGAGTTCTGAGCAGCAAATCTCGGCACAAGGTGCAGCTATGCGTTTCGCGCCGATGGCTGCACCTCACCCTTCCGTAGGCGATTTGCCTTGTGAGAGGTGAGCGAGGAACTGAGCGGCAGCCACAAGTCTCTTCTCCCCTCGGGGAGAGGTGCCGGCAGGCGGATGAGGGGGCTACGCGGAAAGCCCTCCCGTCACAATCTATCCCACTGTCGAAGCCTGCATGGACGTCGATGAAAAGACCGGCTTCGCCGGCCCCCTCATCCGCCCTACGGGCACCAGCCTGGGCGAGCCACGGGTCTCGCCCGTCCTTCGGACCCCCGCTCCGGAGAAGAGGCAATCGCAAGGCCGCGGCATCTCCTCCTTTCGCCGCGTTTACCTGGCCGGCCGCCACCCAACCTCCACGAGGATATTCCCCGGCGCCGTGCAATAAAACAGCCAGCCGCCGCGCATAGCGGCCGGCGGGCCGGAGAGCTCCACGCCGGCGGCAACCAGCCCGGCGTGAACCCTATCGACATCCGCCCTATCAGGCAGAATGAAGCCGATATGATAGGTCTGGCGCTGCAGTTCGACCTGGTCGGCAATGCCGAACTTGGCGATGGCGTGGCTGAGGACGATTTCGAGGCCGGTATCGTCCTCCAGGATCGCGAGGCCGTTGTTGCCGCGCATATCCTTCAGCGTCAGGCCGAAATGGCGGATGAAGAAGTCCGCCGTTTCAGCGATATCGGGTACGTGAAAATCGAGATGGTTCAGGCGCATGACAGTCTCCGTTCAAAAAAATCCCGGGACTGCAATTTGCCGTCTCCGCACGCCGCCGGGATCCCGCATCTGATGCAGATCACGTCGCGGGTTCTCTTGCCATAGGCTACGGAGCAGAGCTTCTTTGAGAGCGCTCGTGACGCTCTGACGGAAGGGATCGGGCTTACCTCAACCGATCCTGCCTTTTTCGACGCTGCCGATCTAGCAGACGGCGCCGGTTTCGGCAATGAAATAGCCCGCGCCCGATCACGGCGTCCCAAGCAGCGTTTCTCGAAGGATTGAAGGCGGATACGCCGTTTCATCTGGCGAGCGTGATCCGATCGGGAGTAAGATCGCATCCTCGGCGCATCGGAAGGGATGGACATGAAACCCGCACTCATCGGCTTGATCGGCAGCCTCATTCTCACCGGGTGCAGCACCGCCACCTATAGCGGCCCCGGCCTGGAGCCGATCCCGGGAAGCATCACCTATAACGGCCAGCCACGCAGCAAGCTCACCAAATCACCTGCTGGCTCCGCCTTCCCGCATGATTTCATCGACCAGTATGGCCAGCAGGTGGAAGAAACCTACATCATCCAGCCCGACCGGAGCCTGATCATCGCGCACCGCCGGTACAAGCCGATCCGGTTTTTTGGGGATTAGAGAAGTTCGCTGGAAAGGCAGTTGGAGCGGGTGAATGGAACCCCGCTAACCTACTAAAGCATTGCAAAAACTAATCATTTTTTTGCTTATCGCCGTGATACCGTCAAATATACCGCGAAATCAGCTGGATGTCTCCGCACGTTCGATGAACAATCCGCACCGATCCCGATCAATCTGAGGCGGCCTCCGGGTCGTGCTTTTCTTTCGGCGCGAGGCAACTTACTTTCCCTTTATAAACTACCGCCGCCGCATTGATGGAGTCGAGCAATGAGCCCCGCACCCAAGCCCACCGTACCTCCGGAGGTGATGAAATTGTTCGATCAATTCGCATCCCAGATCGAAGAATACGGATCTATAGAACGGCCCGCTGACGAACCGTCATTTGGCATGGCAAACCTCCTCGAAACCTACGATGCAGGGGCTGCCGTCAAACTTCTGATGAATGGCGCGCCCTCATATTACGGACATAAGGAAGCCACCTTCTTTGCCTTCTGCGGCTGGGCGGTCGCACCTTTTGATCCAGACGTAAGGTTTGACTTAATTGGCATTGCGATCAAACAACTCCTTGCCGAAGCGGAAGACAAGGCTGCGAGACTCGATCTCGATTCGAACACGGCGGCGGATATGATTGCCCGGTACTATTTTGCCGGATCACAGTTCATCTTCAATATTTATACAGCTTTTCAGGGCGCGGGAGGATTTCTTGCCTTCGGCTCGGGCGCATTGCTTGAAGATGAGACCTACACACGAAAAAAGGACTACATGACAATAGTCAAGCTGATGGCGTGCTGTCACTACGTTTCCGCGAAACGGGTGAACTCTAAGAGAGACCCGAGCGTGAATTTCGCAATGCGGTTTCTAGAGAAGAACAGCGATGATAGCCTCAAGTCATCCACTGCAACTTATGCTATGTGGGGCCAAGTCAAAGAGAATATCGCGTTCATCTATGCAGCCAGTTCGATCAAGGTCTCTCCTTCGAAAACACTCCTTGACGTAGTGTTGAGCGGCGATCTGAAATTTTCCCGCGACCACCGTTTCTTTCGCACATGGATGCGAAGGACGAGGTTTGTTTGCGATAGCGTGCTGCGGCTGATGTCTGACGAACTCCAATCTTCTAACTCAAAATTCCTCGGTGGACTTGAAGCCGAGTCATTTGTTTTCGATCTAACGGCAGATGAGGTAAAGCTGATCAACAGCAACTTATAATGTTCTAATTTTTTCAATTAGATATTGTGTCCACTTAAGTGCGGAGTGTCCTCAAAGCCGCGGACAAATGTACTAGCTCCACGTTTTTGATCATCTCTGTTCCTGTCGAAACCTAGTTCAGACGATAGGAGAACGGAAATGAACAGAGACAATCAAACTTTACCCATGGAGGGCTTCGCTCGCCTCAATGACTTTGTCGGGAAAGGCAAGCTGATCCCGATTAGCCGATCCAGCTGGTATTCGCTCGTGCGGGCCGGCAGAGCCCCAAAGCCAACCTTAATTGGGCCGAGAATGTCAGTCTATGAGATATCGGCGATACGTCGCTTCGTTGCTTCGCTAGCGGAGGCAAATCGATGAAGCCGCACAAAAAAACGAGCAAAAAAGCTCACAAGCACGTGGCAGCAAGAGAAGATGGCGACAAGAAAGCTAGCACTGGCGGTTCACAATCAGAGCTTGGGGCAGCCCTAAGTGAGCTTCATGAAAAGGGTGTTGTGCCTGCGCTGAGGAGTGCAAACAAAGGTATCGCGGACCTACTTCAGAATACAGATCAGGCGTTGACGACGAAGCTCGCTGTTGTTTATGGGGCCGCATTGATTCTCGCAGAAGACGATGAGCAATGGGATGAGCTTTGTGCCGCAGATGAATGGGCACAGCATCCCAAGCTGAAGCCAAATCGAGACGATCCTTTACGGGCCGCCTTGCGTCTAGCCGTGGGGTTCAATGGCAAAAAGGCAGACAGCACTGTCCATAGATACCATCGGGCACTGTTGCCGCACTTCGACGAGAAGATCTCCGCGATTAAGATACCACAGATAATCAGTGAAGCCGGTGGCATCGAAAAGATGAGACAGGCTGCTTCTCGCTCAATCGGGGTTAGTGCGCCAACTGCAATCCAGGCAACGCTCTACAGGTTGCCCGACAAAACAAAAATTAAGATAAGGGGGGAGCTAAAGCGCCTACCCAACAATAACGTTGAGATCACAATAAGTGTTCTCAAGACGAGTAAAGTTAAGCACGCTACCTTGTAATACAGTTTTGTGCTTATCGAAAGCAAACCATCCAACTTACCACAAACAACTAGAGACGCAGGCGGGCAACGCCCGATGGCGGAGCTTTGCCTGCTCTATGGAGAACGATCATGAAAAAACTCACTTGGTCACAAGAGGATTTCGATATGTTGCATAGAAATCTTGACGCTGCGTTGCGCGCCTTTCTTCATACGAAGCGCGGGAGGGCGCTCAATGCGCATGAACTCAGAAGTCATTTAAACTCCCGCGAGGCGTTATCGCTTAAAGCGATAAACGCTGCCGCCAGAATGTCTTTTTCGGCGCAGTTTTCGGAGAAGATTCAACGTCTATTGGTCGACTTAGGCGTGCGAAAATTTTCATTTGTAACGCTAGACATTGACAAGCATTCCGTTCCACTGCGTGAAGCGGCCTCCTTCGATGTGCAGGTCTGTAAGGATCTGACACAACAGTTCCTCAATGGCTGGAATTACATCGGGATAGTCGAGCCGGCCTTTTATTATCAGGCTGCGTTTGTACCGGCCCCAGACGGCCAATACTTCTCATGGCACACCCACGCTATCGTTTGGGAAACCACCCAGTCAGCGCTGACCTCGCGACGCCGCGCCTTTAATCAAGCTCACCAGCCCTTCGTGCCTGGATGCACAGCTGCGCACTGCCGGCGCATCGATTCCAGTTCAGCTGAGTCGTACGCACGGTACATGACTAAATCGATCATAAAAGAATACACCGCGTACCCGAAAATGCTTGCTCACTTTGATCCTATCACCGGCGAGATCACGAAGCAGCCGTCCGGAAGGTGGAGAAACCGCAAGCGACCAATAAGACCGACTAATCTCGTTCGCGCTTTTATTGCGATGGCCGATAGGACGATCGAAGATCTTGCTTTCGCAGGCGGAGCAGGAAGTCTGCTTTATCGGGATATCCTTCGATCCACCCGCCTCGAACTAAGAATGCAAGCCGCAAACCAGATCGCGGCAAACCGCGACCGTCTGTTCGGCAACTAGGAATCGTCACAAGAGGCCTAGTCGTTGGCACATGATCATAGCGCCTCATGTCCCGGTTAATGCCGCCCCTCCCCTAATCGATAGGATACTAAAATGATGAACGACAACGTCTTGAAAGGTATTTCGGACGCAATTGTGGAAGGTAGTGCTTCTCTCGGCCTCACCTTGGGTAATGGATTGTATGAAGCCATAAAGTGCGAACCCGCCCTTAGGTGCAAACAGGGTCGGTGCCCAAACTGCACCGCGAGAGTCAATGACGCACTACTGACAATCGACAGATCAACGTCAATCAAACGCCAATCTTGGAGACGAAGCGTTTTTGCTTTGCATTCGTTAACGGTTCCCAATGGGAATACGAATTCTCTGCCGATTACAGATATTGCCAACAAAATAAGAAGATCGATTGATCATTGGAGGCGATTCGCGGTTCAAGTCGAGGATCGACCGCCCAATGAACATTTTGCATGTGTATCGACTTTTGGACTTGTTGAGGATGCTGGAACCGAAAAACAGGGAAAACGCGTGATGCTTGTGGAGTTTGCGGTGACCGGCGTGAGTGCCGAGGCCGATTTCGATGTTCTGGAGTCACTCATGTCTAGTTTTGACGGGCGTGTGTCGTCGGTGCCATTCGCAACGGGACGGGGCGTTCACGCAGCTCCTTCCGAAGGTCTCATGTTCGGCTTCATGAAACGACGGCTTGATCGGCCAGAGCGCCCGATGGTTATCTCAAATAAAAGACTGTTGGCGGAAATGGCTTCAAATTACGGACCGGAAGACGCCACCATGAGATGTGAAGTTGTCGGTCTAGAACCGTCTGGTGATGGCTTCATATTCGCATCTGCGTCGGATCTCGTTATGCCTCCGTTTTTTCATCTATAGAGGGTAGCGTTGACTAACAAAACAACCTACGATTGACATTTACAGGGCGTTCTGATATAACATTTGCACGCCGGTGTTTTGCCGGCGTGTTTCGGGGGCTTCGGCCCCTCTTTTTTTGGAGAGAGAAATGAGCATCACTTCAACCGCCGTGGCCGGGATCAACCTACCCCATCCTGTAATCATTCTCGGTCGTGACGACAGCGGCAAGGCCCACGCATCGTTTTTTTCAGCCACTGACGCCCAACCAGCGTCCCGTGCCGCAAGCCTGATGGGCATGTTTTCGCTCAAGGCAGATAATGACGCGGTTCGCTCCCTGCTACCGAAGCTGCCGAAGGGAAAGCTTTTCGATAGCGGCAAGGCTTTTGTGCCTTTCGTGAAGCAGGACCTCTACAAGCAGATTGCGGCCCATCTGCCCGAGGCCGATCGGGCGAAGGCGGAGGAAGTGCGAGCTGCCCCTGCCGATATTTCGCAGCAGGGGCACGCTGCAACGCCGAGCAATGTGCCGGACGACTGGTCGAAGATCGTGGTCGGCAGTTTGGTGCTCGCCACCGAGGATCCGCTCGAGGGCTGGTTTGAGGCGACCGTCTTCGAATTGAAGTCTGACGGTGTTCTGCGGCTTCAGTGGCGGCATTACCTCGACCTGCCGCCATTCAACCGCAAGCTCGAAGACGTGGCGCTGCTGCATCCCACCATCAAGCTGTGAGATTGGCCGATGCGTAGCCTCGCCATGACTTCAGCAAATCATCAAGAGGAGGCCGTCGACAAGGCGGCCACCATCCGAACCCTCAACGACACGTTCAGGCGCAATCCCACCGCTGGAAGGGTTGTCATCACCCCAGCGGTGAGCGCTCTGCCCCATGACCAACGATTGGCCCTGCTGATGGCCGTTGTCGGCTTTGACAACTTCAACGCCGGCGATGATCCGTACAACGAACACGACTTCGGCGCGATCGAACAGGATGGGGTCAGCTATTTCTGGAAGATCGATTATTACGACCATGATTACGACATGGCGTCACCAGACCCCGCCAATCCACACGTCACGCGTCGCGTGCTGACGATCATGCGGGCGGACGAATACTGATGACCGATCTCACTATATCAACGACCGGGCTTTCGCCCGGCGGGCAGCGTATTCGGCGGCGCTTCACCCTCATTTGGGATCGCAAAGAGCTCGGCGATATCGATGGCCAGTGCTGCTGCGATACGATCAATGAGATCGATCGACGCGTTGAAGTCACCTCGCTCGATTCCGCTTATAGTCGTGCGGTCGACGCTGGCATCTACGGCAAGATTTTCCTGCGTCACCTTCTTGTCGGCGCGCACCTTCCGAAGATTCCAGGCAAGTCGTTCGCGAGTATCCATGATCGCATGGCGACCACCTTGAAGGCTCGTAATCCATCGGATATATCCGACATATTTCAATTCGTGCGCGAGCTTAGCGCTGCTGGGGGCAATCAATGAAAATAGCAGTCGGAATTATTGGCCTGTTCTTGGGCCTGCTCGTGCTGATGCAATCGTGCGCCGTGACGGCAGGCAGCGGCCTGCTGCAGGACAAAGCGACCGGAGGCGCCGGCGCCATCGGTATGCTGGTTGGCTTGCTGTTCTTCATCGCAGGGGCGTTCTCGTTCGCCCTGCCGCTCGTCGGCGCGATCATGTTTGCGCTTGCCGCTGCCTTCGCCTTCATTGCATCAACGTCGGGCAGCTTCTCCGACATCACGATCTGGGGCTTTATCGCCTTGGTGCTAGCCATGATGAGCTTCTTCACGTGGCGTTCGTCCAAGCGGAAGAAGCTCGATGCGTCTGTTTGATCGCCTAAAGCCTTTTGCTATCAGCCTATCGGCTTTTGTTGCCGTGACAGGCGGCGCGGCAGCGAGCAAGACGAGCTACTATAGCGGCAAGCCTTGGGAGATCGTTTTGCATGTGCCCGACGAACAAAACGAACGCCCCTATTGCGCGTTTCGAACATCGTTGTGGGAGACGAGGTCAATCTCCATCGAAAAGATGATCGGAGCCGGCGATGAGGTGGCCATAGCCCTTCGTATCCGAAAAGACGCTTGGCAACTTCCAGCCAATCAAACAACGACAGTCGCCGCCGACACTGTGATGGGAGTGGTCGACCTCCCAATGAAGTCGATCGGCAAGCAAGAACTCTATTCGGGCGTGCCCAGTGTGCCTGTTCTTCTATATAATGCTGTAATAGGCGCGATGGTCGATTCCGTGTTGGCGGCGCGGCAACCTCAGCCGCTACCCATCAGATTCAGTGGCAACGAACCGCTATGGACCGTCCCAGCGCTGGACCGGTTCCAGGCTTTCGAAATGAATGACGCGTTTAAACGTTGTGCCCTCGACCTCAGGGGTTTGCAGTCCAAAACCGAACAGGACGGCAGCAGCCAGGAAGTCACCTCGCCTTTCGGCGCTGCCTCACCAGCGGGCCAGCCTCCAGCTCAACCTTCCGTCAGTTCTCAGCTTCCGGCTGCCCCCTCGGATTGGGAGTTCTATACCCGTGACGAGGATTGGGGTCCCACCTGCTTTGCCCAAACCCATCGTGGAATTGTGATGGTGGGCTTTATGGGCTCGCCGGGCAAGGATGATCTCGTCGGTTTTGTCAGCAGCTTGTTCAGTGGCGACACCAGAGCAACATGGCATGTAGATGACAAGCCTGCCTATGTCTCAGACGGAGGCGAGAGCGACTATTTCGGTTGGCACGAATTTGGTCAGTTGCCGTTTGAATTGCTGGATCAAGCGTCACACGGTAAGGAAATGGCGGTAACGGGCGCAAGCGGTGAGCGGGTTCTTGTCGATTTGGCAGGCGCGGCCGACGCAGTGTCCAAATTGTGATTAGGCATGGAATAAGGACCCCGCATTTGGGGTGATCGGCGTCCAAACGGGACCCCCATCTGCGATGGGGTTACAACAGCCTCCGGTTTCATCGGAGGCTTTTTGTTTGGATGCTTATTGT
>NZ_JAILYH010000023.1 GCF_019793435.1 Rhizobium redzepovicii | reverse complement strand
GGCGTGCTTTAAGGCAGGAAAGAGAGAACACCATCATGACCATTCTTCTTCTGGCCGACCACGACAATGTCAGCCTTTCCGACCAGACCGCCAAGGCGCTGACGGCAGCAAGCCAGATCGGCTCCGATATCCACATCCTCGTCGCCGGCAAGGGCGCCAAGACTGCGGCCGATGCCGCTGCCAAGCTCGCCGGCGTCTCCAAGGTGCTGCTGGCCGAAAGCGACGCGCTTGCCAACAATCTGGCCGAACCGCTTGCCGACCTGATCGTCTCGCTGGCCGGCTCCTATGACACCATCGTCTCTGCCGCCACCTCGGTCGGCAAGAACGTGCTGCCGCGCGTCGCTGCCCTGCTCGATGTCGCCCAGGTCTCGGAGATCATCGAGGTTGTCAGCCCCGACACCTTCAAGCGGCCGATCTATGCCGGCAATGCCATCCAGACGGTGCAGGCAAGCGATACCAGGAAGGTGATCACCGTGCGCACCGCCTCGTTTGCTTCCGCCACGGAAGGCGGGTCTGCCTCTGTCGAGGCGATCGCGGCGGTCTCCGATCCGGGTCTGTCGCGTTTCGTGAAGGATGCGCTGTCGGCCTCCGACCGTCCGGAGCTGACCTCGGCGAAGATCATCCTCTCCGGCGGCCGGGCACTTGGCTCTGCGGAAAAATTCAAGGAAGTCATCCTGCCGCTTGCCGACAAGCTCGGGGCTGCCGTCGGTGCATCCCGCGCGGCCGTCGATGCCGGTTATGCGCCGAACGACTGGCAGGTCGGCCAGACCGGCAAGGTCGTCGCCCCGCAGCTCTATATCGCCGCCGGCATCTCCGGGGCCATCCAGCATCTGGCCGGCATGAAGGACAGCAAGGTGATCGTCGCCATCAACAAGGACGAGGAGGCGCCGATCTTCCAGGTCGCCGACTACGGCCTCGTCGCCGATCTGTTCGAAGCCCTGCCGGAACTGGAAAAGGCGCTCTAATGCAGGTCGCGCAAAGACCGAAAGCGCGAGAAGCGAATCCGAAAGATCACGACGCGCTTCAAACGCCTCAAATGCTTTTCTTTCGCACTTGCGAATGACTGGAAAATTATCTTTTATCGGGCTACTACTGCTGCCGGGCGATCCTTCGTCCGGCAGCATTGCTAAAAAATGCGGCAGCGCGGGGGCAGATGCCGTGCGGGGGTTTGGAGATGAATGCGGTGTTGAAGAATATTGGTATTATCGGTGCCGGCCAGATGGGCTGCGGCATCGCGCATGTTTCGGCCGCCGCAGGTTACAGGGTTCACATCTACGATCTCTCACAGGATCGCATCGAGTCTGGCCTTGCCACCATCAACGGCAACCTGGCTCGTCTGGTGACGAACAGCAAGATGACCGAAGAGGAGCGCAAGTCGACCCTGTCGCTCATCACGGGCTCGTCCGATGTCAATGATCTCGCACCCTCCGATCTCGTCATCGAGGCCGCCACCGAGGATGAAACGGTCAAGCGCAAGATCTATGCGCAGGTTTGTCCAGTCCTGAAGCCGGAAGCGCTGCTTGCCACCAACACCTCTTCCCTTTCAATCACCCGGCTTGCTGCCGCCACCGACCGCCCCGAACGCTTCATGGGCATTCATTTCATGAACCCGGTGCCGGTGATGAAGCTGGTCGAACTGGTGCGCGGCATCGCCACCGATGAGAAGACCTTCTCGGCCGCCAAGGAATTCGTCGGCACGCTGGAAAAGACCATCACTGTCGCCGAGGATTTCCCGGCCTTCATCGTCAACCGCATCCTACTGCCGATGATCAACGAGGCGATCTACACGCTCTATGAAGGCGTCGGCACGGTCGACGCCATCGACACGGCGATGAAACTCGGCGCCAACCATCCGATGGGACCGCTGCAGCTTGCCGATTTCATCGGCCTCGACACCTGCCTTTCGATTATGCAGGTGCTGCATGACGGCCTGGCGGACTCGAAATACCGCCCCTGCCCGCTACTGGTGAAATATGTCGAGGCCGGCTGGCTCGGGCGCAAGTCCGGCCGCGGCTTCTACGACTATCGCGGCGAAGTGCCGGTCCCGACACGGTAAGTAAGCAGGCATTATCAGAACGGGCGAATAGACCGGACGCCCGTGAAATGCTTTCCTTGCCGTGAATGGGAGGAAACGCCATGTCGACCGAAACACCGATGTTCCTGCTGCAATGCTGCGTCCTTATCGGAATTGCCGGCGTTTTCCTGATCAGAGGCGATGGCGACTCCTGACTGATATCCTTACGATCCGATCGCACCCTTGATGAGAGTCTTGGCGTCCTCGCTGTCCCAGGCGGCGGGTCCGTTCATGGCGGAGATCAGGCAGCCCTTGTCGTCGATCAGCAGCGTCACCGGCAGCCCCATGGCGAGCCCCTCTTTCTTCAGGCTGTTGAACACCGCAATCGTTTTGTCGCGATAGAGCTGCAGCGCATCGACGCCGGTCTCGGCCAGGAAGGTCTTCGGCTTGTCGTCGTCGCCGCTGTCGATATTGACGGGCACGACCTGGAACTTGTCGCTGCCCATCTCCTTTTCGAGCGCGTTCAGCGCCGGCATCTCCTCGCGGCAGGGAACGCACCATGTCGCCCAGAGATTGAGGAGCACGGTCTTGCCGGCAAAATGATCGAGCGTCAGCGGCTTGCCGTCCGGCCCGTTGAAGGAGACCGCCGTCAGCTTGCGCGGCTCATAGGCGGCGACCATGGCGGCCACCTGCCCCTTCATCAGCGGTGTAACGCTGGCGATGCGATCCCGGGCCAGCTTGCATTCGACAGACGCCGTCTCACCGCCGCCATTGCCAATCCCCGTCTCCTTCACGTATACCGCAGCCGCACCGGCAACGACGCCCGCGACGGCGGCTATCGCGATCCATTTCACGGATGGCAGCCCGAGGGATTTCTTTGTCGTCATTTCATTCTCCAGGACATGCATTCAAGGCGGGCACCTTCATGGCCGACACCACGGATACCAAATCTTCAAACCAGATGTGGGGCGGGCGTTTCGCCTCCGGCCCGGACGCGATCATGGAGGAGATAAATGCCTCGATCGGTTTCGACAAGAAGCTTTTCGCGCAGGACATCCGCGGTTCGATCGCCCACGCGACCATGCTCGCCCATCAGGGGATCATATCGGCCGAGGATAAGGACAAGATCGTTCACGGGCTAAACACGATCCTGTCAGAAATCGAGAGCGGCAATTTCGAATTTTCGCGCCGGCTCGAAGACATCCATATGAATATCGAAGCGCGTCTGGCGACGCTGATCGGACCGCCAGCCGGCCGGCTGCATACCGCCCGCTCGCGCAACGACCAGGTCGCGCTCGACTTCCGCCTCTGGGTGAAGGAAGAACTCGAGAAGACCGAGAAGATGCTGACCGGCCTGATCGCCGCCTTTCTCGACCGCGCCGAAGAGCATGCCGAAAGCGTCATGCCGGGCTTCACCCATCTGCAGGCCGCCCAGCCCGTGACCTTCGGCCATCACTGCATGGCCTACGTCGAAATGTTCGGCCGCGACCGCTCACGCGTGCGCCACGCCATCGAGCATCTGGACGAAAGCCCGATCGGCGCGGCGGCCCTTGCAGGCACCGGTTATCCGATCGACCGCCATATGACTGCCAAGGCGCTGGGCTTCCGCGAGCCGACCCGCAACTCCATCGATACGGTCTCCGACCGCGACTTCGCCATCGAGTTCCTGTCGATCGCCGCGATATCCGGCATGCACCTGTCGCGTCTCGCCGAAGAGATCGTCATCTGGTCGACCCCGCAATTCGGTTTCGTGCGCCTCTCCGATGCCTTCTCGACTGGCTCCTCGATCATGCCGCAGAAGAAGAACCCGGATGCGGCTGAGCTGGTGCGCGCCAAGACCGGCCGCATCAACGGTTCGCTGGTGGCGCTGCTGACGATCATGAAGGGCCTGCCGCTCGCCTATTCCAAGGACATGCAGGAAGACAAGGAACAGGTCTTCGACGCGGCCGAGAGCTTGGAACTGGCGATCGCCGCCATGACCGGTATGGTGCGCGACATGACCGTCAACACCGCGCGCATGAAGGCTGCGGCCGGCTCAGGCTTCTCGACGGCAACCGACCTTGCCGACTGGCTGGTGCGCGAAGCGGGCCTACCCTTCCGCGATGCCCATCACGTCACCGGCCGGGCCGTGGCGCTTGCCGAAAGCAAGGGCTGCGATCTTGCCGAACTGCCGCTCGCCGACCTGCAGGCGATCCATTCCGCGATCACCGACAAGGTCTACGACGTGCTGACTGTCGAAGCCTCGGTCGCCAGCCGCAAGAGCTTCGGCGGTACCGCACCCTCTGAGGTGCGCAAGCAGATCGCTTTCTGGCGCGCCCGCAACTGAGGAATATCACGCGGCGCAAGCCGCCGCGGCCTTGGCGCACAGGCGGAAAGACCGTCCAACAATCAGGGTGCACAAGGCGGATAAACTTCGCTATGACAATGTCCATCAGAATGCCGCCGAAGAGGATATCCATGCAGAAGAGCTTGCCGCATCTCATCCGCCTGACGGCGGTTCTCGCCGTCATCGGCCTTGCCGTTGCCGGATGCGGGCGCAAGGGCGATCTCGATCCGCCGAGTGCTGCGGCAACCAAGGAAGGTGACGTTTCCAAGCCGACAAAACAGCCGGGAACCGTCGATAAGCCCTTCCTTCTCGATCCCCTTCTTTAAGGCATAAGCCCGTGAACCATTTCGAGTACCGCGACGGCGTCCTGCATGCCGAAAACGTCCCCGTTCCCGAGATCGCCAAGGCGGTCGGCACGCCCTTCTACGTCTATTCCACCGCGACGCTGGAGCGCCATTACCGGGTCTTCTCCGAGGCCTTCGCCGATATGGACTCCATGGTCTGTTACGCGATGAAGGCGAATTCGAACCAGGCCGTGCTGAAGACACTTGGCCGCCTCGGCGCCGGCATCGACGTCGTCTCCGAAGGCGAGCTGCGCCGCGCGCTCGCCGCCGGCATCTCGGCCAGCCGCATCATGTTTTCAGGTGTCGGCAAGACGCCGCAGGAAATGGATTTCGCTCTCGAGGCAGGCATCTACTGCTTCAATGTCGAATCCGAGCCTGAGCTCGAAATCCTCAACCAGCGTGCCGTCAGCGCGGGCAAGAAAGCGCCGGTCTCCTTCCGCATCAATCCCGATGTCGATGCAAAAACACATTCGAAGATCTCGACCGGCAAGAAGGAAAACAAGTTCGGCATCTCCTGGGAGCGTGCCCGCGCCATCTATGCCCATGCCGCCAAGCTGCCGGGCATCGAGGTCACCGGCATCGACATGCATATCGGCAGCCAGATCACCGAGCTGCAGCCCTTCGACGACGCCTTCAAGCTGCTGCACGACCTTGTCGCGACGCTGCGCGCCGACGGCCACACGATCGACCATGTCGATATCGGCGGCGGCCTCGGAATTCCCTATAAGGACGACAACAATCCGCCGCCGCTGCCGGACGCTTATGCGGCGATCGTCAAGAACCAGCTGCGCGGCCTCAACTGCAAGATCATCACCGAGCCCGGCCGCCTGATCGTCGGCAATGCCGGCATCCTGGTGACCGAAGTCCTCTATGTGAAGGATGGCGGCGAGAAGACCTTCGTCATCGTCGACGGCGCGATGAACGATCTGATCCGCCCGACCCTCTACGAGGCCTATCATGAGATCCGCCCGGTGACGATTTCGGCGGCGAACGCCCCGCGCATCCGCGCCGACGTGGTCGGCCCCGTCTGCGAGACCGGCGATTACCTGGCACTCGACCGCGAGATGGCGACGCCGAAGCCCGGCGACCTGATCGCCGTCAGCACGGCCGGCGCCTATGGCGCGGTGCAGGCCGGCACCTATAACAGCCGGCTGCTGGTGCCCGAGGTTCTGGTCAAAGGCAGCGATTTCCATACGATTCGCCCGCGCAGAACCTATGCCGAACTGATCGGCCTCGACTCCGTTCCTGCCTGGCTCGACTGAAGCAGCCATCACTTTTTGGCGAATAAACGTGAAAAGCCGGTATTGCCGGCCGCTCGCCCTCGCCTTCGCCACAAAGAGTGTTATCCTTGTCAGTCATGAGCGTATTGCCCTGCAATCGCCGGAAGCGCCCTCTGTTCCAGAACGCCAGATCGCGGAGACCGGACCGATGACAAGCCCCTCAAGGCAGAGGAAAGGTGCGTTTGCGCTCCGCCCCTCGCTTGCCCGGCTGGTGACGACAAAACGCCTGCTGGCGCGCGTGGTGCTGTTTTTCGAGCAGTTGCTTCCGCCCTTGATGTCGGTCCTGGCAGTCATCGCCTTTTACCTCGCAGCCTCTTGGTTCGGCCTCTTCCGCAGTGTGCCGGACTGGCTGCGCATCCTGCTGCTGATCGCCTTTGCCGCTGCTTTTCTCGTCTCACTGCTGCCCTTGCGCAATCTGCGCTGGCCGGGGGTCGCCGAAGCCGACCGCATGCTGGAAGAGCGCAACGGCCTGCCGCACCAGCCGGTGACCGTCCAGGAAGACGAGCCGGCCTTCGATACGCCCTTCGCCCGCGCGCTCTGGCGCGAGCACCAGACCCGCATGGCCGAAAAGATCGCAGCCCTCGATGCTGGACTGCCGCGGCCGGATATCGCCGCGCATGACCGTTTTGCCCTGCGCGCCGTGCCTGCGCTGCTGCTGGTCACCGCTTTCGCCTATTCGCTGTCGATCAACGGCGGCTCGCTCGGCGACGCGTTTCAGGCCGCGCCCGAACAGGTGGTCGTCGATCCGGCGGTGCGCATCGACGCCTGGGTGACCCCGCCCTCCTATACCGGCCGCGCCCCGGTCTACTTGACCGCTGACGGCAGCGAGCAGGCGCCGATTGGCATTCCGCAGTTCTCAGGCCTCACCGTTCGTGTCAGCGGCGGAAAGACCACCGAAAAGGTCGTGTTCCGCAAGGCGAACGGCCAGGCGCAGGATATCGCCGTGCAGGCGGATACCAAGCCGCGGCAGGCGGCGGCAGGCAGCGAACCGCCGAAGACGACGCCGGCCGGTGAAGCGCCCACCAGCCAGGCACTGGTCGCTCAGACGCATGTGATGAAGCTGGAAGAAAATGGCGCCCTCGAAGTCAACGGCCGCCGCTGGAGCTTCGATGTCCTCCCCGACAAGGCGCCGGAGATCGCCTTCGACGGGCTGCCGAAGCCCAGCGTCAACGGCGCGCTTGAAATCGGCTTTACCGTCAAGGACGATTACGGCGTTCAGGAAGCGCATGCGGAGATCGTCCCGGTCGACACCGATCCGACTGCGACGCCGCTCTATCCTTTGCCGGAATACCGGCTGGATATTCCCCGCCGCAACGCCCGCGACGCCAAGGGCGTGACCAGCCGCAACCTGACCGAACATCCGCTCGCCGGCAAGCGCGTGCGCGTGACGCTCGTCGCCAAGGATGGCGCCGGTCAGACCGGCCGCAGCCCGCCGCATGAGATGGTCCTGCCGTCGCGGCCCTTCAACGAGCCGCTTGCTGCGGCCGTCGCCGAGGAGCGGCAGGTTTTCGCGCTCGACACCCGCAAGATGCCGCAGGCAATCGCGCTGAACGAGGCGCTGACCATCCGTCCCGAGGAGACCATCCCCAAGCTCACCAATTATCTGCTGCTGGAATCCGCCTTGACGCGCATGAAGCTTGCAAGGGGCGAGGAGGCGCTGAAGGATACGGCTCAGTATCTCTGGGAGATCGCTCTCGGCATGGAGGACGGCGATCTTTCGCTTGCCGAGCGCAAGCTGCGCGAGGCCCAACAGAAACTTGCCGACGCATTGGACCGCAACGCGCCGGACGAGGAAATCAAGAAGCTGATGGATGAGCTGCGCAAGGCAATGCAGGACTACATGACCGAGCTTGCCCAACGCATGCAGAACGCGCCGATGCAGCCGAACCAGAACGCCCAGAACATCCTGCGCCAGCAGGATCTGGAACGGATGATGGACCAGATCGAAAATCTCGCCCGCTCTGGCAATCGCGACGCAGCCCAGCAGATGCTGTCGGAATTGCAGCGCATGATGAACAATCTGCAGGCCGGCAGGCCGCAGCGCGGCCAGCAGAGCCAGGAAAACAGCGAAGCCCGCAAGCAGATCGACAAGCTCGGCGAGATCCTGCGCGACCAGCAGAAGCTGATGGAACAGACCTTCCGTCTCGATCAGCAGCTCCGGGACCGCATGCAGCGCGGCGAACCCGACATGGGCGAAAACGATCCGCTGCTCGATGAGATGAACCCTGGCGAGAACGGCGAGCCGCAGGATCAGCAACAGGGCCAGCAAGGCAAGGACGGCCAGCAGCCCTCCGACCAGATGACCGCCGAGCAGTTGCGTGAGGCGCTGAAACAGCTGCGCGCCCAGCAGGATGCGCTCGGCAAGCAGCTCGGCGAATTGCAGAAGAGCCTCGGCGAGTTGGGCATGAAGCCCGGCCCCGGTTTCGGCCAGGCGCAACGCGAGATGGAGGGTGCAGGCCGTGAGCTTGGCCAGGGCCGCGGCCAGCCGGCCATCGAGGGCCAGGGCCGCGCGCTCGAAGCGCTTCGCCAGGGCGCCCGCGACATGATGAACCAGATGATGCAGGCCCAGCAGGGCCAGCAGGGCCAAGGTCCGAACGGTCAGGTCGGTCAGGGGGATCAGAACGGCCGTGATCCGCTCGGCCGTCCGCGTCGCGTCCAGGGGCCGGATTTCGGCGACGACGTGAAGGTGCCCGACGAGATCGACGTTCAGCGCGCCCGGGAAATCCTCGACGCGATCCGCGAAAAGCTCGGCAATAATCCGCCGCAGGAAATGGAACGGCGGTATCTCGAACGGTTGCTGGATATTCAGTAGGCCTTACGCCGCCGTATAATCGATCGGCGGCGTGTTAAACCTGTGTCACGTAAAAAATATGCATGACGCCGCCCGAAACCCATTCAGGCGTTTCGGCGGTATGCTTCTCAGGCGACGAGCGCCCGGGCGACTGCTTTGCGAATATCGGGAAGCGCGAAAGGTTTCGCGACGACGTCGATGATCTTTTCGGCAAGATCGTCGGCCCGTTCGCGCTGCTCGGCATAGCCGGTCATCAACAGGATCTTCAGGCCGGGAAAGGCGTCTTTTGCCTGGTGGGCGAGTTCGATGCCGTCCATTACGGGCATGCGGATATCTGAAAGCAGCAGATCGTAGGCCCCGTCCCTCAGCTTCTCCAGTCCCTCGGCGCCATCAGCCGCTTCATCGGTCTCGTGACCGTCGAGCCTGAGCGCCCGGGCTACGAAAGACCGCAGGGAGTCCTCGTCTTCCGTAATCAGAATTCTTGCCATATGTGCATTGCTCCGTCTTCAGCCCACGACGGAAATCACCAGACTTTCCTTTTCGATCGGTAAAGATGTCGAAGCGATGGACGGAATGGTTAACAACCCGTCTCGACAGCGCCAGCTCAGGCGTCGCCGGTGACCACGCCGACGAAGGGCAGTTCGCGAAAGGCGTAAGCCACATCCATGCCGTAGCCGACGACGAAATAGTCGGGGCATTCGAAGCCGACATAATCGGCCTCCAGCTTTTCCTTGCGCTTGACACGCTTGTCGAGCAGCACGGCAATGGTGACGTTGCGCGCACCGCGCTCGAACAGCAGTTCCTTGGCAAAAAGTAGGGTGCGGCCGGATTCGAGGATATCGTCGATCAGCAGGACGTCGCGGCCATGGACGTCGCTGTCGATATCCTTGACGATGCGCACGCCCTGCGAGACCGTGCCAATGCCATAGCTCGACAGGGTGATGAACTCGACCTCCGGGGCAAGCCCGCTATCATGCAGGGCGCGGATCAGGTCGGCGGCGAAGATGAACGAACCCTTGAGCACGGCGATGACGAGCAGGTCCTTGGTCGGCCCGTTGGCGATCTCCCGCGCCATCGAATGATTGCGCTCGGCGATCTGCTCGGCAGTGAAGAGCGGCTCGATATTTTTTCCGCGCACGACAGGCATAAGGGCTTGCTCCATGAAAAGAAGGGTAAGCCGTTAGCACATATGCGAGCTTGAAACAGCCTCGTCAGCCATGAAATTAACGGTATTGGCGTGACTTGCGGGGGAAAGCCAGCCATTCCGTGTCAAGTCGCTCTCTACGGCAGGAACGACAGCCTGACTTCCGGCAGTTTTCCACCGGCATGCTGGACGCGTGCCGAGAAGCCCCGGCTCTGGCCGCCATAGATGACATCGGAGGGCGGATTGATGACAATGCTTGCGGTCAGTCGCTCGTCGGTCACAAGATCGGCGCGGATCGGATGCACCGTCTGCGTCGTGCCGCTGTCGTTTTCGATGATGCCGTTGATCACGAGCACCCGCATGCCGTTCGCGTCACGCGGCGCCACCGTCACATGGGTGAAGTGTAGCGGCGCTCCGGAATAGGCCGGCTCGGCGGAAAAGCCGGAGAAGCCGCCCGCAAGCCCGAAGACGAGTACGGCGAGCGCCAGCACCAAGCCTGCGAAGCTCCGAATCGACGCCCGCTGCAGGAAAACTTCCACGTCGCGCAGAACAGTTGCCATCGCCGGTGTCTGCGGCGGCTGTGCTGCCTGTGCTTGCGCCGCGCGCCGGCGGTTGTCGTTATAGGTCCTCGCAGTGAATTCCTTCGGGCGGACTTTGCCGAGCGTGACGAATTCCGCGTCGGAAATATCGGCGGGACGCGCGGCCCGGTACTTTCGGGCTGCAGGTTCCGGCGGCAGGAAATCATAGGCCTGGCCTGGCGCCCGGCGGCTGAAGGAGGATGCTTCCATGGTGGCTGCCTCGCAGATGTCCACATGGTTTCGCTGCCGGGGACAATCTTGGCATTGAAACGAATCCTGCTCAGTCGTAAATTTTAATGGTTAATGCTTCGCAAAGATCGCCATCAAACGGGCGTCTTTCCGGCAAAATTTACCGGCTGTTAACGGTGTTGGTTAACAAGTCACGCGGTGAAACCCACAACAGACTGAGCTGCCCGTTGATCCACTTCGAGAATGTCGGTTTGCGCTATGGCATGGGCCCGGAAATCCTCCGGGACCTGACCTTCGACATTCCGAAGAAATCCTTTCAGTTCCTGACGGGCCCATCGGGCGCCGGCAAGACGTCGCTGCTGCGGCTGCTCTTCATGTCGCTGCAGCCGACGCGCGGCCTGATCCGCATGTTCGGGCGCGACATTTCCGAAATCCCCCGCCCCGAACTGCCACTGCTGCGCCGCCGCGTCGGCATCGTCTTCCAGGATTTCCGTCTGCTCGATCATCTCACCACCTATGAGAATGTGGCTTTGCCCTTACGGGTGCGCGGCAAGGATGAGAGTTCCTACAAGACCGACGTCCTGGAACTGTTGAAATGGGTGGGCCTCGGCGAACGCATCAACGTGCTGCCGCCGGTGCTCTCCGGCGGCGAGAAACAGCGCGCCGCAATCGCCCGGGCGCTGATGGACCGGCCGGAAGTGCTGCTTGCCGACGAACCCACAGGCAATGTCGACCCGCCGATGGCCAAGCGCCTGCTCAATCTTTTCCTTGAGCTGAACCGCCTCGGCACAGCCGTTGTGATCGCCACGCATGACCTGGCGCTGATGGAACAGGTGGAAGCCCGCCGTATGATCCTCTCGGGGGGGCATCTCGATATCTATGACTGAGCCTCCATCCAGAAACCCGGACAAGGCGCCGGCCAAGACTGAGCAGAAGCGGCCGGAAATGCGCGTGCGCCCGACGGCGCCGATCCTGCCGCCGTCCAACATCCAGGGCAGCGCCTTGATGGTGGTGATATCGATCATGGCCTTTCTCGCCTGCCTGACGCTCGGCGGCGTCAGCATGGTCCGCTCGACGGCGGCGAGCTGGGAGAGCCAGATCTCCCGCGAGATCACCATCCAGATCAAGCCGGACGACAATCTCGACATGGAAAAGGCGCTGACTCAGGCGCGTGACCTGGCGCTGACCTTCGTCGGCACCAAGAGCGGCCAGATCGTCGACGAGGCGGCCACCGCCCGCCTGCTCGAACCCTGGCTCGGCCCCGGTCTCGATCTCAAGGACCTGCCCGTTCCCCGCCTCGTCATCATCACCATCGACGAGAGCAATCCGCCGGATTTCGATTCCATGCGGGCGCTGCTGAAAGACAGTATTCCGCAGGCCACCCTCGACGATCACCGCACCTGGGTCGACCGGCTGGTGTCCATGGCCCATACGACCGTGATGATCGGCACCGGCATCCTGCTCCTGGTCTTCTCGGCGATGGTGCTGACCGTCGTCTTCGCCACGCGCGGCGCGCTGTCGGGCAACCGCCACATCGTCGAAGTTCTGCACTTCGTCGGCGCCGAAAGCTCCTTCGTCGCCACCGAATTTCAGAAGCATTTCCTGAAGATCAGCCTCAAGGGCTCGGCGATCGGCAGCGCCCTTGCCGCTCTCTTCTTCGCCACCGCCGGCTTTTGGCAGAGCCGCACGCTGGCCACCCCGGAAACCGATCAGGCGACGGCACTGTTCGGCACCTTCTCCGTCGGCGTGCTCGGTTATGCCGGCATCTTCGCAACGATGATCGTCATTGCCCTTCTGACGACCTTCACCGCGCGCCTGACCGTCATGCGGACGATCTATGAAATCGATACATTGCGCTCGGACCCGACACGCACCGACGGCATTGCGAGTTGATCGTGACCATGCCGTTTTGTGATGAAAGCGTCTGTTCCGCGCCGCAATCAGCGTATAGTCACGATTCATGACGATGGGAGATACGACACCCAACCCGATTCATCAGGACCCGGGGCTTGACCGCCCGGTGGCGTTGCCGCCGCGGCGCGGGCTGATCCGGCGCCTGTTGCGCTGGGGCGGTTTTGCCTGCGTGCTGGCGATCGCGCTGGTGTTCGGCGGTTTCCTGCGTTTTGCCGATTCGGTCACGACGCTGAAGCCGCCGGCCGAGCCGAAGGCCGATGCGATCGTCGTGCTGACGGGCGGCTACCAGCGCATCGACCAGGCCGTGGAACTGCTGCAGAAAGGCGCCGGCAAGCGCTTGCTCATCTCCGGCGTCCACCCGACGACGACCCCGGCGCAAATCCGCAGGATGACGCAGGGTTCGGCCGATCTTTTCTCCTGCTGTGTCGATATCGGCTACGATGCGATCGACACGATTGGCAATGCCGAAGAAGCTTCGAACTGGATCCACGCCAAGGGATATCGCAGCGTTCTGATCGTCACCAACAACTACCACATGCCGCGCAGCCTTGCCGAACTCTCCTATGTCGACCCCGATATCGAGTTCATCGCTTACCCTGTGGTCAATTCGGATTTGAAGAGCCGAAACTGGTTCACCGACCCGAATGCAATGCGCGTCATGCTGGCCGAATATGCCAAAGTGCTGTTGACCGGCGCCCGCAACATCACCGGCTTCGGCCGCCACACAGGGCTGCGCTCGGCCAGCGCTACCGCCCAGCAATAGAGCGCCGCGTCCGACTCGCTTCCGGCTTTTGCATCAAGGCGGAATCAAACGCTTTTTATGACGGGCAATATCGTGTAGGCCGGTCGCGTGAGCATGCCTCGGGAAAGTTTCATGATCGCCCTGCGTTCCGTCCTCTTCAACATGATCTTCTACGCCAACCTCATCATCAGGATGATCGTGCTCTCGCCCTATTATTTCCTGGCGCCGCGCCTGACCGCCTATGCGATCCCGAAAAACTGGGCGCGCTCCAACCATTGGCTGATGCGGGTGATCGTCGGCACCACCTTCGAGATCGAAGGCTTGGAGAACCTGCCGGAAGGCAGCTATATCCTGGCGCCGAAGCACCAGTCCTTCTGGGATACCTATGCCCTGCTGCCCTGGCTGAAAGACCCGGTCTACATTCTCAAGCGCGAACTGATGTGGATTCCGCTGTTCGGCTGGTATGCCAAGAAGCAGCGGGTAATCCCGGTCGATCGCGGAGCCCGCGGCAAGGTGATGGTGGAGGTGCTGAAGCGCACGAAGGAAGAGCTTTCGACCGGCCGCCAGCTGATCATCTATCCCGAGGGCACCCGCCGTCCGCCGGGCGCCGAGCCGGTCTATAAATACGGCATCGCTCGCATGTATCGCGATCTCGCCATCCCCGTGGTGCCGATCGTCATGCATCCCGGACTGTTCTGGCCGCGCCGGAGCATTCGTCGTTATCCCGGCCATTTCAAGGTGAGAATCCTGCCGCCGATCATGCCGGGAATGGATCCGGACGCGTTTTTCGCCCATCTGATCGAGGTATCGGAGCGGGCAAGCGACGAGCTTCTGCTCGAAACCGTCGAGGCTAACCCGCATGTGCCGCTGCCGCCGACTGCGGTCGAAAGGGTAGCGGAGCTTCGTAAGCTGAAGGCGGCGACCGCCTGAAGTCACACGGCGCGCAGCCGCTCCACTTCGCCGACGACCTGTTCAAGCCAATGGTCGCGAATGCCCATCTGCCGCAGATGCGCCAGCGTGTTGAAGACATAGGCGTCGTTGGGGCCTGACTGACCCTTGGCCTCGTTCACCACCCGCGCCGCCGCAAGCGCGTCGAGCGTGCCGGCATATTGCTCGTGGTCGCGATCAGCGATGTAAGTCACCGCCTCCATCCGGCGCCGGCCGGCAAGCTGCAGCTGCACCCGGCGCTCCAGGTAGACATTGGTCACCAGCTCGCGGGCGCGGAGATAATCGATCACCTCATCCCATTTTTCCGGGGAAATGCGGAACGCCATGCCGCGGCAGGCGCCGCCCCTGTCGAGGCCGAGAACCAGGCCCGGATTGTCGCGCGTGCCGCGATGGACGAAGGAGCGGACGCAGAGCGAGCGCCTGTAGCCGTAGATCAGAGCCTCTGCCCGCTCCGTGAATTCGAAGCCCGGATTCCACATCAGCGAACCGTAGCCAAATACCCAAAATTCGTCCATATCGCACGCCAGACCGGAATCACATTTGCGATTCACCATTGGAGAACATCATGGCAGCGTCAAGCCAATCCGGTAGCAGCCAATCCGGCAGCGGTAAGAAATTCTGGCTGCTGGGCGGCGGCATCCTCCTGGTGATCGCGCTTTATACCGGCGGCTGGTTCTATGCGGCCTCGGCGTTGAAGACCACGGTGCTGAAGGCGATCGCGCCGCGCGATCAGGCAGGCGTCAGCGGCGAATGCTCCGATATCGAATTCCGCGGCTATCCTTTCCGTATTGGGCTGTTCTGCTCGAAGATCGATGTCGACGACACTGCCAACGGCGTCTCCGCCACCTTTGGCGCGTTGCGTTCGGCAGCCCAGGTCTATGCGCCCGGCAATATCGTCTGGGAGCTCGATTCGCCGGCTGAAATCCGCACCAGCAACGGCCTTTCGATCTCGGCCCAATGGGCAAATCTGCAGGCGAGTCTGGCGACCAAACTGCAGGGCATCAATCGCAGCTCGACCGTGATCGAGGGCCTGAAGGCGACCGCGGTTTCCTCCTATACTGGCCAGACCATCAGCTTCGATGCGGCTCGCACCGAGATCCATCTGCGCCAGAACGGGGCCGATCTGGACGGCGCAATCTCCGTGCAGGATGCGAATACGGCGATCAAGGACTGGCCGCAGATCTTCCCGAAATTCTCTGCCAGCGTCGATCTGACCATCGCCGGCAAGGCCGGCCTGATCGACGGCAGCGACCCGAGCGGCCTCAATGGTGCCGCCGGCGAACTGCGCCGCATCGTCGCCGACATCGGCGACGGCAAGGTGATGACGCTTACCGGTCCCTTCTCCGTCGACGAGCACGGTCTGCTCTCGGGAAAATTCAAGCTGGAGATCGAACAGCTCGGCCCCTGGGGCGACAGCCTGAAACAGGCCTTCCCGGATATCGCCCCGACGGTCAAGACGGCGACGAAGCTACTGCAGTCGCTGGCCGGCGGCAAGGACAAGGTCTCCGTCGATCTCGTTGTCGATCGCGGCAACGCCACCGTCAGCGGCTTCATCCCGCTCGGCCGGATTCCGCCGATCTAATGCATGTCGCCCGGAAGCGTGCAGCGGTCCCGGACAACGACATGCAATACAAAGGGCTAAAGCGCATCGCATGAATCAAATTTGATGCGACGCTCTTTAGTCAAGTTTCTTGAGGAAGAAGATTTCCGGCACCGTCTGGATGCCGGGCAGCTCGATCGATCCGGTTTCGGAAAAACCGTTGCGGCGATGCCAGTCCTGTGGACGGCTTTCGTCGCATTCACTCGATGTCATCAGCAGACGCGCGCCGCTCTCACGCATCTCACCTTCCCAGGCGCGATAAAGCGCCGTACCGACACCGGACCGGCGATGGCCTTCCTGCACACGGATCATTTCCAGATAGGGAATCCTGCCCCAGAAGCGGGAAAACCGCAGGAAGCCGACAATCTCACCTTGTTCGCGGGCGACGAAGTATTCGCCGAGATCGATACAGCGCAAGACCCACTGTTTGCCCACATGATCGTCCTCGCGAAACAGCCAGTCCTTGTCGGTTAGGCCGGGCTTCGCGATTTCCACCATCGCTATTTCTTTTCCAGTGGATGCGGCCGGCCGAAATCGGGTGCATCCACATCCTGGCCTGCCTGAACGATCGAGCGACGGATGGCGCGGGTACGGGTGAAGAGTTCGAAAATCTTGTCGCCTTCGCCCCAGCGGATCGCGCGCTGCAAATAGGCGAGATCTTCCGAGAAACGCGCCAGCATTTCCAGGATCGCATCGCGATTGTGCAGGCAGACATCGCGCCACATGGTCGGGTCGGAGGCCGCAAGGCGGGTGAAATCGCGAAATCCGGACGCAGAATACTTGATGACTTCCGATTCCGTCACGGTCTCCAGATCGTCGGCCGTGCCGACGATATTGTAGGCTATCAGATGCGGCAGATGAGAGACGATCGCCAGCACCTTGTCGTGATGCTGCGCATCCATTTCATCGACTTTGGAGCCGAGCGTCTCCCAGAAGCCACGCAGCCGTTTCAGTGCTGTTTCATCGGTGCCTGCGACCGGCGTGAAGATGCACCAGCGGCTTTCGAAAAGACCGGGAAAGCCGGCATCCGGGCCGGATTTTTCGGTGCCGGCCAGTGGATGGCCGGGAATGAAATGCACACCGGCCGGAATATGCGGCTGCATCTGCGCGATGACCGAGGCCTTGGTGGAGCCGACATCGGTGACGATCGCTCCGGGCTTCAAGCTTGCCGCGATCTCTTTCGCCACACTTTCCGAAGCGCCGACCGGCACCGAGACAATCACCAGATCGGCACCCTCGACCGCATCCGCCGAAGAGGTCGTGTAGCGGTCACCGAGGCCAAGCTCTTCGGCACGCTTCAGCGTTTCGGGGCTGCGAGTGGCGACGACGATCTCTCTGGCGAGGCCGAGCCGCCGGATATCGTGGGCGAGCGAAGAGCCGATCAGGCCGATGCCGATCAGCGCGATACGATCGAACTGCACGTTCATGCCTTGTGTCCCATGAATTCGGTGAGTGCGGCGATGACGCCGCGGTTGGCCTCTTCGGGGCCGATGCTCATGCGCAGCGCATTGGAAAAGCCGTAGCTGCGCACGGCGCGCAGAATGTAACCGCGGCTAGTCAGCAGATCGTCGGCATCGGCGGCGCGCTTGCCTTCGATCTCGGGGAAATGAATGAGGACGAAATTGGCGACCGACGGCGTCACCTTCAGACCGATCTTTTCGAGTGCCTGGGTAAGCGTTTCCACCCACATCTGGTTGAAAGAGATGGCCTGCTGGACGAAGGCCTGGTCGCGGATGGCCGCGGCCCCGGCGGCGATTGCCGGCGCGTTCAGATTGAAGGGCCCGCGCACGCGGTTCACCGCGTCGACGATCTCGGCCGGCGCATACATCCAGCCGACGCGCAGCGCCGCCAGTCCGTAGGCCTTCGAGAAGGTGCGGGTCATCACCACGTTGGCATTGGAAGACACGACCTCGATGCCGGCTTCATAATCGTTGCGGCGCACATATTCGGCGTAAGCCGCATCGAGCACCAGGACGACATGTTTCGGCAGCCCGGCCTGCAGGCGGCGGATCTCGCTGACCGGAACATAGGTGCCTGTCGGATTGCCGGGATTGGCGATGAAGACGATCTTCGTCTTCCCCGTCACCGCGGCAAGGATCGCATCGACATCGACGGTGTGATCCTTTTCCCTGACGACGACAGGCGTGGCCCCGGCGCCCTGGATCTGGATCTTGTAGACGAGGAAACCGTGCTCGGTGATGATGCCCTCGTCGCCAGCGCCGAGATAGACATGGCAGAGCAGGCCGAGCAGCTCGTCGGAACCGTTGCCGCAGAGGATGTTTGCCGGGTTGAGGCCGTGCACGGCGGCGATCGCCTCGCGCAATTCCACCGCCTGCCCGTCGGGATAACGCCCCAGATGGTTGGCAGCCGCCTTGCAGGCTTCGATCGCCTTCGGGCTGGCGCCGAGCGGCGTTTCGTTGGACGAAAGCTTGTAGACCCGGGCAACTCCCGGCGCATGTTCCTTGCCCGGCACATAGGATGCGATATCGAGAATACCGGGACGCGGAACGGGCTTGCTCATCTCAACGCTCATGGGTCGACCTTGGAATTGCCGGAAATGACCACGTGGCATTAAAGCGGAATGCCGTTCTTGTCGAGAGCCGGGAGGGCGTCAGCGATTGCGTGTGGTCGGCACGCCATGGGGTGCCAGAACCGGCACGAAGACGCGGCGTGAGGCGCGTGCGGCAACCGGCAGCCCCTGATAGAGCCGCTTCTGCGCCTCGACGATGATGACGCCCGAGAAGGCCGGCCACAGGGTCCGCCCGATCCGCTCGAAGGCGCGTCGAAGCCGCAGGATGGTCCTGAGCTTCGAGGGCGGGAAGAACAGCGCTTCGGCCGTCGCGCCGGGGGTGAAATTCGTCTCGCGCAGCAGAGCCGTCAACTGCCCGCGGGAATAGGGCCGGCCCGAGCCAAACGGCGTATGTTCCATCCGCGCCCAGACGCCGCGCCGGTTCGGCACGACGATGACAAGCCGTCCGCCCGGCGCCAGCACCCGCCAGAGTTCCTTCAGCGTCTCGCGCGGGCTTTCGGCAAATTCCAGCGAATGCACCATCAGCACCCGATCGATCGAGGAATCCGGCAGCGGCAATTCCTCGTCGAAGACCAGTGTTGTCGACGAGAGCGAGCCCATCGGCCAGTTTACCGCGCCCTGCCCGGCCGGCATGAAGGCGAAGGTCCGCTCGGTGTCGGCCTGGAAGCGGTCGAGGAAGGGCACGGCGTAGCCGAGGCCGACCAGCCGCTCCTGCGGCAGCCGCACCCAGAGCGACGACAACGCCATGGCGATCGACTGCTCGGCAAGACGCCCGAGCTCGGAGTGGTAGAACTGGCGTAGGTCGACGATATCGGCGTGCATTGCGACAAATGTTATCAGCGGGCGGTTGGACTTCAAGGCCGGACCCTCTACATTTCCGCGAGACTCGCATGACAAGGGACTATTGCACGATGAAACCTTTGGAATTGGACGTTTTTCTCTGCCGCACCGACAATTTCGGCGTTCTCGTCCACGACCCGGAAACAGGATTTACCGCAGCGATCGACGCGCCGGAGGAGGCGCCGATGCTGGAAGCGGCGACACGCCGCGGCTGGAAGATTACCCATATCTTCACCACCCACCACCACACCGACCATGTCGCTGCCAATCTGGCGCTGAAGGAGCAGTTCGGCTGCGAGATTATCGGCCCGATCAACGAAGCCATTGCCATTCCCGGCCTCGACCGGACGATGGCCGATGGCGACAGCTTCCTTTTCGGCGATCACACGATCAACGTCATCGAGACACCCGGCCACACCGCCGGCCATATCTGCTATCACTTCGTCGACGACAAGCTGCTCTTTGCCGCCGACACGCTGTTTGCCCTCGGCTGCGGCCGGCTGTTCGAACGTCCCGCCGCCGACATGTGGCATTCGCTGCAGAAGCTTGCCGTGCTGCCCGATGAGACCGCCATCTATTTCGGCCACGAATACACTTTGTCCAACGCCCGCTTCGCACTGACAGTCGACCCCAGCAACGAACGGCTGAAGGGCCGTGCCGCCGAGATCGAGGCCTTGCGCGCCGACGGCAAATTCACCATTCCGACGACGCTGGGCCTGGAAAAGGAAACCAACCCGTTCCTGCGCGCCGCCGATCCGGCGATCCGCCGCAATCTGCTGATGGAAGGCAAGACCAATGAGGAAGTCTTTGCCGAAATTCGCAAGCGCAAGGACAATTTCTGATGTCGCCTGACGACATCATCCGCGAACTCGGCATGCAGCCGCATCCGGAAGGCGGCTGGTACGCTGAGACCTTCCGCGATACGGCGGGCGGAGAACGCGGCCATTCGACGGCGATCTATTACCTCCTGACCGAAGGGCAGCGCTCGCACTGGCATCGCGTCCACGACGCGGTGGAGGTCTGGCATTATTACGCCGGCGCGCCGCTCTCGCTGCACCGCTCTGCAGACGGAACGACAAGCGAGACCCTGACGCTCGGAACAAACCTGGCGGCCGGCGAACGGCCGCAGGCGATCGTTCCCGCTAATTGGTGGCAAGCGGCCGAAAGCCTCGGCGATTTTACCCTGGTGGGATGCACCGTCTCACCCGGCTTCGAATTTTCGAGCTTCGAGATGGCGCCAGCAGGCTGGACGCCCGGCGGCTGAGCTCATTCCGCCGCCGCAGGCTGCACTTGAGTTTTGCGGCGGAACATATCCCGAGCAGCCAGCGCCGCGCCGCCGGTGACGAGCAGGCAGGCAAGCGCGATGCGCCAGCTCGGCTCGGCAAAGCCGAACAGCGTCAGGATCAGCGTCGACAGCAGCGGTGCGGCATAACTGGCCGCGCCGAGGATCTGGATATCACCGTTCTTGACGCCGTGGTCCCAGGCGTAGAAGGCGGCACCGACCGGTAGGAGCCCGAGCTCGGCGACGGCGAGCCATTCAAAAGGCGTGGCCGGCCAGACGGTCGTCTCCAGGCCGAGATGGCAGATGAGCGACAGGATCGAGGTTGCCAGGCAGAAGCCGGTGACGACATCGGTGGAGACGGCGTCGAAGCGCCGGGTCAGCAGCGAATAACCGGACCAGGTGAAGGCGCAGAGGAAAGCGGCGGCGTAACCGACGGAATAGGCGCCGTTGAAATCGATGCCGTTGCGGCCGACGATCAGGAAGGTGCCGCAAAGCCCGGCAAGGGCGCCGGCTACATGATACCAGCGCAGCCGCTCGCCCGGCAGCAGCGCCGAGCCGACGACGATCAGCAGCGGCCAGAGATAGGCGATCAGCCCCGCCTCCACCGCCGGTGCGTTCCTGAGCGCGGTAAAATAGAGGAAATGATAGCCGAACAACCCTGAGATGCCGATGATCCAGGCCTTGGCCGGCTGCTTCAGCAGTGCCAGCCGCGCCGGGTTGGCGACAAGCACGGCGAGGCCGGGAAGGCTGCCGATCGCAAAGCAGACGGCCGAAAGCTGGAACGGCGGCATCTTGCCGGAAGCGGCCGTAAACAGCGCCAGGAACGACCACATCAGGATCGCGGTAAAACCGATCAATGTCGCGCGAAGTTTCACCCGTCCCCCTTTGACGGAGGCATGAACTCCGTCAGCTGCTGCCGTATTTGACGGCCGTGATCGTCACCATCCCATATTCGGTGGGAATGCGCACATAGACGGGAGCGTATACATTTGCCGCGTCCGACTTGGCAAACCAGATTTCCATCCGGTCGCTCTTGCTGAGATAGACGATGTCCTTGCGGCCCTTCTTGTAGCCCGAGCGCGGCACGAAGCGTACGCCGCAGACGACCGCCTTGCCCTTGAAGCCGTTGGTCGAAAAGTCCTCGTCGCCCTTCGGCGACAGCACCAGATCCATGCGCGTCTCGCCGTCGAAGATCGGCAGCGTCTGCGAGCAGACCTTGGTGTCGCCGGTGAAGACCAGGCCGGAGATCGGATCGAGCACCGAGCGCATATCGCGCGGCGTCACGTCGATCCAGTTCTTCGGACGCTTCGGCGGCGGTGTCGTCGTCGCCGAGACGATGTTGCCGTCGCGGTAGCTGACCTCGTAGACGCGGGCTTTTTTACCGCTCTTGTAGTAGAGCGAATAATTTTGCGCCTGCAGCCTGTCGTTGCGCACGACGCCGGTGACGCTGGTTTTGGCCGAAATCGTCGTTACCAGATCGGCAAGACCGGCCGAGTTGATGCTGCCGGCAATGTTATAGCTGTGATCGTCCTCGATCTTTGTCAGAAACGCGGCGCGCGCGATCGGCAGGCCGGCAAGCGTCACCCGGTATTCCGTCCGATGCTGGATTTCGGCCGCCGATGCCGGTATGGCAAGCAGCGCTGCGATGGCCGAAATGAAAATCCGTCTGCCCGAATGAGCCATGAGTGAAGCCTTGTCTTGCCGCGCGCCGGCAGCCTTTGCCAGAGCGCTCTATACTCCTGCCTTGATGGGAAGAAAACAGCAGCTTTTTGACAGAATTGCGGGAAAGCCCAAGGTTTGGCTTGACGCGGCCAGCCTGTCTGACTATAGAACCGCAACTTTCCAATCATGCCCGTTGGATTGCGCGCCTGGTTTTGCCGGGAATGGCAATTCGATGGCCCGAGAAAAACAAGAATAGGTGTTCCATGTCCCGCGTGTGCGAATTGACCGGCAAGGCCGTCCTGACTGGTAACAATGTCAGCCATGCCAACAACAAGACCAAGCGCCGGTTCCTGCCGAACCTGTGCCAGGTCACGCTGATTTCCGACGCTCTCAACCAGCGTTACCGTCTTCGCGTTTCGGCCGCTGCCCTTCGTTCGGTCGAGCATCGTGGCGGCCTCGATGCCTTCCTGCTGAAGGCCAGCGAAACCGAGCTGTCGATGCGCGCACGCCTGCTGCGCCGCCAGATCGTCAAGAAGACCGCCGAAGCGGCTGTTGCTGCCTAAGCTTCCGCCTTCTTTCATACGGCTTCGAAAGGCTTGCACGGATGACCTCCGCTCAAGCCTTTTGTTTTGCTGGTCCATCTCTCCAACTGGTGGCATCACCCAGGATAAAAAAATGCTGAAGACCCGCTATACCATCGCCTATGTCGCGCTGATGACGCTCGTCGTCGTCGCCTCCAACTTCCTCGTCCAGTTTCCGCTGAACGCCGAAGTCGCCGGCATCAACCTTGCCGATATCCTGACCTGGGGCGCCTTTTCCTATCCGGTCGCCTTCCTGATCACCGATCTGACCAACCGCCAGTTCGGCCCGCAAGCAGCCCGCAAGGTCGTCTTTGCCGGCTTCGTCGTCGGCGTGACGCTGTCCTTCTTCACCTCGGCGCCGCGTATCGCCATTGCCTCCGGTTCGGCCTATCTCGCCGGCCAGCTGCTCGATATCGCCGTCTTCAACCGCCTCCGCCGCCAAGCCTGGTGGCGCGCGCCGCTCGTCGGCTCGCTGATCGGTTCGGCACTCGATACGGTGATGTTCTTCTCGCTGTCCTTCGCCGCGTTTTTCGTCTTCCTCGGCCCGAACGAGCCCTTCGCGCTTGAGGCAGCTCCCGTCCTCGGCGTCTTCGCCACCGAAGCGCCGCGCTGGATCTCCTGGGCGATCGGCGATTTCGCCGTCAAGATGATCGTCGGCCTCGTCATGCTCCTGCCCTATGGCGCGCTGATGAACGTGCTGCGGCCGATGCAGGCTGCCCGCGCCAGCTGATTCAACTCACGAACGCCGCCGGACCGCTCCGGCGGCGATGGCCGGATGCAGAAGAACCTGCGCAGCCAGGTTGTCGACCTCATGCGATGAATCGAGCCGCAGCACCGGCGCCGTCTGCGTTTCCAGCCATTGCTCATGCGCGCAAAGACTGCGGCGTTCGGGCCCGGCCGTGTCGTAACTTGCCGCCCATTCGAGGAATTGCCCGCTTTTTACCTCCATGTCGCCGCCCGGCCCGATTCTGTCTCCGTACCGGGCGACCTCCCGGGCGCGAATCCGCGCCATCCGAAGCTCCGGCGCGATCCTGAGGAAGACGATCAGATCGTAGAGCGGCTCGAGCGGCACGCCCCATTTCAGCGCCGATCCGGAAAGCACCCAGCCACCCGGCCGGCCCGTCTCCTCGAGCAGCAGCCGGATGCGCTGGTCGGCATCCCTCGGCGTCGTGAACGGCGGATCGGTCGGCAGCCAGAAGAAATCGTCGGTGTCGAGATGGGCGATATCGAGCCTCTCGGCGAGCACAAGGCCGAGCGATGTCGTGCCGGAACCGGACGCGCCCATGACGTGAATATGCACCATGATTTCCTCCGCAAGCCAGCTCCGATGCCGCGGGCGGAATAGCCGAGACCTGTGACATCAGTTTGACGCTTTGTGTTCGGCCGGTTCGGAAAGCCGGAACTCCAGCATCAGATTGCGCTGCAGGATCGAATGATTGTCGTCCGACACCAGGATGATATGGGTCGTGCCGTCGGCGGCCTGGAAGGCGTCGAGCCCTTCCATATTGTCGATCTGCGAGTTGAAATTGCCTTCGAGCAAAAGTTCGCCGTCGACGACGGCTCCGGGCTTGATATCGGCGCCCTTGACGCGTCGAAGGCGCATGCCTATGCCTTCGGCCATGTTGAAGCGGCGCTCCAGCAGCAGCAGGTCGCCGTTCGGCAGAAAGGCGCCATCGGTGACGTCGAAGCTGCCGTCGCGCGCGACCGCAAACCGCCCCTTCAGCGGCCCACTCAGAATGGCCGCCAGCCGGTTGCCGTCGCTGTCGAGACCACGTTCGGAGACGATGACCACGCCGCCCTTGAGCGGGCTCGATGCCGGCGCTACCGTGATGGTCTCGATACCGCGGTTGTCGCTCAGCATCTTGCGCGGAATGAGAATCGGCAAAGTGGCGATTGCGCCGGATTGGGCAAAACCCGGATCGGGATAGACATCGACGCGGTGATCCTGCTCGAAGGAGACCAGGACCCTGCCGCCATCAAACGCCAGGCCCTCGGCATCCATATGCCCCTTGCCCTCGAAGCTGCGCCCGGCGCTGTTTTTCATCGCGGTGATCTCGACATTGGAAAGGCCGGAAAGCCTGCCCTTGATGTCGCGCTCGATGCTGCCGGTCAGCCATTGGCCGGTATCGAGGACCACGACGAAATGTTTCTGGTCCGGCCGGAAGCGGATGGAGGAGAGCGAGCCGAACAGCGCTTTGCTGGACACCATCTCCAGCCCGCCGAGAAATTCCAGCGGACCGAAGCGCGTCTCCGAAGAGCCGATCCTGAAATCGGAGATTTGCCGGCTAATGACCGGCACGTCACCCGCCCATGCGGGGTAAGCGCCTGCGGCGGCGATGCTGAGGACGATCGCCGCCAGGCGGCCGAGGCGCCTGGCGGTCATTCCGGGCGATTCCTTCCAGCGGCGTCAGCCGGCACGACGGAGCCGGCCGCCACGCGGCTGGGTGGATTGGTCTTCGAACAGCGAGGCGAGCTGTTCGGTCATCGCGCCGGCAAGTTCGTCGGCATCGACGATCGTCACGGCGCGGCGATAGTAGCGCGTCACGTCGTGACCGATGCCGATGGCCAGCAATTCTACCGGCGAGCGTGTCTCGATCTGTTCGATGACGGCGCGCAGGTGCCGCTCGAGATAATTGCCCGGATTGACCGACAGCGTCGAATCGTCGACCGGCGCCCCGTCCGAGATCATCATCAGGATGCGGCGCTGTTCGCGGCGTGCGAGCAGGCGGTTATGCGCCCAGATCAGCGCTTCACCGTCGATATTTTCCTTGAGCAGGCCCTCGCGCATCATCAGCCCGAGATTGGCGCGTGCCCGCCGCCACGGCGCATCGGCCGATTTGTAGATGATGTGGCGCAGGTCGTTGAGACGGCCCGGCGTCTGGGGTTTGCCGCCGGCAAGCCAGCTTTCCCGCGCCTGCCCGCCCTTCCAGGCCTTGGTGGTGAAGCCGAGGATCTCGACCTTGACGCCGCAGCGCTCCAGCGTGCGGGCGAGAATATCGGCGCAGGTGGCGGCAACCGTGATCGGCCGGCCGCGCATCGAGCCGGAATTGTCGATCAGCAGGGTGACGACCGTGTCACGGAACTGCGTGTCGCGCTCCATCTTGAAGGACAGCGCCTGCATCGGATCGATGATGATGCGCTGCAGCCGGGCCGGATCGAGATAACCCTCTTCCAGGTCGAAATCCCAGGAGCGGTTCTGCTGCGCCATCAGGCGGCGCTGCAGCCGGTTGGCGAGACGGCCGACCGCGCCCTGCAGATGCGCCAGCTGCTTGTCGAGGAAGGCGCGCAGGCGCTCGAGTTCGGCGGCATCGCAGAGTTCCTCGGCGGTGATGATCTCGTCGAACTCTTCGGTAAAGACGTGATAATCGACCTTCTCGTTGAAATCGGCAAAGGGCGTGTTCGGACGGCGGGTCTCGCCCGGCGTTTCCGAATCGTCCTCGCCCTCTTCCATCATGTCGTCGTCGGAGATTTCGGCGCCTTCGGTCTCACCGTCTTCAATCTGCTCGTCGGCGACTTCGCTGTCTTCGACCGGGGCGGCATCGGTGCCGGCATCCTCGTCGACCTCGTCCTGATCCTGCTCGTCGCCGCTCGGCTGGTCTTCCTGATCCGACTGGTCGTCATTGTCGGCGTCTTTGTCATCGTCGCCGTATTCCTCGGCCATTTCCATGGCCGACAGCATGTTGCGGATGACCTTGGCGAAGGCCTGCTGGTCATTGATCGCGCCCGACAGATTGTCGAGTTCGGCCCCCGCCTTTTCCTCGATGAAGCCGCGCCAGAGGTCGAGCACCTTGCCGGCGGAGGCCGGCGGACGCTGGCCGGTCAGCTTCTCGCGCACCATCATCGCAACGGCTTCGCCGACCGGTGCGTCTTCCTGACGCTCGATGCCGGTGAAGTTCGCCTTGGAATATTTCTCTTCGGTCATGGAGCGCAGGTTGGTCGCCATGCCCTCCATACGCAGCGCGCCGATCGATTCGACGCGCGCCTGCTCGACGACATCGAAGATCGCCCGGGCATCCGAGCCCTGCGGCGCCATCGTCGCGTGCATCTTCTCGTCATGGCAGGCAAGGCGGAGCGCCATGGAATCGCCGAGCCCGCGGGTGACCGCCAGCTCATGCGCCGTCGGCCGCTTGGAAAGCTCCGGCAGCCGGATGCGCTCGCCGGTCATGCCAGGACGTTCGTTGGCGAAGGTCACCTCGACATCGCCGTCGCCGGCGACCGAGCGCACGCAGCCGGATATCGCCCGGCGCAATGGCTCGACGTCGACGGGAGCGCCGGGCTTTGCTTTCGAATTGTCACCGCGAGCTGCCATGATCGGTCGGTCTCAGGCTCCGAGAACGATATTGGCGGCACTTTCCTTCAGCTCGACGCCGAAGGCCCGCTGATAGTGCTCGGCGACCAGAGGCCGCTCCAGCTCGTCGCACTTGTTGAGGAAGGTGACGCGGAAGGCGAAGGCGAGATCCCCGAAGATCTCGGCATTCTCGGCCCAGGTGATGACGGTACGTGGGCTCATGACGGTGGAGAGATCACCGTTCATGAAGGCAGCGCGCGTCAGATCGGCGACACGAACCATCTTCGAAACGGTGTCGCGGCCTTCCCTGTCCTTGCCGAAGCTCTTCACCTTGGCGGCGACGATATTCACTTCGTGATCATGCGGCAGATAGTTCAGCGTCGTGACGATCGACCAGCGGTCCATCTGCGCCTGGTTGATCTGCTGCGTGCCGTGATAGAGGCCCGTGGTGTCGCCGAGACCGATCGTATTGGCGGTCGCAAACAGGCGGAAGGCCGGGTGCGGCCGGATGACGCGGCTCTGGTCGAGCAATGTCAGGCGGCCGGAAGATTCCAGCACGCGCTGGATAACGAACATCACATCGGGGCGGCCGGCATCATATTCGTCGAAGACCAGCGCCACATTGTGCTGATAGGCCCAAGGCAGGATGCCGTCCTTGAATTCGGTGACCTGCAGCCCATCCTTGACGACGATGGCATCCTTGCCGACGAGATCGATACGGCTGACATGGCTGTCGAGGTTGATGCGCACGCAGGGCCAGTTGAGCCGCGCCGCGACCTGCTCGATATGCGAGGACTTGCCGGTGCCGTGATAGCCGGAGATCATCACGCGGCGGTTATGGGCGAAGCCTGCAAGAATGGCGAGCGTCGTGTCGCGGTCGAAGAGGTAATCGGTGTCGAGGTCCGGCACATAGGCGTCGCCCTTGCTGTAGGCGGGAACGCGGATGTCGGAATCGATGCCGAAGGCCTCGCGGACCGAAACGGTGGTATCGGGCAGTTCAGATATATCGAGGTCGATCTTGCTCATCATGTCTCCAAGGCGGGTGATGCCACCCGGCCATACTGTCTCAGGCCATGTCGCAACCGTGACGCCGCGATTTTATTCCGCGCCCGTCCAGGTCGGAACGTCGGCGATGCTTCTCCGGGACTGAAACGAAACCTCGGCGGGATAATGACCGCGTGCGAGCATTCTTGAAAGAGTCCCGGACAAGAAACGCCGCGTCCGGAAGGTCGGCGGAGGCGATGTCGGGAAAACGCACAAATATGAGCCGCGTTTGCCTGCGGCCTCAGCCGATTTGGACCATACCCGATTGAAGCCCAAGAGCAAGGACGGGAACTAACAAAAACCGTTCTGCTTCAACAATTGATAGGCCTGGATGACGGCGCGGAAACGCTCCTCCGAGCCGCGGTCGCCGCCATTGGCGTCAGGATGGTGCTTCTTGACCAGCTCCTTGTAGCGGCTCTTGATCTCCGCCGAGGTCGCATTGCCATCGAGACCCATCGTATCGAAGGCCTTGGTTTCCAGCGATTTCAGCTTGCGCGCCTGGGGAAACCGCGGCCCGCTGCCCTTGCCGCCTTCCTTGACGAAGCCGAAGGGATCGCGAACGCGGCTATAGGCGCCGGAGCGGACCTCCGAATGCAGCGGACTGTCCTTCGCCGACTTGTTGACGCCGACGGTCCAGGTCGGCCGGTGGCCGGTGATCGCTTCTTTCTGGTAGCGGGCGATCTCGCCGTCCGACAGACCGGAGAAATAATTGTAGCCCTTGTTGTAGTCCTTGACGTGCTCGAAGCAGAACAAAAAGAACTGGCCTTCCGCATTGCGTCCGACAGGAGCGCGATGCGAGCCTTTTTTGTCGCAGCCATCCCATTGACAGGTAGGCGGCGCCTGCTCTGTCTCCTGCTCGCGTTTGCGGCGTGTTCGGATGCGATCGAAATATTTGGAATCAAGTCTCATGGTGGTGCTAATTATGAGGCTGTCGCGAGGCGACAACAAGAATTGACAAACGGGTTTGTTGCTGGCTTGGTGGGAACCTTTTTCGCGAAGCAAGACCGGACGATGACCCTGCGAACCCGCATCGAAGAAAAACTAGTCGAAGCCTTCGCGCCGGAGCGCCTGAGCGTCGTCGACGAAAGCCATCTGCATGCCGGCCATCAGCCCGACATCACCGGCACCGGCGAAACCCATATGCGGGTGAGGATCGTCTCTGCCAAATTCGCCGGCATGTCGCGACTGGCGCGTCACCGGGCGATCACCGACCTCTTGAAACCGGAACTCGATGCCGGCCTGCATGCGCTGGCCGTCGAACCGGCAGCACCGAATGAGCCGACCCGCTGGTAACAAAGCCTATATGGAGACTGATCGCCGATAGTCCAAGCCGGGTCAGACCGGTTTTGCGCCGTCTTCCCCGGCGGGGCGGATGCGCAGCTTGGTGATGCGGTTCTTCTCACGCTTCATGACGATGAAACGCTTGCCGTAAAAGGTGAAGGCCTGGCGCTCTTCCGGAATGGTCATCGATTCATGGATGACCAGGCCGGCAATCGTCGTCGCCTCCTCGTCGGGCAGGTTCCAGTCGAGCGCGCGGTTCAAGTCGCGGATCGGCACGCCGCCGTCGACGACGACCGAACCGTCGGCCTCCTGGCGCACACCCTGGATCTCGATATCGTGCTCGTCGGAAATGTCACCGACGATTTCCTCGAGAATATCCTCGAGCGTGACGATGCCCTGCACCTCGCCATATTCGTCGACGACGACGGCGAAATGCTGCTTGCGGCGCAGGAAGGCGTTGAGCTGGTCTTCGAGGTTGGTGCTGTCGGGCACGAACCATGGCTTCTGCGCGATCTTCACGATATCGAGGTTCTGCGGTTCCATGTTCGGTTCGGCCAGCGCCCGCAGCAGATCCTTGGCATGAACGACGCCGATGATGTTGTCGATCGTGCCCCGCCACAAAGGCATGCGCGTATAGGGACTTTCGAGAATGGCGCGCACCACCGCCTCAGGCGGATCGTCGGCGTTGATCGCCCGCATTGCCGTGCGGTGGACCATGATGTCGGAGAGTTCGAGCTCGCCGAGATCGAGCACGCCGCCCAGCCGGTCGCGGTCGGCCTTCACCACCGATCCCTCGCGGTGCAGGAGGTCGACGGCACCGCGCAGCTCCTCATGCGCCGTCAGCATCGATACCTCCCGCGAGAGGTTGATGCCGAACAGCGCCAGGATCCGCCGGACGATCGCATTGACGAAGGAAGAGATCGGACCGACGACGAGAACGAAGAGCCTAGCCGGTACGGCGATGGCAAGCGCGAAACGGTCGGGTGTCGAAATCGCCCAGCTCTTCGGCAGCACTTCGGCGAAGATGACCAGGATGACGGTCATGGCGAGCGTCGCCAGCGCCACGCCGGAACTGCCGAACAGCCCGAGGAACAGGCTGGTAGCAATCGAGGAGGAGAGGATATTGGCGAGATTGTTGCCGATCAACAGCGCGCCGATCAGCCGGTCGCGCCGCTCGATCAGCTGCCGGACGATGCCGGCGCGTTCGTCGCCGTTGACTTCAAGCGTATGGATACGGCTGCGCGAAACCGCGGTCAGCGCGGTTTCCGAGCCGGAAAAGAAGGCGGACATCAGCACGAGCGCCGTGATCGAAAGGATCTCCGGCCAATATGTCGCAAGAAATGCCAGAGCGCCTTCGACGGTCATTAGGGGTGTTTTTCCCTGAGAAAGCTGATCACCTCGGAGGCGGGAACGTCGTCGGCAACGAAGGATTGGCCGATGCCGCGCGTCAGGATGAAGGTGAGCCTGCCGCTCTTGACCTTCTTGTCCTGGGCGATTGCATCCATCAGCGTTTCAGGCGGCGGCAGCGCGCCCGGAATGTCGGACATCCGGGTCGGAAGGCCGACCTCTTGCAGATGCCGCTCGACGCGACGCGCATCGTCGGGGCTTGCAAGGTTCATCCGCGCGGAGAATTCATGCGCCAGCACCATGCCGATCGAGACGCCCTCGCCATGCACGAGACGGGAGCTGTCATAGGCGGTCGCCGCCTCCAGCGCATGGCCGAACGTATGGCCGAGATTGAGCAGCGCCCGCTGGCCGTTCTCGCGCTCGTCGGCAACGACGACATCGGCCTTCGCCTGGCAGCTGCCGGCAATCGCCTCGATGCGGGCGGAGCCGCCTGCAAAAACCGCCTTCCAGTTGGCTTCCAGCCAGGCGAAGAAATCCGGCTTGTCGATCAGCCCGTATTTGGCAACCTCGGCGTAACCGGCGCGGAATTCGCGCTCGCTCAGCGTATTCAGTACATCGGTATCGGCCAGAACCAGATCCGGCTGATGGAAGACGCCGATCAGGTTCTTGCCGTGGCGGGAATTGATGCCGGTCTTGCCGCCGACGGAGGAATCGACCTGCGCCAGAAGCGAGGTCGGCAGCTGCACGAAGCGCACGCCGCGCCGCACGATGCCGGCCGCAAATCCCGAGAGATCGCCGATGACGCCGCCACCGAGCGCGATGACGCAATCGTTACGCTCGACGCGGGCTTCGAGCACCTTGTCGCAGGCGGTCATCAGATGCTCGAAGCTTTTGGTCTTCTCGCCGGCCGGCAGGACGACCGCAGCCGAGGCGATGCCCGCTTCATCGAGACTGGCGACGAGCGCCTTGAGATAGAGCGGCGCGACATTTTCGTCGGTGACGACAGCCGCCTTGCGGCCCTTGAGGCGAGAGGCGATCTCGGCGCCGGCCCGCGCGATCAGCCCCGGCCCGATCAGGATGTCGTAGGCGCGCTCGCCGAGCGGCACGTGCACCGTCTGGATGGCGGAGGCGGAGGGTATCGCATTCATGACGCTGCATTTTCCTTTTGAGCTTCGATCATCGCCTTCAGCACCTCGTCGGCCATGATTTCCTTGCGCACGTCGCGCGAGAGCACGGTGAGGTCGGCCTGCGCATAGATCGGGTAGCGCGCATTCATCAGGCCTTCGAGCGTCTGCTTGGGGTTTTCGGTCTTGAGCAGGGGACGGTTGTCGCGTTTATTGACCCGCTCCCAGAGCACGTCGAGATCGGCCTTCAGCCAGACGGAGACGCCACCTTTCATGATATGCCTGCGCGTCCGCTCGTTGATGAAGGCGCCGCCGCCGGTGGAGACGACCCGCGGCCCGCCCTTTAACAGCCGCTTCATCACCCGCGTTTCCAGCGCCCGGAATTCATCCTCGCCATAGGCTGCGAAAAGTTCGGGGATCGTCATGCGCGACACGCGCTCTATTTCGTGGTCGCTGTCGATGAAGGGAATGCCGAGCTGGCTGGCGACGATGCGGCCGACGGCGGATTTCCCCGCACCCATCAGCCCGACGAGGATCAGATTGCGTGAACCGAGCGCGGCGCGAGCTCTGCCTTTCAAGCTGTCAGCAACGGTCAGCAGTGGTTCACTCATCGGTCCATTCACACTTTGTTTGCAAACCGTATCGACAAATGCAGCTGGAGCGTCAAGTCGCGGACAAGGGAATCATGGCTTGAATAGCGCTTCTTGCACTTGCAGATACGCTTCTTATAACAGAAGCAGAGCATGAAGGAGTTGCCGGATGCCGACCCTGTTCCGTTTTCTGTTCGTCTGCGCGATCCTCGCCGGGACGGTCTACGGAGCGATGTGGGCGCTTGTGACCTTTGTCGAGCCCGAGCCGCGCGACGTGACCATCCGTATTCCGTCCGAGCGGGTCAATCCGCCAGCGACGGGCACGATCAACACGACCAGGAAGTGACCGGCATATGGTGGATCTGAGCCGCGTCCATGTGGAATCCTTCCTGGAGATGATGAGCGCCGAGCGCGGTGCTGCCGTCAACACGCTGCAATCCTATGAGCGCGACCTCGACGACGTCCACGCCTTCTTGAACGGCCGCAGCGTGCGGCTGACCGAAGCCGCTTCCGCCGATCTGGCCGCCTATCTCGCCTCGCTCGCCCGAAAGGGCTTCAAAGCCTCTTCCCAGGCGCGCCGGCTTGCCGCCATGCGGCAGTTCTACAAGTTCCTTTATGCCGAGGGGCTGAGGACCGACGACCCCACCGGCATTCTCGACGCGCCGAAGAAAGGCCGTCCGCTGCCGAAGACGATGGGTGTCGAGGAGGTCGGCAAGCTGCTTTCCCAAGCTGAGGCCGAGGCAGGCGATGCAGCGCCTGGCCAGTTGCAGCGCCTGCGCATGCTGGCGCTGCTGGAGCTGCTCTATGCCACCGGCATGCGCGTCAGTGAACTGGTTTCGCTTCCTGCCCGCGTGCTCGATCAGGAAGGGCGTTTCCTGATGATCCGCGGCAAGGGCAACAAGGAACGGCTGGTGCCGCTGTCGCAATCGGCGATATCGGCGCTGAAATCCTACGGCCGCCTGCTGGCGGTGGAAAATGCCGCGGCCAAGGATCCGCAGGAAAGCCCCTGGCTGTTTCCCGCCGCCTCGAGGGAGGGCTATCTGCCCCGCCAGGTTTTCGCCCGCGACCTGAAAAACCTGGCGATCCGCGCCGGCCTGACACCGTCGATGATCTCGCCACATGTGATGCGACACGCCTTTGCCAGCCACCTGCTTGCCAACGGCGCCGACCTGCGCGTCGTGCAGGAACTCCTCGGCCATTCGGACATTTCGACCACACAGATTTACACGCATGTCCTCGAAGAGAGGCTGCAGCAGCTCGTCCAGACGCATCACCCCCTTGCCAAACAGGCGAAAAAGCACGAATAGGACCGGCGACAAGGGGCGGAGCCAGGAAAACGCCCCGGGCACAAGGAACGGAAACGCACCTCATGCACAATTATCTCGACTTCGAAAAGCCGATCTCCGACCTCGAAGGCAAGATCATCGAGCTGAAGAAGCTCGCAACGGAAGACGAGAGCATCGACACCACCGATGAAATCGGCAGGCTGGAGGTTCGCGTCCGCGAGGCGATCGTCGAAATCTATTCCAAGCTCAATCCCTGGCAGAAGACCCAGGTCGCCCGCCATCCACAGCGCCCGCATTTCGTCGACTACGCCAAGACGCTGTTCCAGGAATTCACGCCGCTCGCCGGGGACCGCAAATTTTCCGAGGATGCCGCGATCCAGGCGGGTCTTGCCCGCTTCCGCGGCCAGCCGGTCGCCGTCGTCGGCCAGGAAAAGGGCAACGACACCAAGACCCGCCTGAAGCATAATTTCGGCAGCCCGCGGCCGGAAGGCTACCGCAAGGCGATCCGCATCCTCGAAATGGCCGATCGTTTCGGCCTGCCGGTGATTTCGCTGGTGGATACGGCAGGCGCCTATCCCGGTGTCGGCGCCGAAGAGCGCGGCCAGGCCGAGGCGATCGCCCGCTCGACGGAAATGTGTCTCGGCGTCAAGGTTCCGCTCGTTTCCGTCGTCATCGGCGAAGGCGGCTCGGGCGGCGCCATCGCGATTGCCACCGGCAACAAGGTCTATATGCTAGAGCATTCGATCTACAGCGTCATCTCGCCGGAAGGCGCCGCCTCCATCCTCTGGCGCGATTCCACCCGCGCTCGGGAAGCGGCGACCAATATGAAGATTACCGCCGAAGACCTGAAATCGCTCGGCGTCATCGACGGCATCATTTCCGAGCCGCTCGGCGGCGCGCATCGCGATCCCGACAGCGTCATCGCCGCAACCGGCGACATGATCGCCAATGCGCTCGGCGAAATGGCGTCCCGTTCCGGCGAACAGCTACGCAACGAGCGCCGCCAGAAATTCCTCAATATCGGCCGCAATCTCTAAAGCCTGTCGCGCAAAAGTGTGCAGCGGTTTTGCGGCAACGACATGCGCAAAAACAAAGAGCTGAAGCGCGGGAAGCGAATCTGAAAGATCGCGACGCGCTTTCGGAAATCGCTGAGACTTTTCGGCATCATGTCCGAGACAAGTTTTGCTTTCACCGATTGGGGCCAAATCTTGGCCACATTGATATTATCTGTAGCAATCGCGCTTGCGGGGATGTTCAGGGCACGTCATAGGCTGGTAAGGATTTGTAAAGTATAAGCCGCCTATGATTCCGTCTGATGCCCGAACTCCATAGGCGGACCGGGTCGCATTATCTTTATGGGCTAGTTTGGATGCGCATACGTTATTTTGCCTATGTTTCCCTCATGGCGCTGGCTCTGACCGGCTGCAATGACGCGTTGGAAACCGCGCAGGTCGATCTCTCCAAGGTCAAGAACAAGGTCGAGCAACCGCTTCCGCCACATATCCTTGCCGCCATGTCGGCCAAGGGCATGGACCGCAATTCGCCGATCATGATTCGCATCTTCAAGGAAGAAGGTGCCATGGAGATCTGGAAGGCGAAGACCGACAACCGTTTCGACAAGATCGCCGACTACAAGATCTGCGCCTGGTCGGGCCGTCTCGGCCCGAAGGTAAAGACCGGCGACCGGCAGGCGCCGGAAGGTTTTTACGATCTGACGCGCGCCAACCTGAACCCCAACTCGAAATATTATCTGGCGATCAACACCGGCTTCCCGAACCGCTACGACGCGGCGAACGGCCGCACCGGCTCCGATCTGATGATCCATGGCGCCTGCTCGTCCTCCGGCTGCTATTCGATGACCGACCAGCAGGTGCTGGAAATTTACGCCTTTGCCCGCGACGCCTTCAAGGGCGGCCAAGCGACCGTGCAACTGCAGGCCTTCCCCTTCCGCATGACGGCGGAAAACATGGTCAAGCATCGCCTCGACCCAAGCTACGACTTCTGGAAGATGCTGAAGGTCGGCTACGACAATTTCGAAGTGACGAAGCGCCCGCCCGAGGTGGCCGTCTGCGAGAAGAAATATGTCTTCAACCAGCAGGCAACCGATGGCGGCGCCTTCAATGCCTCAGGCAAATGCCCTGCCATGTCGACGCCGCCGGCCTTGACGGCCGCCCTTGCCTCCTACGGCAAGACCTATGATGCCGATTATGCCAAGGCGATGAGCAAATTCGACGGCATGGCCTGGTACGACCCCTCCGAAGCCGAGCGCAAGGCCGTGGTCGCCAAGACGCGCAAGGGCCGCGAACTCGCTTATGCCCCCACCGGCACCTCGCTGGAGGCCGGCCGCATGGTCAAGGTCGCCGAACTCGAAGACATGATGGCCAAGCGCACCGCCCAGGGCCTCGCCGCCAAATCCGCGCCGGGCGCCACGCCTGTTGCCCCTGCCCAGCCGCAGGCGCAGCCAATGGCCGTCGCCGCCGCCACCCCTGCGGTCGTGCCGGTGCCGACGCAGAACCCGCTGGCCTTTACGGCGCCCGAACAGCAGGAAACCGCGGAAGCTGCGGCAAAGAAGCCGTTCTGGAAATTCTGGGCGCGGAACTGAACGGCTTGAACCCCGTTCTCTACGATCTCCGCGGCCTGAAATGCCCCTTCCCCGTGATCAAGACACGCAAGAAGCTTGCCGCCATGGCAAGCGGCACGCTCATCCGCGTCGACACCACCGATCCACTGGCGGTGATTGACATGCCGCATTTCTGCAATGAGGACGGCCACGAGCTGGTCGAGACCGAAAAGACCGAAACCGGCCACCGCTTCCTGATTAAAAAGGGTTAAATCCTCATACCTGGAATGGCCAGCGGATTGTCGGATAGCGCCGCGCGATCCGGCATGTCGATGCGCGGCTTGCCGAGGAAGGCGTCGAACAGATCCTTGACGAAGGCTTCCGGCAGATCCTTGGTGATCAGAACCATGCGCGTACGCCGGTCGCCGGGATCCGGCCAGGCGGCAAGCCGCACCGGCGGATGGAAGATACTCTGCACGCCATGCAGCACCAGCGGCCGATCCGGCCGGTCGGAGACGGAAACGATCGCCTTCATTCTGAGCAGCTTCTCGCCATGGGCCGAGCGCAGCAGATCGATGAACATGTCGAGCGCCATCGGATCGATCGGCTTTTCCTCGATGATCGAGAAAGAGCGGATCGAGGCATCGTGACGGTTGACGTCGTGCGGGTCCTGGTGCGCGTGATCGCCATCATGATCATGATGGTGGTGGCCGTGGTGATCCTCGCCATGGTTGTGCGCGTGGCCGTGGTCGTGATGCGCCTCGTGCGCATCCTCGTCCTGCAGCCAGCGGCCGACATCGGCGATCTTCGTCGCCGGATCGTAGAGCCCGTTGACGAGCACTGCGGCGCTGCCGGCCTCAGTGCTGTCGGCATCCATCATCGCGGCGCGCGGATTGAGCGCGCGCAGGCGCTGTTCCAGCTTGTCCGTTGCCTCAGCCATCGCCTTCTTCGAGACGATCAGCCGGTCGGCGACCGCCGCCTGCTTGCGGGCTTCCTCGTGATTGTCGAGCGTCTGCAGCCCGTTCACTGCATCCACCACGGTCACGACGCCGTCGAGTTCGAAATTTTGGGCGATGACCGGATTGCCCATGATCGCCTGCATGACCGGAGCGGGATCGGCAAGGCCCGTCGTCTCGATGATGACACGCTTCACCGGCTTGACCCGGCCCGTCTGCACGGCATCCATCAAGTTTGCCAGCGTGTCGACCAACTCGCCGCGCACGGTGCAGCAGAGGCAGCCGTCTGACAGTTCGATGATCGAATCGCCGGAGCTTTCGACCAGGAGATGATCGATCCCGACATCGCCGAATTCATTGATGATGACGGCCGCATCCTTCATCGCGGGATCTTTGAGGATGCGGTTGAGCAGCGTCGATTTGCCGGCACCGAGAAAGCCGGTCAGGATGGTGACCGGAATCCTGTCGTTGAGCGCGCTCATGTCGTTTGACCCTAGAAGCTGATCTTAGAAAGATGTCGGGCGCGGCATCGGCACCGGCACGTTGGCGATGCCTCCCGCCGTATCGCCGGTCGCCACCTTTTCCGGCTGCTGAGCCGGCTGCGGATCCTGACCGGGAATGAGGCCGGCAAAGACGAAGCGCGGATCGTGGTCCATTTCCAGGATATAGGGCGACTGCACCCGCATGCGACCGACTTCGTCGCGCGTTTCGCTGCGTATCTTGGCGCCCTTGGCGCTGCAGATGTCGGCGGAGATATCGGTTACCTGGTCCTGTCCCTGCCCGTAGGGCCGCAGCGAACCGAGCGTTTCATTGCCGGGGAACTGGGTGGTGAAACCCTTTTGCAAGAGGTTCGCCGTCGCATCGGCGCGCGCCGCAAGGCTGTCGGTGCCGAGCACGACCGAGACGATGGTGCGGCCGTTGCGGGTCGCCGAACCGATCTGGTTGAAGCCCGAGGCGCAGATGAAGCCGGTCTTCATGCCGTCGGCGCCGGCGAAGCGGCCGATCAGCATGTTGAGGCTCGGCACGTTCTGCTGGCCGTTGGTGAAACCCTCAAGCGCGAAATAGCTAGCATATTGCGGAAAATCGCGGCGCAGCGCCACGGTCAGCACCGCAAGATCGCGCGCCGTCGTATATTGCCCCTTGCCCGGCAGGCCGTTCGGATTGACGAAATGCGAATCCGTCATGCCGAGCTTCAGCGCCTCGCCGTTCATCCGCGTCACGAAGCCTTCCTGCGTGCCGCCGATGGCTTCGGCGACCGCAACGGCGATGTCGTTGGCCGATTTCACCATCAGGATCTTCAGCGCGCTGTCGAGCGTCAGCTTCTGGCCCGGCTTGAAATACATCTTGGCGGCCGGTTGCGCGGCGGCGCGCTTGCTCATGACGACAGGCGTATCGAGGCTGATCTGCCCGGCCCGGATCGCATCGAACACGGTATAGACGGTCATCAGCTTGGTGAGCGAGGCCGGATACCATTTGCGGAAAGCTTCTTCATGCTCGAGCACGCGGCCGGTCTGCACATCGACGAGAATATGCGGATTGGCCGCAGCGAGCGGAACGGAGGCAAGAAAACCAGCCGTCGCGGCGACCGCGAAACTCAGCGGCCGCAAGGCGGCAAACAAACGGAAGTGGCTCGTCGACACGCTTTGTCCTTCGGATATCAGGAAAATCTCGAAACCTTCCCCTATTTAGCCTATATGGCTATGACATGGCAAAGGTCATTGACTAAGTAATTTCCACAGGCTCACGCCTCAGCCGCCTCACGCCCCCCGCCTCACGTCCTTGTGATGCGATGAACGATTGCCGGGATTTCATAACAGGAACGCCAACATGCCGATTTTGAACAGAGCCGCCGAATTGCAGGACGAGGTCGCCGAATGGCGCCGTCATATTCACGCCCGGCCCGAGCTGCTCTTCGCGGTTGAGAATACGGCCGCCTTCGTCGCTGAAAAGCTCAAGGAATTCGGCGTCGACGAGATCGTCACCGGCATCGGCCGCACCGGCGTCGTCGGCCTGATCAAGGGCAAGGGCGAAGGCCGCCGCACCGTCGGCCTGCGCGCCGACATGGACGCCCTGCCGCTGACCGAAATATCAGGCAAGCCCTGGGCCTCGAAGACGCCGGGCAAGATGCATGCTTGCGGCCATGACGGCCACACGGCCATGCTGCTCGGCGCGGCGAAATACCTGGCCGAAACCCGCAACTTCAACGGCAATATCGCCGTCATCTTCCAGCCCGCCGAAGAGGGCGGCGGCGGCGGCAACCTGATGGTCAAGGACGGCATGATGGAGCGCTTCGGCATCGAAGAGGTCTACGGCATGCACAATCTGCCGGGCCTGCCTGTCGGCCAGTTCGCCACCCGCAAGGGCGCGATCATGGCGGCGACCGACGAATTCACCGTCACCATCAAGGGCCGCGGCGGCCACGCCGCCCAGCCGCACCGGACGATCGACCCGATCGCCATCGGCGCCCAGATCGTCGCCAACCTGCAGATGATCGCCTCGCGCACCGCCGATCCGATCAGCTCGGTCGTCGTCTCGGTGACCAAGTTCAATGCCGGTTTCGCCCATAACGTCATCCCGAATGATGCGACTTTCGCCGGCACGGTGCGCACCCTCGATCCCGAAGTGCGCACGCTGGCCGAGACGCGGTTCCGGCAGATCGTCGAGGGCATCTCCGCCGCTCACGGCGCCGAGGCCGAGATCGGCTTCAACCGCAACTACCCCGTCACCATCAACCACCCCGACGAGACCGAGCATGCGGTCGCCACCGCCAGCGCCATTGCCGGCGAGGGCAACGTCAATGCCGAGATCGACCCGATGATGGGCGGCGAGGATTTCTCCTACATGCTGAACGCCCGCCCCGGCGCCTTCATCTTCATCGGCAACGGCGACAGCGCCGGCCTGCACAACCCGGCCTATGACTTCAACGACGAAGCCATCGCCCACGGCATCTCCTACTGGGTCCGCCTCGCCGAACAACGCCTGGGCGTCTGACAAGAATTAAGGCTTGGCTTCGCGCCAAGCCTTTTGTATGCATGGCATCCAGTGGTCCCGTAGCTCAGCAGGATAGAGTACCTTTCATAGTGTGGAAGTTTACTGGTTGGGCGAAATCCCCAGCAGGGCAGGTCATCGGCGCACCAGTAAATTTACTGCCGCCCCTAATGACGAAAATTGGACGCCAGTTCACGGCAATCTGGGCAAAGCCTGCCGCAGAGCTAATCGGAACGATGTCTCGCGTAGCTGATTTTCGAATTTGAGAAGTCACCCGTTCAAGCAGATCGCTGTTGCAGCTGGGGTGTTGATCTTCGGGAGAGCATGGGTTACGAACCATCTTGAACGAAGGTTCGTCCACATAGCTCAGCAGGATAGAGCACAGGATTCCTGGTTGCATAAATTGGGGGCTACACTCTGAAAGGTTGTAGTCGATCTACTCAAATTCGGGGAACGCTTCGCTGTACTCTCAGCATGCCAATCCCGAGCCAAGCTTCGGAGAAATCCGTTGAAGGTGTAGAGACTGGATGGGTAGCACCTAAAGGCCTCGGCCCATGGTGAAGGGACAGTCCAGACCACGAACGCTCTCGGGCGGCGGTTAAAGCCGAAGTGGTATGAATCCTGGGGTCGGAGGTTCGAATCCTCTTGTGGACACCACTTCCTTTGAAGTTCGGAGTAGGACATCTACCTGCACGCGTTTGGTCGCAGCCCTACGGCTCCAATGTCGCCGTAGCGAAGCATTGCATGTCATTCTATCAAGTCGATGACCCTGGTGGCTGGTTCGAGGACAACCACCGTACCAACGCCGTTGCGGAAGGTGAGATCGTCATTTTCCGAAATGATTATGGGTACGCGCATGTCCTGGTGCAAAAGGTCACGACCCAACGCCGAGCTGCTTTTCAAGTATCAGCTGCGATACTTTGATTGATCTCATGGTCGGAGCAGGAGCGGTCTGGCTCGACTGTGGAAGGTCACATGTTGACCTGCGAAACCCCCGTCAGCCTGAGCCACGAGTCGAGGGTTTCCCAAGATTCGGGAATGACGGCATCGGCAACTGCGCTCTGGTCGGCGAATAGCACATAGTTTGTTCCTCGCTCTCCAGTGGCGCTCCGGTACCGAAGCCCATCGATCTTCCCTCCTTCAAAATCGAAATCGCGGAGAAACTCGGTGAAGACCTGCGTCGGGATGTAATCCACGTTCACGCGGTTATCTCGTTCTACGGGTTGAATGATCAGTTCGGCGAAGGCGCGCAAGAAGCGCAGCACCAGACGGTCGATCCGAGGTGCCGTGGAAAAGAAGCCGGGCACACGCGGCAATGACGCCAAGTCCATTATCCGGATTGTTCGCGTGGTTCCGAACCTCCCCACGGAGGCCATGGAATCGCGTATTTCCGCCAGTGCAAGCTTGCGACGATCCGCACCATAGAACATGGGAATACCCGGAGGGTTCATCCGGTTTGATTGTGTTGCATACTCCGCTGGCGGTGGCCCAAGGTCCGCGGCCAGCCGAAAGGGTCGCCTGAACTGTCGGGCGCGCGCTCTGTAAAGAGTGAGCCCGATCGGCTTGTCCACGATCAGCCCAAGGCCTTCTGCGTGGTTGCAAACCTCGGTGAGGAACTCAAGCGGAGACCGCCGGTCCGGTTCGTAACCGGTCGACCTATTTATGTCGTGGAAGAAAAACCTTCGGCGGTGCTTGGTAATCTCGCAGAACTGGTTCCACGAGAACCTGAGGCTTTCGTCGGGCTCTAGTGCCAGCCAATCGAATTCGCACCATTGGTCATCTCCGATGCCGTCAACCAGGGCCTGGTACAAACGGCCGGAACAATCGCGCGGAAGCTCGATTGCCAACTTCTCACCTATCATATCCCAACTGTCGATGTTCCAGGCCTGGAAACCACCCTCCCGACCGTCATACGGTAACTCGTCCACGGCTCTCGAAAACGAGCCCTGTATCCGTTCGAGTATGAAGTCAGTAACGTCGTCTATCGGCATCGTTGCCGCGTCTTTGCGACCGCAGAACTCGCACCCGCGCGGTCCTGCGCAACCCCGGATCATTTGGCGAAGGTCATCGTCGCCAAAGCATTGATAGCAGACATTTGTGGGCATAGATCGTTCGACTACTTTCCAAATGGCCAAGACGGCAGGTTGTAGGCTCTTAGGTTTTGCAGAGCTGGCGGGCAAGAAGCACTGCGGTCAATTAATACCTCCGAGCCTGACGTTCACCAGGACATCGTGCATCAGACATGACGATTTTGCGCGATGTGAACAAGCAGCTTCGATCACAGGACGGCGACATCGGGCTTTCCGCCCGCTCGGCTGGATGAGCTGTAGCTTAGGGCTTTCTTTACCAAACATGATACAATAGCCCGCAACTTTGGAGCTCCTGATGGCCGACACGACGATCGAATGGACCGACGCGACTTGGAACCCGGTAGCGGGCTGCTCCATCATGAGTTCCGGCTGCACCAACTGCTATGCCATGCGCATGGCCGCTCGGCTTGAAGCCATGGGCGTAGACAAGTATCGGGGCCTAACCCGCAAATCGGGCGGCCGCGCCAAATGGACTGGCGCACTCTTCCTCGACGAGACCGCTCTCCAGGTTCCCCTGGGCTGGGCCCGGCCTCGGAATGTATTTGTGAACTCGATGTCGGACCTTTTCCACCCTAACGTGCCGGTCGAATTCATCAGAAAGGTCTGGTCGGTGATGGCACAGACCCCGCGCCACACCTACCAAATCCTCACCAAAAGGCCGGACCGAATGGCAGCCGTTCTCCGAAGCGGGTTCAACGTTCTGCCGAATGTCTGGTTGGGAGCGAGCGTGGAGGATGGCAAGGTCATCCACCGGCTCAATGAGCTGCGCGAAGTCCCGGCAGCAATTCGTTTCGTTTCCTTCGAACCACTGATTGGCTCCGTGGCGAGCGGTAGCCTGGAAGGCATCCACTGGGCAATTGTCGGAGGCGAGTCGGGCCCGAACGCGCGGCCAATGGACCCAGCCTGGATCGATGAAATCTTCGACCTTTGCACCGACTCCGACACGGCTTTTTTCTTCAAGCAATGGGGCGGCTTCAACAAAAAGAAGACCGGCCGGTCTTATCGCGGTCGTACGTGGGACGAGATGCCGGCATCGATAATGTGACGCGCGAACCGGTTCGCTAAGTCAATAGCCTTTGGCGATGGATTTGACGCCGCGAAGAACAGCGAAAACCGTTGCGGCTTCCGTTGTGGTGGTAGGGGAAAAGGGTCGGCGACCAATGGGAAAATCGTTTCGAGCCGTCGCTTAACGTAGGCTTCAAGGCCCGCCACGTCTGCATTTCGCTGGCGTTCCTCTGGGGCATCGAGAGCACCGAGGAGGTCCGTTGACGGAGGCACCGAACTGTAGAGCTCGGCCTCCCATTCGTCGGTACCGAGCATGTTGGTCAACACCTTGCGTTTGGTTGCATCGACAGCGCTGATGTTCCGCGCGGCCTGTCGGTAAAGCCCTGATAGAGGAAACAGGAACCAAACGTCGATCGCCTTGGTCCTGGCGATTGCCTGCAACGTTTCCCATGCGACTTCCATTCCATATGGATCGAGAAACATTATGGCTCGCCGAGAAGACCAGTTCACTCGGTTGATATTCGCTTGGATGAAGGCGTTTGCATCGCCGTTCAGAACATGGATATCACGATCAGGATGCGACGACTTGAGCATCTCCAGAGCCGTGCAATGCGCGGGCTTTCGTTCCATGAAGATCAGGCGGTCGAACTTCGGCTCAATGTCCAAGGCGATTTTTGCCGAGCCTCTGCGGCTCTCGACGCGCTCCGGAACGGGCTCGTCAAAGAGATCACCATCCTTCGCCTCGATCCGTACAGTCCGCGAACCTGTTCCGGCGAAGGCGTCGATGTACCACAGCGAGTTGAACTTGTGGCGCAAGGCAATGGAATATGCCTTGAGGTATTTTTCGACAATTTCAAGCTTTATCTCAGTATGCTGCCCACCAAACTCGTGATCGTTCAACGACTTCATCAGGTTCTCGCAACCTCTGCCTCGATTCGCGCACCCTATATTACAGGTTGTAGATTCAGGGTCACGTCGTCGTTGCCCTTATTTCTTTGGAAAACCTTGAATGGACGCGGATAGTGGAAATTGGAGGATGACACCTGGCCCGTCGGCCTCGATCGCCTCCACCACCTACCTTGTGAAGGTGACCTAAACGAGAAGACTGAACCAGGTGTTACTGACGCCGGTTCCTCAATGGGCCTGAACGCATCGCGAAGAAAAGGGCATGACCATGGGTGCATTGCTCGGGCTCCTCCTCCCTACCAAAACATTTGTCTAAATTGCGTGGTGCTGTTCGCTTCTTGCAGACCAGCGGCTAATCTTCATCCTCCAGCTCATGAGCGAGGGAAACCTTTGGTAACGTCACGGGCTCTACCAATGTCACAACTCGGTCGACGGCCCTCAACGCCGCCACAGCGTCGGTGATACCTTGACCATCTCCACCTCAATCGCTCCGTCAGCCGTCTGTCGAACGCCGCAATTTCCGGGCCTGCAACTGTTCATCGACGAAATTCTTTATGTCCTTGAACAGATCGGCGTCCATGATGATCGTCCCCGGACGCGTCCTGCCTGTTACATGCAGGCTCACTTCATCCAGACCGAAACCAAGTCGGTCCATACGAGCCACCCAGATGTTTAGGCCGTCTACAATAGCGTCGAGCCTGGGGGATTCCTCATCCGGGCCTTTCCGGCGAACGATCGCACGCATGGCAGCATTCTGTTGTTCGGTTTCCTCCAACAGCCGTCGAATTTCCAGGAAGTTGTAGCGGTCCCCTTCGCTCATGATGGACGTGTCGACTTTGTCCAAGTCTTTCCTCGCCATCGGGTCCACCGATTGCATATTCCTGATCGACACGTAAGCCTCCCGCCAAATTCGGGGAATGTCCGGGTAGTCGTTGTAGATGGTGCTGGTCATCGGAAAGACGTCCTCGCCATATTTCGCGATGCCTTCCTCGATGATCAGAGGGACTGTCGGCTTGAGCGGTTTAGGGCGACCTACCAAGCCTTGGCATATGGTCCACAACATCCGCATGTTGCGGTGAGAGATCGTATTCGCCTCAGGTTCCTGCTCCGTCAGGGCGAGACATTTCTTGTCGGCGACCTTGATGATATCCGCGATACGCGATGTCATGCTTGGGCCTCCAGCAGCAAGGATTCCCGCCGGTCCAGACTAAATGACTCGTCCATTACGCTCGAGACAAGCGCCTGCATCTCGGTGCGAATACCGAAATCTTGAAGCCGGGAACTTCCATCGACCAATTGTTTGCGTTGCAATGCCGTGGTGCGCCTCACCATGAGGTCGGCAAGAAGGTCCGCAGATTTCCGCCTCTGCGCTTCAGTGGACTTGAAATCGAGTTCGGGGGGAACAATGCCGCCGGCGAAAGCTATCCGGTTCAGATGATTGGTGAGCTCGTTGCGAATACGCGGATTGCCAAGGATCGGATAATGTCTCGCGGCGGCCGACATGAAGAGCGAGAATTCGAAATGATCGACTTCGACAAACTCGGTGACCCGCTCCCGGTCGTATACTATGAGTGCGGGTGCGTCACCCGGCTTCATTTCGTCAAGGAGCTTCGCACATGCGGCCAGTAGAACTTCGGTGTTGAAAATGCCCTGCTGAACTAATTCCTGCTCTTCGAGTACGGGTATCAACTCGGATTGCAATGCGTCGTACTTCTGCAGATACTCAGCCTTCGCGATCGCGCCACTATCGAGCTGGGCGCGCAATTCGTCTGCCTTTGCGTTGCACTCCCGCTCGACCAACGCAAGATGCTGACGTTGCTCACACAGCTTCGAACCGTACCATTCAAGCTGGTTCATCCACTCCGGTCCCGTCACGAAATGTCGGCAAATGACGCAATTCCGCGTTGGCACAGATTTGTAGGTATGCTTGTCAGGACCGTTCTTTACAGTTTCTTTCCGATCGATGGGACCGCCGTCCCAGCACCGAGTGCAATCGAACGGGCACATTCCGATATCGACGTTGCAATATTCCAGTTTCGAGGGCGACAGGACTGCCTCTTCGATCGCGGCGGCTTCAAGGGCCACCGTCCTCTTGCGAGCCTGCTCGTAGTTCCACGACTTCAGACCATCAATTAGCTCTCGCTGATGCTGGGCGGCGGCTTCGATCGCTCCTGCCTCCAACATTTGATGGACCTTGTCCGGGTCCCACTCGAGGTAATATCTGGTCATCATAAACGTGGCATGCCCGGCCACTAGCTTGCTCAGGATTTCCATGGGGACGCGGGCGCGGTAGAGGTCGGTCAATCCGCGTACCCGCAGCCCGTGGAGATTGTAGATACAACCCCATGGCTGTCCCGTGGTGGAGTTGATTTTTATGATGTCAATCTGATTGGACGGTTCGCGTTCGTTCCAGCGGCGCTGGGCCTCCGCCATGACATGTTGCCAAGCGTGGCCTACTTCCGACGCTGTGACAATTCTACCTTTGAACGGCCGATCCGACGTTGGAAACAGCCTGAAGAGCGCGTGGATTCGAGGCATGCCGCGCTTTGTGCGCTCAGGCGTTCTGTCCGGCGTGTCCAGATACTCATCGGGACCGATAGCATCGTCAATCGGGTTGTATTCCTGCTGCCACTGTCGGAGAGCCCAAAGCCTTCCGAGAATGAACTCGTGCTGCCAGGGCAGTACGTATGGCGAACCGGTCTTGTTGGTGTTTACGAAAATGCCTGTGGTAGTGCTTTCCTCGAACCGGTGGGCGTATCCATGGGTAGGCACGTCGGTTCCGTCTTCTTCCGCGGCCCAGAATCCTGCTAGGTGACCTGGGTTATCCTCCCATTGACCCGTGTCGGAGTTGAACTGGACTCTGTCGCCTTCCCCACTGTCCAATCTGCGCCATTGACCGATCCGCAGTGGCAAATGCGTTGCGCATAAGAGGAGCGTTGGAATAACCGGGCAAAATATAGTCTGCGGTTTGCCATCGATCATGAGTTCGACGTTGAAGTGGCCGGATTGCCCAGGCCATCCGCCCTCGCCTTCCGATAGAATTTCGCGAACGAGAGCGAACAGCTTGATGGGCAAGGGTCGCGCTTTGGAATGGCTAGGCTTTTTGTTAGCCGGTGGACCAGCCGCTTTAGTCAAGGCCATTTCGGCTTCGGAAATCAGCGGATAGACCATCAGCACTGGGTTTTTATCGACCATTTGGCCGGTGAAATGATCAAGAAGTCGCTTAACGTATGTGGATTGGGCTATGACGTAGTTCGTTATGCTCCCGTTCCGCTGCTTCAAGAATTCGGTGAAGGAAACAGGTCGTGCTTTCGAGGTCAGAACGTCAAGGAGAGACATTCCGGGGTATCCAGACCGCAACCACGAAAGAATGTCGTAACATGCCTGCTGGATACCTTTTGGTGGAATCGTCGTTTTGAGGAGGGCGACATCGGCAAGTGCCACAACTTCTTGGTCTAAAGGATCGGTTGAGGTGCGGAGTTGGTCCCAAATCTTGGAACCAACGGCCGCCCCCGCACGCCGACCTACGCTCGATTTTATCAGAAGGTCGCGGTCACCGTAGATTTTATAGAGACCGGTGATGACGTTCTTTGCGCATTGCGTCACGATTTCTGACGATCCAAAGACCTCCCTTCTCCAATGACGCCCGTCATCAGTCCGATAGGTGTCCACTACCGAATTGATAAATTCCAGCGGCGCACTGTCCACGGAGTCCACTCCGGCGGAGGAGATGACGAAAGGTGCCAACAGCCGCATAATCGCGCCATCGGCGTGACGTCGCGCAGAGGGCTTGAGCTTCTCCAGAAAGCTAAACGATCCGACCGCGTCCAGCCTTTCGTAGAGGTCAAAGCCAAAGGTGGTCTCCATCACGAAATAGCGGCAGACCTCTTTGTGAACAGCACTCTCCTTGCCGTAAAACCACCACGCAGAGAGAATAACGTTCGAGTCCAAAATCAAGTCCATCGCGCTTTTGATGGTGTCGTCGATAGGAATATGGTGTTGCAGCTCCTCCAACATCTTGCAGGCCGCCTTCACCGACCGCCCAATCCTGCCTCCCTTCGCGACGCTTTGCGGATTTGGGGTGTTGTTGAAGTGGACCGGACCTTCGTCCGTTTCGAACACAAGCATTTTGACTCCTGGATTGCGGGCCGATCGGCGTTCCGCGGCACTTTTGTTGCTCAATCAGCGGGCGCGCGACCACCATCCCCGACCCGAATGACGGCCCCCCCCGGAAGATGACCGGACGCCGTAGGTTTCCCCATGGAAATCGGCCTCGAAATCTTTCCGTGCTGCGGCGATCGGATTTTGAATGGAAACGGATGGGTCGTTGTCGTTGGCGGCCGCTTTCTTGAGGATCGCGTTGACCTCGTCTGGCGAGAGCTCGACGTAGCGCAAGTGGCTGTCAGGGTGCTTATGGTGCATGCATACCTGAATGATGTCACCGCTGATCCCAAGCGTTCGTAGGAACCTGCCATAGAAATGGCGAGCGCCGTGCGGAGACGTTCCGAAGCGTTTTCCGTACTTCAAACCAGATTCCGGATATCTACGAGCAATCCGCTTCACGGCGGCCTTCCAAGCCGACCGAAACGCGGCGGGAGTATAAAGGTCGCCTACGTCGCCCCCGTTTACGGTTCCCGTACGCCCCGAGCTAACAAAGAGAAAAGGGTGGTCTCCTAATCGCGCAGGTCGCCGCATCATCAACGCCGGACGAATGACACGCAGGTACGTCTTCAGGTGCTTACCCAACATGTCTTTTAGCCCGCCGACGGGAAGCCAATAGATAGGGTCGCCCTCGTCGTCGTTGCGGACACTCTTCCAGCCTGCCTCGTCTCGGCCGTCGTGCATCGTCCGCGAGGTCCGCTGGAAGTGCTGCAAATAATCTTTTCGGGTGATCAATTCCGCGCCGTACTGCAGCAGTCCTTCCTCCGGGTGGTGGAGGTACACCGCCGGCGTCTGCCCGACGAACTGGACGTCCGAGCAAAACAAATGGAACGACTCGCTAGTCCGCAGCCCGCCGTAGAACAGGAAGAACGCGATCAGCTGAGCCGTCTCGTCCGTCTCGCCCCGTTCGTTCGTGAAACCTTCCATCAGGAACGCGGGAACCCACTTCGCAGGGAAAGAGTACGTCTTTGGCGTCGACCTGCCGGGAGAACGAACAACGCCGGTGAAAGGGTGTGGTGGCTTGCCATCCTCGCCATCCATATATTGCTTGAGATGGGCGAGCAGTGATTTCGAGCGGCGGATGGCAAGGTGAGCCGTGGCCCTGAATGCCTCCGATGAGCTGGTCGTGCCTTTGTATCGCTCCAGCCATTCGGGTGTGACGCCCATCTTCGCCAAGTGGTCGAAGAATGTGTCGAGGACCGAGAGAAGCCGGAAAGCCCGCCGGGCGCTACGGCTCCTCCAGAACAGCCCTTTCTCCTCAATCGGTACGCCGTCGTCACGGAACGAAATGGTTCCGTAGGCAAGCGCGACGGCGAACGATCGGAAGAGGACATTCTCCAGGGGCAGCGCGTCCCCGTTGAGTTGAGCGGCAGTCAACGACGGAAGAATCGCGACGGTATGGTCAATCAGGAGGCCGAATACCTGGCAGGTCTCCTTTCTGTGCTGCTTCGACATTTTCGGGTGATCGTCGAAGTACCGATCTATGATCTCCATGGGATGGGCCACGACGGAGCCGTCCTCAGACTTCCCTATCAAGAAAAGTCGATGCCAGCTTCTCAGAAGCCCTGAGCGCATCATCGGCTGGCGGCAAACGACGAAATTCAACCCGCGTGCCTTGTTGCGCCGGTACGAGTTGAGCTTTTGACGTCCAGATTTGTGTGCGTTGGATTGGGATGCCACTGTTTATTGTCTCCTGGCCACACAGCAGCTTGGCGTGATCTCGTCCATTAGGAGCATGTTAGCTTCCTCAAAACGCACCGCTTCGATACGCCGCGAGGTCTCGCGCGCGTCGGTGCTGTGTTACGACTGGATTTGGCCGCGGCTCGAACTGCGATTGGGTCCAAGCGGGCGGAAAGGTCAGAAGCCGTTGCGGGTTATCAGGTCCGCTATGTCGTCCGGTTCATCCTGAGGCGGCGACACCTCCCCGGGCGGGCAATCGGCCAAATACCACTCGGTCACGGCCTCCCCATTGATCAAATACGTGGTGGGAGTGCGAAACGTCGTTTCGTGTTTCAACTTGAGGTACAGTTCCAAAGGTATCGGAAAAAATTTTGGTCGCGTCATGTTTCTCTCCATTCTTACCACGCGCAGATTGCCGTGTGCGCGTTCTTGCGACGAATTTTGGGGTCAAGGGCTGCGCAGCACCGGAGGACATAAGAAACACCTCCAACCGGTGTGAACGATCTCCGGACGCGGCAAACAGGAGTGCGCCGCCACGTGTACGTCAGCGCACTTCCCGTGTTGTTTTCGCATCGAGGGTACGCCTCACTGCCTGGCACGCATTTGGAAGTGCGCGTACAGCTTTCATCTTGGAACCTTGCTACAGGACGAAGACGTCCGTTGTCATGGCGTGCGCGGCCGCACAAAGACGACCGCGCACGCAGCGAAGTGATTCGAAGATTGCCCCTGCTGAAATATCGCGACACACGATTTGTCCCCTGGAACTGGCCCAGGGCACTCGAAATCGCTATCCAAAACCCAGGATACAGGTTTTCAACACCGCTGACGCGGACTGAAACCGGTTCACTGTTGCAGGGGGAAAAACGCCGGGATAGAAATCTACATATTCGCTCCTTTCTTGGTGGAAGGGATTCGGATGACATCGGCGGCACGTGTTAGCGCACGTGCCGCTTTGCGTTTATGGACGAATCGTCGCGTGGGCACAGTAGCAGCTTAACGTACCCATTCAAGCAAGCGATTGACGTGTACACACGATGAAATGGACACGGATTTGCGGGCGACACGCACCCCGGAATGCAAATAGGTCCGAGATTATGTGCCCACAGAAATCAGGTGAGTACGTCGCCGCCGCGGTGGCAAAGCCTCAGTGGCCGTGTTAACTGCATCCTGAACGACCGATTTTCGTAGCCAGAATCGGCTGCGGCGAGGAGATGGAATGTCGAACGCGCAAGGCACTCTTGAGGATGTACTCCGCAACATCGACTTGGACATTCAGCGTTTGCGGAATGAGCGTGATCGCATCGAGACTGAACTCGAGCGGGTCGAGCACGAGATACAGCGAGCGGAGGAATCCAAGCGCTACATCCTCTCAGCCGCAAAAGGCAACGTGCCCCCACGTAGTGGCGGTGTGTCTCTCGCAAAATCGCCGAGGTCCATAAACGAGCAACGCCGACCTGCCCGCGATCAAGCAGGTACGTCCCAGCGCCAGTACGTCATCGATTTGGCCATAGCGATTCTAAAGGACCGGGACAACAGGCCGATTCGACGTGACGAGCTCTGGACTGAAATGCGGGCACGCGGTTTGCAACTCCGCAACAGCAACCCCGAACATTATATCGCCAGCAAGGTGCTTGGGGGTGCCAAGGACATCTTCGGCAACAACGGAGGCTATTTCCTGCTCGGGCATTCCCACTCCCCCGCGGACGACACGAACGAGTGACCGGATCATAAATGTCTTGTTCGGTCTCAGTTGCAGGTTTTGGTCGGCCTCTCTTATATATCGTCGTGGTTGACAAAATGCCCTCGTGAGAATGCATCTTTTTAGCTGGAAAAACCGTAAGTTATGCTGGGCCCGATAACCGATCTACTCAACGAGAACCTAACCCGCGTAGAAAATCTCGTCTCTCTATACGGCCCGGAGAAACCGGGCCGACGTCGCGTTCAAGACACCGACATACTACGCGGTGCGCTAGTCCTTCTCCACGCGGGGCTCGAAGACTATTTGAGGTCGCTTATGGTCTGGAAAATCGACACGTATCCGCCAGAGGTTCTGAACAACTATATGTTTCCAAATGGCAGTAAGCGGGGAATTCAAAAAATCTCGCTCGGTGAACTTGCATCATCAAAAGGGCGATTGGTCGATGATGTGATCACAGAGGTCGTCAAAAGTTACTTGGACAGGTACCAGAGTTTCAATGATCTTGGCGAGGTGAAAACTGCCCTCAAGCAATGCGGCATAGCACCAGAAGCAGTTGAAGCCAGGAATTTCGGAAAACTGCACGAGATGATCGCGCGTCGCCATAACATCGTCCACAAGGCTGATCGAAACGAAGTGATCGGGGGCCAAGGAAATCACGGAACCCAGTCACTGCGCAAAGGGACGGTTGAAGGCTATGTCGCCTCGGTGAAGGATATCCGAGATTTTGTTACCGACAGTCTTTAGTAGCCCGAAGCCGGACCAGCATACTCAGTATTGTCCTACACCGAGATGATCGCGACGGGCCTAAAGATGTCTACAGGTCCTATTATGTGTCCGTCTCGAAGAAAGCTCATTCCATTGACCTCCCCCTGCCATCGATCAAGAGGGCGCAGGCCCGCGAGGTTTATGAAGTCCGTTTTTGCCGCTTTTATCAGGGATCGCGCGGTTTGCTCCTCGACTCCGAAAAAAGTCCCCCCACTTACATCAAGCCTCAGCAGATTTGGGGGAGATATCACCGGTTTCCCGCCGAAATCGAAATACGGTTGAACTGCCCTTGTGTCGGTGGGGAAATAGCCGCCCACAAACCTTACGCTAGCCAGCGCAGGGTGAAGGCATTCCCACACAGCAAACTGGAACTCGAGATCGCTTGGCAGCAAAAATCCGCTTATTAAGGCCGCAGCAATGAGGGGTTGACCAAGCTTCAAAAACGTCGATCCGTAATGGACGGCTTTGACCGCTACCGCCACGCGGCCGTCTTCATCGCGAAACTCTCGGTCACCGACCGTTTCAGGGTCTTCAGCAGACAACTTCGTGTAAACCGCGGGACTATTTTGCTCTGTGGCCCAACGTGTTGCCACTATGTAGCCCTTAACCCGCAACAGCTTCCCAGCGGCGTCAAGCACCTTCACTCTCTTAAACTGGTTTCGCCACTTTTTAAAATCCGCGCTTTTGAAACCGACTGCGCGGCTCGTCCCCTTTGCTTCTGCGAGGGACACGGCCCCGCCACCATCGGCGCAGAAATAGTCTGGAGCGTCACCTTTCGTGGTGTAGTCAGTTTGAACGGAAACGCCGCCCCTGGATGTTAATGTGCCATGGTCGCGTACGTGTTCGAGGTGGGCGATATAGGTAATGTCGAGCTTCTCTGCCAAAAACCAGCGACAAAATGCGTGCCCAAGTTCGTTTGACGTGTTGCCGCGAGACGTTGTGGAGGCCCCTAATCCATTCCGTTGAAACCGAAAATCTGGTGTCGGCATCAAGTAACGAACATGATCGAAGTGCACCGGGTCTGGATTTGGCGGAATCCTCTCCCACTTGTCAAAGAAATGATGGAGATATAGGTCCGCGAGATCAACGCTGAGCTCAGTCACAGGCTTGGTCACATCATCGTGCCGCTGCAACTTCGCGGGCACAGAGGGAAATGCATTGATTGCTAATTTGATTGATTTTTTCATTTGATTGATCCGGGAATAGCAATCGCGAATGTTGAAATGACGACCTTCGAAACGGCCTACAAACTTTAGTCGACGTGCGGATAAATCGCGCCCACATTACCCCTATAGGATTTCGAAACACGCATAATTGGAAGCAACCACCGTCGGCACAAGCAGACCCCGGTCGAGCCTCGTATTCCGAGCCTCGCACGACGTCTCAGGGATAAGAAGGCAGGCGTGACAGGCAGCGCCATGAAGATGGCGATCATCATGATCGCCGTTGGGTGTATGCTCCGCGCAAATCGGATCGTTGGAGCATAGCTCAAGGCGTTTCATCGCTCGGGTCAGCAATTCGCCCACGCGGTGAGCCATACCACTCAGCCCGCCGAGCGTTCCCTGTCCGCCGGCCGTCGATGTGTAAATTAGCAATCCATATCGATCCGCTTGGCCGGCACCGCTGGAATAGACACGCTCTTTCAAGGACGAGAGTGGATAGCCGCATTCCAATGAAAGCTCGGACATCAGTGCGTGGGAAAGCGAATGTAGCGCCCAGTAGGCTATTCCTAAATGCGAAGGAGGTCGACCGAACCTCTCGGCCTCACGAGATTCCCCCTCTCTCAACACACGCATCCGATCGTCCACCGCGGGTTGGCTTCGCCAACGATTCAGATGCTCCGGATTGACGTGGAGAAAGATACCTTCGCCGAACTGCTCGATGGCCGGGAGCCATTCGACGTTCCTAGCTAGATCGGCACCGTCAACTGCGAGCTGAATTTCATCCAGCTCGCTTTCGGCGGCCGTTGGCGGTGGCTCGAGGCGCGTGAAACCATATAGACAAGTTACTTCCCGAAGCCGATGAACCTTGACGACCCCCGCCAGGAAATCTCGCCACGGCTGATCCAGACGCAGTTCGTCCAACGGCAATGTTTCCGCGAAAAGATGAGACGACGGGCCGTCATGTCCGATGAAACGAGTGCCGGACGCCAAGATGTCAAACTCTGCGATCCTGGGATTAGCGGAAGTCCTCGCATCCCCAGTCTCTTCGTCGAGTGCGCGCAAAATTTCTTCGTCTGAAAACTCCGCGAACGCATCCTTGGTATGGGGCAAACTACGCAGGATATCGATGAAATTCGGCAACGGCCGAATTGAATCGATGGTTGGTCGATGCTCCTGAACCGTTTGGCGGACGCGATCATCCGAGTTCGTCAGCGAGATCACTGTAACGGTCTGGGCAAAATACGTGTTGGTCGCGGATCGCGGCAGCAAACGTAGGTCAATGCCACATTCCTCGTCATGCAGCCTTTGCGGCTGGAGCCAAGGGCTCTCTGATCGGCAGGTGCCCAAGAACTTCGGCTTGTAGAGGTCGGCCATGGTCAACATGGCACCGCATGTGCAGCGGACCGAGATGTCCGACGGGTCAGAGCTTACACCGCGCTCAACCCAGTACATTGGCTTTCTACACGTTTGATCGCCATTGCGATGAGCCAGGTATCGCCAACCGATGTCCTGCAGGTGCCCCTTCGTGCAGGCGGCCACGAAACGGATCGGGTTCACTTCCCGGCGCTTGCCCCGATCATCTTTGTAGGAGAGCTTGCCGCCCTTGGTGGCCGTCAAGTGGTCGAACTCCACCATTCGTCGGCGCTTCTCGAGGGCAGCAGAGGTTTGATCCCCGCCGCCACCGGACGCATCCCCATCTTCGTCGACGGTAAACCAGCTCGGAAAAAGCAATACCTCTACCCCAGGAGCGCGGTCATCGCGTCGCTCCTCGTCCTGCTCCGGTGGCTGACGGAGGCCTGAGAAGGTGGGGCTCAGCTTGTCCCCCAGCTGATCACGAAGAAGAGCAATCAGGCGATCCTCCGCCACGGTCTTCATGTTTGGACCATAGCGCCAACCCTGCAGCCCCGACACGATCACGGCCTGATCCGGGAGGTCGAGCATAGCGCCTGGCCCGTAAGTCAGGAGCAATTGGCTGAAGCTTTGTGTGATGTCTGCCATGGTTCTTCTCGCTACTCGAACAAGCGGCCGTCAGGCCTTCTGATTTTCAGCAGTGCGACCGGTTCGGTATCGCGCATGGATCGAGCAGCGACGAAGAAGTTGTTTCCGCGTAGGCCCAAGGTGTCTTGCAACAGGCGCTGCACCGGCTCCGCTTTCGCGTAGACGAAGCGATCCCCGTTTTCCGTCTGTCTGTCAGCTATTGATATCCACGCGTCGCGCAACTCATCAAGCCGGGCAAGGCACCGGTTGACCAGTTCCTGCTCGACGTTCGCGGTCGCCATCTTTTCTTCGACTATCTTGCGAACAGCCGTATAGGCAGCGGGGTTGTCCCCCATCCGCGTGACAAAGTCGTTCTGGCTGAGGTCAGGCTCCACATGGCGCGCGGCGGCAACGAGTGTTGCTGCAAGTGCCCGGTCCAATGCCCGAGGAGAGAACGGAGTGACGCTTGTGGCCTCGACGGCGCGGTAGAAGCTCATGTGGAATGCGCGGAACTGTTCGTAATGCGTTCGGTCTCGCGGCTTGTGGATGTTGAGAAGTGTGATGACGAGCCCGGGCTTGGAGGCTTCACGGCCGACGCGAGACGTCGCCTGAATATATTCGGCAGCCGTTTTCGGCTGACCTTGCACAACCATCAGACCAAGGCGGCCGATATCCAGACCGACAGAAATCATGTTGGTCGCCAAGGCTACATCGACAGCGTTCTTCTCTAGCACCGGATAGCCTAGCCGCGTGCGTGCCTCCGATACCTGGTCGGTGCTGTAACGCGAAGTCAGCTCCTGGACTTCACGCAATGTCCTATCGGCGAACGGCTGTCCACTCGGTTGTTTGCGGACACGGCTGCTGCCGTAGCTGGTCAGATGCGCCCGCACCTCATCCTCGACGATACGCCGTGCGCCTCCGAGCTCTCGAAGGGCGTTGAAGTAGCAGAGAGCCGTCAGGTAGGGGTCGGCAGGATCGTTGTCGTTCCCTGTCGAAAGGGCTGCGGCACCGGAAAGGATCGTCTGCAGCGCCCGCAGGTAAACCAGTTTCGGGCCACGGCCTGGCGATGCAATGCCGGCATAGAAGCGCGATGGCGATTCCCGGTCGACCTTCGCAAAGAAGGAGTCGTGGCGGCTGATGCCGGGCGGCGGGAAGATCGCCGTCTTCGAGCGGCCGAATAGGTTCTTGATCTGGGTTTCCGCCCGCCGAACGGTTGCCGTGGACGCAACGATCTTCGGGCCACGACGCTCGCCGTTGATCTGGCGTGAGGCGAGCAGATCGAATGCCGTCTCGTAAAGGCCGGCGATGGTGCCGAGTGGTCCGGAGATCAAATGCAGTTCGTCCTGGATGATCAGGTCGATGGGGCGCAGTTCCCGCGACATGCGGGTGCCATCTGCTTCACCGGCACCGTAGAACCCTGAATAATCCGAGCGGGTGACGTGGCCGAAGAATGCGCCTGCGCGACCTTCCCAGGGGACGCTGGCAAACTTATCGACAGTCGCGATCATGAAGGCTGGCAGACGACGATAAATCTCATCATCGACCACCACTATCGGTAGACGGTCAGCGCCTGAAAATTCGCAATGCAGATTGTCGCAGCGAATGTCCAGGCGTTCTGGCTTGGTCAGGTTTGGATGAATCTGGAAACTGTTCTTGTTGAAGCGCTCACCACACCAAGGGCAGTTCTTCATCGGGGCCGGTGCCGGCCCGTTTCGGCTGCGGTGTTCCGCCAACCAGGCAACGGCAGTGCTTGGGTTCTTGTTCCTGGCGTCGCCGAGCGCGTTGGGGGTCGCGCCTCCCCCTACCCAGAGACCGATCTCGATGGGCCAGGTCCCGAGTTCAGGATTGCTTTTCCGCTCGAGCTCGAGCGCGCAGACGAGACCTGCCGCACGTTGCAGCTGGTCGAGCGTCAGAAGCCGCAGCGTGTAGCGCATCACGACCGACAGCCCCGCACCCTCCAGGCCCGGATTGGCCAGACGGCGGCGGGCAATGGCGAAGGCCGCGAGCCCCAAATAGGCTTCTGTCTTGCCGCCACCGGTCGGGAAGAACAGGAGATCGACAATCGGCCGATCGTCATGGCCGGGGTCAGCCAAGCCGTCGAGGTTGAGAAGGATGAAGGCTAGCTGGAACAAGCGCCATGTCGGTGCGCGTTGCTCTGACAGCGGCTTCTTGTTGTCGGCCGCAGCCCGCTGTCGGTTCGCCCGCGCCATGACCTTGTTCATGATACGGAAGGCCTCGCGGCTCGTCGGGTCATTCACCAGACGATCGATCCCGCCTTCGATGCGGCGGCAGGCCTCGCGGATTCTCACAAGGCAGTCGCGCGCGACGTGTTGGCGGCGTGCTCCCGAGACGTCGGCAATCAACCCATCCTGCTCGATGGCCCATTTGGCATATTCGACCGGCAGGGCGGAAAGTGCGGCTTTCAGACTGGCGACATCAGCCGCGGCCTTCTCCAGTTCGTCCATGCTCCGCTCCACAGCGGGAACGGGAATGTCGGCACCAAGCTTTTCCACCTCTTGGACGGGGATAGGATTGGTGAATACGGTCACGATCCGACCACGCTCGTCGAGCACGCACCAATCGGCTGAGGTGTTGTGGCCAACGGCAAAGGAGCAGACATCACGGTAATGGAGATCGGCAAGGCGCTCATCGAAATCGCTGGCATTATACGATGCGCGGTCGTCGCGAGGCGCAAAACCATCGACGGTATGCAGTTCGAGGCGAGCCTGGAAGCAGAAGGCGATGTCTCCGAAGCGGCGATATGTTTCCGGGCGGGCGTTCACCAGAAAAACGGAGACTGCCAGAACATCGTCCCGGATGCCATCGATGCCTGCCGTCTGGGCCGGCCGAACGGTAACCACCAGTTCGAGCCCGCCCCCTGGCACCTGCGGGGCTGCGCTCTCGGGCACCACGATGCGCTGGGGAATCCCCTCCTGCAATGTTGCCAGATCGATGGTCAGGCGTTCCTCGCGCGGAATTCTGCGCCAATCGAGTGAACTCTTTGGCGGCTCCTTCGGCTGCTCGCCTGCCTGAACGGCCTTTTCTCTCTCGTCGGGCAAAAACACGGCTTTGTCGAGCGGCGGTTCGGTAACGTAGTCGCCCCACGTAACGCGCGCTTGAAGCGTCTTCGCCGAGCGCGGCAGCAGCACTGTCAGACCTAGTGAAGAGGGAACAAAGGAACGCATCGGCGGCCGCTCGCTCGCGCCGTCGTCGACGGCGCTGCCCGAGCCAGGAGCGCCCAGTTCCATACCCTCGGCCGAGCGCAGGGCGTCGAGCTGGGCTTCTGCCTTTTCGTCGTCGGCAGCGCCATTTCCGAGAATTTTCTCGGCGCGGCGTTCACGGCTATCCTTGCGGCGGGGGGCGAGAAAACCGGTGAGATACCAGGTTGAGGGGCTCGTGCCGGAAATAATTTCCCGATCGAGATCAGGATCGAGGTCAGGATGCGCTCCAACCAGATCACGGCGCAGCAGGTTCATCAAGCGTTCACGAACTTCAACGGGGGATGTCGGCTTGGGGAGGATGCTTAGCGCATCTTGCAACGGTGTCGTGGTCGTATTGTTCGACATTACTTCCCCTCCAGCTGCGCAAGTTGCGCCAGCGCCTGATCAAGCCACTTTTGTGTATATGATGACTTGAGGTCGAACTTGGGCTTGAAGCCGACATCACCGAGTAGCCGCTCGAGCGACACCAGACGCTCGCGGAGACCAAGGCGAATGCCGATCCGGAGGCTGGCTTTGTCCGGACCGCACAATACCCAGGCGTCCTTCCTACGGATCGCATGCGCCCAGAGAGCACGTTCGCCAGCGTCGAGGTGCGCGATTGAAAGGTCTCTGGTCACCGCCTCGGCATGGTCAATATCCTGAACGGCGTGGACGGCCTTGAGTGTCTTCGCCAGTACATCGCTATCAATCTGCTCTTCGGGTCGACGTTTCTGGAAACCGGTCTGCGTCTCGACAAAACAGTCGCCAACCGTCTCGACCGCGTAGCCCCCACAAAGCGCTTTCCACGCCGAGACACGCCAGCACTCGATGATGACGTTGGTGTCAACGAGAACAGGGCCATGGTGTCGAGCCATGCAGCCTCACAACTCGTAAGGCGCTTCGACGCCATGGGCTGCAAACAGATCGGCAAAATCGTCAATGGCAAGACCAAGGATAGAGGCAATCCGGCGCATCGATGTTTGCCCCTCATCCAGTGCGGCAGCAACAATCTGGACGAACGGCTTTGAGAACAGCGGCGGTGTTTCCGGCTTTCCCGGTTTCGTCCTGCCGTTGTTTCTTAGGTCATCTCCAGAAATCGCATTGCTCAGCTCGCGGCTCAAACGCTTCATGCCGACGAGCCTCCAACGCAATGCCTGCGATGTCACTAGCATCTCGTCTGCCACTTCATTGAGGCGATCGACCAATTTCTCATCCGTCAACCCCCCCCATTCACCAAACCGATCCAGCACGGCTCCAGGCATCAGAAGCGCCGACGCGAAATTGTCTGCCAGTTGCTCGACGCGGTTTCGCCTTTTCGGCATGGCTTCCTCGATATGCTCGGGGGGCATCTTCTCCCATGTCAGGATGTGAAAAAGCTCATGTGCAAGATCAAAATGGCGTCGCCCCGGGATTTCATTGCGATTGATGAGCACGACATCCAGTTCGGGTAGACGACAGGCCGCTCCCGAAACACCGTCGATCGGGTCGACCATCAGGACTAGGATGCCGAGCTTTTCCATGGCATCCGCCAGCCGGCGAGCCGGCACGTCTCCGAGATCAAATTCGGCGGCGAAGCGTTCGCCAGCGGCACTTGCGTCGTTATAGCTCGACTGCTTCGACAGGCTCAACGCTGGCCGCATGAGAGGAGGCTTGTGGCCTGTCTGGCGTGCGAGTGTGCGGAAGGCTGCAATCAGACGACCGGCGGACTCCTCGTAGCCACGGAGCCCGTCTCCATCGACCCCGGTCTGTCGCCAGGAAAAACGGCCTTCTCCGGCGAGCATGAACGGATCAGTGAGATAGTCGATCGGCACGCCGAAGATTTGGACGGCACGCAACAGTTCGTCCGCTGCGACCTTGCGGTCGCCGGTTTCGATGGCCGACAGGGTTTGACGATCGTTAAAGCCGAATTTCTCAGCCACGTCTTCCTGTGAAAGCCTTCGCTGCTCTCGCAATGATTTGATGCGTGCGCCGATGGTCGTGGTCATTGGGGTTCTCCTTCGCCCCATATAATCTTGCAAATTCCATTATGCAAGAATTTCTTGCGATCTTCTATTTGCCAAACGCGACGCCAAGCAGAACCGCGACAAGCGATCCGACGAAGCTCGCAACGGTCGGCACCCACCAGCGCCAATCTGTATGTTGCTCGCGCGCTTTGGCATGCAGTTCGATGGCAATGTCGATTAGAGTCTTGATCTCGGCGTCCGGCACCCGCACCCGTGACACAAAGGTCCGTTCCTCGGCGGAAAGCTGATCGTATTCTGGCTTCGTCAGCAGCCGATCCTCTTTGCGATAAAAGAGACGAGGCGACGCTCGACGCCAGATCAGCGCATAGTGATCGACATTGTCAGGCGACTTGCGGAAGAACTCTGGATGTTCATCGAACACCTCTCGCCAATGATCCGCTTTCGTCTTATCGCCAGAAATGTAGTCTGCCCACTTCTCGCAAGGTTGGCTGGAGCGCACGTTCTGGGACATGAACTGAATGGCAGCAATCACGTCTGCGAGACGGTTCTGCTTGAGATAAGGCATTTCCGTCATTCCGCCTCCTCCCCATCCTCGTCTTCATTGCTCCGCGCGGAGCCTTTCGGTGCAATACCCAGCCGAACCTCTTCCGCATGTCGCTCGGCATTGAGCGCCAGCAGGCGGGACATTACACGATCACGGCCTTCGGCATTCCAGAAGTAGCGACCCTGATAGGTGGGGTCATCTTCAGTCTCTTTAGTGAGAAATTGGGGACGCAGTTCATCGGCAAGGTCATCCCAGCCATAGGCGCGCAGAACGGCACGATCCATTTCGTCGTGAAGCTCGCGCAGATGCTCGATGGGCTCGCTTCGCTCGTCCATATCATGGAAGCGGCTGTACGTCTTGGTCATGCCCTCATTAGACGAAACCATCACTGATGCACGGCATTCCAGATATATCGCACCGATACCATCCAAGGCTTCATTGTTCTCTTGGCAATCAGGTAAGGCAAAAGTCTCAAAGCAATCTTTGGGGATGTAGCGCGCATCATTTTTCATGGTTGCGGAGAACATCCTTATCCAGAGTTCATGTACCCGCGATTGGAGCACAGCAAAAAACGAAATAGCATCGGTTGGGAAAACTACGGCAGTATGGCTGAAGACAACGGGTCTTGAGACAAAAGCGAAACCGAGCATGTTACCGGTCTGCGCAATTGCCAAAACGCGGGGATACTGACCTAAGGCGTGAGTAAGCTCTCTGCGGACTCGCCAAAAATGCCAGAATGGCCATGTAGACAAGTCGCCCTTCTTCTGCAAACGCTCGGGCAGCACTTTGTCTCTTACAATTTCGAAAAGGTCCGGCCATTGCCTTGCTTGATTCTCATCCATCTCCCCGAAGTTGATGACATATCTACGAGGTCTATGGCGGGGATCGGAGTTGATTTCTTCGCCACCAATGTAGGGAAATATAATCTCGGAATTTCTTGGCGCGGCTGAAATCAGATACTCCATCTTGGACAACGACGACGCCATCGGCTCGTCGTCGGCAAACAAGAAGCCCTGGCCCTTAATGTCACAACCGATAAATGATTTCCCGGAGTTCCGATTAAGTCGTTTAGGGTCCTCGTGACTACCGCCGCTGTACAGAAATGCAGAAATGAACGAAACGGGTTTGCCGTCGAGGGTGCAACTCTCAACGCGGGAATCGCCTTTCACTACCACTGCCGAGCTGACAACGACGGCAGCCTCGCCGGGCCAACGTAGACGGCGTTCAGCATGAACGATCCGACCACCATTTTTTCCAATCCAGGCGAGGCCTCCGCGCCTAGTATCGCCTTGAGCGATGGTCTTTGTGGCAATGAGACCAAAGGCACTCCCTGCCCTGAGAAGTCCGAAAGCGCGGCGAAAAAAATGTGCGACTAAGTCGACGTTTCCATTGGTGTCCTTGTTAATCTCGACTAGCCAATTTCCGACCGCAGAGCCAAGCGAACCTGATATGCGCTTCCCGCCAAGAAATGGCGGATTACCGATAATGGCATCAAATCCCGGATTGTGCCGTCCGAACACTTCTGGAAACTCGATCTCCCAGTGAAATGGTCGCCAACCCTGTTCTGTCCGGAAGGTTTGTGTCTTGGCTTCCAGGAGGTCCCAGCGTGGCTGAAGATGGCCGCCTATCCAGCTTTCAACCTTGGCCCGCTCCATCTCGCGTGCCTTCGCCTTATCGGCAGCGAAGAAGGCAGCGATGACGGCATCTCCAACGATGCGTGCCGGCTCAACCTCTGTCTCGACACGGCGAAAGCGAGATTCCTGTACGGCACGCGTGATATCGTCTGGCGCATTCCGGATCGCCTCGCGTCCCTCTTGGGCGCGGTCCACCGCCTCCTTGATCATGCTGCGGAACAGCGGCAGGCCGAGCTTTGAGGCGTCCCAATGGGCGGCTTCGATCTCATGCCGTGTCAATCCGACCAGGCTATCGCCGCTTTTGATGGCATGGTCGAGGAAGGTAAATTCGTGATCCCGCGCTAGGGTCGCCAACCACAGGGATAGACGCGCCAGGTCCACCGCCATCGGGTTTCGATCAACGCCATAGAGGCATTTCTGAGCGACCAGACGCCGGGCATGCAACGCCTCATCCTCATCCGGCGGAATGGTCGGCTTTTCCGCGCCGTACATATTCCAGGCCTGCTCCAGCCGCGCACCTAGCTGGCGGCAGGCTTCGACCAGGAATGCGCCCGAGCCGCAGGCCGGATCACAAACCTTCAGCGAGAGCACAGCCTCGGGCGAGGCCTTGGGGCCAATTCGCTCGAAGGCCGGTTCCAGCGCATGGCGGACAATCGGCTCGGTCAGCGAACGCGGGGTGTAGTGCGAGCCTGACCTTCGGCGTTCTTCGGTCGGCTGAAGAAAGGGTGTGCCGGGAGCGATGGCGGAGCCATCCGGCGTGGCGCGTAGGTCGATCAGCCCGCCAAAGGTATCCAGGAGCGCCGGGACGTCGACCGCGTCCATGATGACCTTAGCCTGCTTGGCCGACAGTTTGATTGCGTGATCCTTCAGCCACTTCTGACGGTCATTAGGCTTCTGGGCGAGAAGCGCCTCGAGGCCGATGAAGGTCGGCAGCTTCTTTTCGTCGCGAAGCGCAATCATCTGCTCGTCGGCTCGCAGAGTGGTGAAGCCCATCACCGTTTCATAGACCGAGCCGATGCTTTCGACATCAAGGGAGCGGTAAGACAGGCGCTCGCGGATTTTCTCGCCCGACAGGCTCCGGGCCTCCACCGTCATCAAACCGTGGAGGATGCGCAGGATGCAGCCATCCGAAATCGGCAGGACCTTCGCCTCGTCCTTCGAACTGCCCTTGTCCCGGCCTTCGAGGAACGGGAAGACGTCGGGATCGAATAGCTTGCCGCCTCGACGGGCGACCCAATCGCCGTGGCCTTCATGGATAATACGGAAGACGGCGAGAAGCTGGCCCCAGCCACCACGGCGTTCGTCCATCGTATCCGGATTGAGCGCCTCGTCGGTGAGAAGCTTGGCATAGAGCGTCTTTATCGAATACGCGCCTTCCCACAGCGTCTTCAGCTGCGGATCGGATGACGAGGGCAACAAATCGCGATCTTCCGCGTAAAGCAAGAAGACGAGCCGCATCAGGCAGGTAAGCAGGCCCTCGTAGAGATGATGCGACTCTGCTTCTGCCAGCCGTTCGATGCGTTCTGGATCAGCCTGGTGAAGACCGCGTAGGAGTTCGTGGAGCGCGCCGAGGACTTGTCCCGACAGCTTTTCCGAAACCTCGTTCTGGGCTTCTCGCGACTGTTTGAGAACCGGACGAAGCCGCTTGTCCGGTGCGCCGGTAAACAGCGCGTTTCGGCCAAGGCAAAGCTTGAGACCGGCCAGCATGGGCCGTCCCTCCACTCGACCGAGGGCGGCGAGCGGCCACGATATCCACCCTGCCGTTTCCCCGCGTGGCGCATAGACGACGCGCAGGGTGTTACGTGCGACCAGCAGGCCGACACCAACGCCAGTTTCACGCAACAGGCGTTCCAGTCGCTGGTGCGGGCTTGCTTCCCAGTCGCGATCGCCGAACTGGCCTCGACCATCAGCATCCAGGCTCGGATGGACTGAGACCAGCATCTGTGCCGGTATGCCATCTTCCGTCACGTCGTTCCAGAGAACGACCATGTCCGGTGTCAGCAGGGTTTCGTGTTCGGGAACCACCCGTGTCAGATCGGCCGCGACGGCGGGCCCAGCTGGACTGCCGGCGACCAGCTTGGTGGGCCAACCGAGCACCGTCTCAAGGAAGCCCCAGGTGTTGCGCAGCACGAAGAACTTGTCGTCCTCTCGCCTGGCTTCAGGAGACAGTTCCAGGGCCTCGGCAACCGCCTCGGTATCCAGTGGCGTCTGCCGGATCGGTGTCAGGCCCTTGTCTCGGAGGACGTTCGCTCCAACAACCAGACCTTCGGGCTGAAGGTAATTCAGCCATTCCGTGGTTTCATCTGCGCGTGCGTAAAAATTCATGAAACTGCTCAATTCGTCGCGGGCCAGAGATAGACAATGCCGAGCGGCTCCAACTGCCGCGCCTTCACCTCATACCCGTCCCTGACCTTCTGGGGTTCGTTATCGAGGTCATCCTGCAGGCGAAGCAGTTTCTGATCCCAGGTGCGGCGATCGGCCTCCATCTGCCGCATCTCCTTTTCCGACTGCTGGCGCTGCTCTTCCGTCGAAAAGTCAAAAGCGAATTGATCGATGGGCTTCTTCTCCCGCATCGCCTCGCGCACCTTCTGAATCTGGCGCGAAAGCAGATCGGCCATCGCCTCAGCTTCGCGGCGACCGTTTTCAGCAAGCTCCGTCAGAGCCGTCTTCTCCGATGCCTCGGCTTTATTCTCGAGGTATGGGCGAAGATCACGGATATCGAGTTCCACCGTTTTCTCGAGCCGATCAACGACGCTCTGGATCGGCGTGTGTCCTGTGCGCAAGGCATCATCCAACTGGGCGATCGTCGTCATCTCGCCCGCCTCTGCGAAAGGCGACAGAGGAGCCTCATTTCGACGAACATCGCGCCAGGCGGCAGTGATCGGGATGATTTCCTCATGCAGACGGCGTGCGCCCGGGCCAAACAGCGACAGCCGACCAATCAAGACGACGCGCGGCTGTGCTCCAGGACCGATGATGGCGGTGACCCTACCGATATTGGAACGGAAGCCCTGCGACGAAAAACGGGAGATCAGTCGCTTGACCAGTCGGTGCTCCAGATGGAGCTGAACCACGTCCTGCGGCTCTGGCTGTCCCTCTTTCACAAAGGGAGGTTCAAAGACGAGGCCACGAACCGGTGTCTTCTGCCTCCACCGCTCCCGTTCATAGGGACGTCCCGGGCGGCCGGGCCGGAGTTCGTCAAAAAGCGTTGCCCAACTGCGATCCTTGGCGAATGCCGGCTGCTGCGGATCAAGCGCCAGAGCCTCGGGTACGCTGAAATGCCCTGGCGACAGCGAAGCGTGGTCATCCTTCAAGGCGATCTCGACCACCTGCCGGATTTCGGCTCCATCGACGCCGACCCGCTTACGTGCCTGCTCGAGCAGGCGCTGAAGTCGGTCTTGCTCTTCCTTCAGCCGCCCCAGACGTTTTTCCTGTTCGTCGCCAAGTTCCTCTTCCGCAGTCGAGACCTTGGAGGAGTTCTCGGCTTCGATCTCGGCGGAGATGCGTTGTGCCTCTCCGCGGCGGATGCCATCTCGTGACAGGCGCTTTTCAATCGTCTGCCGCAGCACTTCGCCCGAGGCCCCGAGTTCCTTTCGGATGACCTCAGTCTTGCGAACCAGAGCATCGAGAACACGGTCCTCCTCACGTTGGGTGTAGAAGAAATAGCTGCAGTTAACGGTCTTAGATGGCTGCAACTTTCGGTCAATTCGGCCGTTTCGCTGTTCGAGGCGCGAAGGGTTCCAAGGCAGATCGACGTGGATCAGGTCGTGGCATCGCGCCTGTAGATTTAGGCCTTCGCGTGCCGCATCCGTACAAACCAGAATGCGCACCGGCTCCTGATCGAAGGGGGCATTGAAGGCAATCTTGATGCGGTCCCGCTCTTCAAGGCTGGTTTGGCCGGTGAAGACCAGAATGCGGCCGTCGAGGTCAATCTTGTTGCGGCTTCGCTTGAGAAGCCCTTCCTTCAATCGGTCGACAAGCCAGCGACGCGTATCGTCCCATTCGGTGAAGAGTATGAGACGACGATCCCGCCATTGGTGCGCGCCGTCCAGCATCTCGGCCTCGGCCCAATCAAGGATCGCCTCTATGCGGCCGTCAGGACCGTCCTTCGCGGCACTAGAAATCGCCAGCATGTGATCAACGTGGGCAATCGCGGCGTCGATATCCCCGAGCTCTGAGCGCGCTTCGACCGTCGCCATATCGATTAGATCGTTGTCTTCGGCCAGATCGATGACCTCGTCTCCAGAGGCAACGGCTTCCTCGCGCTTTCGATTGAGCGTCTTCCGATGTGTTCTCAATGTTCTGTCGAACGCCGCAATTGAGGAGAACAGGCGTTGCTGGAGATTGGCAAACAGGAAACGAGCCCGCGAGCCGTCATTGGATGACGACCGGTATTCGTCCAGCATCGCCGCTAGGGTGAGTTCGGGGGCGTTGGCAGGCAAGTTCTCGATTTTGATCGGCTTGACGATGCGCTCGGGGAACGGCTGCCCCAGGAGGCGAAGGTCTTCTTTCAGTCGACGAACCATGACCGGTTCGAGTTCCTTCGCATCGACATTAATGCCTCTCGTGAAGCGTTGCGGGTCCAAGATTTCCAGAAGCGTCGCAAATGAGTTGGAATGCCCGTTGTGCGGCGTAGCCGACAGAAATAGGCGATGTTCGAAGCGACTCGCGATCTGCCGTACGGCGCGGGTCATCTGGCTTTCGGTCGCCCAAACGGTTCCGGATGAAGGTGCCGCGTGGTGGGCTTCATCGAGAATCAGCAGGGACCTCGCCCGGAACTCGCCCAGCAGATCACGAAGCCCGGACATGTAGGTCTCGTCTGACAACACGCTGTGAGAAACCAGGAACCGTGAACCCACACTCCACGGGTTGGCGGAGAAGCCTCGCGTACGACGCGTCTCCAGCAAATACTCGCGGTCTACGATTGTGAAATCCAGGCCGAACTTTTGTGAAAGTTCATCCTGCCACTGTAAAAGCATGGACGCCGGTGCCGCCACAACAACGATTTCGGCCCGTCGCCTGAGAAGCAACTCGCGGACGATTAGACCAGCCTCAACCGTTTTTCCCAGCCCGACATCATCGGCGATCAAGAGATTGACCCGAGGCAGGTCCAGTGCCTTCGCTAAGGGCAGAAGCTGGTAGGCGTCCAGGCGAATACCGGCGCGAAACGGAGCCTGAAATAGTTTGCGATCTGCCGCAGATGCGGTCCGCCATTCGGTTGCCCGCAAAAACGCACCAAGACGTTCGGGACCTTCAAAAGTTGTCTGAAACAGAGCGGTCCAGTCGTTGGGATCGATTACCTGTCGGTCGACCTCCGACTCAAGCGTGACACGAAGCACTTCACCTTGCGCGTCGTCTTCTACGGAGATCAAATCCAAGAACGGTATCGTTCCAATTTTACCGCTTTGCTCAACGACCCAACTTTTAGAGCGAACACGTACGAACGTACCAGGCAATAGGTCATTGGTGGCCTGCGTTGCCATTTTCCCCGTATCCAAATTCCCACTCCCGATTCGTCCAGAATCCAAAACAACCGCTCAGCCGATTCCGAAGGTTGATTTCTACCCCATCTCTTCGTCGATGGCTTTGAATACTTGTAAGTGCAAGGAGTAATTTCGCGCAACCGTACATCCCTCCCACGCCTATGCTGGCAACGGAAGTCGAAACCCTGTGTGTAGCGAAGTCACTCGCGAAAGCACCGAGGCGGCGGCGGGCCGGGACGCCGATCTAGTCGGTATCACGAAAATGAGTGCCCGCCCACGCTGTCCTCTGGTTTCCGCGCGCACCAGTCGAGATCATTTTTCGACGAACCTACCTCAGCTCTCGACCTGGAAATGGTCAGGACGTGCTGGACACTATGGTGTCGCTCACGGAAGAGGGCATGACACAATGCTCTGCGTTAAACACGAGATGGTTTTGCGCGACAGGTCCCCGACCGGGCCATCTTCGTCGATCGCGGCAGGATGGCCGCGCGAAAGGGCCGTACGACGGAAAGGTGAAACGCCGCACCGGGGAACAGGATTACTGAAAGCGATCAGTGGGCTCGCCGATGGCCGTCGCATCGCAGTGCTGCCTCCGACGGCGAATCTACTGCCCGCCAAGCCACCCGCGCGAGCGTTAGATTTCAATCACTAAACTCGGGTCGAAGCCTGTGGCCTCCCCCGGATAACCACGTGGATTGCAAACGATCCGAGTAAACCCGAGCATGTAGTCCAGTCTTTGGTGCACATGACCATGGACCCACAGGTCGGGCTCTGCCTTCCTGACGAAGTCATCGCAGTCCGAGGCGTAGCACGGCGCGAGTGGGTCATCTCGGAACCATCGAGAAATCGACCTCGATGAGGGCGCATGATGGGTGACAACAACCTTTTTCCTGACATCGGTCCGCCCCAGGCTTTCCGCCAGGAATTTCATGGAGGCATCATGCCTCCGGTACGCATGAATGGGTCTGAACTTTTTGAACGGCTGTTTGGACAGTTTAACGCGCTTGTAGTCGTTCATGCCCTTTTCGGCCCACCACATGGACATTTCGGGATTGTGATCAAATAGGCGGAAGTCAGTCCAAAGGGTCGCACCTGCGAAAAGTACGCCGTCAATGACTACATCACGGTCTTCAAGGAAGTGGAGGTTCGGATAGCGATCGCGCAACGCATTCGCCGCGGCTATGCTGTCCGTAAGGAAACTGCGGTAGAACTCGTGATTTCCAGCGACGAAGATCAATGGCACTTCCGGACCAAAGCTTTTCGCGAGCCACTCAATGCCGGGCACAACGCCTCTGTCGAGGACGTCGCCCGCGCAGACAATGACGTCGATGTCATCTGGCGGGGCCGCGCTGAACGGCTTGCCGAACTCGAGATGGATGTCTGAGAAAACCCAGATTTTCATCGAAATAGCACGGACTGAGCAGCGGGCAACTGATAGACCGCGTTTACGGATATTGAGGTCATCGATATCTCCAGGAGTGGCGGTGGGCTATGCCGACAGCGTGCGATCTGTCCGTACCTCACCAACTTTATTCATTTAGAAACGGAGCGTGCGGCAGATATCGGGCCGCAAACTGTCGACGCATGCTGATCGACAGGGCATCGTGTTCGATCAGGAGCGTCCTCACCGACTCCTCGACGGAAAGCCATCCGCAGTCCAGACGCCATCGACGATGGAAAACCCGATCAAGACTGTGACTGCTCCAAAACCTGAGAGACTTGAGCGCGTCTTCTCGGGTCTTGGTTTTTGGCGCGATCTGGAGCCACTCCACGATACTCTCTTCGGTTATCACGGCCGTCTTTTCGATCTTCTCCGCAATATCGTCGGGGACGGTTGCTAGAGCCGCATCCCGAGCCCGAATGAACCGGCGGTCTTTCGTGAAATCAAGGCCCCACTCTGACGGGTTGTCACGCCAGAATATTGTTTCGGCGCGCTCCGTCCATCGAGCACCAAGAACAAGGTCGAGGCTCTCGAACACCCGGAACGCCTCCGGGGCCAGATATGCAGGGCCGCTGCCATGATCCGCCCGAATGTTTGGACGTCGAAGTCCTATCGGACTAGGTCGGTCGAGCGCTCCTGTAAAATGTCGATACTCGAGGAAGCCCACTTGCGCTGCCAAGCAGACGATCACTGACGCGACATCGTCCAATCGGGGAAGGATGCTAGGCAGCGCAGGCTCTGGATTAACTTTTATTCCACCGCTGCCATCAAGAACTGCTTGGCCGAGTGCGACTAATGCCTGGCAAGCAGATTGTAGAGCGTCGATATAGAGATGGTCCCAGTGATTGGCAGCCAAGTCCGGTAGGGCCGCCCACAAGAATTCGACCACGGGATCGAACCACTTGGGAGGCGATGGGAGTTGAGTCCCGCCGCCACGATCAGAAACCCTTATTCGCCTGCCCAGTGGTTCAAATCCGGCATCATCGAGCATCTCGCCGAGCGAACCCGCATATGGCTTGTTCGACGCTGGCCGCCGGCCGGCTGAGGTTGTTCGTTTTGCCATCACGTTCCCGTCCTAAGCTGTGTCTTAGCAAGGCTGACGACCGAGCGCCTGTTGCCTTGTAACACTTGCACGACTTCCTCTCCGGTCATGGTAGGACTAACCATCAGTCTATCGACGAGCGCGTCCAGCGCAGGACGCTGCCTTTGAATGACAGACCTCGTCCTTGCAAGCTCGCTCTCCAGCAACACGTGGACCTGTTCTCGGAGTTCCGCATTGTAAAGCCGCATCCTCGCGAACTCGTCCGGACCGGGACTCTCCACCGCGAGTGTGTGGCCCATACCGGTCGTACCCTCGACCATCGTCGCAAGATCGGTCGCCCTGTTCAGGTCTGCCTCACTAGAGCCCGATGCCCCGTCCGCGAAGTTTCCGAAGACTTCCATCTCGGCTGCGATACCACCCAGGAAGATGGCTATCGTGTCGAGGTAGGTGGTCTTGGTTCTAACCCGCACCTCCGGGAGCGTGGTCTCGACGGTGCCAAGCACCCGCCGCTCGCCGCTGATCCTCCATTTCGAGATCGTGATGCCTGAGACTTCATGTCCGATCTCATAGCCGATTAAGGCATGGCCGGCCTCATGGACCGCGATCACCCTGACATAATCTTCTGGAAGCTTCTCGGTAACTGGGAGCTGGTCGAAAATGTGGAGCGCGCTAAAGCACTTACCTTGACGGCGGGCCGCTCGTTTCGCATCCCTGACAAGACGCTCGATCTCCGCACCCGAAAACCCTTCGGTAGCGAATTCGAACATCTCCGCGTCTGCGGACGACAGCTCGATTCCAGTGTGAAACTTCAGAATGCCGCGGCGAGAAGGGCCATCCGGAAGCGTTAGCTCCAAATGCCTGTCGAGCCTTCCTGCTCGCAGAAGAGCGGCATCGACGAGCCGAGGGTGGTTGCATGCAGCAACAACGACTACGCCCTCTCGACGTTCAAAGCCATCGAGCTGCTCAAGCGCACCAGCAATCACGCCGTTGTGGTAGCCCGCGTTCCGGTCAGAGGTCGTCCGTTTTCCCAAGGTGTCGAATTCATCGATGAATAGGACCGATGGTGCCTTATCGCGCGCCGCCTTGAAGGAAGCGCGCATGGCTTTAAGGTGCGCATCAAGAGCGCCGGCTTCCTGCCATTTAGAAACCGAGCCGTAGATGATCGGTACTTTGCAGGAGTTGGCGAGTGCACTCGCGAACAGCGTTTTCCCAATGCCTGGAGGCCCGGAAAGCAAGACGCCGGCATCGACTTCGTTCCAGCCGATAAGCCCGCATTTGTAATCTGCGAGGTCTTTCGCGAGATTACGTCCCCACTCCACAGCAGGTCCAAGGCCATGCATGTCCTCAAGTGTCGGAGCATCATCGTGTAGGACTTTGGCAGACTCGACCTCTTTGAGCCTGGTTGTCTCGCGTCGAAGGCGTTCCAAACCTTGGACCGGACCACGCCGATCCTGAAAGGCGGAATGCAGCCTTGCCCACGGTGCCGAAATCAACAGCTCGACGAGTTCGTCGTCGACCGGAATTCCGGCCCGCCGAAGTGCAGCCCTTGCATGCTCCGGAGACCGAGGCCCGATTTCGATCACGGCATCCGAGAACAGCCGCTCGTCGTCGGTAAGCCGGTAGCCCGGCGGCGATAAAAATATGCCACGCCCATTCTTCTCAGCAAGCGACTGGTCACGAAATGGCGAATTGGACCACTCAAAGATGTAGGTCTCCCACTCGGAGGACTTCCAAATCTCCCTCGCGAACACCTGAGCTGCCTGCGAGTAGATGGGTTGGTAATAATCGTCTTTGAAGATCAGCGTCGCTATGAATTTCCGCTCTATTCCATTCCAAGGCCGCAATGCGGCCGCGACGGCGCAATACGCCATGTAGACCGGCACAGTGACGTAGCGCCATTGGCGAGTTCTCGTATTCCAAGGCACGCGTGATCGCTTGCCAGACTCAGGGTTCGGCATGAGACATCCTAAAATTCGATGCGTTCAGGCCTCTGCTAGGCCTATGAAGGAGTGCTTACCTGACCATTGGCAGGTCCATGCAGTTTCCGGCACGAGAAGCTTCTCTTGAGCCCCGGCTTCTCATCCGAGAATAGGAGACATCGTTTGGGACGTCTGATCGACTACCTGTCATTAGGTTAGTGACCCCTTGAACCACCAGGCCGTGCAACGATCGGTCAGCAAGAACCAGCTTCCGCCCAGGACTGGCGACTTTGGATCAGCGGGTTGGTCGATATCTTCCCCGTCGTCAATCAGACTACAATGCTGCTGGGCAAGCAGCCATCGTCTGTCGGCGCTTACCTGAAGCAGACCCGAATCACTTGGTGCCAAGATAGCCTCCATTTTATGGTTGTTTTATCATCCTATAGGAATCCTTATAGACTCCCTTTCGGATATTAAAAGACCCCATACGGTAAATGTTGACAATTTTTCCGGCGGGCGGCTTCTCGGATCAATGAGGTTACCTGCTCCACCGGAAGCACTCAGGGTCGCACGTGCATTAACGGGGTTTTCACAGCAAGAAGCCGCCGATCTCGCCGGCGTCACAAGGCGGTACATCTCGACCGCCGAAACGTCGGAATCTATGTTCGACCTCAATCTCGCGCTGATCGACTTTTACATGTCCCGTGGGATTGAGTTTCTGGGAGAAGCTAAGATCGGAACAGGGGTCCGCGGTGCAGGCGCAAAATGGAGCGCTCCTGGATCGGCGGACAACCCGGAAGAGCGATTGCGATTCCAAACCGAAGACGTTGGGATATCTTTTCCAGCCGCCAGAGCTCTCCTGAACAAAACGCAAAAAGTCATTGCAAGCGAAACCGGGTTGTCCGTTGCGACAGTGAAAGCTTTGGAGCGCGGCGACCATTGGACTGACTCGTCAGAGACGATGCAGGGCTACTACGAACGGAACAACGTCGAGTTCCTCGGATGGAGCGACGCCGCGACAAAACGCTACTATGGAGTGGGCGTTCGTTGGCTCCCAAGCCTGAAAATATCTTCGTAATCGAGCGCGCGCTTCCTGGCGCTCGCGGCACCATCGCCACCTTTGTTGCGACGTATGCTCACGTGGTGATGTAACGGTTGCCATCCCAGTGACCAAGCTAAAGCCGAAGCGTCTCGCAAGCTCGACGAAAAGGACGGGCCAATGGGCCCGGCATTTGTTTTGTATACGGCCGAACGGACCGCCAGACGGAAGGTCGCTGGTCCGAACGGCTCGTATACCTAAACGGAATCCGCCTGACGGGCGGATACTTCTTTGTTTGATAAGCCACTCGTGCCTGTCCCTGTAAAGGCACGCTCGCCGCAGGGGCTCGCTCTCCGGCCTTGACAGGGTCATTCACTCGTAGCGTCGGCTTGGGAACAGCAACGCCAGGTGTGGCCTTGCTGCCCATTGATGACTGGAGAACCAATCAGCCGTTGGAGGGTGGGGCAGTAACTACCAGTAAAGTACGCACCGCTATGAAAAGAGCACCAGATTCCTAATCTGGGGGTCACGCGTTCGAATCGCGTCGGGATCACCAGTTTTTCAATGACTTAGGTGCCGCATAAAGGCAGCCCTGCGAGGGAAGAAAACGGCTTGGGCTAACGGATCGTGCTCAATGGTGACGATTCGCCCCCGCTGTGGCATTCTCCCGGCATGCCCGCGCCATCCAAGAAATTAAAGCTTCCCCCCTCATTGAGAATCAGTACTTCTCCCGCGCCCATCCGGCGGATGCCGGCCGCACCGCGCGGCCTAAGCGCAGCGCGGCGGTTTTTTATCCTCCCTGCCCCTCAGTCAAAAGCTGGCTCGATTAGCAGGTCCGCGTCAATCTTGAGCGGATCCAAGTACACTGGATGCTCAAGCAAGATGTCGATGATGAATCGCAACATGTCCGCCGCCGTCGCACGCTCAGCAACATATGGTTCCGCCTCGGGCTCGAGGAGGCGTTTTTTCGGTTTCTTGGTTTTCAGTCCGTGGACTATCGCTGACCGCGCTTCATAGATTTTTTTTACGCTCGCAACGACGTCTGACGGTTTTCGCGTCCCACTGAGCTTTGCTAGCGCTCCCGCACGTAAGCGGAGCTTGTAAGAGAGCGCTTGATTCTCCTGGTCGCCGAGGAGCACTTCAAGGCCTATCGTCGCGTCGAGGATCGCGTCTACGGCGTCGTCGCGCGTCATGCAGCTGTTCAGTCGCTTGAGCGCTATAGCAACCCTCTCTTCCCGCCGTCCGTGGATGAGATTGTAGAGCCTCCGAACGTCTTCCAATTCCCGCGCTGTAACCACACTCTGACCGCTGCCCGCCCAGCCATAATTGTCGAAACTGTTTGGATAGCGGCGGTAGGTCGCGCCGAAAACCGGCGGAAGATCTACGAAGTAACCGACAGACCACCGCCTCGGCACCATGCAGACCTGAGCGTAACCCGTAATTGCACCGGTGGCGGCGCGAAGGGCCGCGAAAAAAACGTCGATCTCTTCTAGGACGTTCTGGGATGGGTCGTTGAGTCCATCTCGCACTCCTCGAATGGTTGACGCCGGCATGCTCCAGTCCGTCGAAACGTATGCATGGGTCGCCGCGCTGACGACGCCAGCCACGGCTCCGGAACCGCGACGGTCGATACGGGAACGAGCCAACTGCAGGCCCTTGGGAATGCGGGCGACATAGGCGTTTCTGCTGAGCCGAAAGCGGTCAGCCGCGAAGTGGGTTAGCGCGATAGGCACCATCACCGTCACGGGGTAATCGTCGCGGATTACGCCCATCAAGATAGGGCGAAGCACTTTCCCGCGATTATCAGGATTGAGCGGGCCTGTGCCATAGGCGTGCAGGTACCGCTCGACCGCTGTAGCTACCATCCGATCGACATCATGCCCCGAATACGGCTCGTATAGCTGGAACCGCTCACCCAACTTACTTCCTTTGAGCAGTGAGATGAGCTTTGCGCCTTCGGGGAATTCCCTCTCGGGGTGGCGGTGCGTGAGTGCGCCGAGGAGTGACAACGGCCGAAACACTCCGACGTAATTTCTCGGCGCATTATCCGAATAGAAGCCATGCTCGCGGGAAATAGGGAACCCGCTGTCCATGAGCGACAAAGTTGGATAGTCGTTATGCGGGCTGAAATATTGGCCCGGGTTCCCAATTTTCTCTAGGACCGCCGCATGCAGTTCGTCGAAGGCAGCTTCGAAAGCCCGGTATAGCGACCTCGCTCGCTCGACTGCCACCTCGTCAATCACGACTCACCTCGCCTATTCTTCAGGCGGAAGTATTCTTTTCTTGAGACAATTTACAAAGTCGTTTTCCCTCTCCCGCTATCTTTTCCCCGGCCTAAAGCCCTACCCGCGCTGTCTGTGCCCGCAGGCGGCAAAGCGCGGCCTTAAAGCCGACGTCGTGGAGATCGAGGCTGATCGCTGAGCGCGCCGAGGCCGGGAAAATCCTCACCGCCGCAGATCCCCGCTACCTCCTCCGCCATAACGAAGCGATGACCCATTCCGTGATGAGCGGCGCGAGCCGACAACATTTCAAGTCAGACCTTCTCCGGCCGGAGGTGAGGCAGAGATTGCCGCGCTCATCACCAGCGAGAATTCCACACGCCGTAACCTCACACGTGCAGACGAGCAAATCGGACCCATCTCTTGACTGATGCGTGCGCCATGCCATTCTTCGCGCTGGGGATGTGGGAGAATTCATGAGATCGATGACCGTAGCGCTGCTGGCGTTGTCGGTGCCATCCGGCTGCAGTTTCTTCGATTCCAACCTGGTAAGCGCTTGCGAGAAGGTATTGAAGGAGCGGTTGGTATCGCGATCCGGATATCGGCGCGTGGAGATTAGTCAGTTATCCGACAAAGTGATGACGCGAGAGGAGTACGGGGATTATCTTAACAAGACAGAGAATGACGCCAATGCGCGGACATTGTATATGCGGCTCTTCGATGAGATTAAGCCCACAATTTTCTCTCTGATCATCACGTATGACGCTCCGAATACCTATGGAACGCTCATTCGAGGCATGGCCGCGTGTGATTATTTCGACAACGAGGGAGATGCATCAACCGCGGCTTATTATTCCGTCGAAGTCGATGGAAAGAGCAGTTCAGATTGGTCGCTCGACAGGGTGAAAGAATTGATCAAGTGACGGATCGGCTCCGATTCCTCACCCACATCGTATAGGGGGCAGCTATGGTGACACGATACCTTTTTCTTGATGGGGGATGTCTGCGCGCTCGCCTAAACGACATTTCTCACCGCTACTGCGAAGGACCGCCATTCAAAATAAACTGGTGGAGCCTCTCAGCCGGGTACGAGAAAATCTTCTACTACGACGCGCTCCCGGCCCGAAAGCCGAGCCAGTCTGACGAGGATTTTGAGGTTGAACGCCAGGAGGTTGAACAGCTTCACGCGAAACTCGCCACCTTTGATCGGTTTCGCGTCAACGAAGGCGACACCCGTTATCGGAAGGGGCGCGGTTTAGAGCAAAAGAAGGTCGATGTAATGATCGCTGTGGACATGATGATCCACACGATCCGCCGCAATATGACAGCCGCTAGTCTACTTGCGGGAGACGCTGACTTCACCCCCCTGCTCAACGCACTCTCGAACGAAGGGATGTTTGTCACCCTTATCCATCCGCCGAAAGCCTCCAAAGAACTGCTTGCGGCCGCTGACGCTCGACGCCCGATAACTGTGAAGCAAGTGTACGATTGGTTAGACGCATCATTTCAGGCGCGCTTCGGATCATTTCCAATCCCATCGTATGCTGATGCTTCGCATGATGGAAACTGTCAGCACATCTGGTCCGATGATTTATTGGGTATCGAGGTATGGTGCCATCTAATCGATAACACCATTTGGGCATCTTGGCCGGCACCGGAGCGCAGCGATAGACTGAATCTAAGGGGCGGCAATTGGAAGAACACTCGGCTCATCGCGTGTGATGATTACGGGGTCGAGTTACCGGCCGAGTTACAATCAGAATTTAAGCACCTCTAGGTGCGGCGGTCGCCTTCAGCCACGCGCCGGCAGATACACCCGAACAATGCTCGGAGCAAGAAAGTGTCGCCCGCAAGGACGAAAGGAGCATGATCCGATGATTATCAAAGCCCGGAAAACGACGCAGTTCCAGCCTGGCCGCGGCTACTCCAAGGAAGATTGGGATGCCGTCTCCGACAATCCCCCTCTGTCCAAGGAAGAGATGGCAAGCGCCAAGCCCTTCAAGGAGGCATTTCCTGAGGTTGCCGAGAAGATGGAAAGGGCCATTGCGGCCCGCGGTCGACCCAAGCTGGACAATCCGAAGCAACCCCTGAACATTCGTCTCGATGCCGATATCATCCAGTTTTACAAGGCCACTGGCAAAGGCTGGCAGTCAAGGATGAACGATGCGTTGCGCAAGGCGGCTGGCTTATAGCGCCCTTCGAAGATCCGCTGCAAAAACCGGCGGCCGTCGGCTTCCAAAGCTTGGCTAGCCTCATCATCACATTGCTGTGCCGTCGGCTCGCCGTGTCCTCACCGCGCGTCGCGCCCCCAATCCCAACAGCGCCGCCGCAACCCACCCACCGACAAAACCAATCGCACCCCAGACAAGACCTGCGAAGCTGACCGGCACACCCGGCACAAAATCCCGCCAGGTGTTGGCGAATACGACATCGTCCGGCTCGCGGAGCAGCACGAAGGGCTTGGCCACGGGTGCCGCGGTGCCGAGTTTCACTTGCTGCGCCAGCAGCGTTTCGTAGCGCGAGATCGTGCCTTGCATCGAGACGCCGCGGTCGCGGAGGAAATCGTCGGGGGATTGCGCATAGGTGTTCAGCGCCTGCTGGCGATCGAGGTGGTGGTCGGCGGCCTGTCTGTTGAAATCCTCGACGATGACGCGCAATTCGTCGATCGCGCCGCCGATCCGCTGGCGGTATTGCTGGGCAAATTCAGGCGCCTGTGAAAACACCGTGCCGCCGGCAAGCCCGGCGACGATGGCGATGATCCTTGCAATCGGTCCCATTCTCTCGATGCCTCCGGCGATCTCCAGCAGTAACGATCCGTGGCCGCAAAGGTTGCCGATGACACAATCGGTAACGCTATGTGATTGAACCGACAGCGCTTCCGGCGAGTTGCTCCCCTGACCAATGAGTTGCTCCTATGAGCAACTGAGAAAGAGAGGCTTGTCATGAAACAGATTATCCTTGCCTGCACACTCGCTGCCGCATCCATCTTTTCCGCAATGCCATCTAAGGCGGCCAGTGTGACGATCACCACGGGTGATGAGCGCCCCTACTACCGTGATTCGGAACGTCCCTATTACCGCCATCACAGCCCCTATTACCGCCACGACATGCGTCGGCGTTACGTTTCCAGCGACTGCTTTACCAAGACGGAAAAAATCCGCCGCCACGGCCATACGGTCATCAAGGAAACCAGGGTCTGCCGATAGGCGATCCACGCACGAAGCCCGGCTGATCCGCCGGGCTTTTCATCCGATTTCGTCACGCGGAACTTCGCCATATCGGCCGCGTTATTCGCGAAAGGAGTAAGCGTCATGCGTATCAAGATGACTCTTCTGGCAATCGCTTATGTCGCCGTCAGCGCCGTGCTGCTTGCCATCGCCTATCAGCCGCACGGGCCGGTGGCCCTGCAGAAGACGGATCGCATGGCCGGTTCGTCCTTCCTCGTCGAGCGCTTCGCCGGTTGATCGGCTGAGCGCTGAGTGAGAGACGACGACGCATCAATGCCGCTCATTGATCGGAGGCCCGCCGAGCAGGATCCGGTTCTGCACCGCATGCACGCCTTCGACGGCCCTGGCAACCGCGGTCGCCCGTTCGATCTCGCCGACGGTGCCGACCGTACCGGTCAGCACGATGTGCTCGTTTTCCATCGTCACTTCGACATCTGATGCATCGATGCCGCCGGCAATCGCCAGCGCGTTGGCGACGGCGGCTTCGACCGATGCGCGATTGGCAATTTCCGCTTCCATCTCGGGCTCGAGCCCGTGGAATGTCTGCTCCTTGAAAACCATGATCCGTTTCTCCTCAATATCCGAGCGTCAAACCTGCGGAGGAAACGCCCGTCGGCCGGTTTTGGTTGCAGGGCGGCTACCAGTTGAGGCGATAGCGCAGATTGACGATGCCGGCCTCATCTGCCGAAAACGGATTGCTGACCGATGCATCGAGATTGAGGTTGGGCAGGATTGCCTGGTTGACGGCAACCGAACTCGAAAAATCGCCGCTGGCATTGCTGATGCCGGCGCCTGCCGAAAGGGAAGTGCCTGTCCAGGGATGGATCAGCTTCAGCGCCTGCGACGCCGTCACCGAGGCCTGTTTGATATCGACCGCATCATATTGCACGCTGATCGACCGGCTCGATTGCATGTCGAGCGAATCCGACAGGATCCAGCTGCGGGAGCGGCTGAGCGTCAGCGCGCCGCTGCCGCGCAGCGTATCGACACTGATCCTTGCGCCCCGCTGCGATTGGCCTGCCGGCGTGACGTTTGTCCTGACGATCCTGCCCCACAGCATTGCCTGTTCGGAATCGGGCAGCGGCGCTCCGCCCTTGGTCGAGGCGAGCGCAATATCGGCGCCGGCGCTGGTTTCCCATTCCGCCGGCAGGCGGAAACCCATCGTCGCCTTGTAGGACCGGTCGGAGAGTTTGGCCGGCGCCCAGATTAGCAGATCATCGGCCCTCGCCGCCGAGGCGAGCGAGAAGAGGAGGGCGAAGAGAAGACAGGCTGTTTTGACTATCGTCATGAAATCCAACATTTCCACGGACACGGGGGCTGCCACGCACATAGATGCACAGCGAACGTGAGGGGGATTGCGGCCAAGCCGCCCATCCCGATTTCATCCTCGGTTTTAATGTTTGCCGGAAAGCCGTCGGCGCCTCAGCGCCTGTTTCCGAAAGACGCCGTAGCGCCCCGAATTGCCATGCGACCGTGAACGGCGCGACGAATTTCGAATCCGCTGGCAATGTCACAAGGATCACATCCAGCCGCGGCTCTGTAAACCCCTTGAGGGATGAAATCTGCTGCACCGCACACTTGCCGCCCCCTGCAAAGCCTAGTAGAGCCTGAGCCTACGAGAGAAATTTTCGCGAAATTGCAGATAATGACCGGCAAAACCGCGCCGCGGCGCCTCAGCATCTTCGGCTCGACCGGCTCGATCGGCCAGAACACCCTCAATGTCGTCGATCACCTGGGCGGACGGGAGAATTTCGAAATCTCCGTGCTGACCGGCAACGGCAATGTCGAATTGCTGGCCCGGCAGGCGAAAGCCTCAGGCGCTGGGATGGCGGTGACGGCAAGCGACCGGCATTACCAATCGCTGAAAAGCGCGCTTTCCGGCAGCGGCATCGAAGTCGCATCCGGAAAATCCGGCCTGATGGAAGCGGCCGACCGGGAAACCGACTGGGTGATGGCGGCAATCGTCGGCACCGCGGGCCTAGCGCCGACGCTGGCCGCAGCAAAGCGCGGCGCCGATATCGCCCTTGCCAACAAGGAATGCCTGGTCTCGGCCGGCGATCTGTTCATCGGCGCCATCCGCAAGGGCGGCGGCAGGCTGCTTCCCGTCGACAGCGAGCACAATGCGATTTTCCAGGTGCTGGAGGAAAACCAGCGCCATGCCATCGAGCGTGTGGTGCTGACGGCCTCGGGCGGGCCCTTCCGCACCGCCTCACTGAAGGAGATGGCCGGCGTGACGGCGGAGACCGCGCGCGCCCACCCGAACTGGTCGATGGGCCTGAAGATCTCGATCGACAGCGCCTCGATGTTCAACAAGGCGCTGGAGATGATCGAAGCCCGGCATCTGTTCGGCCTGACGCCCGAACAGATCGAGGTCATCATCCATCCGCAATCGATCATCCATTCGATGGTCGGCTATAGCGACGGCTCGGTGCTGGCCCAGCTCGGCGCCCCCGATATGCGCACCGCCATCGGTTACGCCCTGTCCTTTCCGCGCCGGCCGAACCTGCCGATCGAGCGGCTGGATTTCGCCAGGCTCGCCCGGCTGGATTTCGAGGCGCCGGATGAGCTGCGGTTTCCGGCCTTGCGGCTGGCGCGCCTGGCGATGACGCGCGGCGGCGTTCAGGGTGCCGTGCTGAACGGCGCCAAGGAAGTGGCGCTCGAAGCCTTCATCGAAGGGCGGCTGCCCTTCCTCGCCATGGCCGAGATCACCGAGAGGGTTATGGACGATCTGGCCGGCCTGCCGCCGGCCGCCGAGATGGACGATGTCTTCGCCGCCGACAGGCAGGCCCGGCAGAGGGCTGCAGACCTTATGAAACTGGAGATCGCCGGCTGAAGCTTACCGCAGCCGGTTGCCGGCCTCATCGAACAACCGGCAATCCGAGGGTTCGAACAGCAGGCCGACCTGCTCGCCCGCCGCGATGCTGATCGGTGAGCGGTGCTCGACGGTCAGGGACTGGCCGTCGGCGAGCTGGCAGTAGAGATATTGCGTTCCCCCGAGATATTCCGAGAAATCGACGGTGGCCGTCAGCTTGCCCGACCGATCGGGCGCCACCTTCAAATGCTCCGGCCGCAGACCGAGCGTCACCGCGCCTCCGGCCGGCCGGCCCGTGCCGACCAAGGTGGTTTCGATGCGGGAGCCGGCGACTTCGACCAGTCCCGCCTCGCCCCAGCGGGCAATCAAGAGGTTCATCCTCGGCGAGCCGATAAAGCCCGCCACGAAGGTATTGGCGGGGTCTTCGTAGATCTGCCTTGGCGTTCCGGCCTGCTCGACACGGCCGTCGCGCAGCACGACGATCTTGTCGGCGAGCGTCATCGCCTCGGTCTGGTCGTGGGTGACGTAGATCATCGTGTTGCCGAGTTCGCGGTGCAGGCGGGCGATCTCGATGCGCATCGACACCCTGAGTTCCGCATCGAGATTGGACAGCGGCTCGTCGAACAGGAAGACATCGGGCTTGCGCACGATCGCCCGGCCGATCGCCACACGCTGGCGCTGGCCGCCCGAAAGCTGCCCCGGCCGCCGGTCGAGAAGATGATCGATCTTCAGGATGGCGGAGGCGGCCTTCACCCGCGTCTCGATCTCGGCGGCATGGGTGCGCGCCATCTTCAGCCCGAAGGCCAGATTGTCACGCACGCTCATATGCGGATAGAGCGCATAGGACTGGAAGACCATGGCGATGCCGCGCTCGGAGGGATCGAGATCGGTGACCATGCGTCCCTTGATCTCGACCTCGCCGTCGGTCACATCCTCGAGGCCGGCGATCATGCGAAGCAGCGTCGACTTTCCGCAGCCGGACGGGCCGACGAAGACGACGAATTCACCCTCTTCGATCGTCAGGTCGATCCCGTGGACCACCTGCAGATTGCCATAGCTTTTGCGCACGTCCTGGAGCACGACGCTCTTGTTAGCCATACCGTTCGTCATCCCCAAACGACCTACTTGTCCGACTGGACCCAGACGAGCATCTCTCCGGGCGCGCGGTTGTCCCAGAGATGATAGGGCACGAAACGCGCGGTGGCGACCTGCCTTTCGGCCGGCGCATTGCGGTAGAGCGGTGTTCCCCAGTTCGACGTCTCCTCGCGCTCGACCTTGAGATCGAGGGCGACGGCATCGTTGAGATCCTTCAGCACGACGGGCTCGGCGGCCGGAAGTTTACGGGGCAGGACGATGGCGTTGAGATCCTCGCCATTGTCGGTCGTCTCGACGCAATAGACCAGCGGCCCGCGCATCAGTGCGACGCGGCCGGCATCCTGGCGCACCTTCGGATTGGCATATTGCGGGCGCAGCGAAAGCGGCAGGGAAAGGGCGACACGATCGCCATCGGTCCACTCACGATCGATCCTGGCATATCCATCGCGGATATTGGCAGCGAGATCGAGCATTTCCCCATTGACGCTGAGGGTGGCCCCCTCGGCCCAATCGGGAATGCGCAGCGACAGCGCGAGTTTGGCCGGCGTCTTGAGCCTGGTGGTAAAGGCGACCGCGCCATCCCACGGGTAGTTGGTGGTCTGCTCGAGTTCGACTTCGGCGCCGTTGGCGAGCTTCAGCCGGGCGGTGCTTTCGCCGTAGAGATGCACGGCGATCTCATCGTCGGCAACGGCATACATATAGGAGCCGATCGAGGTCACCAGCCGGGCGATGTTGGGCGGGCAGCAGGGGCAATGATGCCATTTCCAGCGATGATGCTTGCCCGCACTTTCGAGCGGATTGTCGTAGAAGAAGGTCTTGCCGTCGGTGGAAAGGCCGGGCAGCGCGCCGTTATAAAGCGCCTGCTCCATGACGTCGGCATAACGCCGGTCCGGGCCGCGCCCGAGCATGCGGCTTGCCCAGAAGACCAGGCCGACCGACGCGCAGGTCTCGGCGTAGGCCGTGGCATTGGGCAGGTCGTAATAATCGGTGAAGCCCTCGTTGGAGGCGGCCGGGCCGATGCCGCCGGTGATGTACATCTGCTTGGTGGTCAGATCGTCCCATAGCGTTTCCAGCGCCGCCGTCAGGCTGTCGTCCTTATATTCGGTAGCGATATCGGCCATGCCGGAATAGAGATACATGGCGCGCACGGCATGGCCGACGACCTTGGTCTGCTCGCGCACCGGCTGATGTGCCTGGCCATACTCATAGGTCTTCTGATGGAAGTCAGCGGCGCTCCGGCCGTCGCGAGCGGCTTCCGCCGTGAAGAAGTGCGGCTCGGTGCCGCGCTCGTCGATGAAGAATTTCGACAGTTCGAGATATTTCTTTTCGCCGGTGACGCGGGCGAGCTTGACCAGCGCCAGCTCGACCTCCTCATGACCGCAATAGCCCGGAAGCTGGCCCTCGCCATGGCCGAACATGGTGATCATGTAATCGGCAAAGCGGCACATGATATCCAGCAGCTTGCGCTTGCCCGTCGCCTGGTAATAGGCGACCGCAGCTTCCATCAGATGGCCGGCGCAATAGAGCTCGTGATGGTCGCGCAGGTTGGTCCAGCGGCGGGCGGGCTCGACGCGCTGGAACCAGGCGTTGAGATAGCCGTCCTTATCCTGCAGTCTCTCATACATGTCGATGATTTCATCGGCGCGCGCCTCCAGCTTCGGGTTCGGCCGGCGATAGAGCGAATAGGCGATGGTCTCGATCGATTTGCCGAGATCGGAATCCCAGAACATCTGCGTCGTCCCGCCCCATGGCTGAATGGGAATGACGACGCCGGGGCTCGGCTGGGAAACATCGATCGCCTTCAGCATGCCGGCCTCGACGCAGCGGTCGAGCAGGGTCTCGGCGGTGGAATTGCAGACGGCGTCCTGCCATTTGCCCCAGAAGCCGCCGAGCTCCACATCGGGAACGGCGACGGGACGAAACTGGCGGTCGTTGCTTGATTTGGTCATGGGTTCGACTTCCCTGTGGTTATTTCACCGCGCCGGCCATCAGCCCGCGCATGTAGTAGCGTTGCAGGAGCAGGAAGACGATCAGGCAAGGGATCGTCATGACGACAACACCGGCCTGCACCGCTCCCCAGTTGATGGCGCCGAGCCGACCGGCGCGAACCGCCGTCATCAGCACCGGCAGAGTGTATTTCTCATTGCTGGAGAGCAGCACCAGGGCGGCGAGAAACTCGTTCCAGGCATTGAGGAAGGCAAAGATCGCGACCGTCGCCACGCCCGGCAGCACCAGCGGCAACAAAACGCGGGCGAGAAGCCTGAGATCGCGGGCGCCGTCGATGCGGGCGGCCTCTTCGATTTCCTTCGGCACCGCATCGAAGGCATTGCGCATCATGAAGACGGAGAAGGGCAGCTGCAGCGTCACATAGACGAGCGTCAGCCCGATGAGCGAATTGTTGAGGCCGAGCTTTGCCAGGATGATGAAGAGCGGCGTCAGGATCGACTGGAACGGGATCATCAGCGTGGCGATGATCAGCACGAAGAGCGCATTCTTCATCGGGAAGCGATAGCGCGAGAAGCCGTAGCCGGCGAGCAGGCTGACGCCGACGGTCAGCACCACGGTGGCGACCGAGACGAACAGCGAATTGATCATGTGCCGCCAGATGCCGGCGCCGAACGTATCGAGCAGCGCATAGGCATCGAAGCTGACGCCCGATGTCGGCCATGGCGGCAGCGGCGGCAGGCTGGCTTCGGTCCCCTGGCGGAAGGAGGCGAGCAGCGTGATCGCAAACGGCGCCAGGAAGAACATCGAGATGGCGATGCCGGTGAGATGATAGGCCGATTTCACGCGGAAGGCCTTGCGGGCACGGCGTTCCCTTGAGGTGCTCATGGACGCTCCTCCCCGACGCGCAGCAGCCAGAGCTGCACGATGCTGATCGCCACCAGGATCGCGAGAAGCACGATCGACAGTGCCGCGCCGTAACCGAGATTGAACGACACGAAGGACTGGTTGAAGATGTAGTAGACGACCGAGATCATCTTGTTCTGCGGCCCGCCCGAGGTCATGATGTAGAACTGGTCGAAGGCAAGGATCGAGCCGGTGACGGAGACGATCAGTGCCAGCGCGATCGTCTTGCGCATCAGCGGCAGCGTCAGATGCCGGAAACGCTGCCAGCGGCCGGCCCCATCGATGCGGGCCGCCTCCGTCAGTTCGGAGGGAATGGCCTGCAGGCCGGTGAGAAGAATGATCATGGTGAAACCGGCGATCTTCCAGACGACCATCACCACAACAGTTAGGAAGGCGGTGTCGAAAGTCGCCAGCAGATTGGGGCTCTTTTCGACAAGACCGAGCGCCTTCAGGGCCGGGCCGATGAAGCCGCTATCGACATTCGCAAGCCAGACCCAGAGCAGCGAGGCGGTGGCGAGGCCGACGACGACGGGCAGAAAGATGACGGTGCGATAGGCGCTGACGAACTGCCGTTCCTTCTCGACGAAGATGGCGAGCGGAAAGGCGACGGCGAAGATCGCGATGGTGACGATCACCGTATAATAGGCGGTGAAATTCAGCGCCGTCACGAAGCGCGTGTCGTTGACCATGCGATAATAATTGTTGAGGCCGACCCAGCGCGACGCCCCCATCAGCGGCCAGTTGTGCAGGCTCATCCATCCGGTGAACAGCACCGGCATGATGAAGAAGACGATGACCAGCGCCATGGCCGGGGCGATATAGGCAAGGCCGCGCCAATTCGATTGGCGCCGTCGCCTGCGCCGAGGCAATAGGGTCTCTGAACCGGAACCGGTCATCGAAACGCTCCGCATCTGTCGGTTGGGATTGGCCGGGAAGCTGCCACCGCTCCCCGGCCGCGGCCGGGGGAGAGTTACTGGCCGCTATCGATGATCGATTGCATTTCCGACTGGGCGCTCGAAAACGCGCCGTCGACATCGTCGCCGAAGATCGCGGCGTTGGTGAAGCTTGCCCACGGGCCGTTGGCGCTGTTGATCAGGTCGTTGAACTGCAGCGTATAGGGCGTCTTGGCGACACTGATCGCCTTGAGGCCGACCTGCATGCGCGGGTCGAGACCTTCCAGCACCTTGTCGGCAATATCGCCGCGCGTCGGCAGGCTGCCGTATTTCGCCATGATCTTCTGGCCGTCTTCCGAATAGACATATTCGAGGAAGCCCTTCACCGCGTCGATCTTCTTCGTACCCTTGGTGATGACAAAATTATCGCCGCCGGCAAAGGACGACGGCTTGCCGTCGACGCCCGGAATGAGGGTCACGCCGAAATTGATGTCGGGATGCTCGGTCACCAGCGTGCCGATGGCAAAGGCGCCGAGGCTCTGCTGGCCGATCTTGCCATTGGTGAAGGTCAGGAAGTTGGCGCCGGTATCGCTGGCCGCACCCGCCGGCACCAGGTCCTTCTTGACCATGTTGCGGTAGATGTCGACGGCCTTGCGCATCTCAGGCGTATCGAGCGTCGCCTTTTTGCTGTCGGCCGACAGGATATCGGCGCCGGCACCCCAGGTGAGCGGCGTGAAGGTGAAGATCATGCAGCCGCCACAGCCGCCGCCGGAGAAATAAAAGCCGTAGGTATCGTCACCCAGCGCCCGGATCTTCTCGGCATTGGCAGTAATTTCGTCCCAATTCGCCGGTGCCTTTTCCGGGTCGAGCCCGGCCTTCTTGTAGAGATCCTTGTTCCAGGCGAAGACCGATGTCTCCACCGACAGCGGCAGGCCGTAAATCTTGTCCTGATAGGTGCCGAGACGGACATGCGAAGGCGACAGCGAGTTGAAATAGGGCAGCGATTTCGCCCAGTCCGTCAGATCCTCAAGCTGGCCGGCCGCGGCAAAGGCGGGGTTATAGATCAGATCCATCGACAAGGCGTCGGGCGCCTGTCCGCCGGCGATCGCCGTTGCATATTTCTGCACCAGCTCGGAGAACGGCACCTCGGTCATCACGACCTTGTTCTCATGGCCGGCATTATAGGCTTCGACGACCTTCTTGAAGGCGTCGCCGATGCCCGAGCGAACCCACATTTCGACATTTTCAGCCGCCGACGCAGCCGAAAACAGGCATAAGGTAGCGATGCTGGTCGCCGCCAAAAGACGCTTGATCATGACACTCCTCCCGATATGGCGCATCTCCCTGCGCCTTTGCTCATTCCCTAGATCTCATTCCCTTGATCATCCGAGGTTCTGCCCCCGCATGACTGCCGGACGATCAGCCGGCACGGCAATTTCCTCACTCCCGGCTCGACGGGCCGTCCTTCCGCAAGCGCCAGCACCGTCAATCCGGCCTGCCGCCCGAGCTCCTTCAACTCCATATCCACCGTCGTCAGCGGCGGCCGCGTCTGGGCCGCGACAATCTCCCAATTATCGAAGCCAATCAGCGAGACATCCTGCGGCACCTTGACGCCGCGCTCGCGCAAGGCATCCGCGGCACCGCGGGCGATCTGGTCGTTGCCGCAGAACAGCGCGTCGGGCTTTTCTCCCGGCCTCTTCCAAAGCTTCTCGACCGCCTCATGGCCCCAGCTTTCCGACCAGACGCCGTAAAGCACCGGCTCGCGATGACCTGCCACCTCGTGATAGGCGCCGGCGCGTTCCCGCACCGAGAAGAAATCCTCCGGCCCGGTGATATGGGCAATCCGCCGCCGTCCGATCTTGGCGAGCCACTCCACCGCCAGCCTCGCACCCTGCTCGTCGTCCGAACGGAAGGTAACGCTGTTCTGCGTCCCCTCGGTGAAGGCGTAGACGACAGGCACATGCAAATTCGACAGATCGACGGGCAGGCGCCGGTCCAGCCGCTTTCCCGTGGCGATGATGCCGTCGACCTGCTTGTCGAGCATCGCATCGACATGGATCTGGGCGAGCGCCGGATCGTCTTCGATGGCGCAGAGGAAGACCGAAACCCCATGGTCGACCAGCGCGTCCGAGATACCCGCCATCACCGGCAGGGTGAAACGGCCGTAAGTGTCGTTGGTCAAGAGCCCGATGGTGAAGCTGCGCTTGCTGAGAAGACCTCTCGCCAGCGCATTCGGCCGATATCCGATTTCGCCGGCGATGCGCTTCACCCGCTCGCGCGTTTCCGCGCCCATCCGGCCGGTGTCGTTGAGCGCCTTCGACGCGGTCGATATGCTCACCGCGGCAGCCGCCGCCACCTCATGGATGGTGATCCTGCCTCTTTTTCCTCCCGATATGTTCAGACTGTCCTCCTTCTGAAGTGGCTTGAGAAAAGCTTTTACCAACCGCTGTGTCAAGTGAGAAAAGGTTTTCTCATGTAGTTCAGGCGTTGTCAGCGGGAGGACGGTCGGCGGCAAGGCGTAAATGCAGCGGAAGGAGCCACGCGCATCGGCGGCATCGAGGCGGCGCCGAGCGGATGATCGGAGTCAGGGCAAAGAAGATTGGCCGGCGGCAGAGGCGCACGGCTGATCACCGCCAGGACCTCCGATGGAGGTCCTGAATGGCGCGGTCATCGAAAAATCAGGCGACGTGCCTGGCCAGCGCGCAGCGCGACCAGAGCGAATGGAGCGCCTCGACCAGATGGGCGATATCGGCATCGGAATGCAGCGGCGTCGGCGTGATGCGCAGCCGCTCGGTCTTCTTCGGCACGGTGGGATAGTTGATCGGCTGGACGTAGACGCCGCAATTGTCGAGCAGCAGGTCGGAGATCCACTTGCATTTGGCGGCATCGCCGACCAGCACCGGCACGATATGGCTTGGATTGGGCACATGCGGAATGCCGCTCTGATCGAGCAGCATCCGGAGCTTGCGCACCCGGTCCTGATGGCGGGCGCGCTCGAACTGGCTGACCTTCAGGTGCTGGATCGAAGCGACGGCGCCGGCGGCAAGCGCCGGCGGCAGCGCCGTGGTGAAGATGAAGCCGGAGGCGAAGGAACGGATGAAGTCGCAAAGCGCTGCCGAAGCGGCGATATAACCGCCCATCACCCCGAAGGCCTTGCCGAGCGTGCCTTCGATGACGGTCAGCCGGTCCATCAGCCCTTCGCGCTCGGCAATGCCGCCGCCGCGCGGGCCGTACATGCCGACCGCATGCACTTCGTCGAGATAGGTCATCGCGCCGTATTTGTCGGCGAGGTCGCAGATTTCCTTGATCGGGGCGATATCGCCGTCCATCGAATAGACGCTCTCGAAGGCGATCAGCTTCGGCGCCTTCGGATCGGCGGCTTTGAGCTTGGCTTCGAGATCGGCGACGTCATTGTGCTTCCAGATCACCTTGTCGCACTTGGCATGACGAATGCCCTCGATCATCGAGGCATGGTTCAGCGCGTCGGAGAAGATGACCAGGCCGGGGATCCTGGCGCCGAGCGTGCCGAGGGCTGCCCAGTTGGAGACATAGCCCGAGGTGAAGATCAGGGCTGATTCCTTGGCGTGCAGATCGGCAAGCTCACGCTCGAGCATGACGTGGTAGTGGTTGGTGCCAGAAATATTCCGGGTGCCTCCCGCACCCGCGCCACAGTGGTCGATGGCGTTTTTCATCGCCTCGATCACCTTCGGGTTCTGGCCCATGCCGAGATAGTCGTTGGAGCACCAGACCGTGACTTCCTTTTCGCCATCGGCCGTATGGCGCGTCGCGCGCGGGAAATTGCCGCGGTGACGCTCGAGATCGGCAAAAACGCGGTAACGGCCCTCGGCATGAAGCCCGTCCAACTCGTTTTTGAAAAACGCTTCGAAATCCATCATCTGCTCCAGTGTCGCGCGGCCGTTCTTGCCGACCGGACGTCCGCGCGTCAATACTTACCCTTTGCTTTAACATCAACTGCGGCAAAAGGCCCAGTTTTTTGAATGATTCCAGATAAAAAATCCGCACGCCGCGATCAATGAAACTGATGCCGCGAAACGCAGCTGGTTTGCGATCCCTGCATAGGACGACGACAGCCGACTAGCAAAAAAATCAACGCAACGGTGGACAACCCTTTCTTCCGACATAGTTTTCGCTCTAGTCTGACGAAAAATAAAAAGGGACGGCCTTCGCCCGCTGGGCAACAACCTCGGAGAGAAAAGATGAAAAAAGCTGTCATACTCGCATTGATCGGCCTGTCGATCGCAAGCTGTACGCCGACTCAACAGGGCGCCGGCATCGGCGCTGCATCAGGTGCGGTCATCGGCGGCGCAGTCACCGGCAACGTCCGCGGCGCAGCCGTTGGCGCCGCGATCGGCGGTGTGTCCGGCGCCCTCATCGGCAGCGTCGCCGAACAGCCCGGCCAGTGCTACTATCGCGACCGCTACGGCCGCCGCTATATCGATACCTGCCCGCGCTGATACCGCTGGCAAACCGGTACACTCAGGAAATCCCGGACACACCTCCGGGATTTTTTGTGCTAAATTAGCGCGCTGGCAATTTAAAATGGTACACCCCGCGCGATTTTGCCGCTAAGCTGTTCACGGCTGGGCAACGAAGCTTCATTGAAGACCTAACCAAAAGCAGCGTATGCGGATTAGAGGGACAGGCCCGAAAACAGGTACTGCGTATCGGCGAACAGGCACCATGATGGTGGTCGCAGCAGCAGCTGCGTTCTCACCGGTCCTGATCGGCGACGCTTACGCCTTCAAGCTTTTCGGCATCACCATTTTCGGCAAGGACGATGACGAAGCTCAGCAGGTGCCCGATCCGGTGCGCTATAACGTCGATCTCAAAGCCGACACCGCCGATCCCGACCTAAAAGAAGCGCTGCAAAACAGCTCCCGCCTCCTCAGTGACCAGAAGCTGCCGGTTTCCGGCGATCTCGGCGTCGTCGTCAAGGCGCGCGACGACCGCGAGCGGTTGATCGCAGCTCTCTATGAAAAGGCCCGTTACGGCGGCGTGGTGACGATCACCATCGACGGCAAGAATATCGACGACCTGCCGCCCAATCCGACATTCGATCGGTCCGGGCCGGTCCCGGTCACCGTCGACATAACGCCCGGCCCGATCTTCAAGGTCAGGGAAGTCCAGTTCGGCGGCGATGCCGCAAACCACAATCCCGCCGATTACGATCTGGCGCCGGGCGCCCAGGCCGGCTCGCTTGCCATCATCAAGGCCGGCGACAAGATCGTCGAGCAGTTGAAGAGCGAGGGACGGCCCTTCGCCAAGCTGACCGAACGCAAGGTCGTCGCCGACCATAGGAGCGACACCGTCGATATCGTCCTTGCGGCCGAAGGCGGCCCGGTCGCCCCGATCGGCGATGTCGGCGTCACCGGCGAAAAAACCGTCAAGCCGGGGTTCATCCAGCGTTATTCCCGGCTCGACAAGGGCGAAGCCTATTCCCCGGAGGCGCTGAAAAAGGCCGGCGAGCGGCTTCGCGCCCTCGGCGTCTTCTCAAGCGTCACCATCCACGAAGGCGATGCGCTGGCGCCGGACGGTACGCTGCCGATGACGATCGAGGTTTCCGAAGGCAAGCAGCGCTATTTTGGCGTCGGCGCCCAATATTCCACCACCGACGGCTTCGGCGTCCAAGGCTATTGGGGCCACCGCAACCTGTTCGGCGAAGCCGAAACGCTGCGCATCGAGGGATCGGTGTCGCGGCTCGGTGAAACCACCGATGTCGGCAGCCTCGACTATTCCGCCGGTATTTTGTTTACCAAGCCCGGCGCCTTCTTCCCCGCCGCCACGCTGAAGGCCGGCATCGTCGCCAAGACCGAAAATCCGGATGCCTATAATGCGACGCTCGTCACCGCCTCGCTCGGCCTCTCCTACGAGCTGACCGACCGGGACACCGTCTCGGCAAGCGGCGAGGTCAGCTGGGAGCGCGACGACGACGCCTTCGGCACCAACGACTATCTGACCTTCACCCTGCCGCTGCAATATGACCGTGACGCCCGCGACGACAAGTTCAACCCGACGGAAGGCTATCGCGCGACATTTTCGGCAAAGCCCGGTTACGAGATCTTCAACGCCACGCCCTATGCGGCATTCCAGGGCTCGATCTCCGGCTATCTGCCCTTCGGCGCCGAGGACGGCGTGGTGCTGGCCGGCAAGGTCGCCGCCGGCGTCTTGATCGGCGGCGGCGGCATCGAGAATATTCCCGCCACGCAGCGCTTCTTTGCCGGCGGCGGCGGCTCCGTGCGCGGATACAGCTACCAGGAAATCTCGCCCTATAACGACAATGGCGACCCCACCGGCGGCCGCTCATATGTCACAGGTTCGCTGGAAGCCCGCATCGCGATCACCGATACGATCGGCATCGTGCCCTTCATCGATGTCGGCACCGTATCGGACAGCACCTTTCCTGGTTTTTCCGATATCCGCGCCGGCGCCGGCGCCGGAATACGATATGCCACACCTTTCGGCCCGCTGCGGCTTGATTTTGCCATGCCGCTGAACAAGTACGAAGGTGGCACAGATTATGGAATCTACGCCGGCATCGGCCAATCCTTCTAGAAGGGCCGATATCGATTTGTGAACCATCGTGAAAACGGGGTAGTGTCCGCGCCGATGCAAATGCTGGCAAAAATCGTCAACTGGTTCCTGCGGCTCACCGCCTACGGCGTGGGCGCCATCTTGATTCTTGCCGTCCTGGCACTGGCGATCTTCGGCTTCACCGCCTTTGGCGCCCGCATCGTTACCGAAAAGATCGCCTCGACGCTGTCCAACCGCGACATGACGATTACGGTGCGTGAGCCGCAAGGTCTTTTGACCGGCGGGCTTCGCGCCGCCGAGATCACCGTCTCCGATACCAGGGGCGTCTTTGCGGAAATTCACGGCATCGGCATCGACTGGAACCCGCTGGCACTTCTGACCGGAACCTTCCATGCCAAACGCTTCGAGATCGAAGCGATCGACGTGCTGCGCAAGCCGGTGCGCACCCTGCCCTCGCGGCCCGCAGCGGAAAATGCCGGCGGCTTCAGCCTTCCGATCAAGGTTGATATAGATCGCGTCGCGCTGCCCGATATCAAACTGGCCGAATCGTTTGCGGGACGCGCCTTCGCGCTCGCTGCCGAAGGCAGCCTGTCGGCAAACCGCGATGGCGGCGAGGCGATTGTCAATGTCCGCCGTCATGCCGTCCCGGATGCACGGCTGGTCGCCGATATCGCCTATGCGCCAGCGGAAAACCGGCTGCGGCTGAAAGCGCAGCTTGCCGAACCGAAGGGTGGACTGCTGGCAGGTTTTCTCGGCCTGCCCGACAATCCCGCCGTCAACATCGATCTCGACGGCCAGGGACCGATATCCGACTGGAGGGGCAAAGTGCAGGCCGCTCTCGACGGACAGCAGCGCGCCGCGATCGAGGCCCGGCATCAGATCAGTGCGGACGGACTGCACCACCTCGACCTCAAGGGCGGCGGCGACCTGAGCTCGCTGCTTCCAGCTGCGTTCCGGCCGCTTTTCGCCGGCCAGACCAATATCGATCTTGCTACCACCTTCAACGACCACGGCAAGATCGATATCCAGACCGGCAATATCGCCACCGGCAGCGTCGTCATCGCTGCCTCGGGCACGCTCGATCCGGCCGGCAACAACAGCCTGAACGCCAATCTGCTCGGCACATCGGGGCCGGTCGATTTCCGCTGGCCGCTCGCCGAAGGCGAAGCACGCTTGCTGATCTCAGGCCTCAACCTGGCCCTGACGGGCGATGCGCAGGCGGCCCGACTGAATGTCAGCGGCTCGCTCGATACCGCGACCCTGCCGCAAGCCGTTATCGGCAATGTCAAGCTGACGGCAAAGAGCGACGCCTTCAATCTCGCCGCCCGATCCGGCAGCGTCCAGCTGCGTCTCGTTGCCGGCGACATGACCTTTGCGGAGCCGAACCTCAATCGTGCCGTCCAGGGCCCGGTCACGATCGCCTCGCCCCTGCAGATAACGCCCGGCAGCATCGGCTTCAACGGCACCACCCTCGAAAGCGCCAACATCAACGGCGGCCTCAACGGCTCGTACCGGTTGGCAGACCAGGCGCTGACCGGCAACGTCAAGCTTACCATCGCCCCGGCAGCCTTGCCGGCTGCGGTCTCGGGCAGGTTCGACGGGCCGATCTCGCTGGAAAGCCAAGTGACCGGCACCATTCCGTCGAAATTCGCGCTGTCCAACCTCGTCGTGACCTCCGGCACGCTTGAGGCCGCCGGCAATGTCGCGCTCGACGGCTCGAAGGTGAATGCCGATCTTTCCGGCCGGCTGCCCGACATCGGCAAACTCATCACCGGCGCCAACGGCGGGGCCGGATATGCGGTAAGAGTGGGCGGCGAGCTGCCAGCCATCTCGGTGACGGCCAATCTCAAGTCCCCCAGCCTTGAAATGGCCGACCGGACGCTCGGCAACCTCAATATCGACCTGTCGGGTCTTGCCGATCCCAAGGCGCCGCAGGGCAAAATTGCCGCCACCGGCACGATCGACGGCCAGCCGATCGCCATCAACGGCGACATCAGCTCCGCGGACGGCCGGATGCGTATTCCGGCACTGACCGCCGATATTGGCGGCAACCGGCTGACCGCCAATCTGGAATTCTCGCCCGCCCTGCAGCCGACCGGCGCCCTGACCTTCGACTTCCCCAATATCGGCCTGCTCGCGGCACTCGGCGGGCAGAAGGCCGAAGGCGATCTCAAGGGGTCGCTTGGCGTCGTCAGCGACAACGGCAAGATCGCGCTGAAGCTGCGTGCAACAGGCGCCTCGATCCGCCGTGATACGCTTGCGATCGTCAAGCCGGATATCGATGTCACGGTCAGCGATCTCTCCACTTTTGCGGCAAACGGCACGGTCAAGGCCGAGGAACTGAATGCTGGAGCAAACAGGCTTGCCGGCCTTGCGCTCGGTTTTACCAGGCAGCAGAACCAGACCGATTTCGATCTCAATGCCGCCTATGACGGCAACCCAGTGCTGGCCGCCGGCAATATCGAGATGGCCGATGGGGCGATCGACCTTAACCTTGACCGCTTTTCGGCAAGCCCCCGCAATATCCCGGTCGAACTTGCGGCACCGACGCAGGTCGCAATCACCGGCGGCACCGCCAGCCTGACCGGCCTGACGCTGAAAACAGGCACCGGCTCGGTAAGCGTCACCGGTTCGGCCGGCGAGACGCTGAAGCTCGATGCCGACATTCACGACCTGCCGGCCGCTCTCGCCAACGGTTTCGTACCGAACCTTTCGGCCGGCGGCACGATCTCCGGAAAGATTGCCGTGACCGGAACGCCGGCCGCACCCGTCGCCGACTTCAAGCTCGACTGGAAGGATGCGACGACTGGCCAGACCAAGGGAGCCGGGCTGGCGCCGCTCGGCATCACCGCCGGCGGCAAATTCGCCGACAATAAGCTCGATTTCGACACGACGATCGGCAGCGGTGACGGCTTGTCGCTTAAGGCCGCCGGCAATGTTGCACTCGCCGACCCGAAGGCGCCGGTGCTTAATATCGACGCCGATATTCTCAACCTGCCCGCCCGCATCGCCAATGGTTTCGTTCCTGATCTTGCCGCAGCAGGCGTGATCACCGGGAAGGTCTCGGCGACCGGACCGCTGTCCGCGCCGACCGCCAATTTCGATCTCGATTGGAAAGATGCTGCGACCAGCCACACCAAGCGCGCCGGTCTTGGCGACCTCGCAGTGAAGGCATCCGGTAAATTCGCCCACAACAAGCTTGATTTCGACACAGCGATAGCGGGCGCCGACAGCCTCTCGCTGAAGGCAAACGGCAATGTCGCCGTCACAGGCACGACGATCGGCAACGTCGAGGTCGATGCAACGCTCAAAAATATCCCGGCGGGCATCGCAAACAGCTTCGTCGCCGATCTTGCCGCCAAAGGCGCGATCTCCGGAACGGTTTCGGCGGCAGGCTCGCTTGCTGCTCCCACCGCCAGTTTCGACCTTAGCTGGAAAGATGCTGGGACGAGCCACACCAAGCGTGCCGGTCTTGGCGACCTCGCGGTGAAGGCATCCGGTAAATTCGCCGACAACAAGCTTGATTTCGACACAGCGATTGCGGGCGCCGACAGCCTCTCGCTGAAGTCAAACGGCAATGTCGCCGTCACAGGCACGACGATCGGCAACGTCGAGGTCGATGCAACGCTCAAAAATATCCCGGCGGGCATCGCAAACAGCTTCGTCGCCGACCTTGCCGCCAAAGGCGCGATCTC